>JADJAA010000002.1 GCA_016704485.1 Flavobacteriales bacterium | reverse complement strand
TTTTCAAATCATCGTCGTCCGGAACAATCCCAGCTCGGCAGATTGACGTCCCGGAAGACCTTATTTTGCTGAACTGGTCTGCCGGACACCAAAGTTAGGTGGTCCGTTAAAAACGTAAAGCCGTTGGTTGGGGTACATCCGAAAAGTGGTATGATCATGTGGTTTCAGTGAACAATTCCTTTGTAATCTCGCTGGGCCATTAAATGCATCAGCACCAGCTCCACCATCGTTGAATATGCTACGGATCTTGAAATAGAGTAAATACCCTTATATTGATTTTACCAATAGATCCATGATTACGCACCAGATCTTGATCCGATCGCGTTCTCATTGTCACCTATGAAGTCGGTAAACTTCAGGTTCTGCTTGAGACGCTTGAATAGTATCTCTAATTTCCTACCGCTGTTTATAGGCTCGGGCTACGCTCCACCGGATCCCATTTTACCCATGTTGGTAATGAATTGCAAGGTGGCGTTTGAAGGTCTGGTCGTAGGCTATCAAGCGCAACAGTATAGGGTTGAGTTCGCCTTCGTGGCCCAGCAGAACCCATTGGTCTTTTTGAGTACTCCAGCCTTCTTGGCGCTTGCGCTTACCGGGCCATCGCGGACAAGTAAGTATTTGCACCTGTGCTTCGTGCAGGTTTAGGCGCGTAACAAATGCACCCCGGTCTTACCCCAGTGCCTATACAAAGGGTAGTTCATGTACGCCCCTATTGAACACCAACATGGTTCCCTTGGCCATGTTCTTGAACTCAGGCATGAACTGCTTGTCGTTGGTGGCCGCTTTGTAAATCCGAATCAGAGATGGCACTTCTTCAGTAAGGTGCACTCCATGTGGACCTTCACTCCAAGTTCCTCTTGCGTTTTCCGTCGGCAGGAGTGCGCCCACAAGCCTTTATCTCTTTGAAAAGTGTAACTGTGGTTGAGTCTACCAAGAACAAATTACGTAGCCAACGTCTGTTCTTTTGGCAAACTGCCGTCCGATAAATAGTGTCTATATCGGCGGTAGAAGGTCCGGAAAACCCTAGCGAACAACTCTGGTGGTCGCTCTTATTCGTATCGCTTAGGTGCTGCGTTTGGGCAGGTGAGTAACCTCTGTAGTGTTTCAGACCTTCGCTATAACCCGCTAAACCACTGGTGAGTTCGTGAAGCCCCGAAGTTCTTTGGAACACGGCAAAAACCTATAGCACCCCATCAAGGTCCATGTAGTTGAGCTTTACAGCGAAGTCTGCACCGGTTTCAACTACCGCATTATGGAAGTCTTTCGGTGATAAGCGATAACAGCCGTCCGTAAACCGGAGTTCCGAGCCTTGCCTTAATTTTGCCCATGGTACTATTTTCAATTATGGAAAGGATCCGCGACGCAATCAGGGGGTCCCTTTCCTATTTTAGCAGTGCACAAAATTATCCGGTCCGTTCTATTGTTCCAAGGACGTGCAGTGATTTTCAAATATTGAATCCATGATTATTGTGTTTTTGATTATGGCCAACAAGAGGCTTATCCAACGACCCTTAGATAGTTCCGCTATCCAAGCGCCGTGAAAAGAGGTCGTAAGGAATTGAAAGCCAAGATAATGTATTTCTGGCGTTGATAAGATCCTTGGTTATGCAGCAAGATCTAGACTGTCCGGTATGCTAGTATCCACTTAAACTCGATGGTACTCTCGCCGATAGGCCAGCTTCTCCAGACCTGTTTTATCAGCGATCTGAATATCCCGGCCTTGCGTGGTGATCAGTCCTTCATCCTTCAGGTCGCTCAAACACCGGATCAGTGATTCCGTTGCCGTGCCCACGATGCTTGCTAGGTCTTCTCTGCTTATGCGCAAGCCGAGGTCTGCTTTGTCCTCCTCCGCATAGCGGTCATGCACACGTAACAGCGCTTGCGCAACGCGCTGACGAACGCTGGCATAGGCAAGTTGCAATAAGTGCTTTTCCTTTCCTTTTACATCGTGCGTGAGCATTTTGATGAAGCGGATGCCTATCACGGTCCTTATGCAGCAGGGCCAAGAGGTCTTCGCACGGGATCAGCGCAACTTCGCAGTCTTCCAACGCTTCGGCGGTCTCCATGGCACGGCCGTTCTCCAAAAGTCCCATGTAGCCCACGAAATCACCGATCCCGTGGAGGCCCGTCACCACCTTGCCGTCGTTGTTCATCTTGTACGTGCGCACTTTCCCAGCTACGATGTACGGGAGCTGGCGCATCCGTCGCCATCATGGAACAAGGTTTCCTTCTTCGCGATCTTGCGCGTTTTGCGATGGCTGCTTATATCCTTCAACGCTTCCAGACCGCGGGCCTTGTCCATGAATTTGTTCAGGCCTTCGAAGCCATTGTCAAAGCCTTTGCGGAATAGATCGCTCCGTTTCAAACGCCCTTCTACGGCATTGAGCAATCACCCTCTTCGAATGGTTTGGTGAGGTGTCATCGGCACCCAATTCCATCCCCTTTCGCACATCGCTGCGTTCTGCTTTTGCACTGAGAAAGATGAACGGATCTCGGCTGCCGGCTGCTGGATCGCGGCCCAACAGGTACAGTACACCATGTCCATCGAGTTCCGGCATCATGATGTCGCAGAGTATCGAATCGGGTGATTCCTCCGCGGGCTATTTCCACGCCGCGCCTCCTGTTCTCCGCTTTCAATACACGGTAGTCCGCGAGTTCCAATATCTCGGCGGTGTTCTCACGCATGTCGGCATCGTCCTCTATCAATAGTATGGTCTTCACGAATTGTGTCAGGTAGCTAGTTTTGTCGGAAGGGTGACCGTGAACAGTGTATTGCCAAGGTGCGCTTTTGAAGTCGATCGTGCCTTGGAGAATTTCCAAATAGCGTTTCACAAGATTTAGGCCAAGTCCTGTTCTTGTATCGTGGATGCGTTGCTACCACGGAAGAAACGTTCGAATAGATGCTGTTGATCTTCTTCAGGGATGCCCATGCCTCCATCGCGTACGGTAACGATCAATCGGTCGTGCTCAACTTGAGTGGATAATTTGACGGGTTTGTTCTCCGGTGAGTATTCGATCGCATTGGTCACCAGGTTGGCGATCACATTGCTCAGCATCTGGCGGTCCAATAATACGGTACGTTCTCCGGCCGTGTGGTCATAATCCAACGCTTGGCCCAGTTTGGCCAATTGCCGCAATTCTTCGATCAATTCAATACTGAGACAACAATGTCGAAGGTGGATGGATTGCATTGTACCTGCCCTTGCTCGATACGTTCCAGTGAAAGGAACTCGTTCAACATGGCGGTCATCTCCCGCACTTTGTTCCGTATCCGGCCAATGTGTTTGTCCACTTTCTCATCACTGGCTTCTTCCGTATACCTGCCGATCGATCCACACTGCTTGCGCATCGTGCTGAGCGGAGTGCGGAATTCGTGACTTGCCATGGCCACGAACCTGCTCTTCAATGCATGCAGTTCACGCTCTTTTTCCAATGCTTCACGAATAGTTGATTCCGCGGTCTTCAGTTCCGCTGTGCGCTGGTGTACCAGTTCTTCCAATTCCTGTTTGCTCCTGCGTAACACGACCTCCTGCCTCGTGCCGCAGCGTAATATCGGTCACTAGCCCCATTGCATACTGCTTTTCGTCCACTTTGAAGCGATTGAGACTGACCTCAACGGGGAATATGCTTCCATCCTTGCGCTTCCCGTTGAGTTCCATTCTGATCCCCATGTAACGTTCCACTGGCCTTTCATTGTACTTTTCTCTATGGTTCTTGTGTTGTCCGCGTATCGCATCAGGGATCAATATTTCTATTGTTCTACCGCTCAATTCATCATTCGCGTATCCGAACATGGTATTGAGCCGTGGGTTGTTCATTACGATCACCCCAGCGCGATCAACAACCACCAGTCCTTCCGCTGCGGTTCGGAACAGTAGACCACCGACCCGTTCCATGTCCAACGTGTCCAGAACCTTTGCCTTTGAGGTGCTCATGCCGGAAAGATAAGGCAGAGCAGGCGCAGGTAAGCTCACGGCGCTGGACCTGCTGGTGCGATAGTGGCTTCTCCCGTGCCTGGATCGTAGACACGCCACTTGCTCATCGGTTTTGCGTAGAGATTCAACGTAATTGCACGTTCAGGTCCTTTATTGATGAACCGGTGGATCGAGGAGCCATTGGTGAGCGAGTCATCTTCTCCTGGTCGCAGCATCAATTCGCATGTTCTTTGGAGTCCGTCACCGGTATAGATGAAACGTTCTTCCACCACCTCCCCCTTCACAGCATGTATCCAGGCCGTTTGGCTGTCATAATCATGGATGCTTGTACTTTGGCCGGGTTCGTAGCAGATCACCAAAAGTTCAAAGTCATTGTTCCGTTGGATGCAGGTGCGGGTGTAGTGTTTATTGTTCCAGCGGAAATAGGGCGCAATGTCCTTTATTGGAACATTGTAGCGTGCTAGGATCTCTCCAAATTCACTTCGGTCCCGGTGCCGCAAAAGTTCGCGCACCAATTCACGTATCGATGTGATCGATTGCAATGGCATTGTAGCGTACGCCTCAAGGGCGCAATACACAAACGTACCGGGCTATTGCGTGTATTACCCTGACGAATGTCAGGGAAGACGCAAGGAACTGGTATAAACCCCGATCAATGATCGATCTGACATGCCAACGCGATGACATGTCCATCCGGATCCACGAAATATGCTGTGCGATGTCCCCAATCGCGGTCTTTGGCTCCGTCTATCAACCGCGCTCCGGCTTGCTTGGCTCGTTCGCACGCAGCAACAAGATCCGTACCTACCAGGTACAACTCACATCTCGGTGTGCCATTAGCGGTAGAAGGATGGGGTAGTGGCCCACTGATGATCTTGGCAATTCCGTTCTCCGGCATCAATCCCAGAACGCTGCCACCGGGAAGTTCGAACTCCGTCATGCCCGGTACGTTGAGCGTGGGTTCCAGGCCTAGTAGAGCGGTGTAGAATGATGTGCTACGGAGTTGATCCTGCACGTATAGTATGAAGTGGATGCGCAACATTCAATTTGAAATAGTGGTCACGACCGGACATTACGTGACCGATCAAGCGATCGATCACTTAATGGATACCATCACATGCGTTTCACCAACCACTGCATGAATTCACTTTTCAGTTCGTAGTATAATTTGTCGAATGTCTCCATAGCTCCGCGATGCGTGGTGTGATCCGTAAAAAGCCGATGGTCGATCGCTATGGGATGCTCTATGCTCTCTTTCGCCAACCCGTTCTCATGGAGCTTCAGTTCGTGTCTGAGTTCATCGATCACTTCACGTTGACGGATGTATTGGTTCTGGAAGTGCTCCAGCTCTGCCATGACCTCATATCCGGTGTTCCGCTTCGCGATCTCTTCCATGCGGTGTTCCAAAATGCTGATCTCTTCTTTGCAGAACGCCAATTTGTTCAACCAAAGTTCATGGTCGTTATGGAGGTCGGTAATGTGTACTTTTTTTTCTGTCGTGGTGTTCATGGGATCTTGTTCAATGACAATTAATAATGGTGCCAGCTACTGTCGGCGGTGGTGGACTTATCAAAGGTATTCCTAATTCCAAGCCGCGTAGGATCATTAACACGGCTAACGTTGTTACAAGGACAGGTGAAGCTCGGCGCAACATTTTACGGGCATTGGTGCCGAGCATGGATCCACTCATTCTCAACGCGATCAATGCAGGCCAAGTTCCTAATCCGAACAACGCCATGAACAATGCACCTTGCCATACCGTTCCGAATGTTGCGGCTCCAAGCGCAGCGGCATAGACCAATCCGCATGGTAATAGACCATTGAGCGATCCCGTAAGGAACAAGGCTTCGGGCGCAGTGCGTTTCAAGTTCCTTGCCAGCAGACTACGCATTCTACCAATGAACAGGGCTATTGATCCCGTGGGTGACCAACGCTCAAAGAGGCCCGGTACGATCACGGATATCAGCAATATGGTCCCGGCAACGATCGTCGTGGTGCGCTGGAGGCCGGCAAGCTCCAATGCTTTTCCAAAGGCTCCGAATGCTACACCCAAGAGCATGTACGTGAGAAGTCGTCCGCTATTCAGGATCAACGTGCTGCTGAGCCTTGCACGCCAACCCGGTGCAGGGGAGGGCACGGCCAAAGCAATAGGTCCGCACATTCCAACACAATGCGCGCTGCCCGCAATACCAAGTATGAAAGCGGTGGCGAGCAGCGCATTCATTGTACCACTATTCTTTGTTCAGAGTAATACGCGCTCTCACCTGCTTTCCATTCCAACAAGGCGTTGTACCGGCCAGGCGCAAGTAGATCCCCTTCGATCTCGAAAATACCATCACTGCTTGCCATTACTGCGATCGCTTTATCCAAAGTAGGGTTGTTCGGGCGCAGCAGTGTGAGCTCGCCCGTCATTGTTCCAGGGTCAATTTCTTTTGGGAATTCCACTCGAATGCCATTTGCAGTGATCCGCATCACCATCCGCCGAAAGTGCATCTGCGCGGTTGGTATTGTTGATCCGTTGCTGGTATTTCAGCTCTTGTTCGTAGTACTTGTCCGTTACCAAAGGTGAAGGATTCCCCGAAGCTCTGATCAGGAAGTAGGCCATCATTCCCGCAAAGGCGATCAGCGCTAGTGTTATTCCTTTTCCCCAATTCATTTCTTATTGATCACGATCGGTCCCACAAAGGATGTCTTTACTTTCTCAAGAGCTTATCACCACTGAAAACGCCTATCACCAACTTGGTCTTGGTGCCTTGCAATTGATCTTTGGAAGGATGATGAACAACTCACCTTGCGCCAATTCACCAGCCTTCAGGTCCATCGACTTTCCGATCAACTTGATCTCGCCATCAGCATTCATCAATTCCATACGCAAGGGCATATCGTATTGTGTCTTGTTCATGGTCTTAACGTGGTACAAGTTACTGATGCGGCCATCCGGTTGTTCTTGGAAGAGCATTCCTGGCGTGCGTAGAAGGGTAGTATCCGTATCAGATCGTATGGCGATCAACGTGCTGAGTACACCGATCAGCGCTACCAATACCACGGAATACGCCTTCATCCGTGTATCGAAACGGAACGGCTTCTTGTCCGCGATCTCGGATTCACTGGCATAGCGGATCAACCCTTTGGGCAAGTTCACACTTTCCATCATGTGATCACACGCATCAATGCATGCCGTGCAATTCACACATTCCAATTGTGTTCCGTTGCGGATATCGATCCCCGTAGGACATACATGAACACAGGCCTTGCAATCGATGCAATCGCCCTTGCCGGCTTCTTCGCGCACCTCGTTCTTCCGGAAAAGACCACGTGTCTCGCCACGTACATGATCATAAGCGATGATGATGCTTTGCGATCCAACAATACGCCCTGTAAGCGACCATAAGGACAAACCGTGGTACATGCTTGTTCCCGGAAGAACGCGAAGTTGCCATAGAACGCTCCGCTGAACGCAACGATCGCTGCCAGACCACCCATGTGCTGGTTCGCTGGTTCCCTAATGATCCTCAACAATTCATCCGAACCGATGATATAGGCCAGAAAGGTGTTCGCAATGATGAAGCTGATGCTGAAGAAGATGATGTGCTTCAGCGTTTTCTTCCAAGCCTTGTTGGCATCCATCGGGCCTTTGTTCAAGGCTTGTTGTTGTTTCCAATCGCCCTCAATGGCGTACTCTATTCGGCGGAAAACATGTTCCATGAATACCGTTTGCGGACAGGCCCAGCCACAGAAAAGCCGACCGAACGCGACGGTGAACAAGGCGACGAAGACAATGAACGTGAGAAAGCCGATCACGAAGATCAAGAAGTCCTGTGGCCAGAACACCTGCCCGAAGAAAACGAACCGTCGTTCCACCAAGTTGATCATCAACAAGGGTTCTCCGTCTATGCGAATGAACGGACCAACGAATAAAAGGACAAGCACGGAATAGGCGAACAGCTGTCGCCACTTGGTGAACTTTCCCTTGGGTTTCTTCGGATAGACCCAAACGCGTTTTCCTGCTTTGTCCACCGTGCTTATCGCATCCCGGTAGCTTTCATCCGGCGCTGTGTCGCGCTTTATATGAGCGGGTTGAGGTGTCATTGCGTCACCGCCACGGACGTAGTATCCGCAGTGATGGCCGTACTATCGGTAGGCACGGCTCCATCTTCTTGCCAGAGCTCACCTTGCGGTGCTTTTTGTGTGGCAGGGCCTGTGCCCTGTAAGCTCATGATGTAGCTGGATAATTCACTGATCTCTTTAGGTTGCAATTGGCTCTTCCAACTGATCATGCCTTTTTCCGGAACGCCGTACTTGATGGTCTTGAACACGTTCTTGATGCCACCGCCATGTATCCAATGAGCATCTGTCAGATTCGGACCAACAGAGTTCTCGGATCCAGCTGCATCGGCCCCGTGGCAAGGTGTACAGAAGGTTGTGAAGTTGGCTTTGCCCGCTGCCAGAAAGTTCGCCTCAGTGCTCATTTCCACATTGGTCTCATCCACTGTAGCGGTCTGGGTCGATTTATATGCTGCAATGTCGATCTCCGCTTGTGCCATGGCTTCTTTGTATTCTGTGTTCTGTTCCGGTAGGATATCCAGGACATGGACTGCGGCCAAGTAGAATACGCCCCATGCAATACAACCGTAGAACAACCACACCCACCAAGGCGGCAGCACGTTGTCAAGCTCGCGGATACCATCATAGTCGTGCTCCAACAAGATGTCTTTTTCCTTTTCGATCTCAACCTGCTTGGTCAAGCTCTTCATCAGCTTATCCCACCAACTTGGTTCCAGCGCTCTTGCTGTTTCAAGTGCGGCTTCTTTTTCTTCTGAACCGCTTACCATGCGCGTAAGCCTCCGTACCAGATTCAATTGAACGAGCAGGATGATGAATAGAAATGCATTGATGATCGTCAGTATCCAGAAGGTGTGATAGCTGCTTATGTCAGCATCAGTTCCTTTGAATGCTTGCGCATTGACGGTGCTCGCGGTGAGCAACAGGAATGGCAGCAGAATGGCTGCTTTGTTGCGATCACTCAGCAATTTGGTGATCCATCCTCCCGGACCGCCCATGGTGCGCATTATGCTCGCCAAAGAAGCAATGAATATCACCTGTGTCAAAGCCAGTGCAACCAGCGCATAGAGGAGATCCCGGCTCACGTGTAGCACGGGTTCTACTTGAACGGCCTGCACTGCGTCCTGTGCGAGAAGGGGTAGCGTGGTCGTTGCCATGAAGGCAATGACGGTTCCGCGTAGGATTGAATTGCGCTCAATGATCATTGTGTTCTATTTCGAGGGTGGAAAATTCTTCGTTGATCGGCAGTGCTGCCATGTGGTCCATGTGATCGCGACCCACTTTCCGCAACCAGACCAGCATCAGAACGAAGAAGGTGAAGAACAGTACGAACGAGATCGCCGGGTATATACCGATCCCGTTGATCGTGTCCATGTGGTGCTTGATGAATTTCAGCATTAGGGTAGCTGACTGATCTCTACGACCGGTTTGCTCTTGATGTCCGTTCCCAGCCGTTGCAAGTAGGCGATGACCGCAATGATCTCGCGATCGCTTTGAGCATCGATCCCGTCCTTTTTCAATCGAGCCGTTATCGCATCGCGCTGTTTCACGATGTCGTCGTTTGCTTTTGCAGGGAAGTCCTCGGCATACGGTACGCCCATCGTTCGCATAGCCTCGATCTTTTTCTCCGTAGTGGTAATATCCAACTCGTTCTCGAACATTGCTGTATAGGCCGGCATCAAGGATCCAGGGCTCATGGACGTGGGGTCGAACATGTGGTAGTAATGCCAGCTATCGGGATACTTGGCTCCTACGCGCAACAGATCGGGGCCTGTGCGTTTGCTGCCCCATTGGAACGGATGATCATAAACGAATTCGCCCGCCTTCGCATATTCCCCATAACGTTCTGTTTCACTGCGGAACGGACGTATCATTTGAGAGTGGCAGGTGTAGCATCCTTCGCGTACGTAAATGTCCCGGCCATGAAGCTCAAGTGGTGTGTATGGCTTTACTTGACTTATTGTTGGGATGTTGCTCTTCACGAGAAACGTAGGCACGATCTCCAGTACACCACCGATGCCAACGACGATCAAACTCAAGATCAACATTTGGATCGGGCGCTTTTCAATGGCCCGATGCCAGTGCCCAGCAGAAGTCGATGCTACTTCTGCTTCCATTGCCGGTGCCTCGGCATCTTCGTTGGCGATGAGTTTACCTGTGCTTACCGTCTTGCGGATATTGTAGATCATGATCAATATACCGGTGATGTACAATGTGCCTCCCAATGCCCGTAACCAGTATGCGGTCTGGATCTCCAACAAGGTATCCAGGAAGTTCTTGTAGACCAGGAACCCATCCGGGGTGAACTGCTTCCACATAAGACTTTGGAAGAAGCCAGCGAAATAAAGTGGGATAGCATAGAAGATGATACCCAATGTGCCCAACCAGAAATGCCAATTCGCCAGCGTGGTGGAATACAGCTTGGTGCCGTAAAGGCGTGGGGCCATCCAGTAGATCATACCAAAGGCCAAGAAGCCGTTCCAACCCAATCCACCAATGTGGACGTGGGCAATGATCCAATCCGTGAAGTGTGCAATGGCATTGATGCTCTTGATGCTCAGCAGAGGACCTTCCAACGTTGCCATGCCGTAACAGGTAACTGCTACCACCATGAACTTGAGCACGGGATCTTCACGTACACGGTCCCAAGCACCGCGCAAGGTGAGCAGGCCGTTGAGCATACCGCCCCAGCTCGGTGCGATCAACATTATACTGAATACTACGCCTAGCGATTGTGCCCATTCCGGCAGCGCGCTGTATAACAAGTGATGCGGACCCGCCCAGATATAGAGGAAGATCAAACTCCAAAAGTGGATTATCGAAAGTTTATAGCTGTATACCGGACGGTTCGCAGCTTTGGGCAAGAAGTAATACATCAATCCCAAGAAGGGTGTGGTCAAGAAGAATGCTACGGCATTGTGTCCGTACCACCATTGCACAAGCGCATCCTGCACACCTGCATAATAACTGTAGCTCTTGGTGAGTGAGATCGGTAGTTCAATACTGTTCACGATGTGCAACATGGCGACAGTCACCCATGTTGCGATGTAGAACCAGATCGCCACGTACAAGTGCCGCTCACGACGCTTGAGTATAGTGCCGAACATGTTGATACCGAATACCACCCAGACCAAGGTGATCGCAATGTCGATGGGCCATTCCAATTCCGCATATTCCTTACCCGTTGTCATTCCCAAGGGTAGGGTTATAGCTGCTGCAACAATGATCAACTGCCAACCCCAGAAATGGATCGCGCTGAGCAGATCGCTGTACATCCGCGTTTTCAACAGACGTTGCAAGCTGTAATAAACACCCGCAAAAATGGCGTTGCCTACGAAGGCAAAGACCATGGCGTTCGTATGCAACGGACGCAACCGCCCGAAGCTGCCCCATTCAGCGAAGTTCCATGAAGGAAGTACCAATTGCATGGCAGCTGTTAACCCCACCAACGTGCCGACTACACCCCATAGTAAGGTAACGAACATGAAGTTCTTTGCAATGCGGTTGTCGTATTGAAAACGTTCCATCATGGTTTCTTGATCTTGCTTTGCTGCTTTCGAAAAGGAGGGGCGTGGCTATTCGGCTGTCGTCTTGGGATCCACTTGGGGTGGAAGGTCGTGCAACATACGTACTGCGGGCGATCGGTCATCATCATACTGCCCTTTGCGAACAGCCCAAACGAAGGCACCCAGAAAGACCAGGGCTACAACTGTGCTGCAAGTGATCAGTAGAAAGATGACGCTCATCAAGTGTACTCTCCTTAGGCGACGCGAAACTGATAATGATCAGTTTACCCTACCTTGAACTAGGTCAGCTTGAAAGATGACTTTCGTCAGGCCGGGCTAAGGTGATGCAAAAGTTCTTCTTGTGCAAATTTTGGGTTGAACAACGAAAGCGTCCGTTCAGGACGCTTTCGCCGCTTTCACCCAACTGCACACTTTTCCCGTATGTGCAGATGAATTATTATTTTGTGGCTGGTGGCAAGAGCACTTGCTCGATCACGCAAACAATGCCATTGCTTGCTGGCACGGTGGCTACCACCTTTGCTCCATTGATCATAACATTACCGTCAACAACGGTGATCTCCGCATTTTGGCCGTTCACCATGCCAAGTCTCTGGCCGTTCTTCAGCATCTCTGGTTTCAGAACGCCGAGTGCCACGTGGTACTCCAGGATATTAATGAGGTCTCCTTTGTTCTCGGGTTTCAACAACCCCTCAACTGTTCCGGCAGGAAGTGCTTCAAATGCAGCATTGGTAGGCGCGTACACCGTGAATGGACCGGCATTGCTGAGTGCATCAACAAGTTCAGCAGCTTGTACTGCTGCAACCAGGGTCGTGTGGTCCTTGGAACCGACAGCAATTCCCACCACATCTTTTTGTGACTGATCATCCTTAACTGTGCTTTGTCCGCCTTCGACAGGGGTTGAGGATGTGTTGTCCTGAACAGGAGCTGGTGCATCGCCGCCACAGGCCGCTAATAAAGTCACGCTGAATGCCAGGATCGATAAAATGGAAATGTTCTGCTTGCGCATGGTTCAAAGTTTATGGGTGCAATGTCTGCCGGGATGTGAAACCGGCAAATGAGCAATGTCAGTTGTTCGTATGATAGTTCACAGTAATATTCATGATAGCCTTATTGAAGCTCCCAACACCAGCATGGCGACAGCAATACCGGTTACCAATGCGATATGTGCAGCTAGGAACGGAAGTCGTTTTGGGGTGAGTGATGGAATGATCCAGAACCGGGCATGGGCGCCGGTGATCGCTGTGGTGACAATAGGATCAATTTGATCGCGACCACTTGATGGATACGATCAGCAAAGTCGAACGCAGGCAATATGCCGGGAACATAGCGATGTGCCAACAATAAACCGGTGATCAGTTGCAGGACCAATGCTGGTATTCCGATGCGCTCGAACGGATGCTCGAAACGCAAAATGACCGTAGGATCGCGATCCCGAAGTGCTTTGGGCAGCACGGATAAAAGGAGGACCAAATGCCCACCTACCCAAACGCTGGCACCTAACAGATGTAGGATGATCAGGGTGAAGTACATCACAGATGAATTGAAATGCGCTGATAGCGCTTACCGATGATCGTCAACAAGTACACGTACCGATCGAGCATTATAAATTCTTACGCTTGAAAGCACGTACCGCCCAGAACGTGGGCAAGATCACCCAAAGGAATAAAGCGAACAATGATACCAACATGCCGCCCGCACTACCGAAGAATTGCTGATATACCGCACCCGTGTATCCAAGTAAAGCGGCGAGGTCGATCTTCAGCATGATCAGTATCCGAGCGAGGTCGATGGGATTCAAGGCCGCAAGCGGAACGATCACTGGCTCGATCGGGCGATCACTGAACCCGAACATGATCCAAAGCAATATGGCATCGTATACGAGTACCATGATCACCCAAGTAACGAGCCCGATCCCAACTCCGCGAGCCCGATCCCGGTTCTTTACCGCGATCAACCCACCTATGGCGGTGAATACCGCAGTTAAAGCAGCTCCGGTCAGCAGAAGTGTGCAGCCGGCACCACCCGGGGAATATACAAGTACGGGGAGCCCCACACCAAAAAGGAACGCGACCAATAGCGCCAAGGCCACAGCCACCAATTGCCCCATTACGATGTTGCGCCTAGGCATGGGCTGCACCGCCAGTAGAACCGTGAACTCATATTGATTGTAGAAGTAGATGATGGTGAAGACCACCGACAATAAAGGCACCAAGGCGAGCGCAACCTGAGTTGTACTGATCAACGCTTTGGTAGGGTCGCCTTCCAGTATGAAGAGCCCCATTGTTACCAGCATCAATAATAGCGCATACCCCAAAGCGAACTTATTGCGCGCCAGGTCGATCAATGTGTATTTACAGACTTTCCACATTGTTCTTGGGGAGTTTGGCCAGGTACTTTGGTAACGCCTTGGAAAGCAATTTTTCACCGGTAACATCCATCACGGTCTCGGGGGCCAGAAGGGCCCTGAGGTTTCCATCCTGCAGGTACGCCATACGATCGCCCAGTTGCTGAACTTCTTCCATGATGTGTGAGGTGATCATTACCGTGGCGCCATTGCGTTTGGTTTCCATCACCGCTTCCAGTAGGGTTCCGGCACTGATCGGATCAAGTCCGGCAGTGGGTTCATCCAGGATCAGAACACTTGGTTTATACCGGAAGGCAAGAACCGCGCTTACTTTCTGACGCATACCGCCGCTCAATGTGCTCACACGTTTGTTCAGTAATCCATCAACGCCCAACGCGCTGATCAACCGATCATCGGTACTACCCGGTGCCGCATTGCGGATGTCGTTCATCATATTCAACAACTGCTCAACGGTAAGCTCACGTGGAAACTCCGAAAGCTGAGGCATATAACCGATGGAATGTCTGTATATCGGATCGCCATTTACATCCAGGCCGCGCACTTGGATGTTACCTTCCGTAGCACGGACCAGACCCAGGATGCATTTGATCAATGTGGTTTTTCCAGACCCGTTGGGGCCGATCACCATGATCACTTCGCTCGAGGCGAATGCTGCATCGACATTGCGCAATGCCCACAGTTTCCCGTAGCGTTTGCCAACATTGTTCAATACCACACTATCCATGGGGCGGTTTCATTAATGGGGTAAGGTCCTCCAACGCTTTGGGTGTAAGTGAGGGTAACAATTGCTCGGCCTGGTCCAACAGTTGCACCATTAAGCTGCGCGAAAGGACCATGGCGTAGGGCATTCGTTCCGTAACCAAGGCGAATAGTCCGAAAGGCCGGTAGGGGACATCTCCCATGCCGTTGCGATCCAGGTCATATCCTCGGTAACGGTCCCAATAGTTGCCCTTCAATGTACTTAGCACAAGGTCGCCGTTCGTGGTTACATCGAAGGTGTTACCAGTGAACGTATTGGTCTCGAATACACAATCCATACTGTTCGCGAAAAGCTTTGCGCCCCACCCATTATTACCGAAGAAATTGTCATGTATTTGCCCGCGGTTACAGCCATCCAGAAGTATAGCGATGGTATTGTCGGTGAACGTGTTGCGCGCTATTTCCACATCATTGATCTCTTTCAACATAAGCGCGTATGAACTGGCACCGCAATTATTATGGAAACGGTTGTCCGTCATGGTCACATGGTGGGTGAACATCACGGCAACCCCCGCACCGTTCTCCTCGAAGATGTTGTGCGTATAGCTGTCGCGGTGACTGAACATGAAGTGTAGACCATAGCGTGAGTTGAATGCACTGGTGTCGTAGTCGATATGTGAATCGGTTACGAATTCCAAGTAGATACCATCGCGGTGGTGCTGCACACGGTTGCCTCGGATATTAATGCCTGTGCACTTCCACAGATGGATGCCGTTGGCACGCCGGTTCTCCTCTACAGAAGCATCACCTGTCACAACATTGCGCTCAACGAGAGCCCGCAGAACACTGTTCAAGCGGATGCCGAAGAAGCAGTTTTCGATCCGATTGTTACGTACCACGAGATCGGTGAGGCCGATAGCGTTTATCGCTGCGTAGTCGTTCATATCACTGATCGCTGTTCCACGCAATACGAACCCCTCGATCACCACGTGCGATGCTGTAACGATGAGCACATCACCCTTTTCTTCGCCATCTATCACCGGCCAGTCCAAGCCGATCAATACGATCGGTCTGTTAATGCTGATCGTACCTTCCTTGTAGGTGCCGCTGCTTACCTGTATCGTATCACAATCGAGCGAGAGCAGGATGGCCTCTGTGATGGTACGAACACTTTCGGGGCTTACGGTAATAATAGTTGCTTTAGCGCTAAGACCGGAAAGAAATAGAACAACACCTAATGCATATGTAAAGTAACGGGTCACTCCGAAAGTTCCTTTCTGGCTTCTTCCCAGGTCAATAACGTACCGTGGTAGATCTTTTCAGCTGTAGCACGTTCAGCCTCGCTGGAAAATCCAGCGACATTGCCATTCATGGGGCTGTGGAGGTCAGGTGAAGCCAAGTAATATGCTTTGGTAGCGTCAATGAATGAGCTTTTATGGGCATGGTCACACACCCACCAACTCTTGACCTGTTCCTCTGCAATAGCACCCTCGGCCACATGTTGTACCATGCATTCCGGCGAATCGAAGGCATACGTCCTTCCCTTCATTGTCACTATAGCAGATGCGAACTGCGGATCCACTACCGTCATCCGGCAGGATGCACATTCTACTTTGCCGATCGCGACTTCCGGTGCGCCACCAGGACCTGCACATGATGAGGTCATCAACATAGCTATTGCCGCGACTGTCGTGGCTACAGGCGTCGTCGTGTTTTTTTTACTAGAGGCGATCACCTTTTTTGAAGGCCATCGCCATTCATAGAACCAAATAATTCCCGCGATCGATATGATGGCGAACAGGATCCAGCCACCCGTATCGGGTAAGGACCAAGCGTCGAAATTCAACAATTTCTTATGTCCGAAGAGCGGCGGTTGATAGGCCATACCCTCAATTTTGATCGCCGCATGCGGATCCAGGTTGTGGCCATAATTGTAGCCCCAACTATACATGTCCCACATGGCCCAAAGCACAAAGGCAAAGAGCGCCATCAACCAAGTGAACAGAGCGCTTACGCGACCAATTATTACTGCGACCAACCCCCAGCCGATCAAAAGGTAGAACACGTATTCCATGATCTCGAATTCAGGGAACATCTCGTTCTCGATCGTGCCCATGCCGATGTAGTGGTTCAAACCATTGATGTTCCGCACGTCGCCATCGAAGCGGTCATGGAAGATCTGGAGAAATAGGCCCTCAGGATATTGTGGTGCAACAAGATCGATACGCCAGATCGGAACCACGAGTAAGGCTCCCAGACCAAGCGCTGCGATCGCGAGCAATATGCGGTTGAACGGACGGATACGTGGAGTATTCATTGTGTTTTGTATTGCATTAAATGAAACATCCGGTGGGTGTTCAGTCCCACCGGATGTCCTTAGTCATCTCTTCTATTTCTTACGATCCCGGTTCGAATGAACGGGTAACAGCGGTCAACGGTACTTTGCTATTCGCAGGAGATACACGCACATAACCTTGCATTTCTTGGTGCAATGCGCTACAGAAGTCAGTGCAATAGAATGGGACGACACCAACTTGGTCGGGTACCCACTTCAATGTCTGTGTTTCACCCGGCATGACCAATAATTCTGCGGTGGCCGCACCTTTTACTGCAAAACCATGTGGTACATCCCAATCCTGCTCCAAGTTCGTTACGTGGAAGTATACTTCGTCACCCATCTTGATCCCTTCGATGTTATCCGGGGTGATGTGCGAGCGAATGGTGGTCATCCAAACGTGTACTTGATTACCTCTACGTTCGATCTTGGTATCTTTTTCGCCCTTGGAAACGAATTCGTGCTGGTTCTTGTTTATGTCGAAGAACTTCACCTCACGTGGACGTACCAGATCAGCCGGGATGGATTGTGCATAGTGTGGCTCACCAATGGTCGGGAAGTCAAGCAACAATTCCATCTTGTCACCTTCGATGCTGTAAAGCTGAGCGCTTTGATTCAGCTCAGGTCCAGTAGGAAGGAAACGATCTTTAGTGATCTTGTTATAAGCGATCACATATTTACCCCATGGCTTCTTGCTGTCTCCGCCAGGTATGCTCAAGTGCCCAATGCTGTAGTAAGTAGGTACACGATCCAGAACCTCCAACGTCTTCAGATCCCATTTCACGATCTCACTGCTAACGAACATGCTGGTGTAAGCATTGCCTTTTCCATCGAATTCAGTGTGCAATGGCCCTAGTCCTGGACGCTTTACTTCACCGTGAAGAACGCTTGCATATTTCAATACAGGAATGCCTTGGAAGTCACCTTCCACATCGTTCTTTGCAATAGCTTCTTGGATCTTCGCGAATGAGAATACAGGGATCAATGCAGCTAGTTTACCACTACCAACAATGAACTCCCCGCTTGGATCAACATCACAACCGTGTGGTGATTTTGGGCAAGGCATGAAGTAGAGCAGATCGGTCAATTCACGCGGATCCAATTGCAATACTTGATCCACCGTGCTGATCTCGGCGTTATGGGTATCCTCGTTCCACCAGTTGGTAACGTGCTTTCCCGGTACCATTTTTCCTTTACCTGCCTTGGCATATTCCTCGGCCTTTTTCCAATTCAGTGCCATCACATAGTCCTTGTCGTTCTGGCTTGCATTCACTTCCAACAGGCTATACGCCTGTTCGCTGTTATAGCAACTGAAGAAGAACCAGCCCTCACTTGGGCCTTTACCGGCATGTGAAAGGTCGAAGTTCATACCCGGAGTAGTGATCTGGAACGCGATGCTCATTTTTCCGGTCTCGGGCTCCGGCTTGATGAAGCTAACAGTCCCTTTGAAATTCTCCTTGTAGGAATCGATCGGTACGTCGCGTTCCTCTTCGGTTCCCATTGGAACACTGAAACGGGTCGCGCTGACAACGTACTCGCTGTTCCCGGTCGTGAACGGTGAACTGTGGTTACCTGCGCAGTTCGGGATCTCAATGATGCTCTTGGTACGGAATGTTCCAAGATCGATCAGTGCAATGCGTGGTGTGTTGTTCCCGTTAATGAAACACCACTTTCCGTCAGGTACACCATCGGTCTGGGACAGCTCCGGGTGGTGCGAATCATCCCATGGTATGAACCCGTGAGTTGTGGTAAGCATCGGTTTGGTCTCTTCGCTATAACCGTATCCACTCTGTGGATCTTGGGCGAATACCGGTATTACGCGTAATAAACGGCCGCTGGGTATACCATAGACCGCAAGTTGGCCGCTGAAGCCGCCGCTTACGAAATTGTAGAATTCATCATATGCACCAGGTTTGACATAGACTTTGGAGGCTGCATCACCTGATACGGCAGTTGCCGCAGTTGTAGGCCTGCATCCCTGCATGCTATTGAATGCCAGAAAGGCACCGCCACCTGCAATAAGCAAAGCCGCGGTTGATAAGAGAGGTCGTTTCATAAAGAGGGTTTTGTGGATGGTGAATAGGATCCGTTCTCAGGATCAAAGGGTGCGCATGTATTCAAGGATCTCGCGGGCATCGTCGTGGCTCAAATTCTGGTTCGGCATACGTACCAAACATTCTTCGAGCATCTTTTGAGCTTCTGGATCGGTTTCCAACATGGCTTCGGTATGTACGATCATGTTCATGATCCATGCTGGTTCGCGCTTCGTGATAATGCCTTTCCATCCGGGACCCACAACACGGTTCTCGCCGAGGCTGTGGCAGGCTTGGCACTTCACATCATAAGTGGTCTTTCCTTTTTCCACCAATGCAGGGTCAATATCACCCAAATTGAGATCGGCCGCCGTTATTAACTGTGCTGCTGGGGCAGCATCGGAGCTTGCGCTCGGAGCCGCGTCGGTACCGGGAGGAGTTTTTGGTCCACTATCTTCGCCGCATGAAACCATCAACATTATGCCTGCTAAAGTGGCAAGCGTTACAGATGTTCTTACAAGCATATTCTTTGTGTTGCGCATGGTGTTTGGTTTACGTGTCAAAAGTGCAAAGTTAGCTGTCACGCTTAACTGCCACAACTCAGATGCTCTTATGACTTTCATCAGCTTGTCCTCTTGTTAACCTTCCGAACCTCGCAGTCCCATGCAACGTGCCTTTTTTAGCGCTCTATTATTCTTTGCCATTGCCGCAACGATCGGATTTTTTCTTCGGTTGATCTTTGTTGTGGATATGCCATGGCTTTTGTTCAAGCCATGGATGCACGCACACTCGCACGTGGCCATGTTGGGCTGGGTGTTCCCGGCTTTGTTGGTCACTATATTGGGGCAGGACGATCGCAAAGCACCACGCTCTTTTCTATGGTGGATACTGATCTCCCAGGCCACTGTTCTAGGTATGCTGATCGCTTTCCCGCTGCAAGGGTACGGCGCTGCCTCAATTGCATTTTCCGGCTTGCAGATCTTGGCGGGTTATGTGCTTATCGCAATTGTTTGGAGGCACACTGCATCCTGGCCCAAAGAGGGGAGTAGGCGGTTGGTGCGGCTTGCATTCCTTCTTCAGATATGCAGTACGATCGGAGTGTGGGCCATGGGGCCGATAATGACCAGTAACCTTGCCGGAACGGAATGGTACTATTGGAGTGTGCAGTGGTTCCTGCATTTCCAGTTCAATGGTTGGTTCTGGTTCGCGGCCATGGCGATCGGTTCCAGATGGGCGGAACTGCACGGTGTGAATGTCCGTATCGATAACAATACGGTCACGCTTTGGGTGATCAGCATTTTCCTGACCTTTGCTCTGGTGATCGCTTGGAGCGAACGGAACGCTATTGTCCTTGCCGTGAATTCCGCTGGTGTATTGATCCAGTTCTGGGCCGCCTGGCGAACCCTGCAAGCCATGGGCCGCGCACGGTTGCGAGCGTACGTAAAGACCACGCCTTGGATGCGGGCATTGATCGGAATAATGCTCATCTCCATGGCTGCACGCATAGCTGCACAAGCAGCCGTTAGTATTCCTATGGTCGCCAATATGGCACTCACTTTGCGGAATTACGTGATCGGGTTCATCCACCTCAATACGTTGGGTGCCGTTAGCGCATTGCTCTTCACTCATGCATTGATGAAAGGTTGGTTCATCGAAAAAAAGCGGATCGTGTCATTGGCCATTATTCTTTTCATTTCAGGATTCTTGCTGTCTGAAGCATTGCTCTTTGTTCAAGGCACGATGTTCTGGATGGGGTGGGGCTTGATCCCAGATTATTATGAGCTGTTGTTGGCCGTATCGCTCCTCCTACCGGTTTCCGTTATCCTGCTTGTCCTGCACATGTGGCAAACTAGAAAGGAGAACACACCAGTTGTGACCGACATGGATACCCGTTCTTAAGTGTAGGTGCTGTTTCCCAGCGCGGTATTTGAGGGCGAAACCCGAACCAGTTAAAATTGGAATAGGACCTTAGGATCACAAGGCTTCAACCCATAGAACTGGCAATTATACGGGGTATCATAACCTGTAGAATGTGCATTTTTGCGCAGTTCTCCTTTTACTAACCTCAAATTCCTTTTCTCCATGAAGTTCGAAAAGATCGTTTTCGCTCTCGCTTTGCCAAGCCTTTTACTATTGGCCTGTTCAACGCCACCGCCATGCCCTCCGGTCGAGGAGCATTTCGTACATCCACTTTCCTCCATACCCGCTGCGGCCGATGCTAATATCGCAGTCGTGGAGAGTTACTTGAATGGTTTGCTGAAAGCTGATGCTGCCGCAATTCGCGCTGCGTGCGCCCCTGGGTTCTATGCGAACAATACATTCACACCGTCGGATTCATCGGATGTTGAGGGCATAATTGAGATGTGGGCCAAGAACGATTCAACACGCTCGGACCAGAAGCTCAGAAAGGTGTTCGCTGAGTGTGTAAGTGTTGCTGCGGGTGATGAGTACGCCGGAGATTGGGTACACTTCTGGGGTGACTATTCCGCGAAGGATAACGCTACCGGAAAATCGTATACCGTACCATTCTTTTACGATGCTCGTGTAGAGAGCGGAAAGATCACCAAGTCGTATATGTATTACGATAGACTTTCGGTTTACCATCAGCTTGGTACCACACCACCTGCACCGAAAGCAAAGAAGGAAGAGAAGAAGTGATAGTCAACCGTAATTGAGGAACGAGAGGTCGCAATGCGGCTTCTCGTTCTTGTTGTGCCTTTCGCCTTAACTCTTTTGGATCGTTATGAACAGAACGACCGCCGAGCTTGGCTCGCTGGACCATAGTCCATGCAGTTGAGTTCAACGAATCGACAGTTTCTATCCCCGATCCGTGTGGTCGTGGAGTAGTTGACGAACAGATCACAGCAGTGAAGTCAGCCCTTGACAGGCCTGTTCGCGCACCACTTTAACCACTGGACGTATTTCTCTTCACCGATCACTTTAAGGACCTTTTCCTGATATTCCTTAATGGTGGATGGTAAGGCAACTTCCTTGTTCGTGGACTTCTTGTAGACCGTACAATCCGTCTCGCAAGCGGTCTGTAGACCTTCTACCGTGTGGAGCTGTTCCGTGGTGAGGCCCAAGGACATCCATGTTTCCTTGTCAGTAGACAGGATACAGGTTGGATCGGGATCCGACAGATACTCTCTGTCCTGAGCAAGCAGTGGTCCCGGTATGCCGAGCACCACTGCAAGAATGAGCAGTTGGTTGCGCATAGGCTGAAGGTACAACATCGTTGAATGATTTGTATGGGTGATCGTCAGTTTTCTTTCGTGGGCCGCTAGCATGGCTAACTTGGAATATGTGCATAACTATTGGCCGAATTCTCAGGTCTTCTGGGCTATGGTCCGTATTTTGTGTTCAGGTTTGAATGTTCCTAATTCAGAATACCATGCTGAAGTCCTTATTGCTTTTTCTTGCAGTATCTGCATTCAGCTTTACCTCCTTAGCACAAGTATCCGACCAAGCGCCTTCCAAGGAATTGTTGCAAAGCTGTTTGCTGGGTACAACGGATGATGTATGGAACGAACTGAAACTGACCTACGACCAGCAGAAACGCATGAAATTTGTTCAGGAGGCATGTGCAGAAGAATGCAGCGTGGCTGCTGCCAAGAAAGAACCTAACTCCATTTCGAACGCCGATGGAAGTACGATACTTTCCGAAGTTGAACATATTCTAACTCCGGAGCAATTCAAGAAGTGGGTGAGCTATTGTGCGGGAGATACTGGCCCCAAAAAGTAGTATTAGGCCTGCACGGGAGTGGTAGACCCTTGTTGCGGTTGCCGAGCCTTCAACCCCGTACACTTTACCGTCGTGCGCCCAACCAAACAGCCACACTAACGAACGCTACCACCGTTACGGAGCTTAGTGGCATTAGAATGGCCGCGAATAAGGGCGTTAGCTGCCCACTGATCGCAAACGCTACACCGGTGATGTTGTAGCACAATGAAATGATCAAACTGGCAATGACAATGCGCCGCGCTCTGCGTGCCATTAGCAAGAAGTGCGGCAGCTGTTCCAACGCATTCGCATCCATGATCGCATCACTGGCCGGGGTGAGTGCGGCGGTGGTCTCGGTTACCGTAATGCCCACATCGCTTTGCGCCAGTGCACCTGCATCGTTCAAGCCATCGCCGACCATGACTACGCGGTGTCCGTTCTGTTGCTCCGCGATGATCGCTTGCCCTTTATCCACAGGTGTGCAACTCGTGACCACCGTTGCATTTGCAAATGCATGGGTGAGTTCCGCATCCACCGAAGCATCTCCTGTGAGCAATGCCACACGCATGGTCTTACGTAGTTCATGTACAGCGTTCACAATGCCTGAGCGCGCACGTTTACGGATCACATAATACCCGCGATGCACACCCCCTAAGGTGATGTGTACGTGCGCATCACCATTGCCACGCGGTAGTTCTTTTCCACCACAGAAGGCCGCTGATCCGATCCGAACAGGGATCCCGTTCACGTTGCCCGCAATGCCTTGTCCCACATGCTCTTCCACGTCGATCACATCTACGATCTCGCCTTTGATCTCTTTGAATAACACAGCACTCAAGGGATGCGTACTGTTCCGCGCTAATGACTTCACGAGTGCCTTTTCATCATCAGATAGCACCAAGGCCACTACCAATGCATCATTTACCCATACGACCTCGTGTGCTTCCCGTGCTGTCAACGTACCCGTTTTATCGAACACAACCGTATCGGCGTGAGCCATGCGTTCCACCACTTCAATGTCGCGTAGGAAGAGTCCACGTTTGCCCATGAGGCGAATGGTATGGCCATAAGCGAACGGCATGCTCAAGGCCAAGGCACAAGGGCACGCAACGATCAACACCGCAGTTACCACCAACCACACTTGCGCTGGATCCTTGCCCCACCAGAATAGTCCTGCACCGACAGCAACCAGCAGAACGCCGATGGTGAACCGTCGCGCAACCGTGTCTATCAGTTTCGGCATAGCAGGCCGGTCCTGCAAACTGCTTTGTTCCTCCCAGAGTTTTTTTAATCGACTGTCGTTAAAAGTGCGCAGAACCTCTAGCTCGATCGCGGCTCCGCGCTGCCTTCCGCCGGCTTTGATGGTATCTCCAAATTGTTTCCGCGAGGGTTGTGGCTCGCCCGTAATGAAGCTGTTGTCGATATGCCCGGTTCCCTCGCAAAGGATGGCATCCACTGGTACAAGTTCCTGATCACGGATCATGATGCGATCACCGGGAATAAGATCCGCAACGCGCACTGCCACCTCTCCTGTAGCGGTTTTGCGTAATACGAGCAAGGGAAGGAAATCCTCCAATGCGCGATCGAACCGTAACGCTTTGTACGTGTATGCTTGATACCATCGGCCAATGAGCAGAAAGAACAATAGACCGGCCAACGAATCGAAATAACCTGGACCAACACTCGCGATGACTTCCCACAAACTGCGCGACCATAGCGCTACAATACCGAGTGCGATCGGCTGGTCAATATTCACTTGTTTGGTGCGGATGCCCGCCCAAGCACTGCGGAAAAAATCGGTACTCAGGAAGAAGACGACCGGGAAAGAGAACAGGACGATCAGCCATTGGAATCCGCTCTTCAGACCCGCTTCCGTATCGGCACCCAAATATTCCGGAAAGCTGAGCAACATGGTGTTGCCGAAAATGAATCCCGCTACACCCAACCGGATGTACAACATTCGCGGAACCAGTGCCTGCTTGTCGGTACCTGAGCTTGCCGTTAACTGCGGACCATAGCCGATCCGGCGCAATAATGCCACCAGCTTTGGTAACGGAAAATTTGTTTCGCGGAAGGTGATCGTGAGTTCCTTGTTGGTGAACGAAACCCGCGATCGTAGAACGTTCGGCTCTATGCGGTTCAAATTCTCCAGCAGCCAGATACATGAGCTGCAATGCATTTGTGGAACATGGAAGCGTGCGCGTGTAATGCCTTCCTCGCTGAATTCCACAATGCGCTCACGCACTTCCGGTAGCTCGAACAGCTCCGTGCGTTGCTCGTCGATAGCGCTGCGTTGTTTTACGCCCGGCTTTTCTTCCAGGGCGTAATAGTCGCATAAGCCTGCTTCGTTCAGCAGGTCGTAGACCACCATACAGCCGTTGCAGCAGAAGTCTTTCCCGTCGTGTACGCGGTGTTCATCCACACACGGATCCCCGCAGTGGTAGCACGTGACTTTTGTCAGCTCCTTGGTCTTCACCTTGCAAATTGCGTTAAGATCGGGTTCGTGGGAGATGACGTTTGTTAGATTATTGAGCGGTTTGGGGTAGGAATCGCAGGACGATCCGTTACCAGGACCTCGCACGTTGCAAGAATAAGGCACCACAGATCAACACAGATGTACACGGATACGTCCGCCGCACGGCGCATATGATTGAACAAATGCTTTATGATCGTCATTTAAGCAAGATCTTTAAGATAATTCCTTTGCACCTTAACAGATCCATAATTAGTTTTTCCTCAGTAGGGCTGGGAGTTTGAGAACCGATAGCTCTGGGGAATTCCGTTTCCACTGGCCAAGACAGTCTTTATTTGTTCGACATATCTCTACTTTCTAGGCCCCCAAAACCTTCCCCATTCCGAAAAAGATACCAAGCCATACCAGACCTTTGATCAAGAAGAAAAGGAGTCCTGCCCAGCCCAATTTGCGGATCCAGTTCGTGCGTTCACGTGCCATGGTGCTCATAGAAGGTGTTCTTGTTCTACTGAAGCCACCAGGTTGCGCCAGGTCTCCAATTCAGGAATGCCGGGTTTGCGCGCACCGAAGAGCTGTATGATCTGTTCACCTGCCGCATCATAACATTCCAGAGCAGTGACCATGCCGTCGGTAGTGGGCTTACGTACGATCCATGCCGAACGTATTGCTTCTTCGCGAATGTGAACATTCAATTCTGGATCCAGCACATTGAGCCAACCGCGGGCATCCACAATGTTCGTGACAACTCCGGAGTGGATCTGGATCATGCCTGGGTTGCCAACAAAGATCATGATGGGTACTTGTTGCGCTGCGGCAGCAGTTAGCATAGCGCGCAAAACGGACGGTTTTACAGGTACAGCATAGTTTCCTTCAGGAGCTAACCGCAATGCTTGGGTACGACTAACGCGGAAATCGCGCAATAACATGTAGAAGTCATGTGTATCCTTCAACGCCAACCAACCTTGCTTTAGGCCCGCTACATCCACTGCGGCATCAGGCATTTCTGGGCGTGGTGTAGGAGCAGTAAGTATAACCGATGGTGCATTTTGGTCCGTAGCATTATGCTGTGCTACCAGAGCTAGGTACGCAGTAACGTTGCTTTCTTCCAAGAGATAGATCTTGTGTACTGCAGTTCCTTTTGGATCGTAGAACTGTAGGCTATGTCGCAAACCATTTGGTCCTTGCTCCTCAACAGCAAAAGCACTTGCCCAATGCGACCAGAAAATGCGCAGATCGATATCGGCCCCAACAAAAAGGCCCACATGACCTTCCAGTGTTGGGTTCTTGTAACTGCCTTTGCGTTCGTGAACAACGTCGTTGTTGCGGGTCAGTGCCATTACGCGACCTAACTGAGGAACATCCTTCAAGATCACCTTTGGATCGTCCGTTAAGCGCGTTACACCTTCACCGAGCTGTAGACACAATAACTCCACTTCGCTAACGCCTAATTCAGCAGCTGCGTTGCGCAAGTAGGTGTGCGGCTGTGAAGCTTTCAGTTCGGCATAACGGCTCTTCAGGTCAATTGTGGTACTCATGGTGATCATCTCTTTTTTGAATGGCACAAAGCACTATGATCCGTCAAGTTTTCACAATAGCGCAATTGTGGTATATCGTTGATCGATGGTGAATTGGATCAAAGAGGAACGCAGATGACGCAGATGATCATAATAAAGAATGATCGGATGACACCGGTTTTGTTTGATCTAGCGCAGCTGGAACTGGATCTTCTGGTCAAGATCCGCGTTCCTCTTTCGTCGACAGCATAGGTGGTAGAACATCTGATCGTCTGATCCTCTAATTTTCTGATCGTCTGATCACAATTCAATTATCCTGCCCGCTAAATGCAAAGCTCACAATGTTGGCGCCCATCTGAAGCGCTTTAGTACGCGTTGCTTCGCTGTCTCCGTGTACGTCAGGATCTTCCCATCCATCACCGAGATCACACTCAACATCATAGAAGCAGACCAAGCGCCCTTCCCAGAACAGGCCATAGCCGCGTGGTGGTTTATTGTCATGCTCGTGGATCTTCGGTAGTCCTTGGCTGAAGTTGAATTTCTGATGGTAGATCGCGTGCGAGAAGGGAAGTTCCAACATTTCCAGCTCGGGGAAAACACGCTTCATCATGGGGCGAATGAATTCATCCATACCGTAGTTGTCACTGATGTGCAGGAAGCCTCCACCGATCAAATATGTGCGCAGGTTCTCGCTTTCCTGTGGACTGAACACTACGTTTCCATGGCCTGTCATATGTACGAGCGGGTAGGTGAACAGATCCGGACTGCCGACCTCCACTACCGGAACATCCGTATTCATGCTCATGCCAAGTTGTTGGTTGCAATACTTTACCAAGTTGGGAAGGCTCGTGGGGTTGCCGTACCAGTCGCCACCGCCGTTGTATTTCAATACTGCGAGTTGATAGCTGCCCTGTGAGAAGGCCTGCGGGAGCAGGAATGTAAAATGCAGAATGAAGAATGAAGAATTTAGGATCGAGCGCCTGCTTGGTCGAAGGGCCAGCATGTTGTTGCGTAAAAATTGGAAAAACGTGCCGATGGTCATTGGTGCAAAGTTACCGCTGCTGCGCCAAGCTCATCCACGTTACTGCGCTTAATGCTGCGGTCTCGGTGCGCAGACGTGCTGTACCTACGCTGATGGCGCCGAATTCCTGCGCGCGTAATGTGTTTGCTTCCTCGGTAGAGAAATCACCTTCTGGACCGATCAAAAGTAGAACATCTTCAATAGGGTCGTAGCTGTTCATTAGTGAACGGTGCTCACCTTCGCACCAACCGAAGTACCGTTGGGCAGGGAGTTGTTCCTTCAGCAACGCTTCCAATTTCATGGGTTCGTCGATCTGCGGTAGCCATGTGCGCTGGCTTTGTTTCATGGCCGAAACCGCAACGCGTTTCAAGCGATCAAGCCTCAGTTTGGTGCGTTCGCTGTGGTTCGTTATCAGTGGCGTTATACGATCAACACCGATCTCCACTGCTTTCTCCACGAACCATTCATACCGGTCTATCTGTTTGGTGGGTGCAACGGCCAAATGGATGGTTGCTTGGCGTTCCGGAGGATGCAGTTCGCGTGTGATCGCTTCAGCCACTACGCGCTTTTTAGATACATCCACAAGTGTTGCTTGTACCGAAAGCCCTTGGCCATTCAGCAGACCAACCTTGCTGCCAACCACCAACCGCAAGACGTTGGCGGCGTGGTGCGCTTCTTCTTCTGGTAGCGTGATCAGTTCACCTTCAAGATCAAGACAATGGAAGAGGTGCATTCAGCGTGATCCTGATGTGTGTTGTGTATTATTCCGTTCCATTGCATACATGCCATAACAGCCCAAGATGAACAATGGGATATATAACACTGTTGCCGTTTTCTTGGAGATCGTTAGTGTGTCAATGATCCAATAGCGATCACTGAAGTCACCGTTCATCAAATTTGGCATTATAAGACTTGTAAGGGGTGAAGTTATGTCCGTTGGCAGATCGTACCACAATGTGCTTTTGGCGGCTAACGCAAGAATGAACCCAATGGTACTCGCTATGACCAACATATACGACCACTTAGTACTAAGTGCGATCTTGGGGACGCCGACATAGCACAACAAAACGGCGCTGGCAGCTAAATGTCGCGGGCCATACGCCCAGCCGCCCCACCACATGGTGTACCCCGCGATCACTAAAAAATGGATCAACACCACAGGCAGGACCGGGTCTTTTAAGAATATTCTAGCGTTTTCGGTCCTTAGCCAGTGGACGACTACGATCAACACCGCAGGAGCATAAATGAACAGACCGCGATAAGGGCTGAACGTAAGCCCCCACAGTGCCTTGATGGATGGTAGGCCCAAGCCCATGCCCTCTTGCATGAACGCGTATTCCGGCACATGGCGGTAGGCAAAGTCGATCGGTGATCCCGTGGTGAGCGTATTGTATCCGAGCAGAAGTGCTGCTGGCAATAGGCCGCCTTTGATCATTCCGAGTGCGGTCCTTTCTTGCTTCAACAATAAACTTTGCACCACCCAGAATACCGGGAATATTGCCAGAGTGTATTCCGTTAGCACTGCTGCTCCACAGAAAAGACCAGCTTCAAACCCACGTTGTGCTTTTAGTGAATGGTAGCCGAGCAGGACGAACATTGCGCCCAGAACATGGCTGTAGAACGTACCACTGTAAACGAATAGGAACGACCCGTAGATCGGCAATGCGGCAAGTAGGAAAGCAGGCAATTTTCGCTCTTTGCTGCGTACCACGCGCAACCACAGTAACGTCATGATAAGTGCTAATGGGATGCTGGCACAAAGCAATCCGCCAAGACGTAAAAGACCGCCATTCAATAAGTTTCCTTCCCTTACGTGCAGTAACCCGGTTTGCACAAGAACCGCATAAACCGGCGCAACAAGAAAAGCGGGTAGGGGAGCTTTATCCGAATACGCATGGCCATTGATCACTGCCTTATCGCCAAGCCCTTCTGCATATGCATCAATGTACACTGTTCCTTCACCGACCAATGCCGCAACGGTCGCTGCACGTGAAACACTGTTGTCATTGCGAGCATGATCCAAATGCCATGCGCATAGGAAGGTGTTGATCAGGAAGAAAAGGATAAGCTGCGTGCGGGTGGGCATTTTCGGTTTGTTGGTCGTCCGATGATCAACGTAAGTGCGAATTGCCGAAGATCTATGCTCGAACTAACCTTACTCACTCCCTTAACAGATCCAACTTATAGAAGTGGAAATCCGGGCTGTTCAGATCGATCTTGAAGCCTTTCACGTTGTGATCGGCGTCGAAGTTAAAGATGATGTAACCTGGCTCTAGGAACGGGTCTGCGTGGTTCCAACGGTAGGTGTCATAGTGCCAGTGTTCCAAGGTGCCAGTGAAAAGTTCTTTGGCGTGCGGGAAGGTGAGTACAGCATTTCCTGCGACCTCCGTGATGGCTACGCTACCGTAGACCTTATCGGTATAAGTCCCCGCCAATTTGTTGTTGCTTACAGTGGGTTTCGTGCCTTTTACGCGGGCGGTGAGGCGGTCGGCAACGCGTTTTACTTCACGTTCGTTGCGGATTGCCAAGCGTGGGATCATAGCCGCCACCGGATCGGCAGTTCCATCACCTAAATACATGTTCAAGATCTTCGCGGTTATTGCAAATACGGAGTAGCTCTCGCCATTGCCTAAACAGATCACCGCGAGATCCTTATCCGGAACTACAGCATGGTTCAGTATGAAACCGGGCATACCGCCACTGTGGGTGATCACTTTTTCATTGTCCTGATATTCCACGAACCAACCCAAGGCAGCACCATCGCGGCGGCCACCCATGGCTAATTGCGTTGACGTGATCATGTTGAAGGTTTCTTCGCTCAAGAATGGCGCGCCGTTATGCTTTCCTTCGTTGGCCCACATGGCATCCCAGCGTGCAAGATCCGTTATGCAGCTGTTGATGCCACACGCACCATCAGCACCTTGCAGCGCCTGGTAGGGCATGCTTTTTTGTGGAGCGGTAGAGTCCTGTCCTTTGCGGACGTGAGGTAGGGCTACGTTGTCGAATTTGCTGAGGTCGGAGGTTTCCACGGTGGTGCGTTTCATGTCCAACGGTTGCAGGATGCGCTCCGTAACGAACTGGTCCCAGGTCTTTCCACATACGGATTCGATCAGTTGCGCTGCAGCGATGAACATGAGGTTGCTGTAGCCGAACTCATCGCGGAACGCGAACGAGAACGGTTCCTTGCTGTGCCTATCCAAGATCTCACGCTGGCTCAGATCAGTGCCGTACCACAACAGGTCACCATCGAAGGTGCCCCAACCGCTCCGGTGGCAAAGCAGGTCCTTCACCATCATGTGTTCGGTAACATATGCATCCGGCGTACTGAACCATGGAAGGTGTTTCACTACGGGATCGTTCCAATCTACTTTGCCATCGTCAACAAGCAACCCCACAGCGCATGCCGTGAATGCTTTGCTCATGCTTGCAATGAAGAAGATGCTATTTGCATCAACCGGTTCTGGTTTTGCGAGATCCAATTTTCCAAAGCCATTGCTATAGAGGAGCGCACCATCCTTCACAATTCCAACGGCTAGGCCAGGTTGATCGAATTTCTGTATAGCATCGGCAATGTATGCATCCAAGGTGCTGAGATCGGGGGTGTTGTTCTGGGCATAGGTTCCAGCGCCCAATAAAATAGCGCATAGAGAAATAACTCGAAGTTTCATGCCGCTAATATCCGGAACTATTGTTGATCGTGCGGTTTGAAGCTCGAACAGCGTTCTTTAAGAACTACATAAGCACAATTCTATTATTCAACGACAGTGTATCTTGTTGAATGGCTCTGAAGATCATGCTTCTGGAACACGCCGTTCAACGAAGTACATCATCATGTCACCCTTGCCCTTTGCTTGCACTTTTCCACGTTCCGTGAAAGTAAGATCCGGCTCGCTTTTCAACAACGTATACGTCGCCTCACTGATATTTACGTGTCCCACTTCTCCGCTGCTCTCCATGCGCGAAGCCGTGTTCACGGTGTCACCCCAAATGTCGTATTGGAATTTTTTCACCCCTACGATGCCCGCCACTACCGGCCCAGTATGGACACCTATCCTGATCTCAAAGAATGCAGTGCCGAGCGCTACCTTCCGCGCCTTACCATCTGCGATGAAGTCGCGCATCTCCAAGGTTGCTCCGATCACATCTTTTGCATGGGTGGCGTTCGGAGTTGGCAGACCACCTGCAGCCATGTAAGCGTCGCCGATGGTCTTGATCTTCTCCAGCCCGTGCCGCTCACATATCCGATCGAATTCGCTGAAGCATTCGTGGAGATCACGCACTAAGTCCTTCGGGCTCATTGCCTCGCTAATCGCCGTGAAGCCTTTGAAGTCCGTGAAAAGTACCGTCACCTGCTCGATCTGCCGCGCTTCCGCTTCCCCTTTTACTTTCAATTCTTCAGCCACCTCTTCCGGAAGGATGTTGAGCAGTAGCTCCTCACTACGTTTCTTTTCCCTTCCGATACGGTTGCGCTGTTTGAAGAATATGCCGGCGAACAGACCTACTAAAGCAAAGCCGCCGAGGGATCCATTGCGCAATAGTTTCTGGCGTTTGAGCTCCTGCAACGCCAACTCATCCTTCTTCTCCTGCTCGGCCAACGTTGCTGCTTCCTTCTTGTCAAATGAATATTGCATTTCCAGCTTCGTGAGCTTCTTTGTGTTCTCTTCATTGTACAAGCTATCACGATAAGCGATGTGTTGCTGGTAGCTCGCCAGGGCTGAGCGATGATCACCCATGGCCACATAACCATCCATCAATCCTTTGCACAATTCCATTGCCGAATGATCGCTGCCTAATTGTTCGGCCATGTTCAGGCCAATATGATACCATTTCACGGCCGCTGCCGCATCGCCCATGTCCATGTAGACACCTCCGATATTGGCATAGCTGATCATCTCACCATTCTGATCTCCGATGTTTTTGAAGATCTCCAATGCGAATAGCTGGCTTTTCAGCGACTGTTCGAGGTCGCCTTTTTCTTTGTATAAGGTCCCGATATTCCCATGACATGCGGCGATCTGCTTCTGGTCGCCAGCTTCCTCGTAGAGCAGTAAAGCCGCTGTATAGTTTTCAAAAGCCGCATCTATTTCACCCATTGCTTTGTGGATATTCCCGAGCTTGATCCGGGTATTCGCCATTCCCCGCTTGTTGCCGGTCTGCACGAGTATGCCCAACGCCTTATTACAGTTGACCAACGCTTCCGCGTAGGCTTTCTGCTTAAGATGGATGATCGCGATGTTGTTGTACGAATAGGTCATACCGGAGCTATCACCTTCAGTTTCCTGGATCCGCAGTGCCATCAAGTTAGTTTCCATGGCCTTCGGGAAATCTCCTAGGGTTAACTGAACTGCACCCATATGATTGTACCAGTTGGCCATCGAACTCATCTTTCCTGCCGCCTTATCCATTGCCACTGCAAGCAGATAATACCGGATCGACTCTTCAAGTTCACCTCGATTCTTGTGAACGTGACCTATGTTCCCATAGGAATTAGCAATGCCAGCTTTATCGTCCAATCGTTGCCGAATACGCAACGCAGCCTCGTGTTCAGCCATGGCGCTATCCAGCGATCCAAGCTGCATGTAGGCCAAGCCTATATGGCTATGCGCTTGCGCAATTCCTTGCTCAAATCCCAACCTTTTGGCCAATGTGCTGGCTTCATTTGCAAGTATGATAGCGGTGTCGTGCTTTCCTACTCGCCAGCCCGCTTTCTCGCTTAGCAGGTTCAGGATTTTGACCTTGTTCGTGTCCTGCTTCGCCCGTCGCAATTCGGTGGTCAGAGAATCGATCTGCGCATAACTGCCGAATGCGAGGGAGACAAGTAGCACTGTCGCTAACTGTTTCAACGTTTCCATGGGAGAATGGTGATTTTGACTTAGATCGCAATCTAATACGATCCCGCTATTCGATCATCTACAACTACAGAGGTTTTCGATCGGAGTCGAGCGTTCCCACTACTGAACCAGCCCACTAATTCTTCACGAAACGATGTGCTACCCGTTCGCCATTCATCTTCGTAATGTTGATCAGATACATGCCCGCTACAAGTCCACTGATATCCAACGTGGTGCGGTCGCTGGAAATACCTTCGCTTTGTAGCAACCTTCCATCCAACGCATGTAGCGTGAACATTGCGTTCGGTTCATCAAGGAACACATTCACTTCTTGGCTTGCCGGATTCGGGTAGATGCTGAAGCCATCCGTTTCCGTAGTTGCTATTCCCGTATTTACATCCACAGAGAAAACGCAAGGTTCTGTGATCACTGGCTCGTTGAAATCGAAGTAGATGTTTGCGATGTTCTCGATCTGAGCTCCATCCTGTAAGTTGCTTTCCGGTTTTACTTTGAACGTTACGAAGCCATGGCTATTAGGTTCATCGGACACGCTATCCGGTAGGAAGATCGGATCAAAAACAAAGACCAATAGCCCTTCATTCATGTACCATGTATTGGTGTGCGATCCGCTCACGTATTCCATGGTGTGCCATTGGAGGTCACTGCTCAACGTATCGGTGATCACTACACGCTCGGCGGGGTAGTTACCGGTATTCTGGAAGCGTATGGTGTACTCGATGTATGCGCCGTTCTGAACTTGTTCCGGCGTTAACGTAGCAGGTGATGCGGTCTTATCATTCGGGTCAAATGAACCTACGACCATTCCGGCAAAAGCAACGGAATTGTCCGCTGGTGTTGTATCCGCAGCAGCAGGCAGCGCGCTGAACAGGTGATCCAAAGGAGTTCCCAATGCTGTTCCTACAGGAGTGTTGAGCGTTACAATGGCATCCCACTCATCGCCGGGCATCATCATTAAGGACCAACTTGCATCCGTAGCGTTGAGTGTAGCTGGGGCTACGGTGCTTGTACCCCAATTCTGGTCGGCATCGAATGTTAGGGTAACGTCTGCCGTGGTGGACTCGGTTCCGATGTTCTTAACGTTCAAGTAAAGGTTGTTGCTAAAACCAGGTCGCGCCTGTGCGGTGTGAAATTGAACGACCAGATCATGTACGCCCGGTATGGCTTGGTAGCCGATATCGTTCAACGAGTCGATCTGCAAGGCTGCAAGGGTTATGGTGGTAGCGGCAGTTGTGCGTGTGTGATAAAGAACATCCTGGCCATCCAGCGTGAAGGTGCCCACATCCATAGGCAATACGTAGTTGCCATTCGCGTCCGGTGCGGTCAGGTAGTTTCCCGGAGTGGCTTCTACTGTGGCGTTCAAAAAAGGTGCTTCGCCAGCATCCAATGAGCCGTTACCATTCTCATCATTAAAGACCGTGCCTGTTATTGCTTCCTGCAGAATAGCGCACGGACCGGTAACCACATCACAGACCACGAGCGGAAAACCAAGCTCACTCAACACAGGATCATACGCTAGTGGAATGTTCGGTAGGCAGTTCAAGTTGTTGCCTGTGGTATTTAGGTTAGCCAATCCGTTGGGCAACGTGGGTAAGCAGGCCAATGTATTGTTGGAACAGGTAAACCATGTTAAACTACTTGGCAGTGCTGGTAAAGAACCAAGTGCATTATTATCACAATGGAAACGATCCAGGCTATTTGGTAGAGTTGGGAGTGTGGTGAGTTGGTTATTCGCGCAGTTGAAATATTGCAATGAATCAGGTAATGTTGGCAACGCAGTGAGGTTGAGGTCGCCACAGGATAGACTTATGATCGTGTTGGGAAGCGGAGGCAGCGTGTTGATGTTGATCGCATCACACCAGAAAACATTAAGTGCCGGTGGGAGTGATGGGAGTACCAACGAAGGGTTCGATCTACAATCCAAAGATTCCATGCCAGTGGGCAACGTGGGAAGTACCGAAAGGTTGTTCTGCGAGCAGCTGAGGTATTGCAATGAAGCTGGGATCGCAGGAAATACGGATAACTGATTACCTGAGCAATCTATTGTCCAAATCATCGGAGGAAGTGTAGGCAATGCGGTGAGTGATGTAGCAACACATCCTAAGCGGCGAAGTGCGGGGGGAAGTGTAGGCAGTTGGAACAATGGATTGATACCACAATACAAAGCGTCAAGCGTAGAAGGCAATGCAGGTAGACTGTTGATCTGGTTGGAAGTACAATCAAGTTCGATCAAGCTTTGGGGTAGATCGGGGAGGCCGGTAATTACGTTCACCGAGCAGTCCAGGTCTTCCAAAGTGTTCGGCAAGGTGGGTAGGCTGGTGAGGTTATTGATGCGTAAGTTCAATATCTCCAAATTCGGTGGTAACTCGTTCAACGTCGTTATGGCGTTGTTGTTGGCCCTTAGCTCAACAAGGCCCGTGAAGTATTCCACACCGCTAAGGTCCGTAATGCCCGCGCAGCAGATCGGTAGAACAGCTAGGTTCAGTACATCCGCATGGGTGGTATCCAACACGTTGCCGTTCATGGCGGCAGGCACGAAGAATTGGAGTTTCGTTACCAAAGCTGCATCAGGCACAACGAATTGTGCAACCGCTTGGTGTAATGAAAGAATTGAAAGGATGCAGGAGGCAAAAGTGGCTTTGAGTATGGACATTATGTTCAGGGGTCGGGAAAGAGACGTGATCCATGTCGAATAGGTTGCCAAGGGCGCAATAGGGCACCTCGACTCCGCTCGGCGACCTATTGCAATGTAGGTCTTCGGGCACTAGGGCTTTTCGACTCCGCTCGGCGACCTATTGCAATGTAGGTCTTCGGGCACTAGGGCTTCTCGACTCCGCTCGAAGTCCTATTGCAATGTAGGTCTTCGGGCTGAGCCAAGATGCCGGAATACAAAAAGATAAAGATCAATGCCCATCTTTCTTCTCCTTCTCTTCCTCTTTCATGATCACCGCCCCTTTCAATTCGGTGCTGTCCGTTACACCATCAAGTACTTCAATGTGGATGCCGTCACTTAAGCCTGTCTTTACATAGGTACGGCTCCAGCCTTCGCCTGCTTTAACTTCTACGAATGCACTGTCGCCTTCCTCGTTGAAGTCGATCACCGACTCTGGAATGCTCAGCACGCTGTCGCGCTCTTGAAGCACGATATCGGCATTGGCACTATATCCTGCTCGCAGCGTTTGGCCTTCATGCAGTTTCACAGCGGCTTTGATCTTGAATTGGATCGCGCCTTCTTCTTCCACTCCTTTCGGGGCGATGTATTCCACCTCGGCATCCCACTTCGCATCATCGATCGCACCAATGGTCAACACGATCGGCATACCCAAACGCACCTTGCCTACTTCACTTTCATCCAGATTGCCCTCGAATATCAAGTCCTTCATATCAGCTACCGATGCGATCGTGGTGCCTTCGTTGAAGTTGTTCCGTTCGATCACACTGTTGCCTTTTTCCACGGGCACATCCAATACCATTCCATCAATGGTACTTCGCACCAATGTGTTGCTGCTGCTGCCACTGCTTTTGCTAATGCCTTCACGCACCACGCTCAGATTGTCTTCCGCGCCACGTTGATCTTCCTGCGCATTGTTCAGTGCCAGACGGAACTGGTCCATTTCTGCTTGTGCGATAACGCCTTTGTCGAACAACGGTTTGTTGCGATCGAAATTTAGCTGCGCATTCTCAACGCTGATCCGGGCTTGCCGCACGCGACTTTCGGATGAGCTGAGCGAGATCATGTCCGGTACGATCTGGATCTTGGCCAGCACATCGCCTTTCTTCACAACATCCCCAGCTTCTACCATTAATTCCGTAATGATACCGCTTACGGTGGGTTTTATCATGATCTCGAACCGTGGAACAACACTGCCATTGGCTACGGTTTTTTTCTGGATCGTGCGTTTCTCCGGCTTCACGATCTCATACACTTCCGGTGGTGTCATTTCCTTACTGATCAACCAGCCCATCATGCCGATGAACGATAGTGCGAGGAATATCAAAAAGATCTTTCGTTTCATGTGTCAACTTCTTACTTATCTGTTCTTAGGGCATCCACGGCTTTGATCTGTAGTGCGCGTTGCGCAGGCACAAGCCCAGCGAAAAGTCCGCATACGATCAAGATCAATAAAGCCACTGCTGCAACGGTAATGTTAGCACCAGGTGGTGAGAAAAAATCGCTTTGGATATCCAGAAGAACAACGCCCTCCAAAACCAACGTGCCGGCCATCATACCAAGCACGCCAGCGAAAAAGGTGAGTGATACTGCTTCCAGAATGATCTGCGTGCGAATATTCGCAGGGCTGGCCCCAATACTTCTGCGGATACCTATCTCCTTGGTGCGCTCCTTCACATTCACGAGCATGATGTTGCTTATACCGATCACACCGGCTACCAATGTTAGTGTACCGACCAGCCAACTTATGAATGCTATGGCAACGAATAACATGTTCATCATGCCAAAGGTCTCCTGCATGTTCCAACTTCCGAAGGCCAGCACGTCGTTCGGGTCCACTTTGTGGCGTTTTGCCATCAGTGCTTTTGCTTCTTTATCGATCTCAGAGACCTCCACACCCGGCTTACCGGTTATGCTGAACCAATGCACTTCATCCATGCTGTTGAAGGCTTTCTGGAAAGTGAGGAAGGGGATATGGATATTGGCATCCTTGTTCTCACCCATGTCGCCGCTCGCTTTGGGTTTGTATTCGCCGATCACTTGAAAATACACGCCTTGTATCTTAATGAAATGCCCAACAGGATCATCACCTTCGAACAATACCTTGACCACTTCCGGACCAACTACGCACACCTTCCTGTTCTCGTGATTGTCCTTGCTATTGATGAATCTGCCACGGGGCATTTCAACCGCTTGGATCTGTATGATCTCCGGAACATCACCGTATATGTTGAACGCTCCTGTGCGGCCTTCGTAGGTTACGTTATTGGCACCCTGCCAGCCACCAAGCTGCAGGCGGGGTGCAACTATATCGGCTTTTGGGATATTGGCTTTGATCGCTTCTATATCGCTGTTGTTGAAGTTGAATCGGCGACCGCGCTTGAATCCTGCATAGGGCATACTAGTGGATTGCGTCCATAGGAACATGCTGTTGGTGGCCCACCCATCGAATCCTTTTTGTACACCCCTCTCCAACGCTTTGCCCATGCCCAACATCACCATGAGCATGAAGATCCCCCAGGACACGCCGAACATGGTAAGCGCACTCCTCAGCTTATTCCGGCTGATGGTGTTCCATATTTCATTCCAACGGTCGCTATCGAACATCACTCGTCTCTTAAGGCCTCAATAGGCCGAACGTTTGCTGCAATGCGTGCAGGGATCCAACCTGCTATGGCCCCAGCAAGTACTAACAGTAGTAATGCTCCAACAGCTACACTGAGCTTTACCTCGGGATCCCGGAACATCTCACTTCCGGGAATAGCTGTCGCTAGGCCTTCGATCAGCATAAAGCCGAAGAACAGACCGAAGAACCCGAATACACCCGTTACGAATATGGCTTCCATGATCACTTGGGAGATCACGTTCATGGGCGTAGCACCCAATGCTTTTCGGATACCGATCTCACGTGTACGGTCTTTTACAACGATCAGCATGATGTTGCTTACACCAACGATACCGGCGATGATGGTGCCCAGACCAATGAAGATCGTGAACCAGTTTATACCGCCGAAGATCTCGTTGAACATGGACAGGTTCTCCACGTTGTTGTCTATATATAGAGCGCGATCGTCCTTCGGGTCGAATTGGTGCCGACCAGAGAGAACCGCGATCGCACGGCTTTCTGCTTGTTTGGATCCCAATTCCGAAGCATCCGCAAAACTGAAAACGATACGATCCACCTTGTCATCCGCATGGAACACTTTTTGGGCTGCACTAAGTGGAATGAAAACTGAACTGCTTTGGTTGTTGCCTCCTCGACCTTCACTTTCAAACTTGTAGATCCCCACCACTTCGAAGGGTATGCCATTTACTTGTACCCATTTGTGGATCGGATCTTCTTTCTTGAATAACGCTTCAACGGCATCTTGTGCCATGACGATCACTTTGCGTGTTTCGTTCTGGTCCACTTCATTGATGAAACGCCCGCTGGTAACCACCTGACGTTCCAACGCTTGGTAATTGGGTTGTATTCCCTTAATGGTAAAGTTGCCATAGTTCTTACCATAATTCAGTTGGCTTCGTCCACGCCATAGTCGGAATTCACCGCTTACATCGATCACTCCGGGCACTATGTTCTTCAGCGCACGGATATCGCCCATGTCCAACTGTATTTCCCGGTTCGGTGGTAGACCTTTGTAGATCTTGCTCGTTTCACCGCCCCATATACTGATGGAGTTCATCGCCGTATTCCGGAAGTTGTAAGAAAAGCCATTGCCGAGTCCGGCAGCCAGTCCAAGGAGCAGGACCAATACCGCTATACCCCAGAATACACTGAAACCGGTCAACACGGTGCGCAATTTGTTCTTGCTCATCGTGTCGAAGATCTCTTGCCATTTATCCCGGTCGAACATGTCTTATTGGATCAACGCGTTGTGGCTTTCGATCAAACCGTCCTTTAAATAGATCAAGCGATCCGTCATATTAGCGATCTCTCGCTCGTGGGTAACGATCACAACGGTAATGCCCAGTTCCTTATTCACGCGGATCAGTTGGGCCATAACATCCGAACTAGTGGTGCTATCCAACGCTCCAGTGGGCTCATCCGCTAAGATGAGCTTTGGATCGCTGATCAACGCACGTGCAATTGCAACACGCTGTTTTTGACCACCACTAAGCTCATTCGGCATGTGCCCAGCCCAATCACGCAGCCCCACCTTTTCGAGCATATCATATGCTTTTTCCTGCCTGATCTTTCTGCTCACTTTCTGGTAATAGAGGGGCAAGGCAACATTCTCCCAAGCGTTCTTGAATGCAATAAGATTGAAGCTCTGGAATACGAAGCCGATATATTGACTTCGGATCTGTGCGGCTCTGGTCTCTGTAAGATCCACAATGGGCATTCCGTCCAGCAAATAGGTGCCACTGTCCAAGTTGTCCAGGATCCCGATGATGTTCAGCAAGGTGCTTTTGCCGGAACCTGAACTGCCCATGATACTTACCAATTCCCCCTTTTTTATTGTCAGGTCAATGCCTTTGAGAACCTCCAAGGTATTGCTACCCATCTGGTAGGACTTCCGAATGCCGGTGAGCTTGATCATAGTGCTAGTGGAACGGGTACGAAATTACCGGATGTGCCCGTAGCGTTTCCCGTGGTTACACGAACGGCGGGGGAGCGTTAGGAGCGGTGTGCTGAGAATGATCGCTCAGACATGAACTGCCGTGTAGTGGAGTTATCATACCCTACGAAAAACCAGATCGAATAGGGATCTGATCACCAACACCTCCTGAAGAATGCCACCAACATAGGTGTAATGGTTCACTTTGCCTTCCGGTAATGTGAGTTTATAGGTTCCCTTTCCAGTGGTCTCCATAGGACAGTATCCCATCACACTTTCAACAAAGATCATGGGCTGTCCAATGGGTTCCTCGTAATACATCCGGGCGGTGGTCCATTCAACAGTGCCGTTGTGTATGAAATGGTTCCTGGGGTGTACATAGCAATGTGCCTCGGCTCCTACTAGCGTCATACGGCTGCTGTCGCGCATTTCTCCATTGATCCGCATATGTGCTCCGCAACTGGTGATCGTCTTCCTATGATACTCCGTGATAGTGGTGCTTTGCACGGTATTCTTCCAGAGAATGCTGAACTCGGAATTGGAGATCATGCTGTAATAAGTGCGATCTCCTGACACCTTACGCGTTGCTTGAATATTCCCGATCACATCGCCGCCTTTTAGGATGTTGTAGCTGGCGTTCTGGGCGTTGGTTCCGCATGTTGCGTATAACAGTGAGATCAGGAACGACCATGAACGGAAGGAATTCTTAGGCATCGGTTTTACTGGTCCTTGTACTGGTCTGGCCCGCAATTTAGGCTGTATTGATCGTTCCTAGGAAATGGCAGCCAAGCTTCAAGGAATCAGGCGTTCCCCTCGTTTCATACCAGATCCCAAACCGAGTGCTTTTTGCTTGGCCGTACAAAAAGTACAACGGTAAACAACACATTCATGAATGGGATAACAGCGATCAACCCGCTCCAGTGTACCCAGCCAATATCCCGAGCACGGTGTGCACTGTTCCAAACAAAACCGGCGAAGAAGGCGAATGTGCTTAGGCAGAGGGCGAGGGGTAGTGCATTGGCAAGCCATGGTCCGATCAATGCAAAGGGGTTGACCCAGCTCTTGATCACATGCTGTATGCCAAGATCCGGGACCAATGAGATAATGAACAGGTCTGCAAAGGCTTTTGCTAGTGCAAGCGCGGAAATATTGCGCTGGTAATGCAGTTTGTCCGTGCATCCATCGCAGTGTAGGAGGTGTAAGATGGTGGTCATTTTGATAGCTGTTCAGTGAACAATTGGGTCATTGCGCCACCGATATGCGCGTGCTTGAAGATGTAACCAAGTTGTAGTGCTTTGGTCGGAATTACTTGTCGACTTTTCAGGATCAACTCGGTTTCCGTGCCCATAAAGAAGGCACCGATAGTTAACATCCAAACCGGTGCATTGATATGGAAGATGGGCTTTGTATGCTGGCGGATCTGCTCCATGAATGCACGTTGTGGCAAAGGGTTCGGTGATGCAAGATCGATGATGCCTTCCACAGTAGGCGTGTCTATGATCCAGTTGAAAAAATGCTTCACATCTTCTTCATGTATCCAGCTCACGAATTGGTTCCCGCTACCATGCGCCCCGCCCAACCCCGCTTTTGTTATGCCTACGTACATGGGCCACGCTCCGCCTTGGTTGCTCAATACGATCGCACTGCGCACCGCGACTTGGCGCACGCCTTTTAGTGTATGACAGAAGAATTCCTTCTCCCAGGCCTTTACAATTCCCGGACTGAAATCCGTACCCAATTCGCCGGTGAATTCATCTTGTGGTCGGTCTTCAGCATGTCGGTACACGGTGGCGCTGCTCAAGTTGATCCACGTTTCGGGCGGGGTCGTACATGCGGCTATGGCATCGCCTAATACGCGGGTGGCATTAACACGACTGTTCAGGATCAAGGCTTTGTTCTTTGCTGTATACCTGCAGTCCACACTGCGGCCGGCCAAATTGATAACGGCTTTGGCGGATTCCAGTTCCTTTGCCCAGGGGCCAATTGAGCTTGCATCCCAATGCATGTGGCGTATCCCCGTTGCACTTTTCGTCTTCGGGCTTCGCGACAGCACGACCACGTCGTAGCCTAGTTCAGCAAAATGCTGTTGCAGGATCTTGCCCATGGTGCCTGTACCACCTGCAAGGATGATCTTCCTCTTGCTTTTCATGGGTTAGCGTTTTGGAGTTTCAACATGGGGAATTGCAGGTGGCAACGGACGATGTTCTCTGCTTTTTCTCCGGCCCCGAAAGAACAGGAATAGGTTGAAGAACAGCATGATCCCAAGATAGATGCTGAACCCGCCGATCTTGCTGGCGAGTACCTCGACCATTGCCTGATAACCAAAAGCCACATCGCGGTAGTAATGGTCGATCTTCAAGATCTTCATCGCGAAGCCGATGTTAAGCAGATAGAACCCGACCTCGAACAGTTTATTGGTGCTGTGCGCAATGTCTTCTTTGCCATTGAAAATATCGAGCATGAATACTCGTGCATTGCGGAACAGGGTGCGCGCCACATAAAGCGTTAGGCCCATTGTTATGGTCAGGTAGACCATGTACGCGAGGATGAACTTATTTTCCATTGTCTTGGTTATTTCGTGTCAGCAGCGCTCATGATCGCTGCGTTATGTAAGCTTCGCCGCTCATGATCGGCATGTTTGCTTTTCTTAGAATGTGCCCAAATGAAGAGGGTCGTAATGTTGGTGTAGTGGAGGCCGGCTAGACCATAGAGGATCAAGGCAACGTGTTGGCCCAGCGTACTTATCATTTCTTGCGCACTGTTGATGGTCTCCCAAGCGCTTAACACGAGCGCTACATATCCGAAGTTCACGATGTAACAGCCTACCAATAGCACGTTGTTCACCGCATCTACGAATTCAGTTTCATTGTCGAAGATCCGCAACATCCATACGCGACCATGTTTGTGGCAAACCTGTGCAACTACAACTGTTATCGCCACCATCGCGGGGAAGAAGATCGCGTAGCTGACCAGGTTGAAGTTCATTGGTCATTTTGTTAATGAAATTTCAATAAATTATGAAACATATGATCAAAAATAGCAACATCACCGGAGGAGGGTGGATGCCGCTTTCAAGAACCACTGTACATCCCTACGTGTACTTTTCTCCAACACCGCATCAATCGTTCCTGTTAGGTCATGTAGGTCGGTGGTCATTTCACGAAAGGCTTTGGCATCCTTGGTAGTTCCCTCTGTCTTCTTCAGCTCGCTGAGCAGTTTTACCATGGGTTCCAACTCCCTTTTCTTGCGCTCACGGGTAATGTGCGTAGCAATCTTCCACACGTCTTTTTCAGCTTGAAAAAATTCCCTGCGTTCCCCGCTCTTCAACACTTTATCCACCAATTGCCAGTCGATCAAAGCGCGTAGGTTCATGTTGGCGTTGCCGCGGCTGATGTTGAGCTGTTCCATGACATCCTCGGTGCTCAACGGCTCGGCGCTGATCAACAACAATGCATGTACTTGCGCCATGCTCCTATTGATGCCCCAATGCGTTGCAAAAGTGCCCCACGCTTGGGTGAATCTGTCTTTTGCTTCGTGTAGTTCCATCGTTCAATGGTACAAATCTAGGATGAAAGAACTGAATTTTCAAATAGTATTGAAAATTAGTGACGAATTTTTTCAAGAATACCTAAAGTTCAAAGAAGTTCAAGTGTTCAGGATCACCTAGCGCACAAAACTGGAATTCCAGGTTCGTTGGTCAACATGCGCTCCTTTTCCGCATCCGCGATGTAGCGGTATTCATCAGATGCCATCGACATGATCGCAATGCAACCTGCCCCGATACGATCCGCATAAGCGATCGTTTGAACAGCAAAACCGATCGAGAACGATGTTTCATCATCTTCTACGTTCATATGCCGGATCCCGACCTTCGTCAGGTATTCACTCATATGCTTCTTGTTTGCCAGCAGATCCTCACTCGGTTGCTCACCGGGGCGGTTCAATTGGTAAATATGCACCTCACTGCCAAAGGCTGAAGCGAGCATCGATACGGCATTCAATAAATGATCGATCTCTTTATGGCTAGCGACCGGCATTACTATGGTCCCTAGCGAAGTAGGTGTACCGCTATGCGCCTGCACCACCAATGAAGGAACCTCCACGCGCCGGACCAATTTCAGTATGTCCGTTCCGAACAGTGATTGCCGAAGTCCTCGGGATCCGTGTGTAGCACATACCATCATGGCATGTCCTGTTCTGCTTTCGCGTGTTATCTCTTCCATGAATTCACCGTCGCGGAAATGACATGTGATCGGTGCTTGTTTTACATGTGAGACCTGATCGTCCATTTTGACTTTTGCCGCGATACGGGCCTCTCCCTGCGATTCTGCCTTGTTCATTACATGCAAAAGCGAGACAGAGGAATTGAGTCCGGCGGCTAGCATGTCCGCATATTGAATTCCTTTCAACGATGTTTCGGATAGATCGGTGGGACAGAGGATGTCTTTCATTGAAATGGGGGTGTGGATGAGATCGTCCAAGCGAATGTACGGAGCGAGGAATGGAACTTTGATCTTTAGTGGATATTCAGGGCCAAATTACCCGGAAATGGGTATCCTTGGATCAAGAGATTGTTGCGTAATGTAGGACGTGGTTCAAAACTCCTGAGCTGTTTTCTTGCTGCCCCATTGCATCGTTCCTACATTGTCGGCTTGCTTTGATCGTATGCCGAACTTTCTATCAGAACCAGCTACTACGACCTTGAACGTTGGTGAACTTCTTGAACGTCACTTCGGATATCGCAGCTTTCGGCCTCAGCAGAAGGAAGTCATCGATCATGTTCTCAAGGGGAACGATGCCATTGTTCTAATGCCGACAGGAGGCGGAAAGAGCATTTGTTTTCAACTTCCAGCTTTGGCGTTCGATGGGCTGACCGTGGTGATATCACCCTTGATCGCATTGATGAAGGATCAGGTACAGGCACTTCAAGGAAATGGAATTGCGGCAGCATATTTGAACAGCTCATTATCATACAATGAGGAGCAGGAAATAAACCGCGAATTGCGCAGCGGGGCAATGAAGTTGCTCTACGTTTCACCAGAACGTCTTTTCCAACAAGGCTTCTTGGAACGGCTGGAAGAATTGAATGTTAAGCTTTTCGCGGTCGATGAGGCCCATTGCATTAGTACATGGGGCCATCATTTTAGACCAGAGTACAAGCAGTTGCATGCACTGAAACAACGGTTCCCTGAAGTTCCTGTGATCGCGCTAACAGCAACTGCAGATAGAACTGTACGTGGTGACATTGGGCATTGCCTCGGCCTTAAAGCTCCGAAGACCTTCGTTAGCAGCTTTGATCGCCCCAACCTTTCACTCGCCGTGTTGCCAGGCCTGGATAGGTGGAAGGCGATAGAGCGGATCATGGCAAGGCATGTCGGGCATTGCGGGATCATCTATTGTAACAGTAGAGCAAGTACTGAAAAGATCGCAGCGAAGTTGCAGAAGATCGGGGTGAAGGCCGAGTTCTATCATGCGAAAATGGATGCAGAAGATCGGAGCCGTGTTCAAGATGATTTCATTCAAGGCAAAACGCATGTGATCTGTGCAACGATCGCTTTCGGTATGGGAATCGACAAGAGTGATGTACGGTTCGTGATCCATTATAACCTACCCGGTACCGTTGAGGGATATTACCAGGAGATCGGGAGAGCCGGGCGTGATGGTAAGCCAGCTGAAACGATCCTGTTCTACAGTTATGCCGATGTGCAGACACAGATGCACTTTGCCAACGAGATCGAGGAACAGCGCTACAAAGATGTCGTAGTTGCTAAACTGGAACGTATGAAGGAGTTCGCCGAGGCCCAAGTATGCCGACGGACGATCCTGCTCAGTTACTTCAGTGAAGACAGCGCAGAGGCTTGTGGAAATTGTGACGTCTGCCAGGATCCACCGAAGTACTTTGATGGGACCATACTAGCGCAGAAGGCGTTGAGTGCGGTGGTGCGCAGTGGACAGAAATTACCGATGTCCGTGTTGGTTGATGTGTTGAAAGGATCCCACAGCCATGAAGTAACCGAGAAAGGATGGGACAGGATCAAAACGTTCGGAGCAGGGAGTGATATAACCGCTTTTGCTTGGGTACAGTTCATTCAGCAATTCATGCACCTAGGTCTTATCGAAGTTGATTATCGTGATCATCATCACTTGATCATTACAACTCCAGGTGAAGCAGTCTTAAAAGGCGAGCGACCAGTGCGTTTGGTGAGTCCGGATACGGTGAAAGAGCGTCAGGAACGCACTAAGCGTACACGGCAAGTGGTTGCAGAACCAAGCCCCGCAAGCGCTGATCTACTAAGCGCATTGAAAGATCTTCGACGTACGCTGGCCAAGGCAATAGGTAAACCTGCTTACGTGGTATTCAGCGATGCTTCATTGATCGATATGGCTGAGAAAAGACCGACCAACCTGTACGAATTCCGATTGGTCAACGGTGTTGGCGATCACAAGGCCAGCCAGTTCGGTGAAGCATTCCTGAATGTGGTGAAAGAGAGGGTGGGGTAAAAGGTGATCTCCCGACCCAGTTTGTCCTCGAACGACCTACTGGTTCACAATTCCCCAGCGCGCAACTTCAACTCATGCACATCATGCAAGTCCTTCGCGCGGCCCGCTTTTAATTTGCTTTCGATCAAGTCAGATCTTCCGATGACCAAATACTTCGTGATCGGATGACCTAGGATCGTTGCCTCTATTCTGCGCGACCAAGCTTCCTCGAATGTGCAGCTCGGGTTGGATCGAGTGATCAATTCAACCTCCATCATAGGCGAGATCTTGATCGACATATTACGTTCCTGCGCCAACACATCGTTCGGGATCTTACCAACTTCGAAACCTATTGACTCTAAAGCCTTGAAAAGCTGTTCAAAATTCGCCGGTGTTGGCTCTATCCAAAAATCCAAGTCTGCTGAATGACGCTGATACCCGTGGAAATTCACGGCGCCGCCGTCGACCATCAACATGCGTACATGATGCGCGAAGGTCGCTTGTAGGAATAAAAGTATCTCTTGGTCAAATGGCCGCATTGCGCCTATGGATAACAAAATTGCGCTCATCTTTCTCAACTTGTTCAGCATCTGGACCGCTCGGGTCCGGGAGCTTGGAGTAAAAGCTGTTCAAGAACCAAATGAAGCGCTCATTCGGGGTCAATGCCATGAATTCACGCTGGCGGCGCTCATTGCTCTGCTCCTTTGTTTCGAAACGGATCCTTGGGTCTGAACTTTCCGAGGCCATTGGGTAAAGGTAGAACGAAGCGATCGAAGATCTTGTGTTCGATCACTATGATCCAAGCAAGGTTGGAGCGGTGAGAACGTATGGCTCACTTCTTCAACAAACGCTCCAATTGAAAAAGCCGACTTAATTCGGACTTGTTATTCCCGGAAAAGACGCTTGCAATGGCCGCGGCAGTTTCGAAGGTCAAGCGCTTCATGGTATCATCATAGCGTGTACCGTGCTCTTTATAGTCGTCCACGAAACGCTCCCATGCTTGGTCGGGACTTAATTCACTGTCATTCGCGAAGTCGAAGCTGATACTGATGTAGTGCCCGGCATCCGTCCCGAAAATGTCACGACTACCTTCCAGTGGGAGCCACTTTTCAGCGATCAGTTCCTTCAATCGATCCACTTCCACTTTGCGCACCGCGCCGTCACTGATGGCAACGCTATAAAATAGGTATCCAAGGCTTGTGTATATATCCTGATAGGTTGCAGTGCTTGTCATTGTCTGTGTTGTTTGTTTCGTTGTGATTTCGAAGAGCGTTCCTTTTCCCAAGTGTTCTTTAACGTGAACGCACATTGATGGTGTTCAGCAAGTCTACTTGGTTCCGTTCGTTTTCAACCTGACGATCGACAGGATTTCCGAGTTGCTCACCCAATACCTTTGGTGGTATTACGATAGACTGATCCAGCTGGATACTTTTCATGAAGCGAAGTGGTGTTTGGATGTCGGCCAGTGAGGCGGTTGGGTTAGTGCGTTCGGGTCAGCGTGTATTCATTCACGGTAGCGCTGCGACACCGGTTACCCTCCTTAGAGCATTGTTCCAACGCGCAGGTGAATTGAAGAATGTGGAATTGGTGAGTATCAGTACTCTGGGTGATATTGGAGCGGATGTTCCGGTTGTTGGTGAGAGCTTCTTTTTCAATTCGTTATTCGTTTCAGATAATATCCGATCGATCGTGAACAGTGCGTATGGCGATTACGTACCTGTCTTTCTCAGTGAGATCCCGCGCCTTTTTGAACAGGGCGTACTTCCGTTGGATGTTGCCATTCTCAATGTCTCCCCACCGGATCGTCATGGATTTTGTTCGTTGGGCGTATCGGTTGATGTGGCGCGTTCGGCCTCTCGCAATGCAAAAATGTTGATCGCACAGGTGAATCCGAACATGCCCAGGACTCACGGTGAGGGGAACATTCATGTTGATCGTTTTGCAGCCTTGGTCGAAGTGAACGACCCATTGCCGGAAGTGGATTATAGCGGTAGCATTGGCGACTGTGAAAAAGAGATCGCCAGGAATTGCGCGGAATTGATCGATAATGGATCGACCTTGCAAATGGGGATCGGCGCTATTCCTGATGCAATTCTCAACGCTCTGAAAGGGCACAAGGATCTTGGCGTACATACTGAGATGTGCTCCAACGGGATCATCGAACTTGTAGAAAGCGGCGTGATCAACAACCGGTTCAAGAAAAAACATCCCGGTAGGGTGGTCACAAGCTTTGCGATCGGTACAAGACGCTTATACGATCTGCTTCACGATAATCCGCAGTTCGCATTTCTGGATGCACAGTATGTGAATGACGGTAAAGTGATCCGTGAGAACCCCAAAGTGGTTGCGATCAACAGCGCGATCGAAATGGATATGACCGGTCAGGTATGTGCGGATAGCATTGGTACATACCAGTATTCTGGTGTTGGTGGCCAGCTTGATTTCATGCGTGGTGCTGCACTTTCGAAAGAAGGAAAACCCATCATTGCAATGGGATCGGTGACAAAAAAAGGTATTAGCAAGATAGTGCCGTTCTTGAAGGAGGGTGCTGGTGTTGTGACCACGCGTGCCCACATGCATTACGTGGTCACTGAATTCGGCGTGGCTTATCTGTACGGGAAGAATTTGCGCCAGCGTGCGGAAGCGTTGATCGCTGTTGCGCACCCGGACCATCGGGAGGCATTGGAACGGTCTGTCGTGGAGCGGTTCGGGACAAGGTTCCGCTGATGGTAAAGGATGTGAGATCCGACCGCCACTTGAATTGATCTTGCCATGCAATGGCTGATCGAATGACTTCCGTCAGTTCTCGAATGTGTTAAAGTAGCTACCTTTTTACTGCCTCCGACAATAGGCATTAAAGACAATTGAACATGGCAACGATCCTTCTTCCTACTGACTTCAGCGATGCGGCTTTGAACGCAGCAAAATTTGCTCTTGACCTCTTCGGAACCGAGGGCAATAAATTCATATTGGTGCATACCTACCTCATGCCTTCTTATGATAATGTGCTGCTACCCAGCATAGGGGATATTCCCGAGCGTGAAGCGATCAATCGAACGCGCAGAGTAGAACGAATACTCCGCAAATTCGCGAAGAATGTGAAATTGGGCCGTAAGGTTTCGAGAGTTTCGTTGGTGAGATTGCTCAATGAACTGGACGAAAGCAAAGGGGTGGATATGGTCGTGATGGGCACGCAAGGAGAAGGTAATTACGGAATGGTGGGTAAGAATGCGCGGTCGGTCGTATCAGATTGCACAGCTCCGGTGATCACCGTGCCGGCACAATGGAAGGCGGAACCTGTTGAACGCATCATGTTGGCCTATGACGGTAAGGAGCTTGATCGCTTTACGCTGAACCCTCTATTGGAACTGGTCGATCGCCGTAACGCAGAAATTGCCATCACCCATGTTCGTTATACCGTGCCAGGTCTGGAATTGCTGCCAGACCGAAAAAAATTGGAAGATGTTTTCACCGGTGTGAAGCATTCGTTTCTCACCGTGCAAGGGAATGATGTGATAAAGACCATAGATGAACTCGCCACGCAAGGTCGTATTCAAATGGTTGCTGTGGTACACCGCCAGATGGGGTTCTGGAAGAGGCTGTTCCATGGTAGCACTGCGAAGCGAATGACATTGCACACTTCGTTGCCCATGCTGGTTCTACCAGAGCGTCCTCGATAACTGTGCCGAAGCACTGGGATCATACCGTGAAAATGGGTCCGGAAATGCCTTTACACTAAAACAAACCTCCACTGTCCAAGTTGGAACGAATAAGACAAATACGATCAATGCAACACATACTGATACCTACTGACTTTAGCGATAACTCCTTGAACGCAGCGCTTTACGCAATGGACCTCTTTGTTCAGAATGTTCACCTGTACACTGTGGTGAATTGTTACGATCTGCCAGCATATGGCGATAGTTCCATGGTCGATATCACTGAGCATTTAGCGCGTGCCTCCAGAGAGGGACTGGACGCATTTCAACTGAAACTATTGAATGTGCTTCCGAACAAGGACCTCAGGGTCGATTACGAAAGTGAACATGGACGTTTGGATCGTGTCGTCCAGAATTATGGTCGTAGGGCGAATATTCCGGAACTCGTTGTTATGGGTACCCAAGGCGCCACTGGAATGAAAGCCGTTCTGATGGGTACGAATACCGCCGATGTTATCAAACATTCAGGGTTGCCTGTTCTAGCAATACCAGAGGAAGCACGTTATACGGGTCTTAAGCGGATCGTTCTCGCTGATGATGGTGGCGAAGTGGACCCCAAGGTGTTGGATATTCTGATCCAGATCGTTATGCATACCAACGCTGAGTTGATCGTAACCCGTGTGGTGAACGAGAAAACCAAGGTTGATGATCCTGCTAAGGCCAATGGAATTATTGATGCATTGCACGATGTACCACACACCACGGTCCATCTCAGTGGTGTTGATGTCATGAATGAACTCAATGAAGAGGTCGTTCGGAGCAATGCCGACCTATTGGCGTTGGTGCATCGAGAACGCGGGGTCTTTGATCGTTTGTTCCGCAGGAGTATTGCATCCAAATTGGTCATGCATTCGCGAACTCCGATGCTTGTGTTGCAGAGCGGAACTTAAGAGCAGGTCAATTCCGCAGTATCCAGTACGCTTTATATCGACCAACACCTACTTCGCCTTCATCCTATTGTTGCGTGCGTCGTGCGTGAGTTCTGCTATCCCGAGCACTTCCATCAAAGGTGGTAAGTAGACACCGAACCGACCACGGTAGCCCTTCTTAAGGCCGTACCATCCTTTTATCGGATTCTTCGGCGAACGCCCCCAATCCTCTACGGTGTTCTCCTTCGTAGGTTTTTGTTCATCCGCACCACCAAGGTCCATCCAATCCCCGTGTTTCTTCAACATGGCATGCAGGTCGTCGATGCAACGGATATCATAATGCAGTACGGTTTTGCCTACCGTGCAGACAAGGATCTCAGTCCCCTCTTTTTCTTCGACATGCATGGTATAGGCCGAAGACCCCGGAGGAGTCTTCAAAGGCATGGGTTTTTCCTTGGTTCCGATCTTGTGCTTCATGGTCGGATCGACTTGGCTGTTATAGGCCCAAATTTACATGAATACGGATCTGATCGATTTGTCGAACCATTGAATTACGGACTGTGGTTTCCGGTACTTCATTGATTGCGATCGATCTCAACACTAACACCTTCATGCTGGTTTTGTTGCATGCTGTGGATGGCTAGGATCTTGAGCTCATTAGCGAATGAATGAGATCCAAAGGCCAGCAGAGGGTCGATCGGACTACCTATGGCCTAGCGCTAGGGACCTACCTCTCATTCCTTTATACATGGCATGGGTAACAAGTGCTGAAGGTGGGAGTAAGGTGAGATCCATCAACTTCGGCATCTGTACAATTGGTTCACCTGTATCGACGCCAACTGGCAAAACCATTTCTCAGCTCTTCGTTGCAGAATTGGTGGTTGCGTTACTCGAACCTTGATCTCTATATGTGCGGTAAGATCTCTTATCCGGATGACGTGGTCTTCGTTGGGACAGATACCCTCATTCGAATCTGAGCATTTCTAATCGCTGAGCAGAATTCATCGCAATGTCTCGCACACTATCGGCTCGAATAATTGCACATCACCATTGTCCCATCACGACCCGTTAGCCACACATGTCTTACCAGTCCGAAAGCCAATTGAGGTAAAGTCCATCCTGCACCTCATACCGTCCAATTTCCCGCACCGGATCATCTCGCCGGTGGATACGGTAGGTGATGTAATCCAGGAAACGATCCTCGAAAACGATGAGATCGTTCAGTTCGCCCCACGGCGTGATCAGAGTAAGCGTTGCTTTGAATTTGGTTGTACGTGCCGTGATCGCAGTAAGGTCCAACCACTGTAGACTATCCCCGAGCGCTTGCCCATGCCAGCAAAGCGGCGAGGGTGGATCGTAGATCTCCGTGGTTCCTTCGATGAGCGCCCACGCACTGTCTTGGAGTAGTGTATCACCGTTCAAGTGGTAGAAGCTGTAGCGTTGATCGCGTTGCCGATAGATGCTGAACGGACCTCCATCTTTTGGAGCTATGGTTTTGCTATGCTGCCAAACCGTGTCCGAGTGTTCGCTTTCGAAAGTCCAATTCAGTGAATCCAACTTCCAGATCCAATGATCACCGGATGTGGGGAGGTGTTCGCCTTGCCAGTCGGGCAGGTAGTGGTGATCAGTGGTGTATGTGCCCCATTGTGGAAGTGCATTGCGCAGATCCAGGGTTTGCGCGGAACATGAAACACCGAGCAGCATAACGCAGAGGAGGCTAACTAGTCGCATGGTCGCTTACCTGAAAATGATGCCCTGCGCACTCGCGGGGTCCGCGTGTGTAGTGAGTTAGACGAGGTTGGTGCCCAATAGTGTGCCTTTCCAGGGACCAGAACATGCGGGGGTAGGTGAAGCTCTCCATCGCGTACACAGGGTTGCCGTTCAGCGTGCCTTTATTGTTGCGGATCCAACACCAGTATCCGCCGAAGTCGGGCATTTCGGTACTGCTGAGACCAAGGCCCACTTGCTTCAGGACCAGATGGCCGCCTTGTTGAATGTGTACCCACCACTCCTCAGTGCCCTGCAAGTTCACATCATGAACGACCGGACCATTACCAATGTCCCGACCAATGATCTCCATGCGGCAATTCTCCTGCTGCGATTGGTCACTCATCGAAATGATGTTGAGCCTAGTTCCTTGAACACGGGCCCACCGAGGTCGTCCGTCTGCAAATAGCTGATGGTGGTGGCATCTTCCACCCACGTGAATATGCCCGGTAAGGGCACACTGAATATCTGGGCTGCGTGGCCTGTTGCTTCGGGTGCGGGATCATCGTCCTTCTTGCAACCGGTGGGCATGAGTGCGAGGACCGATGCGGAGAAGAGCAAGCTGTGCATGGAACGATCAGTATTTGATGAAGCGTGAAGTGTACACGCCATTCGATGTGCGGATGCGGGCCGCGTAGGTACCCGTGGCAAGTCCACGGAGATCGATCTCGTTGACGGATGATATGCGTTGCACGATAGTTCCCAAATTATTCATCAGGTCGATATTAATTACATATGAATTAGTTGGTAGGTTGAAGGAGATACGATCACCTGCCGGGTTCGGAAATCCAGTGATCCGGGTTAAAGGAGTTGCTTCCGCGATACCCACATCATTGTACAGAATTCCGTTCCGATAAACGCGTGCGCCGTAAAGTCCGCCCGAGGATGCTTGCCAGAACACCACCATGCCGCCATTCTTATCAGGTAGGTGTATTCGGTTGCCGAAGTTTGGATTGAAAGACGGAAGGCAGAACACCACCGACGCGGGCCAAGCAAGGGTTCCATCGTTCATGACGCGCATTGCCGAGTAGCCGTCCAGGTTACCATCTAAAGTGGCGATCACCGAACCACTATCTGAAAGCACCAACCCTGGATCGGGCGTATAAGAGTTGATCTGGATCGCGGGTACGCCATCTGCAGCCCACAGCTCCGAACCGGTCATCAGGTCGAATCTCTGGATATAGAGATCTTGACTTGCCGCCGGTGGGCGGTTGTCAGCCCAGGCTACGAAGAGTTCATTGTCGGTTGTAATGGTTACAGGTTTCTGTTGAACATGCACAGCCAGATCACAAGCCACTTGCACAGCAGGCGACCACAACGAATTACCCAGTGTATCCATGCGGTGCATGCGCAGGTCGCCGTTCACTTCCCACACCGCTGTTTGTGCGCCGGTATCGTCCATCCCGGTGGAAAATGCGTAGCTCAGGCCATCACCATCAGCCAGATCGATGTACGCCGGCCACACTGCTGAGCCGAGACTATCGAAGCGCTGGGTTTTCAAGCAGGTTCCCGCCCCGTTCGCGCAGCGTATGTTGAAGAGCAGGCCACCAACGCCATCGGGGTGGATAGTGAACGGGCCGAAATAATTGGAAGCAGTTGTCTGCCCGATCAAAGGGAATTGCACACTGCCATCCATGCGCACGCGCTGCATCTTGCAACCATATCCGCCTCCGCCGCAGGCCTCACAATACGCCACCAAATAGGCACAACTTTCACTCTCTACCACCTTTAAACTCCGGTAGTCGAGACCGGTGAGCAGTACTGAAGGCTCGGCCCAAAGTGCATTCGCATTCGCATCGAAACGCATGGCGCGCACGGAGTCGGCACCCACTGTGCCGCTACCGGTCAGGTACGATACGATCACTGATCCGTCGGGCATCAACAATGGCGCTAACTGATTGATGCTTTTGATCGGGTTGGTCAACAACATTTCGCCATCTGCGGTCCACAACGCATTGCCGTCACTATCGAAATGCTGACCATAGAGATCGCCCTTTGACGGATCGTTGCGCAGGTCACTCCAGAACGCGAAGTAGCCACTGTCCGCATCGGCGATGGCGGTTAAGTGTTGCGGTGCATTGGCCATGGTGCTTACCACCATGGGGTTGGCAGGATCGGTACTCCATTGTGCCGTTGTGTGCAACGTGGCCAATAATGCTAATGGAAGCAAGCATCTCATTTCGATCAAGGGTTAACGGTGAAATACTCCGTGGAAAGTGGCCCGCCGGTGCAGGTTTTGATCGTCATGGTGTAATTGCCCGGTGTAATGTTGAGCGGAGTTAGTACCCAGCTCACATGGTCGCTGTAGGTTGCTGGTAGTGGCAACGGTACAGTAACGGGACCCAACACCTGTGCGGAGTTGCATTGTTTCAAATTGTGACCACGCAGTTCGATGTTGATCACTGTTCCGTTTTGTTCCATATCAGCGATACTATAACAACAAACCGGTGTGTCGAAACTTGTTACGCGGGCCCTTGGCGAAATGCCGATCGGTAAGGTCAAGGTGCCCGTGCGGCCGTCACTGTTCACGATCGTGATGTCGTGGTTCTCTATGATGGATTCATCTTCGTTATACCCGAATACATCCGGAGGTAGGCGTAAGGATGCCTCGCAATGATAGCCACTGTCAACAGCGGATGGTGTTTGAACGGTGCTGCCGGCTACCACGACCCCCAAGCCGTTGGTGGTAAAGCCAGATCCCGCGAACAGTATGGAATCTCCAACGCGGCATGGTTGCCCGAACACATTTTCGCTGATGTTGTCCACCATGTGGTAGACATGTACCATGCGCTTCCAATGGATGTAGGGGATGGTATCAATGGAATTCCCACTTTGGATGATCAGGCTCGTGAAGCCACCCGGCGTAATGTAGTCCTCTTCCATATTGGACGGTGGCTGTACAACGAGCACGGAGTCATTCACGCTTATGATAGTGAAGATCCCACCCCATGCGTCAACGATATTTTGAGCCGGGTCCGTATTGAACGGACCGCCGTGTAGCGTGATCACTTGGTCGGGATAGGGTTTCACCGGGTTCCAACTCGTCACCAACCCATTGGCGGAAATTGGAGTGCCATTCCCGTTCCCATTGCTGATCGGAGTTGGTGTGTTGTCGTCCTTCTTGCAGCCACCAAGAAGTGATAGTATACAGATGAGGGCGAGAAGAGTAGTGGTGATCGTGTATGTGTTTCGCATAGGAAATTGGATTATCGGTCCGAAGATGCACTGACGAACCTTCCGTTCAAAGTGGATCTGATCCAGCGGTCGAACCGCTTATCTAGCGGTCCGATCAGCCAGCCAAAACCTGCTTCACTTCAGCCAAACGACGCCGAGAAACTTCAACACGTTCCCCATTCTTCAACACTGCATCGTGCCCATCCACATGATCGATCACCGATCGGTTCACTAGGTCCGAACGGTTAAGTCGAAGGAACCCGTGTGGAACAAGCATCGCTTCAAAATCGCTCAACGTGCGAGCTTGCAGGAAGCGCTTTTCATTCTTCAGGATCACGTTCGTGTAGTTGCGATCTGCTATGCAGCGCAGTACTTCCGCTGGTTCAGCAAAGAAGGTGCGATCACCTTGGCTTAGCGTTAGTTTGAATTGCTTAACGTCCGGTTGAGCAATGTTGACAATGAACTGCTCTTGGACTTGTGTACGCACTGTAGCATCGCGATGGCGCGCGTGATAGCGCTCCAGGGCTGCTGCGAGTTCCTCCGGCTGCACTGGCTTGGGCAAATAGTCCAACGCACTGAAGCGAATGGCCTGAATTGCGAACTCCTGATGGCCTGTGGCGAAGATCACTTCAAAGTTCCAATGCTTCAGATCCCGCAACAGATCGAATCCGCTTCCACCTGCCATTTCAATATCCAGAAAGACCAGTTGCGGATCGTGTTGTGCGATCAACTTTTTGGCTTCTTCAATGTTCGATGCTTCGCCGATCACTTGTATATCCGCACACGCTTCTTCCAACAACGAACGCAGGTAGGTGCGCAATTGCGGTTCATCATCGACCAAAAGCGCCTTGATCATATGTGTGTGGTGAATGTTGAAGTGGTCTTTTCCGCGGGACCAATTTCCAACTGAAGGGTCACCTGCGTCCCACAAGGCTCACCCGTAACATTCGTTAAGTCCTCGATCACATACGACCCGCGTTGGTCCAACCGGTGCGTGAGCAATTGCAAGCGTTCGTTGATCAGTTCGGTGCCCAACGAATGATGGTCGTCGCCAGTCGCTTTGGTCCCGTTCCTTCCAATACCGTTGTCCGTTATCGTGCAGTGCAGTTGCGTTCCACTTTGCTTGAAGTCGATAACAAGTTCTCGTACGCCGGACTTTTGAGCCAGACCGTGCCATAGCGCATTCTCTACGAAGGGTTGCACGAGCAACGCGGGGATGTCGGCTTCGTTCTTGATCAATACTGGATCCACATTCACTTCATAGTGCAGATCCGTTACGCGTAGTGCTTCCAACTTGATGTATTGCCGCAAGAAATCAGCTTCCTCTTCCACGGTGATACAGTCGCTAACACTGTGCTCCAACATCATACGTAACAAGCGTGCGAAACCTTGCAGATATGCCAAGGCTTCTACGGTCTGCCCAGCCTTCATCATGGCAATGGCGCTGCTCTGGCAATTGTAAATGAAGTGCGGGTTCAGTTGTGAGCGCAGTACTTTCAACTCCAAGAGCGAATTTATCCGTTCAACTTCATCGCGCTGTTTCGCGAGTTCGGTATTGAACGCTTCAACTTCTTTGGTATGTTTCTCGCGCAAACGATAGGTGCGCCAAAGCATGCCCAACACTAGCGTTAGCAATACGGCGAACGCTGCAATACCCAATGCCCGCGCCTTTAACCGACGTTCATTGGTGCGGCGTAATTCGTTCTCGGTCTTCAGTAGTTCGTTGTCCTGTTCGGCTTTTTCTGTTTCGAAAACGGTGCGCAAGCGCAATAGTTCGCGTTGAGATGCATCGCTCTGCAAACTGTCCTTCAAGGCCATGTGGCGCTGGTAGTGTTCCAATGCAATTTCACTCCTGCCTTGATCTACAGCCAGCTCTGCAAGACTTAGTTCGAATTCCATTACCAATTCTGTGCTACCTGTGGACTTTGCCAGCGTCATGCCTTCTCCATAGCTCTGTTCTGCATCAGTGTAGCGCTTCATTCCCTGTTGAGCAAGTCCGATCCGTTGAAGGATGTAGGCCTTGTCCGCTGGACTGTGCAGTGCTTCATAAACTTGAAGTGACTTCGTATAGTGGGTCAAAGCAGCGCCTGGTCGATCATCGATGAACAGATCGCCGGAATTCTCCTCCACCATACCAACACCGTATTGATCGTTGTTAGCTGCATACATCAAAGACGCTTGCTCGTACAATTCAAGGGCTTTAGAAGTGTTGCTCTCAGAGCGCCATATGTTGCCAATGGCCAACAAACAATTGGCTTCTTTGCTTTTTCGACCAAGCATGCGTTCCATTTGCATGGACCGTTCTATGTGATCACGGGCTCGATCGTACTCCTTCATTTTACTGTACGTTGTGCCGATGGAATATAGGCTGACGGCCATGATCGCCGTGTCCTGAGCATTCTCACTTTGCTTTAAAGCGTTCTGGAATTGTGTCAATGCCCCAACGCGGTTGCCCTGTTTATCGGCACACCAACCCATGTTTGAGAGTGTTACCGCGATGTAGGCAGGATTTCCTATGACGATGAAGAGATCGAGTGCGATCTTGAAATGTTCTTCTGCTTCCTTGAAGTTTCCTTGCGAAGTTTCCAGCCAGCCCAAGTTGTTGTGCGCATCGGCAAGAGCACGTGGTTGCCCGATGCGTTCAGCCAACGCAAGAGCTGCTTCACCGTAATAACGCGCACTGTCCGGGAAAGTCTGGATCAGATTGAAACAAAGTCGCGCCAATGCATCGGCACGAAGTGTGTCGTCCGTGGCATTGGCAAGATCGGACCGTACTTCGGGGATCAATCCAGCATCCTGTGCTTGTAGCGTTATGGAAGGGAATTGCAGAACAAGCACAAGTACGCGCAGCCATCTCCTTGTTGTTCTGCAATGCATGATTCAGCCCTGCTTTCGATCGGTGAAAGTTAGGGTGATCGTGTTGTTCGTTTGGAATGTTGCATGGAAACCACTCGATAGCACGTTCGACCGCTGGATCGGTATTCCTTGTACCCGCCGAGCTGAAAAATGAATTTTGGACCTGAAATACCTGGGAAATGTCGCAACAGAACACCATGAACAAGCTTTCCCGCATTGCGGAACTGATCCTCTTGGTGGCTGCGATCAGCCTTATGGTTCTCTTTCTAAGTTCCTGTCAATATGATCTGGCCTCTATGTTCCAGCACTCAACGTCGAACGGTTCCAACTTCAGTTAACCATATGAAGAACAAACGCTTCATGGAAAAGCACATTCTTACCATTTCTGGTCTTCTGCTGGTTGCGCATGCAATGCCCAGAACAGTTGGACAACAGTTCCCAGTGGAACAATCCAGCATCTGAACGCTATTCAATTGCCCATGATCGTAGGCATTCGTGGTACGCTCCCGACCGGTGGCACACAAACCACATGGATCCAGTTGAATTGTACTACCCCATAATACGATATGATCACCGGCGGATCGGGCTGCTTTTAATTGATCGCGATCAATCTCAACAATAACACCCTCATGCTGGTTTTATTGCATACTGCGGATCGCTCGCACATTGAAGTCCTTACGGAACGTCCTCCCGGTGGAGCCGGCCACCATTGAGTTCATGTAACTCTGTGAGGCTCTATGTGGTATAAATGTGTATCCGTCGACGACAATGAGTCGTTGGTCGACGGAAAGTAAGCCACCGATACCATGCGTTCCAGTCATTTGACTTTAGTTGAAAGGTTCTTCCATTGCCGCGCTGTGACCGCTATAACTGTGAATCGATCCGTGGGACAGTTGAGGAAGCTTCCATTGACCTTGCGCACGCTGGGTTCAGTACTCGTATTCATCACACTTAGCACTACAGCTCAGACCACGTATACATGGACGGGAGCGATCAGCACAGCATGGAACAATAATTTTAACTGGCTCCCCGCTACGGGATTCCCCAATGGAGCTGATACTGCCGTAGTACTGCTGACCGCGCTGAATCAGCCTTTATTGGATGCGAACCGGTCCGTGAACAGCCTTACTATCACTTCGGGAACGCTCAATTTGAATGCATTCACCCTTAACGTTACGGGTACGAGCAACTTCATCGGAGGAGCCGTGAACAATGGAACTCTTGCTCCTAACGTAGCTGCGGGCGCGATCACATTCGCGGGAACAACGTTTTCATGTGCGATCAATGGTACAACGGATATTGTCTATTTCAACGGTTCCGTCTTCAATGGTCCTGTTACCCTTACGAAGACCAATACCGGGAACAACTACAGCATTGGTGGCAATACGTTCAATGACTCGTTGACCTTGACCAATACGGCAGGCCGGCAATACATGTACTATACGTTGAATGACGTATACAACGGCAATGTGGTGCTCAATAGCTCGGGAACAAGCGGTGGTATCTGGCTCGGACAGAACACGGGATCCGGGACTTTGGCTTCCGGAATGACATTAAGTATCGGTGGCGGCGGTTTTAGTATTGGTTCGTTGGTGATCGGTAGATTGATCCAGCTTGGTGCCACACCACAGAGCATTATTACAACTGGGACATCAACGCTGCACGTAAGGGATGGATCCGTATTCAATGGAGCACTTACCGGAAGTGCGCCAGGTCTCTATATTCAGAACACCACGTTCAATGCGAATGCAACGTTCATTAAGACCGGAAATACGAATGAATACAGCTCCGGTGGTTGCGTGTTCAATGGAACCACGGAGTTCTCGAATTCCGGCATTGGATTCCTCGCTCTTAATAATACCGGTGTCGATACGTTCAACGGTGATGTGAAATTCAATAGTTCGGGATCCGGTGGATTCCGTTTCGGCTATAGCGGAGGATCATGGGATCAAGCATCGGGTTACACGATAATGATCGGTGCTGGTGGCTTTAGTGCAGGCGCTCTTGGTCTAGGACGTTTCACGCAGTTAGGGCCATCGAACATCACACTCGTAATGACGGGTACGTCCAGCTTCTTCTACAACCCAGGTACACTGTTCCTAGGCAATGTGGACGTCACCGCACCAACGGTCTTTCTCAACGGAGCAACTTTTTCCGGTAGTGCAAAATTCACCAAGACCGGTAGCAGCAACGATTACAGCACTGGGGGAAATGTGTTCAACGGTTCAATGGAATTTCTCAATTCGAGCAGTGCTCTCTTCTGTCCGCATTACACCGGTATCGATGTTTTCAACGGACCCTTACTCGTGAACAATACCGGTACAGGTAGTATTCGTTTCGGGTTGAGCGGTGGAACCAGCACATTGGCCACAGGCAATACCATCAATGTAGGTGCATCAGGATTCACATCCGGACAATTATACATCAACGGACTAACGCAGGTGGGAGCAACTCCACAGAATATAGCGTTCACCGGATCGGCCGGTATTTATTTTGGTTCTGGCACAACGTTCAACGGACCGCTTACGGTCGTTTCACCGTCGATCGGTCTCAATGGGTCAACGTTCAATGCGGATGTCAGCCTCACCAAGACAGGTTCGTTGAACGATGTTTGCACTGGAGGAAATACGTTCAACGGTACGCTCGATCTCACCAATACATCAACTGGTACGATCTATTTATACCATTACGCTAACGATAGCTTCAACGGTAACATCCGTTTCGGAAGTACATCCACGGGACAGATCCTCCTCGGGCAGTTCAGCGGAACCGCAACGCTGGCCGCAGGTTATACCATTGCAGCAGGAGCGTCTGGTTTCGTGGCAGGGTTTCTCACCATTGGAAAATTGACTCAAGTAGGCGGTACAGCTCAGGATCTTATGCTTGGCACCAATGCAACTCTGACCTTTAACGCGGGTACTGTTCTTAACGGAAATGTAACAGCAACCACCGGTAGGCTTTACTTCAATGGCGCTACATTCAACGGTAAGCTCACTGCGATCAAGACCGGCCCGGGCAGTGATGAGAGCAACGGAGGGAATGTCTTCAACAACATCGTTGATATCACGAATGCGTCCAACGGAGCCATAATACTGTATCAAAACTTTGACGACTTGTTCAACAATGATGTCCTGTTGAGCAATACGTCCAGTGGGCAGATCCTGACCGGCCAATTAACGGGCACCGCCACCTTGGCAGCGACCCGGATAATTTCAGTTGGTGCTTCAGGGTTCGCGAGTGGGGCCTTGAGCATCGGGCGATTAACTCAAATAGGATCAACAGCGCAGAATTTCGTGCTTGGTAGCAGTGCATCGCTGACCTTCGGTGTGGGAAATACATTCAATGGAACGGTGTCCAGTACTTCCGGAAGGCTCTACCTGAACGGCACCACGTTCAATGATTCATTTACTGCCGTAAAAACCGGGTTCGGTAGCGATGCAAGTAACGGTGGAAATACATACAATGGACCCACCGAGATCACGCTTGCGTCAGCGGGGATCATGTACTTGTATCACTATTCGGATGATGCGTTCAACGACGACCTGCTTTTCAATAACACGTCCACCGGTCAGATCCTAATGGGACAGTTCACCGGTAATGCGGTGCTAGCGGCTGGTAGAGTGATCGAAGTTGGAGCCGGTGGGTTCACTAATGGAATGCTGAACATTGGTCGATTTACTCAGATCGGACCTACACCGCAGAACCTGGTGTTGGGCAATGGTGCCGCGTTGGCGTTCGGGACCGGAAGTGTGTTCAACGGTAATGTGATCTCCTCTTCCGGGTCATTGTTCTATCATGGTACAACGTTCAACGGTACCGTGAGATCCACCAAGAACGGTCCAGGGAATGACACCAGCCGAGGTGGTAATATTTTCAATGGACACACGGACATAACCATGACCGCAACTGGATCCATGAACCTCTATTCTACTGCGAATGATATCTACAATGCTGATCTGCGTTTAAGCAATACATCGGTTGGTCAGTTCCGGTTGGGTCTCTCTACGGGAACTGCAATATTGGCCGCAGGCTACACGATCGCTGTTGGTCCTTCGGGATTCACGCAGGGTCTACTTTCCATTGAGGAACTGACACAGATCGGTCCCACACCCCAAACACTTTCTTTGGGAAATGTGGCAACGCTGACATATGGTGCAGGAACAACCTTTAATGGAGATGTGACTTCAACTTCCGGCTCACTATTCTTTGCCGGTACCACCTTTAATGGCAGGTTAACAGCCACCAAAACCGGCATCTCCAATGACTCCAGTCCGGGTGGAAATACGTTCAATGGTCTAACAGTGATCACACAGACCGGAGCGGGTTTCATCAACATGCATTACACCGCGGATGATCAGTTCAACGCGGATATTCGACTGAACAATACGTCTACGGGCCAGTTCCGTTTCGGATTGAATACAGGGTTCGGGTTCCTGGCAGATGGACGGACCGTCGCCGTTGGTGTCACCGGGTTCAGCGCGGGTGCGCTTTCATTGGATCGATTCATTCAGTTGGGGCCGACACCGCAAGCGATAAACCTGGGCGCAAATGCAACGTTGACCTATGGGATCGCTTCGGTATTCAATGGCAACGTGGTCTCCAGTTCCGGTGGGCTACTGTTCAATGGCACAACGTTCAATGGCACAGTACAAGCCACCAAGACCGGTCCTTCGAACGATTCCAGTAGAGGCGGCAATACATTCAATGGGCTAACGGATATCCGTATGACCGGTGGTGGGTATTTGAACCTGTACTATCAAGTGAACGATACCTACAATGCCGATCTGCTCGTAAGTAATTCGTCCACCGGACAATTACGCATGGGCCTGAATACAGGTAGTGCGGTACTGGCCGCTGGACGTACTATTTCAGTAGGGCCACTGGGGTTCGTAAATGGATTGCTTTCAATTGAAAAATTCACCCAGTTAGGAGCTACACCCCAGAGCTTGACCTTGACCGGAGGAGCTATTCTTGTTTTTGGCGGAGGAGCCATCTTCAACGGAAATATGACATCCGTTTCGCCGGGTCTGCGCTTTACCGGAGCTCGGTTCAATGGTGACGCCTACTGCAGAAAGATCGGTCCATCGAATGATAGTGGTGTGGGAACCAACATGTTCAACGGCGCAACGCGGCTTACGAATGCAGGTACCGGAATTTTTTACCTGGGATATTCCGGCACGGAATTATTCAACGGCGATCTGGCGTTGGGTAGCACAAGCACTGGCGGTATCATTTTCGGACAAGCAAATGGAACTGCTACACTGGCAACCGGACGTACACTTTCCATCGATCCGACCGGGTTCACCAACGGGTCTCTTGCCTTGAGGAATTTCACACAGGTAGGCCCTAATTCACATACACTGGTATTGACGGGAAGTGCTGTACTACGATTCCAAACGGGTACTACGTTCAATGGACCACTTGATGCAACTTCACCGGATGTTTACCTGGACGGTTCCGTATTCAATAGCTATGTCCGGTTCGTAAAGAACGGGCCTGTTTATAACCCCAGCTATGGTGGCAATACCTACAATGCCAACATGGAATTCGTTGGTCAAGGTGGAACTGTTCTGTTGAGCAACTACGTTGCCGATACATACAATGGCGATGCACACTTCCAGCACAATGGAACTGCTGGTTTCAATCTTGGAAATATCTCCGGTAACAATTTCTACAAGGATGTATCCACACTGGGTTCCACATCTACGATCCTTTTCAGCGCTGGAGCAGGACGAACGCGCTTTCTAGGCAGCGTACCACAATACTTCCGGAACGAGATCGCGTATCCTCCTACGGTGAATTTGTTGGATGTTGCTACAACTTCGGGTGCAGAGGTCGTGTTAGTGGGTGGTAATGTCAATGTGGCGTTGGATCTGGCCTTTGTCAGTGGCGCGCTGCGAACGGCGGCAGCAACCTCGGCCGGGCCGGGATTATTGGTAATTGCAGACAACGTCACCATGAGCAACCCGCCGGATAACAACAGCCATGTGATCGGCTACCTACGTAAGGTCGGTGACGATGCATTTTCCTTCCCGGTGGGTGATGGAACGCGCTATGCGCCGATCTCAATTTCTGCTCTGGCGGGAACTAGCCATCATTTTACCGCGAAGTATGAGCCGCAGTCGTCACATCCCACATACAGCCACTTGCTAAGGGATCCATCGTTGAACCACTTGAGTTTGTGTGAGTATTGGATACTCGACCGCACAGCCGGTGCATCCAATCCGGTTGTCACGCTCTCTTGGGATACACCACGTAGTTGTGGGGTAACGGACCTTTCTGAACTCGCTGTAGCGCGTTGGAACGGGGCTTTGTGGAAGAACCATGGAAATGGAAGCACCACGGGCAACACAACTGCCGGTACGATCTCTTCGGCTGGTGCAGTGAGTCTATTTGCTACACCTTCACTTTTCACGTTGGCATCAACAGGCTTCGGGAATCCGCTGCCGGTTGAACTGGTAAGCTTTCATGCTCAATACGTCGAGGATGCGGTGCGTACGGAATGGACCACGGCATCTGAAATGAACAACGATCGCTTCGACGTGGAGCGCAGTGCGGATGCGTTCACCTTCGAACTAGCTGGATCCGTCTTCGGTGCAGGGAATAGCCAGGTAGCGTTGAACTATGAATTTTTCGACATGCACCCGTATTCCGGCACGAGCTATTACCGGTTGAAACAAGTAGACTTCGATGGCACGTTCACCTACAGTGATATCGTACCCGTCCATAACCCGAACGGATCCGATGCATCCATCACCGTATTCCCGAATCCTACGCAGGGCGAAACGATCGTATCCATACAAGGAACCTCAGAAGGAACCATCGAACTCAGCGTGATCAATGCTCAAGGCCAGCAGGTGCTGAATTACTCACGCACAGCAACGTCAACCGGATTTACGGTACCCGTATCGTTAGATGGTCTTCCATCCGGCATCTACGTTGTTCGTGTGCAAGAAGTAGGGCAGGATCCTGTGGAGGTTAAAGTGCTGAAGGAGTGATCGCTTCCTAGTAGTTCTTGGGGGACTTCCGCATCTGCGCAGTGTGAACTTTGTTCTAACGAAGAATGTTGTCTTTCTTGAGCGCTTCTATATTTTCCTAGTATTGCATTCATCAGGCTTCTCGATGAAGAATCGCACGCTTGCTCGTGAGTTTCTTTTTAGTCAGTTCAGCATGTAATAGTTTCACCTCTGCGCTTTGCTTATTGGCACGCTCAACAACGATCCAACATTTATAGGTTCATGACGACCGCAGAATACATCTCCGCGCTCAATACACAGTACCGCACCGGAATCGCTCGGGAGCACGCCTACAGAGGAGACTTACAACAGCTGCTGACAGCCTTGTGCCCAGGAATTTTGGTAACGAACGAACCCGCCAGGGTAGCATGTGGAGCACCTGACTACATCCTGACCCGCAAACAGATCCCCGTGGGCTACATCGAGGCCAAGGATATCGGAGCGGATCTGGACAGTAAGAACTACAAGGAGCAATTCAAACGATACAACGGCTCGCTGGACAATCTGGTGATCACAAACTACCTCGAGTTCCGTTTCTATCGCAATGGCGAACCCACTGCGAGCATTCGCATCGGTGATGTGGCCAGCGGTAAAGTAAAACCGCTTCCTGAAGAGTTCGACAAGTTCAACGCCCTCATTGCCGACTTCGCGGCATGGCAGGGCCAGACCATAACCAGTCCGAAGAAACTGGCGAGCATGATGGCGGGCAAAGCACGCTTGCTGGCCGATGTGATCGCCTCCGCTGTTGAAAGTGATGAACAAAGTCAGGCGAACACAGATCTCCGGGAGCAACTCGAAGCCTTCAAGGTCATCCTCATCCATGATATCACGCCGCGCAGTTTCGCCGACCTATATGCGCAGACCATCGCCTACGGAATGTTCGCTGCACGCTTGCATGACGCAACACCGGACAGCTTCAGCCGCGAAGAAGCTGCAAAACTGATCCCGCGGAGCAACCCCTTTCTGCGTAAACTTTTCAATAGCATTAGTGGCCCGGATCTCGATGACCGGATCGTGTGGATCGTAGATGCATTGGCGGACATCTTCCGTGCCACCGATATCGCCAAGTTGCTCACCAGCTTTGGCAAGGGTAGTGGCCGCGAAGATGCTTTCATGCATTTCTATGAAGACTTCCTAGCACAGTACGACCCAAAACTGCGGAAGAGCCGCGGCGTCTGGTACACACCGGATGCCGTGGTGCGCTTCATCGTGCGTGCAGTGGATGATATCCTTAAAGAGGAATTTGGGCTGGCAGCGGGGTTGGCGGATGCCAGTACGGTCCGCTTGAAGCGGAAGGTGTTTACCAAGGCTACAGCCGATATGCGCTCAAAAGTGAAGGAGGTCGAGGTTGAAGAGGTGGTTCATCGTGTTCAGGTTCTGGACCCCGCCACGGGCACCGGAACGTTCCTCGCCGAAGTGGTCCGTCAGGTACATGCAAAATTCGAAGGGCAGGAAGGCATGTGGCCGCAATATGTGGAACAGCACTTGATCCCGCGCCTCAACGGCTTTGAGTTGCTGATGGCGAGCTATGCCATGGCGCACCTGAAGCTGGACCTAGTGCTGCGCGATACTGGCTATGATATGGGTACGCCGCACGGTACGCCTAACCAGAAGCCTTCAAACAATGATCAACAACGTCTGCGAGTCTTTCTGACCAACAGCCTTGAGGAAGCACACAGGGATACCGTCACTCTCTGGACTAACTGGCTAAGCCAAGAGGCTAAGGAGGCCAATTCTGTGAAGCGCGATACGCCCGTGATGGTAGTACTGGGGAATCCACCGTACAGCGGCATAAGCACCAACAAGGGTGATTGGATCAGCGGACTGATCGAGGACTATAAGTACGTCGACGGGGAGCATTTCGGTGAACGTAAGCACTGGCTACAGGATGACTATGTAAAGTTCATCCGATTCGGTGAACACTTCATTGAGAAGACCGGCGAGGGTGTGCTGGCCTACGTCAACAACCACGGCTATTTGGACAATCCCACGTTCCGTGGGATGCGTTGGCACTTGCTGAAAACTTTCGACAAGATCTATGTGATCGACTTACACGGTAACAGCAAAAAGAAGGAAGTGTCTCCAGATGGCAGTAGGGATGAGAACGTGTTTGATATCCAACAGGGTGTAAGCATCAATCTTTTCATTCGATCTAAGGCATGGAAGAAAGGGATATTAGCAAAAGTGATGCACCTAAGTCTGTGGGGTACCCGCGAACACAAGAACAACCTCCTCGGAACGCAAAGCATACATTCGAACCAGTTCGAATGTATTACTCCTTCTAGTCCACAATACCTATTCGTACCAATGGACTACGCGGCAAAGCGTTTGTATGACCAAGGTATCGCCCTTGGTGATCTATTCCCGAACAATGTAACCGGCATCGTTTCCGCTAGGGATGGATTTGTAACTGACTTTGATGCAAGTAATCTGGTAGATCGAATCGCTTCGTTTGTTGATGAATCACAGACTGATGATGAAGTTCGTTTGAAGTTCTTTGGTTCTACTTCAGCAGGGAAGTATCTCGCCGGGGATTCGCGAGGCTGGAAACTACCTAAGGCAAGAAAGGCTATTCGTGGTCTTGACCATGGGACCTACGTAAGGCCGATGAGTTATCGTCCGTTTGACGAACGAGTGATGTATTACCATCCAGGAATGGTTGATTGGAGTCGAGAAAAGGTTATGCCACACTTCTTCAGAGGCACCAACATAAGTATTGCTTGGATTAGACCACAGAGCAGTGCTTATGAATTCTCATTGTTCACGACAAAACACATTACAGATCAGTGTTATGCGGGTAATAAATCGGCTGGCGCTGGCATTACCTATGCTGCGCCCTTGTACATCTATCCTGAAACAAACCAACAGACGAGCGCACTGAGCCATAGCGTGCAGCCCAACTTGGGTATCAAGTTGGTTGAGCAAATGGCAAATGGTATGGGCCTTAACTACACTTTCAATCCTGAAGAACTCTTCGCCCACGGTACGGGCAAAGCACTTCTGCCGTTGGATGTGCTGGACTATTGCTACACCGTGCTACACAGCCCGGCTTACCGTGCCAAGTACAAGGAGTTCTTGAAAAGTGACTTTCCACGTATTCCCTTTCCGAAGGATGCGAAAAAATTTCGCGCTTTGGTGCAACTCGGTGCCAAGCTGCGTAAGCTGCACTTGTTGGAAGACCCGATGGTGGAGCAGTTCATTACTAAGTTTCCCGCTGCTGGCGATAATACCGTCACACGAAAGATGAGCAAGAATAGCATTGGGTACGAGGCTACCAGCAAAGACCATGGCAAAGTATGGATCAACGACCAGCAATACTTTGCCGATGTGCCGCAAGTCGCTTGGAATTTTTATATCGGAGGTTACCAACCTGCACAGAAATGGTTGAAGGATCGTCGTGAACGCCAACTCACTTTCGACGACATCCGCCACTACCAGCGCATGATCGTAGCGCTAACAGAAACGGGCAAAGTGATGGAGGAGGTGGATAAAGTTGGGGTTATTGAGTGAGTAGAAGATGACCAACGTTAACGAAAAAAGCCCCTAAAAAAGGGGCTTTTTTGCGGTCCGGATGGGCCTTCCCTCAAGTCGGCCAAGGCCTCCTGTGGGATAAACTTCTCGCCCCATCCAGAAACGAAAAAACCCCCACTTTCGTGAGGGTCTTTTGCGGTCCGGACGTGCCTTCCCTCAAGTCGGCCAAGGCCTCCTGTGGGATAAACTTCTCGTCCCATCCGGAAACGAAAAAAACCCCACTTTCGTGAGGGTCTTTGCGGTCCGGACGTGCCTTCCCTCAAGTCGGCCAAGGCCTCCTGTGGGATAAACTTCTCGTCCCATCCGGAAACGAAAAAACCCCCACTTTCGTGAGGGTCTTTGCGGTCCGGACGGGACTCGAACCCGCGACCTCCGCCGTGACAGGGCGGCATTCTAACCAGCTGAACTACCGAACCGACTAACTAAGCTTTTCAGCGAAGCGGGTGCAAATGTAAGCGGTTGGGTCGATCCTGCAAATTTCTCGGTGCCGTTCGGTTCATTTTCGAGAGAATGTCTTTCTGGTCAACTTAATAATGTGTTTGTACATTGTTCACCATCAGCGAATTGGAGCAATACAGGCAACTCCTTAAGGTCAATTGAACATGGGGGTAGTGAACCTTCTGAATGATCAACTTGAAGCAGCGAAGGCGATCTTGCATGGTATTTCCCCAAAACGAGATGCGATCACTACGGATGTCGGATCTCAGAACTAGCTTTCAAATACAAACACATGGCCTACGATGAACTGCTTGCCCAACGGATCAAGAACGTGCTGAGCATCCTCAGCGTTGATTTCACAAGTAAGGATATGATGGGCGGTCACCTCTTTCAAGTGGATAACAAAATGCTTTGCGGGATCCACATCGATAAAAAGTACGGCGATAGCTTGTTGATGGCACGAATAGGGGAGGAAGCCTACGAAAAGGAGATCGAGAAGCCGGAATGCTTACCAATGGATTTCACCGGGCGACCCATGAAAGGCTATATTTTCGTTACGCCGGATGGGTTTCAAAATGACAAGGCACTGAAGTATTGGTTGCAGCAAACGCTGAAATTCAATCCACTAGCGAAAGCGAGTAAAAAAACGGTGACCTGAAAACAGGCTAGTAAAGCCGCGCTCGTTTCGTTAGGAATTCCAACAACAACGGCTCGAAGCCTTTGTTGATATCCGCTTCCACCAGGTCGATCCGGTATTGGCCACACTTCAACTTCAGTTGGTGCCATCGCTCCTTCATCGCGGCCTTGTACGCATCACGAACCTCGCTGGGGTGCGCCTTCACTTCCTCCTTCGTCTCCACATCAACGAAGGTGTAGGGGCGGTCCTGTAGGTCCAATTCCAACTCGTGTTTGCGATCCACCACGTGAAAGAGAATGATATCGTGCTTGTTGAAGCGCAAGTGTTGCAACGCATCGAAGACCTCTTCTTCGCGATCCTGCCCGTCCAACATGTCGCTAAGGATCACCACCAAACTGCGACGGTGCGCTCTACGAGCAATGTCGTTCAAAGCTTCTACTACGGATGTGGTTTGGCCGCGTGATGGCGCATCCACGGATAGTATATCTTCCAAATGCTGCATCAAATGCCGCAAGTGTACCGCGTTGCTGCGCGCTTGCTCGGCAATGTGGACCGAATCACTGAATGTGGTGAGACCAACAGCATCCCGCTGTTTGCGGAGCAATTGAATGAACGCAGCCGCCGCGTGTACCGCAAATTCCACTTTGTTGAACTCAATTCGGGCACCTCGACTCCGCTCGGCGACCGAATTGTCGGGGTAGTACATGCTGCTGCTGGTATCCACCACCAGTTGGCACCGCAAGTTGGTCTCTTCCTCGTACCGCTTAGTGTAGAGCTTATCCGTTCGCGCGTAAAGCTTCCAGTCGATATGCCGCGTGCTTTCACCTTGGTTATACGCCCTGTGCTCCGCGAACTCCACACTGAAGCCATGGAACGGACTCTTATGCAACCCCGCCAAAAAGCCCTCGACCACTTGCCGCGCTTTGAACTCGAGTGCGCTTAACGCCTGTATGTGTTTCTGCTCAATCGGCATGGCGCAAAGGTACCCTGCGGGAATGACCTGTAGAATTTGGAATCGTCATCGATCGAATATGCTCACAGTGGTCATTTTCTAATAAAATGACTCAGTTTCCAAACATAGAATGGATCGCTGCGAAAAGACAAGGTCCGTTCCGTTCATGATGTGACACGACTTTAATGGCACCGGAGATGTATGTTTCAAAATGCGCTAAATTGCCTCGTATCCATGGGCATTGGTCGCGTGAAAGGCAACCCTGACCAGAGATCACGTCTTCTCAACGATGTTCCAGAACCACCAAATGTTATTGATCCCAAACTCTCGATGCCTTCTGCTCTGCATTGCGATAGGCTGTTCTTCGTTGTTGGTCGCTCAGCAGGTTGACCCAATGATCACTAAACTTATTGAGGCTGAATTGGTGCCCAAAGGGTTTACGCCCCAAGACCTTTCTGATCTTGTGGTACGTGACAAATACAGTTCCCACAACGGCGCTGTAATACACACATTCTTGCGCCAACGGCACGGTGGTATCGAAGTGTTCAATGGTGATATTGCAGTACACACGAAGCAGAACGGCGAACTGATCGCGTTGAATAATGGTGCGGTGAAAGGGTTGGCTGAGAAAGTAAATTCGGTTACGCCTTCATTCTCTGCTGAGCAGGCTATGTCGCAAGTGCTCCAAAGGGAAGGACTCACTTTTAGCACGACCCAACTGGATAAGCATGATCCTGATCGCAAACGTTGGAGTTATATTGACGTTGCTTCAACGGATGGACCTATCAATGTGCAGCTCATGTATTTGGCAAAGGATCAAGAGGTGTTCCTGGTATGGGACGTTGAGTTCCAATTGCCGGATGGAAGTCACTGGTGGAAGGTGCGGATCGATGCATCTACAGGTACGGAACTGGATCGGAACGATATGGTTGCCCAATGCAGTTTTGATCATCCTTCGCATAATGATCAACCGTGTTTACCAGAGTCGCCATTTGCACCACCCGAACCTAACGATTACAACGTGTATTCATGGCCAACGGAAAGCCCGTCGCATGGGCCGCGCTCGCTTCAGAATTCACCATGGAATGCAGCGCTGAACGCTTCGCCCTATGGTTGGCACGATACCAATGGTGCGCCTGGAGCGGAGTACACGATCACACGCGGGAATAACGTTCATGCACAAGAAGATCAGAACGGTAACAATGGAACAGGGTATAGTCCCAATGGATCAGCAACACTGGATTTCAACTTCCCGATCAACCTTACACAACAGCCGAGTACATACACCGACGCCGCCGTTACCAATCTGTTCTATTGGAACAATATCATTCATGATGTGCTGTACCAATATGGCTTCGATGAGCAGAGTGGAAATTTCCAAAGCAATAACTACGGCAACGGTGGGCTAGGGAACGACTATGTGCAAGCCGATGCCCAGGACGGAAGTGGTACTAACAATGCGAACTTCGGTACACCCCCGGATGGCGCGCTGCCGCGGATGCAGATGTTCCTTTGGGATGGTTCACCACAGATCGATGGCGATCTTGACAATGGTGTTATTACACACGAATATGGTCACGGGGTCAGCAACCGTTTGGTTGGTGGTGCCAGCAATACCAGTTGTTTGTCGAACAACGAACAAATGGGGGAGGGTTGGAGCGATTTTTTGGCGATGATGATGACCATGGAACCCGGCGATATGGGTCCGGATGCCCGAGGAATGGGAACGTTCGTGGTTGGTGAGCCGATATCAGGACCGGGGATAAGACCGTCGCCTTACAGCACCTCCTTTTCAGTGAACAATTACACGTATGGCAATACGAACAGTGGCGTAAGTGTGCCGCACGGGATCGGCTTTGTGTGGTGTACCATCCTTTGGGAAGTTACGTGGGATCTGATCGATCAGTACGGCTATGATCCGGATATCTACAACGGAACCGGAGGGAACAACATGGCCATACAGTTGGTGATCGATGGCATGAAACTTACGCCGTGCAACCCAGGTTTTGTGGATGCTCGGGATGCGATCCTGCTTGCTGATCAGATCAATAACGGTGGTGCTAATTACTTGTTGCTGTATACCGCATTCGCGCGTCGCGGTCTTGGTTACAGCGCAGATCAGGGATCGGTTTATAGTAGAAGCGACCAGACGGAAGCGTTCGATCTGCCTATAGACATTAATGCCGTTTGTAACCAGATCCTAAGCCCAGTTACCGGTCAGGTGGGTGCATGTGAACCGCCACCCGATATGGTAAAAGTGAATTTCAGGAATAATGGGATCCAACCAATTGTTGATCTACCGGTGAGATACCGACTAGATGCTGGAACCGTAGTGAATGAAACCATCCAAGGCGCGCTACAGCCTGGAACTGACACCACGTATACCTTCTTGGCACCGTTGAATGCAACCAGCCTTGGACCACATGCCGTTAAGGTCTGGACCGCTGCTGTTGGTGAAGGTTACCTGTTGGATGACACCCTGCTCGTATCGTTCAATACAGTTCAGAACACTGGAGGACTGAACCTTACACTGAAGCCTGGTCCTCTTGACGGCAAGGATGCTACTATCTGGTTATTGACGACCCAGAACGGCCCCTTCGGACCCACGAACACCACCAATTATGGCGTAAACCAAAATTACTATGCGTTGGAATGGACTTGGAACAGTTCCGTGGGTCGAATTCATAGCCTTATGGAATTTGATCTGAGCAGTATCCCCGCCGGATCCACCATTCTCTCAAGTTCGTTATCACTATACGGCAATACTGCCGTTACAACCGGCGGACATTCCACGCTTTCAGGATCTAATGCTGCCAAGCTGCAGCGGATCACAAGCGCTTGGAATGAACAGACCGTTACTTGGAATAACAGACCCACGTTCACCGCTGCGAATGAAGTGGCTTTGGCACCGTCCATTTCGAACGATCAGGATTATTTGAATATCGATGTGACAGATCTGGTGAACGATATGGTACAGGACCCTGCAAATAGCCACGGGTTCCAACTTTCCACCATAACGCCGCAGTTTTACCGTGCGCTTGTTTTTGCATCCAGTGATCACCCGGATCCGATGAAATGGCCCGAATTGAAGATCTGTTACGTGCCTCCAGCGGGTACCAATGCTACGTGCCAACATGTGGTGAACCCGATGCCCGGAACTCTGGGATCCTGTGGAACACCACCGAATGAGGTAACCGTGAACTTCAAGAATAACGGATCCCTCCCCATACAGGATCTGCCTGTGAACTTCAGCTTGGACGGCGGACCCGCAGTGGGTGAGATGATCATCGGCACCATGTTACCCGGAGATGATACTACCTATACCTTCATAGCTCTACCAAATGCATCGGTCGGGCCACACGTGTTGGAGGTATGGTGTGCGGCCGTTGGTGAAGGATACCCGTTGGATGATACACTCTCCGTTGCATTCGATCTATTACCGAACAATGGTTCGGCACAGCTGATACTGAAGCCCGGACCGACCGAAGGCAAGGATGCCATTGTCTGGTTCCTCAACGATCAAAATGGTCCTTTCGGCCCTACCAATACTACAAACTATGGAAACGGGCCGAGCAATTATGCAATGGAATGGACCTGGCTCGGATCCTCTGGTACGACGAATGCCCTAATGGAATTCGACATGAGCAGTATACCAATCGGATCTAGCGTACAATCTGCTGACCTTTCCTTGTATGGTAATCCTACCTCCGTGGATGGTGGTCATTCAACGCTCTCCGGATCCAACGCCTCCAAGCTGCAAAGGATCACCAGTTCATGGAATGAACAAACCGTAACGTGGAATAACAAACCAACTGTTACCACTGCGGGCGAAGTGTCTTTAGCCGAGTCCTCCGCGCCGTTCGAGGATTACCTCGGGATCGATGTGACCACGTTGGTACACGACATGGTGCTGGATCCAAGTATAAGTCACGGGTTTCAGTTCTCCATTAGTTCTCCGGACCACTACCGAAGAATGATCTTCTCCTCCAGTGATCATCCAGACTCGCAACTTTGGCCGGAATTGAAGGTGTGTTACGTGCCTCCTGCCAAACTGAATGCGCGGGTCTTTCTTGATGGACCCTTTGAAGTGGGCAGTGCCCTGATGAGCGATGCATTGCGTACGATGAGCCTCTTACCATTGACCGAACCTTACAGCGCGCTTGGCTTTGTGCAAGTTGGTGGCGGTGGTGAAGCAACGGTACAATCGGTTCTGAATACGCCCGGAGCAAATGCCATAGTGGATTGGGTCTATGTTGCGCTTAGTCCTTCAGGCTCCGAAGCGGATATTGTGGCAACCCGGAACGCCTTGTTGCAACGTGATGGAGACGTTGTTGATATGGATGGTGTTTCGCCGGTCAGATTCATAGTACCCATTGGACAGTATCGTGTGATCATTAAGCATCGCAATCACTTGGGTGTGGTAACCAATTCCTCGCACAACATAAGCGCAACGCAGACTACGAGCATCGATCTTTCCAATGGAAGTGTGCAGGCCTATGGTATCGATCCAATGAAATTGGAAGGAAGCACCTACACGCTTTGGGCGGGTGATGTAAGCCACGATGGCTTGATCCAATACACGGGCCTAGGCAATGATCGCGACCTGATCCTTGTGGAAATTGGAGGTGTCGTACCAACCAATACCGTGGTCGGTTACTCAACAAGCGATGTGAATATGAACGGCCAGATCAAGTACACAGGCCTAGGCAATGACCGTGATCCCATTCTTCTGAATATTGGTGGTGTGAACCCTACCACTATAAGAGCGGCGCAGTTTCCGTGAGTGGTGGTTCTAACGATTGGATATGATCACCAAGATCATATAGTACTATATCTGGTCCTTGATCAAGTGTCTGGTATCCAGTAGGCTGTCCTCAAATATAGCAACTTACGAGTTCTTGATCTAAGCAAGAGCATGGTAGCTAACGGAGGTGAAAACCGCACTAGTTTTCAAGCCACTGCACCAAACTAAACCAACTCCTTCTTAGCCCGTATTTGATCCATTGCCCGCTCTGCAATGGCCGTTATCGAAAGGGCTGGGTTCACTCCTGGGTTAGCGGAGATCATGGAACCATCGATTACATAGAGATCGGCATAGCCAAAGATCTTATTGTCTTTGTCGATCACTCCTTTTGTTGCGTCTTCACCCATTACTGCACCGCCTAGGATATGTGCTGTTGAGGGTATCCCTGCAATTGTTTCCAACGCAAATGAGGTGCTCACGCCATTCACTGCTTTGCTGTATTCCTTGATCAACTTCACGGACTCAGCTATAAATGGTGTGGGTTTTTTGCCGGTACTGACCGTTGAACTCATCAACCCGAATATGTTCCGCTTGAACCGAAGCGTGCTATCCAAAGTTTGCATGAACAGGAGAACCACGGTTTTCTTCGCCCATCTGTTCACGAAATAGATCTTTAAATACCTGATCGGTGATCGCACTAAAGCCACGAGTACCTTGAACAGCCGCGTGAATCCATTATTGCCCGTAGCGTAGGGTATATGCACGAGTTTCCAGGCGTTGGAACCTTCAGCGTATCGAACTACTTCCAGGTGGCTATTTTCATCGGTATCCAAAATGCTTCCGATCGCCACACCTTTCGAGTAGTTGGTGTCTTTTTCAAGGCTCGAAACACTCACCAGGGTTTCATTATTGGTCCGTATGTCTTGGCCCAGTCTATCAGAGATGTTCGGCAACGATGTCTTCTTCAACTTGAGCAGAAGTTTAACCGTTCCCAAAACGCCTCCTGAAAAGATCACGCCTTTACTGGTGATCTTCTTGCGCTTGGTGATCAATTTCGTGCTGGTCTTTAGCGCGATCCCATAACCATTGGTTCCAGCTGCATCCTTGATCGGGCGCACATCGTATACTTCGTTTTCGGCCAGTATTTCTACTCCGTGTTGTTGAGCCAAGTGCAAGTAGTTCTTATCCAACGTATTCTTGGAATTGTTTCTGCACCCGGTCATGCATGCTCCGCAGTAGTTGCAACCGGTTCTTTCCGGGCCTTGGCCATCAAAATAGGGATCCGCCACGGTGACGTTCTCTTCTCCGAAATAAACGGCTACGTTGGTTGCGTCGAACTTATCATCCAGACCCAATTTTTTGGCTACATTTTTGAGCGCAATATCTCCATCGAACAACTTGGGTGTTTTGGCCGCGCCAAGCATTTTCAATGCCAACTTGTAATAGGGTGCCAGTTCTTTTTCCCAGTCGTGCAGGGTGCTCCAACTTCCTGTTTTGAAGAAGGTGGTTTTTGGAATGGGTAACGTGTTGGCATAGACCAACGATCCTCCACCTACGCCCGTGCCAGAGAGTACGGCAATATGCCTGAAGATGGTTAGCTTCATGATACCGAAGAAGCGTATTCTCGGCAGCCAGAGCCATTTTCTGAAATTCCAATTGGTCTTTGGAAAGTCTTTTGCGGTGTACCATTTTCCTTTTTCAACCACCAGGACCTTATAGCCTTTTTGTGACAGCCGCAAGGCACTTACCGAACCTCCAAATCCACTTCCGATGATGACATAGTCGTAATCCACTTTCATTCACGACAAATCGGTAGGTAGTTTATTGCACAATGAACTTGATCTGTTCTGAAGTCTGTGGCGTGATCACATTCATCAGGTACGCTCCGGAGGGTAGGGCTTGAACATCAATGGTTGTTGTTTGCCCCGTAACACGCCCACGTGAGACTTTTGCACCGGTAACCGAAAACGCTTCGTACGTCATTCGGTCACTGAAATGCGCAACTTCGAGGTAGAGACTTTCGTGGCAAGGAGTAGGGTACACCCGGTATGAAATGGCACTTGTAGCTGTAGGGTCATCCGTAGCTGTAGAGATCGCTGGGCATGTAACATTGGTCATGTAGGAAGATGCTGTCGAAGGCGTATCGATCCGTAATGGACAATAGCAATCGTCACCGATCAAGTATTGCTTTAACCAGGACAGCGCGATCTGGCCTACTTGACCTTCTCCTCCTGTCGGACTGTTGGCTACGGTATGTCCTGCATTGTCTATTTCGAATAATAATTTGTCCGTTGTTTCGGGTGTGTAACCGTAATGAATATCGGCATTGGATGCTGGAGGAGCAATGGCATCCAGCTCCGCACTGAAGATCAAAACCGGAACCGGGTGATTAAGATCAGCAGCGGTGGTCTGGCCATCTAACCACGGGCACAGTGCAACAACGGCCTTTAAAGTTGGGTTTGCGGCAGCGGCAAGTTGCGCACCACCACCACCCATGGACCAACCACTAACGGCAATTCTATCGAGGTCCATATTGCCCAGAAGCGGAGAAGCCGGTCGGGTGTGCTCTCCAGCAATCGTAACGATGGCATCCAAGAGCGCATCTTTTCTGGCATACGGATCATCAAAGAGGCTATTGGTACCAATGGTCATGACCACAATGCCATGCGAAGCCAAGAAAGGCCCCCAAGCTTGGATCGACGATTGCGGCGACACGTATCCAGGAACAATGGCAATACTAGCGAAAGGAGGTGTTGCGTTAGTAGGGTAGTAGATGGTAGCCCCTGAATAGTCCGGGCCATTTCTTATGCCATCAGACTCAGTAAGCGTCGCAACAGTGTATGCACCAGGATCAGCGATGGAACCCAGCGTTAACAATGGGTCGCAGTCCTGCGCCAAGACAGAGCTAGAAAGCACGGAAAGACAAAGCAAGAGGTGCATTCCGTTTACAGATTGATTCTTCTCTGTCATGTTCAGTGCTGTTTTATTGATAAGCCGAAAGGTATTGAATGTAGACGGAAAGGATCTACGCGTAGATATGAATAGCAAGATCATATACACAAGATAAGGCAATGACCGTGATCCCTTTCTTCTGAACAGTGGTGGAGTGAACCCTACCAATACAAGAGCGGTGCAGTTCCCTTGAACTAATTCTCCGCCAAAAAAAACGGACCCTGCCAAAAGACAGGGTCCGCTCTGTTTAGAATTTCAAGGAAGTCTTACGCCAATTGCCCGTCCAGCTTACCAGCCAGTTGCGCTTTGGGCACAGCACCCACGCTGCGGTCTACAACTTCTCCGTTCTTCAGGAACAGGATGGTAGGGATGCTACGGATGCCATACTTCATCGCGGTCTGTGGGTTATTGTCAACGTTTACTTTGCCAACTACGGCTTTGCCTTCGTACTCCTTTGCAAGTTCCTCTACTACTGGACCTACCATGCGGCAAGGGCCACACCATTCAGCCCAAAAGTCTACGAGTACGGGCTTGTCGCTTTTCAATGCGAGTTCTTCAAAGTTGCTATCTGTGAATTCGAGTGCCATGTTCTGTGTTTAGAGCGGTATTTACTCCTGGTTGGTTTTGATTCAATCGTGTAAAGGTGATGCACTCTGCTTCAATAGAGCCTACAACCTCAATTAGTTTTCATCGCCTTGGTGTCGGCAAAGGTACACCCCCCTGACAAGATCCTTGCCATGGAAAGTACCTTGCCATACTGTCAGTTCAATCCCCACTCAACCTCCGTTATACCATCCAACCCCCGCACCAATTCCTCCGTTACGGTAACGGTCAAACTCTTGCTGGGCGCATCAATGGCGATATTTTCGTGCTTGCTCACCAACTGTAGATTCACTTTGCATTTTTCTGGTGAACCCTTCAATAGGGTTCCAAGTTCTTGAGCTATTGCATCAGTCATCCGCTTAGCCTCGACTGCTTAGGTGTATATTCATTTTGCGTAGTTTTGAGCAAACCAGAATTAGAATACCATGGCATCAACAAGCTTGAGTTTAGGCAGTCATTGGGAGAAATATATCCAAACGAAGATCAGATCCGGGAGGTACGGCTCAGTAAGCGAGGTTGTGCGTGAGGCGTTGCGTGCTATGGAGGATCACGACAAAAAGTTGAATGCCCTGCGCGGTCATTTGGCGCAAGGAGAGAGTGATGCCAAGAACGGAAAATTCGTGAAGGATAGTTCGTTAAAGGGTTTGTTGGGCCGTTCGAAATGAAAACGCGGGAGCGTTCATATCGGATCACCGAGAACGCAGATTCCGACCTACTTGCTATCGCGAGGTATACCGAGGAACTTTTGGGTATCAACCAACGAGACAAATACCTAGGCGAACTATACGAACGGATCCAGGCACTAGCCAAGAATTGCTACGACGGCCGTCATAGACCAGAGATAAAAGAAGGGTATTATTCGTTCAACCAAGGCAAGCATGTGATCTTCTACATGATCACGGAACAGACCATCGATATTATCGGTGTTCCTCACAGCGTGATGGATCTGGAAAGCTATTTCGGTATGTAGCAAAATAGTTGCTGCTAGGAATTGATGTTCCCGAACGCTTCTGAACCGTCTTTGGCTTTCACCAAATATAGGAATTGCGGACCCTCAATTCAATCCCCACTCAACCTCTGTGATCCCATCCAACCCTCGCACCAATTCCTCCGTTACGGTAACGGTCAAACTCTTGCTGGGCGCATCAATGGCGATATTTTCGTACTTGCTCATTACGTGCAGATTCACTTTGCATTTACCCGGAGATCCCTTCAATAGGGTTCCAAGTTCTTGAGCTATTGCATCGGTCATCCGCTCAGCCTCGATCTTCAAATTGACCCTGGTAATGTATTTGTCGCGTGCATCACTTAACAGGTCGATACTGGTCAGCTTGAATTCCATTTGGCCTTCATCCCGACCCCACGTACGTGCGCTTGCTCTGCCTTTCATTAACAGCAACGTGCCCGGTACCAAGTAAAGTTTGAATTTGAGGTAGTCCTCGCTGAAAAGCATGAACTCGTGCGTACCGAAATGATCCTCCACGGCGAGTATGCCGAATTGCTTGCCGCTCTTGGCCGTGCGGTGTTCTGCTTTCGTGACGATGCCGCTGAAGGTGATATCACGACCGGCTAGTTTTTCCAGTTCTTTTAGATCGAGCAGGTTTGCGGTACACAGGTACTTGATCTCCAGCCGATGATCATCCAACGGATGGCCGCTGAGGTAGAACCCGATCACTTCCTTTTCGTAGTGCAATTGCTCCAATGCACTCCACGGCTCAATGGCGGGTAGGGTAGGTTCCGGTATGGAAGCTGATCCATCGCCAACGGCATCGAACATGCTTACCTGTGCACTTTCCACTCCATCCTGATGTTGTTGACCGTAACGGATCAAACTTTCCATGTAGGTCGGTTTGCCTTCACCGGCTGTGTAAAAGAAATGTGCACGCTGAATGCCCAATTCATCGAACGCACCCGCATAAGCAAGACTCTCGATCGCTTTCTTGTTGGCACTGCGCAGATTCACGCGGCGCATCAGATCAAAGACGTTCGTATATGGACCTTTTTCACCACTTCGTTCGGCAACGAGGGCATCCACTGCCGCTTCGCCAACGCCTTTAACCGCGCCTAGCCCGAACCGGATCTGACCTGCTTTGTTCACTGCGAATTGGTAGCCGCTTTCATTCACATCGGGCCCAAGCACCTTGATGCCCATGCTGCGGCATTCTTCCATGAAGAACGTGACCTTTTCGATATTGCTCTGTGAATGTGTAAGCACGCTCGCCATAAATTCAGGTGCGTAGTTCGCTTTGAGCCATGCCGTTTGGTAAGCCACAAAAGCATAGCAGGTGGAGTGCGATTTGTTGAAGGCATATTGTGCAAATGCCTCCCAGTCCGTCCAGATCTTGTTGCAAACTTTAGAATCAAATCCCCGCTCGGTTGTGCCTTCCAGGAATTTGCCCTTCATCTTATCCAACGTGGCACGGTCCTTTTTACCCATGGCTTTGCGCAGCACGTCCGCATCGCCTTTGGTGAAGCCCGCCAACTTCTGACTGAGCAACATCACCTGCTCCTGGTAAACCGTTACACCGTAGGTCTCCTTGAGCAACTCCTCCATCTCCGGCAGATCGTACACAATGTCCTCCAACCCCTGTTTCCGCTTGATGAAGGTTGGTATGTATTCCATTGGACCCGGCCGGTACAGCGCGTTCATGGCGATGAGGTCCCCGAAATGGTCGGCCTTCAGCTCGCGCAGGTGCTTCTGCATGCCGGCACTCTCGAACTGGAATGTGCCGTTGGTCTCCGCGCGTTGATAGATGCCGAATGTTTTCGGATCGTCCAATGGAATATTATCGAGGTCGATCGTGATGCCGTGGTTGGCTTCGATCATCCGTAACGCATCACGGATGATCGTGAGCGTTTTCAGACCAAGGAAGTCCATCTTGATGACCCCTGCATCTTCCACCACGCGCCCGTCGAATTGGGTGAGCAAGAGATCTGATTCCTTCGATGTACACACAGGAAGGATCTCAGTTAGATCGCTCGGCGCAATGATGATACCCGCAGCATGTACACCCGTGCCACGGACGGAGCCTTCCAGCTTTTCGGCATCGCGTAGCACGTCCGCAGTTGGTTCGCCACTTTCGAGGATCTCACGTAATTGTTTCACGTTCGCGAGCTCATCGCTGTTCAAATTCTCGCGCTGTTTCAATGATCCAGCGCCTTCCATGGGAGCACGGAGCAGTCGACCCAATTCAATTCCTGGTCGCTCCGGTACCAACTTCGCCAAGCGATCGGCTTCTCCTAACGGCAGGTCCATAACACGGGCCACATCGCGGATGCTGCTCTTGGCCGCCATGCTGCCATACGTGATGATCTGCGCAACTTGGTTCTTACCGTATTTGTTGACGACGTAATCGATCACTTTCTGCCGGCCTTCATCGTCGAAGTCCGTATCGATATCGGGCATGCTCTTACGATCCGGATTGAGGAATCGCTCGAAGAGCAGATCGTACTTGATCGGGTCGATGTTGGTGATACCCGTGCAATAGGCCACTACACTGCCAGCTGCACTACCACGACCTGGACCGATCAACACACCCATGGCTTTGCCGGCGTTGATGAAATCCTGAGTGATCAGGAAGTATCCACTGAATCCCATCGTACGGATGGTGAACAATTCGAAGTCGATCCGTTCTTTGATCTTCGGGTCAAGAGAGTCGATGCCCGATACACCATCGCCGAGGTAACGTTTAATGGCGCCTTCGTAGGTGAGGTGCTTCAGGTATTCATCCTGATCCGTGAAACCCGCTGGGATCTCGTAGTTCGGTAGCAGGATATCTTTTTTCAACTTCAGTAATTCCACCTTGTCCACGATCAAGTTCGTGTTGTCCAAGGCCTCTGGCAGATCACTGAACGCGCTTCCCATTTGCGCTTGTGTCTTGAAGAAGAACTCGTCGTTGTAAAATGCAAAGCGTTTGCCTTTTTGGCTCACTTCATCATCGCCATCATTCGCCTTCGGAGTGCTTTGCTTTTCACCGGTGTTAATGCACAACAGGATATCGTGCGCATTTGCATCCTGCTGATCCACGTAGTGACTATCGTTACTGGCGATGATGGGCACATTGTACTTGCGCGCCCACTGCACCAGAACTGCGTTCACCTGTTCCTGCTCTGGAATTCCGTGCCGCTGGATCTCCACATAATAGTCATCGCCGAACAGGTCCAACCACCATTTGAATTCTTCTTCGGCCTTCGTAAGGTCGGTGCCACCGCGCATGATCGCTTGCGGCACGCTCGCACCCAAACAGCAAGTAGTAGCGATCAATCCTTCGTGATATTTCTCCACCAATTCTTTGTCGATCCGTGGGTACTTGCTGTAAAAGCCTTCCATGTAACCGAGCGAACACAACTTGCTTAGGTTCTTATAGCCCTCGGCATTTTTAGCTAATAATAATTGATGGAACCGCTTGTCCTTATCATCACGCGTAAAGGCTTTTTTATGGCGATCGTTCACCACGTAGAACTCACAACCGACGATCGGTTTTACCTTGGGCGTACCATCGGGATTCTTGTGCTTCCCGGCTTCTGCCACGAACTTGAACGCCCCGAACATGTTGCCGTGGTCCGTGATCGCCAACGCGGGTTGCCCATCGTCTGCCGCCTTTTGATACAACGCCGGTATGCTGGCCGCACCATCTAAAAGTGAGAACTGCGTATGGACGTGGAGGTGCGAGAATTTCATGAACGGGAAGGGGGCCTTGGAAGGGCTACGAAGTTACCCGACAAGAGTGGGGTAGATGGGGTTGAGTTTTCCACGATCAAGGATCGTACGTGGATCACACCTCACTGATCAGTTGCAGATCACCAATGGTCTTCCAGCTACGTATGATGGACATCACGTTCAGGTTCTACTCGAAGAAATTCTTGTAGTGTTTCGTGTTACCGTAACCAACCGGGTCGCTGTTTCAAACGATCACATCGTCTTCGTAACGCACTTCAAAATTCACCGAGTTCGCAATGAAACACAATTCGTGCGCTTTGTGATGTAGTTCTCTGGCACGTTCGCGCATGGATGCATCCGCAATGGTCACCCGTGGATACAGTATCACCTCCGTCATGCGTCCGCTGCCATCAGGAAAAGTCTCCACACTACCCGTGGCTTGATCAGAGTATGCTGTAACGACTACGCCATCGATCGCACATACGTGCAGGTAACTCATCATGTGGCAAGTGCTCAACGCCGCAACGAGCATTTCTTCGGGATTGTGGCGTTCGGGGTTTCCACGGAAAGTAGGATCGGCCGAGCCCAGTATATCCGGTTTGCCTTCAATGCGGATCACATGATCACGGTTGTAGCTGCGATAATGATCAGTCCCTGTGCCTTTATTACCGGTCCATTCAACCTTTACGGAATAGGTGTGGTAGTTCTGCATTGCACAAGATCTAATTCGATAGCCTTAAAACTGTTTGTGCACATGTCCGGTCGCACGAACACGATCTGCCCAACTCTTCACCGCACAACTACTTTCCCTGCCAACGTGGTGTTCTCGTTCTGCACCTTCACGAAGTATGTGCCTTGTGCCAAGTTGGAAAGGTCAAAACCATAGCTCGCCAATTGGGCGTTGGAGTTGAAGAAATAGGTTTTTAACGCTTTGCCGGAGATGTCATGCACGGTCACCACGGATCTGCCTAATTCACTTTGCAGTTGGATCGTGAAATGCCCGTCACTTGGATTAGGGCTGATGGTCATGCTGTTCTCCTGCTCTAGTGCTGCCGGTGCTGTTATCCCCACAACATTGGGCATGTTGCCCCGGCTGATGAGGTATCCGCCAACGCGGTAGTAGGGGTTATATCCATCGTTGCAATCAGAGCAGGTGGTACCACTTATGCAATTCGGGTTACCGGGGTTGCAGAGATCCATGTAGCTCTCTTGAAAGATGTACGATAGTGCGAATGATCCCTCGCTGAGATAGGGCGTTACATCAAACTCGAACGGCGGTGCAATGCTTCCCGGACACCAGCCGGCACGATCGTACTGCCAAGTGCCGCTCTGAGGTGAGCAACCGTCCGGGTTGGGGTTGCAATCTGTCCACAGATCCTGCGGAAAGCTGTGGATACCGTTCACGATAATGTTATGGTTGGCGTGGTAAAATTCGGCGGCGTTACCGGTATTGGTTGGCCCCCATCCATGGCCGGTGGTAACTAACCGGATACTGGCACTTTCTGTTCCCGTGCCCGGTGCCAACCCCACAGTGTCCATGGGTTGCAGGTTCGTTGGGTCACCGAAATTGTAGTTGCCGTGCCACACTTCCTGTACGGTGGAGTAGAGGTATGCTGGAACTCCGGCCTCGTACGTGAAGTCCAGGTCAAGTTTCCAACCTCCGGTGCCCCAAGTCTCGATGAACATACGGATATCGGTTTTCCCTTGCAGGATGGACGCGAGATCCGTGACGTCGATGCTATGGTCGCAAGCCACACCATACGGAGTAACATACCGGATGACCTCTATCCACTTCCCGTTCGGTGCTTTCGCTTCCACCCAGGCCACGCGGTCCCAATCATCGCAGCCGCCCGCTACGCTTGGGCAGGTGACACTTAGGTTCGCAATGATGTGGTCGTACGCACCCACCGATTGCGGGAGGGTGTAGCTCCCAGTATACCACTGCGAACTACCCGATCCATCGAAGTTGATCACGCCTGCATCGAAGGTGGCAACCGTTTGATCAGCAGCAACGTTCACCACATCGATGTTGAGGGTCTCGGAGGTACTGTTCCCATTACTGGCAGTAGCCGTGACCGTAATTGCATGCACACCATAAGCGTTCGGAGTCCACCACGCGGTATAAGCGCCATTTTCTATTGCGGCAGTCAGGTCTGTGCCATCGACATTGAACACTACACTGCTAATGCTGTTGAAGCCGGGTTCATCGATGCTGGCGGTGGCATACAATGCGTAAGCGTGAAGTTGGGGCATTTCTATCGGGTAGTCTTCCGTGAGTTTAACGCTCATCACCGGGTCATAGGTTGAAAGGTCAAGCACATTGAAAATTGTGGTAGCGGATGCCGGATACCACGTTGCATCGCCGGCTTGTTCGGCACGCACGGTAACTGTTCCGGCGGTACCGTCCAAAGTGAGTGTAGAACCTGCGACGGTAGCTGGTCCGGAAACGACTGAATAGGTAACTGGAAGTCCAGAGCTAGCGGATCCGTTCAGTGTTAGATCGGGCGCAGTAGTGCTTTGGTCCGCGATCGGATCGATGGAGGTGATCTGGTTCGACTGACCCGTGGGGGCACATCCAGTACCGGTATATTCAAAGAGGTTCAGCTCGGCCACCATCAGATAAGGACCGGTAGAGTAGCTGGAGTTTACCACCAGCCGCACATAACGCGCATCCACCGCTCCGAAATAAGCAGAGCCACGTTGGGCACCGGCATTGAGGTCAGCATACGTGAAGTCACCAGCGGATTGCAGGTTTCCCCAGTCGGCTCCGTCCATGCTCAGGTACAACTCAAAGTTCTTGGCTTTTCCGGCAGCGCTAGCGTCGCGTGAGAGAAGCGAGATCCCGTTCACCGCATGCACTGTGCCCAGATCGAGATGGATCTCATGCGGAAACGGTGGGTTTGCATTTTGCCATTGTGTATGCCAGAAGGTGAGGGAATCATTGTCGAAGCAGTTTACTGCATGGCCGTTGTTCGCTCCTTCGCCTGTAAGTTCTTCGCTGTCCACGTAGGTAACGCTCCAGTCGGTATTGGCGATGGCAACCGTATCACATTGGCCTATGGAGAATAATGGAGCGGAGAGCAAGAGCAAGAGTGCAATAGTCGACTTCATTGCCGAAAGCTAAGGTGCTGAAGCAATATGTGCTGGAAGCATTTCGCCCGTTTCGCGGATTCCCAAGTGGATATTCGGCGGACGCAAGATCTGGCTCCACTGGCCATGTACGAACCCAAATGATACGGCGCATGAAAGATGCCCTGCCTATCTTGCACCATGGCTGTATTGGATCGATTCTATTCCGCATTCCAGGATCGCGATTGGGCTACCATGGGTGCATGTTACCATCCGGATGCTCATTTCAGTGATCCCGTTTTTCCTGATCTGGACGCCGCCGGTGTTAGAGCCATGTGGAAGATGTTGCTGACCAACGGCACAGACCTGCGGATCGGATTTTCCGTGCTGGAAGAGTCTGGAACGAACGGTAAAGCGGAATGGGAAGCGCATTACACGTTCAGCCGCACAGGGCGAAGTGTACACAACGAAGTGGTTTCATCCTTCGAGATGAAAAATGGTTTGATCCTTCGTCAGTTGGATGAGTTCGATTTTTGGAAATGGTCGCGGCAAGCATTGGGAACACCCGGGTTACTATTGGGTTGGTCTCCTTTGATCAAGAATAAAGTGAGAGCGACCGCTGCAAAAGGATTAGCCAGAATAACAAAGACCGAGGTCGTTGAATGATCGTTGTCGTCGTGTATTATTCGGTTTCCCACAGGTACGTTGGTGAACAATGAGCTTAAGATCCGCCATGTATCTCCCTCAACTGACCTTCTTGCGTTTCGTGGCTGCGATGTTGGTGGTGTTCTACCATTATGGGAAACAGACCTTCGAGGCCGGCTATCCTTTTCTCCACAGCATCATTGCGGAAGGTTCTGTGGCCGTGAGTTTCTTTTTCTTCCTCTCCGGCGTCGTATTGGGTATTAATTATTTGGGAAAACCGCTCGATGTGAGAAAATTCTGGTTGAGGCGACTCGCACGCATTGCTCCGCTTTATTTGTTGGCATTCATTCTGACCTTTTGCCTTCAGGCCTATTATTTCGGTGATCTGCCTCGGGGTAACGCGATCATTGCTCAACTTTTCGCTCTGCATGCTTGGTTCCCGGAGATGTGCTTGGCCATCAATTATCCGGGCTGGTCCATATCCGTGGAGTTGTTGTTCTACCTGATATTTCCGTTGATCGCGACTATTGTTCTGGCCTTCGGATCTGTGAGGGTCTCGATCTTCTTAGTAGTGATCTGGATCGGTAATGTCCTGATCGAGGTCTTTCTTCGTTCTGCTACGACCTCCTTGGATGTTTCTGGACCATTTATTCTCTATTTCCCACTGCTCCACATCGGCACGTTCGCTGCTGGCTGTGTCTGTGCAATGCTCATTCGCTACATGGCTGATAGGCCTGAGGCTTCAAGATGGTCAACTCCTTTACTGTTGGGCAGTGTGCTCACTATAGCTGTGATCTACACAGGAGATGGTCCATTGCGGGAAACTGCGCATAATGGTGGAGCGGTTCCAGCATTTTTCCTTTTGATAACCGGATTAGCGCTTGGCAAGAACAAGCTCACCAACATATTGAGCAAGCGGCCATTCGTATTGTTGGGAGATGCCAGCTACGCGATCTATCTTCTTCAATTTCCCGTCTTCATGTTGTACTCTCATGGATTGCGTTCTGCCTCGTTGGCTTTGCATGAGATCGCGATCTACTCAACGTTGCTCATACTCATCGCTATTGCGGTGTATCTGGCCTTTGAGCTGCCCATGAAACGAAAGTTCCTCATGTGGTTCAACGGAAGCAGCCCGGATTGATGGATCGGGTTGGATGTCGAACAGCTACCTGTTCATGACAACGTCATGGGCTGGTAGGCGCAATGTTCATTCTGGGGGCTGAAGGCCCGAATTCATCAGCAGATAGTGTATGTTCGAACGAATGCATATTCCGTGGTCTGGAAACACGAACGCCCAAAAAGCAAATTGCTCTTCGGGCGTACTGTAAATGTTGTTAGTGACTTACTGTTCCACGTGCATTTTACCTGCACCGTTCACTGCTCCACTCAGTTGGTAGTGGTACGCACCTGCGGCCATGCCACGTCGCTCAATGGTGAACCTTCCGGTTCCGCTGGCATCAACTTGTTGCTGCACCAAACGTCCTTGTAGATCCATTACACGCAAGGTCACGGACTGTCCTGCAGGTGGATAAAGCATTGTGGTCTGATCGGTGAATGGGTTCGGGAATACACGTATGCCTTGTTCAACACCGAGATCACCAACACCTGTAACAGTAGCACAGGCGTTCTCCAAAATATTGATCGAGTTATGGTAGTTCTCATTCACCACATCGATCACTTGGTCAATGCAGATCATTGAACCAGGATTGATGAAATGGACCCTGCACAATGGTTTGAAGTCAGGTCCACGCTGGATCAACGAATCGACCTGGCTCAAGCACATCAAATGACCGGTGCCGAATGACCATGAAGGTGTTGCGGGATACGCAACCGGATCGTACAAACTCTCTACGCTGGTTATCGCAATGCCGCTCAGCATCAATTCATACCCTAGCATTTTGCGGTGCGTGTTCTTTACGTGGATATCCATCCAGCCTTCGCTCGTGTTCATTGCTCCAATGGTGAATGTCACACTGTCATTCGGGTTGATGATCTCATTGAACGGGAAATTGCAATGGTCATGTACTGCAGCACTGTCCGGTGGGTGGTTGTATGTGTTCCAGTAGTTACAGAACGCCATCAACGCGGCGTCCGTTACGGTAATGTTACCATCCTGATCAATATCCGTGCATGGCAATGGCGTAAGGTCGTTGCCCATGATACCGTTGAGGTATTCGTTCACATCCACATTGTTCTGGTATCCGTCCGTATTCAGATCTCCGATCAACGCTGTTCCGGCACAATCGCCCATACAGTCGTATTGAGCAGATCCGTAGATCTCGCCAAGGCAATCGACATAAGGATCGCAGACCGTGTCCACCGTAACTACCAGTGTTGGGGTGCGATCAATGAACAAACAGAGCTGTGCCCAGTTATTGTAGATATCGGTTTCAATTCGGCCTAGCGCATCCGGGTCATTGTCCCAATTGGTCCGAACCACCATTGTGTAATTACCCTCAGGAATGCCAGTGATATCCAACCAGTTGCAGCTGGTACCGCTGCCGTAAACATCTGCACAACCAGCACTGATCCCCATATTGCCGCAGCCATACTGACCTGTGCCACCACCGTTGCAATCAATGTCCATTACACAGAACCCATTCTTGAAACCATTGGAAAGCTCCTGACCATCCATATCGTACAGCAAGTATTCCGCATAGCCTTTATAATGCACGTGTCCGTGACAATTCACGAGTTCGAATTGATCAGGGTTCGCAGCAGGAGTGCCGATGTAATAGTCCAATTGGCCAATGTTGGCGATGCGCGTGCTGAAGCGCAAGATCTCACGCTCTCCGTAACCGGTCAAACAGCCTTCAGCGATGTAACAATTACCTTCTTCCACGGTTGTGGTGCTTAGGTTCAACGAGGTCAACAAACGGTTCTGATCCACGGTCAGGTCCGGACCATCAGGACAAAGTGGATCACCCCACATAATGCAACTGCCATCATCCACTGTGGCCAATGGGTCGTAATTGCACGAGTTGAATTGCGTACATCCAGTGATAGGCCCGAAGTAGTTTATCGACCAATCGATCGCAGCGCCATTGCAAGCACCATCGTTATCACCGATACGGATCCAAACTTGATCGCCAGTGGCCAAATTCGCAAAGAGTTCGGCTTGAGGTCCTGTGTTACATCCGCCATCGGCAAAGTACATGGTACCCGCTGGTGAATTATCCGGAACCAACCCCGTACAATGGTCATATACCCATATACGCGTATCGCAGCTCGATAGACCACAGGTGGTTATCACATAAGACCCGTTGACCGTTGCGGTGAAACTGTACCATGTATTGGCGTGTGGTGCTGAATAGGCGCCTTCAACAACTGTTAAAGGATTGCTGCAACTGAAGCCTGGAGGGCAATTCAATTCCGTGGTCTGACTATAGGTGTAATTATTGCCATTAGCGGCACCACCGCTTGCAACAACTACCCCGCCAAGTGTTACGGTATATCCGCCAACACCTGTTAGACCATCGCCATAACTATCCAGCATGTTGAAGATCAAACATTGATCGTCCTCAACACAGAACGAAGCACCAGCAGCAGTGCCGCTTTGAACCGTGGATCCGTTCAATTGAAGATTCCAACTGATCTCACCAGGCCAAGCGTCAGATACAATGTTCACCACCATCTCACTCTCACCAGTTGAGCAAGGTTGTGCAAGCACAGGTACACTGATCACCAGTGCCATAGAAGTAAAGAGTAACGTGGATCTTAGCATGTTTCGTTCGATAGGTTTTTAGGGTCGCCAACGCGAAGATGACGCTTTTCTGACGAACAATGAACGCGATCCGGTGCCCAGCCTTTTGATCCTAGATCCATCGATCAACGCACGGTGACCTCATCCAAGAACAACCACGACGGATTCCCGGCACCCTGAAAACCATCAGGGATAGTTGCCTTGTGCTTCACGGATAAACGAACATAGCGGGCTTTGGCTGTGAGTTCTTTTCCCAGTTCCATTCGCCCGGAATTTGAAGTTTCTGCTTTCACGGTTCCATAGGGTGAATAGTCCTTGCCATCCAGACTCGTTGCTATATCAACCTGCTCCGGTAGGTGGATCCAGCTATGTGTTTCATTCAATGCGCCAATGCCGATGGAATTGATGTCCTGTTCATTGCCAAGGTCGACAGTGATCGTTACATTTTCCTTCCACCCCAACCATTCCGTGTTCACGCGCTTTTCTTGTGCCGTTATGCCATCAACAAGTGTGAATGCGCCACCTTCACCATAGCGCTCGTTCGGTTGGGCGCTCAATGTGATCTTTTGGGCGGTGGCTTTGTTGAATCTGAGTGTTATGGACGATGTGTCAGCAGGGGTCGCGCCTCCATTGATGTAGCCGTGTGCTTTTAGCACAGCATCCGACCGTACGGTAAGTCCACTCCCATCCAGTTCAAGTATCACCTCAGGCTCTTGCCATACCTTAACTCCACTGCCGCCATAATAAGGGGTCCGCACCAGTATTGACCCCGGTGCGGTGCCTTGGCTCAGTTTGAAACTCACTTGGTACAAGCTCTTGGAGTAGTTCACGTTCATCGCATCCAGCCTTGGAAACTCCGCCTCCAGCCGTTCAATGAAACCCGCCTCATCGCGCTTCTCCTTCGGCGTCCACAACACTTCGGCCAAGGCCAACATTCGTGGTGCCAGCATGTACTCCACATGCTCCGGCGTAAGAATGTATTCCGTCCAAATATTGCCCTGCGCGCCGAGAATGTGGTTCGCTTGTTCTGCGTTCAACTCTTCGGGCACCGGCTCATAGCTGTAGACCTTTTGAACTGTGGTGTACCCACCAAAGGCTAGCGGTTCATTCGCAGGATCACCTTGGTAATGATCGAAATAACAATGACTTCCAGGACTCATCACCGCATCGTGGCCCGACTTCGCCGCTGCGACACCGCCTTCTGTTCCGCGCCAGCTCATCACCGCAGCATTGGGTGCCAAACCTCCTTCCAGGATCTCATCCCAGCCAATGATATTACGCCCTTTAGAATTCACGTAGTTCTCGATCCGTTGGATGAAGTAGCTCTGCAGTTCGTGCTCATCCTTCAGGCCGTTCGTATTCATGCGGGCTTGGCATTTCGGGCAAACCTTCCACCGATCCTTCGGGCTTTCATCACCGCCAATGTGGATGTATGGACCAGGGAAGAGGTCCATCACTTCGCTCAGAATGTCTTCAAGCATAGTGAATACCGTGTCATTGCCCGCGCAGAAAACATCCTCGAACACGCCCCAACCGCGTTGTACTTCGTATGGCCCACCGGTGCAACCCAACTCAGGGTATGCCGCCAACGCCGCCATGGCATGCCCCGGCATTTCGATCTCCGGTACCACGTTGATGTGCCGCGCCGCAGCGTACGCAACCACTTCGCGGATCTGCTCCTGCGTGTAGAAACCACCGTATGGTATGCTGTCGTATTCCAGCCTGCCGTATGGCCCCACTTGACTGCCTTTCCGTTGACCACCTACCGCCGTCAACTTCGGATGTTGCTTGATCTCGATCCGCCAGCCTTGGTCATCCGTCAAGTGCCAGTGAAAACTGTTCATTTTGTACCGTGCCAACAGGTTGATATACTTCTTCACGAAACCCACCGGGAAGAAATGGCGCACGACATCCAAATGCATTCCACGCCAGCTGAAGCGAGGGTGGTCCACAATGACCAAACAAGGTATGCTGTGGTGTTCTTTGGCGTATTCCAACAACTGAATTAACGTGCGTGTGCCATAGAACAGTCCTTGTTCACTGTTGCTGGTGATCGTGATCCGATCCAGGTCAACACCCAAGCTATAGTAGCCATCTGGCACCAATGTGTCGAATACGACCTGTTCCAAGATGATGGGTAACGGTGTTCCGGAAACAACATCGGAAGCGCTGCGGATATTGGAGATCTCAGTGCTCAAGAATTCGGTCAACGCCTTAGCTTCAATGGACGTTCCAATAAGTTTCCAAGGCCGGTCCAAGCGGCAATCGCCTTTGGTCAGCGTTAGCTCTGCTGGTGCAGGTATGATCCCTGGGACGGCGAGTTGAGCGTGCGTCAGCAACGGCAGGAGAAAGAAAAGTAGGATGGGGCGCATTTTGCAAAGATGCAGTGTTCCCGGAGAGGGGAATTCAGTCGAATTCCTGAGCCTCATCTGAGTATGTTGGTGTGGGTCTGAGTATGAATTTGAAGAAGGATCCCTACCACATTTGGTGGTCTTCCTAAAAAACCTCACTTTTGCACCCCCAATTCCGGGAAAACTAAAACAATTAGCGACATGCCAACTCGCATCCGCCTTCAGAGAAAGGGCAAAAAAGGCCGGCCATATTACCACATGGTAATTGCCGATTCTCGTGCACCACGCGACGGGAAATACATTGAAAGGATCGGTGCCTACGATCCGAACATGAACCCCGCTTTCGTGGAAGTGAACGTGGATAAAGCGATGGCCTGGCTCCAGAAAGGTGCCCAGCCTAGCGATACCTGCCGCGCTATCCTTAGCTACAGCGGTGTTGTTTACAAGAATCACCTCGTTAATGGCATCAAGAAAGGTGCATTCGACCAAGCTGAGGCTGATCGCCGTTTTGAGATCTGGTTGAACGAAAAGAATTCCAAGATCGAGGGAAAGAAGAGCAAGCTCGTGCAAAGTGCTGAGTATGCTACGAAAGACCGTCTTACCGCAGAGCGTAAGAAAGCATCGGATATGGCTGCTAGCCATAGTGCTAAACTTGCTGCGTTGAGCGCACCACCAGAGATCATGCCGATGGAGCCTGCTGGTGAAGAAGAGGCTGCTGCTGAAAGCGCACCTGAGGCTCCGGCTGCTGAAACCCCAACTGAGAGTGAAGCGCCTGCGGCTGAGTAATTTGATACGACGAATATTCAGAACCCGCGTTCCTTCACTGGAGCGTGGGTTTTTTGTTCATAAAAGCCTAAGATCTTGGAGGTGAGCACCACCGGAAAACGGCCGTTGTAGTTACTTTCACGCCATGGACCTGGAAAGTCTTCATCGCATTGGTAAGCTTGGTAAGCCTTGGGGATACAAAGGTGAACTGACCGTACACCTCGAGGATTGCGATCTGGATGATCTGGTACACGAAGGCGTCCTCTTCGTTGGTATCGAAGGGCAAAAGGTCCCTTTTTTCTTTTCGAAGCTTCACGATAAAGGACGCGACACGCTTGTGAAATTCGAGGATTTCGATGATCCACAAAGCGCTGGTATTCTTGTAGGCAGAGACCTCTACGCACCACCTGGTCTATTGGCTGACGGAAGCGATGAATCCTGGGATCCAGAAGAGTTCATCGGCATGATCGTGCAGGATGAGGAACACGGTGACTTAGGCGAAGTGATCGGTATAGAAGGCACGGCGAAGAACCCGGTCCTTTCAATACTACGCGGTGAGCAAGAAGTAATGGTGCCATTGGTAGATGAATTGATCCTGGGTATCGACCCGGAGACCAATACGCTTCTTGTGCGAACCCCGGAAGGGTTGATCGATCTGTACCGATCCTGATACCACAGCCTAAGTGCATGGCGAAGCCAACGTTCCGAGCCAAACAATTCACGATTCAACAAGATCGCTGCGCTCAAAAAGTGAGTACTGATGGCATCTTGTTCGGAGCTTGGTTGAACTATTGCGGTGCCGAACGGATCTTGGACGTTGGTGCTGGCACAGGCGTATTGTCATTGATCGCTGCGCAACGAAATTTGACTGCGGAAATTACCGCATTGGAGATCGATCCTGCTGCCGCTGAGCAAGCCCGTGAGAATGCTGCCAATAGTCGTTGGCCCGCAAGGATCAAAGTGCTCTGCTGTGATGCTCGATCGTATCAGCCGGAGAGCCTATTTGACTTGGTAATTTGCAATCCACCTTACTACGCCAATTCCCTGACTTCTCCGGATCAACGCACCAACGTTGCCAAGCATAGTGAGGATCTCACCTTTCAAGACCTAGTGTGCGTTGTAGGTCGTTCTCTCACACCAGATGGCCGCTTCGCCGTGATCATTCCGGTGGAACGTGAAAATGATCTTGTGCCCATTGCCGCAAAGCATAATCTGCATCCGGCGCAACGTTTCATTGTGTCTTATTCACCACATAAGTCGCCAAAAAGAGTGCTAATGATGCTTAAAAGAATCAAATTGGAAACTGTGGAAGAGTCATCTTTGATTATTCAAAATGCTGGACCGTTCGATTACTCACCCGAATACCGCGCAATGATCAGTGATCTGATGATCGGGTTCTAAGTGATCAACGAACAGCCTTGCATGTTTATTCAACTGATCTCTACTTCATTGAACACGACACCAAGTGTTTCCAATTCGGTAAGTATAGGGTCGTAGATGGAAGGGGTCAAGGGCAGCAATACTCCGCGTTCCTTTATTGTTCCGTTCAAGATCATTTTAGCTGCTATGGCCACGGGCAGTCCAACGGTCTTGGCCATGGCCGTATAGCGGTCATCTATACCTTCTACTGTAAGGTTGGCCTGGATCTCATGCTGTTTTCCGTTCAATTCATATACGAAACGGTGCCACATGACCACAAGATCTTTGTCTGTAGGAAGCAATTCCCATTTCCGCTCCAACAAGGTTTGCAGCGTAGCGGCAGGTGAGAGACCGGTCACACCGATAGCCGTTTCACCGAAGAGGCCGAGCCAGTCCAGCTTGGCCATTATTTCACCATTCGGGTCCAAGCCTAGCTGGGTGGCCAGATTTGCACGTGTATCCAATTCCTTGTTGGCCGGTAGGAAAGAATCCATGTAATCGCTCCAAGTAGCATTAGTGCCAAGTTCCATCTTGAAACTGTCGTCCGTACATCCCAATTGCACGAACACATCCCACGCAGCGCAATACCCGGCTTTACGCAATGTGCCGCGTAACAGGGTGGGTATGTTCTCCAACCGGTAGAGTGATCGGTACTTCAGTGAGTCACGGTTGGCATATGCATCGAAGGAACCGTAACCTGGAACTTCCACTTTTTGTGTACGCTGAAAGAGTTTGTGGTAAGGTACGTACTTGGTACACCCGTTCCGGATATACATGGCGGCACCGCCTTGTCCCGCCAATACAACGTTGCGCGGATTCCAACTGAATTTGTAATTCCATGGATTGGTATCGCTTTCCGGTGCGACCAACCCGCCTGTGTGACTCTCGAAAGCTTCTATTCGGCCGCCCTCTTTGCGGATCCGATCCAAAATACGCAAGGCGCTCATGTGGTCGATCCCTGGGTCCAGACCCAACTCGTTCATCACGACAATATTCGCTTTCTTGATCTCCGCATCCAACGCCCACATCGCATCAGGAACATAACTTGGTGTGATCACGTGCTTCCCAAGTTTAATGCAGTCCTTCACCACATCCATGTGCAGGAAAGCTGGCAGCATGCTGATCACCAGATCGTGCTTCGCGATCAACGCGCCGCGTGCTTTTGCATCGGTCGCATCCAATGTCACTCCCTTCGCTACCGATGCGCCTTCTTTTACCATCGCTGCGGCATGCGCAGCGTCTTTATCGCCAATGGTAATGCGCCATTGCTGTGCGTTCGCCTCACGGATCAGGTACTGGATCAACGATGATGCCGATCTACCGGCGCCTAGGATAAGTATGCTCTTCATAATGTTCAATTGCGGCTGCGAAGATGGGACGGGTCTTCTGAATGAGGAATGAAGAATGAAGAATTTTCAATTTTCAATGCACGATCTCGTTGCTCTGAGGCAGAAATTGGATCATACCGAACTCATGGAGTCCGTCGACTATTGGTTTGGCACACCCCTTGCCTAAGTACTGTCGAAAGCTAACTTCGCAACCCAATAAAAAATCATCATGATCAGATCTGCCACCCTCTTCCTCACGACGCTGCTAACCGCCAGTTGTCTAGCCCAAACAACCGATCTTGTATTCTTTACCGATGATGGCTCCAAGTTCACTTTGACCGTTGATGGTGATGTGAAGAATGCCCAGGCGGCCTCCCGCGTAGTTGCAACAGGAATTCGCACGGAAACACCTGTGATAATGATCAATTTCGAGGATGCGGCCCAACCCGCGTTCAAGAAATCAGGCTACTTCACTCTTGGTAAGGAGTATACCTTGATGATAACGAACAACAAGAAAGGCGAACGTGTGTTGCGTATGACAGGTGAGGCGGGGTTAGGAACGGCTGCAAAACTTCCTTCTCCTGATCCATCGAATTTTGTTGAGGATGGGCCGAACGGTGTGGTCAATGAAGGGCGTACGATTGAGAACGGTTCGCAGCAGATCACCACAACGGTGATCGAAGGGTCTAGTAGTGATGGTACCGGAGAAAATGTACGGATCGATATGGGTGTGAATGGTGTTGACTTCAACATGAATGTGGGTGTTACCGAAGGCAGCGGGTCTTCCACTACCACGCAAACCACCACGATGACAACCACAACCACTACGGTTACGAACAGTAATACAGCTACTCCATCATACCCCGTTGAACCTGTTTCCCCTGTACCAGAGCCGCCTATCTATCACATGCCGGGATACACCGGTCCTATCGGCTGCGGTTGGCCAATGTCGCCTACTGAATATGCAGATGCGAAGACCAGCATTGAGAGCAAGAGTTTTGAAGAGACCAAGATGACCACGGCGAAGCAAGTAGGAAGAGATCGCTGTTTTACCGCAGAACAGGTGAAAGGGATCATGAATACCTTCAGTTTTGAGGATACTAAGCTGGAATTTGCCAAGTATGCCTACGAGCGCACCTACGACATCGGCAATTACTACAAGCTCAATGATGCCTTTTCATTCGAGAGTTCCATTGAGGAGCTGAATGAATACACCCAAGGACGCTGATCGGATCATGTTACCCTTGAAGTACATATCGGTTCTCTTGCTCATTGGAATGCTCTTGGCAGGATGCAGTGGCTCCAAGTCGTTCGCAAAGAAGGCGGGCAAATTGGATGAGGCCGGTATGTATGCCGAAGCCGCGGATATGTACCTCCAAGCGGTGCAGCGGAACGGTAAGAACGTTGATGCCAAGATCGGATTGAAACAGACCGGACAAAAGCTATTGGAAGACAAACTGAGCACCTTCTTCAAGTCCATGGCTGTGAGTGATGCGAAGGGGCAATCCGTAAGTGCATATTTGGAAGCGAAGTCGTATCAAGAGCGCGTTGAACACCTTGGAGTGATACTTGAGATTCCGGACCATTATAAATATGATTTTGAGAAAGTTAAAGGCGAGCACCTGGTAGATCTTTACAACGATGGGCAAGCGCTCTTGGAGATCCAGGATTTTCCTTCAGCGGAGCGCAAATTCAGCGAGATCGCGAAGTTGGAACCGGGATATAAAGACGCAAGTAGCTTGCAAGCGGTCGCCTATCTGGAACCACTCTATCGCGCCGCAAAAGTTGACCTAGCTGCTGAGCATTACCGTAAAGCGTATGATGCACTGAACAAAGTGGTCGCCAAGGATCCCAATTTCAAAGATGCCTCCATGCTTCGGCAGGAATGCCTGACCAAAGGCCAGTATTCCATCGCTGTACTTCCGTTCAAGACAAGCCGAGTTAATAGCGCTGCTACGGTTAAAGTGCAAGCTTACGCCATGACCGCATTGACAGAGACTAAAGACCCGTTCCTGAAGATCGTTGACCGGGAGAACATGGAACGGATCCTCGAAGAACAAAGGCTTGGCCTTAGCGGTGTTGTGGATGAACAGACCGCTGTACGCGTAGGTAACCTTATGGGTGCCAAAGCAGTGTTGATGGGTGAAATTGTGGATTACCGCGAGGAGACCGGCAAAACGCGTTCCAGCACAAAGGATGGCTTCGCATCGTATCAAGTAACGCGGGTTAATGCCGAAGGGCAGAAGTACTTGGAGACGAAGTACAAGCCCGTGAATTACACGGAGTATCAGCAAACCAACAAAGTGGTCCTATCATTTTCGTACCGACTGGTCTCGTTGGAGACCGGTGAGGTCCTCGTGAGCAAGATCGTTGACCGTACTGTCAATGATGATCTCTATTACGCCACGTACGATGGCGATAAGAATACCCTTTTTCCTAAGGCGAATGGTAATGTGGATCTTGGTAATGGCGCACGGAATCAGCTGCGCTCACTGCTTTCTGCAAAGCGGGATATCATTCCTGTCTCTACCCTAAGCACGAATGCCATCCGCGAAGCGACCAATGCCATGGCCATTACGGTCATTCAGGACCTGAACAACAAGTTGCCCTGAAAAAGCTGTTCCCCATAGTGTTCGTATTGGCTTGGGCGTGCAAAGGAAAACAGCCCATTGCAGAAACCACTATGCCTGCTGAGGCGCCAAGACCAACTTGGGTCAGTGCGCGACCTGTGACCGGCGGTTACTACGTCGGTATTGGTTTGGCGAACAAGAACAGACCCGATGCCCAGGAAGCAGCCAAGAAGAACGCACTGAACGACCTGGCAAGCGAGATCAGCGTAACAGTTGAGGGCAATAGTTTGCTTTATACCTTGGATCGCAGGACCACCTTCGATGAATCCTTCACAAGTACCATAAAGACCAGTTCCGTTGAGTTGTTGGAAGGATTTGAACTGGTTGATACCTATGAGAACGAAGCGGAGTACTGGACCTATTACCGCCTTTCCAAGTCGGAACACGCACGAATAAAGGCTGAGCGTAAGGCAAACGCAATTGGCATCGCCATCGATCTGCGTTCCAGAGCAAAGGCCAGCTTGGCGGCAGGTGATCTGAAAGGTGCGTTCGATCAGGACCTACGCGCGTTGATCGCCATGAAAGCCTATTGGGGAGAGAATGATATCGTGGAATTGAATGGAGAACAGGTTCCATTGGTGAATGCATTGTACGGCGATCTTCAACTATTGAGCAGTGGAGTAACCTTCAGCATTTTGCCGGAGCGCTGTGTGCTGGATTATTCGAATGGATTCAAACGGGAAGTGGTGATAAAAGCGCGTTACACCGGCGGATCAGCCTTGGTCCAATTACCTGTTGTCATTGCCTATCCCGGCAGTAACGGAAAGGTCACCGAACTAAAGAATACCGATACGGATGGAAACCTGCGCACAACGGTCCAGCACGTAGCGAATGACCAGAACAAAGCTCCAGAGATCGTGGTCAGGTTGAACATGGATGAGCTCATTCACACCGAAACCGACCAAGCGTTGGCAAAAGCGTTGGGTGCGAGCCTAACACAACCAGAACAGCGTGCTGCGATCGATCGGGTAATGCCCAAGGTGTACATGCGTGCCCAAGAAACCAATCTGGGTGAACCAGTTGGTGATGCAGGGGCGGCTAGCGCAATAAGGCAGGAACTCACCAGCAATGGATTCCGTTTTGTGGACCGCGAGGCCGATTGTGATATGCTTCTTGATCTTACGTCAGCGACGCGTCAGGGTGGAGAAAGCAACGGATTCTTTATCGCGTACTTGGACCTTACGTACAGCATTCGCGATCGACGCACCAAGGATGTGATCCACGAGGGTGGGCAACAAGGCGTGAAAGGCGTTCAGCTCAATTTCGAAAAAGCTGGGCTAGAAGCGTACAAGAAAGCGATAGCCGATATTAAGAAAGAACTCGTGCCGGGCATTATGAACGCCTTTAACTAAAGGCTTTCGGTAGTTTGGCACGCAATTGGTCTAAGTCATAACAACAGTAACAACGGATCCCGACCTTTGTCGGGATAAGCGCCTAAAACAAACCATCATGAAAACCCTTTCCACCAACCGAACAATTACCGCAGTGATGACGGCGCTTTTGCTGTCCGGCGGACTCGCAGCTTGTAAGAGCAAGAAGAAAGCCGCCGAGGCTGCGGCGCCTCCGGGAGGCGAGACAGAGGTCAAAGTAATGTGCTCCGGCCCAGAGTACTTTACGAACAACGAAGTCTTCCGCGCCAATGCAATTGGCGAAAGCATGGACCAAGCAACAGCCAAGAAAAAAGCATTGGCCAATGCACGCGCTCAAATGGCCAGTGACATCAATACCCAGATCAAGGGTGTGATCGACAACTACGTGAACAGCCGCGAATTCAACAACAAAGAAGAAGTGTCCGAGCGATTTGAAGGACTTACCCGCGAAGTCGTGGATCAACGCTTGTCCGGTGTCCGTACGATCTGCGAAAAGCAGGTTACCGTTAATGCTACGGGTAACTACAAGACCTACATCGCTATCGAACTCAGCGCACAGGACCTCTTAGCTGCTTACAACGAGCGCCTAAGCAACGATGAACGCACACGGATCGATTACGATTACGAAAAGTTCAAAGAGACCTTTGACGCCGAAATGGATAAGATCGGTAAGTGATCCAGACCATCAGCTTGAAACCCCCTTCCGCAGTGTGCGGGAGGGGGTTTTTCGTTTTCAATTTTGAAAGCCCTTTGATATATGCTTTCACTGAACGGCGATCTTTGCCGTGAATGGTACGCCTTGATGATCTGTTGCACGCACGATATAAATGCCATGGGCAAGGTCGGGTAGGTCTACGTTTCCTTGCTTCCCAGTGACCTGTTCCGATCGGATCTCGTTACCCGTTGCATCGAACACACTAACGGACCAAAGGTCTTCATAAGGCAGCTGTATTGTCCACGTGCTTTCTGTCGAATTCCAAACGCTCAAGGGTTCTTGCTGGCCATTGAACTCCGGCACAGAAATAGGCGTGCTACAACCGCTTACTGCATCGCCACCGATCCATTGCGCCACGCGGTTAAAGGGCTGCCCTTCGAGTTCTGTGAATGCCCCAACGATATACAAGCTATCTCGCCAAACGGCCATACCGGGAACAGACTGTGGATTTGGACCGGGTTCTTGATCGAAGCCGGGTAATGAACACCATTGCGTACCATTCCACTTGGCCAAGCCGTTTGCAGGTATACCGCCTGCGGTGGTGAATTGGCCGCCTACAAAAAGGTCATCGTGGAACCATTGTAGGGTAAGTACCGAAGTATACCCCGGTGCTATGGCCAATTCCAGTCCTGTTCCAAAATCCAACCAATTCTGCCCATCGAAGGCCGCCAACCCATTGCCCGGTGTACCGGGTTCCCGGAAAGCACCCACGATGTACAGCACATCATTGTGGATGACCACATCTTTAATTGCTCCGCTACCGCTGCCCCAACCGGGTACGTATTCCCATGTGGAACCGTTGTGCCTCATAAGGTTACAGAAACCGCTGGAGAGTGGATCCCGATAGCTTCCTGACATGTACGTGTACCCTTGAAATTCGAAGACGGTACCGATGTAGTTGTTGGCGTAATAGGGGATCTCTTGGAACGGAGGCCACTCGTGAAACCCATCTCCATCATATCGGAATACTGCGGCTTCAGGGTAGCCACAAATACTTGACGAAAAACCTGTCATGTACAAATTATCCTGTTGATCATGACGAGGCACGATTCCACCTAGTCCACTTGTGACTGGATTTATACATTCTAAAGCTTCCCAGCGTTGAGTGGTTTCATTTAAGCGAGCAAAATATCCGTTCGCAGTGTCTGGTACAACGGCAAATGTGAACGCACCACAGGTATATAATGCGTTGTTATATCGAACGAACCAATATACCTGACTGGCTGCGTTACCAGAAATCTCATGCATGCGATGCCCAATGCTGTCCCAGCGCGCACCATTCCATTGTGCCATACCAAATGATAGTATGGTATCCGTATCGTTCGCAATTCTTAGAAAGGTACCGCTACCGTATAGTCTATCAGCGATTGGATCTACTGAAAGTGCTGTCATCGAACCAATAGGTCCATCGTTGAGCCTCTTTTAATGCTGTGCATGAATATTGAGCCCGATAAACAGGAATAAAGCCAAGGTCAGTACCCTCATGGAACACTGATCTTCGTAGAATAGTCTAAGTCGATGTGTCTTCGAGACTTCATGTGATCGAGAAGCTAGGTCGTAGTACTAAAGTACCATGATCATCGGCATAATGAGCTGTGTTGTTAATAATCATGGATACTATATAGATAGTGCAGGCCTATATCAACGTTCCTCAATGCCCAGTATCACTCTGCACCCGAACACCGACCTTTGCCTTATGAACAGGACTACACTTGCTTGGGCTGCCTTTGTGCTAATGATCGCTGTGGCTTTCGGTGCATTCGGCGCACACGGGCTAAAAGCAGTGCTGAGCGATAAGGAGCTTGGTCAATGGCAGACAGGGGTTCAATACCAGTTCTATCATGGTCTTGGACTGTTGTTCCTAGCGCTTGCAGGTACTTGGCTTACGGCCAAGGAACTACGCAGCGTAAGGTTGCTGTTCCTGCTGGGTATCATGCTGTTCTGTGGTTCATTGTACCTATTGAGTACACGGGCTATTCTCGGAACCGAAGCACTAACACCATTCCTTGGCCCAATTACGCCGATGGGCGGTCTGCTTTTCATTGCAGGTTGGGGTTCGCTACTTGTTTCGGCCATCCGCGGAAACAAAGGATAACGAATGTCATAAAGGGGTGCTGCGTAAAACCCTTACTTTTGCTGACCAAATTCCAATACTCAGAACATGAACGAATTCGGCCATAAACCGAAAAATGCTGATCTCGCTAAGATCGGCTTAAGCCGCGTAGGGGACACATTTTGGAACCTCGAACCAGCTGAATTGATAGAGCATGTGATCATGAACGGTGAAGGCGTTTTTGCAGATAGCGGCGCTATTGCGGTTGATACCGGCGAATTCACCGGCAGATCGCCGAAGGATAAGTTCTGCGTGAAGGATGCCAAAACAGAGAATACCGTTTGGTGGGGCGATGTGAATTTCCCATTCACTCCTGAGAAATTCGACCTGCTGCATGATAAGATGGCGGCCTATCTGCAAGGTCGTGACGTTTATGTGCAGGATGCTTACGCTTGTGCTTCACCGGAACATCGGCTGAACCTCCGCGTTGTTGCTGAGCAACCGTATAGCGCTCACTTCAGCAGCAATATGTTCTTGAATCTCACCAAGGAAGAGACCGAGGCATTCGAGCCTGAATGGCACATCATCTGTGTGCCTGAATTCAAGGCTGATCCAGCAAAGGATGGAACGCGCCAGCACAATTTCACGATAATCAATTTCACGAAAAAGATCATTCTTATTGGTGGAAGTGGATACACAGGTGAGATCAAGAAAGGCATTTTTACGGTGTTGAATTATGTTTTGCCACAGGAGCGCGACGTACTTAGCATGCATTGCAGTGCCAACATCGGTAAGGACAATGACACCGCGGTCTTCTTCGGCCTAAGTGGTACCGGAAAGACCACCCTGAGTGCCGATCCGGATCGTCGACTGATCGGCGACGATGAGCACGGTTGGAGCGATAAGGGCGTGTTTAATTTCGAAGGTGGTTGTTATGCGAAGTGCATCGATCTATCCGCAGAAAAAGAACCACAGATCTGGAGCGCGATCAAGTTCGGTTCCATCCTGGAGAACATCGTATTCAAAGAAGGATCCACCGAAGTTGATTACGCCGATAGCACCAAAACGGAGAATACGCGTGTAAGCTATCCGATCGATTTCATCGATAACATCGCCGTGCCAAGCATGGGCGATCACCCGAAGAACATCTTCTTCCTAACAGCCGATGCCTACGGTGTTCTGCCGCCGATCAGCAAGCTGACACCAGGCCAAGCGATGTACCACTTCATTAGTGGCTATACCGCGAAGGTGGCTGGTACGGAAGCTGGCGTTTCTGAGCCACAAAGCACCTTCTCCGCATGTTTCGGGAAAGCATTCTTGCCGTTGCACCCTACGAAATACGCAGGTATGTTGGGTGAGTTGATGAAGAAGCACAACGTGCGCGTCTGGTTGGTGAACACCGGTTGGAGCGGTGGAGCTTATGGCACCGGCGAACGGGTGAAATTGAAATTCACACGTGCCATGATCACAGCGGCACTACGCGGTGAACTCGATGGTGTGGATTACAAAGAGCACAAAGTATTCGGAGTGAACTTCCCTACAACATGCCCCAACGTACCTTCAGAAATTCTTGATCCACGTGGTACATGGGCGGATAAGGACGCCTATGACACGCAAGCAGAGAAATTGGCGAACGGATTCGTTGCCAACTTCGCGAACTTCAAAGAGGGTGCCTCGAAAGAGATCCTTGACGCCGCTCCAAGAACTGCGGTAAAAGCTTGATCATGCCTCTATGAAGAAGAGCCCTCCACCAACGTGGTAGGGCTCTTCTTTTACCATTCAAACACTTTGGCACGTGGTTCGCCCACCACGTGCTCAACCAGCTAGATGTTCCGATCCTCATTGTTGTTCTTAGTTATGCTCTTTTGCCTATGGCAAGGAGTATCGGCTCAGGAACTCAGTATGGGGCGGACCTATTATCCTGAAAAGTTGCATCAGGATCTGGAAGAGTTCCGTGAACTCGTCCATGCTGCACATCCCGATCCGTATCGCTATAGGACCAAAGAGCAATTGGATCTCACATTCGATAGCGTAAAGACCACCATTAACGTGCCCCTTACCACGGATGGTTTCGTACGCTCCATGTTACCGGTACTTAAGGCGATCGGTGATTCACATTGTAGGGTTGAGTTATCCGAAGAAACGTTGGTCCAAATGAGAGATCGGACGGCCATGATCCCGATAACCGTCAAAGTAATTGATGGGGCTCTTTATGTGAATGATGAGCTTAAAGGATTCCGGAGCTTTCCGCAGGGTGCACGTCTTATTCGCATCAACGGTATTTTGGCTGGATCGATCCTTGAGCGTTTACGGAATGCCATTGTATGCGATGGTGCGAACTTAACGATGGCCGATAGGCGGATCGAACGCGAATTCAGGTCGCTCTATTACTTACAGATCGAACGGCCATCTTCGTTCGATATTCAGTTCGAGGCTCCTGATGGCGAGATCGGAGTAGCCACCATTTTTGCCATGACGGCAGTTGACATTGGGAATTCGCGAAAGCCTTCCGGCACCACTACGTTGCCTTGGGGCTCACGTTGGATACCGGAGATCTCTACCATGTGGTTAGGTCTTCGAACAATGGATCTTGATTCTATGCGGACAGCTGGTCAAGAACCCGAAAAATTCCTGACTTCGATACTGCGTGAATTGAAAAAGAACAAAGGCGCTATGCTGGTAGTGGACCTACGCGGTGCGGGGGGAAGGGAACTTGGAATGGCAGAGATGGTGTTCGGCGCCATTGCCATGGAACCTTATCGCTTAGTGGAGAATATTTCAATTCGATCCCGCACATTACCGAGTTGTTCCAAATGGATAGCGGATCATCCGGAATTCTACTTGGATGTGAACGCCCGGTATCCTAGAATGCTACCCGATAGGTATGGCGTGCATCCGGAAGATGATCGTCTTACGGATCTACAGCCAGAAGGCAAGGCATTCAAAGGCAAGGTGTACGTATTGTGCGACGGATATACGCGTGATGCTGCCGCTGCATTCGTTATGCTAGCGAAACGAACGCGTAGGGCCAGGATCGTTGGAGAAGAGGTGGGTACGAATGCGTATACATACACGGGTGGAAGAGACCTCATTGCTGAGGCACCGAACAGTAAGGTCCGGTTCATCGTTCCATTGATGCGGTATACGGCAAGCGGAAAACCTTCCGGTCCATTGGATCATGGCGAATTGCCGAATACGGAGCTACGTCCGGATGCCAGAAGTATTGCAAGGGGGGCGGATAGTGTGAAAGAGAATTTGATCATGTACATCCGCGAAACGCAATGAATCCGGATATTGACCGGCATTCAGAACCATCTCTGTTCATGCCGCCAATTGGATGGTTCATTTTCGCTGTGTTCTTCGTTGTAGGGTGCAGTCCTGCGTCCAGAGAGGATATACCGTGTACGCAATGGACCGATGTTCCTAACCACTACGCACAGTCGTTCCAGATCCGTACTTGCGGCAGTATTCAACAGTTGATCGTATTCGGGCCGCGCGGTCGGTCGGATACTTTGGCGGTATATCACGTCGATGAAAATGGTGTCAAAAGCAATTCCGCATTACTTCCTTTGAAACAGGTTGCGGTCGTTAGCACTACGCACCTTGCATTCATCCATGCATTGGGATCATCAGAACGGGTAATTGGTGCAGCTGGTCTGGGACATGTGATGGATCCCTCCTTAATGAACGTGCTTTCTGCGCAAGGGACCGTAGAGATCGGAACTGCTGATGGGTTGAATAGGGAAGCCTTGATCCACCTCGCTCCGGATGCCTTGCTGGACCAGCCTTTCGGAAAGACGGATGCAGCAGAGCCCTTACCGGGCATCCCATCCATCATGATCTCTGAATACTTGGAGCCACATCCACTGGGTAGAGCTGAGTGGGTGCGGTTCTTCGGTGTTCTGTTCGGTGTAACCACTAAAGCGGACAGCCTGTTCGCAGCCATTGAGACCCGCTATACTACAGTCCGTGATCGTGTTGATGCCACCGTTGCTCCTGTAACCGTGTTCTTCGGGTCCAATTGGCAAGGTACATGGTGGGTTCCGGGAGGCAAGAGCTATATGAGCAGGATGATCACCGATGCCGGCGGGGTGTTGCAATTCAGCAATGAAGAAGCTGTGGAGAACAGTGCCGTAGATCTGGAAACCCTCATCCACAAAGGTGATCTCCTCAGATACTGGGGCATGGTGGTGGCCGAGAACGGCCCGGTAACTACCGATGTACTCAGCGCCGGTGAACGCAGACTTCAACAGATCGGTCCCTTCAAGGAACAGGGGCTATATGCCGCGAATAGCGCACACGTTGACATCTTCGGAAAAGCGCTTCTGGAACCGGATGTGGTTCTATTGGATCTGGTAAAAGTGTTCCATCCGACCATGGCAATGGAACACAAGGCGGTTTACTTTGGGTCGGTGGAATAGCGATACGGTATGGCTGGATATGGTTGCTCAAAGATCGCGAAGCGATCATCCTAAGGCTTGTTATTACCATTTATTCAGTAATTGTAAGATCAATTGAACTTGATCAAACTTGAGCCGGCCAGAACAAAATGCTTTTCAACCTTAAGGGAATGACCGAGACGAATTAATTCGTTCACCACGAAGTCATTCAAATAGTAATGGTCGAGGTGAGCTGAAACTATTTTTTCAGCATCCTCCGGCGATAGTTTGTCCTTACGTACGATCGTGGTGCCGTAATACATTGGATCCAATTCCTCTAAATGCATATCATACTCCCAACACTTTACGACTTCATGATGCGAGAGATCGATGAATGACGCCGCACTCTTATAGTACGATATGGACTGGATGTTCAGATAGTCTATGCCTAAACTTACCGGCTCGTAACTCCCTTTTTGATCGTATTCCTCCTTGAGGAAACCGATCACTTCTTTTGAACCGGAATCGAATCGCCATGAATTGCAATGGGTGGTATTGGCGGTGAGGAATAGATGGATCAAGAACGAACATGCTAGTAGTTCGAGTAGCCTTTTTTCGATCCATTCAGAAGCGCCATCGGCACCATTCAGAACTACCAGGATCAGAATAGGATAATAGAGCAATGCAGTTCGCTCAGTCGGGAATGAGGTTTCTAAGAATAAATGCTGCGCAACAGGTGATAGAATGCTGAGTAAGAATAAGATCGGAAGGATGATCTTTATACTGAAACTCTTCTGTTGTATCGCTCTGAAAATAGTTATGATCGAGAAAAGGAGCGCAACGAAAAAGAGTAGTGAAAAGACACTATTGGCTAGTGGGATACTCAGAAAGTGATACGCGAAAGTCCTGCTCAACGACAAAAGCGTATCGTTATAGAAGCTTGTTCTTCCGCCAAAGTAGAGCTCTCCTTGGTTTTTCAGCTCCAGTATTACTGGAATGATAAAATAGAAGAACATACCGGTGATCACAGAATAGATCAATATCCGCAGGCTGGTTATTCTTTTTTCAGAGAACAAAGTGTAAGCGAATAGAATAAGCAAGGATGGAAGGAAATAGTTCAATGCCGTAAAATTCGACAATACGGCAAGCATTCCGAAACCCATGGATAGTAGGCCAAATTGAATTGTATTTTCCTCGCAGTATTTCAGAAGAAAATAAATACTTGGAAGAATGAACGAAAGTGAAAGTGTAGGCTTCCCCAAAGTTCGTCCATTGATAACTGGAGGTAACGCACTTCTTGGCCCCGCGGGGCCAAGAAGTGCGTTGGCCGGCCAAGGGCTACATTCAACACCCTGTAGCCATGAGAAAGAGCAAATTTTCAGAACACCAGATCATTGGGATACTCAAGCAGCATGAAGCCGGACACAAAGTGGCCGATATATGCCGTGAGCATACCATAAGCGCGGCCACCTTCCACAACTGGAAGGCCAAGTACGGCGGCATGGAACCCAGCCAGCTCAAACGCGTCAAAGAGCTTGAAGAAGAGCTTAGTCGGCTTAAACGCATGTACACCGAGCTGAGCATGGAGAACGACGCCATAAGAACGGTGATCCAAAAGAAGTGGGGCGCCTGACGATAAACGGGAGATCGTTCAGGCGTTGAGCAACATGAACATGAGCCAGCGAAGAGCCAGCCAGATTGTGCAATTACCCCGTAGCACTGCCCGGTATACCAAACGTATACCGCAGGATGATGCTGTAATAACCGCCTTGGGATCACTTGTAGAGATGCACCCGGCCATTGGCTTTTGGCAATGCTATTATCGCTTGCGCATGAAAGGACAAAAGATCAACCACAAACGCTTGTATCGCGTGTACACTGCCATGCACTTGAACATTAGGCGTAGAGCTAAGAAACGGCTGCCAACGCGAGTAAAACAAGCCTTATTCCAACCCGCTGCGCCCGATCAGGTATACAGTATAGATTTCATGCACGACACACTTTGGGATGGACGCACCTATCGGCTATTGAACGTGATCGACGATTACAACCGCGAGGTACTTGCTATAGAGGTGGACACTTCATTACCTGCACTTCGCGTTATCCGCGTACTGGAAAGAATAAAGTCAGTGCGCCCATTGCCCAAGATGATCCGCGTGGACAACGGACCAGAGTTCATCTCCCACAAACTCGACGCATGGTGCAAGGACATCGGTATTACCTTGGCATTCATACAGCCAGGTAAGCCAACACAGAACGCATACGTGGAACGCTTCAATGGAAGCATAAGACGAGAACTACTCAGCGCATACGTCTTCCGAACATTGCAAGAGGTACGTCAGCGGACCGAAACCTGGATGAACGACTACAACAATCATAGACCACACAAAGCGCTTGGATACCGGTCTCCAACGCAATTAAAACCCTAAACCAAATGCCCTTGGAATCTCCAGTTATGATCGGACCGAAAACAAGGGAAGCCTACAAAAGTCCATAGCCTCTCGCAAGCCCAAAAAAGGTCCAATATGAATGGCATTGCTGTCAACAATAACAGCGGGATATACGGAGCCGAAGGTTTTAGAAGTCTCCCGAGTTTAACGGCATACACTAGGTACAGAATGAAGCCAAGAACATTCGGCAAACGATAGACCAGTTCGGAGGGTCTGAAAAAAAACAGACTTGCTTTTATTAGAAGCACATTCAGAAAATGATTGTTCGCAGCAAGACCAAAATCAGACCATTCGTCACCATTCACAATTTGGGAAGTGGTTATTTCATCGAATGTGAAGGAGAGGCTGAAGGCTCTGTATGCGACGTAGCTGAACAGGAGCACGCAATAGACATACATGGTCACATTAACCAGGTCGATCGGTTTAGGTTTTACTGTCATTGCATAAAATGTGAAGCTATGGTGCTCGTGTATTGGTGATCCACGTAGTGCTCCTAATACCCTAAGCCGAATCTCCGAAAAATAGATCCCATCAACCAAGCTGGACCGATCATCAAGAATTGCAGGTCTTCCAAAAAGCTGGGTTTTGCTCCTTCGATCTTATGACCGTAGAACTGACCGATCCATGCAGCAATGAAGAGCACTAAGCTGATCGTCCATAGCGGCCAGGGTGCATGTGCATCGAGCCAAGCGCAACCCGCAAGACACGCAATACTCCATAGTGCCATTCCGAGCATGATCGGAAAGGACAGTCGTAAGTAGAATAAACAGACCAGCCCAACGGCAATTTTTGCCCATAAATGCGGCGTGAACAGGGGAGGTAGATCAGGCACCGGAATGCTCCAAAGAAAACCGACCACGCAGAAATAGATCACCGGAACACAGATCCAATGGATGGCTTTGTTCGTGCTGTTCTGGTGACTAACGCCGTAAGCGTCGAACCACTGTTGGATGGTGCGTTTGGGCATTTTGTGAGGTGAATGGAACGCTGATGACGCTGAAAGTAAAGATCAACGCGGATAGTGAGAGGGGTATTGGTTGTTGTAGTTGGTATTGGGTAACTGGTACTGAGTATGCTTCACGAAGTACATTTTCAGGCAAAGCGAAAATTATCGGGACTGTTAACTGCCAACTGCAAACTTTTTCATTGTTAGTTAGTTGATGCAGTCTGCTTAGACCCGGTACAATGTACAAGCATTCATCCATAACGTTCCTCCAACACCTGCCCGTGATGTAGTCCATGCCCAGCGATCATGTAACCGATCGCTCTTACGCTCATTGCTTTGCCGTTCGCGGTGCCTTGGGCCTTTAGCATTTCGTCGTTGAAGCTTTCGAATAACAATATGGTACTCGTCCTTACCACTTCGAATTCTGTAATCAGGTCGGCTAAGCTGCGGCGGTCTGCGTTCGAACTTGCGGCGTAGTCATCTTCTTCGAAACCTGGTAACGCTGTTGCGTCCTTACGTGCGAACCGAAGTGCGCGGTAGCTCATGATCCGTTCGGTATCCGTAATGTGTTGGATCACCTCTTTTACGCTCCACTTTCCTTCAGCATAGCGGTGGCCTCCCTTGGCTTCAGGAAAGGTTCGCAAAAGTGCAAGTAGTACTTCATGACTTGAACGAAGGGCGGAAACGATGTCTTGATCCGTTACGCGATCGATGTACCGACCAAAGAATGGCGCGTATTCCGTTTCGCTTGGCGATTGTACGTGTTGCATGCCGAAAGGTAATGGTTGAATAGATGAAACGTGAATGAGGTATGCTCCTTTTCCGGCCTACTCCTGATCGGCAGCACCGCCTTGGCCTTGAATAAGAACGTGCGGAAGTGCTGCCACTTCTTTACCGATCTGGAACCATCCGTAAGGGTTCGTCCACCAGGTCCAGCGTTTACACCAGGGGTCGTAGAGCGGAATAATTCCTACTCCTTCAGCCGTTTCTTTGGCGGTGACGTATCCTTTCCATGTGCGGCGTGCATGTACACCTAGCGTTGCTATATCAAATGCATCGATCCCGTTCTTCTTGGCATATTCAATGAACGTCCTGCCAGATCCGAATGTTCGGCCACCCGTATGCTGCATCGTAGGTACAGCGGTGATCTTATCCGCAGAGATCCCTGCTTCGATCAATGCCGCTCGACCTGCATCGGCATGTGTTGGCCAGCCGGAAGTCGTAATGCCATTTTTATCTACCAACTGAATTTGTGCAATGGAGTGAGCAGGTGTTCCATCAACATCAAGCATTGCGATGAAGACTATTGGAACACCGGGCGCTGCAGTTTGTGCTGAGGTGGTCACGAATCGCAACTCGCGCAAGCGCTTTCCCGTAGCATCGATCTCATGATCGGTGGTGTTTTTCGTGGAACGCTGGGTGAGCAGCGTATCCGTACCACTGATCACATACCATTTCGTTGTGGGTAATCCGGCGGCTCCGACAAGGATCGTATGTTCGATCGGTTCATTCAATAGGATCCGGATCTCCTTTCCTTCTTCCAAGTAATACGCGAATGGCCGCATTGTCCCGGTAACATAGATATGATCATAGCCACCGGTGAGAAAAAGGGCCCGTGCTTCCATCAATCCTTCATGGTGCATCCATCCTTCCACTACCAAGTTCTTACTGCCTACAGGTCGCTGCATAGCGAAATAAGGATAGGCGAACAGTACAAGGAACAGCAGGGTTACAGAGCCGACAAGAAGTGTACGGAATGCGATCTTCTTCCAATTCATTCAGCGTCTTCCAAGGAATTGAGAAGCTCTTGAAGTTCTGCGCGTGCCTTCCGATCACCTGTGACCAAACCCTGCATCATACCTGCCTCACAGGCGCGTTTCGCATCCTCGATCCGGCCTAGGTCTGCTTGGAGAAGTGCCAATTGGTAGTAACCAGGTATGTATTTCGGATCGTCGGTGAGGATCGACTCAAGATCGGTAATGGCTTGTTCCATGTTGCCGGAGCGTTTCCATTCCAAGGCTATGGCATACCGAAGGAAAAGGTCGCCTGGCTCTTCAGCCAACATGCCTTGTAATTGTGCCAATCGGTCGCTCACAGTTCAACTGGTTTTGATTCCCAATTCCTCACGAAGTACAGCAGCACATTCCAATCGCGTTATCTTTCCATGGCCCACGGTCAATTTGAACCACACATCACTTACGACCGCTAGCTCGACATGCGAGAAGGTGAGGTTTTCGATATGCAAAAGATCTGCGATCGGCATTGGGCCGCGAATTTACGGGACTTGTGGTAGGTGGAGAACCTCGAGCATGTTCAAATGCTGCGAAAGATGGAATTGAACCGCAACGGCGCAGCGACGCGACGTGGACTGGCTTGAGACTCTGTAGTCGCGGCGTGCGTAAATACGGTGTGCGTATTGAGCTGCGTTGTGTCGTAGCGCCGTTGCGGTCCTTTTTTTCTTGTTGTGGACCCGTTGATCGATATGAAATAGCTCAACTAAACGTGTTCACCTCAAACTCCTGAAAGATCAATGTCCTCAGTACCCTCCAAGGTTACCCATTGCTTCATTTTCTTCTGGATCACTTTGAAGTGGTGCTGGTCCTCTGGCGTGATGATCGAAATGGCTTCACCTGCCTGCGCTGCTCGACCAGTTCTACCGATGCGGTGTATGTAATCCTTTGGTGAACGTGGCAGCTCATAGTTGATCACGTAGGGTAGGGAGTCGATGTCTATTCCGCGGGAAAGAAGGTCGGTTGCTACCAGCACCCGCAGCGTTCCTTTCTTGAATGCCGCTAATGCGTTCTGCCTTGCACCTTGGCTTTTTTTGCCATGCGTGGATTCCGCATCAATGCCATGCTTTTTCAATTTGTCCGCAACATGGTCCGCACTGTGTCCCGAAGCTGTGAAGATCAGCACTTGCTGCATATCCATGCTCCGGATAAGGTAGCGCAGGAAAGGTCCTTTCTTTTCTTGGTCCACTCGGAATGCGCGTTGCTGGATCAAGGTGACCTCCTGCGGTTCTTCGGTAAGTTGGATCACCTCTGGCTTGTGCAATACCAGTTGTGTGATGGCATCCACAGCAGCATTCAATGTAGCCGAGAACAAGAGGTTCTGCCGCTTCTTTGGTAAGGCCGCAAGCACACGATCCATTTCCTCGCGGAAGCCCAGATCGAGCATTTTATCGGCTTCGTCCAGCACCAAGTATTTCACGGATCCCAGATGAACGGCTTTGTGATCCATAAGGTCCAATAGCCTGCCGGGCGTTGCAATGAGAATATCCACACCTTGCATCCCGATCATTTGCGGATTGATGGAAACACCACCGAATACCGCCGCAACTTTGATCTTGTTCGTTAGAGTTGCCACCAGCGTTTGGAGCACTTCTTCAACTTGTCCTGCCAACTCGCGCGTTGGAACAACGAACAATATCGGAACATGCCGGTTCGATAATTCCCATTTCCCTTCCAGCAATAGTTGGAGAGCAGGCAATGCATAGGCCAATGTTTTACCCGATCCCGTTGGAGCTATTCCCAATAGATCCTTGCCGAAGAGGATCGCAGGTATCGCGCGCTCTTGAATGGGTGTTGGCTGCTCATACCCGCCCGCTTTTACAGCATCGAGAATGGGGGCGGATAAGCCGAGTGTATCGAATGTGGTCATTGCCATTTCAAGTGCGCGGTCAGATCGCGCAGCTCATTTAGTGATGCCTTCCAGATCGAGCAGGAACGCATAGACCAGCGCGACTTTCTTGTACGATTCGAACCGTCCGGATGCTCCGCCATGACCAACATCCATGTTGCAGTACATGATCAGTTTTTGATCGCCGGTCTTGGTCGCACGCAGTTTCGCGACCCACTTGGCAGGTTCCCAGTATTGCACTTGGCTGTCCCAGTATCCGGTCGTAACAAGCATGTTCGGATAGTTCTGCGCAACCACATTGTCATACGGTGAATAGGATCGGATGTAATCGTAATACTTCGCGTCCTGCGGATTGCCCCATTCGTTGAATTCACCAGTCGTTAGCGGAATGCTTTCATCCCACATGGTGCTTACTACATCCACGAAAGGTACTTCGGCTACACCGCCATGAAAGAGATCCGGGGCCATATTCACCACCGCGCCTACGAGCAACCCACCTGCGCTGCCGCCATGGCAATAGAGGTGTTCAGGTGATGTAATGCCTTCTTTCACCAAGAACTTGCCGCAATCGATGAAGTCCGTGAACGTGTTCTTCTTAGTGAGCAATTTTCCGTCCTCATACCAATGTCTGCCCATCTCTTGACCTCCGCGAATGTGTGCGATCGCATACACGAATCCACGGTCCAAAAGGCTGAGCCTTGTTGAACTGAAACTTGCATCCATACTGGCGCCATACGAACCATAGCCGTAGAGAAGGAGTGGATTCTTTCCATTCCGTTCCATGCCTTTGCGGTAAACGATGCTGATAGGCACTTTGGTGCCATCCGTTGCGGTCGCGAACAATCGCTCACTTGCGTAATTGGCTGGATCGAATTTGCCGCCCAGCACTTCCTGTTGCTTCAACAGCGTGCGCTTTGCGGTCTTCATATCGTAGGCATACGTGGTGCCCGGTGTGGTCATGCTCGTGTAGTAATAGCGCAATTCGTTCGTGTTGATCTCTGGATTGAATGATACGTATGCTGCATACGTGGGGTCATTGAATTCCATGTAGGTATCGGAGGTATTATCCCACCGTTTCATGCGGATCTGGAGCAAGCCGTTCTTACGTTCGCTCAGTACCAGATAGTCCTTGAAAAGCTCTACGTCCGATAGAAGAACATCACTTCTGTGTGGGATCACATCGGTCCAATTCTCCTTGGTCGTAGCATTTACCGGAGTGCGCATGAGTTTGAAGTTGGTCGCATCCATGTTCGTGCGGATGAAGAAATGATCACCGAAATGATCAATGTTATATTCCAGTCCAACCACGCGAGGCTGAATGATCCGGAACTCTCCGTTCGGGTTATTTGCTTCAAGAACTCTGTATTCACTGGTAAGGGTTTCTCTCGATGCGATAACGATGTATTTCTCCGACTTCGTCTTATAAACGTATGTGCCGAAGGTTTCATCGGCCTCTTCGTAGACCAGACCATCCGCGGATTGTGGTGTACCCAACGTGTGTTTGTAGATCCGGTATGAACGCAGCGTTACAGTGTCCTGAACGGTGTAGAAAACTGTTGTGTTATCATTCGCCCAGGTCACGCCTCCATCTACTCCAGTGAGTTGGTCCGGTAGTTCTGCACCCGATTTCAGATCCTTGAAAAAGACCGTGTATTGGCGCCGCGAAACAGTATCCACCGCATAGCCCAGTAATTGCGTATTGGTGCTTACGTCTTGACCACCTACTTGGTAATAGGCATGGCCTCTCGCGAGCTCTGGCACGTTGAGCATGATCTCCTCTTTCCCTTTTTCGCTGCCTTGTTTGCGACAATAAAGCGGGTAATCCTGCCCGGTTTCGAAGCGATCGTAATAGAGGTAACCATTCAACTTGTAGGGCACTGAGCTGTCATCTTGTTTGATCCGCGAAACGATCTCATCGAACAGTTCTTTCTGTAGCGTATCGGTATGCGCTAGTACTTCTTTTTGATATGCGTTCTCGGCATTCAAATAGTCCAGTACATCCTGTGTTTGTGCGTCCGGTGTGGTGGCTTCTTTCTGTTCATCCGTTAAGCGCATCCAGAAATAATCATCGGTACGAACCTTACCGTGCTCCTGCATTTCGTGTGCAATCTTCTTGGCGACCGGACCGGCTTGTGCGGTATCGGTCGTAGCCGTATTTGATTCGCTAGTGCTGCAGGAACTGAGCAACGCTAGTGTACAAACTAGAAGGATGGTTGGTCGAAGCATGGTATGGATCTCGTTTTCGGTTCGCGAATATCGCTCATCCGTATTGATCTTGGCCGTAATACTTGGTGATGTTCAGGGGTATGTTCTCCCTGTTGCTCGGTGTCAGATGCAAGATCGGTCAGATAGGAGCCACGTTCAGTGGAGCGATAGGGTCAGGGAACTTCGTCCAGCAGGTCTTGCCGGACCCATGGCTCATGTGCAATTCAAGGGCTCAACTTTTGCCGTCGGTCGTGTAGTAGCTCAAAGCACCGGACGGACATTTATCGACCTGGTCCTTCAATTCTTCGATCGTTGCGTTCTCGGCTTTGATCCAAGGTCTTGCCTTTGGGTCATAGACGTTGGGCAACATCTTTACGCAAACACCGGAATGAGCACATTTCCCGGGTTGCCATACGACGCGCAGGTCACCATTGGGGTATTCGGTTTTGAAGTCAGCCATTTTGGAGAGAATTTAATTCCAAGGTAAGGATGATCTCTCGGTATCAAAATAATGGCGCCAGATCTACTTAGCCGATCACTGAGCCTCTTTAGGTCTGATCTTATTCGGGCGATCCATAATTAGGTCCAAAATATATACACTGGCAACAAGCCACAGATAACGATCAACAAAGCTGGGAAAGAGGCTTCGCGAAGCATTAAGATGTTCGCATATTCATATGCCTTAGTACTGAGCGTGCTGAAATTGAACGGCCCGGCCTGTTGTCTAAAGTCGGGGCGGCGGAGGTAATAAGGGAGTGTGTGTGCCGTGATCGCATGATCGTGGTATTGTCCTTTCAGTGTGGAACAATCGAGGCCATTTCCCGTATACCTGCATTCCATGTTCAGAAGGCTCCATCCTCTAACGGTCCTGGGATACATCCTGCTTATTGCCTCGGCCATACCGTTGGCTTTAGGCTATGCAAGCTTGGCCGAGTTAATGTTCTTTTTGGCGTATGGCTTCGCGTTGCTAGAGTTCCAGAAGTACACTAGCAATTATCAGTTCGCATTGTTGTTGATCAGTGGTGCAGCGCTGGGCATTGTGCTGGACCTTCATTTCCAGTCTTGGCCATTGCTTACGTTCTCTATGCTGTTTGCAGCTTCGGCAACAATTGTTCGCCAGCGTTTCATGCGGTTTTTTACGTACGTTGACCTGCTATGGGTAGATACCGGAAAGTCAGCGGTAGCCGTTTTTCTTTTTGTTCTGGCTATTTGGAACAAACCGTTCATTTGGGACCTATGGTTACTACCCGTAATTCCCTTGATCGCCGCTGTTGGCCTGACCATCAGTTATGTGCAGGATGCCAAGCACATGAAAGAATTAACACGTGGTGGCTACAGGATGCAAGTGGGTAAACCTGCACCGGATTTCGAACTTCCCGATCAGAATGGGGATCTGTTCCGATTGTCGGACTTCCACGGTAAACACCCAGTATTATTGATCTTTGTTCGTGGCGATTGGTGCCCCGGATGCCACATGATGCTGCGCACGTACGAACGAAACCATAAGCGCTTCAAGGAAAAAGGTGTTCTTGTCCTCGGTATCGGACCGGATGATATTTCCGTGAATCTGGATATGGTCCAGCGGATCGGTGTCGGATACCGCATGCTTTCTGATGACAAGCAAGAAGTTTCCGGTCAATATGGTGTGGTCTACAGTAACCCATTGATCGAACCCATGGTGGACTATGCGAAAGGTATGCCGCTGCCAGCATCGTTCTTAGTGGATGCGAACGGCATCGTACGATACGCATCACGGCCTGACCGGGTTGGTGAATTCCTTGACCCCGAGCTGATCTTTGGTGTGTTGGAGGGCATACAACCCGATCCCCATCTTGCATGGACTTGAATATTGGACTCGCTGTAATGGCCGTTGCGGTACTGCTTCTAATGGTGGCAATTGGTATATCCGTGGCCTACAACCGCTTGCAAGGAGTTCATAGCACTGCGGTTCATGATCGTGATAGTTTTCTAAGCATTCTGGAAGCAAGCAACGATGCCTTATTCGTGATCAACTTCGTGAGTGGAAAGATCCATCTGGCGAACGCGAAAGCATCGGAGTTGATCGGAATTCCCACGAACGAACTGACGACGCTTACCATATTCGATCTGCATCCTAAGGAATTCCTTCATCGCAGCGCGGATCGTATTGCGGATGCTTGGGAAAAGAAGGGCAATATCTATTCAGACATTCCATTGTTGTCTTCCAAAGCGGAAGTGATCCCGGTGGAAAGTAGCACACGCGTTTCCTCTTATCAAGGTGAACCTGCTGTGATCCTTTACGCACGGGACATACGCGAACGACTCAAATTGCAGAATGCGGTTGAGGAACAGCAAACAATTGTTCGCGAACAGAACATTCAGTTGCTCTCCAGTATTCGTTATGCCCAAAGGATCCAGCGAGCAGTGCTACCCGAGGCAGAGCGATTGCAAACGCTGCTTCCGGAATCGTTCATTCTGTTCCGGCCAAAGGATATCGTTAGTGGTGATCTTTATTGGTTTGCGGAGCAGGATGGGGCAGTGGTGCTAGTGGCTGCGGATTGTACTGGCCACGGGGTGCCCGGAGCGTTGCTGACGTTGATCGGAGCTACGCTGTTCAATGATGTCGTACTTAAGAAAAAGGTAAAGGACACCGGAGCGATCCTTGATGCGGTGCGTTCGGGGATGATCCAAGCCCTGAGCAAGGACGGTGGCGAAGCGGGTCACGACGGTATGAATGCAGCAGTACTGCGTTATGATCCGAAAACAAAATACATGTACTACTCGGGAGGATATGCACCGCTCTATGTTGTGCGTAACGGCGAATTGACAGAACATAAAGGAGACCGGATGCCCGTCGGGCCACACTCAGGTGATCTGGGGTCGTTCAGTAGCGGAACAATCCAATTGCAACTTGGCGATCGTCTTTTCATTTGTTCTGATGGTCTACAGGACCAATTCGGTGGTCCGCAAGGGAAGAAATTGAAATCCAGCGGCCTGAAGGAATGGCTTGTGCTAACATCAACCCTCACACTAGATGACCAGTATCAGGCCATCTCTGACAATTTCAGAATGTGGTTAGGAAAGGGTGAACAGATCGACGATGTACTGTTGGTCGGATTCGAAGTGACGTAGATCAACACAAAAGTTCTGTACGTGGTAATTCGACTTGCTATATTCTTCCAGGTCGTTATCGTATCAAACCATCAACGAGTTGAATGAGTTCGCTTGGATCGCTTGGTGATACAAACCTCCAACTCGTATCCCTGTGCAACCAGGTCATTTGGCGTTTGGCGTAGTTGCGCGTGTGTTGTTTGATCAACGCGATGGCTTCATCCAAAGTGGTATTGCCCGCGAAATGATCGAAGAGTTCGCGATAACCTACAGTGCGCAGAGCATTGTGTGCCTTGTATGGAATTAGAGCCCTTGCTTCTCCCAACAGACCGCTCGCGATCATCGCATCTACGCGCTGATCGATCCGCTCGTATAATTGCTCACGTGGCATATGCATGGCTATGCGCACGATACGAATATCCGTTCTGTCCTGAGGAGTGGTGCGTTGTTCACTGAATGGCCTCCCGCTCGCAATGCAAACTTCCAATGCCCGTATTACGCGGTGCGGATTTGCCTTGTCGATGCGTTCCCAAGTCGCTGGATCACGTTCTTTCAGCTCGTTCAACAGCGGTTCTGATCCGTCTGTCCGGTAGCGTTCCTGTAGTTGTTCTCGGATCTTGTGATCGCCGAGCGGCAAAGGGTCCAGACCTTTGATCAACGCATCGATGTAGAGACCTGATCCACCTACGATAATTGCTACGCCGTTCGTAGCGATCAGCTCTTGAAGAACGGGTTCTGCGGCGCGCGCAAAAGATCCAGCGCTCCATGTTTCGGCGATCTCCAAGTGACCAAGGAAATGGTGCTTGACACCATTCAATTCGGATTCAGTCGGGCGAGCGGTCCCGATCTGCATGGACTCATAGAATTGCCGCGAGTCGGCACTGATCACTTCGGTGCCCAGACGCTGCGCTAATTGGACTGCCGCCTTGGTCTTTCCGCTTGCGGTAGGCCCGCCGATGATCACTAAGGTGCCTTTATCTGAAGTCATCGGTACTCCTCACCGAGATCATCGATGTTACCGTGACCGAACTCGTCATGATCGTCATCACCGTATTGATCATCATCGTCCATGCCGTGCTCCTCATCGCCTAGGTCGTAGGGGTCTTCTGCAAGAATGCCAGCGGAAAGATCATCTTCCTTGCTGTGTTCGTCAGGAGCCTCTTTCATGCTGAGCACAACACGCGGATAGGTCAATGTCGCATCAGGGTCACTAGCACCGATGAGTTCCACCATGAACATCCACATGTGTAGGAAGTCGTAAGCGTAAATGAAGCGTTGCGATGTGCTGCGCATGTGATCGCTGATGTACACTTCCTTCATCAAAGCTGGAACGGTTCCTTCCTCAGCAAAACCAAGGTCGGCCAACGGGATCTCCGGGCCTTTGCCCCAATCCTCATCGCTTACATAGAAGCACGCCATTTCCTGACCGATGAAACCAAACGCTTCTTTGATGGCGGTGTGCAGATCTAGAAAGTTCTGCTCGGAGCCGATCTCAATATCTCTGAACGCCTCAGTAGGGTGATCGATCAATACCCGAAAACGATAGATGCGCATAAGGCGTGCAAAATTAGGCCGTTCGTGCTAATTATTGGAAATGCTTCTTGGGAGATATTTTGGTGAATGGTATATGGGTGAATGGACTAAAGAAATGAAGAATGAAGAATGAAGAATGAAGAATTTAGAATGAAGAACTGAGCAGCCATTAGAAATTCCCCTTTGACTTAATGACGTTTCAATGCAGCCTATTCTATCATTTACTCTAGAATCCGCGTTGATCCTTTTTTTCCGCGTCATCAGCGTTCCATTCTCCATTCACTTTCTAAGGTGCATGCTCCATACCCGGAACCGGCGCCAGATCCAGCTTAGCGGCTTCAGCAATCATTAATTCCCAGGCTTGTCCACGATCATTGTGGATCTTGCCGTCCAAGATGGCATCCTTGATCACGGTCTTTAAATCACCGATGATCTTGCATGGTGGAATATTGAACGCAGCCATGATGTCCTCTCCGGTGACCGGCGGTTGGAAATTGCGGACGTGATCTTTCTGTTCCACATCCTTCAGCTTCTGGATCACCACGTCGTAGTTCTTCAAGTAGCGTTCCTTCTTCTTCTCGTTCTTGCTTGTAATGTCCGCACGACACAAGATCATGAGGGCATCAATGTCATCCCCAGCATCGAAGAGCAAACGACGGATCGCACTGTCCGTGACCTGATCCTTGGTGAGCGATATCGGTCTCAAATGCAACGCAACCAGCTTCTGAACGAAACGCATTTTATCGTCAAGCGGCAATTTCAATCGCCGGAAAAGCTTGGGCACCATGCGCGCGCCCTTGTCCTCATGGCCGTGGAACGTCCAACCATGACCTTCCTCGAAGCGTTTGGTCAGCGGCTTTGCTATGTCGTGCAATATGGCACCCCAGCGCAGCCAGAGGTCATCGCTATGCGCACACACGTTGTCCAATACTTGGAGGGTGTGATGGAAATTGTCCTTGTGACCGATGCCGTGTTTCTCTTCGGCTCCTTGTAGCGCAACGAACTCCGGAAAGAATTCCTGCAACAAGCCACTTTCCAAAAGCAGGTTGAATCCTACACTAGGCTTGGGGACCGCAATGATCTTGTTGAGCTCGGTGTGGATCCGTTCCGCGCTGATGATCTCCAATCGCTTCGCATTCCGCTTGATCGCTTCGAAGGTGGGAGGATCGATCGTGAACCCTAATTGTGAGGCGAATCGAACAGCCCGTAACATCCGCAACGGGTCGTCGCTGAACGTGATGTCCGGATCGAGCGGCGTACGGATCAACCCACGATCGAGATCTAAGATGCCGCCGAAAGGATCGACCAAAGCACCCAGGCTGCCTTTGTTCAAGCTGATCGCCAATGCGTTGATCGTGAAATCGCGCCGCTCCTGATCGTCCTTGATGCTGCCCGATTCCACTTCTGGCTTGCGGCTGTTGCGACTGTAACTCTCTTTGCGCGCACCAACGAATTCGACTTGTTCCTCACCAAACATGAACATCGCCGTGCCGAAATTCTTGAACACATGCACAGGTCCGGTCCCCAAACGCTTTGCAACAGCTTCTGCAAATGCGATCCCATCACCCTCCACAACAAAATCCAGATCCTTACACGGTCTGTTGATCAATAGGTCACGCACATAACCCCCAATGGCAAATGCCGCAATGCCTTGAATGTCGGCCTCAGTAGCTATGGCCTTGAACAAGGGTTGCTCCGTAACACCATCGAGGTGTGTGGCATTTACGGTATAGCTGGTGGTGCGCAAGGGGATCAGAAAATTAGCCCCGGATGATCGCTACGCGCTCTCCGGGGTGACCGATTAGATGATCAGACAATTTAGCGCCTGCATGGGCAAAGAATGGAACCATGCCTGCGGCAGGCAGGACGCAGATAACGCAGAAAGACATGATTTTTATGATCAGACAACGGGCCTCTTTAGTGGGTTGATGTGAAACTGTTGAAGCTCTTGTTCGGGGCGCGAATTTATGGGTTTGGGCCGGGGTGGTTATTGACCAGCTGTGCTACTGAAATTCAATGACAAACTGGCTATGATCCATAACAGGTTATTGTTCAATTCGCCCGAGCATCATTCATCATTATTAGCAAGGCGCCGCACGCGTAACGATTCCCGAGAGATCACCGTGACCCGATCAGCCCACTCCAAATTTGGGTCTGCTTGAAGGATACTCAAAAAGCGCGTTGCCGGTTCTTCTGGTGTATAGTTGTGCATCCGAAAATAGATGATCCCACATTTGGGCCAGACCCCATCCTTAAAGGCAAGCGTACCGTAATCGCTGTCGAATGTTAGAAGGGTCCGGTCATTTTCCTGTGCGATCCTAACTATATCAATATCCTTTTGACCAGCATAAAGCATTCCCACGTGTTGAATATCAAATCCCGCAGCTACCAGAACTTTATAACTAGCGTGCGGGAAATCCTCGTCGGCCAAGTATTTCATCCCGCCTTGCGGGGAAAAGAATACAGCAGCATGCCATCGATCATGCATTCATTCACGAATGCAAGCGCGGCTTGAATGTGCTCTGCCTTAAGCGTAGGATAGTTCTCCAACAGCTGATCATAGGTCCAACCATCTGCCAGACGGCCAATGATCAACTCGACGGTCAGTCGCGTTCCTCGAATGATCGGTTTACCGCTCCGAATGTCCTTTTCGCTGGTTATGTATTGCTGCCAATCCATCACTGCGAAGATAGTCGAAATTGGAAGGATCGGCGCAAAATGACTTAGTAAACCTTAGCGCACCTGACCATTCCCGATTTATCTCCCATCTTCGCCTTGTCCTTACGGGCCACTGTCCGTAACCATTGAGATCACACTCCCATCATGCCCCTAAGTCGTCGCGAGATCCGCACCCGTGCTGTTAAGTTCACCAAGCAGTGGGCCGGGGCCAGCGAGGAGGAGGCTGATGCTAAACCCTTCTGGTACGAATTCTTCCATGTTTTTGGCATTCGCAACCGCACTGTTGGGAGTTATGAAGTGCATGTGCGTAAGCTGGATAATGCCTTGGGTAAGATCGATTACTTCTGGCCGGGCATGGTGCTTATCGAACACAAAAGCCTGGGTAAGGACCTGAAGAAAGCTGCTGTGCAAGCTGCTGATTACTTGCATGGCGTAAAGGAGCATGAAAAACCACGCTTCATTCTCGTGAGCGATTTCGCCCGATTCGTGTTGTACGATCTGGAAAATGGTGTTGAAACGGAATTGCTGCTCCAAGACTTTCCGCAACGCACCGAACTGTTCGATTTCATTGCCGGTTACGAAGCTCGGCCTGTGCGCGAGCAGGATCCTGTGAACATCAAGGCGGCTGAATTGATGGGCCAGCTGCACGATGAACTGAAGGCTTCAGGATATTCCGGCAAGGAGCTGGAAGTGTATCTAGTGCGTTTGCTCTTCATTCTTTTTGCGGATGATACCGGCATTTTTGAGCAGGATGCGTTCTACAATTTCATTGTGGACCAGACCCGTGAGGATGGCACCGACATCGGCGGACAACTTGCACGCTTGTTCCAACTGCTGAACACACCCGAAGAAAAGCGCCAGAAGAACTTGGACGAACGGCTCGCCGATTTCAAGTACATCAACGGTAAACTCTTTGCGGAACACTTGCCCATAGCCGATTGGAACGGTACAATGCGCGTAACGTTACTGGAGTGCGCCGGGTTGAATTGGTCGCGGATCAGTCCTGCGATCTTTGGTGCGCTGTTCCAAAGTGCCATGGATGCCAAGGCACGCCGGAACCTGGGCGCGCACTATACGAGCGAAGCGAATATCCTGAAACTGATCAAACCCCTTTTCTTGGATGAATTGTGGGACGAATTCGAGAAGGCGAAACGAAGCGGACCAAAATTGGAGAATTTCCATGAGAAGCTCAGCAAGCTTCGGTTTCTGGATCCAGCCTGTGGTTGTGGTAATTTCTTAGTGATCACGTACCGCGAACTCCGCGAGTTGGAGATCGCCGTTATTACTGCGCAACTGAAAGGCCAGCAAGTGGTGGATGTGGATAGCCTCGTACTGCTGAACGTGGATAAATTCTACGGCATCGAGATCGAAGAATTCCCGGCACAGATCGCGCAAGTGGCCATGTGGCTGATCGATCACCAAATGAACCAACGCGTAAGTGCGGCCTTTGGTGAATACATGGTGCGCATACCCTTACGCGCCAGTGCCACCATTGCCTGTGCTAATGCGCTGCAATTGGATTGGCAAAGTTTGTTGCCAGAAGGGGAGCGCTACGATTACATTCTGGGGAACCCGCCGTTCATTGGCAGCAAGCTGATGACACCCGAAATGCGCACAGATCTTCTTGCCATTTTTCCCGGTGTAAAAGGAGCCGGTACATTGGATTATGTAAGCGGCTGGTACGGACTTGCCGCACACTACGTGCAAGCATACGGCAACAAAACCACACGCGCCGCTTTCGTAAGCACCAACAGCATTACCCAAGGCGAACAAGTTGGCGCGTTGTGGGGACCACTTCTTGCCAAAGGCATTAAGATCCATTTTGCGCACAGGACATTCCGCTGGAACAATGAAGCACGTGGCGTTGCTGCTGTGCATTGCGTTATTGTTGGCTTTGCCGATTTCGATGTATCCAAAAAGCGTTTGTTCAATTATGCGGATGAGCGTAGTGAACCGGAAGAGGTGATTGTTAACAACCTCAACCCGTATTTGGTGGACGGACCGGATGTTGTAATACGTAGCCGCAGTAAACCTTTGTGTGTTGTGCCAGAGATCGGGATTGGTAACAAACCCATTGATGGTGGGAATTACCTCTTTACGGACGAAGAAAAAGCCGAGTTCATTAAACTAGAACCGGGTTCTGAAAAGTATTTCAAACGTTGGTTGGGGAGCGATGAATTCATAAATGGTTGGCAAAGGTGGTGCCTGTGGTTGGGCGATGCCGCTCCCGGTGAGTTGCGGCAATTTCCCGAAGTACTGAAACGGATAGATGCCGTGCGTCGTGTTCGACTAGCTAGCGTAAGCGCTCCTACACGTAAAATTGCGGATACTCCAACGCGGTTTCATGTGGAGAATATGCCAAGGAAGGAGTACTTGATCATTCCGGAAGTTTCGTCCGAGCGGCGAACGTTCATACCGATTGGTTTTGAAACACCAAACACACTTGCAAGTAATTTGGTGAAAATCCTTCCAGATGCTTCATTGTACCACTTCGGTATGCTAAGCTGCACTATGCACAATGCATGGATGCGAAATGTTTGTGGGCGTATGAAGAGCGATTACCGTTACTCCAAAGACATCGTCTACAACAATTACCCGTGGCCAGAGCAACCCACTGCCGCGCAAAAAGCCACTGTAGAAAAAGCCGCGCAAGGTGTGTTGGATGCACGGGCACAGTTCCCCAAAGCATCGTTGGCAGATTTGTACGATCCGCTTACCATGCCGCCAGCACTCCTAAAAGCCCACCACGCGCTAGACAAAGCCGTAGATAAATGCTACCGCCCACAACCCTTTACAACAGATGCCAAACGCGTGGAGTTCTTGTTTGAGCTGTATGAGAAGTATGTGGGTGGGTTGTTGGTGGAAAGTGGGAAAGGAAAGAAACGAAAATAAAGTATGAGCACTGAACAAATCGAACCGATTTATGACCCATTAATTGAAGTTAAGGCACGGTGTTTGGCAAACCTTGGGGAAGAAGAGGGCGGCCGTTTCTATTTTCTATGGTTAAGACTTATGGAATTACAGTCTCAATGGGGCGAATTACAAGTCTTATTAAATTGCTCTGAGGCGGATCGAGCAAGACTAAATAAATACCTGCCAAGCATTTGCCGAAAAGCTACGGATGCAATGTGGCGCGATATGATAACCGGTATTGTGGCGTTCAGGGATGGTAATATTCAAAAGAAAACAAGTTATGCAGGATTACCAGCATTACGTAGATCGCTGCCCATAGAGTTTAAGGCTAGAAGTGTAACGGTTCTGGACGAATTCAAATCAAAGATCAATCTGATTGAGCAAATGAGGCATAACCACATTTCACATTACTTGACAAAAGCAATTGAATTAAGGCAAACTGATAAGCTAGACCAGGAACAAGTCGAAATAGGTATAGATGGAATACGAACGGTTCTGACCTTCTTTACGAAAGCACGTCGGTTTCCATATCCTCAATGGCAAGGCGGTGCCGCTGAGAAAGGTGGCTCCGAATCTTTATTGGAGATGTTACGTAGCCTTGAAAAATAACATGGGATGGCAACGTTGATACTCAACCATTTCGAGGTGAAATTGGATATAAAGTATGTTACAGAAGAACTGTTTTTTTACGTGTTGAGTATAACCTCTTCCGGTGTTGATGTCTTCGATATATGGAATATTACACCCGAACAAAAGGGGTAAAGGGATCTACTTCCCAACTTATGAATCTTTCGATGAGCATTTTAGGCCAATAATTGAAACTGAATGGCCGATCGATTGGCTAGATGACACGGGAGGAGGTTATATACAGATAGTGGCATTTCCTAGCAGTTTTGTGGATGCTTTGGAAGTGCGTGATCCTGACTTTGTAAATGTGCCCGAATGCGAATGGAGGGATCTAGGCAATGCTGCAGCTGATCGTTTGTACGATCGGCTTCACGAAGATGAAAACGAACCAAAGCGATTTGATCTAAAACGAAGAGGCGAAAGAATTCGACTTAATTTCCGGATAGGTAACGCAGGGTTAGGAATGAAGTCCAAATGGCCTGGTCCACGATCCTGGGGTAATATGGGTTTTGATGCCATGGTAACCTATGAAGATCTGGAGGTATTCTTGGACCAACTAAAAGTTGAAAGAGAGGTGATCGTTATGATCAAAAGCTGATCAACTGCCTGTGTTTCATGAGTTCGATGTGGATCAGGTTTCTCGAGCAGAATTGATTAGTTTTTTCTTCCGCGAACCAACGTCAACAACGCATCACCCATCCCTTTTTTGATCACGATCAGATCTTCTTTCTTGTGCAGGGTTAAATAGGTGCGACCTATCGTAGTTGGGTCATGCTTCAGGATCTCTGCAGTGCTTCGGATCATGCGTTCAGCAACTAGTCCGGCAGCTTCAAGTTTTCGCCATGAAATGCGGTTTTGTTCCATGAATTCTTCGAGAGCTACACAGCCCTTTGCCGCTAAGGCTATGGCCTTGTTTTCACGGGCCTCGAAGAATTCGAAGGTTAGGCACATGTGATTGTACTTTGGTGCTTCATTTTTATTTCTATTGCACCGTAAAGGTCGACCCAATGGGTCGACGGTACGGGTGCGCTTTACCGATCTGGTGCAATTTTCTGATCATCTAAGCGTCTGATCGCACCGCACTCACATCGATCTTCAACGCACACTTAAAATGTTCTTCCGGACATTGCTTGTAGCCGTGCAGTCCACATGGTCGGCAATTCAATTCCAACTTGGTTTCTACGATCCTGCCATTATCGCGCAGCGGGCCAAAACCAAATGCGGGTACCGTACTGCAGAATACCACAGTGACCGGAGCATTCATGGCGCTTGCAATGTGTAATGGCGCACTGTCATTCACGTAGTTCATCTGCGCTTTTTCCATGAGCGCGGCGGTGCTTAAAAGCGAGATTTTTCCGGCTACAACAATACCATGTTGGGCTTCCTTGGATATGCGTTCACAAAGTGCAACGTCACTTGGTGCGCCGATCAGGTACACAGTCTGTTCAGCTGGAAGTTGTTCGATGAGTTCGATCCATTTTTCCGCTGGCCATTGCTTGGTGAACCACACGGAGGCAGGTGCAATGCAGACGTAGGAGGATACGCCGCTGGTCAGTTCGATTACGGTGTTCCGGTCTTTCTCAGTTGGATATAAACAGGGTAGGGGCCGTGTATCATCGGTCAGGTGTGCGATCAATTCGTTCAATCGATCCACTTCATGCCGACCATCGCCGATGACGTGCTTTATTTTCTTGTAGTAAAAAAAACTTAGCGGATTCTTGTCGTAACCGATGCTCGCTTTACCGTGTGCCAGTAAGGTCATTAATCCGGTGCTGAAGAAGCGTTGCGCATTGATGATGTGATCGTATCGCGTGCGCCGCAATGATCCGATCAACTTGAACAATGCACGCGTTTTGCCTTTGCTCTTATCCCAAACATGCAGTTCGTTCAAGAACGGATGTTCGTTGAACAGCCCATCGTTTCCTTTGCGCACCACAAGATCCAAACGTGCTTCAGGATAGGTCGCGTGCAGCTTTTCCAGGATGCTCGTGACCAGAACGGCATCGCCCAAAAAGGCGGTCTGTATGATCAGGATATTCATACTGTCATTCTCGGTCGCCGAGCGGAGTCGAGGTGCCGAGGTGCATTCATTCTACTTCTCCTTCGATCAACGTGATCATTACTTTATCGATCCGGTTGCCATCCATATCCATTACTTCGCCGATGAAGTTGGGTTCCGTGACCTGGTCACCAACGATCGGAAGCCGTTCCAAATGATTCAGGAAGAAGCCAGCCACCGTTGTGTAGGCATTGTTGTTCTCCTCAAGCAGATCCTTCCCTAAGTAGTGGTTCAGATCACCGATCAACACTTGGCCGCCGACCAACAGCGATCCATCGGCGCGTTTTACGATCTCCGGTGTGTCGTCGTCATCTTCATCCGGTAGATCGCCCATGATGGCTTCCGTTAGGTCATGCAATGTCACCATGCCCTTAAGCTGACCGTGTTCATCGATCACCAACGCCGCGTATTGCTTGCTTTTCTTGAATTTGTTGAGGATCGTGAACGCCGGAGTGCTCTGCGGAACGAAAATGGGTGGCTTAATGATGTCCGTTAGTTTGAATCCCGGTTGGTTGAATCGATCGAGCAGATCACGGATGGACAGTGTGCCGATGACCTCATCGATCTCGCCATTACAAACAGGGAACTTGCTGTGGTGGGTGTCTTTCACCTGAGCGATGATATCAGTTAAAGGATCATTGCTATCAACCCATTCCAGGTCGTTGCGATGGGTCATTAATGTCTTTGCTACTTGGTCATTGAAGCGGAAGAGATTGTGCAATGCCTCCGATTCTTCCTTATCCAACACGCCTTGCAGATTCGCCGTGCGGATCATGGATCGCAGTTCTTCTTCACTCACGCGATCTCCATTGCCTTCGCTGATGGGCAACAATTTCAGCAGTAACGCGGTGGATCCAGAGAATAACTTTACGATCGGAAAGGTCGCTTTCGTGAACACGTTGATGATCGGAGCAACGAACAGCGCGATCTTTTCCGGGTCGTTCAATGCAATGCTTTTCGGAACCAGCTCACCAACAACAATGGTGAAATAGGTGATCCCGCCAATGACCAATACCAGTGCAGCTTTGTGCGCGTACGGTGCGATCAACGGCCAGTTGTTGAAGACCGTCTCTAAATTGTCCGTGAGTGCTGCACCGCCATAAGCACCTGCAACAATACCGATCAGCGTAATGCCTACTTGAACGCTGCTGAGAAACCCTTCCGGATCAGCAAGTAACTTCAGAATGGTCTTTGCACGACCGGAACCCTGATCCGCCAACGATTGGATGCGACTGGCCTTGACGCTTACCAACGCGATCTCACTCAATGAAAAGAAGCCGTTCAATAATGTAAGCAGGCCAATAATGAGGATCTCCATACCAAGGGCAAAGATGGGTGTATTTTGAACAAAGTATTGAGTACATGGTACAGAGTAACTGGTACCGAGTATGCTATAAAGTACGCTGTACTCGGTACCCAGTACTCTTTACCAAAGATCTAAACAGACACCCCGTGTTCCCGCAAGGCATCGTTGAGTGATGTTTTCTTGTCGGTGCTCGCTTTGCGCAGGCCAATGATCAATGCGCAGGGCACACCGAATTCACCTGCCGGAAATTGCTTTGGAACCGTTCCTGGAATAACAACTGAACGTGGCGGGATATAGCCTTTGGATTCTTTTGGTTCACTACCGGTAACGTCAATGATCCGTGTACTTGCCGTAAGCACCACATTGGCTCCCAACACTGCTTCCGTGCCTACGCGAACGCCTTCTACCACGATCGCGCGGGATCCTATGAATGCACCATCCTCAATGATCACCGGAGCAGCTTGCACAGGTTCCAACACGCCACCAATGCCCACGCCACCACTCAAATGCACGTTCTTGCCGATCTGTGCACAACTGCCCACAGTAGCCCAAGTATCCACCATGGTTCCTTGGTCCACGTACGCACCGATGTTCACGTAACTGGGCATCATGATCACGCCGGGTGCGAGATAGGCGCCGTACCGTGCAACGGCATGGGGAACCACGCGAACGCCAAGCTTTTCATAGCCACGTTTCAGTTCCATTTTATCATGGAATTCAAGCGGTCCAGCCTCGATGGTTCGCATTGCACGTGTTGGGAAATACAGGATCACGGCCTTTTTTACCCAATCATTCACTTTCCACTTCTCGGCTTCGCGCGAAGTGCTAGGTTCTGCCACGCGCAGCTCGCCTTTGTCCAGCAATTCGATCACATGTTCTATGGCCTGTATCGTACCTCGCTCCTTTAAAAGCGACCGGTCCTTCCACGCTTTTTCGATCTCCTGTTGCATTGGGCGAAGATATTGCCCTTCGGGAATTTTGAATGATGAATGAAAAATGTAGAATTTTCAACGGGGAGCCTGCCGTGAGCTAGCTACTTTCGCCGGTATGTCGCGCATTGTTGCTCTGGATCATGGCCTTAAACGCACTGGAATCGCAGTTACGGACCCGCTACGCATAATTGCAACAGCTCTGGAAACGGTTGCTACGTCAGAGGTTCTGGCGTATTTGAAGGCCTATCTCGCCAAAGAATTCGTGGAGGGCTTCGTTATCGGCCTGCCAATGGGCTTGAATGGGCTGCCTACGGATGCTACTGCCGGAGCGGAAAAGTTCATTCAGCAATTGAAAAAAGCGTTTCCGAACCAGTGGGTCGAGACGATGGATGAACGATTCACCAGTAGAATAGCGCACGAGACCCTACTCCAAAGCGGTGTTAAGAAAATGGCCCGCAGAGATAAAGGCCAACTGGACCGCATCAGCGCGACGATCATTCTGCAAAGCTGGATGCAAGGTGGTGGGAAAAGGGTGTAGCAAAGGCTAAGTGATCACTGGTCTTGAGTACAGGGTATTGAGTTGGCCAACTCTTTACTCAATACCAGTTACTCAATACCCTATAAACCTAAAAACGACAATCGGTAGCTGCCTTTGTGAACAAGGAATTAACTTTGCAACACGACCATGATACTACCAATACGCGCCTATGGCGACCCTGTGCTGAAGAAAATGACACAGGACATTGAACCGGATCATCCGGGATTGAAACAACTTATTGCAGATATGTTTGAGACCATGTACGCCGCAAATGGTGTTGGTCTTGCGGCTCCGCAAGTGGGTCTTGGCATCCGCATGTTCATCGTTGATGCTTCTCCGTTCGCGGAGGATGAAGATGGTAACCCGACAGATGAGGCAAAATTGAAAGACTTCAAGAAAGTGTTCATCAACCCCTATATCGTTGAAGAAGAAGGCGAGGAATGGCCGTTCGAGGAAGGCTGTCTGAGCATCCCGAACATTCGCGAAGAGGTGTTCCGTGAACCACGCATCGTTCTGCAATACCAAGACGAGAATTTCAAGGAATACGAAGTCGAGTTCGATGGCATGGCGGCGCGTGTGATCCAACATGAGCATGACCACTTGGATGGCATTCTCTTTACCGATCGCTTGAAACCCCTGCGCCGTAGATTGCTCAACGGTAAGCTCCGCGACATTTCTCGCGGCGATACCGAAGTGAAGTACAAAATGCGTTTTCCCGTCACGAAATGAAGAACTTGAAATTCGTTATTGCTCCTCTGGCCTTTTCATTGCTTATAGCATGTGGTGGCGGGGAAGAGACCGCGAAGGATGGAGTGGATCCCAAAGCCGCCGAAATGGTAGGGCGTATTTCCACAATGGAAGATACGTTGTTCAAGAGCGTGGCCTTCAATGCACGCAGTGGGCAGGAGTTGCTTGATGTGTACAAGGCTTTCGCAAAGGCATATCCGAAGGATGAAAATGCGCCGGAATATTTGTTCCGGGCAGCAGGGTTATGCTCAAAGGCCATGGGCGATCCGGAGCAGGGTATCAAACTATATGACCGCATCATTGTCGATTACCCCAGCTGGAAACGTTTGCCCGATACGTACTACTTGAAAGCCTTCACGATCGATACGGAGCTGAAGCAGAAAGGGGAAGCACAGAAGGCCTATCAACAAGTGATCAATTTGTATCCGGATCATCCATTCGCAAAGGATGCGCGGCAAATGATGGAGTATTTGGTGTTGACCGATGAGGAGTTGATCAAGAAGTTCGAAGCGATGGAACAAGCCGCGAATGCAGGAGAATAGAAATTGATGGAAGCACGAAGCAAAGAGCACTCGATCGACCTGAAAGCTTACGCTAAGAAGGGCCTATCACACGATACCTACCGCGCTGAATTCGATAAAGCCGTAGCCGAAGGTCGTGTACTGGGGCCGCCTGGTGGTGGCTATGGAGCCGATTATACCAAGTTGAATCTTGCACGTACACGTCGCTTGGAAAAGACATTGAAGATCGATGACGAAGCAAGAGCCATCATGGCGAATGCAACACCTCAAACATGGATCGTGCTTACGGAGGTTTGGTGCGGTGATAGTGCGCAATGCCTACCCGTTATCAACCAGCTGGCCGAGCTATCACCAGCGATCGACCTCCGCATTTTTCCACGCGATGAACATTTGGAGTTGATGGATCAGTACCTTACCAATGGCGGGAGGAGCATACCGAAATTGATTGCCATCGACGCTGGAACAGGTGAAGAATTGTTCACCTGGGGACCTCGACCCAACGCTGCCCAAGCACTTGTGGACGCTAAAAAAGCAACTCTGAGCAAAGAAGAATTGGCAGAAGCACTACATGGCTGGTACAATACCAATAAAGGCCAGGATGTTGTGACCGAGATCGCGGCATTGATCAGCGGGTGATCTGTAGAATTCGAACTACGAACCGCTTCAGCTTCGCATGATCACTTGCCCTTGCGCAATGATCCCCAACGCTCGCCCGGTGAAGCGTTGACCGATGAACGGCGTGTTGTGGCTCTTGCTTACGAGATCCGTTTCCGCACACGTCCACTCCAACTCGGGGTCGAATAGGGTGATCTCGGCTTGCGTGCCTTCGGCGATATGGATCGCAGGTGAACCAAGAACGGCGCGCGGACCAACTGTGAACCGTTCAATGATCCGACGCAACGAGGTGCGCCCTTTCAGCGCGGTATTCGCAACCGCAAAACAGGTCTCTAAGCCAATGATACCAAAGGATGCCGGTCCGAATTCAATGATCTTGTGTTCGCGATCCTCCGGGCGATGATCGCTAACAATACAATCGATCGTGCCATCCTTCACACCATCCCGAAGCGCTTCGATGTGCGTGATGTCGCGCAAGGGTGGCATCACCTTGTAACGCGTCTCGAAACTACGCAAGCATGCATCATCCAGGAATAGGTTATGTGCTGCGACCGATGCCGTAACATGCAGTTGCCGTGCTTTAGCCTGGCGGATCATCCCCACACTGCCTGTGGTGGAGATCGTGGCCACGTGCAAATGTCCACCTGCGTATTCCAAAAGCTCCAGATCACGTGCTAGTTGGATCGTTTCGGCCATCGGCGGTATACCCTTCAGCCCAAGTCGTGTGGACATTGTGCCTTCGTGCATCATCCCGTTCAGGCTCAGATCTGGATCATTTGGGAACACCATGATCGGTGGTTTGATCCCCGGCAGACCGTTGGCATATTGCAAGGCCAAGAGCATCAACCTGCTGTTGCGAACGGTATGTTGATCATCACAATACGCGACTGCACCCGCTGTGCGTAGATCGTGCAATTCCGCCAACTGTTCGCCCTTCAACCCTTGCGTTAACGCACCCACTGGAAGTACCTGCACAACATGGCCATTTGCGCGACTCAGCAAATTCGCTACGCCGCTGCTTTTATCCATTACCGGATCAGTGCTCGGCAATACCGCCACGCGCGTGAACCCACCAGCAGCGGCGGCATCCAAGCCGTTGCGTACACCTTGTTTCCATTCTTCACCGGGATCGCGGAAATGTGCCCGTAGATCCACCCAGCCCGGACTGGCATGCATGCCCTTCACGTGGATCTCTTCACCCATTCCTTTTGGAATTCGCGCAGCGATCTTGGTGATCGTGCCTTTTTCAATGCGAATGTCGATCTCCTTTTCGTGATGCGGACCACCAGGGTCGATCACCTTTACTTGGCGCAGAGTGACAGGTTTCATCGCTTATTTCAGGTATCGGATCAGGAATACTTCAGCAGCTAAGAAAAGCAATGCGATAAAGATGAACCATTTCCACAGTTTCCGGCCTTGGTCCAACTCGTTCAATTTCAAGCTCAGATCCGATGTGCCCGTATCCAATACGGTGTAGCTGGTGAGTCCCTTTTCGGTCAACAGCGCTTTTAATTCATCCACGCTGTAGGCGCTCAGGTCGCTTTCTCGGCGCGGAAGGTCCAGTGCCAAGGTCATCAGCGTGTCGTTACCACTAACAACCGCATACGGTCCGGGAGGTAGATCCTGATCGTGCAAGGCAATTGCTGTGTTTCCAGGTGTTCTGCGCACTTCCGGGACAAGGTCGATGTTGTTCGGTCCTTTCAAATGAGGCACTGCGTCGCCTTTGAATTCGATGCCTTCCAACGGGATCAGCACTTCTTCGCCAAGCGTGTGATACAATGCACCCATCGGACGGCTCAATTCCGCCATACGCAACAGCGAGGTAAGGAAGAATGCATGGTGCGTGAAGTTGCCCGAGCTTTCTGCCAAGGGTGTTGCGCAGAGGTATATGGATCCACGTCCTTGTTGTGTACGCGATAGGTAAGCGGTGCCGTCCTGTAAACGCAAGAGCACATCGCTTCCCGGCGCCGGACGAATGCTCCAACGCTCGCGCACTATTGGTAGGTCAACGTTGCGTTGCATGGTCTCGAAGATGTCCCGGTAGAAGGGTTTGTCCAGATCGATGCGATCCACCTTTACGGTAGCGGTATCCATTCGGGAAGGAGGGGAGGCGCCGAATTGGCCGAAGAGTCCGGCATAACTGCTCGGGTCACCATTAGACGGTGGAAATACAGCAACACTGCCGCCGTTCTCCACGAAGGTGCCCAACGCTTGCACAAGGCCACTGGCCACTTCCGGCAGCGCATTCAAGATCACAAGGTCCTGCCGCGCCAAGGATGAAAGATCCAACGAGCGCATGGCCTGTTGTGTGAAAATGTGCAGGCTGTCACCGCTGAAAACATCGGCCACCGACTTATCACTTTCGGCATTGCCGCCGCTTACCAGGAGCACGCGCAACTTGTCGATCACACGGTAACTGATGTACATGCGGTCATCGAACGTGACCGGACGATCATCGATCGAGACGAAGCCCCAGTGGTTACCACCTGCTTCACTCGAAAAGCGCAATGTCGTATCCACAGTGGCGCCACCAAGTATACTGAAACTGGCCAAGGCGCGCTGGCGATCGTTGATATCCAACCGCAACGGAACGTTGACCAATTCCTGCTCGCCATAATTCTGCAAGCGAACATGAAGGATCTCGCTTTGTCCCACGCGCCGCACAGGGCTATCGAACCACACTGAATCGATGCTGAGGTTATCCGGTGAGGCACTTGCCAATGGCGCGATCACAGTATGTATAAGCGTGTCGTTCGTCCAATTCTCGATATCCGTAACACTGCGTTGTAGGTCTGTGAACAGGAATGCGCGAGTAACCGGAGCGTCGCTCTGGCCAAGGGCTTCACGTTGGCGAGCCATCACTTTGCTCAACGGCCGTGCATATGGACTGACATCCACTTGTGAGGCCGCTTCCAAGGCTTCATCCCGACCCAACAGCACTTGTTGTTTTCCTTCGAAACGCCCCGTCAGTAGCTGAAAACGATCTGTAGCGCTATACGCCATTACAGCATCCTGTGCGCCTTTGCGGGCTTGGTCCAGTAACCGTCCTTGGGCGTTCTGGCCGTCCATGCTGTAGCTATCATCCACATACAGCGATACGGCGCGTTGCCCGGCGACAACGTTCGTATTCGCGCTAGGGATATAGGGTTGCGCAAAGGCAAGGACCAAACTTGCTAACGCTAACAGTCTTGCCAGCAGTACCAACCAATGCTGCACCTTTTTCCGGGCGCGCGTTTGTTGCGTGATCTCCGCCAAGAACCGAACATTCGGGAAATCGATCCGCTTGAACCGCCGTAGCTGGAAAAGATGGATAAGCACCGGGATCGAAAGAGCAGCAAGCGCCCACAAAAAGGCCGGGTGCAGAAAGGACATGGGCGCGAAGATAATAGGGAGATGTGGTCGATCAGGTGATCAGAAAATCAGAAGATCAGATGATCAGATGACGGCTGGTTGGGCTAGTTAAAAATCTTTGATACATACTCCCTGTGTGCTCCTTTGTTGATTGCGGTAATATTCAATTCCCCTTATCAACCCCCATCCCGAACAGCGCAATGTCATAACGCACGGGATCCACCGGGTCGAACTCCCTCAAACGTTCAGTGAGTTCCAACACCGCTTTCAGATCATCCTGCTTACGGTGCAGCAATCCAAGATCGCGACCAACACGACCGGTATGAACATCCAACGGAACAAGCAAAGCTGAGGTAGGTATGCGTTTCCAATGTCCCATATCAATACCGCGATCATTGGGGCGTACCATCCACCGGAGGTACATGTTGATGCGTTTGGCATTGCTGCCTTTGGCTGGGTCGGCTACGTGTTTTTGTGTGCGCCGTTCATGTGCCGGTTCAAAAAACCGTTGCTTGAACAGTGCGATGCCTTCTGGTGCTGACCAAGGCATTGGTTTTTCTTTGGTAGGCGTAGGAAAGAACGCATCCTCTAATCCGCCGTAGCGTGTGTACACGTGGCGTAGCCCCAAGATGAAATGCCGAAGATCAACGCCGTTGAACGTGCGGTGTACGAACCGATCGAGTGTGCTCAGGTCCTGTTCCGTTGCATTCATGACGAAAGCATGCGGGGTACGGTCCATCAACTCGACGAGCTTCCAAGCGTTATTGATGATGGTCTTGCGTTGCCCCCAGGCAATTGTAGCGGTGAGGAACCCGATCACTTCAGCATTTTTGCGGTCACTGAATGTGCGTGGCACTTGGATGGGGTCATTCTCAATGAATTCCGGACGGGCATACCGTTCGTAGGCTTCCTCGAGAAGATCCTTGGTATTCGCGATCGACATGGGGCTCAGCGGCCCATCATGCCCGGCAATGCCATCGGCAGTTCCACAACTTGATAACCGTCCAAGCTGAATGTACTCGCTGGTGGTTCACCTAAGTTGAACTCTCGGGTAACGCCTTGTGTTTTTTCGTTCGTCTCGGCATCCACCATCTCGAATTCCATTGGGAATCCTGTGATCTGCCTGTCGTCATACTTCAACGCAGAGACATTCCCGGAAGCGATGTTGTTCGTTAGATCCGTGAACGGTACCGCAACTCCCTTGGCCATCCAGCCCGTCCATGTGCCTTCCTTGCTTTTGGCAATGACCTTTGAACAAACATGACCATTGATCGTCTTAGTTTCATTGGTCACAGTGACATCCGTCTCCGATCCATCTTTTTCAGCATCAGGTGTTTCCTTTATGTTGATCTTCATTTTCGGGGTCTTCATTGCGGTCTTTTTCCCGTTGTTGTCCGTCATCATCATATACTGCCACTTGTTCTTCAGGTCGGTCATCATGGTCATTTCTTGACCCTTCATTTCCGCCGCATCCATGCGTATGGAGGTCATTTCCGCGTTGCTGGCATAGTGAATGGACATGGTCTGTGGCTTTTCGGTCTTCTTATCCATGGTGGTGATGTCCATAATGAAATCGCCAATGAATGTGTTGGGTACAAAGGGTGAATCATCCTTTTCGACCACCGGCATGCCAGCGCCGGTATACTGTTCAATGAGCGCTTTTTCCGCGTCAGTTTGAGCGACGGTGATCGTTGAAATCAGGAGTGTAGAGAGGATGAGTGTACGCATTTCGAAAGATTTATTGAATTGGTAAAGTTAATACGTTCTGTCGGATTTAGACGAATTGATGGATGTGATGGGTTCTCAAAGGACACAACTCCTAATGGATTACATGGATAGCTACTATGCTGAGTAGCGTAAAGGTTCGCCGTAACCGATCTGGAGCATTACTGACATCACGAGTATTAGCTCGTGCTTGGTATGATTACGGCTTTTTTGGATTGGTGATTACGTAACACTACCAATGGTCTTCGTGTATGCGAAACCAAACTTTCAATCCACAATATTTACATTTACCACTTATCGTTGTTCCAATAATAGTGACTAGAAGGAATCTCAAAAATAAGCATTGCCTAAGTTATCTATGAACACTGGGCTTTGATCAACTTTTTAATGTTCCAGTTGATCTTCTTCTTTGGCGCAATGTACTTCGCTAAGAAAAGCGATGGACATCAGCGACAAGCAATGGGAAGTGTTGGAAAAACCGCTTACAAGTATTTTTCATAAGAGCGAAACACGTGGCAGGCCCAGACAAGATCCACGTGCGGTGCTTAACGGGATCTTGTGGATATGCCGGACCGGTGCACCATGGGCAGATCTACCTGGCAGATACCCGCCATACCAGACTTGCCATCGGTACCACAAACACTGGTGCAAGAGCGGTTCTTGGGATAAACTGCTGCATGCTCTTGCATCGGATCTACGCGATCGAGGGAAGATCGACATTACCGAATGCTTTATCGATGGCACCTTCGCAAGTGCCAAAAAAGGGGGCTTGTGTTGGACCTACTAAGAAAGGGAAAGGCACCAAGATCATGGCAGTCACAGACGCTGTTGGTATTCCTCTCACCGTACGGGCCTTTAGCGCCAGCACCCATGAAGTAAAGCTAGCCGATAGGACGATCCGTTCGTGTGCCATAAAGCCCAAACGTGTGATCGCCGACAGGGCGTACGACAGTGACAAACTAAGACGCACATTGAAGAAACGCGGAATCCAACTGGTATGTCCGCACAGGAGTAACAGAAAACGACAAGTGCATCAAGATGGACGGGAATTACGGCGCTACAAACGCCGCTGGAAGGTCGAAAGGTTGTTCGCGTGGTTGTTTAACTCGCGCCGTACATTCGTTCGGTATGAATACCATGCAGACCTCTTCTTAGGCATGGTGCAGTTGGCTTGCGTAATGATAATTCTCAAAAGTTATTTTTGAGATGGCTTCTAAGGCAAAGGAAATTCTTAAACGACATTAAAATGAGCAAAGTAGCATTGATAATAATATATAACCACCAATTTAATCAAAATATTGAAGTAATAGAGAAGCTTTACAAGGATAGGTTTAGAAACATTTATCACTTAGTGCCTTTCTATACTGGTAATAGGGAAAATGTAATTTCTGTTTACGAATGTTCGTTATATTTTCAAGGGTATGTCACACAAGGGATGAAAAGTTATTTTAGAGAAGAATATATTCATTATTTTTTTATTGCAGACGATTTGCTTTTAAACCCTGTGATCAATGAGTATAATTATGCTGAATGCATCAGGTTAACCGCTAAAACATGTTTCATTCCAGGTTTTATTACCTTGCATGATCCGGGGTTCTGGTGGTCGAGAGTTGGTGACGCATATCATTGGAAATTAAAAGCGAATGGTGTGGAAGCTGATGGTGAACTTCCTGACTATGAGCATGCGTTAACCAAATTTCAGCAATTCGAGTTGTCAATAGAACCACTTCGATTTAGGCAGATCTGGAAAACTCCGAATAAATTAAAGGACTGGATCAAACCATTTTTTGGTCGTGGAAGTTTGAAGCACTGTAATTTTATTCTGAATTATTTAAGAAGTTCTGATGCGAAATTTAATCTTTCTTATCCAATTGTTGGTAGTTATTCAGATATTTTTATTATCGATTCAAATTCGATAAAGCAATTTTGTCACTATTGTGGCGTATTTGCCGCAACTCAGTTATTCGTAGAAGTGGCGATACCCACTGCTATGGTTTTGGTAGCCAAAGAAATAGTTACTGAAAATGAGCTAAAGCTTAAAGGCAAGGCGCTTTGGACTAAAGAAGAATATATGGAGCTCGATAAGTTTGATAATGAATTGCAACAATTACTTGATCATTTTCCAAGTGATCAACTTTATTTGCATCCGGTTAAGTTATCAAAATGGAACACAAGCCTAAGATGAGTTACATAGTGATAACTTCGATTTTTGATCCAACGGAATCAGTTGTTGCGTTTTCTAAACAGAAGGGTCGTCACCTAATTGTCGTTGGTGATAGGAAAACACCTAAGAACTGGTTTTGTAAGAACGTCACCTATTTACCTCTGGAAGTGCAAGAAAGTAGTGGCTACGAATTAGCCAAAATCCTTCCTTTTGATCACTATTCCAGAAAAATGATAGGTTATTTGAAAGCAATTGAATTTGGGACGGACCTTATCATCGACACTGATGACGATAATTATCCAAAAGTTAATTGGGGCTTCCCCGATTTTGAAAATAAATATGATTGTGTTGAGGGAAACAGAGGATTTGTAAACATATATCAGCTATTCTCCAAGGAGAAAATATGGGCAAGAGGATTACCATTGAGCCTGATCTTGAAGAATTTCGAACTGGAGAAAGATTTGGTGTCCAATATTTGCAAGGTTGGTGTTTGGCAGGGACTTGCAGATCAAGATCCTGATGTAGATGCAATATATCGATTGACGAATGGTGCGCCATGTTATTTTGAAGATCGAGAACCAGTCGTGTTGGGAATTGGGACCATTAGCCCTTTTAATTCGCAAAACACAATTTTCAGGAAGGAATTATTTCCACTACTTTATCTGCCTAGCTATGTAACTTTCAGGTTCACTGACATCCTACGAGGATTGGTAGCTCAACCGATCATGTGGTTATATGGATATCAGCTTGGCTTCACGAATGCATCTGTTGTTCAAAAAAGAAACGCTCATGATCATATGAATGATTTCATTTCGGAGATTCCAATGTATCAACATTCGGAAAGCGTAGTTGACTTGGTCGCAAATTCCATTATTAGAACAGAGGACATAAAGAATAACCTTTACAGAGCATATTCGGCACTTTTGAAGGAAAAGATCATTTGCGATAAAGAAATGGTTACTCTGGATGCATGGTTGAAAGACATAGAGCAGAAAACAATTGATTACTGATCTAAGGGAGGAACCCATATGTTCATTTGTGTCATAAGGTGAAAGTGATAAGCTGTTTGACCTTTAATAACTTGCTCTGTTCTATTGCTACCACATCTTTGCGAATCTTGTTACCGCGATGCACCAAATGCTATTCGACTCTATGGATATTGTGGTTTTCCTTCCGTTGGTCTTCATCTTTCATGGGTGGGTGTAGGGTAAAAGTGTAATACGCCCCAGTGCTATTTTATTGTTGGCGAGTTATTTGCTCTATGGCTGGTCGGATCCAGGTGTACTTATTCTTATTGCATTCAGCAAATTGGTGTATTATTTTGGTCCTGGACCAGAACTAAGACCGATCAAGGTGAAGGCAAGTACGTACTTTGGACCACTCTTGCCCTAAACTTGGGTCTCTCTAGCCTTTTTTAAGTATACCAATTTTTCCAAGAAAATTTTGTTGAGGCTTTCAATCTGCTAGTCGGGAGTTTTCATGTTGGAAGGTTGAATATCATCCTTCCGGTAGATTTTAGCTTTTACACAGTTCCAAACTGTGTGTTATAGCTTCGAGGCGTATAAGAGCAAATTGCAACCAACGTACGATATGATTGCCTTTGAGGCGTATGTGAGTTTGTTTCCATAGCTAGTCGCTGGGCCCATCCAACGTCCCAGTAATCTGTTATCTCAGCTCAGGGAGTTGTGCCTGTTCAACTAAGCATTTGCTGTCAATGGGGGTCGCTGCAAATGCTGTGGGTCTATTTATGAAAATGGTATTAACGGACAATTGCGAGATAGATGTGGATCACGTTTTCTCGAATAATGTGGAGTGCAGCGGAGCAACATTAGTTCTTGGGATTTTCTATCGCGTAATGCAGTATTCGGTAATTATTTCGGGTATAGCGATATCGCCATCGGCTGCATTCTGCTATTCGGTTTGAACCTGATGAAGGATTTCTCGTTTCCGTGTTTTTCACTATAAAGTCCCCCGTTTTGTCAGTATTGGTGCTTCTCGCTCACGACATGGTTCCGGGAATTTGTTTTCTTCCCCATTGGAAGCAGCCATGGGAAAATGCTAATTCTAAATCTAGTCATTATTATCATCTTTCTGTTGTGTGGCTCATTGCACGGTCTGGCATTTCGTGCTACTGCTGCGGATCAAAAGTCCGCTGGAAAAATCCAAGAGCGTGCTGAATATCAGCAAGAATAAAAAACGCCAATCCCAACAGGAATAGAAAAAGTAGCTCGCAAGCAAAAGCATCCCGTTCTGCAACCGCAAATTGCCCTTCGTGACGAACCAATACAGCAGAAAGACAACAGGGTAGAAGAACCAGAATTCGATCGCCGAGAAGAGCATGGTCCTATGCGATCAATTCAAAAAGGGTTCGAGCACCTTCGCCCACAGGGCATAACCCTCCGCGTTCAAATGGATCTGGTCATAGACCAATTCGCTGCGGATCAGACCATTCTGTTCAACGGTCGCATACATGTCGATGAATGTAACACCGTGTTCATCGCAGATCGGCTTCAATAGTGCATTGCTTGCGATGATCGCATACGCGAAAGAGGGCTCGCGTGTTGGTAGAATGGCGTGTACGAAAAGTGGAACAGCGAGGTAGCGTTCTTGAAGGATGTTCAGCAATTGTTCCATGCGTTTCCCAACATCTTCAGGATTAGAGCCGTGGAAAATATCATTCACTCCGGCCATGATAAAGATCTTCTCCGGTGTGTTACCAAGATCGATCCTTGCCTGACCATCGATAACCTGATCCAGCTTGCTGCCAGAGACCCCTAAATTCAAGATCTTCTTATTCGGAAAAAGATCGTTCAACGGGAACATCTCAACGTGGCTGTCGCCAAGGAACAGGATCGTATGAGGTTCTATCTTCATGGTCGCATTCAGCGCAGCCCGCCCTTCGATCTGCGGATCAACATGATCATTGAATTCCACTTTTCGGTTCTGATCCCGCACAACGAACCACACATTGAACCCAATGCTGCACAGTAAGATGACGATCAGCAAACGAAAGATCGAACGGGATGGCGCTTTCCATGCGGACATTGGCCGGAAAGGTAGGGGGAATGACAAGATCAACCTTTTGATCAAGGGTAAAAGGGAAGTTCCCAGCTACTGACAATAATTTTAGGGAAGCGGTGCAGCAACGGTAGCCGTAGGTGTCGTACCACCGATACTTTGCAAGATCCGATCGCGGTCGTTGCCTGTGCCAGTATAGCGCACAACGCCATCCATGTTCACATCTTCTGCCCAATACCCGGTTACCGAGTTTGTAGGCACCACACCGCCTATGCGTTGCAGGATAAGGTCGCGGTCGTTGTTGGTGCCCGTGTATTGAACAGTTCCGTTGAAGTTGACATCGCCTGTGACAACGGTCATGGTGCCACCCACATTTGTCCGTGAATCATTGTCATAGACTTGGGTGGTCGGATGTGTGAAGTCCACGTTAGCCACCGCACCACCGAATGCTACTGGCGTGCTGGGGGAGAGCATAACGGGCAGGTGGTTCCGCGAAAGCACAGCAACGCAATAATTACCTGCGGCAAGTCCTGAGAAGCCCACAGTACTAACTCCATCGAGGTCCACGACATCACCATCGCGTTGAAGGAGTACCGCGCGGCTTGCGGCTACCGTACTCGGCGAAGTGGCTGGGCGCATTTCCACGATTACCCAATCGACGATGGCGTTGTTGCCGGTGGCAGATAGAACGTTGGAACCGATAGTTGCTCCTGGGTTGAACACTGGTCTGCTGTAACCCATTGTGGTGAATGGTTCCGTGAGCGGGAAGGAGGGTAGGGTGCGTAGGGCATCGTTCATCGAACTACTGGTGTATGGGCCATCCAGGAAGACAGATGTTGCTATGGATGGCATTGTGGAAGTACCGTGCAGACGAGCTATACGGTTGCGGCCGGTGCCGTTGAAGGAGGTGAGATCACCGCTGATCAGGATCTTTCCATCGGGTTGTAAGTTTACTTTTCGAATTGCGGCATTACTCCCCGGACTTGAATTGAAATTAGGGTCCACGGAACCGTCAGCGAACAACCGAGCAATTCGGCTACGCGACAAACCATTAATACTTGTGAAATTTCCACCAATAACAATTCTTCCATCTGGTTGAAGACCAATGGAATTTACTACTGCGTTGGCACCTGTACCGATCGCAAAACTTAGATCCAAACTTCCGTTGCTGTTCACACGCACAAGGTTTCCAGTTGGTGTTCCATTATAACTGGTAATTCCACCTCCAATTAAGAATCTGCCATCAGCTAGTAAAACGGTCGACATTACAACACTACTAGTTGATGTGCCTGGATCGAAACTGCTATCCAAAGAACCGTTCATGTTCAACCGGGCCAAGTTGATCCGGCTTGTTCCGTTGTAACTACTGAACAACCCTCCGACCAAGATCCGCCCATCGGTCTGTATACTTAGCGTTCTCACCCACCCGGCAGAATTGATTCCCACTCCCTGGTCAAAGGTGCTGTCAAGTGTACCGTTCGGGTTCAATCGTACCAAGCCACGTCGCGTGCCGCCATTGTATGTTCCAAATAAACCACCGAGCAGGATCTACCGTCCGTTTGCAGTGCAGCGCATAATGCAGAAGATCCAGGTCCCGTGCCTGGTGTGAATCCTGGATCTAAACTTCCGTCCGTATTAATTCTAATTATGTTATTGCAGGCTATGCCATTATACATGTCAAAATTCCCGGCAAGTATGATCTTTCCATCGGGCTGAACAACTATATCGTTTACCCAATTGGTTGGGATGCCGGTACCTGGGTCGAAGCTTGTATCCAACGTGCCATTTGCGTTCAAGCGTGAGATCCTATTCCGACTATAACCTTGATAACTTGTAAAAAGACCTCCAATTAGGATCTTGCCATTAGGTTGTATTGCTGAAGTATAGATCAGGCCATTTGCAGCATTCCCAGGATTAAAAGTTCCATTAAGGCTGCCATCTGCGTTTAATTTGGCGATACCGCTAGGACCAGTTGAATTGTAAGATCGGAAATAGCCACCAATAAAGATCTCTCCATTGGTTCGAACGGCGATCGATAGTACATAATCATCGGCGCCAGTTGCATTCCCGAAGCCTGCGTCCAGAGTTCCATTCGCATTCAAGCGGGTTACCATTTTACGGGGTGTGCCGTTATAGGTAATAAAGTCGCCGCCAATAAGGATCTTGCCATCAGCTTGGACCGCAGTTGAGTAAAGTGTTCTATTCGTTCCCAAGCCTGGATCAAAGCTCGCGTCAAGCCCCCCATTCGCATCTACGCGGGCTATTCGCATTCGCGTAGTGCCGTTGTATCCGGTGAACTGACCTGCGAACAGGATCTTGCCATCTGTTTGAATACTGATCGACTGTACGTTCGGTGTGTAAATTCCAGCATAGGCGAGCCCCGTACCTGGATCGAAGCTCGAGTCCAGACTGCCATCCGTGTTACAACGAGCAATGCGACTTCGTCCTGTCCCGTTGTACGTCGCAAACTCCCCGCCCATCACCACCTTTCCATCTGCTTGCAATGCGATCGAGCGAATGATGTTATTGGCCCCGGATCCGGGATCGAAGCTTGTATCCAACGCCCCATTCACGAGAAGTCGGGCGATGCGGCCTCGTGGTGTCGCATTGAAGTTTGTGAATTCCCCTGCAATGACCACGCCCCCATCGGGTTGCAAAACCAATTTGAGTATCGGGGCATCTGCTCCAGATCCAGGATTGAATGCTAAGTCCAAGCTCCCGTCGGCGTTCAATCGTGCTATGCGGTTTCGGGCAACGCCGTTGTAACTGGTAAAATCCCCTGCAATTAGTATTTTTCCGTCAGGCCTTAAAGCCATGGTCCGAATAATATTGTCGGCACCAGTGCCAGTAATGAACCCGGCGTCCAAAAGCCCATCCACATTCACACGCCCAATACGGCCAAAAGGTTCTCCATTGTAAAATGTGCCTGAACCTCCGATCAGCACCTTTCCATCAGACAAAGGAACTACCACGTTAACACCTCCCGTGCCGTCACCCCTGCTGAAACCAGCATCACCAACGTTGAATGTAGGATCCAACGCCCCATCCTGAGCCGCGCCTGAAATGCTGAATGCCGCAAGGCATATCTTCGTGAACAACAGTTTTGCACGGATCATGTTAGTTATGGATCGTTGCTGCAAGATAGACGATGCTACCTATTCAGGGTTGCCGCAAGCCATGGTATTATTCGCCTCACATCACCCCGTCCTTCATCACCAGTCGTCGATCGGCCATGCCCGCCAATTCCTCGTTGTGCGTAACGATCACGAAAGTCTGGCCCAGTTCCGTGCGCAGATCGAAGAATAATTGGTGCAATTCTTTGGCATGTGCAGAGTCCAAGTTTCCGGATGGCTCATCGGCTAATACCACGCTGGGGCTATTGAATAGCGCACGCGCTACGGCAACGCGCTGCTGCTCGCCGCCGCTAAGCTGTCCTGGTTTGTGTTGAACACGGGCAGAAACATTCAATCGTTCCAGTAATTCCATTGCTCTTGGGGTGCAAACACTGATACTCCGTCCAGCGATCAGGCCCGGCATCATCACATTCTCCAACGCCGTGAATTCCGGAAGTAAATGATGGAACTGGAACACGAAACCAATGTGCTTGTTCCGGAACGCGCTGAGTGCCTTGGTCCCTAGCTTGCTCACGTTCTCGCCGTTGATCTCCAGCGTGCCGCTATCCGCACGTTCCAGCGTTCCGAGGATCTGCAAGAGCGTTGTCTTGCCTGCGCCACTGGCACCAACGATGCTTACCACTTCGCCAGCTGAAACGTGCAGGTCAACACCTTTAAGTACTTCGAGGTCGCCGTATTTCTTGCGGATGGATGTAGCGCGGATCATGGTTGCAAAGGAAAGGGAATACGGATCAGAGGATCAGAAAATCAGATGATCAGAAATTAGACAATAGCAACACTCGCCCGGACGTAGAGGTGTCAGCACAACTCGCCCCGGCTTTGTGAGTTCAGCTGATCGCCGGGTCCTCAATCCAGGATCATCTTGTATCATGAACATCAGCGTCATGAGCGTTCCAACTCTTAAGACCATGAAGACGCGTCATCAACTAATTAGTAGATCGATCGTATTAGCTAATTAAACCTACGGTTTCCCCATATTCCGCATATCATCCGCAGCGGGTTTCTCGAACACAACCACATGGAAGTACTTGGTGCTCGCCAACAAATGATCGAAAATGTCGGCCATGATGATCTCATAGGCCTCCCATTTCGTGGTCTTGGTGAAACAATAAAGTTCTATGGGTAAACCAAGTTCGTTGGGCGGTTGTTGCCTTACCATACGCGTCATGTTCCTATGGATCTGATCGTGATGTTCCAGGTAGAGGTCCACATATTTCCTGAAAAGACCAACGTTGGTGAGGTTCCGCCCGTTCACCATCACACTGTTGTCCACATTATTAGCTGCATTGTACACGCGCAATTCCTCGCGCATTTTTTCGATGTACGGTTTTAGCAGTTGTATGCGTTCCAGTTCCTTGATCTCGGCCTCATCCAAATAGCGGATGCTGTTGATCTTGATCAGGATGCTACGCTTGATCCGTCGACCACCGCTCTCTTGCATGCCACGCCAATTCTGGAAACTATCCGAGATCAATGCGTAGGTGGGAATGGTCGTTATCGTCATGTCCCAATTGGCCACCTTCACGGTCGTTAGATTGATCTCGATCACATCGCCATCCGCACCGAACTTGGGCATCGTGATCCAATCCCCTACACGCAGCATATCGTTGGTACTGATCTGAATACTGGCCACGAACCCGAGGATGGTATCCCTGAAGATCAACAACAATACCGCGGAAGCGGCACCCATGGCGGTCAGAAAGGTCAATACCGATCGGCCTGTCAGCAGTGAGAAAATTAAGATCCCTGCAACGAAATAGAGCACCAGCATGGCCACCTGCACATAGCTATCCAGCGGCTTATCGCGGTAACTTGGGCTATCACTCAGTGTATCGCGTCCGGCATGGAGAACGGCTCTGATAATGCGTACGAAAAGGACGATGAACGAAAACGCGATTATGCGCTTAACGAACGGGATGAATTCAGGAAAGTCGCTGAATATCAATGCTATTAGCTTGTAGGCTAGGATCAACGGGATCACACGGGCAACGTAGCGTGGAACACGGTTATCTACTAAACGATCATCGAAATGTGTAACCGTCTTTTTGCTGAAACGCTTGAATGTCGAGGTCAGTGCCCAATTGAGCAGCTTTGAGAGCAAAGCCATTACAATGAAAACGATAATGGAGCCTAGCAGGGGTACGATCCAGATCGTATTCTCCGGCGAAAAGCCATTGCTGATCAACCACATGTTCAGTTTACCGAACACCGTACCATAACCGAGGATAGTTACATTCATCGAAGGTCGCAAAGCTAACAGCTAGGCAATGGTTGGTCGGTTCCATAGGGCGATGGATATGGCTCGGTTGGTCCTGATAGTTCCTGTGCGAGCTTTACTTCACTGTTGGCCTGTTGAAAAGCTATCCGCGAAATAAAATTGGTGAGGATGTACATTCGCACCGCTTCCCGCATTCGGAAGCGCTCATATCACCATAGAAGCAAGAACCGCATGAATCTTCACGAGTATCAAGGCAAGCAGATCCTTTCACAATATGGCGTTCGCGTACAGCGCGGTCTGGTGGCCTATAATGCTGATGAAGCAGTTGATCAAGCCAAGCGATTGAGCCAAGAGACGGGCACAAAATGGTGGGTAGTGAAAGCGCAGATCCACGCCGGTGGACGCGGAAAAGGTGGTGGGGTAAAACTTGCAAAGAGCATCGACGAAGTGCGCGAAAAGGCAAATGACATCATCGGTATGATGTTGAAAACGCCGCAAACCCCGCCACAAGGAAAAAAGGTGAACAAAGTGTTGATCACGGAGGATATGTATTATCCCGGTGCCAGCGAGCCCAAGGAATTCTATATGTCGGTGTTGTTGGATCGAAGCAGTTCACGCAATGTGATCGTGTACAGCACGGAAGGTGGCATGGATATCGAGGAGGTTGCGGAACATACACCGGAGAAGATCCAGAAAGAATTCATCGATCCGCGCGTTGGCCTGCGTCCTTTCCAATGTAACAAGATCGCTACGAACTTGGGCCTGACGGGAACGGCTAAAAAGGAGATGGCCAAATTCGTAACGGCTTTGTACAATGCTTACGAGGGTAGCGATGCGGCCATGTTCGAGATCAATCCGGTACTGAAGACCAGTGATGATAAGATCGCTGCCGTTGATGCAAAAGTGCGATTGGATGGTAATGCACTTTACCGCCATCCGGATTACGTTGAAATGCGCGATAAGACGGAAGAAGATCCGATCGAAGTTGAAGCAGGTGAAGCAGGATTGAATTATGTGAAGCTGGACGGTAATGTGGGTTGCATGGTGAATGGTGCAGGTCTTGCTATGGCCACCATGGATATTATCAAGCTAAGCGGTGGTGAACCTGCCAATTTCCTTGATGTAGGTGGCACAGCAGACGCAGCACGTGTTGAAAAAGCATTCCGGATCATCCTGAAGGATCCGACAGTAAAGGCAATTCTTGTGAACATCTTCGGTGGCATCGTTCGTTGCGACCGTGTTGCGCAAGGCGTTGTGGATGCTTACAAGAACATCGGCGATATCAACGTGCCGATCATCGTACGCTTGCAAGGAACCAATGCTGTTGAAGCAAAGGAACTGATCGACAAAAGCGGCCTGAAAGTGCTTAGCGCGGTAGCCTTGCAAGAGGCTGCGGATCGCGTGAAGGAGGTGCTTGCGTAATAGGGATCTGACGAGCGAACAATTAGAAGATCATCTGATCCGCTAATATTCTGATCACTATGGCCAAGAAACGATCCATTAAGAAACTCTTGATCGCCAACCGCGGTGAGATCGCTCTTCGCGTGATGCGCAGTGCTCGCGAAATGGGCATCAGCACTGTTGCGGTCTATTCCGAGGCGGATCGCAATGCGCCTTTTGTTCGGTTCGCCGATGAAGCGGTGTGCATTGGTCCAGCACCAAGTAAGGAGAGTTACCTGGTCTTCGAGAAGATCATCAAGGTCTGTAAGGATCTGAAGGTGGATGCCGTGCATCCGGGTTATGGGTTCCTGAGCGAGAATGGAGCTTTTGCAACAGCACTTGAAGAAGCCGGTGTGATATTCGTTGGCCCAACGCCTTATGCCATGAAGGTGATGGGTGATAAGCTCGCGGCTAAAGAAGCAGTTAAAGGCCATGGTGTGCCGCTGGTACCCGGTACGGATGGCGCTGTTGGTAGTTTGGAAGAAGCCATGAAAGTGGCCAAGACCATCACTTTCCCCATCTTGATCAAAGCCGCTGCCGGTGGTGGGGGAAAGGGCATGCGCATCGTGGAAAAGGAAAGTGAACTGAAGGAAGGTCTAGAACGCGCGATCAGTGAAGCTGTGAATGCCTTCGGCGATGGTAGCGTGTTCATTGAGAAGTACGTTGCTGGTCCGCGACACATTGAAGTGCAGGTGCTAGCGGATATGCACGGAAATACGGTGTATGTATTCGAGCGGGAATGCAGCATTCAACGAAGACACCAGAAAGTGATCGAGGAGGCACCAAGTGCTGTACTTACTCCCGCTTTGCGTAAAAGAATGGGTGAGGCCGCAGTTAATGTGGCGAAAAGCGTGGATTACACCGGTGCAGGTACAGTGGAGTTCCTGCTGGATGAGCGTATGGAGTTCTACTTCATGGAAATGAATACACGTCTGCAAGTGGAGCACCCCGTTACGGAGATGATCAGTGGACTGGATCTGGTAAAAGAGCAGATCAAAGTCGCTCAGGGGGAAGCGCTTTCCTTCAACCAGGAAGATCTGAAGATCCAAGGGCATGCGATCGAAGTACGCGTGTATGCTGAGGATCCTGCCAACAACTTCCTTCCTGATATTGGTAGGTTGAACACCTATCGTCCTCCGCAAGGCCCAGGTGTGCGCGTGGATGATGGCTTTGAAGAGGGTATGGAGATCCCGATCCATTACGACCCCATGATCGCTAAGTTGATCACCCATGGAGCTACGCGTGAGGAGGCTATCCAGCGCATGGAACGTGCGATCGATGATTATGCCATTTCCGGGATCGAGACCACATTGCCGTTCTGCCGCTATGTCATGGGGCATGAGTCTTTCCGCAGTGGCAATTATGATACCCATTTCGTCCGCGATCATTTCAAACCTACTGACCTTGAGGGAAAGGATCCCGGAGAACAGGCAGCGGCTGCCCTAGTAGCAGCGTCCATTTATCAGGAACGTACACAACGGCCATTGCCAATAGGCCAGCATTCCCACGGCCAAAACCCGTGGAAACTTAAGCGGCGCTAGTTGCGTACAATTGGAATAATGGTCCGGAAGTTGCGTTTACCTTCATACTTCGGATCTGTTACGATGTACCCAATGCGTTCACTATTAGTGCTTTCGGCCTTGCTGGTTTGTCTTTTCGGCAGGGCACAGGAGCTTGATGGGGTTGTTTACCGTGGCATTGTTGAGAACGGTGATACCATGATGCAGGCCATATTACCACCGGTTCTGGTTGATGATGTGTGGATCCCCAAGAATAAGCGCGAAGAAGAAAAGTACGATAAGCTCATGCGGAATGTCCTCAAGGTCTATCCGTATGCTGAGGTTACAGGTAAGCTTATGAATGAATATGCCTTTGATATGGCACAGATCACCTCGGAAGGAGATCAGAAGCTTTATATCAAATTAGCCGAGATCGAACTCCGTGCGGAATTCGAGGAGGAACTGAAGGACCTGACCATGTCACAAGGGCGTGTATTGCTGAAGTTGATCGATCGTGAAACAGGTGAAACATCCTATGATCTTGTGAAAGAGCTGCGTGGTGACTTCCACGCATTCATTTGGCAAGGATTAGCGAAACTGTTCGGTCAGGATCTGAAAAGCACCTACGATATGGAAGGGGAGGATCGCTTCGTTGAACACATTGTTCAGCGTATTGAGCGAGGTGAATTGGCGGTGACCGATCGTGGACCTCGAACTGCAAAAGCGCAGGCACGATTGGTGCGGCGCAAAGCACGGCTTTATCGTAAGCATGGGTTACAACCGGAAGATCAATCGATGAACTAGCTGGCCCCAGAGTGCTGCCGCTCGTACAGCACGTCGTAGCATTTCCCACCTTCAGGACGCTCCGCAAAACAATTCCGGGCCACTTCCTTAAAGCCATGTTGGCCTAGGTATTCGGCTAGATCATTCAACGTGCAACAACCCGCGTAGACCTCAAAATCCGCCACTTCGGTCTTTATGTACCGGAACTGATCCAACGCTGATCCAGCTCCTTTCAATACGAGCAACTCGCTGCCTTGTGTATCCATGACCAACGTCCGGTACTGCGCAAGATCAATTGCATGCTCGGCCACAATACTGGAAAGCGTACGGCTCTTTAGTTCAATGGTACGTTCCATTTTTACATCCGGCCATATATCGCCATGTTCCTTGAAGTCGAAGATGGAGGACGATGCTCCGCCATTGTTAGCGATATGGAACGTATAATTCTTGTAATCCACATCGGTGAACAGGTATTTGAGTCCGGTCTGGTCGGGGTATTGTTTAAGGTTGTGAAGTAGTTTCTCAAAGACATCCGGTAGCGGTTCGATCCATAGAACCTTCATCCCTTGTTCGTGATAGATCTGTCGCTCTTGCCCTTCATTGGCTCCTACGTGCAACACACCATCGGTATGGCGCATGAATACATCCAACCCTATAAGCTCCTTCGAACGTTGCGCTTTCTTCCGCTTCACATTCCGCTTGATACGGCGAATGGGAATGGCTAGGTAGTCCTTAATGTTCATGGGGCTTGCGATCGACGTATTGTTCTCCGAGCCTTGGATAGTATGCGAACGGAAAGAAAGATCAAACCGAGTACGACCAAGATCGCCAATACAGGGATGAACCATGCCACCAAACTGAGAGTTATTGCACCAACGGTCTCTGCCGTACTGACCATATGATTTCCTAGACCTGCCGTGGTGGTCGTGCTTGCTACCCGTGTGGCTGCAGTGCCGGTGCTTATCAATCCGGCTATTCCCCCGCCTGCAATGAGCGCTAAGCCACAGGAAAAAAGCGATGGCATATCCATGAACGCGCTCATGGCTACCAGAGTTCCTGCTATGCTGCTCAAGGGAACGGCGATCACGTCCAATGCGTGATCAACAAAGGGAATGTAATAGGAGAGAAGCTCAACGCAGGTTGCAATGCCGAATGCGATCATCGCTGGCCAACTACCCATCCATGCGAAACTTTCATTCAGTCCAATTCCTGCAATGTTGAAATGAGAGAACAAGCTCGCAACTAACAAGGGTAGGAAAACGCGCAGTCCACAAGCTGCGGCCAAACCAATGCCGAGCATTATTGAGAATACTTCGGTTCCATATAGATCCATTGGTTGCTCGTTATACCGTGTTCAATTGGAGTTCCATTACATGATCATCCATCACGAAGCCTTCTCCTATATCCAACACCTCGTCACGCACTATGGTAAAGCCTGAACGAAGGTAAAATTCCTTGGCCGTATTGAATTTGTTCACATTCAGTTCAATTCGTTCATCACTGGCGATCTCGGCTGATCGGATCACTGCATCCAATAACTGCTTTCCCACGCCAGTGCCTTGGGTTTCGGGTAGCACGTAAAGTTTGTGCAACCTGGTTTTTCTGGTGCCCTTGTAATTATGTTCAACACTAGCGAATCCGAGAGGTCGTGCGCCTTCTTCGGATAGTAAGAATTGTTGACCTTGCTCGAATTGAAGTTGCAACACGCGCTCACTGTACATCAGATCCAACATATAGTGCAACTGACCCTTCGATAGGATCTTCGCGTAGGCAACTGGCCATGTGACCACCGCAATGTGCCGAATGACGCTAATATCACGTTGGGTACATATGCGAATTCGTCGTAATGGATCATCGGCGGACATCGCGTCCAACGATCAGCTGAATGCCGGAGCAACTACACTTTCCTTGCTTCCTGGGGTGTATGCGTAGAAGCCTTCACCGCTCTTGACTCCCAATTTTCCTGCGGTCACCATCTGAACGAGTAACGGGCACGGCGCATATTTCGGGTTCCCGAAGCCATCGTGCAGTACGCGTAAAATGGCCAAGCATGTATCAAGACCAATGAAATCAGCAAGTTGTAACGGACCCATGGGGTGGGCCATACCCAGTTTCATGACCGTATCGATCTCCGCGACACCACCAATACCTTGGAACAATGTTTCTATCGCCTCATTGATCATCGGCATTAGGATGCGGTTCGCGACGAAACCAGGTTGGTCATTTACCGCTACCGGAACTTTGCCGATCGCTTTGCTCAGCTCCAGGACCGTGGTGGTTACTGCTGCGGTGGTATCGTAGCCTTTTATTACTTCGACCAATTTCATTACCGGTACTGGATTCATGAAGTGCATACCGATCACATGCTGTGGCCTTTTGGTTACTGCAGCGATGCGTGTAATACTGATGGAGCTGGTATTGGTGGCGAGTATACAACCCTCTGGAGCATGGGCGTCCATGTCCTTGAAGATCCTCAGCTTCAATTCCACATTCTCGGTTGCGGCTTCGACGACAAGTTCCGCTTTTGACACGCCTTTGGCAAGGTCAATTGATGTCGTGATGTTCTTCAGGGTGGCAGCCTTCGCATCTTCCGTTAAACTGCCTTTGGCTAATTGGCGATCCAGATTCTTGCGTACGGTGACCAAGGCCTTGTCCAATGCCGCTTGTGCAACATCAATAAGTACTACTGAATGGCCGTTCTGTGCGAAAACATGTGCTATGCCATTGCCCATTTGGCCGGCACCGATAACTGAAATGTTCATAGATGGAAGTTGGTTGTGCCGCTAAAGTAGGGATCGTTGGGTCATTCGATCGACCAACAACTACTTGCCGTCACCTTTCAACACAATGAGCACCGTATAGGCAATGATCTTAAGATCAACCGCCAAGCTCATGTTCTCGATATAGAGAATATCATACTTCAAGCGGCGGACCATTTGGTCCACATTCTCGGCGTAACCGAACTTGACCTGTCCCCAGCTGGTTATTCCCGGACGCACTTTGTGCAAATGCTTGTAATGCGGCGCTTGTTCCGTGATCGCATCGATGAAATGTTGCCGCTCAGGGCGCGGGCCTACAAGGCTCATGTCTCCTTTCAGAACGTTCCAGAATTGTGGCAGTTCATCCATTCGGGTCTTCCGCATCCATCGGCCGAAGGGAGTAATGCGTGGATCAGTGACACTGCTGAGCTGTGGGCCGTTCTCCTCGGCATTGCTGATCATGCTCCGGAACTTGATGATCTTGAATGGGCGACCATATTTTCCGATCCGCTCCTGACTGAAGAACATGGGGCCACGTGAAGTGCTCCATACGGTAATTCCGATGATCAGATAGACCGGTGATAGAACTACCATTGCTATGGCGCTGGCGGCGATATCAATACTCCGTTTCAGCGAGAATTGCCATGCCGGCATGATCTCAGGATTCACCTCAATGAGCGGTGCCCCGAATATGCTTGTCATCTTGACCGATCCGGAGAGAATGTCATACATATCCGGAATAACCTTGATCCGTATATGGGTCCCATCCAGCTCATTCATGATCTTGCTGATGTGCGCGTGTTCCCCGCTGTCCACTGCAATAATGGCCTCCTCAACCGCGTGCTGATCGATCACTGTGCGCAACTCGTTCCATTTGCCTAAGCGTGGTAGACCTACTTCGGCTAATAATTGGTCTCCTCCATTCACGTTCACGAATCCAACGAATTTGTTGCCCGGTGACTTCGGCAGGCCCTCGATCTCATCATAGATCGCCATGGCCCTTTCATTGCCACCGATCAGTATGGTATTGAAGGCGATCTCTCTTCGGTGTACTTTACTTACCGTTGAACTGGTGAGTAGGAAACGCGGAATGAAGGTAAACGTGAAGTGGAGCAGGAACAAGGCAAGGAACGATCTGTAATAGAGTTTGTAACCGGCAACATCATCATCCAACAACAGAACGAAGAAGATCACGGTAACGCCGATGAAACTGATCAATAGGGTCTGACCAAGTTCTTTGGTCCTGAATCTCCGGAAGATCTCCCTGTAGCCTCCCACCACCGTATACAACCCGAACCAGAATAAGGGGATCAGTATAAGTCCCTTGAAATAGTTCTCGTCAAAAGTGATCTCTGAGTATGCGATCTGGACCGGCTCCAGATACATTTTTCGATACACGAAGAAGAGCGTCCATGCCAAGCCCGAACCGATGAGATCGGTCAATACGTACTTCGCAACTTGGAGCCTTCTGTTCATGATCCTTCGCTAGCGAACCAATTTGATATTATCCAGATACACCGTGCCGGACGTTTGGTCCGAGGGAATTGTTGCCTTGATATGAATGTCGCGCTGGGAAATTGAAGTATTAAAGGCTGCTGAGAGGTCGATGTAGATCTTTTTCCAGATCATGCCGGTGCCTTCTCTATCCGAACGGGTTACGCCCAGAATAAAACTGGATTGTGCAATACCGTCCAGAACGTAGAACATACCCACCTCCAGATTGACATTGCTCCGGTAGTTCATTTCAAGGAATGTTGCACCACCGGACGCGCTGAAATCCTGGTCCGAGTATATCGTGATCGTTGGATTCGACTGATCCAGTTCAAAGCCTCCGAACGAGGTGCCATCCACAGTGAGATCCGGGTATTCCGAAGCCGAATAGCGCAATAGGTGATCCAAACTATCGGCTACAAGGAATGAGAACCCAGCATCCTCGAATCCTTCGATCCAGAACGTGGCTTGTTCCGTATAATTCACCACTGGGGCGATCGTTGCAGTATTCGTTCTGACAAGTTCTGCCGTTCCTGTCCATGGCGTGTAGAATGGATAACGTATCCGCTCGTCATAGAACCCATTGCGTTTCACCCCAGCATCAACCCGCACGTTAACGCTTCCTTCTTTCAGCACCGGGATCCTCGCGGGTAATTCCCATGAACCCATGAACTCATCATTCACATAAACCCAAGTATCCGTAATGTTCTTGGTATTACTGCCCTGTAATCCTGAGGTGCTCAGGTCCACGCTGGGAACGATCAAATAGCTGGGCACCTTATCGCCCTTGGTGCAAGAACCAAGAAAAATAACGGCAATGAGGAGAGTGCCTAGAGTTCGGATCATGCGCGGGCGTGGTAGTAACGGTGGAATAATATGGATCAGTATGCGAGATCAAGCTTTTTGTACGGTCATGCCCTCCAGAACACGGTGAGCGATCTCCAACGCAGCGGCACCGTCTGCAGCTGGTACACGGGGCGTGGTGTTGCTTGAGATGCTCTGAGCGAAGGACCTCAACTCCTCTCTGATCGCATTTGTTACCGCTATCTCTGGTTTTTCGAAACTGATCTCCCGAACTCCTTTCCCTTCACCTAAGGCTACGGTGATCGCAAAGGGATCAGGCTCGCCTTTCACAACATTCATCCGCACGATCTCAGTTTCTTTGGTAAGCATATCCACACTTATGTATGCATCCCGTTGGAAAAAACGGCTTTTCCGCATGTTCTTCATGCTTATCCGGCTCGCCGTTAGATTGGCAACGCAACCATTCTTGAATTCGATCCGGGCATTTGCGATATCGGGTGTATCGCTCACAACAGCTACTCCGCTGGCATGTACCTGTTCAACATCACTTTTTACCACATGTAGAATGATGTCAATATCGTGGATCATCAGGTCCAATACCACACTTACATCGGTTCCTCGTGGATTGAACTGTGCCAATCGATGGGTCTCGATGAACATTGGGCTGGAAAAGAAGGGTAGGGCTGCCAAGAATGCCGGATTGAAACGCTCCACGTGACCAACTTGAACATGAAGTCCCGTTTTCATTGATCGCTCTACGATGGTTCGGGCCTCAACAACCGAATTCGCAACCGGCTTTTCGATGAACACATGCTTTCCTTTGGCCATTGCTTTCATCGCCAGATCAAAATGGGAAAGTGTGGGTGTAACCACGTCGACCACCTCTACTGCAGCATAAAGCTCATCGATGGAATCATAGACCGGCACCCCGAATTCTGCATGGATCGCTGCACATTTTTCAGGATGCGGGTCATAAAACCCGATCAGGTCCCATTCAGGGATCTCCTGAATTTGCTGAATATGGATACGACCAAGATGCCCGGCACCCAATACACCGATCTTCAATGATCTTTTCTGCTTCTCGTTCTCCTCCATGTGTACACTGTACAGGTCAACAAAATGGGCGGCAAAAGTAACGGTCCATTTCGGCAACGCTATTCTGCCGATTACTTTTGGACCGAGATGGCGCTTATGGAAGATGGATACAGGCACAAAGGCTTGCGGAATCAGTTGGTGGAAGAGCTGAGGAAGAAAGGAATAACGGATCCGAAGGTTTTGGAAGCCATAGGGGCCATCCCGCGGCACCAGTTCATAGATGATACCGCTTTTTTGCAGCAAGCCTATGCTGATATTGCCTTTCCCATTGGCTGTGGACAGACCATTTCACAACCTTATACCGTGGCATTCCAGACCGAACTACTTCAATTGAGACCTGGAATGAAGGTGCTTGAAGTAGGTACAGGAAGTGGTTATCAGTGTGCGGTGCTAGTGAAATTGGGCACACGTGTTTTCACGATCGAACGCCAGCGCCCTCTTTACCTGCGAACCAAGACCAAGCTTGCAGACATGCGGATACGTGCTGCTACCTATTACGGTGACGGATACGTTGGTCTGCCTAAAGAGGCTCCATTCGATAGGGTGATCGTTACGTGTGGTGCCCCTTATGTGCCGCCCGTTCTATTGGAACAACTGAAACCGGGTGGGAGAGCTGTTATACCCGTGGGAGAAGGAGATCTCCAGGTAATGACCGTTGTCGAGAAACAATTGGACGGAACGGTTACCTCTACATCTCATGGCGATTTCCGATTCGTTCCAATGCTCGAGCAAAAGACGGGGTAGGTCCAAGCGATGCTCATGCGTGTGAGCAAGGGATATTCCATGGGGTTTCTATGATCCCCGCATTATTCATCAACAATTGTCGATCCCAGTATATGCCGTGCGCATATAGCGTAGATCAGCCTACAGTGTAACCTTTCATATGATGCATACGTTCAAGCCCATCGCACATGGAAAGCACGACGTTCACTAATACTGATAACTATCAGCATAGTTGATCAGCGAACTTTTCTACATTCGCCCCGGATCCAGTAAAAAACGCAATCGTGAACAAACTTCCGATCGAAATGAATGATATCAAGGTTCTTAACAAAAAGCTGTTAGGATCATTAACTATTGTTCATTACTTTTGGCCCGCTTCTGCGGTACGTTTGGCCGCTGGATCACTCCACTAACCACACAAAAAGCACGTAAACCAAAAAACGTTCGACATGAAAAAGATCGTACTCTTCGCCGCAGCGCTAGTAGCATGCTCGGCTACATTCGCCCAAACGGGTGAGATCACCAGCAATCGCGGTGAAAACTGGCTATCTCAGGATGGCGATTGGGGATTGACCTTTGATGCAAATCCTCTTCTCAACTACGCTGGTAACCTATTCAATGGTCACTCAGAAAATAACATCGGTGGTGGTCTTACATGGGCTAATTCCAACTTCGCTATTCAAGGTAAGAAATTGGTAGATGCCAACACGGCTTACCGCGGTAAGATCCGTATTGGATTCGGAAGCACCAAGAACACAGTTCTTGTTGACGATGCAACCAGCACTTCAAATCCAGTAGCTAAGGTGGAAGACACACAGAAGAACGGATACTTCGCTCTTAATTTGGGCGCAGGTCTTGAGAAGCGTGTCGGCAGCACCCGCGTTGTAGGTGTTTACGGTGCTATGTTCAACATTGGACTTACAAGCAGCAAGAGTAAATACGAGTATGGTAATGCATTGACCGTTACGAACCAGACCCCAACTAACTCATTCGGTCAAGGTGAAGGTGTAACTGAAGCAAAGAACGGATCAACATTTGGTCTAGGTCTTAGTGCATTCGCTGGTATCGAGTGGTTCTGCGCTCCTAAGATCTCATTGAGCGGTGAATACGGTTGGGGCTTTATGCTTGCAACCACCGGATTCGGAGAGACCACAACTGATTCATGGGACGCTGCAGCATCAAATGGTGCTGGTGCAGTTGTTTCAACCACAGTTGAAGGCCCATCTGGTAAGCAGAGTGCATTCAGCTTGGACAATAGCGTTACTGGCGCTACTATCGGTGTGAATTTCTACTTCCAATAAGGAATAGTTAAGTGATCTTGAAAGGCCTCCGGAAACGGGGGCCTTTCTTTTTTGGGTATCTCTTCCTTCAATAGTACATTCGGTCATGATCCCCGTGTTAATTCCAAAAGACGTTAAAGAAGCCGACCAGCGTACATTGAAGGCAGAAGGTATTTCTTCCCTTCAGCTGATGGAACGCGCCGCTAAGCGATGTACCGAACGCATCCTAGAACTTGTGAGGGCGGATGCATTTGGACTTAATGAGGTCAGTTTCGTTGTTTTTGTTGGAATGGGCAATAACGGCGGTGATGGACTTGCTATTGCCAGATTACTTCAAAAGGCGGAAATGGAAGTCCGTGTGTTACGTGTGCTTCATACCACGAAGGCATCTGCTGATCACTTGGCGAATCTTGAGGTCCTGAAACTCACCGACATTCCTGTAGTCGAAGTTGAACTTGGATCAGTGCTATTCGAGATCGCTGAGAACGAGGTTGTTATTGATGCACTATTGGGTATCGGTGCATCCGGGCCACTAAATGAACTGATCAAGGATTGTGTTAAGGTCATCAATAATGCAGGCAATCCGGTAATTGCGATCGATGTGCCAACGGGGCTGGATGCAACAGGTTCCACGTTGCAGGACCCGGAACATATTATCCGTGCTCGATGGACCCTGACCATTGGCGTTCCTAAAATGGCTTTGTTCCTGGCTGATAGGGCGCCGTTCGTTGGTCATTGGCAATTGGTCCCTATTGAATTGGATCTTGATGGGATCAATAAAGAGGATACGTTCGCCTATGTTGTTGAGCAACATGATGTGGCTGACAGCTTGAGACCCAAACCTCTTTTCGGACATAAGGGCACCTTTGGGCATGCTCTGGTGATCGCCGGCTCTACCGGCAAGATGGGTGCAGCCGTGTTAGCCACCAACGCGGCATTGAGAAGTGGCGCTGGGCTGGTAACTGCCCATGTACCTGCAGATGGCATATCGATCCTGCAAACACTGGCGCCTGAAGCAATGTGCTCTATAGAGCCATCTAGTAGCAGTGTCACTCGATTACCCGAGCTTTCTGTTTTTACGAGCATCGGTGTAGGACCAGGACTTGGATCAGAACCCGATACTAAACTGATGCTCAAACGATTGATCCAGGACGCCAACTGCCCTATGGTCTTTGATGCGGATGCGTTGAATATCTTAGCTGAAGAGCCGACTTGGATCGCATTCTTACCTCCGGACAGCATCCTCACTCCACATCCAAAGGAGTTTGATCGCCTCGTGCATACACAACCTTCATCAAGCTTGGAACGACTTGAGCTGGCACGGGAATTTGCCGTTAAGAACCGGTGTGTTCTGGTGCTCAAAGGTGCTTGGACTGCGATATGTTCACCTCAGTGCCACGTGCGCTTCAATCCAACAGGGAACCCAGGCATGGCCAAAGGGGGGAGCGGTGATGCACTTACCGGGCTGATCACGGGTCTATTAGCGCAAGGGTATTCGTCGGATAGAGCTGCAATGCTCGGAGTGTATCTCCACGGAATGGCGGGTGACCTAGCTGCAAGCACGATCGGAATGGATGGCATGACGGCAATGGATACAGTGAATGCGATCCCTGCTGCTTGGAGATCACTGCGCGGCGAGGTGTAATGTTCAGAACAGTCCGTCAATAGGCCCCTTCCCTTCACGAAGCACTACCGGATTCCGGTCGTCGCTCAGGTCGATCACCGTTGAACCTTCCAATCCGCAGAGACCACCGTCGATCACGGCTTGAACTTGGTGCCCCACTTGTTCATCGATCAACTCAGGATCCGTGGTGTATTCAAGGATCTCATCTTGCCCATGCACGGAAGCTACCACTAACGCATGTCCCAAGGCTTCAACAAGCGCGATCGGGATCGGGTGGTTCGGGACACGGATACCGATCGTGCGTTTGTTGTTCTTGAATAATTTAGGGATGTCCGTGTTTGCCGGTAGAATGAACGTATACGGTCCGGGCAGAACGCTTTTCATGGTTCGGAATGCCGGAGTACCCACCTGTCGCGTGTAAGCGCTTAACTGGCTCAGGTCCTTGCAGATCAGTGAAAGGTCCGCTTTCTGGGGTTTTACGCCCTTGAGCCAAGCCACACGCTCAATAGCTCTGGGTTGGTGTGCACTACAAACGAACGCATACACGGTATCCGTAGGACAAACAACCACTGCGCCATCATTCAACAGATCAATGACCTGCGCGATCTTCCGAGGCTCAGGGTTTTCGGGATGAATACGGATCAACACTTTCCAGCAATTTCGAATTAGCGAACTGTCCTATTATTTCAAGCTTAGGCTCGAAAGCAGTTCCACGATCACCCTTGTGCCTTCTTATGATCAGCCAAGAACTTCTCCAGACCGATCGTGGTCAATGGATGATCGAATAGTGCCGTTATAGCACTTAGCGGGCACGTGGCTACATCGGCACCAACTTCTGCACATTGGATAATATGCATAGGGTGGCGGATGCTAGCGGCCAGGATCTCGGTGGCATAACCGTAATTATCATAGATCACGCGGATCTGTTCGATCAGACCAACCCCATCCGTACTAACATCATCCAACCGACCAATGAACGGCGATACGTACGTGGCTCCGGCCTTTGCGGCCAATAATGCCTGCCCAGCACTGAATACCAGCGTGCAGTTGGTCTTGATCCCTTTTCCTGTGAAGAATTTGATCGCTTTTACACCATCCCGGGTCATTGGAAGTTTTACAACGATCTGGGGGTGCAATGCTGCTAGATTCTCGCCTTCGCGCACCATGCCATCATAGTCCGTTGCGATCACTTCCGCACTCACATCGCCTTCCACGATATTGCAGATGTTCACATAATGTTTCATCACAGCATCCGTTCCACTGATGCCTTCTTTGGCCATAAGCGAAGGGTTCGTGGTCACACCATCCAAAACACCAAGGTCCTGTGCCTCTTTGATCTGCGCCAAACTGGCTGTGTCGATGAAGAATTTCATAGGGTAGGGTACGTTTTAAGGGGTGCGAAGGTAGTTAAGGTGGTCCAAGATTATTCGGACACCATTTGTATTAACGTGCATGGTACATGCTTTGTGTACTCATCCCGAATTATCCATGCGACAGCCCGTACTTTTGCGATCCCGATGATAAGACCATTCATTCTTCTCGTTTCCGTTCTGGCTTTTTGTGCTACTACAGTTGTGGCCCAGAACGTCACTGATGCAAAAGGCCGCAAACAGGGTCCATGGAGCAAGAAATGGGATAGCGGAGCAGTGCGTTATACCGGTCAGTTCAAGGACGATATGCCGGTAGGAGAATTCAAACACTTCGATGAGGACGCGGTGTTGACCACCGTGCAGATCCATGCTGGAGATGGCCATGTGAGCCGAGCCGAGCATTTCAGAATGGAAGGCACCTTAATGGCCAAAGGAAAGTACGTGGACCAGAAGAAAGACAGTACTTGGAATTATTACGGTTTTGAAGGTGGTCTGAATCGAATTGAAAGGTATAGGAATGGCGTGCTGGAAGGGGAACAGGTCACCTATTATCCGGAAGGATCCGTCGCGGAGAAGCAACTCTTCGTGAAAGGTGTTCAACATGGTGAGACCAAGAGTTGGTTCGAGAACGGCAAACTGAAGTCAGAAGCGATCTATATGAATGGTGAACCGGAAGGGAAAATGGTCTTCTACTTTGCAAAAGGCCCGAAAGAGATCGAAGGCCAAATGGTCAATGGTAGCCGTGATGGACAGTGGATCTATTTCAACGAGGATGGTTCAATTCAGTTGGTGGTGCTCTACGCGAAGGGAAACCTCGTGAAAGAACGTAAAGAGAATGGCACATTCCGCGACTATTACGACGACGAGCAGCTGAAGAGTGAAGTGATCTACAAGAAAGGATTACGCGAAGGGCCGTTTACCGAATATTACGATAATGGTAGGTGGGAAATGAAAACGATGCCAGCAGATGAGGTCCGTGGTACCCCCTCTGAGATGGAACGTACCTTAGTTGGCCAATCCAAAAAGCGAACAGGAGCTTACTTGAACGATCTATTGGAAGGCGAGGTGAAGGAGTACGATGAGAAAGGGAAGTTGGTGAAGACTACGCAGTATATTGGTGGTGAAGAGGTTAAGTAGGATCATTATTTCGGTATTCCCTTTCGGGATATGAGTAAGAACGGACGTATATTAGTGGCCATGAGCGGCGGGGTGGATAGCTCCGTTACAGCGCTCATGTTGCATGATCAAGGGTACGAGGTCATTGGTGTTACCATGAAGACCTGGGACTATGCCGATACTTCCGGAGGTAAACGGATCACCGGATGCTGCGACCTGGATAGTATCAACGATGCCCGGAACATGGCGGTTAGTCGCGGCTTTCATCATATGATCATCGATATCCGGGAGGAATTCGGTGATGCCATCATTGGAAACTTCACCAGTGAGTACTTGGCCGGACGAACGCCGAATCCCTGCGTTTTGTGCAATACCTTCATCAAGTGGGATGCGTTATTGAAACGGGCCGATATGATGGATTGTGAGCTGATCGCCACCGGACATTACGCGAACGTGCGGCAACTGGAGGATGGAGGGAGATGGGTTGTTTCCCTTGGATTGGACCCCGGCAAGGACCAGAGTTACGTGCTATGGGGGCTGGAGCAAGAGAACCTGGCCCGCACGCGCTTCCCGATCGGTAAATTCCACAAAAGCGATATTCGTAAAATGGCCTTGGATAGCGGATTTCCCGAACTGGCCTCAAAAGGGGATAGCTACGAGATCTGCTTCATTCCTGATAATGATTACAGAGGATTCCTGAAACGGAAAGAACCTGAGACTACAGCCAAGTTGGCACATGGAAAGTTGGTTAGCGTAGGTGGTACGGAACTAGGCGAACACGATGGTTACCCGTTTTTTACGATAGGACAGCGCAAAGGATTGGGAATTGCAACGGGTGAACCACTCTACGTTACGGAGATAAAGCCGGAAACGAATACCGTTGTGCTTGGCCGGAAGGAGGATCTGGACAGACAGAGCATGTGGGTGCGCCGCCCGAACTTCCAGAAAATTGATGCGTTGAACGGGGATATTGAAGCAGTGACCAAAGTCCGATACAAGGACAAAGGCACACCAAGTACCCTTAAAATGGACGGTGAACGTGTTAAAATTGAGTTCCATGCTCCCGTGAGAGGCATCGCACCGGGGCAGAGTGCCGTCTTCTATGATGGGGACGATGTGATAGGAGGTGGATTCATTGACCGTGAAAATTAAGCGAGCATGAAGAAGACCGGCTATTTTGCACTTGTAACGTTCGCATTGGTGATCGCTTTCAGTGCGTGTAAAAAGGAGGATCCGCCGATCGTGGATCTCGGCTACGGCTATTTCCCTGTAAAAGTGGGATCTTGGATCGAGTATCAGGTTGATAGCATGTGGAGGAATGATAATGCTGTACCGGAGCCGCTATGGGACAGTTTGAGTTATCGCATGCTGGAGCGGGTCATAGAGGAATACACCGATGACGAAGGACGTCCGGCACACCGGATCCATCGATTCATAAAGAACGACCAGGATGAATGGGTGATCCGTGATGTATGGACAGGAACCCATAATTCGTCTGCAGCTGAACGTACAGAAGAGAATGAACGCCGCTTGAAGCTGTCATTCCCAACGCGCAATAACCGCTCGTGGGACATGAATGTGTACAACACCGACGAAGAGCTTGAAGTGAATTACAAGGAAGTGGATACGCCCTACGCATTGAACGGAATGGCCTTCGATAGTACGCTCGTAGTAAGGAACAAGGTCGGTCCCAATGCGGTAAACAAACGTAATTTCGATGAACGCTACGTGAAGAACATCGGTATGGTCCAGAAGTACTGGGAAGAATCCAATACACAAACAACATATCCAATTGGGCTGCCACCACAGGTTCGCGTAGAAGGCTTTCGGTTGGATATGGAAATGGTAGCCTATGGACAAGATTGATCATACCACTATTGGAAGGGTCGTTTCCGCTATTGCGCTTTTTTTGATCCTAGTGAGTGGATCGGCACAAACGGAACCTACCGTGTTCTGGATCCAGTTCACGGATAAGGATGCAACGCCATATTCCATAACACAACCCGAAGTATTTCTATCGGCCCGTGCCATTCAACGCCGCGTGAACCAAGGCGTTGTTATTACTGAACAGGATCTGCCGGTAGATCCGGTGTACATCGCTACGGTACTTGCACAAGGCGATATTGAATTGCTCAACCGCAGTAAATGGTTCAATGCCATAACTATTCGAACCACCGATCAGAATGCGCTCAATGCAGTTCTAGCGCTTCCTTTCGTACAAGCCTATGAAGCCACTAAAGCGCTGATCGGATCTCCTGTTGATGATAAATTCAGGGTGCCAACTACGGTTCTAAGCATAGAAAGAGGAGGTGATCAAGCGGATTATGGTCCATCGTGGACGCAGATCAGCATGATGAACGGACAGGCCTTGCATCTTATTGAAGCCAAGGGTCAAGGTATGTTGATCGGTGTGTTGGATTCAGGATTCGATCAAGCGGATAGCCTCCCGGCGTTCCAGGATCTTTTTGCACGGAACGGAGTGATCATGACCCGCGATATGGTGGATCACGATGGCGATGTCTACAATGATCACTGGCATGGACGGTCGGTGTTGAGCTGCATGGTCGGTCACCTACCGGAGCAGCTGAAAGGGACCGCGCCTGAAGCGGATTACGTCCTGATACGAACGGAGGATGTGGACAGTGAGGCACGCGTGGAAGAGGATAATTGGATCGCCGGCGTGGAACTTGCCGATAGCATGGGGTGTGATGTGATCAATACGTCCTTGGGCTATACCACCTTCGATGATAGTTTGACCAACCACACCTATGCTGAATTGGATGGGATGACAATCCGCATCAGCATCGCTGCAGGCATCGCTTCACAACTCGGAATGATCCCAGTACAAAGCGCCGGTAATTCTGGTCAAAGTGACTGGTACTACATCAGTGCGCCAGCAGATGCGATCGATATCCTAACAGTTGGTGCGGTTGGCGATGTAGGTAACAGCGCCCCCTTCAGTTCGCGAGGCCCTAGCGCAGATGGTCGCGTAAAGCCTGATGTCTGCGCAATGGGCTGGGGTGCGATCGGCTTGCGGTACGAAGGCGATAGCATTGCACCGATCAACGGTACTTCATTCTCTTCTCCGATACTTGCTGGGCTGGTCGCTTGTCTGTGGCAATTGCACCCAGAGCGCACCGGCCATGATATTATGGATGCCGTCAGAAGGAGTGCTTCTCTGTTCATGGATCCCAACGATTCATTAGGGTACGGCATTCCGAACTTTGGTTCAGCCCACGATCATTTGTCCATGACAACGCAGATCATCGAGAATGGTTCCTCTTCATTTGGAGCATTTCCCATGCCTTTCAATGATCGACTGACCATCCAACTGACCGATGCACCACAAGGTCCTGTTCAAGTTCATCTGTTCGATGCTACCGGCCGAATGGCCTGGAGCGCGATCGTGCCGTTTGCTGGCGGTAAGGCGTTACTGAATTTTGGCGGGACGACTTCGCTTGGAGAAGGTGCATACGTTCTGCGGATCATTTCCAACGATCAGGTAGTGTCGCGGGTGGTCGTTGTTGCGCGATAATGCCTAGTGAGCACGGGCCGCTTACTTCCGATACCCTTTTGTCCGCCTACATCCGTGGTATTTTTCCGATGGCGCACCACGATGGTGAATTGTATTGGCATGACCCTGACCCGCGAGCCATTTTTGTGTTGAATGAATTGATCCCCAACTCGCGCACACAACGGTTCTTTCGCAATAAAGGGTACGGTACCACGGTCAACACGCGTTTCGAGCAGGTGATCCGCGCGTGTGCGAACCGCGAAGAATGTTGGCTCACGGAGGAGATGATCGCGGCGTACATCGACCTGCACAAGAAAGGCTTTGCACTCAGTGTGGAGACCTGGGAAATGGGCGAATTGATAGGAGGTATCTACGGTGTTAATATCGGTAATGCCTTTTTTGGGGAAAGTATGTTCAGCCGTAAACCCAACGCTAGCAAAGCGGCATTCTATCGACTCGCTGAGTTCTTGCGTTCCGAGAACTACACGCTATTCGATACGCAATACATGAATGACCATACGAGAATGCTCGGTGCCATTGAGATACCGCGTGCTGACTTTCGGGTATTGCTGAGTGAGGCATTGCCTGCTTAGCCGAGTATTGGAACCAAAGCTGCATCTTCGGCATGTCTTATGCAAGGGATGACGTCATGAAACGGATCACAGCGCTCAGTGCCATTCTATTCTGCTCGAGTTTTCTATTCGCACAGACCACGTTGACGATCGAAGTGCAGGTCAAAGATATAGTTGCAGGAGGTGTGATACGCGCCGCATTGTGTGCAAATGAGGCTGCTTTCACTACCGAAAAAGGCTGTGCGTTCAAAGCTGTGAAAGTCGATGGTAAGTCAATTTCACTGACCTACTCAGGTCTTGCGAATGGTACGTATGCCCTGAAATTATTTCAAGACGTTGATAGTGATGAGAAGCTTGGAACAAACGCCTTAGGCATCCCTAACGAGCCTTTCGGATTCAGTAATAACGCAATGGGACATTTCGGTCCACCAAGTTTCGAGCAGGCCGCTTTTAAAGTCGGGAGCGAGCCAATTACCATAAAGGTGAAATTGAAAGGTTGACGTACACTATTCTTCAGCCAACACTATGCATTCCGCACCACCTTCGGCACTAGCGCTTGACGTTCCGATAAGTACTGCTGGTATTCGGAAGTAAATCCGACACGGTTATCCAATACCGCCTTGCCATTTCCCAACAGATCGATCAGTATGTCAGTTGCTTCGCGTAATCCATTCTCGCCGCCACTATTTCCGGTAACGACGTCCACTTCGCCTCGTGCGATCACCTGATCCACGAGCCAAGCGGTAGGCGAGCTGCCGATCATGATCCGAACCCCGCAGATCGCGGCCAAGGAAAGGTCCAGCACATCGTCAAAAACAAAAGCGACCTCATCAGCCTTCAGCGCGTGTTCGGCAAGGAAGACATTGAACGCATCCGGTTTATGGCTGAAGCCCATGTATACGCCATGCATGCGTTCGCGCTGCGCGAAGCTTTCTGCATAGTGGTTCTGCTTGCCGGTGATCACCGCTGCTTTGGGCAGTTCACCATACTTCAGCCATAACGCAAAGCGTAACAAATTCACGCCCATGCTGCCCACTTCGCTGAACGGGCTGCCTCCAGCCTCGTCCTTGAACCCATCATTGAAAACCCCGTCCCAATCGAAGATCACGGCCTTAATGCCGTTCATCCGCGTCTCAAGCTCTTTCTTGGGCGTCTTATAGCGTGTTTCGGGCATGGCCGTTTATTGCGGTAACTTCTTTATTCGCCGAAAATCACGGTCGTAGGGTCTTCGGTCAAATGCACTGTATTGGGCGAAAGATCTTTCGCCCCTAAATGTGCATCTATCATGGTTCGGTACTCTCTCTTGCTTTCTCTCCAGAACTATCCTGCGATCGCCTTCAACAGATCCTGAATATCGAGCATACCCAACTGCTTGCCGTTCTCGCTTACGCTTAATGTATCCACTTTGTGATCCTTGAATGCTTTCTGTGCTTCATCCAAAAGCGACTCCGGGCTTATGGTGTATGGCGCATTGAATTTCAGGGTGTTCAGCTTTTTAGCGAGGAATTTATTGCCATCCTTCTCAAGCCCACGACGAAGACCGCCATCCGTGAATACACCGATGTTCTTGCCCTTGCCATCTACCACCATAACGGCACCGTAACCATGCTTGGTCATCGTGACCAACGCATCACTTACGGTAACTCCGTCCTTTACGATCGGATTGTTGCGTGGCAGAATGTCCTTCACCTTCATGGTGATCAGGCGGGTGTGCTCGTAGAATTGTTGTGTGCCGATCGTGGTGAAGTGGTTGTCGGTCAATTGTTTCATCAACTTCCAAGGCACGGTGATGGTATGTACACCCAGTTCCACGGCGTTGCGAACATGCTCTACGGTACGCACGCTGCTGAACATGATCTTAGTGTCATAACCGTAATAGTTCACTGCCCGAACACATTGCTCAACGAGTGCCAGCGCATCATGGCCCTGATCCTGTAAACGACCGACCAACGGGCACACATAGGTAGCACCAGCTTGCATGGCCATGTAGGCCTGTTGCAACGTGTACACCAAATGCACATTCACCATAATGCCTTCGTCGCGGAGCATTTTGCAAGCACGCAATCCTTCCAAGCTAACCGGGATCTTGAAGACCGTGGTGCTCTTTTTCAAGCCCATCTTCAACTGACGCTTCGCTTCCTTTACAACTTCTTCAGCGGTTTCGCCAAGGGCCTCTACCTGAAGAATAGGCACTTTTTTGGCAAGGTCCAGGATCATCTTATCGATGTCCGTTACACCGCCACGGTGCATGAATGTTGGTGTGGTGGTAAGACCCGTCACAAAGCCGAGTTTGAAGGCGTCGTCGATCTCTTTTATGTCTGCACTGTCTAAGTAAAGTTCCATGGTTGGTGTGAGGTAGTGAAAGGGACGTGTTTCGTTGGTCAGTCATCCTGTAGAGTCGACCCAATGGGTCGACGGTACTAGGATTCCGCCGTAGTTTCGGTTAAATGGTTACAGGTTGTTGACGGTATTTCACCTCAACGGCGTGTAGGTCGATCAAAGGTTTCATGAATTCTTCCAGATCGTACACGCAGAGCTGACTTGCTGCGTCGCATAAGGCTTTGCTTGGATCTGGGTGCGTTTCGATGAACACACCATCGATGCCAGCAGCAACTCCTGCACGTGCAATGGTGGGCATTACTTCGCGGTTACCGCCGCGTGGATCCGCACTTGGAATACCGTACTTGCGGATGCTATGGGTGATGTCGAAAATGATCGGGTAGCCGGTCTGGCGCAAATGGTAGAATGCCCGTGGATCCACCACCAGATCATTGTAGCCGAAGGTGTACCCCCGTTCCGTTAGGATGATCTCGCTATTGCCCACACTCTCGCATTTTTGCGCTGGCTTGATCATGTTCTCCGGCGCAAGGAACTGTCCATGTTTCAGATTGATCACAGCACCGGTCTTGGCAGCTTCGGTCACCAAGGTGGTCTGCATGCAGAGATAGGCCGGTATCTGCAGCACATCGCAAACTTCCGCTGCTGGCTTGGCCTGAGAAGGGTAGTGGATGTCCGTAAGAATGGGAAACCCGAAATCATTCTTGATCCGCTGCAAAAGCTTCAATCCCTCATCCAATCCAGGACCTTGGTAGAAATCCACGCTGCTGCGGTTGTCTTTTGTAAAGCTGCTTTTGTAGATCACCGGCACCTTTATCCGTTCGCTTACTTCTTTCAGCTTTTCAGCGGTGCGGAGCATCACATCCTCGGTCTCTATCACACATGGACCACTGACCAAAAAGAGCTGGTCGCTACCACATTTGATGTTGCCTACGTTAACGATCTTGGTCATTGAGTTGGTTCATTCCCCGGAGTATGCTCCGGGATTTAGGGCTGCAAAGGTACCCTACATTGCCAATGCTTTCACTTTCACCTTTTCCACCTTCAGGTCGAAGAGCAATTCGCCCAGTAAATAGCCCTCCAATTGATCTCCGTCCTCAATAACACCAACACCGGAAGGGGTTCCGGTGAAGATCAGGTCTCCGGTTTCCAAGAGCATGTATTTCTCCACATTGGAGATCAGAGCGTCGATCGGGAAGATCATTTCCCCGTTGTGGCCGCTTTGCACCACTTTACCGTTTCGCTTCAACATGAAGTCGATGTGGTGGCCTTTCGGATACGAATCCAACGCAGTGAATTCACTGGCTACGTAAGCTGAGCCATCGAAGCTCTTTGCCTTTTCCCAAGGCAGACCAGCTTCCTTCAATTGCCTTTGCAAGGTGCGCGCGGTAAGATCCAACCCAATGGTGACCTTATCGGCAACGGCTTTGCCATTCTTGCGGATGATCGAATAGACAAGCTCGATCTCATGATGGATATCATCACTGAAAGTTGGCAATGTTATCGGTCCGTAGGGTGGGATCAACGCACTTTCCGGCTTGAGGAATACTACGGGTTCAGCCGGTAGGTCATTGCCAAGTTCCTTGATGTGTTCGCCGTAGTTCCGGCCAATGTGGATCAGTTTCATGGTGCTCGATCGGGTTGTGTTCCGAAAGATATGCATGCAACGCGATCGACCAAACGGTGATCTACTAACAGTGATCCTAAGCTGCAGCCACTAAGCGTTAGCGTAGTTCAATTCTAACATGAATGCGAGGTGATATTTCTACCCAACTAGCGAACGATCTTGATGATCTTGTTGTACAGGATCTTCGCGTTCTTTTCATACCGAAGGAAGTAAGTTCCGGTGGGATAGCTGGTCATATCAACTTCATCAATGGTACTGGTGATCTTGCGTTGATCAACTTGCTGACCGACCAGGTTGAACATGGTGAGTATGCCATCCGTGTACTGATTGGGTATACGCAGATCGAACTTATCAATTACCGGATTCGGATAGACGCCTAACTCGTTGGTAGCACTTAAGTCCGTTAAGCCAACAGTAAGGCACTGTTGCGAATAACTCACTCTGGTAGAACTCACTAAAGAGTCGTTGAAAACTGCAAAGGAATTCAGGTTTCCCCTCAACGTATAATCCAACCAAAGGCCCAAAAGATCACTCGTAACCGCTTGTTGTTGAGTTCTGGTAAGGCTGCCACTTCCGCCACAGAATGTTTCACCTAACCCGCAAAATGTATTGCTGTTCGCAAAGTTGCAGTGACCACCATTGATCAAATTGACCTGCGTCTTGCAACTAGAACTTAGGCTGTCATACATAATGTCCTGATGGACGTTAGCTGGAGCAACACAATCAGATGTAGCTGAGAATATGAGTGAAGGAACTGTAATGTTCCTTGCGGCCATAATTGCAGATGGATTGGTTTCCGCAGCCGCAAAATTCACCAAAGCAGTAATGTTCGGATTATTCTCCGCCGCTAAGAACGAAGCTCCACCACCCATTGAATGACCCATTAGGGCTGTTTCGGGAGCTAAAGAATTGAAGAAGATCGAATTGTTGTCCTGGGCTTCGAGCTGCATCTGAGCAGCTATGAATCGAATGTCCAGACCGAACTGCCCGTGATCCGGTGAAAAACTCGTTTCCGTATTCGGAAAGCAGATCACATAGCCTTTCGGCACCAGATCGTTCCAAACGTTAGCGTAAGAATCCCAGCCCATTACAAATCCATGGCCATAGACCAGCACGGGAAAATTCCCAACGGAAACAGGCACATCGTTGCCAGCAACATCGGCTGGGTAATAGATCTCGGTCGCAACGTTGCGATCTCGATCACTATCATAGAACTCAACGCTCTTGTGGCCTACGCTGAAAGGTTGCGCAACAACCGTTGCTGAAATAAGGATCAGTCCTGCGAGAGCAACTGAGTTTTTTACTTGTGGATCGATCTGCATTTTTGTTTGGATCAAATGACCTCTTGTCAAGCGCCTATTTATAAATACGTCCTTGATCTATTCAAAATCAGTTTGATCTTATTTTTATGGACTGAACACCTTTATTTCGAAAATTGTCCTGATGGATCGACACATTAGTACTTTACAAATTTTTCTGGCGCCAATGACCAATTTTCAAATTGAATGAAATAGTAACCACATTGTAATTCTGAAACGCCAATACTACCAAAATGATCTTGGATGGTGCCACTATCAGCAACATTTCCCAATAGATCAATAATTTGATAATTTCCAATTATCGTAGAGTGGTGAGAACGCAGTTCAATGGCAGATGTAGCAGGGTTTGGATATAATGAGATAAGCTCTTTATTCCTGTCAATTTCATCTATTCCTATTGTGCTTTCTGTGTTCACTATCTTCCAAGATGAATTTGTGCTGATACCACACATGTACCAGAGTGCATTATTAAAAACGGTAGTAGATTGTGCATGCCTATTGCCTTCTGGCCAATTACCAGTTGTACTTTTTAATTCATGCCAACTAATTCCATCGGATGAATACCATACATCATTCATTTCAGTTCCCGTTGCCATTCCTGCCATCAACCATATTTTATTATCGAACCAGGCAACAGTATGCCAGTACCTGCCTGCCCATGGTGCCGATCCATTTACAAGTGTCCAGTTAGTTCCATCGCCTGTTTTCCAAACTTCATTGAATGATCTCCGAGTTCCATCATTGCTTCCGCCAAGCATCCAGATCTGTCCTGAGCTATCAACGCATGAATTAAGCTGCATACCACGCCCATTCCAAGGAGCATTTGGCAACTGAACCCAATCGATCCCATCGTTGCTTTGCCAAACATCATTCAAAGGAAGGCCGCTGCACTCTTCCCCGCCAAATAAATATAGCGAGTTGTTCGCATATGCATAGTTCGGATTATTCCGCTTTACATAGCCTGGAATGGTATCTTCAAGTTGTATCCAATTAATACCATCAGCACTTTGCCAAACATCAGTAAGGCACCCTGATTGAGGATCACCTCCTACAACCCACATTGAACTATCGTTATTAAGCCAACCGCCAGCATGCCTTGCAGGCCAAGGTGCAAGGGTTTCAAAATTCCAGTTGGCACCATCGGCTGAACTCCATACCTCACTATGGGTATAATTGGGCGGATGGTATGGTGGATCCCAACCACCCAATAGCCACATCTTGTTCTTGAAATTCAACAAACCTGCACCATCTTTTGAATTGAACGGCAGTGAATTGGCTACTTCTACCCAATCATATTCACTGATAATGAATGATCCTGTAGTTAATTGTTTACTTGTATCAGCCACATCTCTAACACGCACTTCCACACTTGTACCAACTGAATATGGTAAACTCATATAGAACGCATTTTCGTAAGCCATGTGAGAATGTGGTAAATAGGATTGCCATGCACCGTTATTAATTTGGTAATCAACATTTATTGAATCACTGACCTGTGTTGTATCATATTGCCAATACACAAGTGGAGCAGAGCCTTGTACATATGCATCAGTTGACCTAGGAGAGATAAAGTGGAAGGGGCTATTTTCAAACCATAGCAGATCAATTTCTGCCTGATCCATTCCACGATCATAAAAACGTAAGTCATCTATCGCACCTTTGAAACGATGGGGAGAGGAACTGAAGATCAATTCTGTAAGTTCACCTAGCGATCCGCCGTACAAATTGTCTATACTGAAAATATACTCTTCATGATCTCTGAATATTTTAAGTGTGTCTGCATTTCTAGTAATAACAAAATGACACCATTCACCTTTCGTAAAATTGCCGGGCACTCCTTCACCGACTGCATTTGGATCGTTACCTGATCCGTTCCAATAAACAAAAGTCTGATACCAGGTCTGCGTCAGGTATTCGAGGTAATAGGCATTATGGCTGTTCAGCTGAATTTCAAAATTATCGGTGGTATCATTCGGAGATTGTTTAGATGAAAATAAATTCATGATGTCGGATGAATTGGTTTTATACCAGAATGAAATAGTAAAATCTCCTAGAATAGGAGCAAACTCTGATACGGGAATGGCTAATGAATCAGTAATGCCATCAAGCAGAAATGCATTATTAGCTAAACCAAAACGATCGATAGTGTATGTGCCGCTTGCTGCAGTTATATTATTTGAATTTCCAGAAGCATCAATTAGGGATCCATTGAAATCATAGTATCCTATAAGGCTGTCGATCGGGATTTGCGCATACAAAGTAATTTTGCAGATGCATATACATAGAACAACTAGAGATCTCAAAATAATATGGTTCGGTGTTAACATTTAGACCGTGTCTCTTTAAGAACCAATAGCCTCCAACGTATTCTTCATGATCGTCAACGTACTGGCAGGAAGGTCCGCTTTGGTCATGAGCCATTGCATGTAACCGGGGTCGTTCTTGCCGATGTTCTCCAAGGTCCAGCCTTTGTATTTGCCGAAACTTAGGCAGATGGCGCCTTTGTCGTTGAAGGTGAGCTTGCCCGCAGCGTCCGGGCTGCGTTCGCGGTCACCGCTAAGTTTGCCTAGGAAGTCGATCGTTCCTTCCAGCTTATCCGGATAGCGTTCCAGTTGGGCCAGTAGCACATCGGCTGTGGCTTCCACATCGGCCAGTGCATCGTGGGCGCCTTCATGGTCACGGCCGGTGTAGAATTTCAGTGCAGCGCTAAGGTTGCGGGGTTCCATTTTGTGATAGATGCGTTGCACATCCACAATGCGAGAACTGGCGTGGTCCCACTCAAAGCCTACACGGTGCAGCTCCTCAGCAAGGAACGGCACATCGAACCGCAATAGGTTAAAGCCGGAAAGGTCGCAGCCCGCCAGTTCCTCGATGATGATGGGAGCAAGATCTTTAAGGGTGGAGGAGTCGGCTACGTCGGCATCGGTAATGCCGTGCACTTCGGTTGCTTCAGTCGGTATCGGCATTTCCGGATTCACCAAGGTCTGGTATTTTTCTCGTGACCCATCAGGTAAGAGCCGCATTATCCCGATCTGGATAATGCGGTCCGTGCCAATGCGCACGCCAGTGGTCTCCAGGTCGAATACGGCTAAAGGGCGTTCAAGTGTCAATTTCGTGGGTGGGGGTGTCCCGAATAGGTCTGTTGTCATGGAGCCATAAAACTAACAACGAAGAAACCCCGACCAATGGCCGGGGCTTCTTTAAGTTCTCAACGATCGTGCAATTCCTCTAGCGCGCTTTCAATTTTGCGTACTGGTATTTCTCGTACTTCTCAGTGTTCTTGTAGTCACCTGCGTATTTCGGACCGGCAACAATACTGTTCACTGCTTCCAGCTTAAGTAGGTTGGCATCCTTTCCACGTGCGGTAACTGCTTCCACCAATCGCTTACGTGCATCTTCCATACGCTGGCGGCTCAGGTTGTCGTTGGTGCCGTATGTCTTGGTAGGCACTTTGGATGCGCTGGCCTCGATCACGATCTTCGCTTCTCCGTTCTTATCGATCAACCCTACCACAACATCAACGAATTCCTTCCACCGCTTTTCGTTGTTATCAATGTCTTTGGCATTGTACTCGTAGTAGCGTGCGTATTCGTCGGCATAACCACCATCAGGGGTTACGTGTTTCGGATCGGTTTCTTTAAGCTCCTTGTCCGTCAATGCAGGCTTGGTAGGATCAGTTGGCTTGCTTGGGTCAGTTGGCTTTGTTGGGTCAGTAGGATTGGTCGGATCGCCTGGTTTTACTGGTGCGATCGGCTCACCTTTCTCCTTACCACCTGGAGGCGAACCTTTAGGAAGGTCCACAATACTTGCTGGACCGCCTAATGATACCGGGTTCAGGTAGATCTCTTTGTTGATCTCTTGATAGGAACTTTCGCACTCAACGAAGATGTCCTCGGTGTGAACAGTAACATCGTTCACACGGTAATCCAAGTTGTATTCTTTGCAAGGAGGGAGGATGGCTACATACACACCATCACGCTGGCGAGGTTTGTAGGTGCGTACATCTCCGGTCGCCTTGTCCGTTACATAGAGTATGGTACTCGGTGGCAAAGCCTCACCGGTTGCGGGTATCACGAACCCTTTCAGAACTGTTAGTCCTTCGGCCTCGAGTTCTGTTGGAAGATCCACGAAATAAATGTCCTTCTCACCATAACCACCTTCCTGGTTTGAGCTGAAGTAACCGCGCAATCCATCGGCAGTGGTAATGAAGAAGACCTCATCATCCACGGTGTTCAATGGATAGCCCAAGTTTACGGGTGGTGTCCACGTTCCATCTTCTTGTTGCTCGGTGGTGAATACATCAAAACCGCCCATGGAATTGTGGCCCACGCTGCTGAAGTACATGGTACGTCCGTTCGGGTGAATGAACACACCGTCCTCATCGTATGGGGTATTCACAACATTACCAAGGTTCTGGGACTTACTCCACAGACCATCCGGCAAACGCACTGCTCTGTAGATGTCACGGCCACCTTCTCCACCGGAACGATCGCTGATGAAATAGAAGATATTACCATCCGAAGTCAGTGTGCCGTGTGTTTCCCATGACTTTGTATTGATGTCTGAGCCCATTAGTACCGGGTCGCTCCAAACCTCACCGACAAGTTTACTTTCGTAGATATTACCATCACCGGTGTCATCGCGGTAAAGGAACAAGGTCTGTCCATCAGCCGCAACGTTCACCGATGCCAAGTGACCAGCTCCTGTTGGATTGATATTGAGCAATTCAGGTGCTTGCCACTCGCCTTCACGATCCTTGTAGCTCACATAGATATTCTCGTAAGGCAGACCAGCGATCGGATCAATGATGCTGCTATTGGAGCTATCGGGGCGAATTCGACGCGATGTGTAGAACAAAGCGTTCCCATCAACGGAAAGCACAGGGCTGAAATCCGGATGATCCGTGTTCACAACAGGACCAACGTTACTGATCAAGTATGGTTTCGGTGTTTTGGTAAGGACCCGCGCATTCGCAGTTTGCTCCAATCCACGTCTAGCAATGGTCGTTAAGGTATGCTTACCACCTGTTTCATCCAGGAACTTCTGATAGAACTGGTCGGCTTTATCATATTCCGTATTCAAGTGATATGCACGACCGAGATAATAATCCACTTCAGCAGGGCAATTGCGTTCCTTGGCATCGAACGGGTCATATCCAGCGGTATTGAAACTGCCATGGCCTCCGCTAGCATCGCGCAGCTGCGACGCCTTCTCCAAATAGGGGAGGGCCTTGTCCTGTTGGTTGTAGGACATGAAATACGAGTAGCCCAACTTGTAGTTAAGGTTACTGTTCTCTTTGTCCCCGTCCAAAAGTTGGTACCATATCTCAGCAGACTGATTGAAGAATTTCTCTTCCATCAATTTGTTACCCTCCTCGAATTTCCAATTAAAGGAATTATTCGCAGGTTGGGCTTTTAACCCCAAGGTGAGTGTACATAGGCCGATCAAACTAAGGGCCGCGTAGCCGTTCTTCATTGCAATGCGTTCAGGTGTTCCGGTGTTATGGGAAAGCGGATAAAAGTAGAATTTTCCGGGATCTAATGGTCACTAAAAGTCACGATCCATGCTCCAAGCTTCGAGAATATCGGCAACGCGACGCACGAAACGCCCGCCCAGCGCACCATCCACGACCCTGTGATCATAACTGTGCGAGAGGAACATTTGATGTCGAATAGCGATCATATCGCCCTGTGGGGTTTCTATTACAGCAGGTTTCTTACGAATTGCACCCATTGCCATGATCGCTACTTGGGGCTGATTGATGATCGGAGTTCCCAGAACGTTGCCAAATGTGCCGACGTTCGTTACGGTGTAGGTGCCTCCGCTGATCTCGTCCGGTGTCAACTTTCCAGCGCGTGCCCGAGCCGCTAGATCGTTCACTTTTTTAGCAAGTCCGGTCAAATTATACTGATCAGCATTCTTGATGACCGGTACGATAAGGTTGCCACTGGGTAAAGCAGCGGCCATGCCGATGTTGATATCCCGTTTCCTAATGATCGTGGCTCCACTGACTTGGATATTGATCATTGGCATTTCCTTGATGGCTTGCGCCAATGCCATGATGAAGATGGGCGTGAACGTGATCTTTTCTCCCTCACGCTGCTCGAATGCCTTCTTGATGCGATCGCGCCAAAGCACCAATTCCGTTACGTCAGCCTCAACAAAACTGGTGACATGCGGGCTGGTCTGCTTGCTCTTGACCATATGATCGGCGATCATTTTTCGCATGCGGTCCATCTCGATCACTTCATCGCCATCGCCGAGTTGTAGTGTTGGTGGGCTTGGTGCAGCGGTGGACTGCGATCGTGAGCTTGGGTTGGGCGTACTAACAGGTTCCGGAGCAATTTGTGTCGCTGGGGATCCTGATGCACCACGGCCGGGTAGGTAGTTCAATATGTCCTTCTTTGTTACACGGCCACCTTCACCGGTCCCGGCAATGCTTTCCAGTTCGGTTATCCCAATGCCTTCGCTTTTTGCAATGTTGCGGACCAACGGCGAGTAGAATTTACCGCTTGGTCCAGTACGTTGTACGGTATCCATACCGGCTTCCACTGGCGCAGGCTCATTATGTGAGGTTCCATTGCTTTGTGGAGCAAGAACCGCTTTGGGTGCGGCAGCCGCAGCAACTGGTGCGCTGGCTCCAGCGGCGCCACCGATCTGCGCGATCAGCTGACCTACTTTGACAACGTCGCCTTCCTTGACCAATTGTTTTGTAAGAATCCCGGCTTCGGGCGCTGGTACTTCACTGTCCACTTTATCTGTTGCGATCTCTACAATAGGCTCATCAGCTTCCACATGTTCACCTTCTTTCTTCAGCCATTTGATGATGGTGGCTTCAGCTACGCTTTCGCCCATTTTGGGTAGGAGTATATCGATCTGGGACATGCGGTCTTATTCTCTATTGCAGGAAGTTGGTCAAAGGTAACTATAGGCGCTCAAGTGGGTACGTCTAGGATGCACCTAATTGTTCAAACCCCTCGATCACAGTGCGGAGGTCGCGTAGAACGGTGTGGTCCTTCGCATAGGTGATGTTGCTCCGGATAGCGACCAGTTCTGTTCGGTTTGCGCTTGCTACCAAAGGATCCAGTACACCCGGCAACAGCTTGGGGAGCCGCAGGGAGCTCATGCCGTTCGGTGCATACCCCACCCAACTTTTTCGATTGCGCATGATCTCCCACCAATTCCGTAGAAAGCCTACGCGGTCTTTTACCAGAAGCAGCGTGATCGGGAGCAGGGTCACGGTAACCAGGGCGATACAGACATCGGTGATCCGTTTCATGCGTTTGCCTTCGGCATTGTTTATCGCGTATTGCGGTAAGATGAATAGATCGCTTAAGCTTTCTATGCTGTTAGGGCCAATAATGAACTCGCGTGCTGGTTGTGCGATCTTGAACATGACACGCGAGCGCCTTAACTCCTCCATCAATTCAATGATGCGCCCCCATGGCAGATCTTTTGCGCAGAATACCACTTCATCGATCCCGTGTTTGCGGATCTTCCTGCGGATAGAGGTTGCCGCATCTTTCCGCAGCGCGGCTTCTACGTTCATGATCTTCTGTTTGCCCAACCCGAAATGCGTTTGCCACAAAAGGGCCAAGGCCTGTTTGGATTCATCGCGTGTGCCGATCGCGAGAACGCGTTTACGGTCCAAGGTGCGCAAACTATATGGCTTTATGCCCAGAGCATGCAATGCCACGCGTGAGATCAACAGACCGGCCAACAGGATACCAAGTACATAGGCAAAATGCATGTTCTTGTAGTAAGCTGTGCCTGTTATGCCCCATATTGCCAATGCAATGATGCTGCACGCACCGAACGCTTTGAACACGTTCCCCAAGCGCACGGGATGATCGTACCCTCCAAAGAGTGCTGCACAGATCAACCCGATCGCAGTGTATGTAGCGGATGTTAGAAGTATTTCCAACGTTGGTGCCGACCCTTTGTCGATGACATACGGTGTGAGCAGCAGAATGAAGATGATCAGCGCATCGACCATCGGCAGCAGCATTCTCCGAAGGAACCGCGCAACGATCGCTCCTGCGGCACTGAGGTAAATGCTGCCGTTGATCAATAGACTGAGTAAATTCGTTCGCCTACGCGTAAAGTGCTTCTGTGCGAAAATGGCCATGGCATTGTAGAACACGAATACATAGTTCACACTGCTCTTTTTCGTGCTCTCGCCTTTGTAGTGGATTATGCGCGCTTCCGGAAAGTACCAGTTCTCATAACCACTCAATGTAATGCGATAGCTGAGGTCGATATCCTCGCCGTACATGAAGAAGCTTTCATCCAACAAGCCAACCTCATCCAATGTTTTCTTACGGAGGAACATGCATGCACCGGAAAGGATCTCAATGGGAGCGGTCTCGTTCTCCGCCAAATGGCCCAAGTGATATCTGCCGAATATGCGTGAACGCGGGAACAACCGGGTTATTCCGATGATCTTGAAGAAAGCCACCGCCGGGGTGGGCAACCCACGTTTGCTTTCCGGTAGGAAGTTTCCCCGGCCATCGATCATTTTAACGCCAAGACCACCGGCCTTCGGATGTGCATCCATGAAGTCGATGACCTTGCGGAACACATCTTCCCCAACAACCGTATCAGGGTTCAATAGCACGGCATAGTCTGCATTGCTGGCCCGGATAGCTTGGTTATTCGCTCTGCTGAAACCGACATTCTCCGTATTTGCGATCAATTTCACATCCGGGAACTTCGAACGTACCATTTCCACGCTACCATCCGTACTCTGGTTGTCCACTACATACACTTCGCCATCGACTCCTTGAAGAGCCTGTTCCACAGTGCGCAGGCATTGCTCCAAGTAAGCACGCACATTGTAGTTGACGATGATGACGGATAGTTTCATGCGGGGTCAGGTTCACTGGAACGACCTCGGAAAATTGTTGGTCAACTTATTTCGATCGAACACTTTGCTCATATGGTTTACGATCGGCAATACTACGGCCCAGCGTTAACTCATCCGCTTGGTCCAGGTCGCCTCCTACACTTATACCTCGTGCAATGGTACTTACTTGAATGTTCGTTTCGGAAAGCCTACGGTTCAGATAGAAGGCCGTGGTGTCTCCTTCAAGCGTTGCTCCTAATGCCAGGATGACCTCGTTCACTTCCTTGCCGGATACGCGGTCCAAAAGCTGGGCGGTGTTGAGGTCGTCCGGACCAACGCCGTCCATTGGACTTATAACACCTCCGAGTACATGGTAAAGCCCTTTGAATTGACGTGTGTTCTCAATAGCGATCACATCGCGGATATCCTCAACCACGCAGATCAATGCCCCATCGCGTGAAGGGTCCTTGCAGATCGCACACTTGGTGGAATCACTGATATTGCAGCAGACCTCGCAATAGCGGACCTGTTCCCGCATCTCCTTGATCGCATCGCTGAAACGCGCTACTTCCTGTGGTTCCCGCCGCAACAGGTCAAGGGCTAGTCGCATTGCCGTGCGCCTTCCAATACCGGGCAATGTGGCCAACTGATCCACAGCATTTTCCAGAAGTCTTGATGATAGGGACATCGGCGCAAAAGTAAACGGCTTGCACTAGTGATCAGGTGGGTCACATTTCAAACTCACTGATATTACGGTCAAACCGTGCGAATAGGTCTATTTTCCGGCATCCTCCGCCTCCTTCATACCTTCTTCGATCATGTCGTAGAACTGATCGAGCTTAGGAAGGATAACAATGCGCGTACGCCGATTCGTCGACTTGTTCTCTGGCGTGTCGTTCGCAACCAACGGTACGAATTCGCTACGACCACCTGCGGTCATACGGCCTGGAGCTACTTGGAAATCATTCTGCAATACACGTACGATCGCCGTAGCACGCAATACGCTCAGGTCCCAGTTATCGCCGATGCACGGTTTGCTCACCGGTACATTATCGGTATGGCCTTCGACCAACACATCCATGTCCGGTTTGTTGTTCACCACTTTGGCAACCTTGCCCAACACGGCAACGGCTTGATCGGAAACCACATAACTGCCGCTCTTGAACAAGAGCTTATCGCTAAGGCTGATGAACACAACGCCTTTCTCTACGTTGATCTCCACGTCCGTATCATCCATATTACCAAGTACACCCTTGAGGCTAGTTACAAGCGCAATGGTTACGCTATCCTTCCGTGTAAGCGCATCGTGCAGGGTCTTGATCTGCAGGTCTTTTTCGCGAATGCTTTCCAAGGAACGTTCCAAATTCTCGGATTCCTTCGCGCTCAGCGTAACCATGTTGCCTACGTTGTTCAACAAGGCCGCATTCGTAGTACTCAACTCGGCTACTTGGCTTTTTAGTTGCTCATTAGTTGCTTCCAAGCTTGCCTTTGCACTATTGCAACGGTTCAGATCCGCTTCGAGAACGGCCATATCCGCTGTCATCTTGTCGGCGGAGCCTTGAAGCATAACGAACTTCTTTTTGGACACACAGGAAGAGAGGATAAGAACGGCGCTTAATGCAAGAAGGGTAGGGCGTTTCATGGAAATTTGGTCTATTGAGTTCGCGAAGATATACCGTGACCACATAGGGTCGTTATTATTCGATCATGATGTTGGTCAGTTCAGCCTTTGTCGGTTATCGCGGATGTTGTAATTGAACCTGTTACCTGCGGGCGATGTGTTGCAAGCAGAACTACCAAGAACAGCATACCATAGGTCAATGTTTTGTAATGGTCATAGAAATTCCGGAATTCACCGAGCAAGAAATGGCTGTTCAGCAGAAAGAAGACAAGTACCGCCAAGAAGATGATCCTGAACCGATGCGATCGCCAATTTTCAAATGCCCTCACTGTATATGCATTTGTGTAGTGGTATACCAAATAGGCAATTGCTGGTAACGCGAAGAAAAACCCATAATGCTGTTGGTGTGGGAATATCAATGGGATGATCAGGTAGATGTAGCTCATTTCATAGAACTTCTGCAACCGATCGGTGGGTCGCTGAAAGGGAAGCGAACGAATGATATACAATGTGCCAAGTACGAGGAGCAGCCGAACTATGTTGATCACCAAGCTCAGTGTATGCTTGCTCACATTCGCAATGTTCCGGGGTAGGTCCGTTCGGTAAGCAGCTCCTGCATCCTTCACCAGTAGCACGGAAAGGAAGGTGGTAATGGAATGGAATGTTGTCTCGTCCACATCCATTACGTGTTCGCTGTTCATGGGGTTCACCAAGGCCCACCGTTCTTCCAGAAGAATCGTGTTCTGTTCAAGACCGATCACAGCAGCTGGAACAATTAGTATCAAGCCAGTAAAGACCAACGCACTTAAAGCTCCTTTGAAATAATGACGATAGACCAAATACGGCACCAATACAAGCGGCATGATCTTCACGCTGATACCCATGGCCAGCAGAAAGCCTCCTTTCAGTGGTTCTTCTTGGTCAATGCGATGCATGCCTTCCAAACACAAGTAGAGTAGGAAGATGGTCATTTGGCCCAGGTGGATATTCCGGTGCCACAAGCTGAATGCGATCGCGCAGGTAAGGATGGTAAATACCTTCAGTGCTTTCGGGCTGAATGTTTCCAGCGGAAGTTGAAATTTGATCGACTGCCAGATCCGAAGCGTTAGCAGCACATTCAATCCTAGCCAGATCACCGTTGCCCAATACACCGGCAAGTAGGTGAGCGGATAAATGAGCAAAGCGAAGAACGCGTCGTAGTAATAGTGGTACCACTCGTGGTACTTGATCTGGTAAATGTTCTCGCCTTTCAACAGGTCTTGCGATGCTTGTAGGAATATCTCGAAGTCGCCTATGGTATGGGCCTCGATCAGCACCAAGGCCAGTAGGACCAAGCCAATGCCCAGCGTATATTTATGTGTACGGAGAAAGTCCATCACTCACGTGCTTGATCAGCTCGTTCTGCCCAACATAGATACTAGAAGTTGGTCGATCACGCACAATCGGAACCGGATCGAACCGCTCACAATGCATAATTGACAACTCATGCGCGACAAGCGATGATCGGAACCGCGCAACCCGTTCATTTGTTGCATGAACCCAACCCTGATCCTGATCACGATCACTGCCTACTTCGCAATGCTCTACGGCATTTCGGTCGTTACATCGCGCGGCGCCGGCAACGAAGCATTCTTTGTTGGCGAACGAAAAAGTCCGTGGTACATCGTCGCATTCGGGATGATCGGTGCTTCGTTGAGCGGGGTTACGTTCATCAGCGTGCCTGGCATGGTGGGGGCCGATAAGTTCAGTTACCTACAAATGGTCCTGGGTTATTTACCGGGCTACGCCGTGATCGCTTTCGTGTTGCTGCCGTTGTACTATCGGTTGCAGCTGACGTCGATCTATGGGTATCTAGGTGATCGATTCGGTCGGAATAGTTACCTCACTGGTGCCTGGTTCTTTCTCTTGAGCCGTTCGTTGGGCAGTGCAGCACGCTTGTATTTGGTGGCCGAGGTGTTGCAATTCTTGGTCTTTAAGCAAATGGGCGTTCCTTTTGTGGTAACGGTGGTGGTTACCATCGCCTTGATCTGGGTGTATACACGCAAAGGCGGTATTCGCACGATCATTTGGACCGATACGTTTCAGACCTTGTTCATGCTGGTTGCAGTGGGACTGACCGTTGTGTTGCTCGGTCAAAAATTGGGTTGGAGCATTGGTGAGTTGATCACGCAAGTGCATGAAAGCCCATTATCACGTGTATTCTTTTTCGATGACCCCAAACCGGGTACTTACTTCTGGAAACAGTTCCTAGGCGGCATGTTCATCGCCATTGCTATGACAGGGCTCGATCAGGACATGATGCAAAAGAACCTGAGCTGTCGCAACATCGGTGAAGCGCAGAAGAACATGGTGAGCTTCAGCCTTGTCCTGGTCTTCGTTAACTTGGTTTTTCTTTCGCTTGGCGCTTTGCTTTTCTTGTATGTTGAACGCTTCGGCGTTGAAATGCCATTGAAGCCAGACCAGTTGTATCCGATGCTAGCCACCGACGGCAGCCTACCTGTGGTCGTTGGGCTCTTGTTCATTCTCGGGTTGATCGCCGCAGCCTATTCCAGTGCAGATAGCGCCTTGACCGCACTGACCACCAGCGTTTGTGTAGATGTCCTTGAAATTGAAAAGCGCCCCGAAGCGGAACGCGTGCCATTACGCATTCGTGTCCACGTGATCATGAGCATTGTTATGGTGATCCTGATCCTGCTCTTCAAAGTGTGGAACGATGATAGTGTGATCAAAACGGTCTTCCGCGTTGCGGGTTACACTTATGGGCCGTTGCTCGGTCTTTTCGCTTTCGGAATGCTTACGAAAACCGCCGTTCATGATCGGTGGGTTCCGCTTATCGCTGTGTTATCTCCTATAATCACCTTTGTGTTGGATACGTATAGCATACAACTATTCGGTGGCTACAAATTCGGGTTCGAATTGCTGCTGGTGAATGGAGCGATCACGATGGTTGGGTTGGCGTTGTTGAGTAGGAGGGGGTGAATGCTGATTGCGTTCACTTTGCATTGACCGGTTAATAAATTGATCGTTGTTGGATATGCCGAACAGTCCTTTGCTTTACTTTAGTTTCAAATTGACATGCAGATGAATTACCGCGCCGTGCTTTTTGGATCGTGCCTATCTGTTGTGTCGAGCCACGCACAATGGACCAATGATGCGTACGAAAACACAACCGTGCGGGATGGAATTGGCGTAACCGCGCTGCGCCCCGTTATGTGCAATGGACCGGCGGGTAGCACCTACATTGCTTGGTATGAACAGGTGGATACACTTTATGAAGTGCGCATGCAGCGCATTGATGCTGCGGGCTTTGCAATGTGGGATGTGGAAGGAGTGATCGTTAGCCCGAATGCAGCTTTCGCAATTCTTTCAGGTTGGAATCCGAAGATGTTTCCGATGGGGTTGATCATCGATCATGACGGAAATGCGATCCTTGGCTTTTCTGATAAGCGCACTGGTGTTATTACTGCTAGCTTCTATAAGCTCGATAGCGCCGGAGTGTCTGTTTGGGATGAAAACGGTATAGTGGCTGGTGATAGTTTAGGGGTTGCTCAACAGACGGTAAGTATGGATGTGTATGATGATAACTCCGTCGTTGCAACATGGAATAGTGAATATGGAAGCGTTTATTACAACAAATTCCATAGTGATGGGGAGACATTTTGGCAAGTGCCACTCGAGATCCCGGTCGTAGTTATTTCGCAGCCTTTTGTCAGTATAGGTAAGAGGCCATTGTTGCCCAAACCCATTGTTCAACAAGATGGTGGTTTCTTAGTGCAACTCTTAGAGCATGAATCCGGAAATGAAGGTTCTGCATATGTCAGTAACTACAGACTTAAGGTTGCTCGTATCAATCAGAACGGAACATTCTTAGGACTGGATCAGTTTGTTGCCAATAATGTTGAACATGCGTACATGAAGCCAGCGGTGGCAGATGGCTTGGGTGGATTCTACATAGCTCATCGTGGCTACTGGCATGATCCTTTATTTGATGGTAAATTACGATTACAACACTATCGGTCAGACGGTACCACATGGGGTGCAAATGGAATAATTGTGGCACCATTAATTGGAGTTGGGAGTGATTGTGAGATCTCATTACTTCCAAATGGTAATGGTGTTATTGTGGGTGCCAACGTGGATATTGTCTTTATCCAGGGCGGAGAAGAGAACTTGATGCCACCAAGTCATTTACAGGTAGTCGTACAGCGTGTTGATACAGCTGGCGTATTGCAGTGGGCTGAAAATGGAACCTTAATAGCAGATAACGCAAATTGTGATTTTATCGGCCTGACTGCAACCGATGATGGCTCAGTTTTCACATACATCCAAGACAGTCTGATCAAAGCAACTCACATTGGATTTGATGGCGAATTCCTCTGGGAGCCGAACATTGGAACGGTCTGCTCACGTTCAGGTCTTAAAAGCAACGGATCCACCAGTGCAGTACACGATGGGAACATGGTCGTGGCATGGCAAGATGATCGAATAAATTCAGGGGTTTACGCACAGCGTATTCCCATTGAGAACGGACCGGATATCCCGACAGCCACAAGCTCGGTCAGCATTGACAATTCATCGTTATCCATTCGGCCGTTCCAGAACAATGACCAATTGTGGTTGGCAACAAGTAATACCTCTTCAGGGCTAGGCATGATACGAGTATTGGATACCGCTGGAAGGACATTGCATGTTCAAAATGCTTACATCGCAAGTGGTACGAACCAGATCCTGGTTAATACTCATGTAGAAGGAGCTGTGATCGTTGAGCTATCATTGAATGGCGATGCGAAACGTGCAATGACTGTGGTGCATTGATATACGTTTCGGTGTGTTGAATTCGGATTCGAATTGCTGCTGGTGTACGGCGCGATCACGATGGTTGGTTTGGCGTTGTTGAGTAGGAAGGGAGTGATCCACTATTCTTTTTTTGGTCTCTACCCAACCTAAGGTCCCGCTGTTCCGTGTATAGGGTTGAACGTCTTTTAAATTCACCTTGATCAAAGAACATCATGAAGATCCCCAAAGAAGTATTTTTCGTGTTAGCGGCAATTACAGTGATCAGCAGCTGTAAGAAAGATGAGCATTATGGATCAGGTCCGACACCAACAGCACCAGTCGAGAATCCACTGAAGCAAGTATTTGCGCAGAACCTTGTTAACGCCATGCAGCAGTTCACGGTGAATGCTACTACCGGCGGAAGTATTCAAGGACAGGATGGCGTGTACATGTACTTCGGTCCGAATGCTTTTCGCACTCAAAGTGGTAGCTTGGTTGCGGGCAGCGTGGATCTTGAACTCGTTGAAGCGTTGACCGTTGGCGACATGCTCTGGTTGAACAAACAAACGCTAGGTAACGACAACGGCCAACTGCGTCCGTTGGTGAGTGGTGGACAGTTCTTCATTAGTGCAGAGCAGGGTGGTCAACCCCTGAAGCTCGCGCCAGGTGCCAGCTACGTTAACGTGCCTACACCATCTTTTGCTGATCCGAACATGGCGGTATTCAGCGGGGAAGTGGATGAAGATGGTGAGATCATTTGGGATCCATGGAATACGAACCCGATCTTGAATGCAGCAGGCGAGGACACCTCGGGTTATAATTTCCCGAACGATTCGCTGGGCTGGATCAATTGTGATTACTTCTCACCTATAGCACCATCGACCGATGTGCAGGTTACTTGCCCTTTCGGAAATGACCATGAGAACACGTTTGTTTGGTTGGTCTTTACTGATCAGAACTCGATGACCGGTGTACATGGTGGAGCGGACAATGTCTTCTCGATCGGTCCGGTCTATGATGTGCCACTAGGGATGAACATAACCGTGGTAGCATTATCGAAGATCAATGGCGAATATGCATCCTCGTTCACAACGACCGTTGTTACACAGGATCTGAATGTGCCGATCTCACTACAACCAACAACGTTGGCTCAATTCGGAATTGATGCGGGGCTTTGTGATCAGCACTGATCGTAGCCTATGAACTGTGCTAGGGTTGGTTCTGGTTGAATAAGAAAAGGTGGACTCGGACGGTCCACCTTTTTCTTTGGAATTAGCTGTTTCTTGATTCGATTCTCAGACCCGCAAGACACCGCGGAATCCACGTGCACCATAGTACGACTCAGCTCCGTTGTGGTAAACGAAGACAGTTCCGAAACGATAGTCACCGAAGATGGCGCCACCTAAAGTTCTGATCTTCTCTGGCGTCCTCAGCCAGCTCGATGTTTTTTGATCGAATGGTCCAAGCTTCTGTAGATCGCGGTATTCTTCTTCGGTCAACAGCTCAACACCGATCTCGGAGGCCATGTCCACTGCAGTATTCTTCGGCTTGTGTTCCTTCCGCGATTCCCATGCGGCACGGTCGTAGCAAATGCTTCGGCGTTCCTTTGGACTTTCAGGTGCGCAATCCATGAAGATGAATGCGTTGGTCTTTTTATCCTGCCCGACCACATCCGGCTCACCACCGGTTGCTTCCATTTCACTAAGCGACCATAATTTTTCCGGATTCATTTCCAGCTTGATTTGCACGGTGGTCCAATCCACTCCTTTGTGGCGGTTCATGTGCTTATCGAAACGGGTTTTGAGTGTCTTTAGCAGTTCGTTGGTCTCTGCGGCGGGTAGCGATCTTTTTGGTGGCATTGTGGGATGTTCAGAGCAATATATGGATCAGAGGGTAGGGACCAAGCTTTTCCGTTCGATCACATTCCTTCAACAAAATCCGCAAAGACCTTTTTATGAAGTTCAAGATCCATATTCGCGGATAGTGCAACACGGACAATGTAATCCTTGTCGCCTTCTTTCGTCGTCCCCTGCGTGGATGTTGCTGGTATCGTCCAATAACATCCGTTCAGCTGTCCGTAGCTCACACAGAACTTACTTTCAGTGGGGATCTTAGTGATCATGAGATCGATCAATTTCAGATTCAATGCTCTTTTATGAGATTCCTTTTCTACATCCGTAGTGCCTTTAGTTGGAAGGTCCAATGAAAAGACGGACGGGGTAAACCCTTGTTCTGCCAACTCCTCTGAAACGAAATTGATCTTCGCCGCTGGCAAAGTGGCGTTGATGAATGTTACGAATTCACGCGTATTGATGTACGCATCAGCGATCCGTTGGTTCATCGAAGGCATTTGTTTCGCCAATAGTTCCAGTTGAAGATCAGTCGCTTCATTATCGCAAAGACGTAAATGCAGCTCAATTTTATCCATCAACATTTCGGTTTTCTTATTCCCGACACAGTAGCCCGCAGTGCAGAGCCCGCCACTTGGAAACTTGGATCCACTGACATAGGCAATGGTCCGGACCGTTGAGAGTATTTCACCTTCACCCAGAAAGTGAACATTCGGGCAGAATGTTTGATCCAGAATGAACACAGGGTCGATCGCAGTTGCACCTGTTGCTGTCTTGCGCACTTTGCTTAGCACCTCTTTTATCTTCAAGAGATCAGGAACTTCAACTCTCGGATTCGTTGGAATTTCTGCAATTATGTAAGGTACGGCATCTTCTCTTGCAATTTGGTCCAGAACAAGATCAATGCTTTGATCCATTTCCTTGCCTCCGTCAACTGGTAGGTCCACAACTTCAACGTTTTCCATGCACGCCGCAACACGTCTGGCTTGGTCGTTCGTTCCACCGTAGCAATTCGGGGGAACAATGATCTTGATCGCTTTTCCCGGATGTTTTTCGAGTGCATCATGAATGAGCCCCATCATGATCGCGTACTGAATGGACAAGCCACTAGAACCGATCAGAGCCTTTGTAGTAGAACCAGTAATGGCCGCGATCGAGGATAGGACCATCGCTTTGTTTGCCTTGGCATTACTATCCACAGTCGCATTATAAGTCTTGTTGATCAGCCCCTCTAGCGCAGCAACACAATTGATAGGCGTCATGGCAATGGTCTCTCTCCTTCGCACATGCTGAATTTCTGATATGTACTGATCATTGTGCACGCCATTTACCAACAGAACGCTTCCGAAGTGAGGATGCACATTAATGAAAAAGTCGATGTTCGGGTTGAGGTCAACACGACACATGTCATCGCGTTCTGAAATGAAGATCGTACTGCCGTTGAACGCGGTAACCTCTTCTGCATTCTCGACCTTCTTTAACTCGAACGTGTAACCATAAATACGCTTGACCACGTCAACGTTGAAACACGCTGGCAGCTCTTCCGTAAACAGGATCCGAGTGCTTTTGTTCTTCAATGAATTTTCCCGAAGGATCGCCATGATCGGAACTGTCTTTGATGAAAAACTGATCACATTTTTTGGATCGAGTGTGTTTAAGTTAGCTATTACCCATTCCAATACGCAAGACAAGGGGTGGCCTAAGCGGATATAGTCATACGCAGTGGGTAGTTCGCCTAGTGCAGCTGCTTCGGAATTAGTATTCTTGAACAGGCTCTCGAACTGATCCAAGAATTGGGTTTTGGCCAATTTTTCATCATAGATATCGAGTCGATGGGTTGTTAAGCCTAACCAACCCGGTGGCATATTTTCCAATATATCCTTGATATAATTCAACACTTTATCGTCTTCCATAATTCTGCATTTGGATCCGGTCGGAAAATTACATGAGAATTAGTTCCTCTGTTCACTATGTCTTCTCTTCACCTAACTGATCGTATTCCGCGTTACGCCGAATGTCGTTATTCAAAGCGACACAGTTAAGTCCCAGCGAAGGCATCGAATTGCTGATGACGTCGTTTGTGACCAAGTAGTTTAACGGGTGCCTTGGAGATGATCGTTGGACCGTCCAGAATTTACCGATAGACTTCGCTGCGGTGCGCGGCACGCTCAACACGAACAAGTTGTATGGTTTCCTGAATTGAATAGATCACGCGGTATGCTCCGATCCGAATACGCCAAAGGTTGTTACTGTTCTTCAATTTCTTGCATCCCTGTGGTCGTGGTTCTTTTTCAAAACCATCCAGTGCGATGAATATCCGGTTCTGTACTGAAACGGGAAGGCGAAGGATCTCGCGTTCGGCACTACGGAGGATCCGAACTTCGTAGCTCACTTCTTCTTGACCTTTTTGGAACGCACTTTCAGTTCCTCTAGTGAGATCGAAGGTTCGTTCTTACGGGCTTCGCAGATGATCACATCCAAGAGCTCTTCGACCGCCTCAGGTTCATTGACAATGGTGTTAACGTCCAATTGCACGTATCGTTTATTCCCCTTGTCGTCGTATAGAATTTCGACTCCTTTCATTGATACCTACAAATATACGTGTAATGGTTTACCAATTCATAAGCCTCGATAGTGGTCGATCCAAAAGCAAATATTAAAATTAAGAATGATAGCAACCGTGAAGAATCCGGCACTAACTCAACTATTGCTAAGTCTCGCTAAAAATTCCTTCGCCGTCATAACGGGTATCATCGAGGCCTTGAAGTCTTTTCCGTTTCGTGTTATGATCACGTCACATTCCGAATCGGTTGCACTGAAATACTGCAAGGCATCTTCGAAATCTTTTATCGCTGAGTTCAACCCCTTTTCAATGGTCTGTTCATTGATGGGACAGATCTCGCATAAGATCTTGAATTTTCTCAATTTTTCTCTTGCCACTGTTGAGCCTTCGTTCTTCGAGAGAAAATAGTTGACGGTTGCGAACGAAATTGGGGAAGCAACAAGTGTCAACTGTTGTCTTTCGGCCAAGGTGGCGATCTGGGCGATCGGTATATAGAAGGGAGCACGTTCGCCTAACAGATCTAACATGATATTGGTGTCGAGGAAGGCCCGTTTACTCATTTGTACTTCTTGGTTAAGAAGTTTGAGTACTCTTTCTTGTAGTCCAGGTTAACCGGGATCTTTTTACCCGTAGCAATGCTTTTGACAAAGGGAGAGATCTCGAATTCGGTTTCCTTTTTCTCTATAGTGAGGGATTGGAGGTAGGCTTCGATGATGCGCGACAAGCTCATTTTCTTATCAGCAGCATACGCTTTAGCCCGCTCGATAACTTCTTGGTTGAGCTTTAAGGTGAGTTTGGTGTCCATTAGAACCTGCTTGTACGTACAAATTTAAGGAAATGATGCGTACTCAGTCTTATCGAGGAATAGATTGCAGATAAGAAGAAGGACAAATGGATGAAACTGCAGGAATCAGCGAGTTTCCCTCAATCCTGCCGTTGCCAATTCCGCTCAATTGCCTCCAACAATTCATCATGCACCGCGCTATTCGTAGCAACGATCTCCTCATCAAAAACAGGGTCCTTGCTCGGTTGGAAACCACTGACCTTTCCACCGGCTTCGCGTACCAAGAGTACACCGGCGGCTACGTCCCAGCTGTTCAAGCCGTACTCGTAAAAGGCTTCGAACCTTCCGCAGGCTACGTAAGCAAGATCCGCGGCGGCACTGCCCAAACGGCGGATGCCGCGCGTACGGTGCATGAGCTCGCGTAAGAGATCCATGTACTCGGTCTCGTAGCCGAAATCATCATAGGGGAAACCGGTGGCCAAAAGGCTATCCACTAATTTCTTCCTAGGGGATACCTTGATCGGTTCGCCATTCATGTAGGCGCCACCACCTTTCCAAGCGGTGAAGCGTTCGTTGCGTGTTACTTCGTGCACCACACCCAACAGTGGTTCGGTTCCATCGACCAACGCAATGCTGATGCAATAGCAGGGTACACCATGAACGAAGTTGGTGGTGCCATCGAGCGGATCGATGATCCAGTTCAGGCCTTCGCCGCGTTCGCCACTGCCTTCTTCGGCAATGAATCCTGCATTGGGTAGGATCTTTTCCAAGGCTTCCACAAGACGGTCCTCAGCGGTGTGATCCACGTGCGTAACTAGGTTGTTCGCGCTCTTAGTGCTTACGCCAGCTTCGGTGAGCTTGCCCGCTTCATCGCGTATGAATGCTGCAACTTCGATGCAGAGTGCTTCAACTTGTTCCGTGAGCTTCTTGAGGTCCATTGGGTAGTGTCTTAGTGCGCTGGCGCATGATCATTCCTGCAATTCCAACGATGATCAATATAAGCGATATTACTTCTGCTTGTGTCCATGTTCCAGCAAATGGCACGTTCACGCGGATCTTTTCAATGAAGAACCGCTCCACGCCGTTCAGTGCCAGGAATAGGAAGAAGATCATACCTGGAACGCTTAGCTTTTTCCTCCATGCCCACAGTACGAAGAACAGGCCAACGCCCATGATGAATTCGTATATGGAAGTGGGCCAGACAGGTTCCGGTAGTACCATGCCATAGCCTGGAAAAGCAGTGCCGTCGGTCATCGGAATTCCAACTCCATTAACGTTGTTCGGGAAGTCGTAACTCCATAGCCAGTCCGGGATCCAGCTTGGTGCAGGTCTGTTATTCACGATGCCCCAATCACCATCGCCACTGGTCTGGCAGCCCAACCGTCCAACACCGTACGCAAGCATTACTCCCGGTGCGGCTGCATCCATTCCAGCCCAAGGGGGGATACCATTCCTTCTGAAATAGCGGATCACCATGAAGCCGGCAAAGATCAAGCCGCCGTACATGGTAAGACCGCTGAACAATTCTGCACCGGCCGGCTGTTTGATGAACCGAATGAATTCATCTGGATTCTCCAGCCAATGGAACAGCTTCGCACCGATGACCCCATAGAGCGCCGCAGTAAGCGTGATGTTGCCACTGTGCTCGTGGGCCTGCATCCGGTATTCTTCAATTTTAGGCTCAGCGAGTTTCTGCTTTTCTTTTTCGCGCCATTTCCACCAGACCATGAAACAACCCAAGGCTATTCCACCTAGCAAGTTGCCTTTGGCGCTAAGCAATGTGCCTTGTGGGTCTGCCGTGGCGCTGGAAAAATCCAAGATCAAGTACAGCCCTTTCCATCCCAACACGAAACCGAGCAACGCATTGCTGATCAACTCCATTGGCGTAGCTGGGTAGCCCACTTTCACCTTGCGCATAACGGGTTGCAGCAATCCTTCACGCTCTTTTCGACGTAGCTCCAGTCCCAAGGTCCAACTCGCAAATACGAACGCCACGGCCACGAAGAACCCGAAGCTGTTCATGAATTTCAAGAACGGCAGGTCGATCCCGGTAAGGTCCAGCAAGGCGTGGTAGAGGGTAGGGTACATTAAGGATTAGCTGATTAGCCGATTGTTTGATTAGCTGATGGTGCGCTTTCTTGAGCTGAACGATAGTGCTCCTGCAGTCTTAGCTAGGCGTATCATGAGTCGTAGAGTATCAAACGATCAGACAATTGGATAATTCGTTGGTTGGAATAGTGCCAATTACTTGACCGTCGCCATTAATGGTCTCCAAAGACGCTGTGGTGATCTTGTTGGTCAATGATGGGTCGTAAGGCATAGTTAAGCGAATGTAGTTGTCCGTATACCCTAGCATGTGGCCCTCCACATTCTCGGTCTCGAAAAGAACATCGCGTGTGGTACCACTATGTTCTTCATAGAACGCCCGTTGCAATTTGCTGCTCAGGATACGCAGTTGTTTGGTGCGTTCCCTGCGTGTTTCCATTGGGATGGCATCTTCCATACGCACGGCAGTGGTGTTGGCGCGTTCGCTGTAAGTAAATACATGCAGATAGTCCACCGCAATGCTCCGTATGAATTCATGGGTCTTCAGGAACTCTTCATCCGTTTCTCCGGGCGTGCCGGTTATCACATCTACACCAATGCATGCATGGGGCATTACACGTTTGATGTGTGCAACGCGATCCGCATACAACGCGGTGTCGTAGCGCCTGCGCATGCGTTCCAAGATCGCATCGCTGCCACTTTGAAGCGGCATGTGGAAATGTGGCGCGAAGCGTTTGCTCTTGGCGACAAAGTCGATCACTCCGTCATGGCAGAGATTCGGTTCAATGCTGCTGATACGGAAACGATCGATGCCTTCAACTTCATCAAGTGCCTCGATCAGTTGAAGGAAATTCTCCTTCTCGACTCCGCTTGAAGCCCCGTTGCTTTTTCCGAAATCACCGGTATTCACGCCAGTGAGTACGATCTCCTTCACCCCCGAGGCAGCGATCTCTCTTGCCAATGCCACGGTTTCTTCGATGGTCGCACTTCGACTTCTACCACGTGCTAATGGGATCGTGCAGAACGAGCAGAAATAATCACACCCGTCCTGCACCTTCAAGAATGTCCGTGTCCGGTCGTTCGCGTTGTAACTAGGGACGAAGGTTTTCGTGTCCTTGATGGGGGAGTAGTGGGCCTCGCCTTTGGAGGGGGCGGGCCTGCCGCTTTGAGATTCCGGGTCAAGCCCGGAATGACCCAAAGTGGAGCGTTCGATGTAACTGGCCAGATCGAACTTTTCATTGGCTCCCAATACGAGATCCACTCCCGGAATAGTCAGAATTTCTTCTGGTTTGAGCTGTGCGTAACAACCCACAACGGCAATGAATGCTTCGGAATTGATGTTCCTGAACCGACGTACATGCCGCCTGCATTCCTTGTCGGCATTCTCTGTAACGCTGCAGGTGTTCAACACGAATACATCCGGTCGTTCTTCAGGTCTAACACGTGCATAGCCCGCTTCTTCCAATGACCGCGCAAGGGTGCTGGTCTCGGCGAAATTGAGCTTGCAACCAAGCGTATGAAAGGCAACCGTGCCGGAGGTGCTCATGGAATGGATGACCGGACGAACCGATCATGTGGGACTTTAAGGGTTGCAAATCTACCGATGCCACAATGAATGGCCAATTCATGGAAATTCCATGGTCCGTAGGCATCCTTATGTTACCTTTCTCGTCAAGGTAATATTCGTGCCATTCACCAGGCCATGATCAAATCACTACTTCTGCTATTCGCACTGAATTTGAGTGCTTTGCCTCCGTTAAGTGCGAACGATGGTCGTTCTGGTCTCTATTTTGATCAGGGTTCTCCGTTCTCCGTAAATAACCATGCGTCTTGCCCCTTTAGCTGATCCATAAATAACAAAGAGAAAATGAAGCATCTACTTACTATCCTTGTTCTTTTTCTGTCTTCCGGCTTGCAGGCCCAGCAGGAATGGTTCCTGAAAAAGAAGCCGCTGCGCACGCAGGAGATGGGCTGGGCACAGCGGGGTGGTGTGGCCTTCAGTTTAGGAGACTACATCATCTTCGGTATGGGATACGACCGCACTGGATACCCGAGCGGTTCCTTCAAGAAGTACGATCCGACTACCAACACCTTCTCCGCTTTCGCTGTGGAGGGCGAAACACACAGCCTCGCCGAAAGCAAGGCGGGTGAAGGCGGGGTCGGCTTTTCCATTGGCGACATTGGCTATGTTGGCTTAGGCGGGACCTATAATTACGACGCCAACGACACGATCTTCCAGTACACGCTCGCGGAGAATAATTTCTGGAATATGCAACCGCTCGTGTTCCCGGGCGGCCAGCGCATCGGGGCCATCGTTTTCGTTATCGGTGACAAGGCCTATATCGGAGGTGGAGCGAACAATGGAGGCTGGCAGAACTTCAACGACCTCTGGGAGTACTCACCAACAACAGGTTGGGCGCAGCGCGCGAATATGCCCGCTAACATTGACGGTGGCGTCGCCTTCGCATTGGACGGAAAGGGCTATGTGATCAGCAAAACCGGCACTGCGCTCTGGAGCTATGACCCGGTCGCCGACGCTTGGAGCGTGAAAGCACCCTATCCGGGTGGTGTGCGTGATGGTGCCGCGGCCTTCACCATAGGCGATAGGGGTTACGTAGGTACAGGTAGCAATACGCAGGACTTTTTCGCATACGAACCTGCATCGGATTCTTGGACCCCTGCTCCGGCATTGTGGGCTGCAGCGGGGCGGGATCATGCCGTGGCGGTATCGCATGGCACCAAGGCCTACCTCATTGGCGGCTATGTTCCCGCGCAAGGAGTCCAAGCTGAGATCTGGGAACTAGGGCCATCCGCCCCTTTAGTGCCCGGCACCTGGGCCCAGCGTCCGTACCTGCCAGGTTCAGTTCGCAGACATCCCGTGTCTTTCACGATCGACGATATTCTCTACTTGGGTGGAGGGATCGCAGGTGTCGGCAACAGGCTCACGGATCTGTGGTCCTATGCTCCGATCACACGCACATGGACGGCCCGCGCCGCAATGCCCACCGAAGCCTCGGTCGGTGTAGAAGCAGCTGCTCCAGCGAACGGAAAGGGATATATCCTGACCGCTTCGGCAACGGACAATTTCTGGGCGTATGATCCTGTGGCGGACACGTGGGCACAAGCTACCGATCTACTCGGTGGTGCGCGCACCAATACGGTCGCCTTTGGAGTGGATGATCGGGTCTTCATCAGCACCGGACTGATCGGCGGAGTGCGCCAGAATGACCTGTGGGCGTACGACCCTCAGACCAATGCATGGGAGCAGCGCGTTAGCCCCGGCATGGCCGTGCATTCCTCGGCTTCGTTCGTGATGGGAGGCAAGGGCTGTATCTCTGCCGGGAATATCGCGGGTTCCAGCACGGCCACCGACTACGCTCGCTGTTACGATCCCGCGACAGATAGCTGGGCCGGCATCGCATCCTTTCTTGCGCCGAACAACATGCAGTCACACATGGCATTCGGGATCGGTGATCAAGGTTTCCGTGCAGGAGGTACACTTTCAGGTACTATAATGGATGCCTTCCACAGCTATGACCCCGTGACCGATGCATGGACGATAGAGGCAACGACCGGAGGTGGCTTTCGAGTGGATGGCACTGCGGCTTCAGCTGCCGGTAGAGGCTTCCTGTCCTGCGGCAATCTGAACCAGAACGATGGCTTCATATCATCCGCTGCACAGACCAACGACCTCTGGGAGTATATTCCATGGGACTATGTTGTTGCGCCCGGAGTGAGCGGCACGGTCTATTATGATGCGGACGAAGACTGCACCATCAACGCAGGCGATGTGGCCGCACCATACAAGATCCTAAAAGTGCAGCCCGGTGGTTTCTACACCAGCACAGATCAAGCAGGAAACTATTTTCTGGCCATGCCCGTGGGACAGTACACCTTGGAACAGATGGATCCCGCATGGGGCGATCACTGCGATCCGAGCCCACGATCTTTCGAGGTACTTGAAGGTGGCCCAGCCTTGGTCGTGGATTTTCCCGATACGATCACCTTCGGCTTGGATGTGGGTGTAGCACTCTCTTCTGGAGTGGCACGCCGCGGATCAGAGTTCGTGCTTGCACTCACCATAGAGAACAATACGCCCCTTGTAAGTGGAGCGGTCAACGTGCAATTGATATTGGACCCGAACCTCACCTTCACCGCTTCTGTACCTCCGCCCACCAGCATCAATGGCAATACCATCGTATGGGATCTACCCCAAGCGACGTTTACCAATCCGGTGAATATTCAAGTGAGCACGCAGGTACCGAACACAGTTGGGATCATCGGAACGCAATTGGTGAACATGGCGAGTATCACCTGCACCGAAGCCGAGACGGTAACCGCCAACAACACCACAACGAATTTCAGAACGGTTACCGGCCCGTGGGACCCCAACGACAAGGTGGCGCATACCAGCTCGGGCAGCAGCGATGTCTGGCTTCTCGGTGAGGATGAATTCATCGACTACACGATCCGCTTCCAGAACACGGGCAACGATACGGCCTTTACGGTAGTGGTAACGGACACGTTGCCGCAGAACTTAGAGCCCGGTTCCATCGTCATGGGTGCAGCCTCGCATCCATTCACATGGAAGTTGAGTGGGCATGGTACGCTGGAATTCACCTTCGCAAATATTCTACTGCCAGATAGCAACGTGAACGAAGCCGCCAGTCATGGCTTCGTCTCCTTCCGCATCAAGCCACGCACACCTCTACTTCCTGGAACAACCATTGAGAACATCGCCAACATCTACTTCGATTTCAATGAGCCGGTGATCACCGAGCCGAGCGTGTTAGTGGCGGAGTTCAGTACGGGGCTGGAAGTTCTGGAGCCCGAAACCAACTTGTACCTGTACCCCAACCCAGCACTGCATTCGGTCAGTGTTGGTGGCATGCGCATGGGCGAACAGATCGCTGAACTAAGGTTGCTTGCCTTGGATGGTCGCATCCTTCGGATCGTGAACACCAAAGGCACTTTGCCCCGGATGGATATCGCGGAGTTTGCCGATGGCCTTTACATCGTACAGGCTGTTGTGAATGCCGAACGAACATATACCCTGACCTTCATTAAACACTGACACTACGATGAGAACCACCCTGTACCCTACAACTCGCGTGTTGACCACGGCTACCCTTCTTTGTGGTGCGCTTGCGCTACAAGCGATCACCGTGAACATACAGATCACGGCGCACGAGATCTGTACCTATGCCGATGGTACGGCACAAGCCAATGTGAGCGGTGGGGTGCCGCCGTACACTTATCTGTGGAGCACTGGTGCTACCACGGCATCGGTATCGGGCCTGAGCGCTGGTCCGATCTCCGTTACGGTAACGGACAGCCAGAGCGATGAGGCGCTCGGGAACCAAACCGTTCTGTCGGTCGGGTACAGCATCGCTGCCGTAACCGGGGGCAGCCTCTGCCCGGGTGATGCCTATGGAGGCTACCTGTTCATGACCGAGCTACCCAATGGCCCGATAACCTTCAGCTCACCTTTCTTCACGGGCCTCTACATGGGTGAAAATGTCTACTCGGCCTACTACACGGGTCCATACAGTACTACAACCAGCACTCAGTTGCAGTTCACGGACGCGAATGGTTGTGCTGGAGAACTGCATAGCGGTTACAGATTGGGGCAGCCGACCTGGACCACACCGGTGATCCTTGATCTGCAGGGCACGTGTGCCGGTGCTGCCAATGGATCCATCGAGGCCCTTTTGCTCCACAGTCCCACTTATGCACGTACGTGGCATCAATTGACCGATGGTGCCGGCTCCGTATTCGGGCCGGACGGCTCCATCGTAGGAACGGGTTCAGGCGCCTATGGTCACACACCAGTCGAGTCGTCCGACATTCTCAATACTTGGACGGGCCTTGCACCAGGTGAGTATTGGTTGACACAGTCGGTCAACTTCGCGCCGTTCACAGAATGGCAGCCCGGCGGTGGTTGTGGCGATTCTGTGATGGTGACCATTCCGGACCTTGGATCCGGTTGTTCCAACATTTCCGGGAAAGTGTTCATGGACTACGATCTGAATTGTGTCAAGAACGGCACCGAACGCTTTCGTCCCAATTCGCTGCTTCAGTTCGATCCGGGTCCGTACTTCGCAACCACCAATGCGGGCGGAGCCTATTCGCTGAACGTACCGAACGGGACCTACACGGTGACGGAGATCACAAGCGACGCAGAACAGCATTGCCATCCGGAGCCGGTTACGGTGAACGCCAATGGCCTTGCCGTGCTCGACTTCGCTGATACGGCGCTTGTGGCCCTCGATGTGGAGTTGACCATGGCCAGCGGTCCGGCCAGACCAGGCTTCGAATTGGCCTACGCGATCGACATGGCGAATCTGACACCGGATGCCACTGGGAACAACCAGGTGGTGATGACCTTCGATCCGACACTTGTGTTCATCAGTGCTTCCTTGAACCCGAGTTCCAGCACGGCCAACACCCTTACCTGGAACAATGTGGGGAACATGAACAACTTCGCGACGCGTGATCTGCTCGTGCGTTTCCAGATCCCATCGAACGTAGGCTTGATCGGCACACAGTTGAGCGCCACCGCCACGGTGACACCCGTGAACCTGGATGCCGTACCCGTGAACAATACCGCCACTTGGCTGGTGACGATCATCGGCAGCTTCGACCCGAACGACAAGACCGCCAACACAAGTCATGGAAATAGCAGCACCATCTATCTGATCGATGAAGATGAGTGGGTGGATTATGTGGTCCGTTTCCAGAACACCGGCTCCGATACGGCATTCCTGGTGGTGATCACAGATACGCTGCCAGCGCAGCTGGACCCGGCCACGATCCGCATGGGTGCTGGTTCGCACAACTTCATCTGGTCCCTCTCCGGGCAGGGTATACTTCGATGGACCTTCCCGAACATCCTGCTCCCGGACAGCAACGTGAACGAGGCAGCCTCTCACGGCTTCGTCTCCTTCCGTATCCGCCCGCATGAACCGCTCGCACCCGGCACCGTGATCAGCAACACCGCCAACATCTTCTTCGATTTCAACGATCCGGTGATCACCGAACCAAGCGTGCTGGTGGCGGAGTTCAGTACAGGGTTGAACGCTGAGTTCAACTCAGAAGATCTCAATGTATTCCCGAACCCGACGAATGGATCGGTGAGGGTGAACTATGACAATGGGGGTATGCGATCCTTAGCACTTCTCGCGATGGACGGAAGGACTGTGCTCAGCGAACAATTGGGCGGAAACGCAATGGCCGAGATCGATCTCGCGACCATTGCTACCGGCACGTATGTGCTGGTGATCATTTCAGGGAGAGGCGAACAGCTGCACACGCGTGTGACCAAATTCTAAGAGCATGAGATCCAAGATCCTTCTTCCTTTAGTGTGCTACTTGTTTACCGGTCAGGTTTGCGCCATGACCTTGTTCCTCCACGGGAACGAAGCCAGCTGCGGCAACCCTGTCGGTTGGCTCACCGTGGATGTGAGCGGTGGTGCCCCGCCCTATACCTACCTCTGGTCCACGGGTTCAACGAACGATACTATCACTGGTCTTCTCGCTGGCAACTACAGCGTGACGGTGACCGATGCACTATTGGAAGAAGTCAGCCAAGCCATAGATGTGATGGACCTTCCATACCTGATGATCCCTGCGGTGTGGAGCTTCAATGGGTCGGGGGCTCCCGCTTGCCCGGGCCTGTGCGATGGGCGTGCCATCATCTACACGCAGTCCTTCAATGGGCTGGGGCCGTACACCATCACGTTCGATCAATTCAATCAGCAAGTGGATACGGAACCGCTGTACGGGGATCCGGTGTTCGGCGGTTTCTGCAGTGGAACCAACAGCGGCAACTACACGGTCGTCGATCAGTACGGCTGTGCAGGAACCGGTAACGGCTTCGATATTTTCGGGGCGGTTGGCGGCCAAGTCCAATTGGGAACCATCAACGCTGCGTGCGGGGGCGAGGCCAACGGTAGCGTTACGTTCAACAACGTCTTCGATCTGGGTTTGGGGATCTTCGGCACGTCCGTCACTGTGTTCGATGATCAGGAAAATGTGGTAGCCGGTCCTTCGTCGGGGAGCCCGTTGACTTTTTCGGGCCTCGCTACAGGCAACCACACGGCCCGCGTGTATTGGTTTGATGGCAACGAAGAATTGCCCTGTTTCGAAGAGCATCCCTTCACTGTTCCCGACCTGGGGCCCGATTGCGGCTCAGTCCAAGGCAGGATCTATCTGGACCACGATCAGGATTGCACACAGGACGCCAACGACGAGGCCATTCCCTACCATGTGTTGGAAGTGCTGCCTGGGCCGGTGTACGCATTGACATCCGGCGACGGTACGTATGCCATTGGGCTGGCCAGCGGCAACTACACGCTTTCCCAAACGCCACAGGATATCGTGCCGATCTGCCCGGCTGTGGATCCGGTGCCCCTTAACATCACGAACGGTGCATTGGTCACACAGGATTTCGCCGATAGCAGTGCGATCCCGTTGGATGTTATCACGTACGCCGCAATGGCAACGCCCCGGCCCGGCTTTTTGGTGAACAACCAGTTCACCGCGAGCAACAGCAGTGGACAACTTACCGGCGCGGTGGAAGTGAGCCTGACTATCGATCCTGTCCTCAGCTTTGTGTCCGCCGTTCCCGTTCCGACTTCGGTTGTGGGCAATACGGTCCTTTGGAGCAACATGCCGGCCTTGGGCGCATTCGGCGTGCAGCATATCAACCTGGTGCTCCAAGTTCCGCCGGACCCCGTGTTGATCGGCACGGTGGTATACAACACTTGGTCGGTGGCACAACCATTTGTAGAGACCAGCTCCGCGAACAACACCTTCACCACCATTCGTACTATCACCGGTAGTTTCGATCCCAATGAGAAGAGCGTGCTTACCAGTTCGCGCCAGAGCGGAACGCAGTACTTCATCGACCAGGATGATTGGCTGGACTACACAATCCAATTCCAGAATACGGGAACGGATACCGCCTTCACGGTTGTGGTAACTGATACACTCACGGCCGAACTCGACATGGCTTCGTTCCAGCAAGGGACGGCCTCGCATCTATTCTCCGTCATGTTCAAGCCTGGCCGGTTGGTGGAATGGCGGTTTGATACTATCCTGTTGCCGGACAGCGTCACCAACGAGGCGGAAAGTCATGGGCTGGTGAGCTTCCGGATACGTCCTGCGCAACCCGTGCTGCCGGGAACGATCATGAGTAATACAGCGAATATCTATTTCGACTTCAACCCACCGGTGATCACCGAGCCGAGTGTGCTGGTGGCGGAGTTCAGCACAGCGGTGAACACGGCATTCATCATGGATGAACTCAATGTCTTTCCGAACCCGACGAATGGGTCAGTGACGGTGAAATATGGAAAAGGAAGCATACGATCATTTGCACTTCTCGCAACGGATGGAAGGACAGTGCTCACTGAACGGCTGGGCGGAAGCGCTATGGCCGAGATCGATCTCGCCACAATTGCTACAGGCACTTATGTTGTGGTGATCACCACAGGAACAGGAGAACAGCTACACACGCGATTGACCAAACTCTGACCACTATGCGCTACGCGCTACTTGCCTTGATACTGACTCCGCTGAACGCTTTGGCTTTCGCGGTGTCCGGTGGTACAATACCGACCACCTGCGCGAACAACACCGGTTCCATAGACATCACGCCCTTGACCGGTACGCCGCCTTATACATACCTATGGGCTGATGGTCCCACCACGGAGGATCGCACCGGGCTCGCCGCGGGGAACTATTCCGTGTTGGTCACCGACGACCTTGGTGCTACCGGTTCTTGGAGCGGCACGGTGGCCAACGGAAACCTGTTCGTGCAGACCACTTTCGCTGGAGGCTTCGCTTGTCCGGGGGAAAGCAATGGCAGTTTCGTGGTGGTCCAGAGCATGTTCAACGGCACACCGCCTTACAACGTCTCGGTCTATGTGAACGGTGCGCCCGCCTCGCCCGGAGGAACCACCGGTGATGGCGATCCGATCTACTACGGTCTTGCGTCAGGCGATCAATTCTATGTGAGTGCGAGCGATGCTGGCGGTTGCTCGGGAATGCACGAGGATATGATGCAGGGGCCTTCAGGTGAACCTATAACCGTATCGAATATCGTAGCGGCATGCAATGGACCCAATGGGAGTGTGGTGCTCAACAACAGTGATTGGCCTGCGAACGTGAGCATCCGCAACGATCAAGGCCAGGTGGTCTACCAGTACGATCAAGTATCCTCGGAACTTGTTACTGGCCTTGCATCCGGCGATTACACTTTCGACCAGGCGTGGACCTGGCAGATCACCACCTCTTGCACTGAAGGTTTGACTGGTGCGTTCACCATCCCGGATCTGGGGCCGCTTTGCGGCAATGTGCATGGAACCAGCTGGTATGATCTGGACGCCGATTGCGAGCGCGACGGTGGGGAAGTTGGCGTTCCGTACAGCGTGCTTCAGATCGAACCAGGCGTGCAGTATGCGCTTACGAACGGGGCAGGCAACTTCAGCTTCAACATCGTGGATGGAGCCTATACACTAGAGCAATTGGATCCTACGCTCATCCGCTACTGCCCGGTGGTTCAGCCCGTACCCTTCACGGTGAATGCTTCAGATCCTTCCATCGATTTCGCCAATGGCAGCGACGTTCCTTTGGACCTCGCGCTCTTTACCGCGCAAGGCCCAGCACGGCCGGGTTTCACGTACGGCTTCAACGGAACCGTGCGCAATACCACCCCCCAAGTGAGCGGACCAGTAACCGTAACAGCGGACTTCGATCCCGCCTTGGTGTTCCTCGATGCGTCTCCAACACCGACCGATGTTGCAGGCAACACTATCACATGGAATCTGGGTGCGCTCACATCGTTCGCGCAGACCTCCTTCCACGCCGCATTTACCGTTCCGGCGTCCACACCACTAGGCACCGTGCTCATCAGCAGCGTGAATGCCAGCAACACACTCAATGAAAGCAGTACGCTGAACAATGCGACCAACCTGCAGACCACGGTCGTCGGCAGCTATGACCCCAACGACAAAGTGGCATCAACGAGCAGCGGTTCAAGCAGTACCCTCTACTTCATCGATGAGGATGAATGGATCGATTACACTATCCGCTTCCAGAACACGGGAACTGCGGAAGCGATCGATGTGGTCGTCACCGACACGCTTCCGGCGGAATTCGACATGTCCAGTTTCGAGCAGGGAGCAGCCTCGCACGCATTTGATGTTGCCTTCAAACCCGGGCGGGTTGTGCAGTGGACCTTTGGGAACATCAACCTGCCGGATAGCAATGCTAACGAAGCGTTGAGCCATGGGGCTGTAGCCTTCCGCATCCGCCCGCGCCTGCCACTACTTCCAGGCACCATCATCGAGAACATCGCCAACATCTACTTCGACTTCAACGATCCGGTGATCACTGAGCCGAGCGTGTTGGTGGCGGAGGTCAGTACGGGGGTGGAAGTGGGAGTTACGACAGCGCTGACGATAGCACCTATTCCAACTACGGACCACTTGAACTTCCGCAGCGATGGACAGATCGAGATCATCGTCGTGCTTGCGCATGACGGCAGGGAAGTGATGCGCCGGTCCGTGCGGGCATCCTTCGGTAGTATTGACGTCTCTGGATTAAAGTCGGGAGCATACGTGCTACTCGCATCAATGAGCGACGGGGCTACATGTCGCGGACGCTTCATCAAACAATGACAACATGAAACGACTTGCTCCCTTGCTCACCTTCCACGACTGGTTACTTGCGCGAGGACGTAAACATGGACGGCACTGTGCGATACACCGGCACGAACAATGATCGTGACCAAATTTTGATGAATATCGGCGGCATTGTGCCGACGACGGTGGTGATGGAGCAGTTACCATAGCAACTTGCCTAGTCCCGAATAGGTAATCGTCCACTTGTATTCAGGAATCGATCAACGCTGCGTTGAATAGTTCCACGCCGGCCTGATTCAAAAGATGACCGTCGGTGAAGTGCAGTGTGTCATTCAATGATACTTGTCCGTTCATGTTCGTAATATCCTGACTTATTGAAAAGGGTAGGGCAGGTCAATTCCTTTGTCAATGAAGAGCCTAATTCCGGTAATGCTGAACACTGCAACCAGAGCAGAGCTAAAAGCCGTGCTAAGAAACAGTGACGTGCATACGAGTGATGGAAATAATGGATAACTCAACCTTTAAGTTTCAGGTTTTCATACACATACTTATTGCTCATGGCGTGCAAGTGCTCACGTTTACATAGGCGTAGCAAGTACAGTTCTTCCTGAACCGCAAGACACACAATTTCCTCAACCACTGAAATTAGTGCCTAGCTATTGTGTCATTTGTGCGTCCACCAAGTTATTCAACGGGTCAACAAAATGAAAGCATCAGATCATTGCACCAAGACCTTGAAGACCGCCGGTGGTGCGCCCTCCGTGAATACATGGATAAGGTAATTTCCCTGCGCTACATCAAGTTCTGTAACGATACGGTCAGTCTGCTTTTCCTTGAACGCTGCTACTTGTCTACCATCCATAGCATGTACAGTGATGAACACATTTGCCTGCACTTTCCCGAACACAATGTTCAATTGGCCATCTGTCGGATTGGGAAATACCACAACATTTGCTGCGTTGTTCAGATAATCGATCCCTACCGTTGAGATGGAACAAGCGGAGGTGTCCGTACAACCATTCTGGGTGACTTCAACGGCATAACTGCCAGCGTTCGTAGGAGCGAAGTCCGCTGAAGTGGCTCCGGGGATCGGCTCATTATTATTATCACAATCGAGCCATTGGAACACGGCATTGGTAGCACTAGCGGTGAACGCAGTATCCGCAATAGTGATCACTGTTACATCCACTGTATCCACCGTGAGGAGAAGTGTGGCAGTAGAGTCACAACCCACTGCGTTGATGAACACTGCGCTATAGGTTCCGCTGCTATCATAGGTATTACCATCTGCATCCCAGAAGTAATCAGTGCAGGTATTAACCGAAGTTGAGCTTGCAGAACTGTTCAGAATGGAGAGGTCCAGGGTGATAGTAGAATCGCACCCTGCAGCATTGGTAAGAATAGCAGTGTAACTACCGCTGTTATCATAGGTGTTACCATCCGCATCCCAAAGGAAGCTATCGCATGCCACTTCCACCTGTGCACCCGTGGAGCTGCTATTAACAGTAAGGTCAAGCGTAACAGTAGAATCACACCCAGCTGCGTTGGTCAAAATAGCCGTATAACTTCCATCGGTATCATAGGTGTTCCCATCCGCATCCCAGAAGAAGCTATCGCATGCTACTTGAACATCTACACTGGTGATATTGCTATTGACGGTAAGGTCCAGCGTGATGGTGGAATCGCACCCTACGGCATTGGTCAGGACAGCCGTATAACTACCAGTGGTATCATAGGTGTTGCCATCCACATCCCAAAGGAAGCTATCGCATGCCACTTCTACAACGGTGCTTGCGGTACTGTAATTGACGGTAAGGTCGAGTGTGATGATAGAATCGCACCCTGCGGCATTGGTAAGAAGAGCGGTGTAACTACCGCTGCTATCATAGGTGTTACCATCCGCATCCCAGAAGAAACTATCACATGCTACTTGAACATCAGCACTGGTGTTGCTGTTATTGATGGTCAGGTCAAGCGTGATGGTAGAATCGCATCCTGCGGCGTTGGTCAAAATAGTGGTATAGCTACCACTGGTATCATAGTTGTTACCATCCGCATCCCAGAAGAAACTATCGCATGCTTCTTGAATATCAGCACTGGCGTTGCTGTTATTGATGGTCAGGTCTAGTGTAATGGTAGAATCACACCCTGCGGCATTGGTCAGTATAGCGGTGTAACTACCACTGGTATCATAGGTGTTACCATCCGCATCCCAGAAGAAACTATCGCATGCTTCTTGAACATCAGCACTGGCGTTGCTGTTATTGATGGTCAGGTCTAGTGTAATGGTAGAATCACACCCTGCGGCGTTGGTCAAAATAGTGGTATAGCTACCACTGGTATCATAGGTGTTACCATCTGCATCCCAGAAGAAACTATCGCATGCTACTTGAACATCAGCACTGGTGTTGCTGTTATTGATGGTCAGGTCAAGTGTGACGGTAGAATCGCACCCTGCGGCATTGGTCAGCATAGCGGTGTAACTTCCACTGGTATCATAGGTGTTCCCATCTTCATCCCAGAAGAAGCTTTCGCATGCCACTTCTACATCCGTGCTTGCGGTACTGTAATTGACGGTCAGGTCGAGCGTGATGGTAGAATCGCATCCTGCGGTATTAGTGAGAATAGCTGTGTAACTACCGCTGGTATCGTAGGTGTTACCATCCACATCCCATAGGAAACTATCACATGCTACTTGAACATCAGCACTGGTGTTGCTGTTATTGATGGTCAGGTCTAGTGTAATGGTAGAATCACATCCTGCAGCATTGGTAAGAAGAGCGGTGTAATTACCACTGGTATCATAGGTGTTACCGTCTTCATCCCAGAAGAAACTATCGCATGCTTCCTGAACATCCGTGCTTGTGGTACTGTAGTTTACGGTAAGGTCTAGTGTGATGGTGGAATCACATCCTGCAGCATTGGTAAGAAGAGCGGTGTAACTACCACTGGTATCATAGGTGTTACCATCAACATCCCAAAGGAAGCTATCGCAGGCTATTTGAGTATCCGTGCTGGTGGAACTGTAATTGACTGTGAGGTCGAGTGTGGCCAGCGAATCACATCCTGCAGCGTTGATCAACATTGAAAAATACGTACCGCTGGTCGTGTACGTTACACCATTCGCGGCCCAGGTCATGCTATCGCATGCGGTCATGGTCTCACTACCAACGGTGTTGTAGTTTATGGTAAGGTCAATGGTAAGGATACTGTCACCACCGCAGGCATTCACCAGTGTATCTTGAATGGTCCCACTGATAGTGTACGTTTCATCTCCGCTTGGTACGGTGTAGGCCTCGCAGGCGCTGGCGGTTATTGAATTAAAAGTCGTCGGGCATTGGGACATTTTGTGGATCAACACGTCCAGATTGCCGAATGGGGTAAGTTCGCTTACTCCAGGACCGGGATCGACATCCAGTGTCTCATATGTAAAATTGGCCGCCGCATGAATATTACCATCGGAAGTGACGAATAGGGCATGAGGCGAATCTCGGGACCCTTGAGCACTGGGCCCAAGCTCATAGTCGAATTCAAGCGTACCGGATGGGTTCCATTTCTGGATAGATAAATAGTTGGGTTGTTGCCCTTGTCTCTCTTGTTGAGCAATTGATTGGAATGCACCACCATTGTATCTGGTGATCACATCATAGATGTAAGCGTTGTTTTGTAGATCCACGTCTATACTATTGCCCGAATGATCGGCATCTAGTTCACCACGGTCGCGAGTCCATTGATGCACACCCGTTGGTCCTAGTTTGGTGAGGAACATATTATACCCGTATTCTGCGATCAATACGAAACTTGCAGGACCCGCATCGAAGTCGACCGTGCCATAGAATTGACCTGCAACGTAAACATTCCCGAAGTCATCCACAGCGATGGAGTGTCCATATGCTTGAATTTGATCGTCCCCGGCATTGGCCCAAAGCAGGTCTCCATTTGGATCCAGCTTGCTTATAAACAGAGCGCCTATTTCTACATTTTGTGTCCCGTTCAGTACGGCCGGTCCTGGGTCAAGATCAACAACACCATTATAAGAACCTGTCACGTATTTGTTGCCTGCGTCATCCACCTCAACACAATTTGGTGACACATCCCCTGAACCACCAAATATCCATACATCCGCAAATGACCCGTCCGGGAGTAGTTGGAGCAAGAAACCATCATAGCCATTAGCAATACGCTGTTGCACACCTGGCCCCGGGTCGAAATCAACGGTGTCTCTAAACACTCCGGTCAAGTAGATGTTGCCATACACGTCAACATCCAGAGATGCTGGATAGTCGTAACTGATGCTACCCACACTAACTGCCCAAATAAAATTTCCATCGGGATCCAGTTTGCATACGAACACATCAGAACTGCCAACGGATGTCAAGTTGTACGTACTTGGCCCTGGATCCATGTCAGCCGTGACATTGAACGTGCCACATACCACCACATTTTCAGAAGGATCTGTGGCAATATCATTTGGATAGTCACTTTGGGGGCCTCCAAGCTCTACAGCCCAAACGAAATCGCCCTGAGCATCCAGTTTACTGACGAATACTTGATAAGCTGTCGTGGTGGTAAGATCGTAAACCCCAGGTCCTGGATCGAAATCTGCAGTGGATTGGAATTGACCGGTGGAATAAACATTGTCCGATCCATCAACCGCAATGGCTGTGGCATAGTCATAGTTCGATCCGCCGATCTGCTTTCCCCATTCGAAGGTCTGTGCTTGGGAATAAATGGTCAACGAATATGCAAGGGTTGCAAGTGCCAAACGGGAGGTATTCATGACATGGAGAGGTTTAAATGTGCGGAACAATGTAGGAAAGGGAAATGAAATAATAGCATTTGAATTTTTTTACTAACGCAGCATTGTGAATAGTGCTAATTCAATTGGACTGGGTCGGTGGTAAGTTGATCGAACTTATTGGGGTTCAGTGATAGAAGCCTACTAACGCTGATACGTTAGTTCCGTAAAACCACATCCAGCCCGAAAAACAATGTGTCATGGCTTTTGGAGCGAGTCTCACGAGTGACTGAAGGATATTACGAGGGTTGCTATCCAGCAAGGCTCTACAGTTCATCGTGGGACCTTTAGGTTCCAACTCATCCTGCTCCAGAATTTGGTGAAAGAGAATAACGCGTGTTGTGTTACAGCAGATACAGTAACAAGGTGCCTAGTCCCGAACAGGAAGCCAATTCCGATCGATCAGTGTATCTATCAAGGCGTTATTGAACTTGAACACCGCACCCTGTTGTAGATGCTTGGAGTCGAAAAAATCCGTACTGTCGTTCAACAGAACTTTGCCGTTCATATCCAAATAGTTCGGTTGGGACCTGAACCAATTATCCGTTTCGGTAGGGTTCGCGAGCATCATATTCTGGTTGGCTGATGTGGTGGGTGTTACAATGAATATGATGCGACAATTCTTAGCCTTTAACAGAGCACAGGTTCGTAGGAACGCATCCCATTGAAAAGCGATCGGCTCTTTGCGGACCGAATTGGAGTTGCCCTTGTCCCTGAACTCAGCGCTATCATGCTCAACAAAACCACCCGGTATGTAACGATCAGGGGCTTCATATAAAGGTTCCTTGAAATTCTTATCGACCCCCAAGAGTTTTCTGCAAGATGCGTAGATCAAGGTGTTGAACGTCAAAATATTTCCAACACGACCGGCCATTTCAAGAAGACCTGCATCCAACTTGTGATTGGCGATCATCGAGAGCGAAGATTCAACTCCATCCGAAGTACTTAGAATGGAATAGACTTCCATAATTACGACTTGAGGTTGTAATTGATCAACGAATTCCTTCACCAATTGCTCGGTCTGGACAGGGCTTTGGGCACTAGACCCCAAGTTGAAAGCGGTGTAGCCTCGTTCCTTCCAGATCCTGGTATCGAAACCACGGTAGGCCAGTGATGACCCTAAGAACAGTATGTCCACAGGCGCGTGATCCTGAACTTCAGCAAGTCGCGTATGTAAATGACCACCACCACCCAAAGGGTGTTTTACGTTCCCTGCGAATTTGGCCGGTAAAATTGCAGCCCAAACCACGAGAAGTACACCATACATAAATGCACAAAAGATCATGAAGATCAATAGACGGACCGTGTAATTTTGCTTAGGCATTTTGTGGAGGTCAGCTGAGCAGCAAATTCAACCAATGGAATGAATTTGAATGGATCGTAGGGATAGGTACGGCTGGCGTATAACTAGAATTGAAGATAAATGAACGCATCGGCATTGTTGGTCATGTACATACCGATCAAGAATACCAGGAATGCAAATAATGACCATCGCAGGAACATCGGACCGATGGAGGTGGATCTCGCCAATGCATATCCATCTTCTCGCCCCCACCATTCAATGACCAGAAAAAAGGAAACCAGGAAAGGTGTTGCATTCATGATCAGGGTTGGCCGGGCCAAAATACTTGGGTCCAATATGCCTAGCCAATAATCCACCGCGCTGCCAAGATCCGGTGCGCGCATTAGGATGAAGGACATTGACATAAGTAAGAATGTAGCGGATATGGAAAAAAGGCGCGAAAGCTGAAATACCGACCCCTTCGCATTCGATGGTTGGCTGGTAACATTACCACGGATCACCAATGGGATGAAGAACAGCCCTTGTAACGTGCCAAAGAGTATGAAGGTCCAATTGGCACCATGCCAGATACCCACCGCTAAAAAGGTGATAAATATGGAAATGGCCAACCCCGTTCGACCTTGAGCGCGTAGTATGAAGTTGAGTGGAGTGAATACATGGTCCATCATCCATGAAGTCAATGAAACGTGCCACCGGCGCCAGAAGTCACCCACATTGGTCGCAAAAATGGGTGCTCGGAAATTTATCTGAAGTGGTAGTCCCAATAATTTTGAAAGACCGATCGCAATGTTTGAATATCCTGAGAAGTCAGCATACAATTGGATCAAATAGAGGAACGCACCAAGTAATAACGTGCTACCATTGGCGCTCTCAATATTGTTATAGATCGGATCTACAAGTACGCTACAATTATCGGCGATCACAATTTTGGCGAACAGTCCCCAAAGTATTTGTCGTAGGGCATCTGAGATCTCGGTTGTGCTGATCTTCCTTACCACTTCCAAACGCGGCAAGAATATCCGAGCTCGCTCTACTGGACCAGCCAAAATTTTGGGAAAGTGGAATACGTACGTGAAGAACGACAACGGTTCCTTCGTGGCTTTTTGCAAACCGTTGTTGACATCCAGCAGGTACCCGAGCATTTGGAACGTGTAAAAACTGATACCGAGCGGTAGCGCAATGCGTAACACCAAATAATGCGCTGTTATGCCCATGTGGCCGAGCAGATCGACCATACTGTCATAGAAAAAGCCGAAGTACTTGAAAAAGCCTAAAGCTCCAATATTGATCGCAATACCGGTCCAGAACCAAAAAAGACGGACCGGATCACGATCGGCCCTATCAATGGCCAATGCTATGCCGAAATTGGCTGCGGCACTAATAGCCAAAAGTCCGAGGAATCGAAGATCCAGCCAAGCGTAAAAAAGTATGCTTGCTGCAAGGAGAACAGCATTCTGATAAAGTGCGGATCGTTTGGCTATGGTCCAGTACAGCAATAGGACCACAGCGAAGAACCCAAGAAACCCGAACGAAAAGAATACCATGTAGGAATGATCAGGTCACCTTGTTGGAGATCAGCTCGATCAGCGATCCCATGTTCCTGAGTTGATTGATCTCCCGTAATTTGAACCGGATCCCAAAACTCTTTTCCAGTGCGGTTATGATCGACATGTGCGTGAGTGAGTCCCAACCCTCAACATCCGGAGCCGTGAGGTCGTCGCGCATTTCGAAACGATCATGTCCCAATACGTCGATCAAGGTCTTGCGAATTGTATCTACCAGTATATTCCTGTCCATTTCCAATGGGTCAAAGTGTCATTTCTAAAAGTGATTTCTCGTTGAATGGCAAGAGTTCCATGGTCCTTGTGTCCTGTGAACGAACTTCTCGTACCGTATTGAACCCCATTTTCAAGTATGCTGAAAGCGCACGGTCGTTATTGTTGAACACTTGGATCTGGACCTTGTGTACCGTGCTTTCCCCGGTCTTTACAATTTCAATATGCGCGGCTATCAGTTGAGCCGCTAATCGTTTTCCTCTTTCCATAGGAGAAACATAGACATATTCGATCTGTAATGTACCTGGTTCGCGATCCAATTTCAACGCTGCTGCGGCCGGGCCGTTGCGCCTAAGTGATTCCATTGCAGTGGCCGGAAATGTATACCCGATCAAGTTGGATCTCAGAAGTCCTGAAGATAGCCCGTCAATTTCACCTTCGATCCAGCCAGCAACAGCCGCCACCGGACCTTGATCACTTTCGGCAATAAGGAAACTGCTAACTGAAAGTTCACATCCATCTACTTCTTCTTCGAACATGGCACGTATCAGTTCTGGCAGATCCTCTTCTTCCAAACCGTGCAGTGAAGCGATACCTGGGCGGTCCGTACCGCTTCGCTCTGCGGCGATAATGGCTTCCGTTAGGAACCCGATATCCGACAGCGTCGCACTTCGTATGGCTATGGTATTCATGTGGTTCGTGCCACGACGAATTCACGGATCGCGCGTCTGTCTATCTTCCCATTCTGGTTCAACGGAAACACCTCCATATTCATGATATGCCGTGGGAGCATGTACTCCGGTAAATTGTTCCGCAAGGCAATTACCAATCGAATTGCGTCTACCTCAGGGCCTTCTACCACTAGACCAAGCTCGGTGATGCCATACTGGTTCACTAGAGCAACGGCAACTGCATTTTGACGCTCCAGCTGCTTTCTCGCGTGGTGTTCCAAGTCCGCCAATTCAACCCGAAAGCCTTGTATTTTTACTTGTTGGTCCGTACGGCCGATGTACAGGATATCCTTGTCCGCATCCACTTCACATAGGTCGCCTGTTCGATAATAACGGATGCCTTCATGATCAAAAAAAGCTTCGTTCGTGCGATCCGGGTCATTCCAATATCCTTTAGTAGCCTGCGCTCCGGATAAACAAAGTTCTCCTTGCTCGTCCGGACCGACTATCGTTCCATTCATATCCCGCAACACAACGCAGGTTCCGTGCATTGGTATACCGATGGAAAGCACACCATTGCGCTCCTTGTTAGGTGTCGTGCGGTCATATCTGTATTCCGTGCAAAAAATGGTATGCTCCGTAGGGCCGTATACATTCATGATCGTGGCATTAGGTACGCAGCGACTCCATTCGTCCACCACTTCCAAGGTCAATGCCTCTCCACAGAACAAGTTCAATTTTGGCTGCGGGCAATCGATCTCATCAAAATACGGTCTTAAATAGCCGAGTATGGAAGGCACCATTAATGCTACGGTAAGCGCATGGTCTTCCAACAAACTATGGATGTAAGTGTATTTGAGTTCATCCTTGGGAATGGTGTACACACAGGCCCCCTTGAGCAAAGGGAGCATGTATGACATCACCGAAAGATCAAATGTCAGATCGAACATCTGCAAACAACGATCCTCAGGACCGAAATCATATCCTAAATGATCGAACGCATCAGTGAATGCAGAAAGTGCCCTATGATCAATGGGTACACCTTTCGGTTGTCCAGTGGTTCCCGAAGTGAATAGGATATAAGCGATCGTATCCGGTGTTATGGACACGAGTGGTCGTGCTACAGTATTTAGGGTCAATTCATCAGTACGTACTACTTTGACCTTATCCAAAGGTTTTGGCTCTCCAGCTGATAGAACTATGCTTATTCCAGCCTTTTCTATGATCGCCATGTTCCTAGCCTTAGGGGATCCTGGGTCCAATGGCACATACGAACGCCCCTCTGCCCAAAGCGCAAGTATGGACGCATAGGTCATAATATGATCCGAAGCATAGATACCGACATTCAACTCAGTTTCTGGCACTGACCCCTTCACTGCGGATCGCACTGCATTAACGCATTGCTCCAACTCCAAGTAGCTGTATGAGCGATCCGCGATGTAAAACGCAGGTCTGTCAGCGAAACGCGTAAAATTTTGGAACAGAGTGGTTCGGGGCGTTGACATTATTCGGATGTACTCTTGGCTTAGCGGTAGAATGCCTGTGTTCGGTTCCGCGTAAATATACAAGGCTGTTCCGTTCTAGTTGATCTTTGGAACAGTGCTGATGGACACTCTGGCCGTGAGTTGTTGAAATGCATTTATCCGATCTTACCGATCTCGCTGTTCCAGCCATCCACGCTCGATCAACGTATCGATCAAAGCTGCGTTGAATAACTCCACTCCGGCTTGGTTCAAGTGATGGCCATCGGTGAAGTGCAACGTATCCGTTAGGGCCACCTTGTCGTTCATGTTAAGGAAGACCGCTCTGCGAGACGCCATGAACTGTTCAAATTCCCTTTGAGGTCCGAGCATGTGCGCGTAGGTGAAGTGGGGAACGGGCGCTTCAACCAGTATGAGCTTTTTGCCCGTACGTTGCGCTAATTGTACTATCCGATCGAACGCTTCGATCTGCTCGCTAACATATTCCTCATTTTCCTTTTGTTCGGCTTCCGCTTCTGGTTGGTATTGTCCTATGATCCGTTCTACGAAACCTCCAGGGATGTACTGCCCGTCATCCTCTTGAGCGGCCTCAATGAGGTCATCATCAAAATCCAATGTTTGTCTAAGTGTTCCATAGAACAGCGCATTGGTGGTCTTGATGTGATTTTCACGAACTACCATTCCCACCGTTGCCAGATCGATAGGCCGGTTCGCGATAAGGTCCAATGCGGATTCAACACCGTCACTTGAAAAGAGTATAGGATTCACCTCCATAATGATCACATCAGGATCGAGGTTCTTCATGGTGCTTTTCAACAAAAGCTCGCTCTGTATCGGTGACTGAGCACTGCTGCCGAGGTTGAAACTCGAGAACCCTTGCTTTGCCCAAAGGCGTGTATCAAAACCACGGTAGGCGTGGGATGAACCAAGGAAAAGAATATCCACCTTACCTGCATTTGCTGCTTCGCGAACACGCGTGTGCATGTGACCATAGCCCCCAACAGGATAGGGGACATTGCGCATGTACGTGTTGGGCAATGCTGTCTTTCCCACTGAGATCAGGACCGGGTACGTCAACAGTAGAAATCCTCCGAAAAGAAGCAACTGGCCGAGGTATTTTAGTTGCGTACTCATCAGAATTGAAAATAGATGAACGGCGTTTCCTCGGTATTCATGAACATGCCGATCATGGCGATGATGGTGGCATAGCCGCCCCAACGTAATAGGCGAGGCCAAGTGCTCGCGAAGCGTTCAAGAGCATGTTCGTGTTCTCTTGCGAACCATTCCATCGCCATAAAGAACACTACGAGCCAAGGCAGCGCTGCGAATTTGTAGAACGGCATCTCGAATAGGCTCATATCGACCATGCCCGACCAATAGCCCATGGCTTGATCCATATCCCGTGATCGGAACAATATCCCCGTCATGCAATTCAAGAAGAACGTGCTGCCCATTAACCACACTTCTTTGGGAGTAGGGAAGAGCTTTCCTTTTGCAACAACGGAACTGCGTCGCGGACGTTTTGGACGCAGGAAGAGCAAGGAAAGAAATACAGCATGGATGCCTCCGTACAGCACGAAATGCCAAGCAGGGCCATGCCAGAGACCGCTTACGAGAAAGATGATGAAGATCCCCAGAATAGACTTTCCCTTTCGCCCGCGACTGCTGCCCATGGCGAAGAAAATGTAGTCCCTGAACCAGGTGGTGAGCGAGATGTGCCAACGCTGCCAGAATTCAGCAATGTCCCTTGAAAAGTAAGGGAACGCAAAGTTCTTCATGAGGTCGAAACCGAATAACCGGGCACAGCCGATGGCGATATCGCTATACCCACTGAAATCACCGTATAGCTGCATGGCGAACCAAAAGATCCCGAGCAATAAGGTTGCACCACTACAGTCGGTGTAATTCGAAAAAATGTGATCGACCTCTACCGCACAATTGTCCGCGATCACCATTTTCTTGAAGAAACCCCAAAGCATTTGACGGGAGCCATCAATGGCCCGCGCGAAATTGAATGTGCGCAGTTCCTTGAACTGCGGTAACAGATTGGTAGCGCGCTCTATGGGACCCGCAACAAGCTGCGGAAAGAAGCTTACGTAGGTGCTGAAAGCGATGATATCCCGTGTGGGTTGCAACTTCCGCTTGTATACATCGATGCTGTAGCTAAGTGTTTGGAAAGTGTAGAAGCTAATGCCAACGGGCAAGATGATATTGAGCCGTGAGATGTGGAAATCGGCACCGAACAGACTGAACGCATCAACAAAACTTTCCAGAAAGAAATTGGTGTACTTGAAGTAACCGAGCAGACCAAGATTAATGGCAAGGCTGGTCCAGAGCAGGTACTTGCGGCGACGTGGATCCATGGTCTGATCCAAGCCAATGCCCACGAAATAATCCACCAACGTACTGAAGGCGATGAGTACCAGAAACCGTGGATCCCACCACCCGTAGAACACGTAGCTCGCGACCAACAGGATCACATTCCGGCGTTGCAGGCTTTTTCCACCCACCCACCAATAGAGGAGAAAGATGAGCGGCAGAAATACCGCAAAGTCTATGGAATTGAACAGCATTTAGCCGCAGACAATGGCTGAGTTCGGCAAAGATGTGCTTAATACGGACATAGGCCCGAATTGAGCATCCATATTGAGTTGAATTTAGAGGCTCACCAACGGTGCAAGGGTAGGGAAAGTGCCAATTTGCTTTTATCCATCTGTCGAAGGCATTTCAACTTTCGGCGGATCCACCGCGGATCTTGAGCGAAATTGACCGGACCGATCACAAAATAATGTGTCTTCCAAGGCAACCTTTTTACTCTTCTCCGTCAATAGGTTACTCTACACGATCTCCGATAATGGAACGTACACAACCCAAAGACCGATCACTTATCATCCGCGCAAGCATGGTTGCTTTTGCGCTGTTGGCCATCGTATCCTTCGCTTTGGCCCGTGTGCCGTGGTAAGACCACCCAATTAGTCCGGTTCTGGTATACTTTCGGTGCATGCGGATCTCTTTTTTAGTGCTCGTAGTGCTTGTGGCCTTTTGCGCTCAGGCACAGGAACTCGCCAATACACTTTTATGGCGGATCGTTCCGGCCAATGGTGGCAGCGCCAGTTACCTCTACGGTACGTTCCATACCAAGAACGATCGCGCATTCCAGTTCACGGATAGCGTATTGCCTGCTATGGCAAGCTGTAATACGGTCTTTGGCGAGTTGGACCTGAAGGCTGAACAGCGCAATGCCTTGGGCTTAGCGGCCGCAATGCGGTTGCCGGACGATAAGCGCTTGGAGGACCTTTTCAAAAAGAAGGAATGGGAGCTGGTGAAGGTGGAAATGGATCAGCATATGGGACTCCTTGCTGCCATGGGCCAACGGATGAAACCCATTTTCGTGCTGATGCTGCTGAATGAGGGTGCCATGGAGGGAGAGCAATCTGAGCTATTGGATCAGCATCTACTATCCATTGCTACGGCTAATGGGCAGCGCATCGGAGGACTTGAGACCATGGATGAACAATTGAGGGCGCTGGATGCGATCCCGCTGACGGAACAGGCTCAAATGCTCTTGGATCATTGTAAGAAAAAGGATGTAGAAAATGAGCAGGAAGAAATGCTGCAAGCCTATGCTGATCAGGATCTGAATGCATTAATGAAGCTTGCAGAAGGTCCAAAGGGGATCTCCGCTAACTTCGAGAAAGAGCTGATAACCGATAGGAATCTGCGCATGGTGCATCGCATGGATAGCTTGGTCCAACTTGATACAACGTGCTTTTTCCTCATTGGTGCAGCTCATTTGCCGGGCACTACCGGATTGATACAAGGCATGCGCGAACGTGGGTACACCGTGGATCCGGTGATCGCAGTTGCTACGAAGCAACGCGAAATTGAACTACAGGAAAAGTGATCCGGTTCACCGGAGCTGTCGCATCGAAGGGGCACATCCAACGAAGTGCTGGCCTACTTTTTTTCCAATTCCAGAACGATGGCTAAGGCATTCTTTCCAGCGCTGCTGCTTGCACCAATGGTCTGCCCATCGGTATAGCGCACATCCATTGCCAATTCCGAGCCGAGGACCTCATTCAATTTAGCATCCAGGCCTTGTGCTGTGCTCGCAAGCATGGCTTCGTTCAATTTCGGATAATCGAAGGGTTGGTTGGTGATCAATATCGCCATCACATCCACCGTGCCTTCATCATCGGCCTTCAGACTGTAGTCATTTGGGAATAAGCGCGTGCCGGTGATCCCGCAATACGGAGAATGCTTTGGTGTGTAAGGGAAAAGTACATAGGTGCGGCCATCGACCTCTTGGCCGAAGACGTACGTGTAACACTCCGCATTGTTGGTCACCTCGATCTTGAACTCAGCCCCTTTTGCAATGGGCGTTGTGCTCCGGAATACATTGCCTCCGATATTCCGCAAGGGTATGTTCTTCTTGGTGGCATTGTCAATGAATCCGAACTGGATGTCCATCACAGTTGGCTTTTCATCGACTCCCTCACCTTGTGGATAAACCGCGTATGCTTCTTTGGCGAAATAGTCGAAAACCGGGTAGGGTAGCCATGCCAGACCGTTGTTGCCCCATTCGGGGCCCCAGCTGTTCATGATCTGGAACCCGCCGGTATCCCCGAATTTGTAATCATCATACCCTACAACACACATGGCATGTCCACCGAAGCCGCGCTGCTCGTAGTCCGCATCGGTCGGGATCCAAACATCCTGTCCTTCCATACCGCGCATGAACGTGCCACCGACCATCATGCCGATCACGATCGGAGAGCCTTGTGAAAGTTGCTGTTTCATGGCCAACATGTCCGTGCGCTGCTCGTCCGCACCAAGCGTTAACCGCTGGAATCCTTTGATCCGATAGGGAAGTGCCTGCTGCTTTTCTTCGGCCGTAGGTTGCTTGCTGCAATTCTGGTCCGTGTAGCCGAACTTGCTGAATGGAAGTGCCCCGCCTTTCAGCATGGTATCCATCGCACGGAAGATGTACGAGCCTTGGCAATCGCTATTGTCGATCTTGATCTGATTGTACAAATAGCTGGGGCTGAAGGCCGAAGACTTTGGATCGGCATTCGTCGCTTTGGCCTGTACGATCGTTCGAGCGGCGTAAGCACTGGCCCAAGCCACACAACTGCCTTGTTGCCCTTGGTTCATGCGCGGTGGGCAGAAGGCTTCCAGTGAGGCACGTTCCGGAAGTGGGTTCTTTACGTTATCCGCCAACGGCTCGTAAACCTCGGCTTTGTCATACAGTTTGGGGTCGAATTTGGCTCCGGTCGTGAAGCCAGCCAATTGGCTGATCATATCGTTTCCGCCACTGTTCTTGCCAATGGTGAACCAATACAACAACGCCAGCGCAATGACGACAAGCAATAGCTTCGGTTTCTTGATCAGAAATCCTAGGATCATAGGTAATAAACTTCCGAGTCCTCCACCTATTCCGCCGCCTCCGGCATTCGTGGATCTACGTGGCGTGGACGATCTATTGGATCCATTCTGCCCTTCGTCGGGCACCATTCTTATCGGCATGGTAGTAGTGTGTTGTTGGGATCAAAAGAAAGTCAGAATAGATCGATGCAAGCTGTTCAGTGACCTTATCGCATGATTGGATCGCGAATGTAAGCGTGTTGTTAACTAGCTTGATATTACTGCTTCATTAGCCTAAGCGTACCTGTTCCGGATTCGGTCGAAACACGGAACTGATAAATGCCATCGGCGAGGTGACTTAGGTCGATATCGTGTAGACCGTTGCCATTAAGCGTAAGTGAACCGTTCTCCACCTCCTTGCCCAACGCATTCAGAACAACGTATTGTGCCGATCCCTGCTCATCGCCGAGGTCGATCGAAAAATGGCCATGGCTTGGGTTCGGAAAGGCGCTTAGTTGTATTGCCTTGGTATCTTCATCTATCCCAACACCTGTTGCGACAGTGAATGGCCAATGGAGCTTCCTGCCGAACTCGGACTGAAAGGTCTGTAACGTTGCCCCGTTAGGCTTTTTCAAACGGAAGTATCCCGTTCCAGCATCGGTATCAGCCCAGTATGACAGACCATCGTTACCGGTATCCAATACTTCTACGGTATAGCAACCATCAGCCAAATTCAATGTGTCGATGTAGACCGTGTTCGCCACGTGTGCGCTACGGTTGAATACTACAGTACCTGTGATATCCCTTACCGTTACGGTATTCTCCGAAGGTCGGTTGTTGGTCTTGTAATGCAAGAGCACATCGGTGGTGTAAACAGAAGGAAGAGCGAATGTGGTATTGTAGCTGTCATTGGCCGAATACATATCGCTTCCTCCATTCGGTGTACTCACGGTAGCCGTGAATACATGCTCGTTATCACCATTCCAGAACGAGGCATTCACAACAGGTAGTGAAACCAATGCGGTCTGCATGTGCTTCAAATTACCGTTCCAGGTGTACGTGAGTGGTGTGCCTCCGCTAACGCTGTATGTGAATGTTACTTCAGTGAGGTCAGTTCCTCCCGCGTTCCTGAGTTCCACCAACGGATCGTAACAGATCGGGTTATCCCTTCGGCGATAGTCCGCATCACTTGGACGTTGCACATCAAGTATCTCCGCATCCAATGCAAATGATGGTGCACTGAATTCGAGCAGATCCATGTTGATCACATAATTCCCCCCACCCATGCCGACATTACTTCCCGGTACGGGTGTTATGTCATAGTCCAAGTCAACACTTCCGCCGGATAATACCGAGGTCAGTTCCACCGTGTGGTCCTTCACCACATCCCCTGGGCACCATCCTTCTCTACTTCCAAGCCACGTTCCTCCCTGCGGATACACTGGGTTCAACGCACAATCATTGGTCTGCCAAATGTGCCATTGATCAACTTGTGCTCCGTTCACTTTTACATAGTGCGTATTGTCCTTCCACTCGCAACAATGCGGATAGTCCCCAGTATTGCTGTTATGGCCGTGACCTGTCAAGCGCGTGCGCAAGCTCCATTGACTTGCTGCCGGATCCAACTGTACGGTTACCGGCGGAAGCTTCACATCGTTGTCCAGATCCGCATAGGTATAGCTGCCCATTTGGCCCCATGGTCGTTGGTGGTTCACAACGGAACGTGGCGCTATTCCTTCGATCATTTCGAATTCAAGATCGATCAATTCCTGCTGATTACCGGAGCTCAACTCCACACTATCGTGCAAGAGCCATTGGTAATCCGTTACATCATAGGTCCATCGGAACCCTTGCGGCCCTAAGCTCAAATTGATCCCGTATGGCGTAATGAAACGACCGATCTCAAATCTGTTCAGCACTTCGAACGGCTCACCGAAGTAGTTCAAAGTGTCGTTGTAATGGATCGCTCCCGTGGTGTAAACGCTGTCCACGATCGAGTGGTCCGGAGCATAGGTGTAGTTCCATTCGCCCAGAAAACCGTAAATGGTATCCGTTGGCACTACGGCATTGCCCTGTACCGCATGCTCCACTATGGAAAGGAGCGAACCCGGGCGCGGAATGCTGGCCAAGGTGCTGTCCTGTACCACTGTCTGATCGCCTTGAACGAAGGTGATGTTCGGGCGGATCGAGGTCGTTTGGGCACTGAAGACCATTTCATCTATCATTCGTCTGTTCCGGCGAACGGTACCCATGAGTTGCGCATCTGGTAAACCGGGAATACCTAAGGCAGTAGTGGCACTCGGTACTTCAGAAAAGTTATAGGAATATACAAGGTCCGCGTAGTTCGGATGAGAGAAGCTCATCATGCTATCATGCCATGTGGCAATGGTCGCTGCACTTACTTCGGTTTTGAAAATATTCAGGTCGTCCAAAGCACCAGTGTAAGGGTAATCGCCATTCACGCCAGCGCCGATACGCACTTGGGTAATGCCCGTAAGCGGCTTCGTTTTACCGGTTCCGGTATGCCACAATTGACCATTGAGGTAGATCTTCATGGAACCGGTGGCTGCATTTTTTACAAAAGCCCACGTATTCCATTGGCCACCAATGTTTGCCGCTGGTGCCAGTTTCTCGATCCGGTCCGTTCCGCTTCCATCATTGCCGGCATCCCAGTACATGTGTCCATCGCTCCACGGTAAATGGATGTTCAATATCCGCGTTCCGGTCGCATCCAATGCCTCAAGCATGGTCGTATTCATCGGTAGCTCAGGTGCCCCGAATGCCTTGAATGTAATGGTGATCGCATCGCCCAGTTGCGCCATTGGTGCGGGATCCATGGCTAGATGATCGTTCTTCAATTCCACATAGCCGTCTTTGCCCCAATGTTGTAGCTGTTTGGTGGTTTCCTCCTCCCATGTTGAGCTTATGGCGGCGTACGAGCCTTCATCCAGTTGCTCAACGATCATATCGACCAAAATATCCTGCACACCATCCCAAACGAACGGGGAGTGTAGTGTCAGCCTTAGGTCGTTCACCAGTTCGGTGTTTGCTTCATATACAGTGGTGAAAGCGGTATCCACGAACGTATCCGTGAGGCCTGCAGTGCCATTGTTCTTCATCCTCACCTTTATACGGAACCTTCCGCTTGCATCCGTTAGTGGTAAACGCAATTGGTGAATGGGCTGGCCTGCACTAAGACCGGCAAGCTCCAATTTATTAACCGGATAAATGCTTTGGGATCGCGTTACGCCAAGTGTTGCGTGAAAGATCGCGTCATCGGCAATTACACCATCGCCTATGGTAGCCAAGGTTTCCGTGGACCCTGATAACAGTGTCGGTGTCTGCTGCCATTGCTGATACTGATCATGCCCCAATGAAGGAATTTGATCTACGCTATCAGGCGCTTGCGTGCCTACCAGGAAATATGGGTGTTGCAGCGCTGTTGAGTCCAGTACTCCCGTATGTTCATAGACCTCACTGTGTGTCAAATAATCCCATTCCCCACACGGGAATCCATCTTGCGTGGTCTGTGGGTCACATTTCAACGTATGGTGCATCAATACCTTTCTGAACGTATGGCTCTCATCGGGGAAAACCCACCAACCACGGCGCGTGGTTATTGAGTCGTATGTAAGCGTTTGAACGCGAATGGTATCGTCCTGAGCCAACAGCAATGGGGCATTCAACAAGATCACGATCAGTAGGGTAAGGGTCTTTCTCATATGGGGGCGTCGTTGGGAGGTCAATATAAGTTCGGTATGTGCTTTGTCCGGAGTAATCCAAGATCACCCTTAGAGCCCTAACACGGATTCCGAACTGAACGCCGGCAGGGAGGTACATTTGCGCCAATGCCTGTGAACCATATTCGCTATGCTGATACCCAACGGTTCTCGCCGTTGGTATTGGATTACCTGTCAAAAGAGAAGGCGTTGGATGAGCTGTACAATTTCCCGCCAACGTTGGCGGGTTTATTGACCGCTGCTCGAGATAGAAAATTCCCGGCTATCAATAGGGAGGTTCTATGTGAAGTCCTTCGGAAGCAATATGCTGGCATTCCGATACATGAAAAAGTGAGCGAGAGCCTAATTGCACTTGCACAGGATGATTGCTTAACACTGACCACTGGTCACCAGCTTTGTTTGTTCACCGGTCCGTTGTATGTGCCCTTCAAGATCCTGAATAGTGTGAGGCTTGCCAAGAAACTTTCAGATGAACGCGGAAAACCCGTCATACCTGTGTTCTGGATGGCGACTGAAGATCATGATCGGCCTGAGATCGATCATGCATGGATCAACGGAGTTAAAGTTCAATGGCCAGGGGAGATCAGTGGAGCAGTAGGTCCGTTGCCATTGACAGGCATTGATGCGGTCGTTGATGAATGCATTCAGTTGATCGGACAAGGGCCACATGCGGCTGAAATAGCAGCTCTCTTAAGGTCATCTTATCGTCCCGAGTATACACTAGCTCAGGCAACACGTTTGTTCGTGAATGGTCTGTTCGGGCATCTCGGTGTGGTTTGTTTGGATGCGGATGATCGCGACCTGAAACGCCTGTTCATACCTGCAATGCAAGAGGAGCTGCTCAACCAAGTAGCGCAACGTGCTGTTAGTTATGCCAATGAGAAATTGGCCAAGAATTACGGAGCTCAAGCACATGCACGTGAGATCAATTTGTTCTACCTGAGAACCGGTGATCGTTCCAGAATAGAGCGGCAAGGTGATCGCTATCAGGTATTGAACAATGGACCATCGTTCTCTTTGGATGAGTTGCTCAACGAGCTGGAACAACACCCGGAACGGTTCTCGCCCAACGTTGTCTTAAGACCGATCTATCAGGAAACCATCTTACCGAACGTCGCGTACGTAGGCGGTGGAGGTGAACTCGCTTACTGGTTCCAATTGAAGTGGGTGTTCCAAGCACTCCAAGTCCCGATGCCAGCACTGTTCCTGCGGACGAGTGCAGCTTTCATTTCAGAGAAACATGTGCGGCAATGGAAGGAGCTTGGCTTGGATGTAGCTGACCTTTTTAAGCCCCAAGAAGAACTGCGTGAAGTAGTCGCAAAAAGCCTTGGTGACCTTGATACCGATCTGGATCCGGAACGCGAACTGTTGAATGCTTTTTACAATGACCTTCTAAAGCGAGCAGAAGCCGCGGATAGCACGTTGAAGGGCGCAGTGGAAGCACGCCGTGCTTCCGCGTTATTCGGTCTGGACAGGATCGGAAAAGGATTGGTGCGTGCTGCGAAACAGAACCAAGCCATTCCGTTAGATCGCTTGGCACGAATTCAAGAAGCTGTATTTCCGGGAGGGGGGTTGCAAGAACGCCGGGATAATATCCTGCCGCTATTGGCGATGTACGGCATGGGCTACATCGATGTGTTGCTCATGCAATTGGATCCGCTTGTGCACCAGTTCGCGGTGATCGAAGAGTAGGGGAGTGAGGAACGCTCAATAAACGAAGCGTACACTCTCCGTCCGTTGCCCGTCACTTAATCGGAACAGATACGCACCACGTTGCAATCCGTTCGCAGGAAGTTGCAGTCTGTCTTCCTGCAACACGGTTCCGGAGGTGATCAAACGTCCGGTCATGTCCAAGAGTTCATAGTAACTACCGACCGGGAAGCCATGCATCGCCGTCAGTTGGTCCGCATCACCGAAGACTACCAACGGGCGATCAGTTCCAATACCTCTGTACACGGTTACGACCCCGGAAAGTTCACTGGTACCGTCAAAATCCGTTTGGCGTAAGCGGTAGTAACTAAGACCTGTCAATGGCTCGCGATCGAAGGTGAGGTAATTGAGTACTTGTTGGCTATTACCAGCTCCAAGTTCTTCATGGATGTTCGTGAAATGTTCTCCATCCGCACTGCGTTCTACGGTAAAGAAGTCGTTGTTCCGTTCGCTGGCCGTGGTCCAATCCAACCGCACCCATGGCTCCTCAACCTTGGCAGTAAAGGATATCAATTCAATCGGTAGGGGATTCTCTGCGGTTATGGAACCCAAGGTCCATGCCGTCGGGCCAGGAAGTGTATTGAAATCTGCATTGGTCTGGATCGCCGCGGTAGGTATCGTGCCGGTCAATAAAGTTCCGGCAGCTCCACCATTTCCACGGTCGCGCCAGATGGAATTCGCAATATCCCAACGCGCAACCCGAAGATCAGGCAAGTCGGTCACACCACAACTTTCGGGTGTATCCCAGGTCAATTGAACCGTGGCGGAAGCTAAACCCGCCCTACGATCGATCAACCAATGTTCGCACTGGCTGAGATGATGAAGCGTTGGTTCCATGATGATCCCCCATGAATATGACGTAATAGGGAAGTACTCGGCAATGAACGAATTGCTAATGGTTGCTCCACTCGGCGTAATGCCACATGGTCTTAAGCTGGATCCTTTACCTACGGGGAACGTAAAGGGTGTATTCCCGATCTTCTCCATGGGTCCATTCACAAAGCTCACGGGGCCTAAGTCTGATGCATTCGCCCACGCGCTACCATTCAATAAAGTCAATAGACCACCTGGGTCGCTGGTATTAACAAGCCCACTGGTCAGGTCCAATAACGTGCGTACCTGAATGGGGCTGTTCAGCGTAAGGGATCCAGAAGGCTTATTCACGAGTAGCGTAGCGAAGACCTCAGCGCCGGTAGCCATACTAATGCTTTGTGCCCCAGTGCCTGTGAACTCAACCGTACTATTGGTCTCAGCGAACCAACTTGCGTCGCGCTGGTTGTCCCAGTTTCCTTGCACGCGCATACGCCCTCCTGTTAAGTTGATCCACCCACCATCTGCAATGGTCACATCACCACTGAATGTAGCAAGGGCTGAAGGCTGTGTCGATAAGAAGCCCGCATTATTCGTACTTCCCACAGCTTCCAGATAGAGATTGGTTGCGGTCAACGTTGCATTCGTGTTCAACAAGGTATTCATCAACAATCCGGATGCTGTTGTTGTTTGACGTAGTTCACCACCAATATTCAACGTGCTGTTCACATCAACAACAAGGATTCGCGTACTAGCGGTATTGCTGGTCATTGTAACAGATGCACAAACCCCAGTTCCCCCTGGCTGCAACCCGCTTGCTTGACCAACCGTGCAGGATCGAAATGAGAATCCTAATGCCGGATCTATAGTAACATCCGTGGTTGCAACAGGTATCTGCACATCGTCCCAATTCTTGCAATCGAACCAATCCGTACTCTTGGTCCCGCGCCATTTGCCCGGTATGAAGGGTGCAACGATGATGGGGAGAATTGGTGATGAGACCCAACTATTGCCCATGGTATTGTAAAAACCACAGGTGGAATAGGCAGTCCAATTCGTTTCATCATCTACGCGTATGATCCAGTCCCGTTGTGAGGCCGCAGATAGAAAGCCATCATACTTGCCAAAATCGCTGGCTGAGGTAGGTGCCATGCTGAAGCATTCAACTCCAGGAGGCAAGTTGCTTAGCTGTGATCCACTTCCATTACATGCTGCGGTCCAATTCGGAGCAGGGTTCGAGCTGAAGGCATATAATATCGTTCCGGTATAGGTGGCATTATGTTGGTGAACATTTCCAGGAGCGGTGCCGCTGTTCCAAGAATTACCCTGCATGAAGAAGAGCTGATCCCCACCATTATTCAATGCTACAGCTGTTGGGAATGATGCGCCAGGGGGAGCATTAAGGGTTGCACAGGTCCATGCGCCATCCGGTGCAAAAGATGTAATGTTCGTTGGACCCGAGGTGTTCTCTATCCGGAACGTAATTACTTGTCCGGCCGGTATCGCAATTCCTGTTCGGGTCATACGCACTGTGCCTTCGGAGTTGCCCCACTGGCCGGCATTGCAACGCTCATACCCGTTGTCAGTGATTATGATCGTTGTTCCAGGTACGATCGGTTTGAAACAGAAGAAACTGACTAGGTCATAACCCGGTGCTCCAGAGCAAGCAAAATCGTTCGCGTTAACACCCACAATAATTAGATCACCTGGTTCAAGTATCGTTGCGGGTGAATCATTATCACCGATCGTAAGCGTACTTGAATTACTGCCACCAATGGCCATATCACCCGGAACTCCGGTAACTGTAAAGGTTACCGTTTCAGTTAATTCAACCAGCACATCATTATTCGCATACGCATTGAAGGTAGCTGATGTAGCTCCTGCGGCATACGGAATGTTGAACACACCGCATGGTTGCGGAACGAATGGCGGCAACGCGATATTGTAATCATTTCCCCCACCACACGTTGCTCCTGGCCCGTTCGTGATCGTGATCGTAATATTCCCTGCCGTAAGTGCCGGTGGATTGATGTTGAGCGTGAAAGCCTGCGCTGCACCAATGTTCTCCATGACTGAAATGCTCAACGTGCCAAAATTCACTGTTGGGGTAACATCATTATCCAGGATCGTGAAGATCTGAAAAGTAGGTGTGCCGATCGCGGTTCCACCGGTAGTACCGGATATAGTGAATCTGATGGTCTCGTTCGATTCAGTAATGATGTCATCTACAATGGTCAGATCGAATGTCACACTTACATCATTGATCGCAATGGGGACAGTTATCGTTCCGGCAGCTACAGCTGGGTTTGTGGTATAGTCCGTGGTGTAAGTGCATCCTGGACCATTGAGAACAGTAATAGTCGCAGTCCCTGCCCCAGTAGCAGCGGGGCTAATTGGCAATGTAACCGTAACCGTGCCGGCAGCCTCACTTGCAAAATCCGTTGCGGCGGTATGCGATATTGTTGGTCCAGCAGTGTAGGGTGTCCAATTGATATCATCGACTCTCACCTGACCATTTGTAATACTTCGGATCTCCAATTGTACGGATCCCCCTAAGTTAATGGTCTCAGTATGTAACACGACTACATCCGAAACCTGACTAACATTGATGTCCACTCCATATTGTAATCCATTGACAAAGATCTGCAGCGTTCTGGCACCAGCGCCAGTAAATCCACGAACATAGTTGAAAGAAAGGGTTCCCATGCCACTAGCATAAACCGGTGAGATTACGTTGCGTGTTCCATGTGAATTCTGCCCAAAACAAATTGCCTTAGTGTTAATAGTTTGATCCGTACGCGCACCTTGTGCTGTCCAAATCACACCATCCGTACCCGTCCATGTTCTGTTTTGGTAGCTATTGGAACTCCCAGTAGGAATATTCTCAAAATTCTCCGTGCCCTGCCCAAACCCTATCCCACAGAACATGAGCGCCGCTAGCATAAACACTAGCCGCTTTGGTCCTGTAAGACCTGCACTAAGGGTTCTGGTTCTTCCGTTCATTCTATACGTTACGCCACAAAGTTCCGTCGTTCTACGTTCATCCACATCACCGGATCGTTATCATTGATCGAAGTTTCTTACGCCGGAGAGCACGCGTAATAACAGTGCAAGATACGAGATCTATGGATCGGTCCTCGTTTATCCACATTCCTATGATAAGACGTGATCCTTAACCAATTGGCCGCCTAAGGACGCAAAACTTATGAACGATCTGAACCTCACCCAGCCGTTTGGCAGGCGAGCTCCCGGGCCCTCGTTCTCGACTTCGCACGAACTGCGCCGAAAATAAGGGGGGCCTATGGGTCGAGCGTGATACTATTCATTGCTTTGGGTGCGTGGACAAACCAACGTTCACCAACGCTTTCAACGCTTCGGTTGCATGTGGATAGAGTTAATACGGATCAGGGGAATCCTGTTCGCCGAGCGGCGGCTTTGGTAACATCCCATCAATGTTACTTTTGGCACCCTTTGCAGCACTAAGCGCAAGAAACCCTCTTTTGCCAGAATCCATTCTGATCCTCGATCACGGTTCCCAGTATACCCAGCTCATAGCACGTCGGGTCAGGGAACTGAACGTGTATTGCGAGATCCATCCCTTCAGTAAAGCGCAACAATTCGTTGGTGACCCAGCGATCAAAGGCGTCATCCTCAGCGGTAGCCCCAGTAGCGTTCATGAACCTGGTGCTCCTGATCCAGACCTCACCGGGATCCTCGGTAAGTTGCCCGTGCTTGGCGTTTGTTATGGTGCGCAGTTGTTGGCCAAACGTACCGGAGCCACTGTGGAGCGGTCCAGTGTACGTGAATACGGACGGGCACACCTAACGACCATCGGGGACAGCCATTTATTCGATGGCATTGATGCAGGCACACAGGTCTGGATGAGCCATGGAGATACTATAACCGCTCCGAGCGAAGCCATGGAAGTGCTTGCCAGCACACCGGAAGTACCCGTCGCTGCGTTCTCGTTGGGAGATCACCTTACCTATGCCGTACAATTCCATCCGGAGGTTTATCACACTACGGATGGCTTGCAGCTGCTGCATAATTTTGTGATCGGTATCTGTGAATGTGCCGGGAACTGGACCCCGCACAGTTTTGTTGAACAGACCGTGCAACGCCTTCAGCAGGAGATCGGAACGGACAAAGTGGTGCTTGCCTTAAGTGGCGGCGTTGATAGTTCGGTCGCTGCCTTGTTGTTGGATCGCGCAATTGGTGAACAGTTGCATTGCATTTTCGTGGATAACGGTCTGTTGCGTAAGAATGAATACGATACGGTACTGGAGAGCTATAAGCACCTTGGGTTGAATATCAAAGGGGTCGATGCCAAGGACCTGTTCTATTCAGCATTGGCTGGACTCGATGATCCCGAGGAAAAACGGAAGGCCATTGGTAAGACGTTCATCGATGTATTCGATACCGAAGCAAAACGGATCACTGATGTCAAGTGGTTGGGACAAGGCACCATTTACCCTGATGTTATTGAGAGTGTGAGCGTGAACGGACCTAGTGTGACGATCAAAAGTCATCACAACGTTGGTGGCCTACCGGCTCGGATGAACTTGAAGGTGATCGAACCCTTGCGACTTTTGTTCAAGGACGAAGTACGTAGGGTAGGTAAAGAGTTGGGTCTGGATCCGAACATCCTCGGCAGGCATCCGTTCCCTGGTCCCGGATTGGCGATCAGGATCCTGGGTGACATCACACCAGAAAAAGTAGCATTGCTGCAAGAGGTGGATCACATTTTCATTCAAGGGTTGAAGGATGAAGGCCTGTATGATACGGTCTGGCAAGCGGGTGCGATCCTGCTACCGGTAAAGAGCGTTGGCGTAATGGGTGATGAACGCACCTATGAAAATGCTGTTGCTTTGCGCGCTGTTTCAAGTACGGATGGTATGACCGCCGATTGGTGTCACCTACCGTACGAGTTCTTGGCACGAATATCGAATGCCATCATCAATCGCGTACACGGCGTGAATCGCGTGGTGTATGACATCAGTAGTAAACCTCCGGCAACCATTGAATGGGAGTGATCATTAGGGTCATAGCGATCGTGTTCGCCGTACTGCTAAGTATGGCCACGTTGCATGCGCAAGAGACACGCACGGTGAACGGCCGTTCCTATTTGGTCCATAAAGTAACCGCAGGTCAGACCTTGTTCGCGATCAGTACGAGCTATGCCATTCCCATTGATGCGATCATTGCTTCAAATCCTGGCTCGGAAAATGGTTTATCCATAGACAGTGAACTACTGCTGCCAAAAGATGCCATCATTCGCAAAGAGGCGAAGAATGCACCGGACCTGAAGGCCAATGGGGAGATGTTGCACACCATTGCCAAGAAGGAAACGCTTTTTGGAATAGCAAAGAAGTACGGCGTGGATATCAATGAACTGATGTCGCGCAATCCGCAGGTGAATTCCGGGATCCGTCCAGGCATGGACATCGTTATCCCCGTTGTGAAATATCAAGGAAGTACAGAAGCAGCATCGCGACCAGCATCTCCGCCCAATACACTAACGCATTTGGTACAGCCGGGCGAAACGGTCTTTGCTCTTGGAAAGCGCTTCAATGTTACCGTTGATGCGATCAAGGAGGTGAACGGCGGATTGCCAGCCGGATTGAAAGCAGGTGATACGGTCTACATTCCTGTTGAACCCGGAACCGGAAAACCATTCCTGAACAAAGTTGATCCTGATCCATTGGCGAACGCGCCTGATCTAGAACACTACAAGATCACTTTTTTATTGCCATTCTCGATCGGAAAGAATGATAGTACACTGGCTTCAGTGCATTCCGAAGGCCGGTATTACGAACCCACCAGAATTGCTGCGCAGTTCTATGCGGGAGCCAAGTTGGCCTTGGATTCCTTGCAGAATATGGGACTTAATGCGGAAGTTGTCGTGAAGGATATGGGCGATGGGCAGGATCGGTGGACAGCCGTGCTTCGTGATCCGGACATTGCACGGACCGATCTATTCATCGGACCATTTCATCGCACTGCAATAGAACAATTGGCGCGGGTCGCAACGCGTTCACATATTGTCTGTCCAGTGCCGCAGAGCGTGCGCATGATCCTCGGAAATTCAATTGTCAGTAAGATCACGCCAACGAGCACCGATATGGTGCGACATTCCGCCCGCTACGTGGCTCAACGCCATTCACGGGATAATGTGATCCTGGTACGTGCCGATGTGAAGGCGGACAATTCCTTACAGGATCAAATGCAAAGTTCATTGCAAAGTGCATTGGCTTCCCAACCAACTAAACTGCGGGATAGTGTACTTGTGGTGAATAGCGTGAAGCGTGATCTCAAGAAGCTTCTCACGAAATTTGATGAAGCGAAACTGAATGTGATCGTTGCTCCTTTCAACGATGTTGAATTTTCAACAGCGCTGGTGGGATTCCTGAAGCAACAGGCAACAAAATACCGGATCATTGTCGTAGGGATGGAGAGCTGGTTGCAGAATGCCAGTATTGCCGCCATAGATCTGGATGAACTTGGTTTTTTATTCGCAAGTGGCAGTTTCGCGGACCCTCATGATCCAAGGCTGATCGCATTCACGAGCAAATTCCGTGAGACCTTTCATACCGATGTGGATGAATATGCGTTGATGGGTTTCGATGCGACCATGTACTATGGAATGGCATTGATGACGCAAGGGAGATCATTCGCTGCACATTTCAATCGCATTCGAACAGTGCCATTGTACGCTGGTTTCCGTATGACAAGCACTGGGCCGGAGAATGGTTTTCGCAATGAATACGCCATTATGTTGCAGCAGAAAGGGCTGGAATTGATCAAGGCTCCTTGATCCGAAGGGCATCGCGGTCATCTTTCAGCGTCCGTTGGACGCTTTGTTGTCGCACTTTTTTTACCACGGATGGACACGGATCCACACGGATGCTGGGAGGATGGGGCCGCCGTTAGGCGGACTTATCTGTGTTCATCCGTGTGGATCCGTGGTAACCACTTCACACGCTTGCGCACCAATTCAATAGCTGATATCGTCGAACTGGATCCGGTCCACTCCAGCTAGCAACGCTTTCCGTCGGCTCCAATAGCCGCTTACATTGAAGGCCGATACCTTGAGGCCTAATTCGTGTGCCATCGTAACATCGTCACGTCCAAGGTGGTTCACGCTCATAGTGACCCCGGTAAAATGTGACGTGGCCGCCCGGCGGATGGATGCTTCCACATCTGAGCCATAGACATAGAGCGGTATATCGGGTGCTTCAAGTTGAACAAGGCGGAGGAAGTCCTCAACCTGGCATTCAACGACGAGTTTGTTGCTGAGCTTACCGTTCAGACGGCTCAATGCGCGTGTATACGTGCGTAGATAATGCCACCACTCACCGTGTGCGAATAACTTGCAATCCAGCGTGAAGTCTGCATTCGGGTATTTCAGCGCCAGTGCGGGAAGTAGCTGGTCCAGCCGAACGATCGGAAATGGACTATCGGCTTCATTCACATTCGGGCAGCGCTGCAATTCTGTCCAAGACATTGAGTTCACTTTCCCGGTGCAAGCCGTTAGGTCTTGGAGAAGTTCCGGGTGATAGGCCACCAGCACACTGTCCGCGGTCAGCTGTACATCCAGCTCAATGCCATCCATTCCATTGGCAAGCCCATTGAGTAAGGCCGCTTCCGAGTTCATTGGATAAGGGCTATTCGTACCTGAGCCACCATGCCCGATCCGGAGGGTTCCCTCACTTTTCGGCATACCGCATCCGGTTAGGAGAGCTAGGACAAGTACCAGGTTCAACACGCGCATTACGAGGCCGAAACTACAGCGCACCTGCTACTTTTCAAGTACGGTAACAAGAAGGGGACAATCGAATAGAGCGCCTGGGCCGATCATCAGTTCATCCAATGGCGGTGCGCTCCCGTATCGTTCCTTCATTGTTCGTTGAACAACCTCGCTTCCGAGAACATGGTCGCGCATTGGCTTAGGCGAACACAATTCAATGTTCAATGCGTCGGCATACATTTTCCAAACAAGCTCCGAACAATAGATGGTCTCATCGCTCCAGCCGAATTGCCGGTCGTAGGCTATTCCCATGAAGCGGTCGGCGCCAGCACGCAGCGCTACGATTGCTTCCGGGCCCAATTTCTCATCCGCCAGTTTCAAGCGCTTCGCCGCGAAATGGCCATGGTCACCTTGCTTCACCCATTCATCCAGAGGAGTGGCTTTTACAGGACCTACTGCTTCGTACACGATCCATTCTTCGTTCTCCTTGAACACGATGCCCACGTGTGTCCACTTACTTCCTGTTGCTAATGCGATCGCCTCGCTTTGGCCACCTGGCATAGTCTGGAATAGAATGTCTCCGCTGCGGAGGTCAGCTGCATCCTGCGTGGATGATGCTTTGAACTTTCTAGGTAAATGCTCAGTTGGTTTGGCTGCATAACCGATAAGGGTAAGAGCAAAGCCACTAATGATGAGGGCGCGTTTCATAAGGTCGAGCTTGGTCCGTTCGGTGAATTCCGGAACGGTGGATCTTCGACACATGAATTCACGCTAAGTCAGATCTAGAGTAAAGATCTTTTGAAATTTTAAGAGTTGGAGCGCTAATAGGCCAACTCGTTATCGGTCAAATTCCATCTCGAACTTGGACGTGTTCCCGCGATCATCGGATACTTCGACTACTAAGTTCTTCTTGCCGGAAGCCTTGGTATGGGTATCGAAATTGTGAACAAGCCGATTGGTCTTCGGATCATAGTCCATTAGGATCCAATTGCCATTGATAGAGGCTTTGAATGTGTCAATACCCGAAAGATCATCCGCGATCTTCAATGTAAAGCCAGAGCGTCCGCTCATATTCGCACGAAGGTCCACGTTCCTTATGGTCGGTGGAACCGTATCGATCATAACGGTGTATGTACCAAAACTGCGGACCTTGGTCGTGATGGTTCCGCCTGCTACCGTGCCACCTTCCGCACTAGGCTTGCCGCCAGACCCGATGGATACGATCAGCGCCTTGGCCCGTAGCTCCTGTGGAAGTTCGGCAGGTAGGTCGAGTTCCAACGTGCAATAGCTTTGGATCGGTGTATGCGCATCGTGCAGCACATGTAATGGTGTTATCGCATTTGATGGTGCGTCCTTGCGCTCGTAATGGACATAGGCATCCTCGTATAGAGCAAGTGCAGGAAGTGTCAAGCGCACGCCTGCTTCGGCCATTACATTCTCACTGTCATAGCGTAATAGACTTCCAATGGGCGTGGTGGTTGGCCAGGTGATACTTTCGGATGCCGTAGCACCCTTCAGCATGAATGTCAATTCAGATCGGTTACCGTTCGCATCGATCACAACGGATCGGATATGATGTTCCTTGCCGGGCTGTGTGGTGATCCGGCCTTGTAGCTGCTCTTTACCATAAATGTCGAGTTTATTGTTGGGTAGTTTGTAGCACCGGTGGTATTCCATCTTATTGGCCTTGTATAGCTCACCGTCCAGTTGTGCATTGCAATACCGCGTGGTGTTGAAGTCGATATGATCAAAATTGGCTGAGAACGCCTTTACGCTGTCCACGTATAGTTCGATCTTGCGTACTCCGAATTTGGCGCCGCTGTCATCATAGCGGTCCAACGTATGTATCGCCAATCCCACGGTACCGTATGCAATGGGAGCATCACCTGGTTTCAATCCGTATTTCCCCGAATTGCCCTGTACCGGAAAACCCAATGAACGGGCCGGGTAGGGGCCAACTCTGCTGCTATCTGCAAGGGGATAGAGGCGTACGCCGATGATCTCCGGCTGGGTGGTGTCCTTGACCTTGATGCCTAATGCTTGAGGGTCCAGGGCATGTTGCGCTCCATTCCGTATCTCGAAATGTAAATGTGGTCCGCCACTGCCTCCTGAATTTCCGCTAAGTGCAAAGACCTCACCTTGTTTCAAGGGTAATACATTCTTTTCCAGATACTGGTCAATGCTGAAGTCCTTGGTTCGGTATTGCGCATCCGCACAAGCGGCTCCAACGGTACCTGTCAACACCGATAAATGGCCGTAAACTGTCGTAAGTCCGTCGTTGTGCTCAATGTAGACCGCCTTGCCATAGCCCCACGGGCTTATTTTAATTCGTGAAACCCAACCATCTGCAACCGCTCGGACCGGAACACCCTCAACCCCGCCTGTACGCATATCCAGACCACTGTGAAAATGGTTGTTGCGGGGCTCCATGAAGTTGCCGGAAAGTGCTACAGGAATATCCATCGGGTTGATATATTTGGGAGACGGAACTGGACCTTGGGCACTTGAAGCAAAAGGTAATAAGTAAATGATGATCAGTATATTATTGCTCTTAATTGAAATCATTTTATAGGTCAATTAGTAGATCTGTGGGATCACTGGGGAATTGAATTTCCGCGAAGCTATTGCTGGTATCGTTCGTATCCAGCTACAATGACCCACGCCCGTCAACATGGTCGCGTTCAAACAAAACACGTGCTGTAACGCAAAAGCAGGTCTATATTTGGCGCTGGACCAATTTCGGACCCCCGGTCCAGTATATGAACACGTTCGCTGATCGCATCAACTCCATCAAAGACCACGTTACCCGGCTGATCCGGGATCAACATGCCTTGAAGGAGCGAGCATCGGATCTGGAGAAAGAAGCACATGATCATCAACGGATGACCGAAGTGCTTAAAGCGCGTGTTGCTGAACTGGAACGGGAGAATGAAGGCCTCCGAAAAGCTAAACCCCAGGTTGGGGAGAGCGGGACGGGAACGAATGAACGGATCGATGAACTGGTACTTGAAATTGACCGCTGCTTAGCGCTTTTAGGCACTGAAACGGGAGGTAAATGACCATGGAAGAACGATCCATTAGAGTGGAGCTAGCAGGCCGCGCATATCCATTGACCATTGATAGGTCGGAGGAAGAGAATGTGCGCAAGGCCGTAGATGAGATCAATGAAAGCATTGCCCGCTTGAAGGCAGGTTATCCTATGACCGACAAGCAGGACCTATTAGCAATGGCTTCCTTGGAAGTTACCGTACGGGCCCTTAACAACACAGCAGCCCGAACGGATACCGATGCAGAGAACGCATTGGTGGCCATTGAAAAAATGCTCTCCGGTCTTAGCGAGTAACACCTGTTCTGGTTCCCTTTCTGTGTGCTTTGTAAAAGGCGTTTGGTCCACTTAAAAACAACGTGGACAAATGGACATCATAAGCATTTTAGTAGGTCTCTTGGGAGGCATATTGGCTGGCGGAGGCATAGCATTCGTAGCCCTGAACAACGCGAACAAAAAGCAAGCTACCGGCATTCTGAAGGAAGCCGAGGCTGAAGGTGAAGCGCTCAAGAAAGAAAAGATCGTACAGGCCAAGGAGAAGTTCCTGGAACTGAAGGAAGAGCACGAGAAAGAAGTTCGCGAGCGTGAGCGGCAGTTGATCCAAAGTCAGGACAAGGCCAAGCAGCGTGAGCAACAACTAAGCCGCCAACACCAGGAAGTGGTGAATAAGGACAAGCAGCTGGAGCGCTTGAAAGAAGAGTTGGAGCAGAAGGTGATCGGTCTGGACAAGCGCCGAGAGGAGATGGATAAAATGCACCAGAAACAGGTGGATCAGCTGGAGAATATCAGCGGATTGAATGCAGATGATGCCAAGAAACAACTGGTTGAAAGCTTGCGTGATGAAGCGCGAACAGCCGCTATGTCAACCATCAAGGACATTACCGAAGAAGCCAAATTGACCGCCAATAAGGAGGCGAAGAAGATCGTGATCCAAACGATACAGCGCGTTGCGACTGAGCATGCTGTTGAGAATTCAGTGAGTGTCTTCCACATTGAGAATGACGAGCACAAAGGCCGGATCATTGGGCGAGAGGGACGGAATATCAGAGCGTTGGAGGAAGCAACAGGCGTGGAGATCATTGTGGATGATACGCCCGGCGCGATCATCTTAAGCTGTTTCGATTCCGTACGTCGTGAGATCGCACGTTTGTCCTTGCATCAGTTGGTGAAGGATGGGCGTATCCATCCGGCGCGTATCGAAGAGATCGTTTCCAAGACCAAAAAGCATTTGGAGGAAGAGATCATGGAGGTTGGCAAACGCACGTGTATCGACTTAGGCATTCACGGACTCCACAACGAACTGATCCGCATGGTCGGCCGCATGAAGTACCGCAGCTCCTACGGACAGAATCTCTTGCAGCACAGCCGTGAAGTTGCCAATTTGAGCGCTATCATGGCGAGTGAATTGGGACTGAATCCTAAAGCCGCAAAACGCGCAGGTTTGCTCCATGATATTGGAAAAGTACCCGACGAGGATCCAGAATTACCGCATGCTATCCTGGGTATGAAGCTTGCCGAGAAGTATGGTGAGAAACCCGATGTGTGCAATGCCATTGGTGCGCACCATGATGAGATCGAGATGACCACATTGTTGTCACCCATAGTACAAGCGTGTGATGCGATCAGCGGAGCACGGCCTGGAGCGCGACGTGAGGCAACCGAAGCGTATATCCAGCGTCTGAAAGATCTGGAGAGCATTGCGTTGAGCTATAACGGCGTTACGAAAGCATTCGCTATCCAAGCTGGACGTGAGTTACGCGTAATGGTGGAAAGCGAGCGTATGAACGATGCACAAACGGATGAACTAAGCATGCAGATCGCTGATCGGATCATGAACGAGATGACCTATCCCGGACAAGTGAAGATCACCGTGATCCGCGAACGCCGATCTGTTTCCGTGGCGAAGTGATGCAGCTCGGTTATCCTATGACCTTAGTAAGTTTACAAGCTGAATAGGTGAATGGCTGAGAGGTCCGAACATATTCTTGTGACCGGCGGCTCTGGATTCATCGGGAGTCATGTGTGCGATGCCTTGATCGCAGTAGGCTATACGGTGCGCTGCATGGACAATTTCGCCACCAGCGATCCTGAGAATGTCGAACACCTTTTTTCTCATGATCGATTCGAATTGTTCGAGGGCGATATTCGCTCCTTGGCCGATTGCGAGAAGGGCGTGAGTGGCATTGACCGTGTGATCCATTTGGCGGCATTGGGATCCGTACCACGGTCCATTGCTGCACCGATCCCAAGCCATGATACCAACCTCACTGGTTTCCTGAACGTGTTGGAAAGTGCGCGTACCGCAAAGTCGGTCAAACGGTTCGTGTATGCGAGTAGCTCCAGTGTCTATGGTGATTCGAAAGAGTTGCCGAAGAAAGAACCGAACATCGGTAAGCCGCTTTCGCCGTATGCCGTAACCAAAGCAGGCAACGAGCATTACGCTGACCTCTACTACCAACTCTATGGCTTCCCGACCGTAGGACTGCGGTTCTTCAATGTCTTCGGCGAGCGTCAAGATCCGGAAGGCCCCTATGCGGCAGCCATTCCGAAATTCATCAGCAGCTTCTTGCGCCATCAGGAACCGACAGTGCACGGCGATGGGCATCAATCACGCGACTTCACCTACGTTGGCAATGCGGTGCAAGCCGTTTTAAGAGCAATGGAGTCAACGGATAAGCGTTGCGAAGGCGAAGTATTCAATGTGGCCTATGGCTCGCGCGTTGATCTATTGGAGTTGATTGGATCACTGCGGAATGAACTTGCCAAGATCGACCCTGCAATTTCCAAGGTGGGTATTAAGCACATCGAAGAACGTCCCGGTGATATCCGCGATTCGTTGGCCGATATTTCAAAGGCCCGTGATATCCTTGGGTTCGCCCCTGAATTCGATCTTCAAAAAGGATTGGAACGGGCGGTGCCGTGGTATGTGAAGAATTGGGGAGGCTAGAATTCCCTGTTCCGAACGTCCTTTTTCTTCAGGTGATCTTATCGACGCGCAGGAATACATCCCAGTACTTATCCTTCGTCATATCCTCCCAGTGGATCTGGAAGTAACGCGCTTGGTAGGTCTGCACTTGGCAGAGGACGATCAATGCAACGGTGGTGGTAATGAAGATCACACGGATCTTGCCATTGAGGTTTTGCACGGCGAAACCAAATAATAGCGCGAATAACCCGAAGTATTCCACATAGGGCCTTGCGCCGAAACTACCGCCGTACCACCAGTTCCACCACGCAGAAAGCACGTAGGTGAGTACTACGAAGAATGCGAGCCATGCAAGTGCGGACCATTTCGATCGGTCCCACAAGAACTTCAGCCCGACCAAGGACAAGCCAAGCAGAGGTAGGTAAACGAAGAGTCCTTTTTTGTAGCTGAATAGGATGTCGATCATGTGTGGATCCATCCAGTTGAATCCTTCTTCACCGTAACTGTAGACCAACCATGAACCCGTTGCAATGCGGTAATAGATGAATTGCAGTGACATGATGGATAGGCCGATCGCAATGGATAGTAGCAATTGCCTAGGTGTACGAAGCACGTTCCGTATCCATTCCTTGAATTCAATTCCAGTGTTGAAAACGATCGGGATCGCCAACAGGATCATGCCATTCACCGGACGAACAAGAATGATCGTCCCAAGCAACGCACCGGCCTGTATCAGATGAACGGGCCGGAAATTCAATGCCATGTGTCGTGCGACAAGCAAGAACAAACTACAGAGCCCGAAGCTATAAGCGTGTGACATTCCCGGCGCCACTACAGCGTAGTAGAAGAGATTGGTTCCGAACGCGAATGCGACCAACGTGAACGCGATCAGGTTCTCCGAGATGGAATAGGTCCGAAGCAATGCACCCGTCGCCCACAGCCCGACAAGCACCCAAAAGATGGCTGCGAGGTTGATGGCGATCACATAGGGCTTCGTGTACCCATCGTCAACGTTATCCGTGATGCCGCAATAAGCATGTGCGCCGAGGAAGAATGGGAGTTGTAAGAGTGCCGTACCGCAGAAATACTTGTTGATCCTATGCGCGTTAAATGTTGTGCGATAGTCGTAGAAGAGATCTGGATCGTAATGTTCTCCATTTTCCACGCGATCAAAGGATCCGAAATTCGGGTCGTGATCAATGACCAGTGAAGGTAAATACGCATAGTACCCTTTGGCGTCTGCTTGAAGCACATTGCGCCAGTGCTCTTTTCCCCAATTGATGTTCGAACTACTTATGATCAGCAATGCGCCAACGCCCAGTATGACGAACTGATGGAGGCGGGACTTCATGCCCACACCCGAATGGACCTGTCATCGCTACCGGTGATCAACCGATCGCCAAGCCATAGCAACGCGTTCACCGAATGGGTATGACCATGGTTAGATCTTTCCAATCGTCCAATTGGATCGAATGAATTTGGTTCCCAAAGCTTAATGGTCTTGTCCCGACTTGCTGTGGCACATTGGTTCCCTTTGGCATTGAATGCGATGGAGTAGATCGTGCCGCCATGTGCTGGTACCACATAAAGTGCACGGTAGTTCTCACCACAATGCCAGAAACGTAAATGACCATCTTTTCCACCGCTGATCAACACAGGTTTGGTAGGGTGGTACGCCACACAGGTAGCACCCTTCGGATGGATCTCCAGCGTATACAGTTCGTTGTATATCTCCGTATCCACAATGCGTACCGTCCCATCCCCGCAGGTTATCGCCAGCAACTTAAAGTCGGGGCTTACCGCCATTTGACGCAGCTTTTCATCCGCTATCGGGATCTGTCGGTATAAGGTCAACGGTGCTTCACGATCGGCCGTGAGGTTCCATATGCTTAACGAGCCATCGCCACCGGTGCATGCAATTTTTCCATCTCCTAACTCAGCAATGTCGAAGATGCCTTTCTGATGGACCTCGAACAACTGTACTTCCTGCTTCCTCTCCAGATCGATCACATGCAGACCACCGATCTCGTTGCCGATCAACAACGTCCTTTTGTCCGCCAATAAGCGCAGACTGAAAACCGCTTTACTCACCGTTACGATCAATTCGCCTTCATCTGGACCGGAACTGTTCCATTCCACCACGCTGCCATCCCCGCTACCACTGAGGAATTTGCCATCTCGACCGGGTGTTAGCGAATAGATCGGGCCTTTATGACCGGTATAGGTGTTCGTTAATTCCATGAGTTCCGTTGTTGCGAAGGTGCGAACTTCTGGCGGAGTGGAACATGACCAGAGCAGGGGTTTGGGAGCCTGCTGTTAACTGAGCGGTCAAGTGTGCGCTAGTGATTGCTCTCTCTTTCTAAGTATCACTGAGCCAAGTCGGCAGTCAGGTTGTAAACCACAGTAAGTTCTTGTTCTGGGATCGTAGGACCTAAGTTAGACCTAAGCAGTAAGTATCTTTGGGTAAAGTATTTTGTAAATGAAACTCAACGAATTGAAAGTCACGCTTGCAAAGCAAATACTGGAATCTGACAACGAAGAGCAATTACGCTCTGTTGATCAGGTATTGAATCCACCTGCGAAATTCAAGTTGACCGCAGCACAGAAAGCAGAACTGGACAGTGATTTTGCAGACTACAAAGCGGCCAAGGGAAAGAACCACACTTGGAATGAAGTAAAGGCGCATGTTCGAAGTCACCGGGCCAAATGAATTATGAGCTCGTCCTTCGGTCGAAGGCCAGACTCGATATTGTCCATGGGGATACGTGGTATCAGCGGAAAAGTATCGGACTCGGTGATCGTTTCCTATTAGAATTACAGCGCTGTTTTGAACAGATAGGCTCGAACCCCAGCGGATTCCGAAATATCCATGGGGAATTCAGACAGGCCCAAGTGAATGTATTTCCTTATGTCGTCATATTTCGCGTTGTGAACGAAACGGTTGTCGTTATGCGCGTTTTTCACACGGGGCAGCATCCGCACAAGAAATTTAGAATTTGAGTTACACCGATCATCCCTTGAACCCTTCTCGTATCATACGGATGGATTCTTCAGCGGTGTAGGACTTGGTCTTTCCGCTCAAGTGGTCTGTGCGCTGCGCCTCTAGCTCAGCGATCTCCTTATCAGTGAAGTCCTCATCTTGCTCCATGGCTTGCGGGAACGTCTTTTTCAATAAGTCCACGATCTGCTTGATCATGTTCTCATCCCGAATGTCGGCCAGTCTTTCCAATAATTCTAATTTGATCGCTGCGTTATCCGTGGTTCTTAGAACCGTTGTGTAAAGATATGAGAGTCAGGTCGGATTTCCTTGCCAAGCTTGATAGAACCTCCTTCGGGACATAGTTCCTAGACACTTGAGTATTGGAAAACTCCGCATCGAGTCCGAAGGGTCTTCCATTACCCTAGCTCAAGACCTCGACCAGATACAACGGGCGTAAGTGTGTCTTCGTGGAGCAGCCGTAGTTCACCTTACGTCGGCCTAAACGGTACGTAGTTGCCCACTACCACCCACCACCGCCACCGCCACCGCCTCCGCCGCCGCTAGATCCACCACCACCAGACCCACCACTGCTGGAAGGCGGCGTGCTCGAAGAGCTGACACTGCTGCTAAGCGAGGAGTTCATGTGCTGGGAGAACGCGCCGTAGTTCATGATGGAACCGCTGTACCAGCCAGGGTGGTAGCTCTTGTCGATGAGGGCGTTGGCGATCAGGTCCTGAAAGCGATCGCCCCAGATCTTCTCCACTTTGAACGCGATGGCGTAGGGCAAATACTTCTCAAAGATCTCGGGCGTCATCGTAGGCGGATTGAAATGCTGGAGCTGTTTTTCTTCCGCCGCGCTCAGGTACATTTTGAAACCCAATAGCCGCGAACGCAGCGCCTGCTTTTCAAGGCTGGGCTTTTTGATGAGGTAGATGTAAAAAATGAGAAGGATGAGGTTCGCCACCACGAAGACTACGATGTACACGGCATCACGATCGCCCCAGAACATGTTGGCCAGTACCACAAGAGCGATGACACAAACGACAACCAAGAGGATCGGGATCAGCCAGAACTTCACGTTGTTGCCTTTGTTGAGGAAGGTGTTCCACTGGGTGGTCAATGTGCTCTTGAACGCGGCAGCCATGCTTTGAACGCGCGGGTCATAGGTGCCGTCGAAAACAAAGCCTTCCGGCACTGAGTTGAACAACCGCGTATAGAGTTCGTCCTCCTCCTTGGGCAGGCCCGTGGCTCCCTTCAGCCGCACGATGGTATACGTCTCCTTCGTTATGAGACCGAGCAAATGATCCTCCTTTTTCTCGTCGATGCGGATCAGTCCCTTCACGGCCAGATCGATCATGGCAGGTGTGATCAGTCTGTTCTCAAAACCACCTTCCATCACCATACCGACCGATGCCGGTGATAGTCCATCCGGCGGCTCGAACAACGGGATCACGGTGGGAATGTCCGGATCACGACCGAAGCGCTTCCACGTGACAAAGTAGTAGAGCAAGAGCAGCAACGTGATGCCACCGCCCACCAGCGCCACAGCATGCAGCTCGAAGAAGGTCGGTGGCGGCGGTTCGGCCACTACGCCTTTCTGGAAACCCACGGCCACCGTCAGGCCTTCGTAGTTCTGCAGGGCGCGACCTTGGAAAGTGACTGTATGTGCATCGTTGATCGAATCGGTGCAGTTCCTTTCCGTGGAGCCGAAAGAACCCGTGTAACATGCTGTCTGCTTCACTTGGGCCGAAGCGGGTAAATGAATGGTCGCCGAAATGCTGTCGATCGGGAAGTCCCAACCATTGCCGCTCACGTTCCAATAGATCTCGTCGTACTCGGTAAAGAAACCGACCTGACCTTTGGTGGTGTAAGTGATGCGGTAAGGGTAATCGCCGGGTTCCAAGAAGTTGCCCTCCGACCCTACGTAGAGCAAGAAATCGTCGCCCTCGGTAGCGGTGTGGTACGGCGATGTTGCACCGAAAATTTCCACCGCGCTGAGTTCGTACGTCACCCGATGTTGCCGACCGTTGTGGTCCTGAAAGCGAAGTGGAAGCTTCCGCACGATGCCACGCTTGAACTGGTCGCCTTCCGCATGGATGGTGATCTCCTCGGTCACCGTCAACTGCCCATCGGGTGCAACGGTGAGGTCTGTGTGAAAGGAATTGATCCGTTCGGATTGGCCATGCGCTGAAAGCACACCGATCACCGAAGCCAGCAGCAGCCAGCGCCGCATCACGAGAACTTTACGGAAGGTGCCTGCTTCTCCGCTTGGTTCTCCAACTCGAAGAACACGGACTTCGCAAAGCCGAACGAATTGGCGACCACGTTGCTCGGGAAGGATTCGATCAATGTATTCTGCTCGCGCACATTGCCGTTGTAGTAGCGCCGCGCTTTTTCGATGTCGCCTTCCACTTCGGACAATTTGTTCTGCAGGTCCAAGAAGTTCGTGTTCGCCTTCAGTTCGGGATAGCGTTCGGCCACGGCCATCAGGTTCACGAGCGAGCCTTTCAATGCGTTCTCCGCCGCTTGCTGGCCTTCCACCGTGGTGGCTTGCTGTGCTGCTGCGCGGGCGCGGGTCACGTTCTCGAACGTTTCCTTCTCATGGGTGGCATAGCCTTTCACCGTTTCTACCAAGTTGGGGATCAGGTCGTAGCGTTTCTTCAACTGCACATCGATGCCGCTCCATGCCTCAGCCACCAAGTTCTTCAACTTTACCAGCTGGTTGTAGATCCCAATGGCGTAGAAGGCCACGAGCACGATGAGTCCGAGGATAACAAGTAATATGATCATGTGGTGGGGTTTTGGGAGGAAGGGAGGTCGAATATAGCAATGGACGCATTCAGGTTGACGAAACACATCTTCGATCCCGGTCCGGCTCAGATCTTCTCCAGGATCATGGTCTTCATCCGCATCACTTCTGCTTTCGTGAAACCGTGCGCGCGGATGTTCCCTTCACCGGTGGTATTGATGATAATGGTGGAATAGCCAACGAACGGACAGTCAATGTCAACGGATGAGATCCGGCTGAAGGGTATGGTCTTCTCATTACCGCTGAAGAGACTGGGCACTTTCAGGGTGACCCCTTGTTGGTCAATGATGATCTGTGAAGGGAAGACCCGGTTCCCTTCCGTAAGTCGTGTGGCGATGAATGTTTCCATGGCCGGTGAAGTTATATACGCGCTGGTGCTGATCCGTGATCCTTTCTGAATTGTGTAAGGTCGGCTTGAACCATCTCAGGATGAATCATAGGCGCAGCCCATGAAGACGAACCTACGTCCTGGAACCTGCCTGCGGCAAGCAGGGCCGGAATTAGAGATATATTCGGCGTATGGCTTTACGTAAGCTAATGAACAAGGTCGGTTTGGTCTGTTCTGTTCTGCGAGTTTTACCTGCTCATATTTGTTTTCGAGAGCAGCTGGTTTTCACCAATCGTGGGCCTAAACTTATGTTGAAATGTAAATAGCATGAGATGGATCTATAGTATTCTCATACCGCTGGTTCTTGCTATGCTGTCTTATTCATTAGTATTGAAATGGAACTATCATTATCAAGAGAATGATGTGTTGGAGAACGGTCGGCTCGGTAATGGAACTATTGTTGATCGGAGCGATTGTGAAAGAAGACACGTACGAACAAGAAATAAAATGATCGAATTGGGAGTTGCGGTTAAAGGGTTGAGTTATCGGATCAAGGATTCATACAGCAACTGCCCCGAACTTAAGTTAAACGAAAACCTTCAGATCCTGTATAAGCCCGGTGTCACATATGCCTTTCCTGCTGGACATCGCAGAGGTATTGACGCATTTATTACCCCGTTAATCCTGATTGCGGTATTGTATGGCTGGTTTAGGTACATACAACGAGTTATGAAATTCAGATCATTGAATATCTTCAGATAGTTACTATACACTATCGTAGTGTGAACCATAGCCGCATCTCACGAACATGAACCGGTGCCAGATCTGTATAGGTTCTGGCGTATGACACTTCGCCCCGCGAAGAGTTTCTTCACCAACACTTCCGATCACTCCAATCAAACGTCCATTCAGGTGTCCGTAATTGGTCACCTTCACCTACCAAGAACCAAGCTCCCAATTCTGGGCTTCCAAGGTTCTGCAACACATGAATATTCTGTGCAGGCATGTAACTCTGGGCCAGCATGAAGTAGGTCCTGCCTTTCTCGTCTTTTGCAATGTCAAACACAACAACTGCATGTCCTGGCGAACCGCCGTGTATGAACACATCACCGATCTGCATTGGCTTATCAGAACACGGCTTTAGCTCTTTGCTCAATGATAAGGTGCCTGCGTAAGTGAAAACGCGTTCCAAATAATTCAGGAGTTGTTCGTGCGAGTCATCAGGTTTTGCCGTGTTCATCCATGCGCATCTATTGCCAGTTACATTGATGCGTTCACCTTGAGACCATCGCTTCCAACTCGCTGCAAAACCATTGGTGAAGTTGAAGGTGATCTCCCCCTGTTTCCCGCTTGAATACAGGTATTCCGCACGAAGTCGGATGATGGCATCCGCGCATTGTTGCAGGTCCTTTTCACCTACGGAAATGTCGATCACGGCAGCATGAACATCTTGCCTTGATTTCTGCGTTCCATTGTAAAGAATGACGTTGGTGCCAGCGGGTTTTAGTGGAATTGCTCGGAGGTAAGCTCCAAATGAATTGGGTGCTACTTCGATCCGATTACAGTTCTCTGGTGGAGAAAACCGCGTTGCTACTGTTGTTCCGGAGCTTTCGCCAATTGCTGGCGTGAGCGTCGCTGAAGGGTGTTCATCAAGAACACTGGGCTTAGCGCTGGTTCCGCAAGCACAGAAAAAGGCAAGGACCAAGGGCAAGAAAGAAGTGATCGGCATAACCCTGTAATGCTAGGATCGACTGAATGTAACGGGTATGCGAAAAGCTCTTGATCTACGCGTCAACACCGTCCTTCTTGGGAACATAACCGAACAACTTATTGTCCTTGATCATGTTATCCACGTAGGGTGGGACCATATCTTCCCAACCACTCGCATTGGTGCGGATCATTTCCAGCACTTGTTTGCTGAAGATGTGTAGGACCTTGGGGTCGAAGCTCTCGATGTTCACCAAGCGTTTGTTGAACAGCAAGTAGTCGTACAGCGGCTGTAAGCGTGGATGGACAGGCATGCTCTCCAATCGCATAATATCATCTTGTTCAGACTGACGGCTCGGATAGACATAGATCTTCAGATCTCGTGTGAAGAGGATTCCGAAAGCCTCCAACATACCGCCGTTCAAGTTCCGGTAGTATTTCTCGTCGAATACGTCAATGAGGTTGTTCACGCCCATGATCAAGCCCATGCGTGCCTTGGTATAGCGGCTGAAGTAATCCACCAGTTTGTAGTATTCCTGGTAGTTGCTGATCATCACGGTCTGTCCTAATGAACAGAGGATATCAGCACGATCAATGAAGTCCTTTTCGTCCACATCACCGGTATCCTCGCGCAAGTTGCTCAACGTGATCTCGAACAATACCTGCAGATTCTGACGGTCTACACGCTGTTCCTTGATGTACATGTTGTAGCCGTTCATGATCATGTCGATGTTCACTTTCGTGACAGGACGGAAACTTCCACGGATCGCAAGGATGTTCTTCTTGTACAATGCTTCGCTTGCCTGTAGGTTCTGTCCATCGGGACCGAAGAGTACGGCATCCGTGTACCCGCGCTTTACCAACTGCAAGCTCAACAAACGATTGTCCACCTGTGCAAAGGCAGGGCCGTTCATCTGGATCATGTCGATCTCTATCACATGTCTGCTTACGTTGTCATACAAGCTGTGCATCAGCTCGTTCGTGTCATTGTGATTGAACAATGCGCCATATAATAAATTCACTCCCAATGCACCAATGCTTTCTTGTTGCAAGGTGATATCCGGATCATGCAGTCGGATGTGGAGGATGATATCACTTGTTGGATCTTCCGGTCCTGTCTGGAATCGTACACCGATCCAGCCATGTCCACTGTGAGGTCGCTCAAAAGTTGAACCGGCAATGGTGTTCGCAAAACTGAAAAAGGTCTTCGTTGGATGGTCCTTGCGCGAAAGACGATCAACGATCAAGCCATATTCATGGCGGATCATGTTCTTCAATCTGCTTTCACACACGAAACGGTTACCCGGTTCCGGCCCGTAAATAGCGTTACTGAAGTCCTTGTCATAAGCGGACATGGCCTTCGCGATGGTCTGCGAAGCCCCGCCAGCTCTGAAGAAATGGCGAACCGTTTCCTGACCAACACCGATCTCTGCGAACGTGCCATACAGATCGGGGTCATAGTTGATCCTACGCGCTTTCTGGGCCGGACTTAGAACGGCGCGTGTGGGGTCCTGTTGGATCATTTGCGAAGCAAGGACATTTTGTTGGGTCGCAAAGGTACGGTTTATGGGTTAGTTGGAAGCTTGATCTTGCACGCTATTGTTCCATTTGAACCAAAGAAACTTCAATCGTAGTTCCAGTTACCAAGTGCCACGCGCCTTCATCTCCAGGTACCTGTTGATCACACTCACGGTAAGGTCCTGTGGACGGCAGAGGATCGCGGGCATGCCGTGCCTCTCCAGCTCTTTTGAGATAAGGCGTTTTTCGTGCATGGTGCGTTCAGCAATGGTCCGGATATAGATGGCTTCGGTATCGAGCGGGCGATCCAGGATATCCTTTTCCAGTTCCGTGTTGAGAAAAAAGATCGGGACCACCATGTGTTGCTTGGCCAAGCGGCGCAAATAGGGGAGTTGGCGTTCCAAGGCGTGCATGCTCTCATAATTGGTGAAAAGCAGAAGTAGACTACGCTGGTGCACCTTTCGTTTTACCGCTGCGTAAAGGCTTTCCATATCCGTCTCTTTGTAGTCGGTGGCTTGCCCATAAAGTGTTTGCAAGATGGTCTGCATGTGTCCGCGTTGGCGGCTGGCGGGTACCGTATCACGTACTTTATTGCTGAACGTGATAAGGCCTGCCTTGTCTTCTTTATGCATGGCGATGCTGCTTATCACCAGCGCGGCGTTTATCGCATAGTCCAATAAGCTCAACCCTTCGAACGGCATTTTCATTACGCGACCTGTATCGATCAATGAGAAGACCTGTTGGGCTTTTTCATCCTGGTATTGGTTCACCATTAATCTGCCTCGGCGTGCGGTGGCCTTCCAATTCACTGTGCGACGATCATCGCCCGTAACGTATTCCTTGATCCGTTCGAATTCCGCTTGGTTGGCAACTCTTCGCAAGCGTTTTATACCAGCAAGCGTGAGCTTGTCACTGATGGCCAACAATTCATATTTCCGTAGCTGTAAATAGCTGGGGTACACCGCTACTTCCTTGGCATTGTCCAAACTGAAGCGCCGTTCCGCTAACCGCAATGGTCCTGAGACGTAAGCTTGCACGGCCCCATAGTGGTAAATGCCACGTTGCACGGGGCGCACGGTGTACTCGAACGTACGTGAACCCCAAGCTGCGATCGCGCCGTTGAATACAAGGTCGCGTTTCTGGAATTGCACGGGTAGTTCATCGAGTATCCGAACGTGCATGGCCATTCCATATCCGCTTTTCAATGCGATCGAAACCGGATTCTGATCACCATTGCTCCACCGCTCATAGGTGTGCCGTTGTGCTTCCATTCCGGATCGCTTTCCGAAAAGAATGAACAGCTCAGCGAATAATGAGATCAGGATGATCACGAAGGATAGCTTAGCGAATACGAGCAACGGGGACCAGATCCAACCGAACAGGAACAGGCCAACAATGACCCATCCTGCAATGAATGCACGGCGAGTAAGAAATATGGACCTGATCGACTTCATACTTCGACTACCGCGGTACTTCGATCTGTTTCACAAGTAGCGTAATGACCTGATCGGGTGTCAATCCCTCCATTTCCCGCTCCGGTGTCAACTGGATCCGGTGGCGCAGAACATGTGGCGTTACACGCTGTATGTCTTCCGGTGTCACGAAATCGCGACCATCCATTGCTGCTTGTGCGCGTGACCCCTCAAGTATGGCCAGCGATGCGCGCGGTGATGCGCCCAACATAAGTGAACCATCATGGCGCGTGCGATCCACGATGGATGCGATGTACCGCATCAGTTTTTCATCGCACCTGATCTGTTGGACCAACGAGCGCGCACGCTCCAGTTCTTCTGGTCCTATCACCGGTTGAACGGCATCAACGCTTAACATTTTGCGGCCTTGCCCAGCACGGATCATGATCTGGAATTCCTCTTCGACCGTAGGATAATCCACGTTCACTTTGAAGAAGAAGCGATCCAATTGTGCTTCGGGCAACCGATAGGTGCCTTCCTGCTCAATGGGGTTCTGCGTTGCAACGATCATGAACGGTTTGCCCAGGAGATGCGTCTTACCATCGGATGTCACTTGGCGTTCTTCCATGGCCTCGAAGAGCGCACTCTGTGTTTTGGCAGGGGCACGGTTGATCTCATCGACCAGAATGATATTGCTGAATATCGGCCCGGGACGGAACTCGAATGCAGTGGTGCGTGGGTCGAAAACGCTTGTGCCGATCACATCACTCGGCATTAGGTCCGGTGTGAACTGGATCCTTGAAAAATTGGTCTTTATGCACCGTGCCAGCAACTTGGCCGTTAGCGTTTTGGCCAATCCCGGTGCGCCCTCTATCAATACGTGGCCATCGCAGAGCAACGCGATCAAGAGCAGATCCACAACTTGGTCCTGGCCTACGATCACCTTCTGTACTTCGCCACGCAGTTTGGCAACGGCCTGTTGCAGTTCCGTAAGTGGTACGGTTGGTCTAAAGCCGTCCTGGTCAGCAGCATTGGAGTCTTGTAGTTGTTCCGGGTTGTTGTCGTTCGGTTCCATGGTCATCATATCAGTTGACGGAATTCGTAGAGTTCGTTATTCAATTGCTGTAGTTCGGTTTCACTAAGGTGCGTGGCTTTTTCATAACGTTCGATGGAACGCAATAGTTCAGCGATCTCCTCCGAGGTCTTGCCGGTCTTTGCACTTAGGTGCTGTGTTGTAGCGTCATCGTATGCGAACGTGCGCAGGTAGGTCCGTTGGCGGATATCGTCCTTGAAGTGCGCGATCATTTTGTGCGCTAGATCGCCGTGATCACCTTTTTGCCAATACAACCTACCAATGGTGTGGACCAACTCCCGCGTTGCGTTACGCGGAGCTGCCACGATGGGAATAGCGCGTTGTTGGCGTCTTGCATAAACAGCGATATAGAGCATGATCAATCCCAATGCGATGTACCAAGCCCAGCGCAAAGCCTCTTGTGAAAGCAGATAGCGCAGCGGAGTTTGAGATTCTCCACGGCCAGCTTTGTAGAATTCGTCCCAGATCACAGGCCACTGCGGTAGAATACTGAATGCACCGGAGATGAATTCGGCGTTGTCGTTCTTCAGAAGATTGAAATTGGTGAACGCGTCCGGCATGCTGCACAACACGAACCGGCCGCTACCAAAGGCTGTTTCCACGAGCACGGGATCCGCGTGGCCATTCACTGCCAGCACACGTGTATGTGTTGTATCATAACTGGTGAAGTGACCTCCGGATGTACCACGAACGTAATGGAACGTTCCCGTTGCAATGCGCTGATCTCCAACACAGCGAACATCTCCTGTATCACTGGATGCCCCGTAACCACCGTTGATCCGCACATTCAAACTATCACCGAGAATACCACCGATGTCCTCGGCAGCAATGAAAATATGATCACCCATATACGCGTTGGTCATGAGGTCCTCCGCGATCATCGGGTCGAAATGGATATAGTTATTGATGAAGATCCGATTGACCGGAGTATGCATTTCCATGGCTTGGTACTCCTCGTTGTAGCTGCTTTGTTGTGTGCTTTCCGCGGCCTGGTGTACTTCGCTGATCTCAGGGAAGAGATCGATCAATCGTTCAAAAACAAGCGAAGTTCCCAATGGTTTCTTGTGATGGCGCGAGTAGGAGGGCGACCAGTCCGTTGGTTGTGGGACCATGGCTTCCATTACGGAAAGCACAATGATCAACAGGGCCAATCCCAGTACTATGCGCTTCTCGAACCGTGTCATGCTGCCGGTGCCAATTCAAATTCAACGAACCATTTACGCAGCTCATCATAACGCACTTGATCCACTTCGGCATGGCCGTACCACACCCACTGGAACACACGTGCCGTATGGGTAAAGCGTTCGCGCATTCCGCTATTCTCGATCTGTTCGATGTAATTGCGATCGGTGAATTCCGGTCCCCAATGGAGAATGCCGTTATCCACTAATTTTCGCAGAACGAGCAAGTAATGCAGGCGTATCGCGCGCCGCAGGTCACCTTGTTGTTCGGCCTCAGCTATCATGGTCGGTAGATCCATTCCACGGATGTCCTCATCAACCACTGCAACTTCCGCTAGTGAGCGTGGTTCACCGTAGAACACTTTGCGTAAGCCGCCCTTGCTCAGGAAATAGATCGCGATTCCGATGCCGAGCAGGATGATCAAGTAGTAGATATTATCCGTGACGAAACGACCTGCTTCGTTGCCGAACAGTTTCCTCAACCATTCATAGATCCATTCCTTGATCCGTTCCCATGGCGTGGGCTCGCGCATGATCTCGCGTTCGTAGAAGTAGTCCGGATCAGCCTGATACGCAGCTATCCGATCCGTATCAAAACCGCGCAATTCGATCGGTTGGGTCGGTGCTAATGAGTCCTGCACGGCATGGCCGAATGGCGCGAACGCCAAAAAACACAAGAAGACCAACAGCACCCGCATGCGATCAAATGTCCTCGAAGCCTTCTACTTTTTGACGAAGACCGGATCCTTCTTTTTCCTCAACAAGGCTGAAGTATTTCAAGCTAAGACCGACGTAGACGATAGGGTAGGTGAGAACAGTGACGGCCATTTGAATTGCCATTTGAATGGACATGAACATACCATAGCCATCCATCGCTCCTGGTTCTCCTTCGGCCATGGCCATGATGCCATTGAACCCAAGCACCGCCCCGACAATGGTAATGGGTAGCATGATCGCATAACTGACCACTGCATTCACCAGACCAATTACGATCACGAGGCCCAAGGTATCCCAGAATCGACCCTGTACAAGTTCATTGGAACGGGACATGGAACCGGTTGCTCCTTTGCGCTCAATGGCGTGTACGATCAGTATGAGTGAGAGTACCGTAAGTGGATAAAAAAGTGGAAAGATGCACAACAAGGCACCCAGCATGACCAAGAGCCCGGACAAAATGCTCATCCCTATATACGATCCTAGCTGACCTGTTGACAGACTCCATAATTGAGCGGTTGTTACGCCGTGATGTTGTCCCATATCATACAATCTGATGTATTCATGAACGATCGCGATCAATAGCATTACCGCGGCGAAAACGAGTATGTAGCCTCCGATCATCGGCAACATATTCCCGGCAAGTGCTCCGAGCATTGCGGAAGGTTCTCCGGACAGGGAACCCGAGAAGATCATTCCTTGTAGGTCACCGACCGTCTTGCCCATGAAAAAGCCCGCGATCAATGCGATCGGAATTACAATGGTGCCAATGGCACGGAACAGGGGTTTCCAATTCTGTTTCAGGAATTGGAATGTGGATGTTACGATCTGACCGAGGTCACGTACTTGGCGCAATTGCACCGGCTCGATGTTCTGCATGGTAAGGTTGGATGATGAAATAAAAGATGACGAAGGTGAGCGATAGTCCAATGATGCTCAGTGTTATGATCGGTGGCAATGTCAATGCATGGCGTGTTACAAAGGATTCCAGGAAACCCGCTACAATGAATACTGGCACCAAGCCGATCACGACCTTCATGCCAAGTCGGGCACCATGCCGGAAACTCTCGATGCGCTTATAGGTTCCCGGAAACAACATGCCGTTGCCCAATGCAAAGCCAGCAGCTCCGGCGATGATGATGGCCGATATTTCTAATGTGCCGTGTACCCAGATGGTGAGCAAACTCTCACGCAGCACGCCTTGTTCATGAAAGAAGTATTGGAACGCGCCTACCATGATGCCGTTGTACAGAAGTAACAGACCTGTCCCATAGCTCGCGAATATACCGGCGGCAAAACACAAGAGTGCAACGCGCACATTGTTGATGGTGATGCCCAAGAACATTTCACCTTCCTCTGATCCGCCATACACCGCCATGGGTTCACCCTTATGGATGTTCTCCAAGGTCATGTCCACATAACCATCACCAAGAATAAGTCGCACGAACGTAGCGTCGTATTTTGCTGATAGTGCTCCGATGCCCATTGCGAGCATAAAGACGGTGAATGACAACAAGAGTTGTTGTCGTGTGGCGGCCAAAGCGAGTGGCACTTCTTCTGTCCAGAAGGTCTTGAACCGCCCTCTATTCGTGCGTTTGTTCTTGTAGATATGATGGTGTAAACGCGATGCCAACCCGTTCAAATACGTTGCGATATTGCTCGAAGGGTAGAAGGTCCGCGCATAGGACAGGTCATCGTTCAACGCGATATAGAGCTCTGATGCTTCGTCGCCACTGAGCATATCCAGCCCACTAACAGCTTTCTCCAAGCGTTCCCACTTTGGTTTGTTCCGTTGAATAAAGGCTGCTTCGCGCATGGATGTCAAACATAATGCAGGGAAAGCATAACGGTGGTTCTCTCCTTATTTTGCCGCCCCAATGCAGACCATTGACATAGAAACAGCGCAGAACGTTGTTGTGCAGCATGAAGTTGCCAGTGTTGGAGACCGGGCCGTAGCATATTTGTTGGATTCATTGGTGCTCGTAGCGTGGGTCTTGTTGTGCTTATTCGTGGGTAGTTTTATCGAACTATGGAAGGTTGGAGGATCCGCAACTGGTATTCTGGCAATTGTTTTTGTGCTCCTACCTTTTCTATTCTACCATTTGGTCTGCGAGTTGACCATGGATGGCCAAAGTATTGGTAAGCGTGCAAGGAAGATCCGTGTAGCACGAGTGGATGGCGGACAACCGACGCTAGGCCAATATTTGATCCGGTGGATCCTGCGAGCTATAGATGGCTTTTATTGGATCGGCTTCGTGGTGATCCTTATCAATGGTAAAGGCCAACGATTGGGCGATATTGCAGCTGGAACCACAGTGGTAACGCTGAAGCGTCGATTGAGCCTTCAGGATACGTTGATCACCAGAGTAGAGGAGGGACACGTGGTTCGGATCCCGGAAGCGGTGAGATTGAATGATGCTCAGGCACGTATGATCCGTGAAGTGCTTAACGCAAAAATGGCGAACTCAAAGGTGCGCGTTGTTGAAGAAATGGCCGATAAGGTCCGCAAGGTCATCGGGAATGAAGGTGTTGGCATTGGTTCTAAGGTATTCTTGGAGACGGTTCTTCGGGATTATGTATTTCTCACAGGCCAGCAAACTACCAACCCGTGACCAATAAACGCCGCGCTCCGTTGATCCCGCATTTCTGGTACTGGTCGTAGGCTTTTGCAGCACGTTCGCGGATGTCCGCATCCGACTCATGTGCCACCCAACCAATCAATGCAGCCTTTAGTGTGTATGCTTCGGGCGCCATCAATCCCGTGGTCCATACCAAAGGTTTTGCCCCGGTCGGTTCCAAGTACGGAGCGAAATAGCGCTTGCTGATGCACGCCAGTATGATCGTCTCGCGCTGCTTGGTATCCTTGGCTGTGAAGGTCCGGTCCAACGAGAATTCCATCAACCCATCATGACCTACATAAGCGATCAGGTCTGCGCCACCGCCTATGTTCAGCTTTACGCCATTCACAACGAATTCACTTTTTTCTGCACCGCTTGCATAGCTGAATAGTGCTTGAGTGGCTTCCTTTATGTACCGTCCGTCATAGGCATCCGCGATGATGTACACCGCACTATCCCTATGCTTCCAGACAGCTCGCTCCAGGATATGTGAGTTTGTTGCCGGGCTGGATGGTTGTGCGGTCCACTCCGCTGAACGGTTGAAGTGCGTCTTTACGCCATAGCCAGCACCCCAATAAAGGTTGGTCCTAGCATCCTGACCATTGCCAATGCCCGCGGGCACTTTCACGATCCCTTGGTATTGGTTATCGCAAAGGGCAACCACGATGTGGATCACGCGCTGGGCATGGAACTTCGAGGACGAACACAGGACTACGAGCAGAAGTAAAATGCGGATCTGGATCATTGGAGAATGAAATGCCGTTCAAGCCCATATGTAACGCAAAATAGGGTGTGCCCCGTATTTGCTATCTGTTGAAGTCGGTCATTCGAACGGCCAGGCGTATGGTTCTAGTTCCTATGCCGAGACATCAGCTGAAGATCCGTTCGTAGTTTCAGGAGAGACTTCTGCTCGCGGATCCGCGGAGATAAATTGCCATTCGTCCGATCCAGGTCTGGAGATCTGCACTGTCGCTGGAAGTGAGCCGCTTGCTACCATTGCATGGATGTCGGTCAAAGGCACTGGGCCTTTTGGTGTGCCGCCAGAAACCATGTAGAAGTATGCGCTGCTCGGTGCTTCCTTCATTTTATCGGCCAAGAGTTTTCCTGCGTTGCCTGCCTGTTGGGTAAGATTCCGTGTGGTCTTGGCAATGGTGTTCCCGGCACCGGAGAGCAACTGCTGAAGACGTTCCCCATCATCAGTCTTGAATTCCTTGAGACTGTTAGGGTCTGTAGCTCCACTTTGGTCGAACTGTAAGTAAGGTGCTTCTCCGAAACCCAAGGCGCGAGCGATAAAAACAGTAGGGATCGAAAGCCGTTCAGAATTATAGCCCTTCACCATTCCGTTATAGTGGTTCCTGGTCTTGCCGATCTCCGCTTCACAAGATTCGATGTTGTTGACCAGCCGATGGTATTGTTCGTTGGCCTTAAGATCCGGAAAACGCTGCGCCAGACCTTGGATCGCATTCATTACGGTGCCACTTTGTTGATAGGAACTCGACATAGCCGCAGTACTGTTGTCCTGCGATACCTTGAGTTGAACAAGTTGTTCGCCCGTCTGATAGTTCTTCACAACTTCGATGAGCTGGTTTATCAGAGAGAGTTTCTTGCTGATCGCTACCTGCACGTTGGATGATGATTCGCGAACGTTCTGTGCTAATTTCTGTAAAGAGTTGTAAATACGTGCGGCCCATAGGACCAGAACGATCAGGACGATAAAAATGAAGGTTAGCATGGTGTGTTATGTTTGAATGTAAAACAAGCGTTGTTCAAATGAAGGACATGGTTCCAATTAGGATCCGGCGGCATTTGGTGAGAATTTGGTGGCATCAAGTGGGTCTCGAGAGAAGAATGTAGTCAGGTAAACGGGAATGTCTTCGATCTTTTCATGGATAAGCTTTTGCCGTTGACCCTACCTTTTGCTCAGAAGCATTGTTAGCCCGTTCACCTGAAGTGTATCACCGCTCCAAGTCCCCATGCTCAGTACACCGTTGGTAGGTTTCAGTAGCAGCTTGCCATCCTTCTGCTCGTATGTTCCGGTGATGGTCTGGCCAATAAGTTCCATTGTAAAATAGTACTGACCATCCGGACGTAACTCCAAGGTGGCGGCGCGCATTCCGTCCAGGTCCATTCCCGCAATTGTCGCATAGATCTCGGATCGGTCAGTGGTTTTATCACAACTCGTTAGGATTACGAACAAGAGTGGTAGAAGTATGTGTTTCATCGCGGGTATGGATTGTCGATGTTGTTGGTAATTCAGAATTCCTTTCAACAGGTTCAGAGCCCTTCGTGCTTCCTAATTGTTCATCTCTAGATAGGTCCCTTTAGAAGCGTCATACCGATAGAGCATGGTTTCGTTCACGGGGATCCGGGTCTTGCCCACCTGGTCGATCCGATGGCCTTTGGTAGTGGTCTTCGCATCGAAATATGCTGCATCACTTGGCAAGAATGAGATCGTGGTATTCAGCTTTTCAAGCAAGATCCTGCCATCGATGATGAATTCATTGGACTGAAGTGTTTGCACTTCCCAGATCAGTTGTGCGTTGTCCAGACCATAGAACCACGCGTTTGCAAGGGATTGTCCTTGAGCAGAGAATCCTCCAGAGACCTGCAATGCGTATTTCTCATTACCGATCTGGATCAATGTTCTGTCATAAGGCTTCCCGTTTGCACCGTATTCGCCCATCGCCGGGTTCCAGGCGGTTAGTATCCAGGATCCGTCGGCTTCTCTGCTGAATACCGCCAGTCCCATCATTGGCGCACATGCATGACAGGTGAGCCGATCGCCGTTCTTATCCAAGGTGTAAGTATTCAGCACCATCACTTTTTTGGGAGTGTTTCCGGTAACGCTCAAGGTTTGGAGCACCATCGTGGAATTGCCTTGTCCATCCTTGGGGAACATGTTCTTCGCCGCTTCACCTTCAGGCATCCAAATAATGGTCTGGTCGGTTGCATCGTAGGTCCCTTTTGGAAACAGCGCAGGTAGCACGTTCGCAGGATCCGGATCCTTCAGTTGCAGTGTAGGTAGTTCCACCGCTTTGTCCGGCTGGATGGTCGTATCAGTTGTGGTCTCGTTATGTTCCGTTACACCTCCACAGGAACTAAGCAGCACTACAAATGCTGTTGATAGTGATAGCCAGTTTCTGAAGGATCTGGATCGTTTCATGGATGGTCGTTTACACTTGAGTATGTTGGCGGTCCTGTGCAGTTTTGCTTTCGTTGGATCTGAGATCTGATCAGTGGAGTAGCGTTTCTCAACTCCACTGATCAAGATCATTCATCACTCAAGGCCCGGTTACTACTGAACCGTTGGTATTGCTCACTAGTCCACACCGAAGGCAAAGACCTTGTCTCCGTTCATGAATGCATACTCACCAGCTTCGATCTCGTCATCGATGTGGATCTCATAGACCTGGTTGCCAATGTTCTTGAATGAGATCCGTATCCGGTTATCGGTCACTTCATGACTGTTGTTGGTATACATCGCATGACTGCTCTTGGATACGTCGATATATCTATCCTTCGCTCTTCCACGGATCTCGAACCGTGCAAGTTTGATGATGTCCGAGGGGTCTTGCCCTTGGTAGACCTTCACGACGAAATTGTATTGGCCTTTTGCGACCCGGATGTTTGACTTACTTCCAGGGATCTTCACGGAGCTTGTGCTTCCGCCGAACCCACCATATCCTCCTCCGCTAGATGAGGTTCTAACGTCATTTTTCTCCAATTGATCGTAGCCGCCCTTGCCATCCGGCATATACACTTGATCGTAGAATTCAGGGCCGGACTCATCTTGTGGTACCGCTTGTACGGCAGCTGCATTTCCAGGTTCGTAATTATACGGATTTTGTAATTCATTTTGGAGCGCCATCATCTGGCCAGCATCTTCATTCTCTACGGCCCGTTTGAACGCGATCCAATTATTCCGGTCCCGTGTAAGACCGGTCACAGCGGCACTATTATTCTCGGCAGCAGCCTGCGCGATCTGAGTGTTCAACCGTGCTATTTGCGCATCGAACGCATCGGTTTGTGCCATGGCCGTTGCTGGAAGCGTAGGTATCTGCAGGCACATGAAAAGGACGAGGAGGATCTTTGGAATGTTACGCATCTTGTTGAGGTGTTTTTTTGGTTTGGTTGATGTAGGAATTGGCTTTGGTAAGTTCGTCTTGTATCTGTTGGTTCAGCAACGGTCCAAAGGTGAACCTTAGATCATCCGCTGTTTGCTCTCCCTGAGGATCCGGCGGTGTTCGCTGAGAATTCGGAGATGGAAATGGGGGGACGTGCTCACTACGACATGGAATCTGTGGTGCCGAGCATTACCGTATAAGCTAATGCCTGTGCTTCCATCAACTCTGGTGTTGGTCGTTTTCATTTTTCATTCAGTAACCCGCAGTCTGAATTCACCTTCTGTAATGGTGTGGTCATAGGAAAGTGTATCACCTTGCATGTTGACCTCCATGAGATTCGTGTAGCTGAATGTGCCGGACACGAAACCGCCCACCTGCCGTTCCAACTGATCAACCATCATGGTGCCCGTCGAGCCATCGTGCGGGAAATAGTACTGATTGCTTTCGGACGATCCCGGTGTAACAAAATGACCCACCGTAACAACGAAGGTCCGATCATCTACTTCGGGTTGTTGAAGTTGAATAGGGGGGACATCCAATGAATCGAAGACCAAGTTCAACGTCGAATAATGGGTGTTGCCGAGTAGCGCGCCACCTCCGAACTGCATCATGGTATAGTCGGAGAAATTGGTATATAGAATGAAGATGGGTGCCTGCGGGACCGTCATATCCAACAATGTTCCGTCCAGCTTGAATTTGATATATTCTGTGCTGTTCGGACTGGGATTCCCTCCTGTTGATGCAGCGGGTGTATTGCTATCCTTCTTGCACGACGTACTACACACAATGGCCGCGAACAAAGCGACATAGAATACCGATACGCGGGTTTGTCGCGATTTCATTTTTCTCTTCTCCATGAACTTGATTATTGCTTGATGAGTGTAACACGATGGATCCGCTCCAGATCCTTCCAGAAGAAAGCGGTGTAGGTTCCTTTAGCTAAGCCTTGCAGGTCGATGTACGTCTCGCCATTCAGCACCTGGTCATGGACCAACCTGCCTTGTGGGTCATAGAGAACTACACGTAGCGGTTTGCCGTCTTCGGTGCGTACGGTTATGCCTTCGGTGAAGGGGTTGGGGTAGGTGGAGATGCCCGTTTCATTGGCAAGATGCTCAGTTGTAGTGTATCCGCTCACGACAATGTAGTTGGTCAAACTCCAGCGCCCATTAGCGTCATGTGATCGGATCATCAGGGTATCTCCCAGTTCAACGAACGGTGCAGGTGCAGTGAAGATGTAATTGAGGATATCCGCAGCTGGTGCGGACACAATGTGCTGATCTGCCATTCCGAATCCGGGATCAGAAGCGGGAAGCGCAAAAGTTTCGATGCGAACAATTGGGGAGGGTTCGTCTGTTTCGATTACTAATAACGCGGCATGGTTCGTCAGGCTCCATACGTTTTCACTTGTCAGACTTCGCACGAAAAGTGTGTTGACACCAACGTGTGCGGTCGACATGTCCGGATCGAATGTTATTCCGGTCGCATTCGTAGAGGTTCCGCTCCATGCGGTCAAGCCATTTCCAAACCCGGGATCCTCGTTCAAGAAATACTCAACCTCGACCTGGTCGGCAGGAGGATTGGGTGGCAGTTCGATGACCACCGCCTTGGAGAAATTCGTAAGACCCCAATGTCCATCCGCATCCAAAGTGCGAATGCCAATAGTGTGGATGCCAGGACTATATCCCGAAAGATTTATCGGTAGTTGTAAGTTGGGTGCGTTCGGAGTATTGGCCACGTTGAAATTGTAATTCATGCCAATTCCAAGGTCTTGGTCTATCCAATATTCACCGCGGTGCATGTTGGCGGTCTGTGCCTGAACTTGGCCGATGGCCACGAGGCAAGCGTATGAAATGATCTCGCGTATCATGGGTTCAGTTGTTGGACTTGGTGCTCAAGGTCACGTTCACAGTTCCGCCCGGCGTTGTATTCAACGTGGATTGCAGTGAGTAGATCGTTGGTATGTTCGGAATGCCGCTCAACCGATACGGCGAGATTCCGCTAAATGCTCCTCGCCCTTGTGCGCCGCCTTCGTTGTATGGTGATGCGGCGAGAATATCATACTTGCTATCATCGGTACCCACTAACAGGTTGTACACGTTGCCCATATTCACGACTTGGTTACTTGCATCCCCACCGACCAAAGAGGTCGCACTGATATTGTCATGTACCGTATTGTTGGAACCAGCAATATTGCCGTAGAATACATTGTAGGCCACCTCTGCATTCTTCAAGGCATGATTCCCGGTCGACAACAGTGTGTTGTTCAGTACAAGCAAATTCTCAATTACATCGGCGGCTTCCGCAAAGCTCAAGTTCCCATTGATGATGTTGTTCCTGATCGTAAGGTTCGTTATAGTCTGTGCAAACTGATTGTGAGTGATACTGCCCGAAATGAAATTCTCTGCGACGAGAATGTTCGATACACCTGTTCCTCCATTTGGGAAAGCAATGTCAAGGCTGCTATTGAAGTAGCATCGGCTAACAGTAATGTCCGAGGTGTTGGCAATGGTCACCCCTCCGAATTGATCGACAAAATGTAGTCCCATGATTACGGTGCCTTGAGAGTTGATGTTGTTGAGCGTGAGCAAGTTTACTTTAGATGTCTGCGAGTTGGCTTGCAGGCCGATATTGTTAGGTGCAGCTCCGAGCTTATATCCCGCGCCAATGATCACTAAGCGTTTTTGGATCGTGAGGTCACCGTAGTTCGCATCAGCTGGTTCTAGATGTATCGTGTCATCATCCTGTGCTGCACCGTAAGCCGTAGCAAGAGTCTGGTAGCAATCGGTGCAGGTTGTTGCGAAGGCTGCTACGCTATTCACGCGGATGATACGTGCATGGGTAGTTATGTTGGCCAACATTAGTGCTCCGGTCAAGAAGGTTGTCAAGGTTTTCATGGTTTCTCGTTTGATGTGGGTTGGGTTAACAGAATTTCGATTTGTTTCCACAAACCTCATCACATATACACTTTCCAAAATCCACAAATGAGAATTCGGTAACCTCGATCGAGGATCCGGTATCCCGCGCCCTAAAGCCGCTCCAGCACCTCCATCAACTCCGCCTTTTGCCGGCGACTTACGGGGAGGTTCTTGCCGTCACGCATGATCACTTCACCGCCTTCGCCTTTTACGTAGCGCTTGATGTGCTTGCGGTTCACCAAGTGGCTTTGGTGGATGCGGACAAAACCTTGTTGCACCAAGAACGCATCGAACTCACTCAGAGGTCGGCTCACCACTTGCGGTTTCTTTTCGTCGCGTAAATAAACCTCGGTGTAGTTGTTATCGCTACTGCAATAAAGGATCTCTTCGATCTGCACCATGGTTAGGCCTTCACTGGTAGGAAGGGCGATCTGGCGGTCGTTCGCTACTTGATGAAGAAGTGAAGTAACATCAGCTGGGGATTTGGTTCCACCAAGAGCTATCAACGCTCTATGAATTGCATCGTCCAACTCTTCCGGCACTACAGGCTTCAGTAAATAATCCACAGCATTGAAACGGATGGCGCGAACAGCATAGCCCTCGTGAGCCGTGGTGAAGATGACGTGCGGGCGGTGTGGTGCGATGGCTTTTAATAGATCGAAACCGGTCATCCGGCCCATCTCAACATCGAGGAAAAGCAGATCAGGCATGTGGGCCAGCGCCAAAGCTGTACCGCTGGGCACATCATTGGCAATTCCGATCACGTGGATGTTGGGATGTCGTTCCGCCAATAAGGACGAAAGTGTGTCGCGACATTGGGCTTCGTCATCAACGATCAACGCGGTAGTGGCCATGGGAGAGCGATTTTGCGCGATGAAGATAAATGTTCCAGCAATATCCACAACGGGTCCGGAAGGAATATCCTTTTTATACCGGTATCACCACTTCAACACAGGTACCTTTTGCGCATTCCATGTATTGGAATCCTGAAGGTCGACCTTTTTGCTCGGCCAATTGATCCAGTCTTTCCTTGGTGATCACTGTTCCCAAGGAACGTCTTCCGGTGTCTACCGGCTTGCTTTTCGGCATGCCGTTGCCATTATCGCAGATCGTAACAACCACATCATTGCTATCCATGCGGACGTTGACCTCCACCTTCCCGCGATCCTTTTGTCCGGCCATTCCATGCCATACCGCGTTCTCTACGAATGGCTGAAGGACCAACGGCGGCACCATGGTTTCTTCTTGATCGATCGCAGGGTCCACGGTGATATTGAAATCGAATGTGTGACCTGATCGAGCCAGTTCCAGTTCCAAATAAATACCAAGCGCTTCAAGGTCACTCGCTAAGGACACTTCGCTCTTTCTGCTGTTCTCCAACACCATTCGCATGAGCCTACCAAAGCGGGCAATGAACCCATGGGCTTTCTCCGGATCCTGCTCGCGTATGAATGCGCTGATGCTGTTGAGCGCGTTGAAAATGAAATGGGGATTCATTTGCGCGCGTAAGGCTTTGATCTCCAATTGGGCTGCCTGTTTTGCATAGCGTTCGCGGCGGCGTTTCCGATCCAGCACAAAAGCTGCTGAGCCACCAACTATCACAATTAGACCGCCACCGGCAAGGCCAAAACTGCGCCTGCGTAGATGGTTTACTCGTTCCATGGTTATTTCTCGTTCCAAATTCATTGCCTGTGCTTGTGCCAAGCTGTCCGCAAATTGGCGCTTCGCAAAGCTGGACCTCAGTTCGGTCTGTGCGATCTTGGCTGTCACATCCAATCCGTCCAAGGAATCTTTCAGGTCGGTCCAACGATCTTTGTACGCCAAGGCTTTCTCGAATAAGCCCAATTTCCGATAGGTGAATGACAGCCTATTTAAGGCTAAAAGACGCAAGTGATTATAATGGCCACTTTCAGCCATTGGTAATGCTTTTTCAAGCATTTCTTGCGCTGCCGACCAGCGTTCACGAGCAATCTCGTTACTGGCCATATTGATCAACGAGGAGGTGGCCATTTGCCCATTCCCCTTTTTTAAGAAATATTCATGCGCCTGTCGATTCGCGGCCAGAGCATCCTCGAACCGACCTTGCCAATTGAGGATCGCTGATCGCGTGTTTACGACATTGGCGATGAACTCACCGTCGTTCAAACCCAAGGCAATGTGTTCTGCACGGTCTATCATTTTCATCGCGGTATCGAAACGTGCAGCATGATCATAGCCGACTTTTTGGCTTGCAGCACTGTCCAAGCCCACCCTGAATTTGGCGAAGTAGAGCAGGCTCATTCCGATCTCCTGCTTCATGCCCAAGCTATCCGCAATTGCATGGGCAAGGTCCCATCGTTTCACCACCTCCTCCGGGCCCAGTTTATCCCAATAACAATAGCCTATGATCTTCAAAACTTCAACTCGGTCCCGCTGGTCGTCGGCCCGGACCAACGCTTCATCCGCCTTGTTCGCGGAAACTGCGGCTTTGTCGAACAACCCTTGATCGGTCTGTGCATAGGCGATCCCTTTTAGACTCAAGCCTTTAGCATAGTCTAATCTTGTTTCATCCGCTGCAGTTAAGGATTCTCCGTATAAAAGTTCAGCTCCTTGTGGATCTGCAGCATTGAGGTGGGCCAATGCATGGGCCATCTTATACTGCCAAAGAAGTTCCGGGTCGCCACGCATTTCAAGCGCGGGTCGAAGGATCTCAGCGAGTGAATCGGCCTTGGTCTGTTCTTTTCTATGGCCATATAGCTCCAATTGCGCAATACGACTGCGGAGATTCAATTCAGGGTCGCTCGGGCCGATAGCTCCCTTGAACAGATTCTGCAACAAGCTGTCCGCTAGGTCCCATTTGCGGTCTCCGAGCTGCCAGCGTGCACGATAGTAGTTGACCCACGGAGCATATGCTTGCGGGGCACCAGGAAGGTCATAGCCCTCCATTTCCTTCATGTAGTCTGCAAACCCTGCCTTTTTGTTATGTAGGAGCACCTCGGCCTTTAGTCCACGAGCACGTAACACCATACGTGCATCGTTGGACTTCTTCGCGAAAGCTTCCAATTGATCGATCCTTATCAATGCACTGTCCTGATCACCAAGTAACCGTTCCTTGGCATGTTGAAGGGCATTGGAAAGCTGCTGGTCGGATCCCACATTTGGCGTTTCACTATGACCCTTTTCGGAGGGAATACAGCCACCGGCCAGCAAGATCAGGCATATTGGTAAGAGTGCGATGAAATACTGAAAAGAAGCTCTCTGGGAGGAAGAACAAGCCATTGCCACTACGGGTCGATATTGTAAGTGCGGGAAAGATAGTGTGGAATCAAGTGAGATCGGTGCCGGGAGGAAGAACGTGGGTCGGCACGCTACAGCCCTTACTGGTAAGCACTTCGGTTGGCCTTGTCGTTCCGTTACCCCGAAAATGGAACCATTACAAAACAAAAAGCTCCTGACCAACGCCAGAAGCCTTTTGGATTCAATTCATATCATTTTAGCGCATGTCGTTCACTTCCACTCCGGGAAACTTCGTCTTGTCAAAGGTGAAAAGTGCATCATCCGTAACACTGTTTGCCGTGAATTTGTTCAGTGTGTAGGTGACGGCGTTACCATCCTTGTACAAGATCTGAACGCTTTTCGGTTCTGCCTTGGTCTTATCTATGGTGATGACCACGGTGTGAAAGGGTTTTTTCCCAGCATCCAATGGGAACAGTTTCACCACCTGCACGGTAACTCCGCCAACTGCTTTTTCCTCAACGAACTGGCTCTTGAAACCGGTCTCATATTGCGTGAATAATTTCGTAGGGTCCAGTTCCTGATCCATATCCGCAGGATCGGTAAGGTTCACCTCGTTCGCATCCTTGTTGTAGGTGTACATGGTGGTGCCGTCGTTAATGATGGTGTTCTTGTCCATCACCAAGCGGAATTTCTTGCCCTTCACTTTCATGGACCCCACTTGCTTCACATCCAACTTGTCCTTGGTATTCTGGAGCTGGCTGGTGAACTCGGCCTCATAACTGGTCCATGCCTTGGCCTTGGTCATAAGGTTGTCCAATATGGCCTTGCTCTTCGGGTCGTCCTGTGCAGAAGCCCCAATACCGATGAAGAGTAGTGATGCGAATAGGATTGCTTGCTTGATCATTATACGTTCTTGCAGATTTTGTTCACGTGTTGCAAAGGGTGTGCCATTCAATAGGAGGTCCCGTCCAATGTCTCACATTCAATAAAGCCAACTTCAAACTTTCTGTTCTTGTGACTTGTGACTTGAGCCCTACTTTTTCTTCTCTTTCTTCGAACTCTTCTTGCCCTTCTTCTTGTCCTTCTTCTTGTTCTTCTTCTTCTTTTTCTTTCGGCCATCGAGCGTAGTCGAGATGTCTTTCTTCGCTTCTTTCCCTGGGTTCTTCAACATACTACCTGTGCATTTCGGCGACCCACAGCGGCATTCCCACGCTTTCAATAGTTCCGGTGTGAACGGAACATCGAAATCGAACCCATAGTCATAAATGATCTCCTCTCCCGTCTCTATCTTACGGAGTGCTTCTATTATCACGCGGTCCTTCTTTGGATCAGGTTTCTTTTTGTCCTCGCTATGGATGAAGGCGATCGCGTTCGGTTCACAGCCCGTGTTGATCCACCGCGCAATGTTGCCATTCACATTCGCATCCACGATCCAATCCTCATTCAGCGTAAACAGGAATGTATGGCCAGAGCCAACATCGCTGTAATACTGTTCATCAGCCTCAGCGTGCGTAATGATCTTGCCTTTGTACTCTACGATCGGTTCACCTTTCTTGATCGGTGCAATGGCCACAACTCCATTCCCGTGTATGCCTGATCGGCGTTTAGCGATCTTCAGTTCTTTTGTCATTGGGCCGCGAAGTTCGCTGTTTTTTCGCAGTACAGCTTAAGATCCCGACTGGAATTTTCAAGCTTATGCGTCTCACTTAAAAATAGAAGTGTACGACCACGATCCCGGCAATAACGCAGACCAGATCGGCCAACAACATTATACCAATGGTGTATCGCGTATTCTTCACATTCACGCTGCCATAGTATAATGCCACAACGTAGAACGTGGTTTCGGCAGCTCCTTGGAAGAGTGAACTCAGGTACCCGGTTATGCTGTCAGGGCCGTACGTTTTCATGGCGTCGAGCATGAACCCGCGTGAGCCACCAGCACTGAACGGGCGCATGAGTGCAACCGGTATTGCATCGATCACGCCCTTCTCGACGCCCACCTTCGCCATTAGGTAGGTTAGGCCATCCATAACGATCCCCATCAAACCACTGTTGCGGAAGATGCTCAGCGCCGCGAGCATTGCTAGCATGTATGGAAGCACGCGGAGCCCAGTTGTCCATCCTTCCTTAGCTCCTTCCACGAAGCTGTCGAACATGTTCGTGCCTTTCGCCGTGAAGAATTTTTCCTTGTAGAATGCATAGGCCACGATCAGGCCAATGATCACCAGCAACATGCCATTGGAAAGGTTATCGGTGAAATGGAATTTCGCGACGCCCGCTAACGAACCGATGTAGGCCATGGCTCCACCAACGATCGCGCTGATCCCCAACACGGTGGCCATAACAGGAACGTTCCACAAATTGATCCGTTGCTTCCCGGCCACGAGGAACATCGCCGCCAATGTTCCCGCGAAGGAGGTAATGATCATGGGGATCATGATGTCCGCAGGGTTAGCTGCACCTTGCGCGGCACGATATCCGATGATGCTGGTCGGTAATAAGGTGAGCCCTGCCGCATGCAAGCACAAGAACATGATCTGGCTATTGGTCGCCGTGTCCTTGTCCTTATTGTCTTCCTGCATGCTCTCCATCGCTTTTAGGCCGAAGGGTGTTGCAGCACTATCCAAGCCCAAGAAGTTCGCAGCAAAATTCAACGTCATGAAACCGTAAGCAGGGTGGTCTTTACGAAGCTCTGGGAACACACGGTGAAAAACAGGGGAGAGGAAACGAGCCACTTTTTCCATGGCATTGCTGTCGATCAATAAGTTCAACAGACCGCAGAAAAAAGTCAGGTAGCCGATCAACGGCAACCAAAGGTCCATGATGGTGTTCCGGCACGTTGCGAACAAGCCATCGGCCTGTTGTTTACCCACACTGGCTTGCACGACACCACTCTTGTTGATATGGTAGAGCGTGTCTCCTCGAACAAGTCCGTCATCCCCGGCGGAACGTATCGCTTGCAATAAAGCGGTGCCATGGATCGTTGCAGAGTCCTGTTCCGCGACCACTAATGCTTCGCCTTGCACGCCATTGATCAAACTGCCTAAGCTATACTGCCGCCCGGTGCCAAGCATGATCAGCACGTAACCAATGCTAAGAAGTAGTATGAATGTCCAGAATCGACTGAGTGCCATGCGCGGTGCGAATGCCGGGCAAGGTAGGCGGCTCCATGAATGGGTTCATCGATGAAGAACACGTATGGTGAACAGTGGATCGTGAACTTACCCGATGAGTAATGAAAATGGGCGTTCAGTGACTTTCATTCATTTTGGTAACGATCCATGGCACGTTGGATGTCAACCCTAGGCTGGGTTGTAGTGCAGTATCATTCATTCGATCGCTGTAGCTTCGGCACATCATGAAGGGTCCCTTGAATTTGATCAGATCACTATTAGCCGTTGCTTTTGTATCGCATTGCACTTTTGCATTTGCCCAGCCCAACCCTTACGGATGTCACTACTTCCGGCACGGTAATGCGCCGCATCCAACACCGACCGATGCGCAACGCACACAGATCGATGAGACCATTGCACGCAGCGATACATTCGATATTCTGCATTACGATATAACATTGGACGTTACGCAGGTCTGGGCATTGACCATCACTGCTGCGACGGAGATCACGTTCAAAGCACTATTGCCCAATGTGAATTCCATCCGTTTCGATCTCTTTGAACTTGTTGTTGATTCAGTAGTGGAGAATGGAGAGCTGCATTCCTTTACCTATGACGATCAGTTCTTGGATGTGCAATTTGATACACCACCTGCTGTGGATGAAGAGCGGTCACTTACCGTGTATTACCATGGAGTGCCACACCGTGATCCTGATTGGGGTGGATTCTATTTCGCAAGCGGGTACATCTACAATCTGGGTATCGGATTATCGACGATCCCGCCCAATTTCGGAAAGGTGTGGTATCCCTGTTTCGATTCGTTCGTTGAGCGCGCAACATACACATACCACGTAAAAAGCGCGGGCACGAATCGTCTACACGGTCAGGGTACCTTCGTTGATGAGGTACAATTAGGAGGGGATACTGTCATACGCACGTACGACCTACCTCAGGATATTACGACGCATATCAGCGCGATCGCAGTTGGCGATTATGCTGTTGAGGCATACACCCACATGGGTGCGAACGGTGATATACCCGTTACATTGAAAGCAAAGCCAAGTAACCTATCTGCCATGGTGAGCAAATTCGGGGATCTGCCTGCGGCAATTGATGCCTGTGAATATTGGTATGGTCCTTATGCATATGATCGTGTGGGATACGTGCATACCACGGATGGTGCACTGGAGATACCGACCAACATCGCCTATCCGGACTTTATGGGTACACAGACCGCTTCAGCGAACCGCGACCTATACAGCCATGAACTGGGACATCATTGGTGGGGCGATGTGATCACCCCGTACATCCACAATGAAATGTGGTTAAAAGAAGGCCCTGCTGAATATACAGGGCACTTGGTTGCGGAATGGGTAGGAGGGGAGGCTGCGCTGGTAAAGGCTGTTAAGGACAATCTTTCCTTCATACTGCGGCAAGCGCATGTTAACGATGGCGGTTACCAAGCGCTATCGCCAATGCCCGATCCATACATCTATGGCACGCATACCTATTACAAAGGAGCAGCCGTAATGCACAACTTACGTGGTTATTTGGGCGATGACGTTTTCAGACAAGCGATGCGTGATATTCAGGCCGATTACGCCAGCACCACGATCACATCGGATGGATTCAAGGTCGCTTTGGAAACTGTTACTGGCCAAGACCTTGATCCATTTTTTGATGCATGGGTCTTTGCGCCGGGTTATGCTACCTTCGAAGTGCGTGAGTTCACTTCACAACCTGCTAGTGGCGCTTGGGACGTGGATGTGACCATTGGTCAGAAGCTCTTGGCCACAAGTACGTACCATCAGCAAGTACCCCTTGAAATTACGTGCATATCTGCTACAGGTGAGGTGTTCGAGGATCAAGTAACGGTAGGGGATGCAATTACGAGCGTTTCTTTGGTTGCACCGTTCGAGCCGGCCATGGTGGTACTGAACCGTCACCAACGACTTAACCAGAATCGATTGGATCATGAAGAGCGATTCGGACCTGGGCAATTCGTTGCATCCACATTGCCCTATGTTGATTTCAGATTGTACAACGATACGGTGGTGGATTCTACACTGGTGCGGGTCGAACATATTTGGGCCGGGCCGGATCAAACGCCGTTGTCATCCGATGTGATCGAGATCAGCAATACACATTATTGGAATGTGGATGGACTTTGGCCTGAAGGCACCGTGTTGAGTAGCCGATTGTTCTACCAAGGTGGAGTTGCGAACGGATTTGATGTCGATCTCGTTGATGGCGATGAATCAGGTATGGCGGTGTTGTACCGTCCCGATCCGAATGCGGAATGGATGGTATATCCTGAGCAGGAGGTAATGGCCGGTTCGCTTACCAATGGTAATGGTTACATGAATGTGAACAACCTGCGGAAAGGGCAATACACGTTCGGTAAGATCAATGGTTTCGTAAGTGTGAATGAAGCTGCACGTGACGAGGAACAATTCGAATTATTCCCTGTTCCGGCGGATAATTCAGTTACGTTGAAGGCAACATTGGATGGTGATCACCTATTGATCCTGGATATTTACGATGCTTCAGGTAGACGCGTTCAACGCACAACAGCACCAATGCGCAACGCCATTCAGCAGCTGATCGATATATCCGGGATCACGGAAGGTACGTACAGTTTGAAGGTGCTAACATCCTTGGGTGTGGAACTGGGTACGCTTCCATTTATTATTTCCCGGTAGTACATGGAGACTCCACACGCCGAGGATCTTATCCATATGCATCAACGCAAGCCGATCTATCCGATCGGCGATAAGTTGCGTGCCTACATGCGGCAACATGATCGTGAGTTGGAGCTGCCGATTGCGTATGAGGATCTGTTGCGATACGATGGGTTGCTACCCGTGTTGGATGATAATGGAAATGAAACTCTCTGGAATACCGTTCTATTGCGTCAAGGCGAAGTACAGGACATTCACGAACGTCTTGTAGAGACCTATCAGGCTCTGACTTCGGATGGGCGCCGCATCGATCACCTGATCGTAGAGAGCATTTCCTTTTGCGCTTATGGGAATTCTCAACCATTCCGGATAAAGATCGTGAATGCGTTGAACGAGAACCATGACTACTACTACATAAAACGTGCGGACGCCAGTCGTATTTACGGGTTGGAGCTGGAGCATCTGTTATCACCCAATCACATCAATTATATGTGTACGGGAAATACCATTGTCGAAGAACACATTATCGGAGTTCCAGGTGATACCTTCATTAAGAACCCTGCCAGCTATGGTGGTATGTTCAACGAGGTACGTATCTGTAAGGAATTCGTGAAGTTCAACGAACGCTGTTTCGTAAGGCTCCTTGGCGATATGCGTGCCTATAATTTCGTTGTGGATGTGATCCATGACATTGATCGTGTACAGTACCGGATCCGATGTATTGATTTCGACCAACAGAATTATGAAGGTCGAGCAAGGATCTACCTGCCACAGTTCTACAAGGAGAATTTGCCGTATGTGGAGCTAGCACAAAGGATCCTGGGCAAGGAAACCGCTGAACAATACCGGAATGAGGAACGCGCCCTTTTGAGAAAACGCTATCGACAGGACCAAGCTCAAATGGACCATTTGCTCTCCACAATGGATGAAATGCCCTTGTCAACCCCACAGCACATAGCTATGTTATCACAGGAGTTATCCGAGTATCATGGTTCTGCGCCACCTAAAGCCACGAGGACCATGGGTGAGGTGTTGGCTTGGCACATACGCGTGCTGCTGCAATTGGACCGTTGAATCCAACGTCCTGACCGGTGTCGCTCCACGAATGTCAAGTCTTATTCGACAAATGTCAATTAAGATGATCCGTAACTAGTGTAACTTCAGATGAATGGATGCGTAAGAAGGTCCATGCGGTCCCAAAATGGCCGTACGAACCATTTTCATGAAGCGCATATTACTCGCAATCACCGTACTCATCGTCGCAATGGCGAGCACCAACGCACAATCATTCACTTTGGATTATTTATGGTTGAATAATCCCTGTGCGAATAACCTGAATTGTAGTACAGGATGTAGTGCATGTGATATGCCGCAGAACGATAGCCCTTCATTCTTTGGTACGAATATGATCTGGATCGGTACGGATGCGCCTTGTCCGCATCCGGTGATCTCCGGAGATAACGCAATATATATTGGCGGCTGGCCAGTGTTTGCCTTGGCCGATCATTATGGCCAGGTCAGTACATTGTCTTCAGGCGACATGAACATTGACAGTGTGATCATTGTACACCGTAAGTCTCCGGACGGTCCACAGCGACTTAAAGTGAAATATAGCCGGAACCCTGCCGCTCCGTTGGAGGAAGCTGCTGATGTGGAGATAACCTCGAATTGGTCCCGAACGGTCATACTTAACCTAGGATGTGTCGCTGTTGAGCCAAATGCGATGTACGGTGCTTTTCAACTCATGGTACAGCCATACCAAGGTGGCCTTGAGCCATGGCAAGTGGATGAGGTCCGGATCGTGGCTTCGCCATGCAACGGTAGTATTACGGGTATTGAAGAGCACCAAAGAGTACTGAACACCTCTGGGGTCTATTACGACGTTCTTGGAAGACCAGTAGGAGAAAATGCTGCTCCAGGCGTGTACAGTGGCCCACGAAGGGTGGTGCAGTTGCCCTGAAGGACCAGAGATCGTTAACAAATTGATCGAAACCTTTAGCTGCTTCCTTGCGTGATTGTGGTAAATTCGCGCTGTTTTGAGAAATCTTGCGGTATTGGTCTTGTCGTTCTCCCTTTTGAGCGCTAGTGCTCAGGGACCCGTTAAGTTGGATCTTGTGCCTTGGGCAAATGGGATCGGACAGATCGTGGGCGTTACCAATTGTGGTGATGATCGATTGTTCGCCGTTAGTCAATGGGGGGCGATCTTCGTTGTTACGGATAGTATGACCGTCCTGTCGCAATCCTTCTTGAACATTTCTTCGCAAGTGATCAACGGTGGTGAACGAGGAATGCTAGGCCTTGCATTCGATCCTGATTATGCGAACAATGGCTATTTCTATGTGAACTATATGCACACCGGTGGGCAATATGGGATAAATACGCTTTCCCGATTTTCTGTTAGCGCAGACCCCAATGTTGCGATCGATACCAGCGAAGTTGTTCTGTTCAGTAGACCGCATCATTCGGCGATCCACCAAGCAGGTGATATTTCCTTCGGCCTGGATAGTATGCTTTATGTGGCAGTTGGTGATGGAGGGTGGGCTGCAGACCCTGCGAACAGAGGCCAGGATCTGAGTGTGCCCTTTGGAAAGCTTTTGCGGATAAAGCCGGAACCCGATAGTACATATTCCATACCGACGGATAACCCATTCTATGGTGCCGGCCCGGATACGCTGCAAGAGATCTTTGCATACGGTCTTCGAAACCCTTATCGGATCGGGATCGATCGTGCGAATGGCGACATATGGATCGGAGATGTCGGTCAAGAGAGTTATGAAGAAATAGACCTTTGGCCTGCTGATTCCACTGGTGCTCCCAATTTCGGATGGCGTTGCTATGAAGGAAATATGCCATTCAACACTACGACTTGTGACTCTACGGAATACAAGGTTCCTCCGGTTCTGACCATGCCACACAGTATTCTGGGCGGGACAGCTTGCGCCGTGATCGGTGGTAAGGTCTATCGTGGTGAGCAATATCCTAAACTCATCGGAAGATATTTCTATTCGGATTTCTGCTCAGGTGAGTTGCGAATGCTCACTCCGGACGGAGATCAAGGATTCGTTGACGCGCTTGGTGCATCAACCGGCGTACAGGGTATATCCTCTTTCGGAGAAAGTGCAACTGGTGAGCTTTTCGTAACAAACCTGCTGGATGCCAAACTATTCAAAGTGGCGGACCTATGTCCCATGGATCCTCCGGAAGTATCCTTAAGTGGTGGTGTGCTGCACGCATCTGCAGGAGATACGTTCCAATGGCTACTTTCCGGTGATACCTTACCAGGAGCAACTTCACAGGATCACACACCGATCATACAAGGGTATTATTCCGTGCTCACGAATTTCAATGGAGCATGTGATTTTTTATCTGACAGTGTTCTTTTTCTTGTAACAGGAGTTGGCGTGACCGGTTCACAAGGTTTGGAGATATTCCCACAACCGGCATATGCCCAAATTACTGTTAGAGCTGTTGTGCCTTATGGGAGGGATCTCATGTTGAGGATGTATGACCAAGTTGGCCGAATGGTGAAGAATGAGATATGGAGAGCTGGGAATGTTCAACATGTGATCGATGTTGAGCGATTCGCTTCAGGTACGTATATCCTCGAATTACGAGGGCCGGAGGGTGACGTTGTGGATCGCCGATCTGTTAGCGTCCTCCGTTGACATAATTATTTCCCTTGCTTATTTCGAGCTCTCGGGTGGAACTGCATGATGTTGCTCCGCAGGTACTCCCTATCCAAATGGGTATAGATCTCCGTTGTCGTAATACTGGCGTGGCCGAGCATTTCCTGCACAGCGCGTAGATCCGCACCGCCTTCAACCAAATGAGTAGCGAATGAATGTCGGAATGTATGCGGGCTGATCACTTTTCGGACTCCAGCCTTGGCTGCCAGATCCTTTACAAGGTTGAATACGGAAACCCTTGACAATCCTGATCCGCGGTTGTTCAAGAACACAAGATCTTCTGCTTTTTTGGTTATGGGTAGATGAACGCGCTCGTGTTCGATGTACAATTGGATATGCTTCATGGCTCCAGGGCCAATGGGTACCAGCCGTTCCTTATCGCCCTTGCCCACTACACGTATGAACCCTTCGGTAAAGTGGAGGCGCGAAAGCTGTAAGCCACATAATTCACTTACCCGAAGTCCGCAACTGTACAACGCTTCAAGCATGGCCTTATCGCGATGTGCCATCCTTTTGCTCATATCGATCGCGGCAACCATCGCATCGATCTCCTGGATGCTTAGAAAAACGGGCAATTTGCGGCCCAAACGAGGACTTTCAATAAGTTCGGTCGGGTCTTCATCAACCACTTTCTCCCGTCTAAGGCTGCGGTAAAATCCGCGAATGGCACTTAACAAACGCGCTTGGCTGCGTGCACCCAGTCCTGACTTCGCTACGGATGTTATGAATGCCTGCATATCATCCAGCTTAATGGATCCAGGCTTCAAGGGTGGTGATTGATCATCTGCATATTTCCGGAGCTTGCCAACATCGCGCAAGTATGCCTCAACCGTGCGGTCGCTCAACGAACGTTCCAACTTAAGGTGCATGCGAAGATCCACCAACGCACTATCCCAATCCATTTTACGAAGTTGCGTGATGTGGCCGGTTCCATTCGTTCGCTCAGGAGGTTTGTTCCAACGCAACACTGTGCATAGTTCATATCTATTTTGTGCATCAGGATGATGAGGGTATGATCTGAGTTGCGAACTTCGCGCCATGCGTATTCTGTTGCTGAACGGCCCTAATCTCGATCTTCTTGGTGAACGCGAGCCTGAGATCTATGGTAGCCGACGTTTCGAGGAATACATTGAAGAGTTGCGTAATGATTTTCAGAATGCGGAATTCTCTTATTTCCAGAGCAACATTGAAGGCGAACTCGTCGAACGCTTAAGAAATGCGGTGGATCAAGTGGATGGCGTTGTTTTCAATCCAGCAGGATATTCGCACACGAGTGTTGCACTGCGTGATACGATCGCTGTGCTGAAGATCCCTGTTGTGGAAGTGCATATCAGCAATATCCATGCACGCGAGGAATTCCGGCACAATACGATAACCGGCGCAACATGTGCTGGGGTCATTACCGGTTTTGGCCTGGAGGGGTATCACATGGCCGTTGAATACCTGATCAGCAGATAACAACTAGCGTCACCGTTTATCCCGGAATGCACTTTTATCGAGCTGTGAGAACTGCTTCCATCCGATAATGAACCTGTCATAAGCAATGCTGCGCTGATACATGCCCGTAAGGTCAGGCGATGTTTCCTGTGCCAAGAGTTCCTTCCGCATCTTCAATATACGGGGTAAGCGCATGAAAAAATGCCAATGTGCTTTTGCCACCTCCCAAGTGTGGGTACCGTGCCCTTCCAATAAGAATTTGCATGCCGCGAAACCATCAAGGATCAAACGCCGCATCAACCAACCGAAGGACCAACCATTGTGAAGGTTCTTGGTGAGTACGATCAAGCTGTTCCTGAAATTGAGATAGGTCTTACGCGGACTTCCATAGCCTAGTGTACCACCACCCACATGATAAACAGTCGTACTACTTGTATAGCCGATCGACCACCCAGTGCGTCGTAGTCGCCAGCAGAGGTCGATCTCTTCCATATGGGCAAAAAGGTCAGCGTCGAAGCCACCAGCCGCATGAAATGCCTTGGAACGGATCATCAGACAAGCGCCGGTCGCCCAAAAAACTTCGCGGTCATCATCGTATTGCCCCTTATCCTCTTCGGTCACCTCGAAGATCCTGCCACGACAAAAGGGATATCCATTGCGATCGATATAACCACCTGCCGCACCTGCGTGTTCGAAGCGGTCCCGCTTTGCGTAGCTCAATACTTTTGGCTGGCACGCTGCCATTCCTGGATGCCCCTCCAAATACGTTTCCATGGCACCCAGCCAGCCGGGCTCAACCTCAACATCGGAGTTCAGGAGTACGTACAGGTCAGCTTCTACCTGGCGTAGCGCCTCATTGTAACCACCTGCAAATCCGTAGTTCTTTTCCAATGCGATCGTTCGAACAGAAGGGAACTCGCTGGCCAGGATCTTCAAGGATCCATCCGTAGAAGCATTGTCCGCCACGATGATCTCCGCAGTTGGACTATTGGCGATAACACCGGGCAGGAATTTTTCCAGCCAATGCTTGCCGTTCCAGTTCAATATGACGATCGCTGTGCCCATGATCAAAGAATGTGCCACCAACGACACCTCATTGCCGGACAAAAATGGTGCATTCCATCCGCACTATGTTATTACGTTTCGTTGTCTTTTGCTAAAACTGAGAGATCGTCACCTCGAATGGCACAATGCGATCGTTCGCACAACTCGCGGTTCGGCTTAACGCGATGATCAAGAGGTGTGCGCTTTACCTCGGCATATCGAAGAATTCATCCGCTCGCCCGCCACTTTGTGTGCCAACTTGGGCAGGGTCCACATTGGGATGCGCAACATTGCGTTCATGAAGGATCTGGTTCCAGCGTGGATTCTTTAATTCGCCCGGGACCTCACTGTGCAATAGCACCATGCAATTCGTCACCAGGTCCGGCTGGTAAAAGATGAACCGCTTGTTACTATAGCGTCCGGCTCGGTAGTAATGCCAAATGGTGTATGGATAGGCATCCAGTTCCTGCATACGATCCATCTGGGTATTCGGTGGGCCATACTTCAAGTATACATAACCTCGATCGGTCTGATAACCGCGCATATTCCGGCAACCGTAGATCTTGTTCACTTTGATCACTTCCGCTCGGTATGCTCGCCAAGCACCTTCCGGATCATTGCTGCGATTGGTCCAGAACGTATAGAAAAAGCGTTGCATCAGGTCCAGGTCGCGGTCTTTCCATCGATCATCGATGATCTTTCTTTCCAATGCATCTGCAATAGGCCGGAAACTTGCGATATGTTCTGCGAGCGAATCCGTATCCGTGTATGAACCAACGAACGTATTGCCGATGTTCAGTTCATCCAAAGCCTGTAGGTCGTATTGCAGTGTGATCTTATTGTTACGTTGAAAGAACTGCTCCCTTCGTGCAAGTAGAACACCGGCACGGTTGAATACTTCAACAGCAGCGAGGTAATTGCCCGAGGGTAGTGTGGATATATCGAACTCCGCAAAAACAGGTTCCACCGACTTGGCTTGCACTCTATTCGTGATCTTCAATTGGCCATAGGCCTTTCTTGTTTCGAAGGTTTCCACTTGATAGGTGAGCAAATACAGGCTATCCTTTCCCAACATCACATCAGTTCCATATACTTCGGCGTAAAAACTCAGGTTGGATATTTCTTCGGGGAAATAATCCGTCAATAGCGGTACGACCGTGTACCCGAATTTTGATGGGGTGCCTTCCGTTGCTTTTTCAAAACGCTCGGCAATGAGTATGTCCGAAATGGAAATTTCCGAACCAAGCGCCGAAACGATCAGTGGTGCATTGTATCGGGTCAATGTGGTATCCGTACTGTGCAGATCCTTAACTTCAAGGGTCATAATGTAATTCCCGGGAGCTAGATCAAAGATCTCCTGGTGGAGCATGTCAATTTGTAGGGAGTCCGATCTAGGGGCTGCCACTGATAACGGTTTTCGCATACGCCGCGATCTTCCCATCCTGCTCGATCAACGTAAGTGCTTCTACTTGGGTAATGGACAAACCGTTGGCATCCGTTGAATTAACCATAGAACCGGCCAGGAATGCCATGTTCACCTCTACCAACGAATTATTTCCAGGTCTATGGAAAACCTTGGTCTCTACCACCACGTCCACAGCGGCTTGCACTGAGATACATGCCGAACTGAGGATCAGCGCAAAGAAGAACTGCTTGTGCAAACGCATTCTACAAAGTTAATCCGTTTGAGGTGCTAGGGTATACCGTTCCTTGGCTCAAAGTCGCCGAGGCTGAACTTTTATCGTTCACGTTCTTACACAACCATGCTTGGTTCGGCTTGGATTGCCATCTGAATGGCTATCCCTTGCGCCAACGGCGGGTGGGCTTCAAGTAAAAGTCTTACTCGCTCTGCTTGCTGGCTTTTTCCATCCATGCTCTCGCTCAAGCTTTGCTTGGTTCGGTCGGGATCGCTATCGGAATGGCTTTCCCTGAGTGGGAGGCTTCAAGTAAAAGCCTAACTCGCTTCGCTCTACAGCTTTTTCCGTTCTAAAACCTTCCCTCAAGCTACACTTGGCTTGGTCTAGAACAGAAAAAGCCGTAGCCTTACGGCTAACGGCTTTTGATCAGCGGAGAGGGAGGGATTCGAACCCCCGTTACCCGTAGGTAAAGCGGTTTTCAAGACCGCCGCATTCGACCACTCTGCCACCTCTCCTTCAGGGCGCGAATGTAGCGCCTCCGAACGTTTCAACCGATATTTGTGTTCCAATGAACGCGTTAAGTCTCGAATTTCTAGGTACCGGCACCAGTCAGGGTGTACCTGTGATCGCGTGTGATTGCCGCGTTTGCACGAGTCCGGACGCGAAGGATAAGCGTCTTCGATCATCTGTTCTGGTCCACTCGGATACCAGGACCATTTTGATCGATGCTGGTCCTGATCTGCGGCAGCAGCTCCTCAGGAATGGCACAAAGAATATCGATGCCGTCCTGCTTACGCATGAGCATATGGACCATCTGGCAGGGATCGATGAACTGCGCGCATTCAACTTCAAGCAGGGTAAGGCCATGGACATGTATTCCAATGAAGCCACCAATGCCGCGGTGCGGCGTATGTTCCATTATGCGTTCGCTGATAAACGCTATCCCGGTGTGCCTGAACTAACGCTGCATGATATTAGTGATGAGCCTTTTGTCGCTGGCGGAATTGAGGTCATACCAATTGAAGTGATGCATTATGCCATGCCCGTGCTTGGTTTCCGCATCGGAGACCTGGCCTATATTACAGATGCCAAGACAATACCGGCCAAGGCAATGAAGCAACTTGAAGGTATAGATGTACTTGTTCTGAATGCGCTGCGGATAAAGGAACATAGCTCACACTTGAACCTTCAGGAAGCTATTGGGCTTGCAAAAGAAATAGGTGCGCGCCAGACGTATTTTACCCACGTTAGTCATTTAATGGGGAGGCATGAAGAGGTCTCTGCGGAGCTTCCGGAAGGCATTTCGTTCGCCCATGATGGACTCCGCGTTGAGGTTAAGATCCCGGTCCAGAATTAATGGGATCCTTGGATGGCTGTCCTACTTTGCCGATTTAATAAGAATGGATCTCGCATCTTCGTGGTTCCCTCATAACTTGCATTCATGAATATTTCTAACAGAATACCCTTAGTTGCCTTGGCATTTGTAGTGATGTTGCCATTCACTTCGGCGCAACAGAACTCAACTTCGTTAGAGGTTAACTTCATCAAGAAGGCGCTACCTCCGAGCTCACCCGAGTTTCAGGCGGAATTGCGAGAACGGAATGCATGGCGAACATTTGTTTCGGCACAGCCAAGGTGGAGCGTAACATTCAATGAAGCCAGCGGAATGCCTCACCGTGCATATGGTCCGGGTATTCCAACAACTGGTGGGTCTTTGCAGGAGCGCGTTTCGAACTTCATGGGTACAGAGCTGATCCGCTTTGGTGTTGATCCAAGTTCATTGGTCCCATTGCCGATCCAGACCGGAGGCAAGAGCACCTATGTGCATTTCGATCAGGTATGGGAAGGAATTCCCGTGATCACCGGCCATGTGCTGGTAAAACTTGATGCTCAGAAGCGCGTGATCTCGTTTTCAACAGAAACATTCGCTGTTGACCAAGTGGACCTTGTTCCTACCATCTCCGGAGCTGGCGCAACGGATGTTGCTGAGTCTGGGATCCCGAACGTAACGAGTAGTGAAGTAATAGGGTTGAAGATCCTACCAATGCCGAAAGGTCATGAAGTGGATGCCCGTTTGGTGCATGAAGTGTTGGTGTATGCAAATACCACGTCCCGTCCTGCGCGTTATCTCTGTTGGGTAGATGCGCACTCCGGTGAATTGCTTTACAGAAAGGATCAAGTTGTTAGTCATGACCATGGAGAGGGCGAAGATGCAGGTGCAGATGTGCAAGTGAATGCCACGGTATACGTGAACGGTCCTATGCAACCGCAAGAGGTGGTTGGTCTTCCGGATCTTAGAATTTCCGTGAACGGTGTTTCGATGTATACCGATGTATCAGGATTTCTGCCTACCGGCGTTTCCGGACCTGTTGATGCGAGTTATGAGCTATACGGTCGATGGTCCAGTGTGTTCACGGCCAGCGCGGCTCCAGCATTTTCCGGTACACTTAACGAAGGTGCTAATACGGTGAGTTTCGATGGTCACGCGACCATTCAGCAACGCACTGCCTACTGGGGTGTGAACCAGATCCACCAACATGCGAATAATGTGTTGCCCACATTCACCGGTATGGATAACCCACTTTCTACCAACGTGGATGATCCGAATGGCGATTGCAACGCGTTCTACGATGGTAATTCCATCAATTTTTATTCTGAAGCCAATGGGTGTAGGTCACTCGCCACCGTGCCGGATGTGATCTACCACGAATATGGCCATGGAATCAACGATAAATTTTATCAAAGCCAGGGTAGTAATTTCAGTAACGGTGGAATGAATGAGGGTTATGCGGATGTATGGGCATTCACGCTCAGTATTAATCCGATCCTGGCCGAAGGATATATGTTGGCCGATCCTAATTCCAACATACGCCGATATGATATCGATCCGAAGGTCTATCCAATTGATATTACTGGAGAGGTGCATGCCGATGGCGAGATCATAGCAGGCGCTTGGTGGGATACGTACGTTCTACTCGGCAACGATATGCCTTTAACGATCCAATTATTCGCTGAGGCGTTCCCGGGTCTGCAAGCGGCAACGTTCAATGGAAATGAAGGGCCTGCTTTCCACGACGTGCTGATCGATGTGCTTCAAGCAGATGACGATGATGGAAATATTACGAACGGCACGCCCAATGGTAACGCAATTGTTGAAGCGTTCGGGATCCACGGCATCAGCTTATTGAGCAATATCACCTTCGCACACAACGAGTTGGTTGCAGCACCGGCCGATGTGCCGATCGATATCACTGCGGATGTGGAGATCTTTTTTCCGGATGATCAGTTCCTGAGCGGTGTACGTGCGTATTACAGACTGAACAATTCGAACATCTGGAGTAGTGTGTTGATGACGAATACCGTTGGCTCAACTTACGATGCACAGATCCCCGGACAGCCAGCAGGTACGGTCATTGCGTACTATTTGGCATTGGAGGATATCAACCAAGTGCTCAGTTCCGTTGAGCCGATCGGTGCAGCTACAGTGGATCCGAATCTGCCGTACTACATTCTGGTGGGGATGCAGTTGGAACTAACGGAGGATGCGGATCAAAATACCGAGATCGGAAATTTCGTTGAAGGATTGCCAAGTGATGATGCGACCACCGGCCTTTGGGAATTTGCGTTGCCGATCGGCTCCTATGGAACGGTTGGCGATCCGAGCAGTGTAGTAGCTCCAAATTCCCAACACACCCCGAATGGTGAATTCTGTTGGGTTACAGGAAATTCGTCCTCTACGTCTGCGGCCTTGGGAGAGAATGATGTTGATGGTGGTACAACCACTTTGATGACCCCGGACATTGACCTTACGCCTTACGCTGAACCAGTGATCAGCTACTGGCGTTGGTATACCAACAACCCACCATCGGGAGCCAACCCGAATGCAGATTGGTGGCAGGTGTATATCAGCAATAACGGCGGTACATCGTGGGTGCCTGTGGAAGATACGAAGTCAGGCGACCGTAGCTGGCGCCGCATGGCTTTCCGTGTACAGGATTACGTGTCGCCAACAGCGAATATCCGTTTGAAGTTCCATGCGAGCGATAGCCTGCGTCCCGGTCAGAATTTGGACGGTGGCTCGTTGGTCGAGGCCGGGTTGGATGATTTCCAAGTTTGGGATCTGGATTTGACCATTGGTATGGAAGAGCTTGTGAATGATCTGGAACTTGCAGTTTACCCGGATCCAGCAAATGATCAACTCACCATTTCCTTCGTTCGCGGTGACCGGAAGGATCTACGGATGGAAGTGCTGGATATGGCCGGCCGAACAGTATTTGTGCCACCGACCATTGCTTCAGATCTGCAACGGATCGAAGTTGATGCATTGAACGAAGGACAATACATGCTTCGTATGAGTTGGCAAGGCGGCAATGCCGTACGTCGTTTCAGTGTGGTGCGTTAGTGATATTCAGCACAAATTGAAAAGCCCTTGTTCCATATTTGGAACGAGGGCTTTTTATTTGCGATCACGGCCGAATAGTTCCAACCCCAAAAGCCTTACTCCAGAACCGTACGAACCGACTCGATCAACACCTCCGTAATGCGCTTGTCCATAGCGGAACCGGCAGCCCATTTCTGGTTCACTTCCAATTCAATTCCACTATAGTTCTTTTTGAACTTACGACGCAAATAGGTCGTGAATCCATCGGCAGTTCCGCGATAAGGATAGTTCATCCGCACCCGGAGATCAGGTGCATGATCACGGATGGCTTTCGCCCAAGCCGTTGCAAAACGTTTTTCGGAAGCTCGTTGTGGGTCATACAACAATCCAATGTCAGCATTGCGCACAATGCCATCCAATTCCGGCGTGAATGAATGCACGGATATGTGCATCAGTTGATCTTTCTTTTTCAATGAATCACGGATGTAACTCTCAACAGCATAACGGTAGGGGAGATAGTGGTCAGCAATGATCTGGTTCTTCTCCTCTTGGTTCAATCCCTTGGTCCATTTGGAGAATAGGTTCGGGTGATACAACGACCTGTTCAGTTCCACTAGTAACCGCGACGTGGTGGAATGGTAGCTCGTTTCAGCGATCGCTTCCATTTTATGGAACAGATCAAGTGCTCCGATATCCAACCCACGATGCGTTGACAAGGTTGCTTTCGCTTTGGTGAAATGGCTACGATACGCTACTGGGATCTCGTTGCCGCCATGTTCACACGTGAGCAGAACGCTGGTCATATGAATGCGGTGTCGCTATCCAAGCATTCGGCAAGCCGCGTATATACCTCAACCAATTTTTCGTGTGAAGGATTCTTCCCGGTGTGCGCAAGGATCCGTTGGGCCAATGAACCATGTTCAAGGATGTGAGCGATATGCTGTCGACACCCATCACTTAGCCCATCGTAAACCTCTACGAACAAATGCTGCCAGATCTTCTGGGCGGTCAAATGCTCTTGACCCATCAGGCCGAACATGATCAAATAGTCCCGATTCGAAAGGGTTGCATTCCCCGCATCCTTGATCACTTGTAGGAACAACGCCAACAGATCGTTCTCATTCCAAGCGCGTTGTAGATAGCTACTTACCCATCGGCCGTTGCACATGGCTTTGAGCACCGCAACGATCAATTCGGCAATTGCCAGATCACCGCTCGGGCACTCCTGGATGTCGATCACGCGGATCTCTATGGCGCCACGATCAAAACGCGCTATAGCACCACGCGAGTTCGCGAAATGGTGATCCATTACTTTCTCCGTATCGAAAGGCGCCATGGCCTGAGCGATCGGACTGAAAATGGCGCGATAGTAATCCTCTTGTGAGAAAACGGCTTCCGGAATAAGTGACCCCATCAACTCTGGTAAGCGCTCCTGATGGTGCAGGTAGGCTTCCATCCGGCTGTCCAAGAACCCGGTGACCTTTCCATCCAGGATCGGGGAACTGGCACTCAATGCAGGAATGATGGGCAACAGCAGGCGAATGGCAGCGTGCAGTTTCGAGAACTCATCATCATTCGCGAAGGGTAGGTTCAGGTGTGTGCTTTGCAGATTGCTCCAGCCGTGACCGCGACAATCGAATATGCGATTGTACAGAGCGTACACTTCATTGTATTCGTGCGGCCAAATGACGGTTTCCGTGAAAGGATCCATGAACGGATGCGCAGCGGTCGGCAACAACATGGCATTGCGTTTCGCTAGGATATTATTGATCGCTTTTACTTCCTTCGCGAATTTCCTACGGAATGGCGGGATCTTCTTCGTTGGTTTAGCCGTCTTCAACTCCACAACATGGCTTACGAGCTCGTTGCTCCATTCCACGTCGCCTCTTTCAACATCGCCGGTGATCTTGCCCGTGACATCCTCAAAAAGCTTGTCGACGATAGGTAGCACTTTCAAGGTGGTGCGGTCCACGACCATGTATTCCAGCTCGATGCCGGTTACCTCGAACAACTTGAATTTCTTCTCTTTCTTGTTCATGATCGTATTCCGATCTTTTGTTCAATGCGCATTTTCAAAGAGCCGATAATGGCCCTGTACAATTCGTCACCCATGGCCTGATCCTCGATACCATGATCTATGTTGGGGCATTCGTTCACTTCGATCACAAAAGGTTTGCCATTCACTTCCTTCACATCCACACCGTACAGACCGGGAACCTGTTCTGGTGAATGCGCATTGGCAGTTCTTCCGACCACGGCGAGAACAGCGCTTACCGCCGCATCCACGATCTCTTTCGGAGCTTCTGCTATGGGCATGCAATCAAAGTTCCCGGTAATATCATCTTCGCTCTTGCTGTTCCAATTATAGATCTGCCAATGCCCCTTCGCCATGTAGTATTTGCAGGCGTACAGCGGAATGCCATCCAGCACACCGATACGCCAATCGTAATCGCTGGGCATATAGGCCTGTGCAATTGCAAGGTCGCTCTCCGCAAGTATGGTATCGAGTTCTTTCTCCAGTTCTTCGGCGGTTTTGGCTTTTACTACGCCACGGCTGAATGTACTATCCGGCGATTTCAACACGACGGGCAGACCGAATTCCTTGATGATCTGATCCCGGTTCTCATTGTGTACGATCATCGTCTTCGGAGATGGGATCTCTGCAGCTAACATTCGTTCAGCTAAGTACACCTTGTTGTTGCATTTAAGGATCGCATCAGGAGCATCCATTACTGCAAGCCCTTCGCTCTGGGCCTTGCGCGCAAAGCGGTAGGTGTGGTGGTTCACGTGCGTATTCTCGCGTATGAAAAGCGCATCGTATTCGGCTACGCGATCAATATCATCCGGGCCCAATATGTCCACCCGGAAGCCCATGTCCTCGGCTGCTTGCCTGAATTTCACGATCGCTCGTTTGTTGGATGGTGACGCAGTGTCCTTCAGATTTACAAGGATGGCAAGGTCATATTGGCTCTTGTCCTCTCGCGCTTTGTCATACCGCTTCTTACCAAAATAATTGGCGGCAAATTCTTTTACATAGCTGAGGTGCTCCTCCGGGATATCGTTGTACGGAATGGCTTTCACAGAACGCACTTCCCATTTATCGGTCTTCACGAAACGTATGCGGAGCAAGGGTGATTGAAATACGTTGTAGAGTTCGTGAGCAAGCTTGTCATACTTGTAATTCACATTCCTTCCGAAATAGATGCTGAGTATGAACTCATCCTTAAGCTTATTACCAAGGCTCGTCTGGATAACCTCATCCAGATCACGTGATAACACTTTTACAATGCTCAACGATCGAAGGTCCAAAATGGTCTTAACGTTCGGGATCACTTTATGTCCACGGGCCTCTGCAAGCAGACTCACGTAATATCCCCGGCTCTGGTAGCTGTAGCTGCGCGCTAGGTTGAATACACGCACGTTCCGCATCGTAGCGAATTTGGAATGGGTGAGGTAGTCCCGGGAGCTCATCACTTCCAGATCGGAAACACCCAAATTCCACTCCTTCGGGTTATTGACCACGATTATTTTTTTCATGAGCTAGTAATAACTGTCTCCAATCTGATGTGCCGTTTCATTCCAACGGCTCTGGTGAAATGATCAGCATGTTCGCGTCGTAGGTAACAATGCCCAGCATGATCGAATTGATCAACCGGCTCACCGGTACATGGTAATAATGGTCCTTGCTATAGGGGTTGTCCTGATAGGGATCCGCGACCAGTACTTTCTTCTTATCCATTCCGCATAGCACAACGAAGTGGCCCATGGGATGGCCACGCATGTCATCGTAAATGCTTTCGCCCGCAGGGCCTGAACGCTCGCGTTTGCTCTTGTACAGGTAGGTTGCACTGAGGCCGGTGAGAATGGGAAGGCCGCGTTTGAAATAACTCTTCAGCAAGGCGGAGGATGGATCCTCGAAACGGATCTCACCACCAAGCTGAAGAAAGCGTGCATAAGAGAGGCAGGCTCCGTGGAATTTCTTGCCGCTCTTATACTTGGTCTGTGCCAGCAACTTCCGTCTAAGATTCGGCATGGATAGCCCTTCCCAACTCGGGTCGAATACCTTCAAATTGTAACTGTGGATGCGCGCATAGAACCCGTTCTCTATGGCATGTTGGCCAAGGAATACCGCCAATGTGCCGCCATCTTCCAAACTATGCACTTCATCAATTACCTGCTCCAAAGGCAGCTCCAACCCAAAACTATCGTAAACGGCATGTAATGCCGTTGGGCCGCAGGTACTATCATCCGGCTGGGCCAGGATCTTGATTGGGCGCATGGAGTTGGCTGATCGATCCACGAATTGAACTAGCGGATATCGATACAAATGTGCAACGACCGGGTTGTACTCTGCTCAGGGTATCGGCCCTCTCGCCGAACACGCGCATGTTAACAGCTATTGACTCCGGTTCTTGCCTTTCAACACATCCCACAAAGCTACTTCAATAGCATATACTTCGGTCCCACCCGGTATATGCACATAGGTCCACGTCTTATCGCTACTGGCGCCGAACGTGTCGCTGCCAATATTCAGTGCTTTCTCGTTCCCATCCACATCAATGAAAACGACCGTCAGCATGGTATTGGCTCGCAATTGAAACCGATCTCCGAACTCCAAAAGGCTGCCCATAGTGCGTTTTATCTTGAGCTGTTGGAATACGGAGAGTAATCCACGTGCTTCAATAGTGCGACCAATGATGCTGTCACTGGTCAGTTCAACCCAATCCGTGCCATTGCGAAGGTAAATGAAGTCGGCCTGTGGATCTTTCTGCGATGTGGAACGGATCTCAATAACGGCAGTAGTATCCAATTCCATCGCATAGTCAGGAACCTCTTTTACATCGGCCTTCATTTTGAAACGATCACCGATGATGAACAGAAAGATGATCGCAGCGAAAACGATCACGAAGGCCTTAGAACCGGTTGACATGTTCACTGCGCGAAACTAATGTGGATAACAGAATATGTTCAGATATGCGCGGCGAGACCGTAGACCATGGGCAATTTGCCCTCCATGCCTTTAATGCGGTACTTACCGTCATCGCCTTTGATCGAATTGGAGAAACAATCGAACGGTGATCCATCCAACTCGTTGAATCGATCAATGATGAACCCTTGGTCCAGTAATGCAGTCATGAGTTCTCCCAGATCATGGTTCCAGGAATAGGAGGGTAGTTTGATCGGCAATTCGCGTTCGGTATAGGATCGCTCTTCCTCCTCCACGATCAATTCGCGATTGAAGTAGGAATACGTGATCGCCGTAAAGTCATCGTCGAACATCCAGACCACCGGATGGAACTCCACGAACACCAGCCGACCGCCAGGTTTCAAGTACCGCTTGATGTTCGCTGCCCACGGCTTCAGATCCGGGATCCAGCCAATGGTTCCATAGCTCGTGTAGACCACATCGAATTTCCCATCCAATTCCGGCCGATGATCGATCACATTGCTCAAAACCCATTCCGCTTCTAAGCCACACCGTTCGGTCAGCAGTTGCGCTTCTTCCAAGGCCTTTTCAGATATATCCAGACCGGTGACGAGCGCTCCCATGCGTGCCAGCGAAAGCGTGTCCTGCCCGAAATGGCATTGCAGATGAAGGATCCGTTTGCCCTCCACATCTCCCAATAGCTCAAGCTCAATGTCCGTCAAGGAACTCTTGCCGGCAACGAATCCGTCAACATCATAGAACTTTGACCCTATGTGGTGGGTAGTGCGCTCGTTCCAAAGTTTGCGGTTTGCTTCGAAAGCGGCTTTGATATCGTCCATTATTAACCTTTAGGCGGTGCTTGCCGCGTAGGAATGATCCACTTCGGTGCCACATTGCGCCAAGCAAGGTCCATGGCGTAACGGAACAAACGCTCGTTGATGTGGTCGTAAAAAACATTCGTCCAACCGTGGCCACCCCATTTATTGGGTACAGGTGCAAAGGCATCGGGGTATTCTTCATGCAAACTCGTTTGTTGATCCACCGTCAACTTCATTACGGCCCGACCATCATCGATCCATAGGGTCATGTATATCTTCTTCTTGACACTATAGCTGGGCCTTCCGAAGTGTTCTTTCTCTGCGGTGCCGGGCATGTCCAATGCCATTTCTCGTGCGGTCTGTGCGTCCATTCGTTCTTATTGTTGAGCTGCAATAAAGAGGTAGTCGCCGCGATCATGTGTGTAGTTCGCACGCACGTTCATCCATTCTCCACTTGCGATATCGTGTTCCAATCGGGCTAGGCCATTCGCTAATTCCTCGGGATCGGATAATGCACTAAAGGTTGAAATGCCCTTGCGGAATTCCGCATCCAAATAGCGCTCCGGTTCGTCCTTTGCTGAATATAAAAAGTGATCTTGATGATCGGCCCGTATGACATAGGATTCTTGTACAATATGTCTGAACCCTGCATTTTGGAGCCCCTCCAACGTAGCTTCCAACGTGGGCATAAATGCACACGAACGTTCCATGGTCCTCGGAAAATAATGACAGAGCCAATAGCCACGCATCTGCTCGGGAGTCGAAGTGAACAGCACCAGTTTACTTCCTGATCTCAACACACGATGGATCTCGCGAAACCCTTTTTCCAGCTCGCTCCAGTGATGAGTGGTCAATGTGCCGATCGCACCTTTGAAGGTGCCATCCGCAAAAGGAATGTTCTCCGCTGTTCCGATACACCAAGTGACCTTAGCTGATTTTTTCATCGCCTGATCCAACATGGTCCGTGATGGATCCATGCCGGTCAGTTGCAATCCCGTTCGCGCCAATTCAAGGGTGTAATTCCCCGTTCCACATCCAACATCCAACACATGCCCTGACCTAGGTAAGCCCAGCAGTGTGAACAAACGCTCGCTTAGGTACGGGTCCGCTTTGCGCGTAGTGTCATACTCTGTGCCTATGGTGTTATAGCTCGTATAGGCCATGGGATGAAGGTAGGGTTTGGGTTGCGATGATCCCACCAAATAGCGCCTGATTTTCGGATCCGTGTAACCCATTACCCTATATTGCATCAGTTTTCATCAACTTCATCTTTGCCTCCATTATGCGCCATCTTCTTTTGCCTTCCGTAACTCTACTTGTGTTCGCCTTATTGGCCGGCCCGGTGTCGTTCGCGCAATCGAATAAGAGAGGTACCGTTCATATCTCTCTGAGTGGTTCTGCAGGTTTTTTTTCTACCAAGTTTGACCAAGAATTCATCAACAGCGGAGTGCTTATCAAAAAACGATCAACTACGGATGGCACTGTGGCCCGGACCATTCCGCTGGATTTTCAGTTCGGGATCACGAACCTGCTAAGTGTTGGACTATACTTTGAATATGGTGGTTTCAATGATCTCAACTATGGTAGTTATATCGACTTTGCTAGCGACACGCTGATCTCCAATTCAAACCAAGTGTCCGGTAGGTTCATCGATACGCTCGCTTCCAATTCGAACAAACTATATGCCTTAGGGCTATCGCCGCGCTTCTACATCATGAACAAATACCGGTTCAACTGGATGGTAGGTCCGGAGTTTGGCATTACGGTCCTGAAATTTACCGATGTAGCAGTGGGTTTCGACAATAAGAAATTCGCAGATGTTCATGCTGGTCTTCACTTTCGATTAGCGACCGGCGTAAGCTACTATTTCGGGAAGCATTTCGGATTGCAAGCGCAGGTGCGTTACGGCATGCTTGGTGTGAAATGGCGTGATCGTGATCCAGAAAATACGATCTTTGATAGTCTGGACTACGCATCCAAATTCTCCGCTAGTGGGGTGCAAGTAGGGTTGGGTATAACAGTACGCTTGGGTAAGTGAATTCCGCCCATCATGCGTATAGCCACTTCCTGATCAGCTGCGTAAAGTTCGGCATCACCACGTAGGCCATTAGAATTACGATCACAGCGGTGCCGATCGCGCTTATGATCATCATCTGTTCAAGCCCAATCAGCTTGAAGAGAGGAGCCAAAAGTGCGGGTATCATGATCACCAACGGAACCAGTGCTATGAACGTAACTACGGCTTGCTTCCAGCGTGGTGGACTATGCATGGTTCCGCTGGCAGACGTGAACCAAAAATCAAGACCGGTGCTAATGTGGTAGTCGTCATCCGAAGCCAGCAGTGGACGAACCCGCGCTACGAATGCTTTGCGTTCATCGGAGTACATCCACCTTTCCAAATTCGCGCGATTATTGAACCGGATCACCATCGTATACGTGCCTGTCATACCTGCAATTGGCCTGATGCTCTGCCAATTCAAGTGCCCCGGAAAACTGCGACAGACGCGACCGATCTCATCGAGCCATGCTTCGTACGCTGCGTTCTGCTCTGCGCGAATGCGATGGGTTATAACAACGGTTGCACCATCATCTGTTGCTAAGGTTGCTTCGTTGTTTTGTGTCTCTGTCATTGGTGCCCGATTTCGGCCCGTCACAAGAGAGACCAGTATTGGATCCGTTAATTGGAGACAAAGATCTGGAACTTCGGTTCAACTCCGAGTAGCCAATTTACCTCCCAGCCAACCCATAGGCACGTAAGCGACCAACAGATCCAACGCAATGAACCAGTTCGGGGCCGGTATCAAATATGCCGCTGCAAGTCCGCCGATCAAGAACCAAAAACCCATAGCGACAGCAAACGTCATTCTTCGAGTAGTTACGAGCGACGCTGCAATCAAAGAACCGATCAAGGAGCCCAAAGCATGCGCTAGAAAAGGGAAGATGAAATGGATCGGTTGATACAGATGGATGTTCGCTTTGATGCTTTCCAGATCATTGGTGTCAACACCATCCGGTGGTGGTATCACCGCTCCGCTGATCATTATGATCGCCATGTTCACGAGCGCACCGCCGATGATACCGACAATAACAGCAAGGATATTTCTTAGGATCGGGTTCATGATCAAGCGATTTAATGGGCAGTGAATATACTGTTCTCTCCCACATTATGTTGATCCTGAAAAGGGTAGTGGATCTACCACTTTCCGGCGTAATCCAACGGTACCGTGCTGATGGACTTCAAGTAAGCATACCGTAAGTTGATCAGTTGACGCAAATGATGCAGGTCGTGTGCTACCCAGTTGGTCAGGAATAATTCGGGTATTATCGCACCGACCTTTGGGTGTTCATGTATATTATTCCATGCTGCGTTCTCCAACGTGCGCAACCATGCAACAGTATTCTTTCGCTCCTCTAAAAAGCGGTGTAATTCGGTGGTGAAGTCTTTCGCCATGTAATTGCTCGTTGCCATCCATTCCACCGGGTTGCTTGGTGGCAACGGTGCTTCGGGTGTTGTCAATACATGTTCGAGCCTGCGGTGAAAGTCTTCCCGCTCTTCGTCGTAGAGATGACAGAGGATCTCCTGTGAACACCATTTATCGGGTGCGGGTTTCCAGGTTATCTCCGCCTGTGTTAGTTCAGTGAAGAACGCGCGGTATACGGCGCCGTGCCGAGCGAGCTGGTCAATTAGATGGGAGCGGTCCATTGTTCAAAGGTCGGAATTGCAAGAATTCTGCGAAATGGAGAAGCATGTTGACGATCGATCTATTCATTGGTAGTGAAGGAAGTTCGATCACGCGATGGGTTTGAATGGGATCTTGATAGTTTTGCAGCATGACCGATACACCTCCATGCCCACAATGCAAGTCAGCATTCGCCTATCCAACAGGCCAGTCCTTGATGTGTCCCGAATGTGGCCACGAGTGGAACCCGGATGAAATTGCAGCTGAGAATGCTCCGATGGTCGTGAAGGACGCGAACGGTAATGTGTTGCAGAACGGCGACGACGTAGTAATGGTGAAAGACCTGCAAGTGAAAGGTGCACCGAAAGCACTGAAGGCGGGAACAAAAGTGCGAGGCATCCGCCTCGTGGAGGGCGACCACAATATCGATTGCAGGATAGATGGATTCGGCGCAATGGCCTTGAAAAGCGAGTTCGTGAAGAAGGCGTGATCGACCTCAGCACAGGGGTTCATACCAGTGATTGAAGTGTGTAACTGGCACATTGATGGGACATTTGCTATGTGTAAACACAGCGTTGGTTGCATGGGACCAGCCTTATCTCAATGCGTGTTAGGGCAGCACCGCGCAAGCCCTACTGGAACATCAGAACGGCCAGCACCACTGCACCCAACGCGGTAAGCATGGCTAACCGGCCAACAGTGGTCATGGCTCGCAAATGCACTTCAGCATCTCCGTTACGGGCCTTTCTCGCCTTGCCGGAGATCACACCGACCAATGCGCCAAGTACGAGAAACAGGATGAGCTTGGCGATCAGCAAGGGCTCATCCATCAGTACAGACCAATACGGTGTAATTAGATAAGCACCAGAGATCAGCAGCAATACCAGACCGATCTGCCCCATGCGGGCAAGTGTCGTAGCATTCAACATGAATTCCCGACCCTTGGCCGGTTCCATCTTGCTACTGGCAATGCCTAGGAACATCATTGCAAAGCTTGTCCCAAGGCCCATGGCCAGACCAATGAAATGTAGGATCAACATTGTTTCACGCATCTTGGTGGAATTTGATGTTGGATAAAATTAGCATTCTTCGCGGAGCATCGCTGATCCGAAGAACAGGATAGGGGTATGGTTCAAGAGATGGCCGACTTCTGTGATGGATAGGATAAGCTATTTTGCCAAAGCTGATATAGCGCAGCTTTAGTTCACGTTTTTCACCGTAAGATCGGACGGTAAATGACGGTGGGACCTTCGAAGGTCGATCGTTCAGCACATTTACAACTGGATCATGAATACATCATTCGGTAATCACGTAAGGAAGTTGAGCAAGGTGGTTGCTTCCTTTGATGCACCAAGCAATGCGATCAAGTTGGACGCACTTCGTGAATTAGCACGCTGTGAACTACCAACTACAAAAGGACTTATCGGGTATTGCGAGCTGCTGCAATTCATTCAAGCCATGCCGCCCAACAAGGCGGTAATTGTTGCGGCACGAAAGGAAATGGATCGTGTAACACGCGCACTTGCACTTTCCAAAAAGGATCCGGATCATGCACTGATGAACTCGGGACTTCCTTTTGTGGACCAGGTCTCCAAATTCTCCATCGACCAGACCGCTTGGCTGAACTCGGACCCGAACTGTACGATCGAGATCGATCACTTCAAAGATGCTACATTGGACCTGAACCAACTCTTGGCCACCACGCTGCCATCCATGGAACGGAGTGTGACCACCGCAGGCTATGGTAATGTGGAATTGCTGCAGGCGCTAGGCATACCGAAGCGCCGTGAGATCGGTTTTCTGCTATCGGAATTGCAAAAGTTGAAGGACAGGCCGCGTGTGATGGACCTGCTGTTCGACAGTTTGGGTTTTTACCTGAAGATACGACCGAAGAACAGGACGCTTTCACGTGCATACAATGTTCTGGATCTGCGGAAGCCGTTCTTCCAAACCGATATCCCGAAGCAATTCGATCAGCGTGAATTGCTCGATCGCGTGCTTCCGGAAGCGACTGTGTTGACCGATAGCACAAAGGCGTTGTTGCTCCGCACGCTCAAGTACGCCATGGTACTGAAAGACCGGGAAACGGACCCGGTCACCTACATGGACGAGCGGACAGTGCGCCTCTACGAATTGGAACAAGGGATCACCATCGCGATCTACGGAATGGTTCCCGCACGACAGCTCGTACTGGAGTCATACGTTGGATACACCTTGTTCAAGAACGGCTATCCTGCTGCGTATGGTGGGGCCTGGATCTTCGGGCAGCGAGCGGAATTCGGGATCAATATCTTCGAAGCGTTCAGGGGTGGTGGATCCGGATACATGATGTGCCAGCTCCTTCGTGTTTTCAGACAAGTGTTCCAAGTTGAGCGCTTCGAGATAGAGCCGTATCAATTCGGGTTGGATAACGCGGATGGCATTGCTTCAGGCGCCTACTGGTTCTACTACAAACATGGTTTCCGGTCAATGGATACCGCGCTGGCGAAGCTCGCAGAGACCGAGGTGGAACGCCGCAAAGTGCACAAGGGGCATCGCACAAGTACCCGCGTATTGATCCGGTTCACCGAGAGCTATTTGGCGTTGACGTTAGGCGACGTGCAAAAGATGGGCGTCCATGATATCACGGATAAAGTGAAGCGGTTGATCCGCACCACGTATTCCGGAGATAGGGACCGAGCAGAGAACGAGAGTGTCAAGAAATTCCTGAAGCGCACGGGCGGCAAGAATGTGAACGAACCAGATGGGGTGCGTGTATTGAAGGAGGTAGCATTGTGGGCTGAAGCCTTGCGCGTAACCGATCAGGGTAAACTGGATCTGCTGCACCGCATGATCACCGCTAAGCCGAGCGACCCATACAGCTATCAGGAGTTGCTGCTTCGCTACTTCAACTAGGAACGGTGAAAAGCTTACCGGTCGTTCACCAGCTTGGAACTTTTCCAATCAACTCCGATCCGAAAGGTCTGGTACAACCGCACGGTGTTGATGGTACCACCATGGTGGTTCGTTGCTGAGTGAAGCACGCCTGAGGGATAAGCCACCAAGCGGTTTGCACGGTATCCGGCCCGATCCACTTCCTCCCATTTGCTTCGATCCCGGCTGTCCTTCTCGAAGAGCTCGCGCATTTCGCTCAGTTTCATTTTTGCTTTGCGTGCGGCAGCGGGTGTAGGCGGATCACACAGTCCGGTCCGCTTGTGCATCCAGAGTGAAGTGCCACGGTCAAATGGTAAGCCAGGGGTGAGGTACACTATGGCTGTAATGTCGTTGTACGGCAGGTCCGAATGGACTCCCGGCATCTCTTTGTATTTGCCGTTCGCGAAGGCTTGATAGAACACACCGTTCTCATCGGCCGGGTCGGTATCCCAACGGGTGATCTTCACACCGAGCAAGCGTTCCAACTTGGCGCGGACCTTGGGTTCGTGGTAGACCGTAGTGCTGCGAAAGCCGGTGTAATGCTCCGGTTCGTGATAGGTTGCTTGTTGCGCTGCACGGTAAACCTTATCGGGATCGTCGTAGAAATCATCCTTCACGAAAAGGAAACGCGGGTATACCAGAGGTTCCATGGCAGGTCAAGAATTTGAAAATAGCGAACGCAAAGTAGTTGGAAGAACTGTACTAAAAACTGACCGATGTTAGCGTATGGGTAAGTTTTGACTGACCTGTGCCCTGGTCGATACGGTCAACATAATTCTTCATGCATATTTACATTGCGATGAGCACATAATGCGTGCTACGCCCACCAGCCTTGGCCTTCTTCAAAACCTTCTTTTTCGTCAGGTCCTGAATGTCTCTGGATGCTCTGTCTTGGCTGGACTTCGTGAGCTTGGCCCACTTGCTTGATGTGAGATTGCCTTCGACGCCATCCAATAGTCTGTTGAGCACTTTTACTTGGCGTGGATTCAGGATGGTCTTGGCATGTGTGTGCCAGAACCGGTGTTTGTTCAATACGGTAGCGAGCGTTTTCTCTGACGCGACCATGGCACGATGCAAACACCCAAAGAACCACATGAGCCATTCGGTAACATCAAGCGAATCGTGTTGGGAATTTTTCAGCACAGTGTAGTATTGCTTACGCTCCGTGCGGATCTGCGCGCTCATGCTGTAGAACCGCTGCGGCTCCTCGACTCCGTTCGGAGACCGCTGAGCTCGAAAAAGTAGCATGTCTGCCACGGCGCGTGCGATACGCCCATTGCCGTCTTCGAACGGGTGCAACGTAACGAAACAGAAATGCGCTAGCGCCGCTTTTACTAGTGGGTCCACCGCCTTTTCGGTATTCACCTAGTTGATGAACGCCGACATTTCTTTCTTCAGCCGCGCTACAGCCGGTGCTTGGTAATGCACCTTTTCGCGACGCATCGGACCGGATACGACTTGCATCGGACCAGTGCTGTCATCGCGCCACTTGCCGACCAATATCTTCAGCATTCCGCTTCGGCCTGTTGGGAACAACGCTGCGTGCCAACCGAACAAGCGATCGGCCGTGAGCTTGCCGTTGCAATTCTGCGTTGCGTCGAGCATCATTTCAACGATCCCTTCGACATGCCGGTCGGTATTCGGTGCGCCGGAAACATCCAAGCCCAGCCGTCTTGCCAACGAGGAGCGCACTTGTTCCTGATCAAGCACCTCGCCTTCGATGGCGCTCGTGCGCAACACATCAACGGTCATCGTTTCCAAATTGGCTTCACTGCGCAGATCGAAACCTATAACCGCCATTTGGCCCAATAAATGCGCTTGGGCATGGCGCGCTTTTACCAGTGCGCCATCCAGCTCATTAGCATCCCACAAATGTTGCGGAGAATAAGGGCGTTATTCTCCGCATGACACAGGTCAATGGTTTGGAAACAGCCTCTTGATCACGAACCGTTCAACCCGGATTATGCATTAGAGTTCGTCGCGAGGGTCAAATTCACAACGGTAGCAAGGGTTTCGTCGAGCCTGCCTGCGGTAGGCAGGGAAGAATAGCCTAAGCTATTCTGACGAGAGGAAAGCCAGTGAAACGGTTGATACCACAGTGAATTTGGGCCATAGCAGAATCTCTAATGCATATTCTGGGTTCAAAGTACCCAAGGCCTTCCGTTACCCCTGTTTACGCGCCATCTGCGACCAGATCATGAACGAGAAGGCAAGCCCGGCGAAAAAGGTAGATACCGCCCGCGCAGTATGCCCAGATCGAAATCCAAATACGGCCGAGGCCGTGCAACAGATCATGATCACGGCGATCAATACGATGATAAGCTTGCGACGTGCGGCGGGGGAGTTCATGCAGGTAAAGCTAATCCAATAGAAAACGACAGTGGAGCATCCGGAAAAGTGTCTGCCGAAAGAACAGATCACAAAATTCCAACGACCACGGCCCGTTCGTGTTCCAGAAGAACGAGTGCATCCGGTGAGGCTCTGCACCGCAGAACATATTTCCGTGTTGCTTTTGGGAAGATCCAAAAAGATCGCATGCTCAGAAAGTGCAGGCTGCCCATACACTCAGTTAAGACCGGTGTGCAATGATCATCGAAGTATTGCAACAGTTCCCTATCCCCGCGACCGCAACTAGCATGGAATAGTCGCGGCGGCATGAGCAATCATGAGCCGACCTGTCCTCGGAACGTGAAGTATCCAACCGAACTACTCGGCCGGACCAGCTTTCACAAAGGCTATGGCATCCTCCATCTGCGATACGTCGAAGTAGCGCTCCATGCGTCCTTTGCTCGCGCGTTGGAAGAATAGGTTATCCAATGGTACCAAAGCTTTCAGTACATTGGAATGCGCTACGATGGCGAGGTGCCCTAGGTGCGTGTAGTTCCGCAATACCCAGAGCATGTCCTCGAAAAAGGCCTTTATACTCGATGCGGAAAGTTTCATTTCATCCAACTTCACCAGCACGTTCACTTGTGAGTTGGATGCACGCTTGGCCTCGAACCATTTCTGACATAGCTTTTCATCCGTTTCGTTGAATTTATCGATCACTTCGATCGCTAGGACATTATCGGGAAAGGTTTCCAGTTGTTCGATCATCACAGATTGCTTTGGTCCACGAAAGGTACAACACGCCCAACGGAAATCATCGTTCGGCGGTCAGGAACAGAATTCAATGAACAGGTTTCGCCTTTGCCCCAGTGTGTTATTACTTCACTACCACGCTCTTCGTTCACTTCGCCAACTCATGGAATTCATTCCAGTTACGCGCCGCGATCCGATCTCGCGTGGAATCCAATTTTACCAAGAGCCATTCTCCGCTCGATCCCGTGCGTGCATGGTGGTCGCTTACGATCGCCATGGCACTGTCGATCATCACCGTGCTTTTTTCGTATTGGCCATCTTGATACAACAGCCAACTGTATTTGTACCATTGACCCACGCCACTGTGGATGAATCGCTTGGCACCCGGTGTCTCCAGCATCATATACCCGTAGACCGCATGCACAGGTGTGGACATGAATGCAGCACCACCGGCAAGAACTACAAGCATCGCTGCAAGCGCACCCTTGCGCACCCGATCACCCCGCCACCAGAGCACCACGGCCGTGATGCCCAGCACCAGCGCGCACAGCGCTACCACCAGCGCCCCCGGCCAATACAGAAGTCGCCAGACTGCATAAAGCACCGTGGCTGCCATCGCACTGCGCATGATCATCACCAAGGCGCGGTCCGCAGCCTTGCTAACTTGAACGAAAGCACCCACCATAGCCAACACCGCGCTTATGATCATCATGGCACTGCCACCCGTCCATTTCATCCATTTCATGCCTATGGCAAAAGCAAAAAGCGAGAGGCCTAGGAGGAAGATCAGTGAGAAGAACGCTGATCGTTGTGTGGCTGGTGTTAAGGTTTGCATGAACGTTTTCCTTTATGGGGTTGATGCTTGCTCAATGCACAATACCGAACAAAGTAACGCTACGACTTAAAGTAGTGCACGTGGTAAAACGTGATGAATGCAAGATCTGTTGTGTACGCAACACGCCATCCTGCGCGCGCAGTGAACTGTGCAGCACATGCATGCGCACGTGTTGCATGTGCGCTGCTGAACGCTGCACGTGCATTACCATCTTTTGCAGCTGCATTCATACATAATGCATGTGCAACGATCCGCTATGTAGGTACATACCCATAGGCTGCATATGCACGGCCGGAATAAGCGCACGCAACTGGTAGGCATGCACGTGCAGGAAAGAACCATGCACTTACACTAATGCGGTTGGCAGCCGCACCACCAGCGCATGCGATCGCCCATCGAAGTAGTGCACCCGCAGAAGGAGTTCGTGCAAACGCAACCTTGCGCGACCCGGTCTCGTAACAAGCGTAATTGACAGCAAAATGAACAAGGTAAAAGCAGGATTACGCGGACTGAATGGCCTTCAGAAGGAGAACTTGGCCTACCATATATACACGAGTATGAATGGTAATCCACTGTTCACGGAGTCAGAACCCACCATGTCTGAATTGCACGCTGCCTACGAGGTACTGCAAGCGGCTAACATCCAGGCAACGGACCGTGGTCGCATAGCCATCATCCATAGGAATAGCACAGTTGAGCGTATGGATCGTTTACTCACGCGATTAGCTGCATACGTGAATAGTGTGTGCTTAGGAGATGCGGTAGCACTCTCAAGTTCTGGTTTTGCATTGGCCCACAAGCCAGTACCCATTACCAATTTGGAAGCGCCGAAACGTCTACGCGTGCGCCGCACCAACTTCCCCGATAGAATGTTAGTACAGTGGCAGCGCGTGCAGGGTGCTATCATCTATGAGGTAGAAGCGCTGTTACCTGGACTTCTCGACTGGAAGCGCGTGGAACTCACTAGCCGTCCCGAGCTCTTGGTCGCTGCGGATCTTGCGCAGCCCAATGTACAATTCCGTGTATGCGCGGTAGGTCGAAAGGCACAAAGCCCTTATTCAGGTTCCAGCTTTCTCTTGGTCGCTTAACCCTCCCGTATCATGATCGTATCCAGCATGTCAATTCCTGAAATGGTGACCGACGCCCGCCAGGACTTTCGCTCCTTGTGGAATAAGATCGACGGCCTATTGCCCAAATTGCGCCGCATGCATCTGAATGATCGTGCCCACACGCTGGATCATTTGGAACCGTGGAAGTCGCCGCGCAAGAACAATTGGCTGCTCCATTTCAGCATCAGCAAGTCCGGCCTTACCCTGCATTCACTGGTGTGGAGTTATGATGCCAAAGGCCGCATCATCGCACTCATCGTCACAAAGACCGGAAGGACAACCTACTTGGATAATCACATGATCCAGCGCTATGGCGAACGCTTCGATCCCACAAGCAACCCCTTGGAACGGTTGCAGAGCTTCTTCTATGAGAATTACTACCATGCCATAGAGACGCTTCACGAAAGCAGCCCCGGTATCTGGGAAGTGCGCGTGGGTATGAACCATGGCCTTGGCCTTGGCGATTGGGATCAGAACACGGACATCGTACACGTGCGCACCTTCGTTAGCTACGGGCAACTTTTCCCGGAACAGCAGGAACTGATGGAACGCCTCGATACACAACGCGCGTGGGACAGCCTCACTACAGGACAACAAACAGAACGCCTCGCCCGCGCTGAACGCGTGGAAGAAGCAGAAAAGCAAGCAGCATGAAGATCAGAAACCTATTCAAGAAGAAGCAACTGGAACTGCATGTCCTTGACCCCGAGGAAACGTGGTACGAGCGTAGTTGCTGGCTTGCGCTTCTGGCCCGTGAGTTGAAGGCCGAAATAGTGCAACTCCGCGAGCAGAATGCCATGCTCCTGAGCCAAGTAAATGCAGGAGAACCGCTCACCATCGTGCAAGAAGAATTCCTCCACATGCGCAACGAGCTGAACGAGCTGCACAAGGCGAAAGCGAAAGCGGATAACAGCATAGCCCGATCTTACCAGATCAACCGATCACTTATGGATGAGATCGAAGACATCCATGCCGGTACTGAAGGTGAATGGAACAGTCTTACACCGGAACAACAGACGAAACGACTAAAACGCCTAAAACGATCCGGATACAAACCACGGAAAGCAGCGTAAAGTGATCAGTTCAAACATCAAAAGCCCTGGAGCGATCCGGGGCTTTTGCGTTTGGCTTGCCGCAACACGACGTATGGTTAAGCACAAGAATTAGTGCTGCCGATCATGTGCAACCCAGATCAGGTCTGCAGTGTGATAACCGATCTCTTCTGCGATCTTCAAATAGTTATCTCTCACATCTTGCGGAATGGTTGTTTCTCGGGATAGGATCCAGAGGTAGTCCAAGCTTGCTCCGGCAACTAAGGCATAGCGGTATTCTGGGTCAAGCGCAATTACATTGTAGCCTGCATAGAACGGTCCGAAGAAGGACACTTTGAGCATTGCCGTATTTTCACTACCAGCAAACTTTGCCTTGCCGATCGCTTGCTCCCATTTCTCTTTTTTTGTGTTGTATCCATTATTGTCAACTTTAATGGTGCCATTCTCATTCAATGAATACTCTGCGGTGGTATTACTCAGATCACGCTCGAATTTGAAATCCAACCGAGCGATCTCATACCATTTACCAAGGTACTTTGCTTTGTCAAAGTTGGTAACGGCCACCGCTCCTTCCGGTAGTGTAGAACACGATTGAAGCCCGAGCAAGGAGAATAGGATGAGTAGTGTGGCTATTTTGGTTTTCATTGGTCAACTGGTTAAGGGTGCTTTCGATTGCACATAACGTTCCGGATCTTAAAAATTTAGCAATCGCGCTGCGCACTCGGTTCTAGTTTATCCAATTCTTGCGATAGGATCAAACCTGTGTCCGGTCTGTAGCGTCCAGGCCATTGACACTTGATGGTGCGAACAGAACGTGGAATGGCAGGGTCCACTAAACACGGGAGACACTGACAACGTTTAGTTTTGCGTGAGGCATATGCCATATATTGTGTTAATGACATTTTTCATTCACGCCAAGATCGTCAATTATTTCTTCCGCAGACTCTAGTATTGCATCGTCACTAAGGAACTATTTTCTTAGATGTCGATAGATCACTGAAGAGAACTGAGCCAAGCCAGGGGTGAACCAACTCCGCAGCTAGGGTTAAAGCCCTAAGAGACTTATGGGTACCTCTGGCTTTCTCAGGTCTAAGGCTCGGATAGAATGCTAGGCGTAAGGGCCTATTAGAGTCATGGAGCATCGGACCTGTCGCTCAGCCTCAACAGCGATCATTTGTTGAACCTCAAAGTAAACGAAAATGAAGCATTGGATCGGTATCGATGTGAGCAGTGCAACCTTGGATTTCGCATTGCTCGATGAACACGGTGTTCACTTGGAGAGCTTGCAAGTAAGCAATGGTCGTACAGCCGTAATGACGCTAATGAACAGCTGGAAGAAACGATACGGAGTTGACACCGGGGAATGCCTAGTGTGTTTGGAACCTACCGGGCACTATACGTTGATGTTGCTTAATCTGATCGTGGAGCAGCACTGGCATGCTTGGTTGGCGCACCCGCTCGATATACAAAAGAGCATGGGCATCAAGCGTGTGAAGAACGACAAAGTGGACGCTTTGCGGATCGCGCAATACGCACGCACATTTCGAGAGAAAACACGTTTGTTCACAGCACAGAACCTCAAGCTCGATAAACTCAAGCACCTGCTCACACGTAGGCAACACTTGGTTCGCGTCAGAGCCATGTACAAGAAGCATCTCTCGGACCTGAACCGCTACATGGACAAGGACATTAAAAAGGCGTTCGACCAACTTGACAAGCGTTTGATCGTTGCTTCGGATCGTGCCGTGATACGCGTAGAGCAACTGATCATGGCACAGATCAAAGCCGATGATATAACCAGTGAACAATACAACCTGTTGCTCACGATCCCTGGCGTAGGCCCACAATTAGCGAGCTATTTGATCGCGCTCACCGATGGCTTCCATCGATTTACGAACCCACGCGAACTGGCATGTCATGCTGGTGTAGCTCCATTTGAGCGTAGTTCTGGTAGCAGTATTCGCGGACGAACGCAAGTATCACATCAAGCCAACAAGATCCTTAAGACCATGCTCCACATGGCTGCACTTGCCAACGTGCAACGCGAAGGAGAATTAAAGGTCTACTTCCAACGCAAAGTATCTGAAGGCAAGAAGCCGATATTGGTTGTCAATGCGGTCCGTAATAAGATCATCCATTGTGTTTGCGCCGTGATCCGCAACAACCGGCCCTATGAGCAGCGGCAATTAGTGCAGAATTGATCGGATTGCCGTACTTCGTATGTCGTGTCCAAACGGAAGCAGGCTCTGCTGAAGAGCAACCTAACAGGGATAGGCATGATGGCAACGGCCAACAACATGGATCAAGGGTGGGCCTCATCCTTGGTTCATGGCTGGAGTCCTAATGCCTGAAAAAAACTTTACGTTATGCTTGTTTTTAACATAGAATAAGTCTGTCAGCCGTTCGGCGGACTACCCTGAAATACTTTAGGATGAAGACCGTTAAAAAGTCTCGTTCAACGCTGCACTACCATCCGCCCGTGAGCAACGACCGAGCCCTTGTGCAAAAGCGAGTAAGCGAATACGCCTTGTGGAACGAGTTCCAGCGCATGGCTTGTGGTGGGTGCAAAACGTTCATGGTACACTACCGCGCCCAACGTGTTCACAATGCGCAGTTCGGTGAACGGCTGTTCACTTTGCATGGTGAATGTCCCGTTCGATGGGTTAGGGTAGCACATACTCGTTGCTGCGTTGCGTTCGGTCAAGCTTGTCGGGAAGTTACCGCTCCGTGCCACAAAGAGTGCGCTGCTACTGGAGGTCGCAAGGTCCATCACGGGTAGACCGGGGAAGCTGAGCGAATCCTGGAAATAGCCTGCGAGGTAGAGGTTGCCACCACCATCGCGACCCATGCCCCGGATACCTCGCGGATATTGGTAACGCGCTGCGTGGTAGTCGCCGAGAACGCCACTGCTGTCGTACCGTGCAACAAAGAGGCCGTAAGTGCCGCCGATGCCGGGGTTGGGTACCACATCATCGAACTGGAAATTGCCTTGGTGCCAACCGGCCACTACGATCTGCTCCGGACCTTCCAAGAGCATTGCTTCAATGTCATGGTCGTATGTCGAATTGCCTAAGCGCACACCCCACAAGAGGTTTCCTTCTGCCGTGTACTTCAATACCACATTCCTATATGTTCCAAGGCTGCCAGAGAAGTCAATGCCCGGTATGCCCAAGTACCCGTAAGAACCCTCGCGGTGCACGGCGATGTAGATATTCCCTTCCGCATCCGCAGCAAGGGCCTGTGCATCATCATAACCGTAACCGCCGATCTGCCGTGCCCATTGGTAGTTACCATCGAGGTCGTACTTCGCAAGGATCACATCGTGCGCCTGTCCGCTGAGCTGTTGGTTAATGATGGTATCGGTCTCGTAGAAGATCGTATCGCCACGGGCGCGCAGACCCAAATAGAGATCACCCGCCGAGCTAACCGTAAGCTGTTGCCCCTCCACAGCACCATAGCTCCAATGCCGTGTGCAGTCCGTACGGCGGCTCCAGATGCCATTGCCATCGGGGTCCAGCTTCATCAGGAAGCTCGTGTAGTATTGGCTGCAGCCATCCAACGTGGGCAGGCCAACAACTTCCAATGTGTACTTGAAGGCGCCGCTCAGGTATATGTTGCCATCACTGTCACATGCAACAGCATTGCCGTGCTCGGCATGGCCGGACTGGAAATCGTTGCTGCCAAAACGGTGGCTCCACAGGAAGCTGCCATCGGCTCCGTTCACTTTCGCAACAAAGATGTCCATTGCACCCACGCGCGTATGCGTATCCGCACCAAAGGTGGCCGTAGGACTGTAAAAGGTTCCCGTGATCAGCACGTTGCCTTCGGCATCCAATGCCAAGTCGCTCGGATCGTCGAAATCCGTACCACCACCGTGCATTGCCCACAAAGCCGTTCCGCTATTGTCATACTTCACTATGAACACATCGCTCTGGCCCACACTGGTGATCGGCGGCAGGTTACCAAAGCTGGCTGTTCCGTAGAATTGGCCGGTGATGTAGCTGTTGCCCAACGCATCGGTGGCCATGCCTTGCACATCGGGTGTACTCAAGGTACTGGTGTCGCTTACGCTCCAGTTCCATGTGAACGGCTGCGCGTTAGCGGCTGTAAAGAAAAGCCAGAAGAGTAGAGCAGTTTGAATTCGCATGTCGCAAAGGTATCCTGGCTCGTTGGCGATACGAAGTCTCTGCACACACTATTGAAGGAATGGTTCACAGGTGGTTCCTTAGATCCGTTGGCCGTTTTCCGGAACATTAGATCCATCGTGCGCATCCAATTTGTGCTGGACGATTAGTAGGGTGGTGCACTGCTCCCGAACGTTCGGCGTTTTCGTTGCGAGCGAGCGGTTAAGATCTAAGCCAGCTGAACAAAGTACATCTCCAATTCCCCCTTTCCCTTCGCCTGCACTTTGCCGCGTGAGGTGAATGAAAGCCCCGGTTCATCCTTCACGAGTGCATAAGTCGCCTCGCTGATGTTAACCTGTCCAACTTCACCGCTGCTCTCCATGCGGCTGGCAGTATTTACCGTATCGCCCCAGATGTCGTACTGGAACTTCTTGACGCCCACGATACCGGCCACCACCGGACCGGTATGGATACCGATTCGGATCTCGAAGTAGGGGAGGCCGGCGGTGATCTTGTGGGCTTTTCCCGCGGCGATGAAGTCGCGCATTTCGAAGGCCGCTTTGATCACATCAGTGGCGTGCGTGCTATTGGGCGTAGGTAATCCACCGGCGGCCATGTAGGCATCGCCGATGGTCTTTATTTTTTCAAGCCCATGCTTCTCGCAAATGTGATCGAATGCACTGAAGCATTCGTGCAGGTCTTTTACAAGTTGTTTTGGGGTAAGCACTTCGCTCATAGCCGTGAAGCCTTTGAAATCCGTGAAGAGCACGGTGACCTGATCGATCTGCACAGCCTCTGCCGAACCTTTTTCTTTCAATTCTTCTGCTATTTCTTCTGGTAGGATATTGAGCAAGAGTTCATCGCTGCGCTTTCGGGCTTTGCTGATGCGGTTTCGTTGGAAGAAAAAGGTCCCGGCCAATAACATCATCAGCCCGAATCCCCCGATAAATGCATTGCGTTGCAGGTTCTTGCGTCGGAGTTCCTCTGTCGCTACCGCATCTTTCTTTTCTTGCTCAGCAGTAAGTAGCGCTTCTTTCTTGTCGAACTCATACTCGAAGCTCTGGCTCATCATGCGCTTCTTGTTATCATCGTTCGTCATGCTATCGCGCATGGTGATGTAGAGTTCGTGCATATCCAATGCTTCGCTTTTCCTTCCCATTGCCTTCAGCACCGTGTAATTGATCTTCGCGGCATCGCGCCAATTCTCCAATACCCCAGCTATTTCTGCTGAAGACAATGCCTTACGCGCGGCGTCGAGTGCAGCGCTTTCATTGCCTTGCAGATGATGTGCGCGCGCCATTTCGCTGTAGATATTGGCGATCTGCATAGGGTCTTCCTGCCGCTCGGCCAATACCAAACTGCTGTCCAGATAGGCCAACGCTTTTGGGTAGTCGCCTTGGTCGATGTACACGGTACCCAAGTTTCCTTGCACGACCTGTATGCTCAGGACATCGTTGATCTCACGCGCAATGCCCAAACTCTTGATGAACTCGGCGCGTGCATCGATCAGCCGCCCCTGTTTCTGGCGTGTTATACCAATGCAGATGTAAGCTTCTAGGGCGCATTGACGGTCACCGATACGATCGGCCACAGCGATCCTTCGATTGAAGTATTCAAGTCCTCGTTCGAGATCTCCTTGTTCGTAGTGCGAGACGCCGATGTTACCCAGCAGTCTTGCGATCAAATTACTGTCATTTTCAGCTTCGGCGATGCGAAGTCCTTGCGTGTAATAGTCAATGGACTTCACGTGGTCGCCTTTGTAGGCAAGGGCATTTCCCAAACTGTTCATCACCTTCGCCTTACCGCGGTTCTGGCCGAGGCGTTCATACAGGTCGAACGCCCGAAGCAGGTGTGACTCTGCACTGTCCCACCGGCTCAACCGGTTGTTGAATGTGCCGCAAAGTATATGGGCCTCGGCGCGTTGTGGATCCAAGTGGTGTTCTTGAGCGAAATACAGTAATTCACGTGCCAGTTGTAGACCACTGTCGGGCGGAGCGCTGTAAATGATATCACGTACCAATTCGATCCCTGCATCAAAGCGCGCAGTATCCGGTATCCTTTCATCCGACCAGATCACCTGCAAACTATCGCGTTGCACGGTGCTCTGGTTTTGCGCCAAGCAAACCATACCAAAGGCATTCAGCAGGAGAGGCAGAAAAGTGCGCATTGCTCTAAAGTGGATACAAAGTAGATCGCGCACTCACATTTTCAATGCACCTGTCCTTTTCAAATTAGAGATGGGTTGAATTGAGGCAGTAAGAGAAGGGTTTCGGCAACGTGGGATATCAAGGGATCTTGTGCGATCCGTTCCAGAAATACGTCGTAGTGCGTTCTCTCTGGCAAAAAACTTAGTTGGGCAAAGCCAATGATTGCGAAGAGTGTAGTACATGCCGAATTGAACAACAGGATTAACAAGGTGTACAAGCTTGGATCGTGCGCTTTCAATCAATGCTGGAGGAATAGAAGCGTGGTGCCCTTCACAATACCCGGACCCGCTTCACCACCCGAACGCGTGCCTGCACATCGGAATAATGTGCTTCAGCGATGGTGGCATCGCGCATCGGCAGCAGGGTGCTCCATGCGGAGTCCTTTTCACTCGGCTTGGCCGTAATGGGCAAGTGATCCAGTGCCAACCACGTATTCTGGTCGACATGGAAGGATACCGTTCGTGTGTGAGAGGTACTGTTAAGACCAAGTTTTCCCGTTACGATCAGTTTGCCGTTCTCGGTCCGGTTGAGAGCGGTGTCAATGTCTCCGAATGAATTATCCCTTGGCCCCGCGTAGAGACTGATGCGCATCGGATCCAACTCCTCCCGATGTTCGGGGATCCGCTCTAGGGGTATGTGGATCTCGACTTCCAGAACCAACGGCGAACCACCTTCAACATGCCTGATCGGCGCATCAAGCAAGAAATAGCCGGCGATGATCACAATGGCGCCCAACGCTATGCCCACGGATGCGCCCACTGCTTTCCAGAAATGTGCCCATTCCACAGCGTGCATCAGGTAACTGACCAACAGACCGAACAAAAGACCCATAACGAAGGCGCCCGGTCCTAAGAAGAAGAAGATGCCCATACTTCGCCCACCGTCCTGATCGCTGACTCCGCATTTATCCGCCACATAATTGGTTACAATAATGGAGGTGATCGCAGTTATGAACGCGGTGAGCAAAGCGACAACGATGGCGATCTTCCAGGACATGGAGAGGGAGTTTATCGGCGAAACTAGTTCAGCTTAATGGACTAGTAGGGTCCCAATAAAGAGATAGTCGCTTACGTGTTCCTTAGAAACCTTCACACCACCCATTGTTCAGGAACAGGCACTTCCGAACAGAGGAACCACTTCAACTACTAAAATATCCATCGCTCAGATCAATAGGAATTCCAACCGGATGATCATCCTTGTGACGATCTAACGCCACGCTCCTTCAACTCCGCCATTACGATGGAAAGCTGTCTTTCGAACTGTTTACGCTTACCATCGTTAATGCACTGCTTCCGCAAATGAGACACCATCACGCGGACCATGGGCAGCACGGTTATGGGTAGATCGCGTTTCGCAGCCGTTCCCCACAACTCTAGACACGTACTGCTTAAAGCCCGTTTTGCACACGGCACACCGGTGAACCGCAAGGCAATTCCATAAAGCATGGGAGCATGCTTATCATAAAGCTCATCAAAGGTGGGCATGTTCAGGTGAGAGAGTTAGTGTGGTAGGGTCCCTTTATTGGGCGAGGTATCCACCATCCACATTGTAGTAGGATCCTGTAACGAACGAAGACTTTTCCGAAGCGAGCCACAACACCAGTTCGGCCACTTCTTCGGGTGTGCCCATGCGTTTCATGGGGTGTAGTGCAGCAATGCCCTCCATTTCCTCCTTTTTCAGGTTCTGATCCAGCAACGGTGTTTTAATGAAACCCGGTCCTACAGCATTCACGCGAATACCTTGTGTGGCATATTCCAGCGCTGCATTCTCCGTAAGGCCAATGACACCATGCTTTGCCGCAACGTACGCGCCGGATGATGGGAAACCCACTTTGGCAAGGATGGATGCCATATTGATGATAGAGCCGCTTTTGTTCTTCAGCATTGCAGGGATCTGGTAGCGCATGCCATAGAAAACACCACTCAGGTTGATGCTGATGACCTTGTCCCAACCATCTATCGGGTAGTCTCCGATCATGGCCTGTGGTCCTCCGATGCCCGCGTTGTTCACCGCGATATCCAACCGACCGAATTGCTTTACGGTCTCTGCCACCATGTGTTCACAGTCCTTTGGGTTGGATACATCCGCCTTCACCACAGCACCCTTGCCTCCGTTCTTCTTCACTTCCGCGAGTACCCGTTCCGCCCCCGCCATATCCATATCGGCCAGCATAACACTGGCTCCACTGCGTGCGAAGAGTAATGTTGTTGCTTCTCCGATCCCGGAACCTGCGCCGGTGATCAATGCGGTCTTCTTCTGTAACATCTGTTTGGTGGTTTAATGATAGATAGCACACGGATCAATAACGACCCAGCTTTTTCATTTTAGCCGGCAAAACCGTGCCGATCTTCGAACGCCCAGAACCACGAAGAAGTCCTATGAACCAACGGGGTGATCGTTGCCGATTTTGCCAACTGCCCGATCCTTTTGCAGTGTATGCAACGGATAGAACAGGATGCTAGTTGCGATTTGCAGCTATGCAGGTGGGAGATCTTTGGACCTAGACTTTACAACCAATCCAAGAGCGAAACGCCCAAGCCAATGGTGGTCTGCCGGTGGTCATAGTCCAACAGGTTCTCGCCCTTCCCGTGGAACACTTGGAGGTGCGCCTTCAGGTGGCCGCTGATGGTGAAGGACCAGTCGCCCTGCAATGAACCTCCCTTGAACGGTGCATCTATGAACGCGCTGCGGACCTGCGCGGAAATAACGTGGCTGCGATGCTGGTATATGAAGATCATTTCGCCATTGCCTATCAGCCCGGTTATTCCGGGATTATCATCATTCTTTCCTTCAGGAAAGCGCCACCAAGGCCGCAGCAATACGGTAAAACGTCCGCGCTCCAGTCCCACTTGCCCAATGACGCGATTCCAACTACGGCTGTTCGGATCCGGGCTTCCATTGCTTTGGTGATCCAGCCCGCCGCTAAGCATGCGCACGCGTAGACCAAGGAGTCGGATATTCAGCGGAAATACCACCATCACTTCAGGCTCGAAATTCGTATCGCGGAACGGACGGCTAAGGTCCTTGTTATACACTTGCCAGCGCGAGCTTTGCGTGTACGAAACCCAAATATCACCCTTGTTCTTGAACAAGCCTTGCACCACCTTGGTCTTGAAACTGAATTGGAACTTGCACTCCACCGCATTCAACGCAATGGGCTCCGGATCCGTAGGTATGGTCTGGTCCGAGCGATAAGGTCTCCCATTCGGTGCACTGCTCCAATTAAAAGGAAGCACGAACACGGGTTTGTAGGAGGTAAGAACGAAGGTGCCATTGCGCACACTGTCCACAAGTTCCCAGCGCGAAGCCAAGGTGTGCGTGTCCTTGAGGAATTCATTACGTGCTTGCGCGACTGCATAGGTGCACGAACCAAAGGCAACACAGAAAATAACACTGCGGTATGTCATTATCCCCTGTTCGCGAACGCGCAGCAGTGATCGAAGCGAGATGATAAAAAGCAATGGAGTTATTGGTCAGGTGGATCGGATCATGTCCTTGGTAAGAGAAGATCCAGCGTTGTTCTACGGATCGCGGTTGAAAGATAGAACACGGATGGCGTATCAACAGTAGACCTCTTGCTTCATCCGTAAAGGAACTTCGGTGCTGAACATGGCACTGAAGAAGGCGGTGCCATTCCTATTTTTGTTCATTCAATGCGAAGTTCACAGATGCGTGATCCACTTGTTGATGCTGGATGGACCACAGAATGCAACAGCCCCAGAATTCCATGGGGCTGTTGCATTGCATACGAAGAAGATCGAAGTTCGGAGAAAAGGTCACGGAACTAAAGCTCGCCTTTCTCAGCAGCCTTCTTCATTCGCTTGTTCGCGAAGATGGCGATATCCACACGGCGGTTCGCCGCTTTTCCTGCATCCGTAGTGTTCTCTGCTACGGGTTGGGTTTCACCGTAGCCGCTAGTGCTCAAACGGCCTACACTAACTGTTTTTCCCATCAGGTAGTTTCCTACGCTCTGCGCCCTTCAAATGGATAGTGCCTGGTTGTGATCATCACTCCCATCCGCATCCGTATGGCCTTCAACAAGGATATCCGTATCGTCGTATTTATTCAACGTGGTTGCCAGCTCATCCAAGTTTGATTTCGCAGTACTGCTAAGATCGCTTTGATCCACAGCGAACAATAAGCCGCTATCAAAGGTGATCTTGATCCCTTCGCCGACACGCGTTACCGTAGCGCCTTCAAGATCGCGTTGTAATTCCTCCGCCTGCTTATCCATATGTCGACCGATAAGCGCTCCTGTGGTGCCACCAACTGCGGCACCGATGATGGCTCCGATAGCAGTTCCATTCTGGCCAGGGAATTGATTCCCGATGACCGCACCGATCCCGGCACCTGCACCGGCACCAATGGCCCCGCCTTTCACACCTTTGGATGTATTACACGCTGGAATAATGGTCAATAGACCGATGCAAAGCGCTAATGCGCCAGTTGTTATGCGGATGTTCATGTTCGTTTGGTTCAAGGTGTTTTTGGTTTGGTGGATGCGGGTCCGGAACCCACGATCTCAAAGAGTTCGTCAAGCTTCGGAACGAGTATGATCTCTGTGCGGCGGTTCTTTGCGCGGCCTTCAGTTGTTGCATTGCTGGCGATAGGCATGTACTCACCTCGTCCTGAAGCCTGCACGCGTTGTGCTGGAACAGTATATGTGTCAGTCAACATCCGTACTATGCTTGTTGCACGGGCCGTGCTCAGGTCCCAATTATCCTTGAAGTTGCTCGTTCGTATGGGAATAGTGTCGGTATGGCCTTCCACCATTACACTGATATCCGAGTTGGCTCGCAGAACATCAGCGAGTTTGCTCAACGCTTCTTTGCCCTTGGGATCTACCTTGGCACTACCGCTGGCGAACAACAATTGCTCGCTCAAGGTCACGTATACTTTACCATCTTTCAGGGTTACGCTTAGGTCCTCAGCTTTGAAGTTGATCAATGCATCACTCACTTTTTTGCGTAGACGATCCATGGCTTCATTCTGTGCATTCAGGCGACGGTCCAATTCATCCATGCGTTGCGCTTTTGTCTTAAGCTCTGCTTGCGTTGCGCTCAATTCGCTTTTGCGTTGCTCCAATTCATCAGCCGTAAGCTTGGCATAGTCCTGCAGACCATAAAGCTGAGTGCGCAAAGCATGATCCTCAGCGGCCATAGCGGTACTATCGGCTCGCAAACGATCTACCGTATCAGTAGCCGAAACATACTTTCGTTTGCTGACGCAACTGGTCGCCATTAATGCGACAAGTACAAGGGTAGGGGCTAGAAGGCGCATGCCCTCCATTAGCGAATGGTGTGCCTGGGGGCTTCTCACGCTGAAGCTTACCTTATTTTTTAGGCTGAGCTTCGCTTGCATGCATTATTACGACTAGTCCACCTTATTCAAAGAGTGAGGTGGCGATGACACGGATGGGGCAATCCATTCCCCTTTTGTTGTGAAAACGGCATGGATAAAGAATTAAGCTTAGCAACGGGCAGCAGCGTGGAATGCCGTCATAACATACTGCGTATCTGGACGGTCCTATTTAATGTAGTGTTACACGACCCTTTTCATTGGTCTTCAGCGCGGCATCCTTGTTGCACGCAACCATCACCATGGAAAGTAACAAGCGTGCAGCCAAAAATACCGATAGGCTCTGGGGAAGACCCAGATGGCGGGGGAAAGAACTGAGTGCGAGAACGTTCTGGCTACTTTGCATAGGAGTGTTCGCAGTTGCGATAGTCGCCATCTATTACTTCTTCAAGCTTGACGGGCCCGTCTCATAAAAAGGATGTACTGATCACGACAGGATACGGTGGATAGCATCGCTATATCATTCGAATGACCATCTAGGTTCTTCTGTCGGAAGTCGTCTTCAATTCAACTGAGCTGCTAATGGCTGCATCACTGGAACTGGGATCAGGTTAAAGGTGTCCATCCAATAGCCAATTCGTCGAGGATTATCTTGTTGCTAGCATTTCACGAACGATCAAAAGATGTGCTCGGGTTCATTTATCGATCTCATCATGGATCATTCTTCGCTCGAATATGCCCATGAAGTGATTGATCACCCATGCAAGTAGTGCCACGCCAACAGCAAGAACATATAAATGAAGCGCTACTGAGATGCCGATACCTGCGCTTAGGAGAAGTGAAGCCGCTGTGGTCAAATTCTGCACTCCATTTCCATTCGAGGATCGCATTATGGTGCCGGCCCCGATGAAACTGACCCCGACCACAATAGCCTCGAACACACGTACAGGATCAGTGGTGATCTCCACATTTTCAGATAGGCTGGTGTCGTAGATGGTAATGACGATCTTGCCCAGTAGTATGAATAGTGCAGCAACCGCACCGATCACCATATTGGTGCGTAGGCCAGCTGGTTTCTTATCGAGTTCGCGTTCCAAGCCAACTGCGCCCGCGAGCAGTGCTGCAATGCCTACATCAAGCAATATCCAGAGCTCTCTTTCGTATGCATAGTCCATGGTCACAGACCAACAAAAAGCCGACCGCAATAATAATGCAGCTCGGAATTAGTCCATGAGGATATACATCAGCTGCGTGGTTCAAGATCGTATGGATAGTTCAGGCAGGTTGTATCGTGAGCGGAAAATGGGTCGCGGTACTGTGCACCCATCGTTGTCTTATAGTATCTGAAACAATACCGATGGTAGTACTCATAGAGCAGAGGTTACCGCGATCTTCCGTTTCGATATCGGTCGTGCATGGAATGCCTTATCGAACCCGATGAGCTAGCACGCTTCATGATGAGAACGCGCACGTAAACAGATCGGAAGGGAAGGGGTTGCAGTGTTAGGATCGGGAAGTGGAAGAACAATTCCTACGAGGAATATGGTCGTGTGCTGAAGGTCCGCGAACCGGAGCTTTTGGAGTATGTGCATTTTACAGGATCAGATACTTAACCGGAGCGAAATTGGTGCTGATAGAGCTGCTAGAAGTTGCGCGCGCTACCAACTTACCCCACACACTGCACAACGATCTTACAAAGATGGCGTATGTAGAAGTGGAATTGAATTGGACGTCCATTTTCGATGCACTAGAACGATCTGTTGGTGTAGCATCGGTCTCCGACCCTGTGAAGGCACTAGTGGGTGCTTGCTGAATTGTGGAATGATCGCCACCAGTTGTTCCTTTCATACCCCAACGAACAACGGGCAAGGTCTTCATGGATAGTGTTCCATGCGCAATGATCACGGGGGAACTAGGAAGTTTAAAGGCCATTTGGACCGTGGCGTGAAGATTGCTATGCTAGCAGCATCATGAAACAACTTAGACCACTCGGGTTCCTATGTGGAGCCGCTCTGCTCACCATCTTCGTTACAGGTTGTAAGAAGTACGATGAAGGTCCACTGATCAATCTTACACCACGCAACGAACGTGTCGCCAATACATGGGTCATAGAGGAAGCTACTGCTGATGGTGATGATGTGACAGCGGATTTCGACAATTACGTACTCACCCTTACCACCGGTGGAGATGCTACGCTCTTGGCAACATACACCGTATTCGGTACAGATTTTACGTATGATACCAATGGTACGTGGGCTTTCCAGAACGACGATGAAGAGCTGGTGCTTGACTTCGAGGACAATGCTGCGGATGGTACCTATCAGATCCGTCGACTTACTGAAAGCCAACTTTGGTTGCATAAGGTGGGTGATGACCTTGAACTTCACTTGAAATCACAGTGACCCGATCTATTCAAACTAACAGATAAGAACTTGCATTATGATCAATACACGCACAACACTTCTTCTTGCCTTTACGGTGACCTTGCTCGCCACGAGTTGCAAGAAATACGATGACGGCCCAATGTTCAGCCTGCGATCCAAGACCGAACGCATATCCAATACTTGGCGCGTTGATAAGGCGACCAATGGTGGCAATGATGTTACCTCCTCATTCGATCAATATGAACTTCAGCTCCTGAGTAATGGTGACGCCACCTTGGCGGCACTTTACAGCTTGGGATCGCTAAGTTTCGAATTTGAGACCACCGGAACATGGTCCTTTGAAGATAGCAAGGAAGACCTGCGCTTGGATTTCGAGAACGACGCCGCCGATAGGACGTATGAGATACTACGCTTGAAAGAGGACGAGCTTTGGCTGCAGGACAACGGAGGAGGTCTCGAACTGCACTTGGTATCGCGTTAAAGTTTCCTTTCGATCAACTGGTTCTAGCCGTTGATCAACAACAATTTACGAAGAACGAACCCCGGCGCTGTCCGGGGTTCTTTGCGTTCGGGAAGTAAGGATGGTAAGCGTTTTTTATGCTAGCTGGATGATTGCTATTGCATCCAGAGAAACCCATGACCATTTCTAAATTGACACTATCAGTCCTTCTCTTTCTCCTTGTGTGAACTGGATTTTTTGCCGCCCCGTATGTTGGCATCGAACCAAGCAACGAGTGTCTCCTTCTGCGCAGCCGTCAACTGTGCATGGCCGTGCATGACTTCGTAGTTGTTCGGCGGCATCTCACCTTCTGCGACGGTTTCTCCACTCTCCGCTGCCTCGTGGTTTCCTGCGAATTGGTCCCAGCGCGAGTAGTTCACCTTTTCGCGCCCTTCGTTGATATGGTCCTGTACCCAGAAATTCACGGGTGTGATGTAGGCCCACATCGGATAGTTCACCTTATAGCTATGGCAATCATAGCACGCACCGATCACGAGCTGCTGTATCTCCGCAGGAGCCCCGGTAACCGTCAACATGTCCTGTGCTGGATCGATAGCGGGAACGCTCCGATCCGGTTGGGCCAATTGGGCCACCAAGAAAATACCGAGTGCAATTAAAAGGACGCGCTTGATCATGGTTTCGGGTTGTATTCCACTAAAGTTATGGCGCGTTGTTGCTTCTGATAATGACCAATGTCATGGTCAGTTAATAGTAGATGCACCTTAATGTGATGCCCTCCCAGGATCCGGCTTGAAAATCGATCGGTCAACGATCAAATAGGCTCTTCCGTGTCATCGGAGTACTAAGGAGCGGCCATCAAGGAATCCTCGATTCCTCCGAACCTTCATCTGGCCCTGCCGTAGAAGGCAACGTGAAATTCCGGACCATCCTCTTCAAGTACCTACATGACACCTTCATTGCGTGGCTTTTGCTAGGCTTTGTTATGTTCAGCCATGGAGTTGTATTTGCACAAACCGTTACCAACCCCGGCTTTGAAAGCGGTACTACGGGATGGACCTGCGATATGGAGGTCAACGCAGCCAGTGTTTATGGCGGCACCGGATCGGACAAAGTAGCCGAGGTGGACGGGCATACCAATGCAAGCTCTACAGCAGACGATCGCTTGTTGTGCCAGACCATTACCGGTTTCATAGTGGGTGCCGTCTATGCCCTCGAATTTGACGCAACGCGCCGGGCCAGTCCCAGCACGCCCACTACAGTTTCCGTAACGGTATCTGTTGCAGGTGCGCTCAGTGCTGTCGTTACCCGTACAGGTGGGTGGAACATGCTACGCGAACGGTTGTTCTTCACCGCAACATCCACGAGCCATGCGCTACGCATCAAGCCCGACTTCACCACATCGTATGGCATGTTGTTCGACAACTTCAGTGTCTACGTGTCCAGTCCGCTCCCCATAGAACTGGTGCGTTTTGATGCCAAGCCGGCGACCAACGGGGTTGCTATCGAATGGGCAACAGCAAGTGAGCATAATAATGCCGGTTTCGAAGTGCAGCGAAGTGCTGATCTCGTAGTGTGGGAGTCCGTTTCTGAAGTGGATGGAGTAGGCGATGGCCAACTGATGAATACCTATGGCACACGGGACCCATCACCTTTGGAAGGCGTTTCCTATTACCGCTTGAAGCAGATCGATCATGACGGTACGGAGGCCATTTCCGAGGTGCGTTCCGTAACCTATACACCAGACCGGAACACACTTTTGGTATGGCCTAACCCAGCCTCTGATCAGTTAACGATCCGGCTGGATGAGTCGGACCCTTCTGCCCAGATCTTCAATGCGCTCGGCCAGTCAATGGCCATTGCCCAAGAACGGATCGGTAGCACCGTTGACCTCAACATCGCATCGCTACCCGCAGGATCGTACTGCGCGCGCACCATGGGTCCGCAACCGAAGGCGTGTTGGTTCATCAAGCAGTAGGCTTTCTGAAAGCAGATCTGTTCCGCCTCTGCTCCATCACGCATGCGGACAAAACACAACGCTTTGTTGCCAGCAATTATCACCAGACCGGAATCATTCTGATCCGAAGATCCGAGGCCATACGCCAACTGATGGCGGCGGACCATATGCTCTAGTTCACGCTCCGCCTGCTGATGAACGTCAGCCCATAGATCATCGTCGACTTGTACTTTGCCCGGCGGCAACGAGCTACTGCCGCAAGCGAACATGACCGACTCAGCCCATCTTCCCCAAGAACTCGATGTGCGCGTAATGGTGCCTATGGACCGCCACCGTACCCTGTTGAAATTGTTCAAGGAACTGCCCGTTGGTGAGCGCTTCATCTTCATCAACGACCACGACCCTTTGCCACTGTACTATGAGTTCCGTTCCATCCACGGCGATGTGGTGGGTTGGGAATACCTACAGCGTGGCGGTCGCGATTGGAAGGTGATGGTGACGCGCCAAGAGGACTCCGTGGGACGTGAGTTCACGGACATCTCCACACTGATGGACCTGCGCAAAATGGATCCGTCGGACCTGCGGCACGTGGTCTTCCACCGTTACGGCATGATGGAGGAGGGGCACATCATGGAGCTTATCGCGGCCACCGATCCCACCGAGATCCACAACATTTTCTGCGACAGTTTCGAAGGACAGTTCAGCTGGACCTACCTCAAAAAGGAACCCGGCGAGTACGTGGTGCATATCCGCAAGGAGATAGGGAAGAAGCCCCCGGAGGAGGCAACGAGCATGGTGGTGAACACCTTCGATGTGCGCCCGTTCCACCCGGCGAAGCGCCATGACATGGTCTTCGATTCGTTCGCTGAATTGAAGCCCGGTGAGGCCTTTATCTTCACCAACGACCACGACCCCAAGCCGCTCTATTACCAGATCGAGGCGGAGAACAAGTTGCCCTTCACTTGGGAGTACTTGCAAGCCGGGCCGGAGGTGTGGCAGGTGAAGGTATCGAAGGCCTGACCGAAGCACACTTTTTTTGACTCCTCAATGCGTATTGATCGAAGGTCGTCGATCGGTCCTTCTGCCTCGTGCCGGATAAAAGCATTAAAATACTTTTAATGACTTTTACTTCCTACCTTTGCATCCGCTACCGATCATCAAGCAAACCATGGAAACAACAACCGAAAACATCCTGGACGCTACCCAGCTGGCGCCGCAGGTGAAGCACTCCACCATCTTCGCACGCATTGCCGAACTCAAGGAAGGTGAAAGCCTGATCCTCCACAACGATCACGATCCAGCACCGCTGCGCCACCAGTTGGGTCACACGCACCAAGACACCATCGGCTGGGAGTACTTGGAAAAAGGACCTGTGTCGTGGAGGGTGAAACTCACCAAGCAAGCACCCCGCAACAACGAGGCCGGCCGGAACATCTTGGACGTGACCCAGCTGCCACCGGCGATCAAACACTCCACCATTTTCGGGCGCATTGACCAGTTGCAGGAAGGGGAGAGCCTTACCATTCATAATGACCACGACCCCAAGCCGCTGCGTTACCACTTGGAGGCCGAACACGGCGATGCCATCGGCTGGGAGTATTTGGAGGAAGGACCTGAATGGTGGAAGGTGAAGATCACCAAACGCATCGCTGGTGGGAACACTTCCGAAGGGAACAACTTGGACGTTACGAAGCTGGCGCCACGGGAAAAGCACGCCACCATTTTCGCACGCTACCATGCCCTGAAAGAAGGGGAGAGCCTCACCATCCACAACGACCACGACCCTAAGCCCTTGTACTACCAGATGCAAGGCGAGATGGGCGATGTCTTCACCTGGGAATATCTGGAACAAGGCCCTGCGTGGTGGAGGGTGAAGATCACCAAGCGGCCTACCGGCGTAGGATCTGAAACTCTTGCGGAGATCGTGACCAAGGACATGGGGAAGGCGGAGGTCTTCAAGAAGTACGGCCTTGATTTCTGCTGCAACGGCCACCTCACCGTGCGGGAAGCATGCGCTGCCAAGGGTCTGGATGTCGTCCGGATAGAGCAGGAGCTGCGCGAAGGGAACCACGCGAACACTTCAGCTGCGCTGCCTTACAACGATTGGAACATCGATTTCCTGGCGGACTTCATTGTGAACACGCACCACGCCTACCTGCGCAAGACCATCCCCGACCTGCAGCAGTATGCGGCCAAGGTGGAGCAAGTACACGCGCACAACCATCCTGAACTGCACCAAGTGCGCAAGTTGGTGGACGAGGTGGCTGCGGAATTCAACGCACATCTGCCCGAAGAGGAGCGCAACATGTTCCCCTACATCAAGCAATTGGTGGCTGCCAAGAACAGCGGACAGCCTTTGCCCGCGAGCACCATGGGCCGCTTCAAGGACAACATGGAAACCTTGATGAAAGAGCATGCTTCGGTCGGCGGAAAGCTCGACGAGATCAACGAGGTGACCCAAGGCTACACCTTGCCGAGCGACGCCTGCGCGAGCTACACCTTGCTCTACCGCACGCTGCACGAGTTGGAGGATGATACCCACGTGCACATCCACTTGGAGAACAATATCCTCTTCCCCAAGGCCGCGGAATTGGAACGTTCGATGCACTGAACACATGAAAAGGATCAACACCGATCAGCCTGAAATGGACCAGTTATTGAGCGGACGCTACTGTCCGACATCCATGTGTATCAGCGTTCATCTGCGGTTCGATCTTCTCTTATGATCACGATCAACGCCAATACCAAGATCGCAACGCTGCTGAAGGAGCACCCAGCGGCCTTGGAGGCGATCATCAGCCTTTCGCCCAAGTACACCAAGCTGCGCAATCCGCTGCTGCGCAAACTGATCGCCTCGCGCGCCACCATTCGCATGGCCAGCAAGATCGGCGGCGTAACGCCGGAGGACTTCTTCGCCAAAATGGAACCGCTGGGTTTCGGCATAGACCGATCCGTGAACGGGGAGGAGGTCAAGACACTTGCGCCCATGCCGGATTTCATGAAGCAGGTCACGCCGGAGAACGTGCTGGAACTGGACGTGCGGCCCATCCTCAACGAAGGCAAGGATCCCTTCAATCTGATCCTTGGAAAGGTGAAGGCCTTGGAGCCCCTGCAAACGCTGAAGATCATCAACGACTTTGAACCGATCCCGCTGATCCTGCTGTTGGAAAAACAAGGCTTCAAAACCTACTCGGAAGTGGTGGACGACGGTACGTACCACACGTGGTTTTTCAAGTCGGAAGCCAGCACCATCCCCGACGCCACCGTGAAGGGCAATGACGATGACTTCGAAACTTGGGTGAAGAAATTCGAGGGCCACACCACCACCATCGACGTGCGTCATTTGGAGATGCCTTTGCCCATGCTCACCATCTTGGACGAGTTGGATAAGCTTCCCGAGGGCCAAGCGCTTTTCGTGGACCACAAGCGGATCCCCGTGTTCCTGCTGCCCGAATTGGAAGAACGCAAATTCGAGTACCGCGCCAAGGAGATCAGCGAGGGCAACGTGAAGCTCTTCATCTTCAAGCCCTGAATGATGGGTCCGGCCCTGAGCAGCAATGTGGCCCGCACCACCTCGCACAAGGTGGTGATCCCGTTCTATGTCTACGGGGCGGTCTCGTTCCTTGTGGCCACCTTACTGCTGCTTACTTCCGGCGATGCGTTCACCGGGCATTATTTCCAGCCGCACATCTTGGCCATTACCCATGTGATGGCGCTGGGTTGGGCCACCATGATCATACTGGGCGCCAGCCATCAGCTGGTGCCGGTGCTGATCGAGAACGACCTCTACAGCACCAAGTTGGGGCATGCGTCCTTTGCCTTGGCCGCCGTGGGAATCCCGCTGCTGGTGTATGGTTTCTACACCTTCAACTTGGGCTGGATAGCGCAATTGGGCGGCTCGCTGGTTACGGGTGCCGTGCTTGCTTACAGCATCAATATCGCCTTCAGTATTTCGGAGAGTAAGCGGATGAACGTCCACGCGGTGTTCGTCTTTACGGCCACCATTTGGTTGCTGCTCACGGTGTCGCTCGGGCTCGCGATGCTGTTCAACTTTACGATGTTCGTGCTGCCCCAAAACTCGCTGTACTTCCTCTCCCTGCACGCGCACCTTGGTCTGGTGGGCTGGTTCCTGCTGCTGGTGCTGGGCGTCGGCTCGCGGCTGATCCCCATGTTCCTGATCTCCAAGTACAGCTCTCCGAAACTGCTGTGGGTCGTGTACTTGTTAGTGAACGCGGGACTGGTGCTCTACGGTTTGCTGTTCCTCTTCCGGTGGAGCCCAAGCCTCAGCTTCATCCCCGCAGGCATGGTGCTGCTGGCGTTGCTGCTCTTCGCCTACTACTGCAAGCAGACCTACAACGAACGCATCCGGAAGAAGGTGGACGACCAGATGAAAACATCGCTACTGGCGGTTGCGCTGTTGCTGCTACCAACGCTGGTGTTGCTGGCGTTGATCGGCGTGCTGCTGACCACCTCTGGAGCACAGACCAACGTGGTGCTGCTCTATGGTTTCACCATCTTCTTCGGCTGGCTTACCGCGATCATCTTGGGTATGACCTTCAAGACGCTGCCCTTTATCGTGTGGAACAAGGTGTATCGCCACCGCGCTTCCATGGGCAAGATGCCCAGCCCGAAGGACTTGTTCAGCGAACCCGTATACCAAGCCATGGCGCTGGCCTATCTGTTGGGCTTCGTCCTCTTCGGTTGCGGTATCCTCTTCTCCTCCAAGATCCTGCTCTCTGCTGGCAGTATCGCACTGCTGGCCACCGCCGTACTTTACAACTGGAACGTCATGCAATTGGTGATCCACAAGCCCTTCCGGAAATGAACATCAAGACCAACAACAACGAAAAGTGCGAAACCGGCCTCGAGGCCTTGCGGTTCGTGGACGACCCGGAGATCGGGTTGAACATCGTGGACCTCGGTCTAGTGTACGAACTGGAATTCGGTGAGAACGACGCGCGCAAAGTGACCTGCACCATGACCTTCACCACGGAATTCTGCCCCATGGGCGAATCCATTCAAGCCAACACCATGGAAGCGCTGAAGATGGCGTTCCCGGGCTACGAGGTGACCGTGAACATCACCTTCGATCCACCCTGGACCCAAGAAATGATCTCGGAGCTGGGTCACCTGTTCCTGGGCAACTAGTTCAATGTTGAGCCTCAGCTGCAAAGCCGCCATCAAGGCCGTGGTCTTCCTCGGCTCCAAGCTCTCTTCCGGTGAACGGGTGAGCCTGAAGGATGTGTCCGTCTTCATCGGTGAGAACGAACACACCGTGGGCAAGCTGCTGCAACGGCTGGTGAAGGCGGACCTGATCTGCAGCCTAAAAGGACCGCGTGGCGGATTCTACATCTCACCCGAACAGGCGGACCTGCCAGTGATCCGGATCGTACACACCATGGACGGCGATGACGTTTTCAAGCAATGCGGCCTGGGCCTTAGCAAATGCAGCGACAGCCATCCGTGTCCGTTCCACGATGGCTTCAAGCCCATCCGCGAGCAGTTCCGCAATCTGTGCGAGGAATACCGGGTGCGCGACCTCTACGAAGGCGTGAACGACGGGCTGACGTATTTGGTGGGGTGAGGGGGCGCGATCTTGGTTGTGAATTGTAGGCGTGAGGGTTGATCCCGATATTCGTTCATGTCCAACGAATTGCCGCAACGCCGCACCATCCGCATGCGGGGATACGATTACGCCCAACAAGGCGCGTACCTGCCTGCCGACAGGTAGGTTACCTGACCATCTGTACCGATGACCGACGCCATTTGTTTGGACACATTGCGGATGGTGTAATGCATCGATCGCCCATCGGCGAATTGGCGCAACGGTGTTGGGATGCCATACCGGAACACATGCCGCATATGGACATCGATGCGTTCGTGGTGATGCCCAACCATGTGCACGGGATCGTGGTGATACGGGAACGGTTGCAACAACCGGAACGCGTAGGGCCCGATCATGATCGGGCCGATACCATAACGTCCGACACCATAACGTCCGACGTCGTGACGCACGATACGGCAACGCCCGATGCAACGCCCGATGTACCACCACCCGAAAACGCGGATCACGGTGACCATGGAACATCAACGAATGATGACACCGGGAACGCGCCCTACGCACAAACCCGGACCGATCATGATCGGTCCCTACGCCTGCCCACGGACCCACCGGCACCGACAACGCGTGTCATGCCCATCGTGGCCCACGGTTCGTTGGGACGGATCGTGCGGGCATTCAAATCGTCGGTTACACGCATCGCGTACCGCGATGCATCGTTACCCCGTGGTACACCTGTATGGCAACACAATTATTGGGACCGCATCATCCGCGATCAGGCGGAATGGATGCGCATCGCGAAATACATCCGGGGCAACCCGGCGAATTGGGGGAAGGATCGGTTCCACCGGTAAGGGTCGACCATGGTCGACCCGACATGGCATGCCATGAACGGGATGCCGCAATGCGTACCGTTGTGCGAACACGTTCCGCATGGAACCGGACCATATCGTGCGAACGAATGTTTTGGGATATGCCGGATCATCGGATATCGCCGTATTCCGCGTGAGCGATCGTAGCGGAAAGCCCACAAGCGAGGAGGAACGACGAGTAGTTTATTGTAGTACTTTGCCATGTCAGGGTCCCCTATAAACGGGAGACCCTGCCAAGGTTTAATGTCGATCATCCGAATTGGGAAAGTATGACGGTTGGTACCTTCTGTTGTGATGACCTTACTGGTACGAATGAGGCGAGCAGAATGATGCGGCAAATCGGAAGGTGCAATCGCTTCGTCGCCTCTCCACAGTGGAGGCTACAATCCGATGGTTGGCATATCAAGCGATCACAGATGCGCTTCCGCATTGCAAAGGAACACGGTGTATTCCGTGTCTATGTGCAAGGACACCGGGCGAAATCGCATCAGTCCTTGGAGGATGCTAAGTCGAAGATCTTTAAGATTCTGGATGACGGGACAGCGCACAAAGTGCTACGGGAAAGAGGCATACCGTTGGAGGTGTCTTCAAGGAAGGGTAAGAAGAGATCCATGGTCGTGGAAGAGTCTGCGGCAGTAATAGATCATGTCGCTGTCACCGTTTAACTAGCACTATGTCATCATACAGAGAACGATATGCTAAGGCGTTCGATCGAACCGCTCCTAGCGTCAACAGTTGGTTCAAGAGACTGTACGTCGTTGCGTTCAACGTCTACGCTTGGTTCTGGATTGTCAGAGAGATTTTATGGCACCATGGTACTGACTGGGAGAGCTACGTCCTATGGTTCTTCACAACGGCAGGAATGTACTACTTCGTTTTCGATAGTAAGGACATCTGGTTCAATGGACAAGAACCATACAAGCGCTGGAGGAAGACCTGACCTCCCAAATCAGGACAACCCCGCCAATTGGAAAGGGGACATGTTCAACCGGTGACCGTCAGTATTTTGGACATTTGGCTTTCGTCTTTCGATCGGGAATCTATTCGTTCAGTTCGTCCAAGGTGAAAGCGTAACCGTAGGTCATGTTCTTCGGGTACGACACGATGCCTGATTGCTTTACACAAATCCAGCCTAAAACGGAATTGTCAGTCTTGCTCTTGATTTGATGGTCTTCGAGTTCGCGACCAGCAAGGTAGTTGTTGTATTTGGGCATGACAGGGGCGCGTTACTGTGTGACTAAGGCAAGCATCTTCTGAACCATCGCACTCTCCTTATTGCTGACATCGCGTTCGATGTAACCGTCGTTCGTGTAGATGCGCACCTTTGCGATTGTGTCCTTGGACATCTTCGCGATGTCTTCCTCGCCGATTGGATATCGTGTGTGCGTTCCCATTCCGGTGCTTCCAACGAAGCCTGTGGCTCCGCAACCCGAACACGTCAACGCGAACTCGTTATTGTGCAGGGTGACCACATCGCCATTGGCAAACAAGAACATGAGGTTGGCGCTTTCGTCAATCGAATAGACCGTGTTGCTGCGGATCATCTTGAGTTCAATGACAACGCGTTCGTTGAGCTTTGACAATCGAATGTGCGTTGAAAGCGTAGCCATGCCTCCACCACCAACAAACTTCTCCCAAGTGGTTCGCTTGATGGCGACCTTGGTGAATTCATCCACTTTGTCTTCGTCTAGCTTCTGGGCCGATGTCGTCAGAGTGCAAGTCACGAACAGTAGGAGGAGAACGAGGCTTTGGTACTTCATGATCGCAAAATAGTGACGAATTCCGCGTGAGCGATTGCAGTGGAAAGCCCGGAGCCGGTATTCCGGCGAGGACTTGGAACGAAAAGCGCGACCCGAGGCTTTGCGCGGTAGCACGCCCAAAGTCACTTGGTCTTGAGCATTGAGCGATAACGTTCCTGCTCAGCAGAACTGAGGTTGATGAACATCTTGAGGATATCGACCTCATCGACGGTGGAGAACGAATGCCCAAGGTCTTTGCGCATCTCCATGTAGACCCCGGCAACTTTGAAAAGTGTTTGCTCGGGTGGACTATTCGCGAAGTCCAGATTGCGTAAGGTTCCGTAGCTCTTCACAACACCGTCCGAGGCATAGAGCACCGATTCAAAGGCGGCATGGACACCTTGTTCGATTTCCTTCGGACTGAGTTGATGTTCTTGCTTGTTGGCTTTGTTTGAAATGGATTTGACGAGAACATTCTGCCACATCGCCATGAGGTTCTTGTACACCTCGCGCTTCTTTTCATGCAGCCGTGTTCTGCTTTCTTTCCATGACTCAATCAGTCGGCTCACCATGTACCCAATCCCGCCGGCCAAAAGTGTGAGCAGGGTAGGAGATGCACTTGCCATATAGGATGCTCCCCAGAACCCCAGGGCGATGAGCGCTAGAATTCCAGCAAGAAGAACAATGACTGCAAGAGTTGATTTCTTCATCACGTCTGCAAAACCCCCATATTAAACTCCCTCGTCGCCGGAGATTGCGCCGCAGCCTCAATACCCATCGAAATCCAAGTCCGCGTATCCAGCGGATCAATGATCGCATCCAACCACAACCGTGCTGCGGCGTAGTAGGGTGTAGTGCTGTCCAAGTAATTCTGGCGGATGTTGCCAAGGATCTCTTCTTCGCGTTCCGCGGTAATGACTTCGCCCTTTTTCTTGAGCGATGCGACTTCGATCTGCAACAAGACTTTCGCGGCTTGGTCGCCACCCATAACCGCTACTTGGGCGCTGGGCCAACCTACTATCAAGCGCGGGTCGTAGGCTTTGCCGCACATGGCGTAGTTGCCGGCGCCGTAACTGTTGCCGATGATGATGGTGAATTTTGGTACGACGCTGTTGGCCACGGCATTCACCATTTTCGCACCGTCCTTGATGATGCCGCCATGTTCGCTGCGGCTGCCCACCATAAAGCCGGTGACGTCCTGCAAAAAGACCAGCGGAATGTTCTTCTGGTTGCAGTTGGCAATAAAGCGCGTGGCCTTGTCGGCGCTGTCGCTGTAGATCACGCCACCGAATTGCATCTCGCCCTTCTTGCTCTTCACCACTTTGCGCTGGTTGGCCACGATGCCCACTGCCCAGCCATCGATGCGGGCATAGACGGTGAGGATGCTTTGGCCGTAGCCCTCTTTGTATTCGGTGAATTCGCTATCGTCCACCAAGCGTGCGATCATCTCGCGCATGTCGTAAGGCTTGGTGCGCTCCATGGGGAGTAGGCTGTAGATCTCCTTCGGGTCGGCTTTTGGAGCAACGGCCTTCTCTCTACTGAAACCCGCGTCCTTCGGCTTGCCCAGCTTGTCCATAAGGCTGCGAATGGTCTTCAAACACTCCGCATCGTCCTTGCACTGGTAGTCAGTAACGCCACTGATCTGGCTGTGCGTAGTGGCACCGCCGAGGGTCTCGTTGTCGATGTCCTCACCAATGGCGGCCTTCACCAAGTAGCTGCCCGCAAGGAAAATGCTGCCGGTGCCTTCAACGATCAGGGCCTCGTCGCTCATGATCGGCAAATAGGCGCCACCCGCCACACAGCTGCCCATCACGGCGCTGATCTGCGTAATGCCCATGCTGCTCATCACCGCGTTGTTGCGGAAGATGCGTCCGAAATGCTCCTTGTCCGGGAAGATCTCATCCTGCATCGGCAGGAAAACGCCCGCGCTGTCCACCAAGTAGATGATCGGCAAGCGATTCTCCATCGCGATCTCCTGTGCGCGCAGGTTCTTCTTGCCGGCCATCGGGAACCAGGCCCCGGCCTTCACCGTGGCGTCATTGGCCACCACAATGCATTGGCGTTTGCTAACGTAACCCATCACCACCACCACACCTGCACTGGGTGCGCCGCCGTACTCTTTGTACATGCCATCGGCCGCGAAGGCACCCACTTCAATGCGCGGACTGCCTTTATCCAGCAGGGTATCGATGCGCTCGCGGGCGGTCATTTTGCCTTGCTCATGCTGCTTGGCTATGCGCTTTTCACCACCTCCTTGGTGGATCTTATGCAATCGCTTGTTGAGGTCGCTTACCGCAAGCTTGTTGTGGTCTTCGTTCTTACTCGCTTCGATATCGATCTTCTCTGCCATAGGTGCGAAAGTAGAATGCAGGCCTCAAGCGGAGGCGCTGAGTGTGTTTTATAATGAAACCTTGATCAATTGACACTTGTTCCTTGTGACATGATCCTTCCTCCGGTCTTCGTTCTTTGAGGCTTCGATGTCGATCTTTTGGGCCATGGTAGAGGATCAGATAATTAGATGGTCAGAAAATCAGATGATCACTGAGCGGCTAGGGTGCGAAGATCGGTGGTTGAAGTGACAATGGATAAGGGATCATTCCCTGCGCTATATTCGTTACAAGATCCAACCACATGATGCGCAGCTCCGTCCTTCTTTTCATGCTCTTCGCAGTTCTTGGCCTTCGTGCCCAAACGGTCTTCATCCCTGATGTGGACTTCCGTACAGCACTGAACGATTGGGCGCCGGGGCTGGTGGATATCGATGGCAACATGCCCACCGACAACGCCACGCTGACACCCAACGAGTGGGATCTCGGAGTGGGTTGGTCGCCCTGTGATCTTACCGGATTGGAGTCCTTGGCGGGGTTGGATATACTGCGCATCACTTTCTTCGATCCAAGCATGGAGCTGACATGGACCAGTGTGGGTGCCCCATTGGAGCAACTGGTCTTATATAGCTATCCCTCTGTTGAACTTCCATTGGTATCAAGCAGTACGCTGCAACGGCTTTGGGTCAGTGATGCTCCACAATTGACCACATTGCCTGCGTTGCCTATCGGCCTGCGTAATTTGATGGTGGAATTTGCACCGTCGTTCGCTGCACTGCCTGCCATCCCGAATACAGTGGATTCGCTCGTTATGAACAGCACCGGGCTTGTCTCCTTGGCGATTCCGGAACTGAGCGATGCACAGGTGGTCTCCGACCTGAACGAGCAATTGGAGAGCGTCGACCTGGGCACGGGGGTGAACTCGGTATCCATTTATTACTCACCTCTTCTCAGTGAATTCGTCGTTGGTGCGGATTGTAAGTCTATCGTGATCTCGTATCTCGATGCCTTGAGCGACCTGGGCGCAATACCAACCGGATTGGAGGGGCTCTCGATCCAAGGATGTCCACTCATGCCACCTCCGGTGCTGCCCGCCAGCTTGGAGTTCTTCGAGGTCTCGGACATGTTCTGGCCCGAGCTACCCGCGTTGCCTTCTGGCCTTTTACTATTGCTCATGCAGTCCAGTTCAATGGACATTCCAACCGAATTACCACCGTCGCTATACACACTGAACCTGAACGGATGCGAGCAGATCGACACCCTGCCACCATTCCCTTCCACATTGTATTCGATGTTCCTGTACGACTTGCCGGTGACGGAGCTGCCGGAGCTGCCCGAAACCTTGGAGTGGTTGGAGATCACGAACCTGCCGTTGAGCTGCCTGCCGTCGATACCTCCCAATATCAATGTGTTCTACCTCACCAACGTGCCGGTCAGCTGCCTACCGAACGAGCTGTTCAACGTCCAAATGACCTTGCCGCTTTGTTCGATCACCAATAGCACATGTCCCGACCCGTTGCCCTTGGTAACAGGCACGGTTTTCCGCGATGACAACGGGAATGGTATCCAGGATGGCGGTGAACCACCGATCCCGAACGCGACGGTAGGCGATTTCACCGAACAGCGCTTCACGGGCACCGACAGTCTGGGCCATTACGCGCTTGGTCTTCCCTTCGGGACCTATTCGATCACTGTACAACCGAACGTGCCGGAGGTCCTGAGTATTCAACCCAACTCATATCCGATCACAGTGGATACCTACGAGCAGGTAGTACCGAACACGGATTTCGGCGTTCAGGTGAACATCACGGAACACGACCTCTACGTGCAGAACGATTGGACAGGTGGGGTTTGGCCTGGCATATCCATGGCGCACTTCGTGTACGTCGGCAACCTGGGCGATGTGCAACACAATGTCGAGGTGCTCCTGCAAACACCGGGTTGGTTGAACTTGGTCACCTCCAGCCCAACGGCCACGGTCCAAGGCTCGACCTATGTGTGGAATTTGGATAGCCTCGCTTTCGGCGAAGAGCGTACGTTGCTTGCAGTGTTCAACATTCCCTTCGGCATGGCCAATGGGACTGCGTTGGATCTGGTTGCGACCGTACTTCCTACGGAGGATGATATCGACCTCACCAACAACGTGAACAGCTATTCGACGTTCGTGGGCGCTTCTTTCGATCCGAACGACAAGCATGTGTACCCAACGTCCTTGACACCGCAAGAAGGGGTGGATGGGCGTTCTGCCGAATACCGGATCCGCTTCCAGAATACCGGAACGGCGCCCGCGCTGCGGGTGTTGATCACCGACACGTTGAGCGAAGACCTCGACCCAAGCACTTTCCATTTGCTCGGATCGAGCCATCCCTGCTCATGGTTCTTCCGTGATGGCGCCCTACACTTCCTGTTCGACCCCATCTTCTTGCCTGATAGCACGTTTGACGAAGCGAACAGCCACGGACATGTCCTGTTCAAGATCGACACACGACCCGGTCTCTCCGTAGGTGAAAGCATCCCGAACATAGCCAACATCTACTTCGACCTGAACGAACCGGTGATCACGGAGCCGTGCATCTTAAGTGTTGAGATTCCGGATGCGATCGAGGAGTTGGAGCAGCGCAGTGTACGTGTGTTCCCCATTCCGAGCAATGGCATCGTAAGCGTCCAGCATGATGGGGCATGGACGAACGCGATGACCAGTGTGGTGGATCCCCGTGGTTCGGTGGTCATGGAAGGTCGTATCGAAAGGTCGACCACGGACTTCGATCTGCGTTCTTTGCCGCCCGGCCTCTACGTGCTCCGCTTGCAGAAGGACAGCAGATCCTGGAGCGAGCGGTTCGTGTTGGAGTAGTCTGGCAGGCTTTCCACTTCTATCCCTAACGCGGAATGCAGCATTCACCATCAGAAAGGAATGGAGTTGTTCCCTCGCATGCCACTGCCTTTGGCGACGATCTTGCCCTTGCGGTCATACTCGAAGAACTCACGGTTGTTCATCCACCAAACCCCGACCCGGATATCCTTCCGATATTCACCTTCCATCCGAAGGGCATCCTCATGACGGAGATGACACCAGCGTCCTGTTTTCCTTCCTTTGACATCTCTATGGCCCAATGCGACGATTGTTCCATTCGAAGTGATCTGCTTCAATTCGTACTGTGTTCCAAAAGCAGTCGTGTCACAAGCGACTTCAAGCGTATCGGTTTGCGCCAAAGCATACAGAGGGATCAAGAAAAGCAAGATGATCATCATATGGCTAAACCCCAACAGTGACTTGCAAATGATCTCGTTCTTGGGATACACGATATCTACCTTTTTTGACATAGTAGTTGGGCGATTAGCTGATCAGCTAATTATCTGATTAGCTTATGTGATCCAAGTAGTGCGAAAGTAAAGAGGTTTACCACAGCATCAGCGTTGGCACTTGCGTTGATCATAAGCATGGATCGAGGCCCGATCTTTCCTGCGTAAGTTAGTCCTCCGAATGGCTAAGACCCTCACCGCTTCCCGTTCCACATCCATCGATCTGCTGCGCGGCATCGTGATGGTGATCATGGCCTTGGACCATGTGCGCGATTACTTCCATGCGGATGCGTTCCTGTATAGTCCTACTGATCTGGAGGCGACCAACATTCCTGTGTTCTTCACGCGCTGGATCACACATTATTGCGCGCCCATTTTCGTGTTCCTGGCCGGCACCTCCGCGTGGTTCGTCCACCAGCGGAAGACCACACGAGACACATCGCTCTTCTTGCTGAAACGCGGGCTTTGGCTGATCGTGGTGGAATGCTTTCTGGTTGGTTTCGGTTGGATGTTCAACCCGACCTTTCCGTTCTTCGGGCTACAGGTGATCTGGGCCATTGGGGTAAGCATGGTAGCCATGGCTGCCTTGGTGCATTTGCAACTACGCTGGGTAGGACTGATCGGTGCTGTTCTTGTTTTTGGACACAACGCATTGGACAGCATTCATGTTGAGAACGTATGGTGGTATTTCCTGCATGAACGGGGTAGCATTGAGATGTTCGGTCGCACTGCGATCTTTGCCTATCCCGTAATTCCATGGATCGGCACCATGGCTTTGGGTTACTGCTTCGGCGTGCTCTACGGTAAAGGCTATACTTCGGAGGTCCGTACACGGATGCTGATGCGTTTGGGTTTGGCCACCACGTTCTTATTCATCGCCTTGCGTGCTTTGAACGATTACGGTGATCCACATCCATGGGAAACCCAGGCGTCCAGATCATTTACCGTGTTGTCCTTCCTGAACCTTACGAAGTATCCACCGAGTCTATTGTATCTGCTGATGACCATGGGACCTGCGATCCTCTTTCTAGCTGCAACGGAAAAGGTGAAGGGCTGGTTCGCTTCGGCATTGATCGTCTTCGGACGCGTGCCGTTCTTCTATTACATCCTGCATATTTACTTGATCCATGCGTTGGCGCTGATCGCAGCGCAGCTCACCGGTTTCGGTTGGCAGAGCATGGTGTTGGATACGCCCGTTTGGTGGTCCGAGGAATTAGTGGGTTATGGCTTTTCCTTACCCGTGGTCTACTTGGTCTGGATAGGTGTAGTGGTCGCACTTTACCCGCTGTGCGTTTGGTTCAACAAGCTGAAGAGCAATAACCGACAGTGGTGGTGGTTGAGTTACTTGTAGCAGTGAAAATCACCAACCAGTTGTGTGTCCAACGATCAATGGAAACTACCAAGTGAGTATCCGTTCCATGCGTGCGTGGTATGTCTCCGCCGATCAGGCTTAGCTGGAAGTTGAAGAAGGAAGTCGTCAGGTATTCACTGCACCACGAACCGCAACACGTGCGCGTAGCCATTCACCATCGCCTTTGCGATGTACACGCCAGCTGGCTTTCCAGCTACGCTCCACGTCCGTGCGCCATTGCCGAGATCGCTCACCATGCGACCACTGATGTCCTGTACAGTGAAACGATCCACACTTCCACTAGTGTTGAGTGAAAGTTGTTGTGTCGTTGGGTCGTATCGGAGCCAGTTCATGTCGGCTTCATTCTGGGCTATCCCGGTGGAAGGCGAAACGGTCACCGTTACTTGATCTGACGTGATCCCGCACGGGCCGTTGTCGCAACTCCACTGGAATACATTGGAACCTACGGTCAAGCTGCTGATCATTGTGTTCGGATCGTTCGGACTCACGATCGTGGCCGTTCCGGCAACTAGGGTCCAGGTACAGAACACAGGTGGGTTTGGATCAGGAGAACCTTGCAATTGAGCACTGGTGCTTGGAAGCACTACGGTGATGTCCTGGCCAGCATCTGCAGCGGGTAATTGGTCATCGAACACAGTGATCGTCATTATGTCGGAAGTTGCACCGTTGGGTCCGAAGATGGTCCATTGCCATACGTTCTCACCCACGCACAAGCCGACAACAGGTGTGAATGGATCGTTCTGGTCCGCAACGTTACCACAGCCGGAGATCAGGCTCCAAAGACCTGTAGCTGGTGGTTCTGGAACATTGGCGAACATGTCGAAATTAGTACCGCAGAGGTACGGACTCGGGCCTGCGTCTGCAACTTGCCCGTACAAGTTCCAAGAGGTGAGTAGGACTAGGATAGAAAAAAGAGTACGGTTGGTCATGGGCAAGTGATTTGTACAAACTTAAGAAGCTCGAAGAAACGTTAGAAGCGATTATCAATTTGAAGAACAACCAATTGCCTTCCCGTTGACACTTTGAATGATGGTTATTCGACGCAATTATCCATGGTGAGGTGTGATGATAGGTTCTCTTGGAATGGCTGAAAGTAAGACGCCACTACTTCAATATTCTGGCAACGGAATTCATGAAAGCTTCCAATGCTCTTTGAACATCCGCCAATGCTTCCGCATCGGTGATCACACCTTCTGAGTTGACTTTTGTTCGCGCAAATTTTACCAACGCTGTGGTTTCCGCATCGAGCAAAGCCTCGATCACCTTTAGGGTATCGATCAAAGAAGCTTGCGCCTTTTCACCGGAGAGCGAGGCAGTGACAAGCATCACCGGCTTCGCGCGGAAATCAGCAGTTGAAACGGTCCAGTCCAAGGCATTCTTCAAAGAACCCGGCACGCCCATGGCATATTCCGGCGTGCAGATAAGTATGCCATCCGCAGTCGCAAGTAAGGTTCTGAAATGAGATACAGGAATTGGTGCTGGATCCACATCAAGGTCAGGGTTGAACTGTGGAAGGTCAGCAATGGAAGGGAATACGGTGAAGTGCGCAAGATCGGCCGCGAGCTTGATGATGGCCTTGATGAAGAGTCCATTAGTAGATGCTTCGCGCGTGCTACCGTTTATGACAAGGATGTTGGGCATGGTGTAAATTCTGGAGTCTAGTTCTGGAGAGCGAAAGCCGATTTTGCCTAGGGAAATATCTGCATTCGAAATGTCGTGTACAGTTATCGTTCAAGGTGAATTCAACTGAATGATGACGTCATTAAGTAGCGCATCCGTTGGCTGTGTATTTCCAACGATCAGGTAAGCCGCATCACCATTCATTTTGCGAACAGCTTCCAGTTGACCTTGCTTTTCACCAAGTGAACCCCACTTCTCCAAAGGACCACCGATCACAAGTATGTTCGGAACCACAGCGTTCCCGTAGAGCTCGCGTTGCCAATAACGCCGCTCGTATCCGAACAGATACGTTGGTGGCAGTTCATCGATCATCGTAGGGTACATGTATGCACGGAATTGCGCCCAGATCCCGGTTCCCAGTTCTTTTGGTACTACGATCAGATCAACGTTCCGTTCGATGCAGAGTGTGTTCAATGCGATGGCATCTTTGATCAGGACATCGTAAGGTTGAACGGAAAACCATTTGGTCGGAGCGGCAAATTGTCCTTCCGCAGTTGCGCGTATGTTGGAGATCTTGTAACAGACCACGGATGAGGCTATGAGGAATGATACGAATATGATATTACCGGAAATACGAACTTTTCTGAATAACATGCTTGCTGCCCACGCCAATAGCAAAGGCAACGCTAAGAACATACGAGACAACGGGTAGAATACTGAATCCCAACCATCTTGCACTTTTGGCATGGAGAAGGATGCAATGATCGCCAGCACTGTAAGTGTAAGGGCTATCGCCAATGGCCATTGATTTTTCAAATAAGCTATCATGCAGAGCGCGATCAGTCCGATGCCGATCATTTCAGGATTGCTCCATGCTACAGGACAAAGCCATTGAAAGTGGTCTCCCAAGTGGCAAAGGCTATTCCACGTGGCCTGCGGATCGAAGTGCCAGATATCGACCGAAAGCCGGTGAATGATCGCGTCACTGTGATCATTGCACCAACTTTTTGCGAGCACATGCAAATAGAATGGCGGCAACGCACCGAGACAGATTGCAGCAACCGATTTGATCACTTCAGGTCTACTAAGCACGAACCAAATACCGTACGCACAAGAGAAGATCAGCGAATTAGGATTGATCGCCCAAGCCACAGCAATGATGGAACCAGTGAGCAGTGACCTTATCCACGTGTGGGTCAGACCGTATATCCACGGAAGAAAAGCCAAGGGTGCAAGTCCTGTTACGAAACCGCGTGGTATGGTGGTGATCATTCCGAATTCCACCGGAAGGAGCAGCGGAGTTAGCGCGAATGCCAACGCTGCCCATACCCTCCCATGCTTATGGTTCCAAAGAGCAAACGACCAATAGGGAAGCAAGGCCAAGCAAGAAGACACCGCCGGCATTGCCCAACGCAGCGGAACGCCAAGTCTCACGAACGGTGCAGCCACCAAGGCTTCCAACATAGGGCCGTAATCCTGACCATAGTAATATGGCCAATGAAAGATACCGTATGCATAGTCCACCGCACCGGCCCACATTATGGCATCATCGGTACTCACGTATTGACCACCGAAAAGGCCGATCAAGAAAGCACGATCGACCACCCCGATCAGCAAAAAGGGCCACGGCCCAATGCTCAATAAGAAGTGTTGGATCCGGCGGAAGTGCAAATGTTTTGCGGCGATCATGCTGGCACTTGTTGATCACGCTCCTTACAACGTCCGTGCGCGGAAGTGGATAAGATATTTGCGAGAATTTCTCAGCGGCTTACTATGAAACGCTGGGTTTGTAAAGCGCCATCGATATTCGCGATCACCACATAGGTGCCAGAAGGAAGACTCCCAATGTTCATTGGCCTTCCGTTCGTTTGGTCTGGCAGTTGAATGCGTCTTCCCGATCCATCGAAAAGCGTTAGGTCATCAATACCAACGTCACTGTTAACTTGCAACAGACCTGTAGTTTGATCATACCAAATTGATGTGGGTTGTGAAAACTCAATAGTACTTACCGACATGGCCGTTTCTACCCAGATCGTAACTTGGTCTAAATTGCCCGGTACACTGCACTCACCATCATCACAAGTCCATTGGAAAATATTTTCTCCAACGCCCAGTGAACTCACACTGGTCTGCGGGTCATTCACATTGGTTATGATCCCGGTTCCGGAAACAACGGTCCATGAACAGACTTGTGGGAACCATGGAGTTGCGGCTTGCATTACAGCTGTTGATAGGGGGGTAAAAATGGTCTGGTCCGACCCTGCATCTGCGATAGCCGGATCAAATTCATATCGAATTATGCTTACTTCATCGGTTGTAGTATCTGTACCATTGATGATCGTCCATGAAAGCGTGTTTGCCCCTACATAGATGTTGGTTAGCTGACTCGTCGGATCTGAATCATCCGCGATCGTTACATTACCGCTCAACAAGGTCCAATAGCCGGTAACATCCGGCATCAGCGCATTTGCCTGTAAGGTGGTATGATCTAGACAGAGTTCTTGGTCAGGTCCGGCATCCGCAACTTGCGCGTTCATTTGAACAGAAGAACCGATCAATAAAAGTGCAGGAAAGAATTTGAAGTTGAACATGCTGATAGATTTCCCATCGAATGTCGACAGAAACTGGGTCAACAAGATCGCGACTACCACAATGATCGAACAGGAGATCGTGTGTTCAGATCACGAGGTATTTCAACCGTTCACTATACTAGTGACTCGTTGGCTTTGTTCACGAGGCCAACAGATAATGGAGGCACTGGCGATCCAGGAACAAGTGAGGTTACGAACTAACCTGCAGGCTTCAGCAGCAAGTTGCGCTTATTGAAATCAGCGGCACCATTGATCACCCCGCGATAGGCCTCGTAATATTCCACCGGTACGTGCGTGGTGCGGTAGTACTCCACGATCTCGATCGTAATGATGCCATCATTCTGGGTTGCACTGGATCGGAACTCGGCTTCGAGCTTGCCGTCGATCTCCATCACCTTATGGACCTCCATCGGTGATAGGTCCGCACAGGTCCAGCCATCGGGTAATTCTACAATGATCTTACGGTCATAATACCGGTTGAAGGGGGAGTCGCTCGGTAGCTTGCGTTCTTTTTCAGCGTAGAGTTCCATCTGCGGGCCAATGAGTTCACCTACACGCAGCAGCACTTCATTCCCGGCTTGGTTGGTGAATTTATTGGTGGTCACTTTGGCGTTGATGGTGAAGGGCTTCATACCGAACTGATCCGCTTTGGCGTTTTCAACTTGAAGGTCTTGTTTGATGGCCCCCTCGGTCAGATGCCCCATGTGCCCTTGAAGAATGTCCTTTTGCTGCTCTTCATTCATGAGTGAATAGAATTCCTGGATGTAGCGCGCGTAGTAACCTGTTAACTCGTTCTTCACGACAACATCAGCTTCGGTGGCATCAACACTAGGATTGATAGTGATCAACAGGTCGTGCCGCGTGTCTTCCGCTGGAAGGTCGGGGATGAAGCTCACTTTGCCGATGCCAACAAAGGCGCCACCCAATTCTTTGTTCTTGATGAACAGACCGTGGTTGCCCATGTATTCTGGCGCCAGGTAGCCAAGGCCCAGACCGAATTCCGTTGGGTCGAGGTATTTATCCGGTCCTGGAAAGTAGAAGACCACGTTCTGCAGGTAATTCCGGGATTCGAATTCCGGATCGAAGGGTGTTAGGGTACGATCGTTCGTAAGCACCACTTGATGTTCGATCCCGGCCTCACGAAAAACGTTGGCGTAGAGTCGCTGCATCCCGAATTCATTACACGTTCTGGTCTTCATGATCGCGTCCAGGTCCGAAAGCTCCGCAGCGCCGCTCTCTGCATACTGGAAGTTGCCGTGTATATACCGGTCAATGGTTCGCAAACGATCCGCTTCATCACGCGCGAACCCTATTCCTATCTTTTTGACCAGACCAGCGAGTTCCTTCTTGGTCTTGGCACCGAGATCCGGGTAAAGCGCATCGTGGTAGATCTTGGTTGCGCCATTGTAGTCGCTGATGTGCAGTGCGTTCAGACTGGGGATAGCATCCAGCTTATGCACTAGATACATCCGGTATTTTTCGGTGTCCGCGTTACTTTCACTTTCCAATGCCGCGACATCCGTTAACTCCAATTTATGCAGCAGATGGCCGGCAAGGGTTGAGTCCGCGGTAGGTTCGGGAAGGCCGTTATATCCTTTGAATTGGTAACGCCAGGAATCGGGCACCAGCATTTCATAGGTTTCCTTTTTGATGGGCAAACTGAACTGGAGTCGCGTAACAGCACCCCTGTATTCGCAGGTCTGTTTGGAGAACATCAGGTATTCAACCACGCTGCCCGGTCGCAACCCTTCGAACGCGAAATAGGTGCCTTTGCCTTTTTCGTTGTCATCCGCACGCTCTAAAAAGGCGCTTTTGGGGAGTTCGGTAACCGTACCGTCCGGTGCTATGGACCTTGCTTTCAAGGTGTACATGTCGAAGATGGATCCTGTATTGATGTCCAAGGTCTTATTCTGGTCCACAGCCGCATCATCACCCAAGTATTTCTGGTAATGGAACACATCATAGAAGTAGATCAGTTCTCCTTGATCCTCGAACTGTTGGATGTTGTTGCGCAACAGGATCACTTCGTTGGAGGACCCGAAGCCGGTGGTGTCCGGCAGGGTTGGCGCGGGGTCCCAATCGTAGTTCTTCAGATGGTCATGCTGGGCATTGGCCGGTGAAGGAAGCATTGTGTTGGCACCGATAACGGCACCGATCAAGAGTTTGGAAAGATTCATTCGCTGGGTAGGTCTATTACTACGGTACGGCCCAAGTCCTTCAGGAGCGATTTGTTCATGTCCCGCCAATCATTGAGTTCTTCATCCATGATCAAACGGTTAACAACGAAGTCAGCGTTGGTGGTTATCGTGCGTTGATCGCCATTGGTCATAATGCTGTAGCTGGCGGCATTGATGTCCATTTTCAGTTCTGAAGAGGCGCCATCCCATTGTGCTCCTTCCGGAAGATCCAATGTCACGGTGTAATGGCGTTCATACTCGTAGGGGAATTCCAAGGGTAGGACGCGTTCTTCCGCAAACCGAAGGTCTTTCCAAGGGTCGCTTAGCGTTAAGGGCAAATACACACGGTCGCCATTGCGGTGCATGTGGTCCGGTAATCTGAAGGTGTAGGTAATGCTGAGCGGTGCTTCTCGATCATTCAGACCTTCCACGTGCGTGCTGTCCAGTTGGAATTTATTGGAGCCTTTCATCAACACGCTGCGCAGTACGTCGTTCACTTTGTTGGGTTGCACGGCGCGTAAATAATGCGTTAGGTTGTGCCGATCATATCCGGTCAATGTGATCCTGCCGGTGCCGACCAACTCGTTCCCTACGAATTTCAGCCGAACGTCATCGCGCAGCACGCTGGCCGCAGCGGGCATAACCGGTACGGTGCTGATGTTGTACGTCGCGCTGTCCATGGCGATCAGCGCTTCTTTACCTTGAGTGAATCCACTGGGAAAACCGAACGCGTTCACATTCGCAGTGCCATCCAGAAAGAGGGTGGTGTCCGCCAAGTACAAGGCCACGATCATATGGTCGCTACTTCCGGCAGCGGGTAGTTCATTGAACGTATAAGGTCTGTCCCGCGTGCCGATCCATGCCAGATGGGCATCAAGTCCAGCAGCACGAAGCATTGTCTGCAGCACGTTGCTCATACCTTTGCAATCACCATATCGAACACGTGAAACCTCTTCGGCAGGTGCTGGAATGAGACCATTGAGGCCATCCTCGAATGCAATGTAGCGGATGTGGTCCTGCACCCAACGGTAGATCACCGATGCTTTTTCCTGGGGGACCAGTATGTTCGCCGTTAACGAATCCGTAAGTGCGGTTATGGAAGCATCGGCCGGATCTGAACATTGCCCTACATAACTGTACAGCCATCCATAGAGCTGGTCCACTCGGTCCGTGCTTTCAACTTTCTCAGTGTTCACGATCAATTGAGCATGGGGCGTGTAATAGCTGAATGAAGGTGCATCACTAGCGAACTTCATGGGCGGAACATTGCGCATGGTGTACCGTTGTACGGTTTTGCCTTTCTCGGTGGATACTGACCGTGTATAGCTGCCATCCGGCATATGGAAGGTGCGCACGTCAACGTCTATGTCCGCGTCACTGATCACGGTAAGAATGCTTTCTTCCACAGGAAACTCACTGGCGAAATAGTGGCCGGTGGAGAAGCGGGCATCCGGGAACGCAACCACGTAACGTAAATGCGCCACTGCTCCGGAAGCCAAGGATGGCATTGTAAAATAGGCTATGCGCGAATCGTCGTGGAAGATGCTGTTGCTGCGCTGATCACGGTGTTCCACAGCACCGATCTTTATCCGTTTGGAGCCATTGCCCTTCGGTATGAGGGTATAGGCTTCGATCTCCTTCAGTGGCATTAGGTCACTGTAATACACGCGCTCTTCCTGTACGTCCCCCACGATATCTTTCAATAACATACGGTCATTTTCGATCTCACGCGTGGAAACAATGCCTTTCTCAGTTCGCACAATGTGGTACGTAGTGTTGTTCCGAAGGTAAACGGACGATTGATCCTGGTACGTACGCCGGAGCAGCACAAGCTGCTCGGACATGTTCTGTCCGAATGCTTGCCCACAGAACAACAATGCGATCAAATACAACGCGGCCCGCATTCGGTTATTTGATGATCTCGACAACGTCATTGTCCCGAACGTCGAAAGTTGCAAGTAGTTTTCCTGTTTGGTCATGGAATGTTCGAAGACCCTGTTCTTCTCCGAACTTGAAGTTACGTTTTTCTTTCACCTTTCCAGTGTTCCAGTAAGCGATCTGCTCCCCGTGTTTCAAACCAGCAACGTAGGGTGTGGTCTGTTTTGGAGTGCCATCGGCGTAGAATTCTTCATGCTCGCCAACAATTTGACCAACTTGGTATTCCGCCGATTCCATGACCTTTCCGTTGGCGTGATACTCAATGAACTTTCCATCGATCTCTCCGTTCCGGAAATTGATCTGACGCGCCTTCGTGCCATCCGGGAACGTGGAGGTACAGTTCGCAATACCGCTGCTTACATGTATGGTGTCCTTTACGGTACCATCAGCGGTGGGGGAACCATAGGCGTACAAACGCCCTTTGTGATAGAAGCGCACCATTTGTGGCTCGCCATTAAGGGTGTAACTTGAATGATCGCCGTGATAATTGCCATAGCCGTAATTGCGCTGGAACGAGATCTTGCCGTTATCATGGTATTCTTTGGCCAACCCACTAACATATCCGGCCACGTAAGGTGTTTCGCTTTGCATCGTACCGTTGGCGAACCATTGGGTATACTGACCAATGCTATTGCCCATTACGTACTCTCGTTCATAGCTCTTTTTGCCATTCGTGTGGTACCCGGTCCATTTGCCATGACGGTCCCCATTCAGGAACTCGCCTTCCACTTCCACGGAGCCATCCGGATAATACCATGTTGCCTTACCGTTCAACATAGCGTTCATCACAGCCCAACGGGAACGAACTGCACCGTTGTAATGATGCTGGACGAACTCGAATGCACCGGGCGTTACGACCACGGTTTCGTAAGCGTTGCCATCCCGGTCATAATTGATCTGTTCCATCATGGTCCCGTTCTCATAACGCGTTGCGTAGATCTTCTTGCCGTCCACATCATAATACACCTGCCAGCCGTGGAACCGGCCAGCTACGTAATAGAGGTCCTGGTCCAATGTGCCATCCGGATAGTATCGACGATAGGCGCCGTCATTGTTGTCGCCTTTGATCTGTCCTTCGTAGAGCATTTTGCCATCGCGGTAGTAGCGCTCGAATGCGGTGTACGTAATATCATTCCGCGAGTAGTTCTCGTCGAAGCCGAAATTCGATCCATCTTCTGAATAGAAGAGTTGCTTTCCATCCGGTTCTCCGTTCTTGAAATTCTCTTCATTCTCCAACGTGCCATCGGCTTGGTAGTACTTCCATTTGCCATCTTTCTGGCCTTCATCCAAATACACTCCTTCCACGCGAAGCCCGCTGTCCATGTTATATCCTTTCAGATCGAACCTGCCTTTGGAACGTGTTCCTTCTCCGATGACCTTACCCGTTCGATCGCGATAGGAATACCGGATAAGCAGATCCTTGTTGTATTCCATTTCAACGAAGGGGTTGCCTTCGTCATTGTTCTCTACGCGTGTTCCCTGGGCGCGTCCTTGTTCATCGAAACGCATGAGTACGTCCAACGTTCCCCATTGGTCGTAGGTCTTCCGTTCGCCAATGATCACGTTGTTCTTGAGCGTACCTTCTTCGGAGAGCATACCGTCCGCAGACCATTTGGTGTATGCACCGTTGCCTTTTCCTTCCGTATAGCTGTATGAACTTTTCTTGGCACCATCAGGGTACATTTCGTTGTGAGTACCGCTGCGCAGGTCGTTGATATATTCACCTATGAACGCCGTTCCGCCCGTATTGTACTGTTGCTTCACGGTGCCTTCCGTGATCCCTTCCTTCAGGGCATATGTCCACTCCGGTGCGCCATTCCGGTAGTACTCGGTAACAGGGCCGGTCCATGCGCCAGCTACTGTTGTTTTGCAGTTGCGAAGGCCTCCCATTTCGTAATACATACACACTTGGCCATTGCGTTTGCCATCCACAACATGAATGCTATCCGAGAGTGCACCTGTCTCATGATAGAACAGAGCAAGTCCTTCGATCTCGCCGGCTTTGTATTCTGCCCTGCTGGACATAATGCCGGATTCATAGCGGTCGGACCAAGTTCCAGTGCGTTTACCATCGTTATCCAAATTACCCCATGATCGCTTTGGCCCATTGCTGTAATAATAATTCCACTGGCCCGAGCTGGCCGAGTTAATTGGATCCCCCGGACCATAACCCACCATATCGCCATCATTGTTATAGATGTGCATCACGTTCGCTCCGCCTTCTTCCTCTGGGAACATGATGTAATGCTTTTGCATCACATCTCCCATTTTTGCACGGAAGGCTTCTACTTTGCTCTTGTTCTTCGATGCAAGGGACTTGACCCCTTTATCGGTGCTTGAGAGTAAGCAGTGATAGATGAACCCTTCGAATAAGCCCTGGTCCATGATCTCATTGATCAACGGGCCGTAGAACTCGCTGTAGAACCCCTTCAATTCACCTTTCTTTTCATGGATGGAGGTGAAAAGTAAATGAGACTGCCGACATATGGGGTACGTAAGATCCGGCTTGCACTTGTAGTCTTTGTCCATGGCCACCTTGCTACGGATCAACAAGTCTTCTTCAGAAAGGTCATCGCCCGTAACGCTGAGGTCGTATCCTTCCGACTTTGCTTCAATGGTAGCCCCTAGTGCACCGTCGTTCTGGCCGAGTAAGGTGTTTGCGAAGTCATCGTCATACCGAACTACTTGGGCCATAGCGTATGCCATCGCGGCTTGTGAGACAAGTCCTTCGTTAAAGGCCAACGTTCCCAACCGAACGTGTGCTTCGCGCCTGTACGGGAATCGCTTCGCATTGTCCATGGATTGTTCCAGTGCTTCTTTCTTTCTACCGAGTTCCGCCAGCGAAAGAGATCTCAAGTGTCGTGGACGATACAGTCCGGGTAACGCTACAATTGCCGAGTCAGCTGCAGCCAATGCGTCCTCCCATTTTTCCAGATCCACAAGAATAGCGGTGTGCATCACCATGAACTCATTCCTGAGTTTACCCTTGGCCCGCATGCCCAATATGCTCAGCGTATTCGCCTCTTCGAATTTCTTATCGTCAACGAGAAGATAGAAACGTGTTTGCAATGCTCTGTCATACAGTGAATCGTTCGGATGCACTGTACCCAATAACTTCAACGCTTCAGCTTTATTATCGCTCCGCACTAGTTCGCGCGCTTGATCCAGCATGGCACTACCATGACCCATGTCCATCTTCATTTGAGCCTGCGTGATGGTGGAACCCATTGCAATAAGCGCGAAAAGACCTAGGTGACGGATGAGGGTGGATCGAAGTGATGAACGAGTTGGTCGCTTTTGTTCCTGTAACGGGTAGATCATGTGGATCGAGTTCATTTGCAATAGTTCTTTCTCAGGTCGGCCACTTCAGGACCATACTCCGTGGTGAAACCAAGCGATAATGCCTTTTCGAAGGCATCACATGCTTTGGCCTTGTTGTCCTTGGCTTGCCATATCAAACCGGCATTGCGATACGCATAACTGTTGTTCGGGTTGGATCGTATTGAGCGTTCAACACTGTCCAGTGCATCGTTCAATGCGCCTTGTTGCAATTGAATATAGCTCAGGTTGCTGAGAATATAGGCGTCCTTGGGGTCAACCTTCAGTGCTTTTTCATACCAGGACCTTGCTTCGTCAAAATTCTTCATGTTACTGGACTGATAGCCTAAGTTATTCATGATGGCGACATCAACGGGGAATAATTCGTGGAGCTTTAGTGTAATGGTATATGCCTCCTCTTGTTTTCCCAATTCATCCAATGCTGTTGCTTTGTTCAATAGCACTGCCATCGATGTGCTGTCCAGCAAGAGTGCTTTGTCCAAGGCGGTCAATGCCACATCGAACTTCCGGACGGTGAATAGTGCACTGGCCTGGTTCACGAAAACGGAAATGCTGTCTTCGCGGTCTCTGGCACGGACCAGCGCTTCGTCGAGATCGGAGAGTGCACGATCCGGCATTTTGGCTGTGATGTAGCATGCACTACGGTTCAAATATGGAGCAATGCTATCCGGTTCCAACTCCATGGCTTTTGCAAGATCCATGAATGCTTCCTGATAATCATGCAGAACTACGAAATAGGCCCCACTCCGAGCCATATAAGCTTTGTACGCCCATGCAGGTTCGTTGGTAAGATCGGTATAGAGCTTCACTGCTTGGGCGGTCTTACCTAGGCTGTCCAATTCTAATGCACGTGCCCATTTTACAGCATCAGCCGTGGATCTCTGTGTTTGTGCTTGCACAGATAGTAGGTTCGCTATGATCAGGGCCAACAATGAAATGATGCGCATTCCTTGTAATAATTGGGCAGAAAAATACAGTGTTGCTTGGTAACTATGCCCAAGGGGCCATCAATAATGATTATTATTCTTTGATATGATCTTGCTGGAAGTTTTCTTCGGCCTACATGAAAGTATTGTCTAACACCCCACAGATCAACCCAATACGACTCGTCGTGCATCACGCCCGCAATTGCACACGAGATCGATAATGCTCAACCCCGGAATGAACCCATGCCTATCCGCAAATACCTGAGTGTAGGTTGGCGGAGTCAAAAGCGGATCGGGCAGTGGTTGTTTGGGATGCAGAGCAGTGCGGAGATCCACGAATTGGTTGTTGGTCGTCTTTCGCGCAAGATCGCTTCCTACCCATTCACCATTCACCTCTACGTAGGTTTCACTCAGAACCAATTCCGTTCCCAACCCCAACCACTTCATCGCAAGGCGCATCGTTGCTAGATCCAACTCCACAAGTCGGTCATAGCGCTTGCTCAATAGATCATTGAGATCATCTTCGAAATGGATGAACCATGGCGTTTTTCCATAAGCACTGCGGATCGCATGCAGGTGTTGCCGGGGCCACGTTTCAGCATAACTGAGGCCTACTTCGCGCATAGGCATTTTCTCTCCGCTTCTGCGCGCAATGGGGACTACAAGGTCATTCGTTCCATTGGGGCCGATGACCGTTGTGCGATTGCGATAACTCTGCCGTTCGTAATGCTCGCCGAGGTCAATGATCACCTTCGGATGCTTTGCCAACACACGATAGTGATCGATCGTGCCGAAATAGAATGCGGATAGAACAGGGATCATTCGAAGCGACAAAGGTGATCGAACTTTTTCGGTGGTTCTTGATCAGGTTGAATAATTATTAGTCCTTTCCACGTGCTGGGCTATTCCTTTGCACCATCATGAAAAATGTATTGGCGATCGTGGTTCTTGGAATTATGTATTCCGGTTGTACCAACCCTGATGCGGGATCTGTGCCGGAGTTCAAGGAGCAACCTACTTCTTCCACGGAGCAAATTCCTGATGAAACAACTCCCACGAATGCAGTGGACGACAGTACGGTAATTGGCACCTACTCCTATAGCGATGGTGCGCACAGTTTTGTTCCGTGTGGGTCAGCTTTCAACAAGCCGGTAATTCCTGGTAGTGCGCAGGATCGGTTGATCGCTCTTGCAGTAAAGCATGGCGGCTCCGTGGTAGTAAAGCTTGAAGCGCATACCGTAATGGGCGAAACCGCAGAAGGAGACGATGCAGAGGAATACCTGGCCGTTGACAAGGTTCTGGAAGAAGCGGTGTGCCCTTGATGGACTTTTGCTAACGGCAACTGTGATCTGCCTGTATCCTCACAGGACTTCAAAGCGCCCAATAGCAGCCGGCTTCCAACCCAACGCTCCAGAGTCTGCCAGTTATCGGTGTGTCGATGATCCGTTATAGACCGTAGCGTGCAACAGGTGCAAGTGTAAACCTCAGTCTAGTGCCCACTTGCATCGCAATTCCCGTTGATACCATCGGTGTTAGGTTCCATTGGGAGAATTGTTCGGTCTGGTCAGTGGTCTTCCGTTCCCAACCCCTGTCCGAATATTTGCCAACGAAGACGCTCGTCGCGTGATTGAGCATATCAACGCTCATGCCGATGGAACTGATGGATCGTATCTTACCCTTGCCTGCCACGTAACTCAATTGGACCGGAATTGTGATGTACGCAAAGCCATACACATTGCGTAATTTTTGAGGAATCGCCGGGTCGTTGGAGGAATAATGGACATTACCCGTTATTGGGTCGATGACATCGCCAAAGGTCAATGGCTCGATATCCACGATGTTTGTTCGGTATCCCTTCTTCGAATACCCAACACCGATTCCAACTGACCAATGCCTATTGAATTCGTAGGTCATGCTCAGCGTAGCCGAATACCCGAATCGAGGGATCTCGTGATCGTTCCTCCCATCAATGATCCACCTATAGAGATCACTCTGTTCATTGAGCAGGAGCGTGCGATACGCTAATTCCGAAGCGAACGAAGCCCCCAACGAAAAATGAGGTGTAATAGACAAAACGAATGGCTTTTGGGAGACGTTTGTCTCTAATGGACAAAACGAATGGCGAGTTATCAACCGTTGTTGGAGAACCTAATTGCGATTCTGATCTTTGGGTGTCTGGCGAAACGGAAGTAGGCTCTGCTGGAGAGCAACCTGCCAGGGATAAACCTGATGACTGAGCGATGATCGGATGGGAACGGAACCTTCGGATCAACCGTTCCCATCGCGAGGTCCGCATGCCTTCAAAAACTCATCGATAAATTTTTGTTTCCGAGTCAAGGAGAGGCCATTGTGATTGCGAAGCTTGTTCTTCAGGTCTGCGAAGTAGCCATCTATTGCATTGGTGGTGTTGGGAATATCCAGTTCAGGATAGTCGTACCAAGTGAACAACCAAGGCAGATTGCACGATAGGCTCCGGTGTGCGCTCCGCAGGCGACCGTGCGTATAACGTGACTTGCCGGTGGTTGATTCCACAGTTCGTTCAGCGAGGAAGGCCTTCCATTTGGTATGCCATAGTTGTAGACCCCCAGTGAAGCTTTCCTTATCGGTCTTCTTCAGCATCTGTGTCAATTGGCGCAGCTCAATGGCTGCTGGCAACTTGGGCTTTCTAGAAGCCATCTCAAAAATAACTTTTGAGAATTATCATTACGCAAGCCAACTGCACCATGCCTAAGAAGAGGTCTGCATGGTATTCATACCGAACGAATGTACGGCGCGAGTTAAACAACCACGCGAACAACCTTTCGACCTTCCAGCGGCGTTTGTAGCGCCGTAATTCCCGTCCATCTTGATGCACTTGTCGTTTTCTGTTACTCCTGTGCGGACATACCAGTTGGATTCCGCGTTTCTTCAATGTGCGTCTTAGTTTGTCACTGTCGTACGCCCTGTCGGCGATCGCACGTTTGGGCTTTATGGCACACGAACGGATCGTCCTATCGGCTAGCTTTACTTCATGGGTGCTGGCGCTAAAGGCCCGTACGGTGAGAGGAATACCAACAGCGTCTGTGACTGCCATGATCTTGGTGCCTTTCCCTTTCTTAGTAGGTCCAACACAAGCCCCCTTTTTGGCACTTGCGAAGGTGCCATCGATAAAGCATTCGGTAATGTCGATCTTCCCTCGATCGCGTGGATCCGATGCAAGAGCATGCAGCAGTTTATCCCAAGAACCGCTCTTGCACCAGTGTTTGTGGTACCGATGGCAAGTCTGGTATGGCGGGTATCTGCCAGGTAGATCTGCCCATGGTGCACCGGTCCGGCATATCCACAAGATCCCGTTAAGCACCGCACGTGGATCTTGTCTGGGCCTGCCACGTGTTTCGCTCTTATGAAAAATACTTGTAAGCGGTTTTTCCAACACTTCCCATTGCTTGTCGCTGATGTCCATCGCTTTTCTTAGCGAAGTACATTGCGCCAAAGAAGAAGATCAACTGGAACATTAAAAAGTTGATCAAAGCCCAGTGTTCATAGATAACTTAGGCAATGCTTATTTTTGAGATTCCTTCTAGTGAGATAGCGGGTAATGATCGCTACTTGATGAAATTGGCACATTTGCACCGGGATTCCTCTGCAGAGTTGCAACAGGCCTCGTCGGCCATCACAAACAACGGCGCTTATCTCCACGCCTTGTCCACGAAGGAATTTCAGACCATCCGCATAAAGCTGGTTGGTCTCATGTTTTACGTATTTCCTATACAGGACTGTGCCTGTAGTTGCATCCCTGAACACCATTACACCGAAGGTTCTCCCGAAGTAGGTCGTATCCATTAAAACCACGGCTGAAGATGGCAGAACAGCCTTGGCTTCAGTGCCTGTGTATTTGTCCAACGTCCGCTGTATGGTCCGAATAGAACAACCATACTTGAGAGCCAACTGCCTGTAAGTCTGTTTGCCAGCTTGATACTCAAACCATAGTTCTTCGGGCTGCTTTGTTTGGCCGCCTAAAAATTGCTTACCACAAGTGCGGCAACGGTACCGTTGCTTACCCCGAACCTGGCCGTATTTGTTAATAACTGGACCACCACACAAAGAGCACTTTTTTGGTTCATGACCTTTGAAAGGCCTCTAACCTAAGCCAGGTAGGACTTTCAGAAGGTTTTACCATTCGTTTTGTCCATTAACCCAAAAATGACGAATATGCTGAGGCTCGGATGTTGATGATGAGAGCGATTGTTCTGGAACTTGACCCATTGCACCCATGGGCAGTGTAATGCACAACGCAAGCAGGAGCCGTTCCATGGAGTTTGAATGATAAGGAACGAAGATAGAGCCAAGTACTTGCCCTATTTCCCGATACAGAACTTCCCGAAAATGCTACCTAAAAGATCATCCGTGGTAATGCGCCCTGTGATCTCGCCCAAGTGATGTTGAGCCCTGCGCAGATCGATCGCAAGGAGTTCACCGCTGATGCCATTATCGATGGCCTTCTTCGCATCTTCCAATGCCGAGCGGGCCTTGGTCAACGCATCCACATGCCGAGCGTTGGTCACAACGATATCGCCCGAGCCACTTTGTAAGGACTTTACATGCTGGAGCAGGATCTGTTTCAACGCATCCAAGCCTTCACCAGTTCGTGCACTGATGGAAAGGATAGTGCTGCTCCTGGTCGATGCATTGATATCGCTCTTATTCATCATGGGCACAACCTTCACACCGCTACTGAGGCGTTCCTGCAACATCTTGGCTTCCGTTCGCAACGCACCTTCTGATAGTTTCGAGCCATCGCCCAAAAGGATCACGATACTGCTCTCGGCGGCTTTCTTGTAGCTGCGGTCGATGCCCAATTTCTCAACAACATCAGTGGTTCTGCGCAACCCTGCCGTGTCTATGATCCGGAACAGAATACCTTCGATGCTCAGCAGTTCCTCCACTGTATCCCGCGTAGTGCCAGCGATCTCGCTCACAATGGCGCGATCCTCCTGCAACAAGGCATTCAACAACGTGCTTTTACCGCTGTTCGGTGCACCAAGGATCGCAACCGGTATGCCTTGCTTTATCGCGTTACCATACCTGAAGCTGTCCACCAGCTCCGTGCACAGGTCGATCAGCCGATCCACTAGTGCCACCAATTCAATACGTTGCGCGAATTCCACATCCTCTTCACCGAAGTCCAGTTCCAGTTCTATCAACGCACAGAAGTCGATCAACTGCTGCCGTAGTTCTTCTATGCGGTTACCGAACCCACCACGCAACTGGTGTAACGCAAGTTCATGCTGCGCGGCACTTTGGCTAGCGATGAGATCAGCTACGGCTTCTGCTTGGCTCAGATCCAATTTCTTGTTCAGGAAAGCACGTTGAGTGAATTCGCCGGGTTGTGCCAACCGCGCGCCAGCATCGAGCATGGCCTGCAATAAGCGCTGTTGGATATAGGTTGATCCGTGTACACAAACTTCCACAACATCTTCGCCCGTGTAGGAATGCGGGCCTTTGAAATAGGTGATCACCGCCTCATCGATCTGCCCGTCCATATCGATCACCGGCACATAATAAGCCGAGCGCGGCAGCGGTTCCAAGGGCAGGGTAGGTGCTATACGATCGATCACGGCCGTCGCTTTTGCTCCGGATACCCGGAGCATGGCTATTGCACCAGCACCCGCCGGTGTAGATAGTGCAGCGATCGTGTCCTGTTCGTACATACTTGAACTTATATTGCGCATTCAATATGATCTTTGAATGTGCTTGTCGGGCAAAGATCCGGATCTTTAGCCCTGGATCAAAGAACTAATTTGAAAATGCCGAATAAAGTCCGCGACGTATATGATCAATTGCCCTTTCCAACACTGATCGTGGTGGGTGGTGGTTTCGCAGGGCTTGAACTGGTGAAACGGTTGGACGGTAAGCCCTACAAGGTACTGTTGATCGATCGGAACAATCACCATTGTTTCCAACCGTTGCTCTACCAGGTGGCCACGGCCAGTTTGGGTGCGGATAGCATTGCGCATCCCTTCAGAAGAACGGTGGGACCCATGCCGAATGTCGCTTTCCGCATGGCAAATGTGATCGCGGTTAAACCTGAACTGAACATCTTGGTCACCGACCGTGGGGAATTTCATTATGATCAGTTGGTTATCGCTACGGGAAGTACCACCAACTTCTTTGGGAATAAGGAGATCGCAAGAGAGGCGATGCAACTCAAGACCGTTGCACAGGCATTGGATATCCGGAGTGATTTCCTGCAGGATTTCGAGGCCGCGCTCTATTTGGATGATGAGCATGACCGACGGCGCCAACTCAATTTCGTGATCGTAGGTGGAGGACCGACAGGCGTGGAACTTGCTGGTGCTTTGGCCGAGATCCGTATGACGATCCTGAAAAAGGAATACCGTGAAATGGAAAGCGAGCATATGCAGATCCATTTGGTCGATAGCAACACCTCATTGCTGAATAATTTCTCGAAAAAAGCACAGGAAAAGGCGTTCGAATATCTCACGGAGATGGGTGTTTCCGTAAGGTTCGGGATGCGCGTTATCGGGTGTGATGAGAACACGATAAAGTTCGCTGATGGTTCTACCATGGCCACCAATACATTGATCTGGGCCGCCGGCGTGAAAGGGGTCTGTATTCCTGGGCTGGAGTCCGCATTCAATGCAAAAGCGGATCGGTTCAATGTGGATGAGTTCAGTCGCTTGAACGGCTTTGGAAATATCTATGCCGTGGGTGATGTAGCCTTGAACATGACGGAAAGTGCTTGGCTGCGAGGCCATCCACAAGTAGCTCCCGCGGCGATCCAACAAGCCAAGAACCTCGCTAAGAATCTATTGAAGGATCCTTCGCAATGGACCCCATTCAAATACAATGACAAAGGCTCAATGGCGACCATTGGCCGATTCAAGGCGGTCATGGATCGGGGGAAGCTGCATCTGTCCGGGCCTATCGCATGGTTCAGTTGGATCTTCATCCATGTCATGAGCTTGGTGAGCTTCCGTAACCGCATGTTGGTGCTGTTCAACTGGGCATGGAAATTCCTAAGCTGGAAAAATACGATCCGCTTGATCGTTCGGCCGTATGTGCGTAAAGCAACGGTTACGGAGCAGGAAGCTATTTAACGGACCCTGCTTCATAATACTTTTGCGCCCCGTTCAGAATGGATCGTAAGGTCGCCATACTTTTTCTCACCGTCTTCATTGACCTTTTGGGGTTCGGATTGGTTATTCCTATTCTCCCTATTTATTCTATGGAACTGGGAGCATCGCCCTTTGAGGTGGGAATGATCATGGCGGTTTATGCCTTGATGAATTTCGTATTCTCACCCTTCTGGGGTTCGTTAAGCGATAGGCATGGAAGGCGACCCGTGATCGCCGGTACAGTATTCATCACTGCGATGGGCTTTCTATTGCTTGCCAATGCCCATACGCTTCTGGTCTTGGTGCTGGCGCGTATGTTGGCCGGTATCGGCTCCGCGAACATTGCAACTTCACAGGCGTACATCACTGATGTCACAGAACCCCAGAACAGGGCAAAGGCATTGGGCATGATCGGTGCCGCATTCGGTCTTGGATTCATTTTCGGACCGCCGGTGGGTGGATACATCAAAGCACACTTCGGAATGGACGCGGTAGGTTACGCGGCCATGTGCCTCAGCTTGATCAACTTCGTACTGATCCTGATCTTCCTCCCGGAATCATTGCATGAAAAAAATCTCGGCAATAAGATCGAGGTAAAGCCGATCACCAGTTCGATACTAGCCCTTCGGAACGAGAAATTCCGGGATCTCTTCGTGACCAACTTCATCTACATCACGGCATTCAGCATGATGCAGATCACGGTCGCGCTCCTCTGGGAACAGCATTATGGACTTACGGAGGAGCACATCGGGTACATGTTCGCCTTCATTGGGCTTGCATCTGCTATTGTTCAGGGCGGTTTGATCGGTTGGCTTACACGCACGTTCGGTGAAGAGAAATTGATGATCATCGGTTGTATCCTATTGGCTCTCGGTCTACTCATGATCCCCTTCGTACCGCCCGCCTATTTCGTGCCGTTCGCTTTTATTCCGCTTCTTTTCCTGTCATTGGCAAATGGGTGCATGATGCCGAGCATTTCATCACTACTAAGCCGCAGTGCTGAAAAGAAGGAACAAGGTCAAGTACTGGGCATGAACCAGAGCTTTGGATCGTTGGCGCGTGTAATTGGCCCTACTCTTGGTGGGTTCCTTTATGGCTGGCATTACACATCGCCTTATATCGGTGGGGCGATCATGATGGTCGGTGCGTTGCTGTTCGTGCTCGCTTTTCAACGCTCGGCCAGATCGCGTGCAATTGCTGCAAATGCTACGGGGGCGTAGTGTTCAGCAAGGGAACGATCCATTGTGAACATGTTCCGGGCCGTCGTTCCAACCATTGGGCTAATTTCGCCGCCACTTAATCAGCATCCCGATCGATCATGAGCGTACTCGTCAGCAAGAAAAGCAAAGTTCTAGTGCAAGGTTTTACAGGTAGCGAAGGCACGTTCCACGCTGAACAAATGATCGAATACGGCACCAATGTGGTCGGTGGTGTTACACCGGGCAAGGGTGGTCAGAAGCACTTGGACCGTCCGGTGTTCGAAACAGTGAGTGATGCCGTACGAGAGACGAGTGCCGATGTGAGCATCATCTTCGTGCCACCCGCATTCGCTGCGGATGCGATCATGGAAGCTGCGGAGGCCGGGATCAAAGTGATCGTGTGCATCACCGAAGGAATTCCGGTGAAGGACATGGTGACCGCCCGTGAATACCTCCGCGGAAAGAACTGTGTATTGATAGGCCCGAACTGTCCTGGGGTGATCACCGCAGATGAATGCAAAGTAGGTATCATGCCCGGTTTCGTTTTCAAGAAGGGCACGGTGGGTATCATAAGCAAGTCCGGTACACTTACCTACGAAGCGGCGGACCAAGTGGTGAAAGCCGGTCTGGGAATAACCACTGCCATCGGTATTGGAGGTGACCCCATCATTGGCACTACAACGTTGGAAGCAGTTCAACTCTTTTCCAATGATCCAGAGACCGAGGCCATTGTAATGATCGGCGAGATCGGTGGTGATCTTGAGATACAGGCGGCAAAATGGATCAAGGCCAATTGCAAGAAACCAGTTATCGGATTCATTGCCGGAGAAACCGCTCCTGTTGGCCGTACCATGGGCCATGCAGGTGCAATTGTGTCCGGTGCGGACGAGAGTGCTGCGGCCAAGAAGAAAGTGATGCGCGAATGCGGCATCCATGTAGTGGATAGCCCCGCAACGATCGGTGCGAAGGTTAAGGAAGTGCTGGGTTGATCGGCCCTATTCGTTGATCACGGCCCAACTGACGATGTCCTCGTCGCCGCTCAGGAGCAACCTATCCTGGAACTGCCACTTGCCGCGCAGGTAGCGCAGAACATAAAAGCTCAACTTCTCGGTCCTGTAATTCTTCACCTTAACAAGGCACAATTTCTTGGGATCCTTCGGTAGGTCGGGTGGGAACTGCCAAAAGTCGGTTGCGTTGCTCATTGTACAAATCTAGTTTGATCGTGTCAGTGATCCCTATTCGGATCGAGTAGCAACACTCCTACATTCTTCTTGTGCGAGATGGATCTAAACCTGATCATGGGTCAAGACCTTCCCTGTTTCTTATATCGCGGATGACATTTTGCTGGGAATCGTGTTGTTGAGGCTTCAGTGCGCTGAATGCGCGGCATCATCCCAGCTCATGGCAACGCCATAGGCTGGGACGCATCACACATGGGTCTGAGGGCTGAAGGCCCGGCCTCATGTTATTACATGGCATTGCGATGGGTTATGTCCAATGAACATGGGTCCGTGGGCTGTAGGCCCCGCCTCATCCTAGCACATGGCAATGCCATGTGCTGGGTCCATTACATGTGTGTTCGAGGGCTGAAGGCCCGGAGCGATCAACTGTTGTTACATTCGCGCATCGCCTTTTGTATTAGGAACAGGCGTTCAACATATGGCTTTATTAAAAGATAAGTCCGCCTTAGTAACCGGTGGCTCCCGTGGCATTGGTCGCGGTATCGTGGAACGCTTCCTTGAAGAAGGCGCAGATGTGGCATTTACTTACGTGAGCAGCCCTGAGAAAGCCAATGCTGTAGCTGAAGAACTTGGAGCCAAGTATGGCCGAAAAGTGATCGCCATCCAAAGCGATGCCAGTAATTTTGATAGCGCACAGACCTGCGTGGATCAAGTGGTAGCTGAATTCGGTAAGTTGGATGTGCTGGTGAATAACGCCGGTATCACCAAGGACCAGTTGCTCATGCGCATGAGCGAAACCGATTTCGATGTGGTCATTTCCACCAACCTGAAAAGCGTCTTCAACATGACCAAAGCGGTGATCAAGACCATGCTGAAACAACGCAGTGGATCCATCATCAACATGAGCAGTATCGTTGGTGTGCAAGGCAATGCAGGCCAGAGTAATTATGCAGCGAGCAAGGCCGGGATCATCGGTTTTACCAAAAGTGTGGCTTTGGAACTGGGTAGCCGCAACATCCGAAGCAATGCCATTGCACCTGGTTTCATCGAAACAGAAATGACAGCGACTTTGGATCAAAAGGTCGTTGATGATTGGCGCGCTAGCATACCCATGAAACGTGGTGGTTCCTCAGCGGATGTGGCAAATGCCTGCGTGTTCTTCGCCAGTGATATGAGCACTTATGTTAGTGGCCAAACACTGAATGTGTGCGGCGGTCTTGTAACGTGATCAGCGTAAGGATCGGCAATAGCTGCTCTTCATCGGGCGTTTGAAATGATCAACCCCGACCTTTGCACGCAATGAACCTGACCACCGCACATAGCCTTTGGCTTGCTCCGCTTTGTTTAGCGCTGGGCATTGCCTTGGCATGGGTGCTGTACCGTAAGTCCGCAGGTGTAGAAGGGTTCGGAAGGAATCTCGCACTCTTGTTGGCTGGCCTCAGGGCGTTGGCCATCGCGGTGATCGCCTTTTTTCTACTGGAACCCATGGTCCGCATACTCATACGCGAGGTGAGGAAGCCCGTGGTGGTGGTATTGCATGATGGTTCTTCATCCATCCTGTCCAAAACCGATAGCGCTTCCTTTCAACAGAATTACGGTGTGCAATTGGAGCAATTGGGAAAGGCACTCAGTGAGCATTACGAAGTGCGGGAATTCACCTACGGTCAGGAGGTGTCCGAAGGGATCAGCCTTTCGCAACTAGAAGGACTTACGGATATTGGTCAAGCGCTGCGCGAAGTGTATGATCGCCTTAGCGGACCTGATCTCGGCGCGGTGATCATTGATGGCGATGGTATATTCAATCGCGGTCGTGACCCAAGGATCGATGCCACCCGTTTAGGCGTGCCGGTCTACACGGTTGCTTTGGGTGATACTACAGTGCGTCCGGATCTGGTCCTACGCGGTGTGGATAACAACCGGATCAGTTATTTGGGTAACGAATTTCCCGTCTTGGTCCGCATTGAGGGAAGGCATCTGAAAGGAAAACAAACGCGTGTTGCGATCCTACAGAATGGCAAGGAGGTAGCGGGAAAAGATGTCGCGATCACTGCGGATCCTTTCACGGTCGAGGTACCGTTCACGTTAAAAGCCGATAAACCCGGATTGCAACGGTTCACTGCTGTTGTAAGAACGTTGAATGAAGAGATCACCGAGGTGAATAACTCCCGTGGGTTCCTTGTTGATGTGCTGGACGATCGGCAGAAGATCCTATTGCTCGGTGCGGCACCACATCCGGACCTTGGTGCACTGCGCTTGGCCCTCGCTGGTCTCGATGGATACGAGTCGGAATTGGCCTATGCTTCGGACTTCAGCGGGAACATCGATGAATTCGATCTGATCATTCTTCATCAACTTCCATCGACACGGCAGAACTTACAAGCGCTACTGCAACGTGCTGAGGCGCGCAAGATCCCGCTATGTTTCATGCTTGGTCAGGGGATGGACTTCATTTCCTTCAACCAACAGAATAGTGGTGTGCAAGTGACCGGAGCACGTACGGCCATTACCGATGCGCAAGCGGCGTTCAACAAGGACTTCACGTATTTCACGGTCGATCAGGACCAACAGCACGCGATCGAACGATTCCCGCCATTACAAGTTCCGTTCGGGCAATACGATCTTGGTCGGTCCGCAAGTGCGTTGTTGATGCAACGTATCGGAGTCGTGCGCACTGCTTATCCTTTGATCGCCTTCAGCCAACAAGGCGAGCGACGCATGGCAACCGTTACCGGTGAAGGGCTTTGGCGCTGGCGTGTGGCCGATCAACAATTGAACGGATCGCATGAACGCTTTGATCGCTTGGTGCATAAAATGGTGCAATTCCTTGTGCTCAAGGTGGACAAGAACCGATTCCGCGTTGAGCATGCACCGGAGTACACTGAGAACGACCCTGTGCTGATCAATGCTGAATTGTACAACGCCAGTTTCGAACCGGTGAACAACGTGGAAGCAACGATCCTGCTGAAAGATGAAGATGGCCGCGAGTACCCATACACCTTCAGCCCGAATGGCACGGCATATCGGTTGGATGCTGGTCGCTTACCGGCCGGACGCTATACCTGGAGTGCCCGCACGCAGTTGGAGGGACAACGCTATACGGCATCCGGTGAATTGAATGTGAGCGAGCTGGTTGCCGAACAATTCAGCACAGTGGCGGATCACGGAGTCTGGAACGATATTGCGACCAACACAGGTGGTCAAATGGTCTACCCGAAGGATCTTGGTACCTTGGCTGAACTGATCCAAGGAAAGAACCAACTGAAGGCCAGATCATACGCGCATGCCAGCTTCAGCGATCTGATCGGCTTGAAATGGATCTTCTTCGTGATCTTAGCGTTGCTTACCCTTGAATGGGTGCTGCGGCGACGCAATGGTGCCTATTGAATACCTGTGTGAAATCATTCTCCTTCGAATATGACGTTTCTTAGACGAACAGCAGAGTTCTTACTGAACCGGTTCATGCTTTCGTTCTTGGGCATTGCCATCGTTCTTGGGCTGCTGTGGGCATTCCGATACACCTTATTACGCGCAACGGGCGATATGCTCATCGATCAGGACAAGGAATTGCACGCCGATGCGATCTATGTGCTCGGCGGCTCACCCATTGAACGGGGTAGGGAAGCGGCTCGTTTGTTGGGTGCCAACAAAGCAGACATTGCTTACTGTACAGGAGAGAACTTTTATCCATTGCTTGCCGCAGAAGGCATTGATCTAACTGAAGCCCAACTCTCCCAACACGCGATGTTGCGCACGGGAGCGGACAGTTCAAAGGTTGGTTTGCTACAAACGGGCACCAGCACATGGGAAGAGGCAGGCGTGATCCTAGCACACGCCATTGAGAACAACTACGATACGATCACTGTGGTCTCCACCGAATTCCACTTGCGCCGCGTGAAACGCGTATTGCGTAAACAGGGCAAAGGCAAAGGCATTACCGTATTGGTGCGTGGCGCCTACTCCGACCGTTACGACAGCAACCGCTGGTGGCAAAGCGAGGACGGGCTACTGATGGTGAACAACGAGTACGTGAAGCTCATGTACTATCTGTGGAAGTATTGAGGTGAGATCTTACGCAAAGATCCCGCTCAAGTAGTGGCATCGAGATGGGTCTTGGACATGTGAATTCCATTCACTTTACACGCTTCAAAGTGCTATCTGAACGAAGGACCCGTGAACTATTTACAGATCATCGTTATCGCACTTACTGTTAGTGTTGGGTTCGATGCGTAGATTGCTCAGAGTTTTAATGAAAATGATGATCCAAATACACTATGTCCGGTCTTTTATTTAGACCACCTGTTGTAGCATAATTCTCGGTAACCGTATAATTAGACCCACCCATCTTAAAGTATGAAAAGGCATTCGATCTACTATTTATTAGGTTTTGTAGCGCTCCTCGTATTGGCCTATGTTGGAGTCGACCTGTATCTGGAGAACTTGATCCGCACGGAGATCTGCAAGCTTATTCAGGATGAGCAATACTATCACAATTGTAACGAGCTCAAAGTAGATCTTGAGATTGCGAGTGGCGATGTTCGCTTAACACGGATCAGTGCGATCCAACGCACCGATAGTGCGTCGGGTTCAAGCATTGTCGGAGATCTGGATACACTGCAATTGAGCGGAATGTCCTATATCGATTGGTTCTCAAAGAAAAAGCTTCACTTCAAAGAAGCGGTCGTGACATTCTCAGAAGCCGCGATCCACCAAAGAGATTATGGTGGAACGGATACCACAACGAAAGAGAAACCATACGGGGTATTGATCGTGGACGTTGTTTCAATTCATGCATCAAAGGTCCAGGTTACGCTGGCCGATGGAATGGTGATCCGGCTTGCCGATGCAGCAATAGATTGTGAGGACTTTGCGGTATCCAAGTGGAGCCAGGATGCTCCAGTGCGTTTTTCTTGGTCAAGTATATCTGCTGATCTAAAGGAAGGTCATGTATCTCCCTTTATGGATGGTGACCTCGATGTGGACCGGATTGCCATTGATGGGAAATTGCATACGGCCTCTATCACTGGTCTTAGGGCCGGGCCGATGGATGATCTGGAGGAATTGGCGAAAAAGGTTCCGATCGAAAGGGACATTATCTCCATGCAAATTGATTCGATCAGTATCGCAGGCTTGGACGACCAGATGTTCATGGACTTTAAAAAGCCTTGGAGGCATCAAAAGCTGCGCTTGGCAGGCGCAACGATCGAAGTAGTGCGTGATAAGTTGCGACCCGATGAAGCTTACAAGGTGAAACCCTTACCTGCTGTGCTGATCAGGAAACTTCCCATGAATTGCGGCATCGATACCATCTCGGTCGCAAACTTTAATATCACGTATCACGAACGAAATGATGCAAGCAGGCCATTCGCGAAATTTCCGTTCCATGAACTTAATGGAACGGTCGTTAACGTTAGGAATGAGCCAGCAATGAAGGAGGACATGGAGATCAACGCAACATCCCTAGTGTTCCAGGACACACCTGTGGAGCTTTCACTCAGCACGAATGTGTCCGACAGTACGAATGCCATCAAGCTGAAAGCTGAACTGGGTCGTTTGCCGTTCTCCGATCTAATGGCAACAACGGCTGCAATGTCCGGGGTTCGCACACCTCAAGGCCACATCAACTCGATCACCCTATACATGAATGGCTCAGAACGCCAGGCCGCTGCGAGAATTTGGATGCGCTACAGTGATCTGAAGCTCGATGTGCAATCCAAGAAGAATAAAGAAAAGCAGAACGTAGCCTTATCTGCACTTCTGAACCTGTTGGTAAAAGGAGACCGAACAGGGGCTAAGGAAGGTGATGGCTGGGTGGATTATGAATTCGAGCGACATAGGGACCGAAGTGTTTTCAATTACCTCTGGTCCGGCTTGCGCGAAGGTGCCAAGGCAAGTATGCTGCCTGGGTTCGCTACGATGTGATCATCGGAGAGCGTATCGCAAGCATGTCAATAGAGTAGATGCAAACGAACCTTGAATGCAGATCCTATGCAGCAACTTCAGTTTCTGCTAAAGGTTTTGCGTGCTTGGACGCGATCACACCGGAACCATGATCCCGGGTATGCACATGCGTGTAATGTGCGCCGAAAAGCATAATGATCGTAGAGTAATAGACCCACACCAGAATAATTACAATGGCTCCGGCTGCACCATATGTGTCGCCAACATTCGTGTAGCTGATGTAGGCACTGATCAAATACTTTCCCGCCGTAAAGAGAAGTGCGGTCAGCATAGCACCGGTCACAACGTCCTTTATGCGGACCTTAACATCCGGCAATACTTTGAATAATAGCGTGAAGATCAAGGTGATGATACTGAAGGAGATCACTACATCCAACACTGAAAGGACGATGGTGGTAACGCCGGATAGCCGTTGCGCGATCTGATCCGAGAATGCTACCAATGCCGCGTCCAGAACCAGTGATACAAGCATTAGAAATCCGAAACAGGCCACTAAAGCCAAGGATAGAAGTCTGGTGCCCATGTACTTCAGGATCGCCTTCCCCGGTTTGGATTCTACGCTCCAAACTTTGTTCAATGCACTCTGTAAGCTTGCGAATACGGAACCTGCACTCACGACCAATGCGACCAGCCCTATGATCTTCGCCATCCATTTGGTCTCTGTAACTTCTGCATTCTGTAGCATGGAGCCCAGTTGTTCAGCAGTGCTTGGGCCGATCATGACCCCAGCTTGATGCAACAATGCGGTGCGCACCGACTCTTCGTCATAGAACGATGCTGCTGCCATGATCGTAAGTATCATTACAGCAGGTAAGGAGAAAATAGTGTAGTAGGCGATGGTCGCTGCCTGTGAAAAAGGATCGGACGCGATGAATTCTTTCGAAGCATCTTTCAGCGTAAGCCAAAAACGCTTTAGCCGGTCAGTGCTGGATGTCTTGGTGGATGTTAGGGATGTTGACCTCATATTTCTTATACCAATAGAACTGCTTCCAAACTATTTTGTTCAAGTGCGACTCAGCTGCCCGTCCTTTGATGCAATATCTGAACCACCTGAGCATTAAGGTCCAGATCCCCAAAAAAAGCGGCATGCCGTATGTCATTCGGAACGCAAAGGAAATAGATGTGGAAAGGCGTACTTCTATTATGGATCATGCTTGTTTCGGGTCCCGTAAGGGCGCAAGGAAAGAAACCGGACATTGATGCCAACTATGTTCAGGATCTCTCGAATAGAACGACGATCAGAGTATACCTGAGCAATAAGTACAATAGTTTTTCACTGCGTGGTAACGCTGTTTCTGAATCCGTACGATTCAAGCCCAACAGCCAGATCAATATCGGAGTGGGGGCCAGCTATAGAAAATTAACGCTGAATATCGGTGTGAAGGCTCCTTTTTTGAATAAGGATGATGAACGAAAAGGAGCAACGACGTATTTCGATGCCCAAGCGAACATCCATGGCAATAAGCAGTCAACGAATTTGTTCTTACAGACGTATCGTGGCTATCATATCTCCAATCGTTCGCCGTTCGATGTAGGTTGGGAGCAAAGCACGGCGTACCCATACCGAGAGGATATGCGTCAAGTGAATATCGGGCTCAGTACGCTGCGGATCCTTAATGCTGAAAAGTTCAGCTACAGAGCAGCTTTCAATCAGGATGCCGTGCAATTGCGATCGCAAGGAACATGGCTGGTCGGTGGCTATGCAACATGTTACATCGTCCGAGCGGATTCATCCATCATACCCACTGCTTTGCAGAACCAATTGGATGCCAGTTCACAGATCACACGGGGAACTTTCTATGATATTGGCCCAATGGGAGGCGGTGCATACACCAAGGCATTCAAAGAACACTTTTTCGTGACCGTAAGTGGAGCCATCGGTATAGGTCCAAGTGCACAATTCCTACAAATACAGGAAGAAGTCGTGGTCAGCAAACAACGAACCTTGGGTGTTGGTTGGCACGGCCAGGTCCGCATGGGTCTGGGCTATAATAGCCGGATGCGTTTTGTTGGGATACTGCTGAATCAAGAACATATTGGGTACTTCATGTCAAGTCAACGAACCTTTTCCTGGGATGTAGGAAATGTGCGATTGGTTTTTGCGCAGCGCTTCAAGGAACGATCAAAACGAGTTGATAAAGGCCTGAATTGGCTAAAGAAAAAGACAGACAAGGTAATCCCTTTGGCAGACCCTTAAAGGATATTTGAAGTTGCTGATGTGCTTATGGAATTCCAATTGCACGGTTCTTGAATGTGTGGTCTTCTTCACAAGTATTCTATGGCTTACGGGAATGACCGAAAAGTCTCGCTAAAAGCGCGCCTGCACCTTGTGCCATTAAGCGTTTGAAAAAAGTCGGCCGTGTGTAGGCGTACAAGGAAGTAACCATTTCAACTGCACCTCCATTCACTTTTCCATTCAATAGATCGTGTGCCACGCGATAAGGTTTCCACTTAACGAGCACATCATTCACCGCATCCCGAACTAGAGTGCCGCGTATATCGGATGATTTGATCATCACCCAACGGTCCGATAATGCGACCTCTGCACGATCCACTTTATGTTGCAGCGCTTCTTTGTGAATACTGAGATCCTCGACCCTTTCATACATCTTTTCCATCTGTTAGATCGTTAATTACATTCAGGAACAGCTTGTCGTGCCCGGAGTTTTTCCACCATAACGCGTAAACGCCGTACAACAACAAATAAAAACCAGCGACTATTACGAAACCGAGGGCTGTCGAATTCAGTAGATCACCTACGAATAGGGCCAACGCCGTATTGAGGAAAAGAATAATAGTAAGCAGTGCGATCAGCGAAATGGCGGAATGGATCACCTTGACTACCATCTTGAAGGCTTTTTCTGCTAGGGTAAGGATCAATAATTCCTTATTTGCAGCAACGTAGTTCTTGATGTCCTGTCCTGATGCTTCCATAAAATTGGTGAAGTCCAGCGGGCCTCCTTCTGAGGTCAATGAACCGTTGGTATCTTGTTCTATCGTATGTTGATCGATCGCCATTGGAGTTGTTTGCATTCTCCTTTCCAAACACTTGGCCAGACTTCGGCAGGCATGGAGTCTAGAGTAGTTCCGAGAGTCAGCATCAAGGACAATGCATCTGATCGGGGAGAGAATGCCTTGTTTGAGGGAGAGTAATCCCCGTAAAGATTCCCACATATGATCTATGCAACCTTCTACATGCCTGTAGGAACAGCGATACGCGCTCCGGCATCTGATCTGAACATGCCTTGGAAAGATCACGAGCCATGAAAAAGCACCTGTTGATAGTCGGATTGATCGGTGCGCTAATTACCGTTACAAGCTGCAGCACGGCTGAGCAAAATGAAACGAAGGTGGGAACCAAAGTGGATAACGCTCTGGTGGACCTGCGCATCGGAAAAGAGGAAGCCACAAAAGATCTGCGCAAATTGCGTGAGGATGTGGCCGTGGAACTGACGCGGATCGAAGAGAAGTTGAAGGATCCAACCATTACGGAAGCAGATCGTACCAAATGGGAAGCTGAGCGGTCGGAAATGGATAAGCTGATCTCCCGCTTGGATAAGAACCTGATCGATGTGGAAGCTGCAACCTAGGAAACATGGAATGATGTGAAGCAAGGAGCGCAGGAAACGTCACAGGACGTGGGAAATTGGTTCCAGCGCCAAGCTGAGAAGATCGACCAAAAGACAGAGGTGGATCACGACAAGGACGGCCACTGATTGAAGTTGTCATCAACCACCGTAAATTATTATGAAGAGCAGGCCGTGTAGGAGTACACGGCCTGCTTTCGTTCCGAGAAATGGTTAACACGTTGTACAGTTCGGTCCAAGAGTATTGGGGTGCTTAACAGAACTATTGTGATGGTTCTGCGATGGGCCAGTGCTTCATTGTTTGTGTCGATCCTTTCTCATTCCAAGAACGATCGGGGAATTCAGTATACACGTGGATGCCCATCCGTTCGATGAAAACCAGCAACAATAGAACTTTGCTGGGCGAATTGTTTTCGGCACGCTGGTTGAGATAGTAATTGCGAACCAACACAGAACAAAACAATGTCTAACAAAAGCACATTAGCGATCGCGCTCGCAGCATTAGCAGCTGGAGCAGCGCTAGGAGTATTACTGGCACCGGATAAAGGTGCGAATACTCGTAAGAAATTGATAAAGAAAGGAGCGGATCTTAAAGATCGGCTAACCGAAATGATGGATGAAGGCAAAGAGTTGCTGGATGATCTTCAGGACGAAGCCAAGGACCTTGCATCCAAAGCAAAAGGGACGGCACAGGAGATGAAGGGGCAAGCTCAGGAGACTGCGAGCAACATCCGCTCCGCCGCCAATAGGAACTGAACGGCCTGGTGATAGTGCGCCTCACACGTGCGCTCTTACCAGAACCTATCGTATCGTCATGACCGTCTCTGTGTGAATGATCAATTGAAAGGCTTTAGAGCAAGGCCAGCTTTGGATCATTCCATAGACAAATAGAAGGGTACCCATGATTGGGTACCTTTTCTTGTTTTACTGGACTCGACGCATAATATCCTTGTAATCAGATAGCGGTCTTTTTGATCGATTCGAACAATGTCCACCGCTTAGCAGCAACGTGTATGCGACCCGCATTAAGCGTAGCTAATGGATATAATTCCGATCAGGATCAACTCGTTTTGATCTATGCGCTAAAGTGCATCATCGGAATTTTGACGAGGTCGGAGCCCCAGGTCCACTTCCCAACGGACCGGTGACCTAGGCTATCACACTGTTGCCCGGTTCAGCTGGTTATACAGGTTGTGTGCTACCTACGTTGTGATGGGCTTTAAGCGGACGTACCATCTTCTGAATATGCGCTTCTGCCTCAGGACCGTATGCACCAACTATAAGCCCTTTCATTCCCAATTGATCTGAGCTGATCGCATACACGATGCTCATATCCGCAGGGTCGCTGGGTCCCTCGAAGCGGTGGAAAGGATCGATCGTGAAGGACGATGGATCCAATTGTTTTCGTATACGCCCATTCTAGCTCAATGACTTTCTAGGTAATGCTTGAAAGAATGCGGCACCGCTCACCACACTTGAGAAAGATGTCCGTGATGGAACGCACGATCATTCAGCAGTTGCCATCGCTATTCGTTCGCGTAAATTAAGCAGACCAGCATGGTACTAGGATGGTCTGGATCCGATCATTGATGTGCCCGATCCACGGATCAAGGATAACGGTAGCACACCATATGGCGTTTTAATAATGGCACCAACGAAGCAGGATCATGGTCTAACGGTGAGTGGGATCTTTCGAGGGATCATTAGGTGTGGAAGTATCCGCCTTGGATTCATTGTGTTCTGGTTCACAGGCTTCTTCTTGAAGATCCTCGATGATCCCAGCTTTTTTCCCGGCCATTCCTCCTGGGTCGTATTCGTGCGGATCTTTCTGGTTCTCTCCACGCTCGGTCTTGCGGTTTGTAGTTGGTCCGGAGGACCTTGCCGTTTGCGGAAGTCCGCTGTCTTTATCCTTGCGCTGTGCCATTACTCTTTTTTGGTTAGGTGAAATGAAGAACAAGTTCCGCACATTGCGACGTGAGTTAAGCTGCTCATTGTGCTAGTCGGAGTCTAACACCTCCGGTAATATGGAATAGGTTGATCCGTGGATCCGTTTGGAAGGTATCGCCCTTGAATACATTGGACATGGCAAAAGAATATCCGGTTTCCACGAACAGGAATTTTATCGTTAGTCCACCCGTCGCACCTAAATACCATTGAGAGCCGTTCGTGGTCACGTTCAGAGCACTATTATTCAACTCAGTGCTTAATGGGAAGATCACGGTAGGACCGGCCATCAAATATGCGTTCACTGCCGATCCATCTTTAGGGTTAAGTAGATGTCTTCCTACCATTAACGGTACGCGCAGTGACCTATCCGTATAGCGGAATTCGGTATTGCCTAATGCTACGACACCAGCACTGTCGAGCCCGGTCAGTGAATAGTTCAGGTTGCGCACCAATAGATGTGCGCCGAACTGTGCAAACCATACATTAACCGATCGAATATCGGCACCCAATTGATAACCTGATCGGCCCGTCCAGCGCTCTTCGCCTTGCTTCAGTAAATTGCTCGAATTATAGCCTCCACCGAGGTAAACTTCTTGTGCTGATGAACTTAAGCTAAGTACAGTAAGAACGGTGAGGCTTAGTAGGATCTTTTGGTGTCTCATGTTCGTTTTCTTCTGTTTCAATTTTATTTCGTTGACCTATCATCGATCACCAATACAAGCATCACAAGGATCAATGCAATGAAGAAGATGATCAGCGCCACATTCGCCGAACCATCGCCAAGATCGCTATACCCGACTATAGCTGCGATGATCGCGATTGTTAGCAGAACAGGTGCGGAACGTAACATTGTAGAATAGAGCTTATTGTTCATCGCGTGCAGGGTTCGCACTTATCATATTGCGTAATGCTGATCGCTTGCCAACATGCAAAAGCGTTGGTTCTTAATTGATTGGGACATCGACTGAAATTCTTGAATGGTCAAGATTCTCCCCGGATGTGGGGTATAGGGTTCCCAGCGGTCAGAATGCATCTGCTCTATGGACCATCTGAACTTGATCATCGGTTCAGTGGGGCCCCTTTCGGCGGGAACGTCAGTTCTTGTCCTTGTTCTCTTCCTTTCCGAAAACATTCTTCAGGAACCCGCCATCTTTTTCTAATACTTCCTTGTTCAGATCTCCGATCGTTATCTCCTTGTCCAGAATCGGTTGCAGGGCTATTATGAACGCGTTCCTTAGCGTTCGGCCTATGGCGATCCAGCTTCCCACTTGAGGGTCGTCCAAGCGCCCTTCAAGTGGGACCTTCGTTGCAACCTGCTTCTCCTTTTGGTTCTTTAGGATCACAGCGGCTGTGCCAACGACCCCTTCCCAAAGTTTACGGAAGAAATTGTCCTTCCGATCTTCTTTCCCCAGAACGTCGAGGTCCTTGATGACCGGCTTAACGTAGCCGGTAAAAGCTCCGTCCTGCGTAGCCAGTTCAGTATACACGGACATGCTTCCGGTGTTCACATCAAAATCCGCATAGGCTTGGAAAAAGTCGTTCACTTGGGTCAATTCAATGTCCTCAACAGTTAGATCCATGTCGAATGCAAGCTGATCTCTCAAGGCATCAAGTCCCATGTTCAACGCCATTGCACCTCCATAAATAGTGGCCGTTGCGGTTATGGTTGATGGTAATACCTTGGCTTTGTCGATCACCGAGGATAAGTTCAATGCTTCACCATTCAACTCTGTTAGTGCCATGTCCAGCGGAGGTGTAGCTCCCGGGTCGGCATATTCCAAACGCCCATTCCGTAAGCCGACGCGATTGAGCTTCAGTGGCATGAAGTCATCGAATACATCTGTCAAGGTAGCGGTGTCTCCCTGCACATCCTCCGGTTCCGCAGCTCCAATGGTGAACCGCAGGCGCGGCTCATCCGCTTCGATCACACCGACCAAAGAACCCTTGAATAACGCACGCCACTCAATGGAAATATCGATCAGCTTCGAAGCAATGAACGGAGTGCGTTCTAAAGAAACCGTATCCACACGTTGCAGATCGAACCGCTCCAGTTGATACGCTCCGCGTATGATCGCCAGATCCAGGTCGTCGATGTGCCCGTAATATCCCGGGATCTTGCTCAAACGGTCATTTGCAACCCGGAGAAGCACATAGGGCAGTGCAATGCGAAGCAGAAGTAGAATTCCAACGATGATCGCGATGATGCGAAAGCGGCGGTGTTTTTTATTCTCAGAAGGTTCATCCGTACTTTTTTCTACTTCCGGCATTCAGGGCTAATTTGTCCAGGTCAGGAAAATATCAGGCCGTGTTGTTCTGCTCGATCCGGCGCATCATGATCTGGTTCTTGCGGATACATCCGCATGTAAGAAATTCCCCGACCGGGGAATTTCTTACCCATAGATTTACGATCCGGATCTTGGTCGTACCACAGGTAGGGCAGCATCGCGCATTTAAAGGATGGCATGGTATTCACGGTCAACGTATGTGTGTGTTGACCACCTCAGTTCTCGCTTAGTACCAATAATGGTCATTGGGAATGCTCAACATGATTTTATATGCGATCTGAGATACGAACAAGAGCCATGAACACAGTCCTGCTGGTGGACGACGAGATCGAGATCTGTGAACTACTGTGTGCAATGCTAAAACGAACAGGTGTGGAATGTACGACTGCTTATTCGCTTGAAGAAGGTCGTAAAGCGATCAAGGAACACGATTTCGACGCGGTTTTCCTCGATGTTAACTTACCGGATGGGCTGGGCTATCAACTCATTCCGGAGATCAGGTCAAAAATGCCGAATGCGTCTTGCATCGCGATCAGCGCAATGGATTCAGAACGTAGCAATGCCCTGAAAGCAGGAGCAGATACGTTCCTCGCTAAACCATTCAATAGACAGGATATATTTACAAAGATCAAGGACCTCGGGTTTCAAGCATGATGGATCTTACTACTATGGAAAAGAAAAATGTATTGGTAGTGGATGATGATCAAGATCTGTGTTTACTGCTCAGCCGCCTGCTTACAAAAGCCGGCTTCCAGGTTTCCACAGCTCATCGTGGAGCAACAGCAAAGTCAGTATTATCGGATACGAAGTTCGATCTGGTCTTGTGTGATCATCGCTTGCCCGATACGGATGCTGTTGATATGCTCCAATATATCCGTGGCATCTCCGCCGATATCCAAGTGATCATAATCACCGGTTATTCAGATGTTCGATTGGCAGTTGATCTGATGCGTAGAGGTGCATTTGACTACATCGCCAAGCCCTTGTATCCGGATGAATTGTTGATGCGCGTTCAAGATGCGTTGGCGGTAGTGACCAGGTCAGGATCAAGTAGCACCGTGGACGGGCAACACAAAGCTGTTGCTCCAAGGAAGAAAAGTGATCGGACGTATGTGAACGGTACGGGTGCTTCAGCCAAACTGATCGATAAGCACATAGCTCTCGTTTCACCGACCGACATGTCCGTTCTGATCACCGGCGAAACCGGTACCGGTAAAGAGTTCGTGGCAAAACGCATTCATGAAGAAAGTCGGCGTTCAAAGGGCCCGTTCGTTTCCGTGGATTGCGGCGCATTGCCGAAGGAATTGGCGGGAAGCGAGCTTTTCGGCCATACGAAGGGTGCATTCACCGGAGCGGTTGCTGATCGTGCCGGAAACTTTGAACAAGCGAGTGGGGGAACCCTTTTCCTGGACGAGGTAGGGAACCTCACCTATGAGAATCAGATCAAACTATTACGTGTTCTACAGGAGCGCAAGATCAAGCGGATCGGTGGCGCTAAGGATGTCGATGTGGATGTGCGCATTCTGGCAGCAACGAATGAGGATCTGAATAAAGCAGTTGCTGAAGGACGATTCCGTGAGGACCTGCTCCATCGAATCCAGGAATTCACGATCCACCTCCTACCGCTTCGTGAGCGAAAGGAGGATATCGCAATGTTCGCTCAACATTTCGTGGAACTTGCAAATGACCGACTTGGTAGATCAGTGATAGGGTTCGAAGAGGACGCAATGGAACGCATTATGGCCCATTCATGGACCGGAAACCTTAGGGAATTAGGCAATGTAGTGAGGCGGGCAGTGTTGTTGAGCACGGACGATCGTATCTCCGGCGATTGTTTGCCTGCAATGGTTCTAGCTGGTCCTGGTAGTGCTACGAATGGAAATGCGTCGAACGGTTCCAGCACGGAGGATGATGGTTTAAGGCGTGTGGCGCACCAAGCAGAGAAGGAGGCGATACTTCAAGCCTTGGAACGGAATGGCTTCAATAAATCCCGTACTGCGGAATTGCTGAACATAGACAGGAAGACCCTGTATAACAAGATGAAGGCCTTCGGTCTGGATGTGTGAGCCAAGTGGATGGTTGGTGGCACATGAACCGCTGTTCGGATCTCAGCAGGGTATCACGTGCAATATTGTTGTTCTCACCGTTGTATCCGGAACCGCGCTCCAATGAATGACCTGCGACGAATTACTGAAGAGCAGCGTATCTCAAAGCTCTTGTTCTTCGGGATGGTCGTTCTCATGCTCGTGCTGCTCTATGCAACATACAAGAGTATTTCCGGATTTCAGGATTCGGTGCATGTTATCAGAGGTCAAACCGCGAAGAAGGTTGCGCTTGATGGTGTGATGTCCGCATTGAGGGACCAAGAAACCGGTGTTCGTGGTTACGTGATCACATCGAACACCTCATTTCTTGAACCTTACCGCGCGGCGAAGGTGGATCACATTCGTTGTTTGCACGATTCCTATGAATTGTTCAAGAATGTTGAGGACCGCAAAGATCTGGATAGTCTAAGAGCCTCCGCACTGCGATTGACCGCACTCTGGGCGCAACGAATACGTTCGGTGGATCTACAAGTCGAGCGCGATACGCTCATTGAGACTTTACCACTGCTAGTGGATAAAGTTGAAATGGATAGAACGCGCAGCATTTACGAGCGTATATCCCAGCGATTGGTTGTGCAACGCAATGCAGCATTGGAAATAGAGGAGTCCGTAGGATTTGCCGCGCCAGCCATGCTGATCGTATTCTCCTTGCTTGCGATCGTGGCCACTAGCATTCTGTTCTGGCGACTTACACGCTCTTTGCGTGATACGGCAGTGGCGGGAAAAGAACTTAGAGCGAATGTCAGGGATCTGGCAGATGAGGTCCTGACCCGCACCCAGTTGCAAGGGATGCTCCAGAAATTGTTGGACACTTCACCGAATGGGATCATGTCGTTCAAAGCATTACGAAATGAGGAGCATATCATCATTGATTTCGAGTACTTATCCTCGAATAGAGTGGCCAATGAAATGTTGGGTCGAACAGACCTGGTAGGCAAACACCTCTTGGAAGAAATGATCGAGCACGACGATAATGGATTGTTCGATGCGTACGTGAAAGTGGTTGAAGAAAATGATGTGTTCGTGAGTGAGATCCATTACCACGGTTCGGGCTTGAACAATTGGTACCGGATCCATGCCGTGAAAATGGAGGATGGCTTTGTGGTGACATTCACGGATATCACTGAACAAAGAAGATTACAAGAGTCAAGTGTAGAGACAGACCGTCTGGAGCTTACAGCGCAGATAACACGCACGGTTGCACATGAGGTTAGAAATCCCTTGACCAACATTTATTTGGCGATCGAGCAATTGCAGGATGAAGTGGAGGCGGATCATGAGGATGTGAAGCACTTCTTCCAGATCATTGAGCGCAACTTGGAGCGCATTGGAACATTGATCAAGGAAATGTTGGAATCGTCAAGGAAGCGGGAATTGAACTTGATCCCGTGCAAGATGGACGACATAGTGAACAACGCACTTAAGGCGATCAAGGACCGGCTGGATCTGAAGTTGATGAAAAGCAGGATCCATATCGATCCGGATCTACCGGAAGTGATGGCCGATTGCGAGTTGATCAACTTGGCCATCACCAATATTTGTACGAACGCAGTGGAGGCCATGGATCCGGAAAGAGGGGAGCTTTCCTTTACTGTTACACGCGACCCCGAAGCTGTTTATTTGGCCATTACGGACAATGGGAAAGGTATTCCGCCAGAGAATCTGGAACGGCTCTTTGAACCATTCTATACAGGTCGCTCCGGTGGGCTGGGCCTTGGGTTAACGACTGCTCGCAGCATTCTTAAAAGCCACGAAGTTTCAATGTCCGCGCAGAGTAAAGTTGGCGATGGTTCTAAGTTCACGTTGCGCTTTCCGGAGAAGATCTTCGTTAAAGGAACGTGATCAGGAGATTTGCGGATGAACAACAATTGAGCCTGATGTCCAGGTCTACGAAACGTTGAACATTTAACTGCTGGCAATGGTGCTTTGCGGCCCAATGATCATGATCACAGCATCGTTGATGGTATTTGGTCATCGCCTACCATTTATTTCTTGATCACAGAGGAATGTGACAATGGTCCTGATCCATCGGAGTTCATTGATCCCAGACAAAGCTCCTTTGTGGAACCAAGACTAATTGAACAGTAACGTGGATTTTGTACCACAGTTGCATTACGAAGCGTGTAGTGATCTACACAATTGATCATACCCGGATCACAGGGAGCCACTGGGATCCGGCATATGCCGAGCAGTGAACTATATGGCACGGGGATGGACCGTGATATTCCACAACCAAATGAAACCAAAGAACAAATGGCAACTAAGAAGAATACAGGAACAAAGCGTGTGAAAGCCGCACAAACGCAGATGCATGATACATCCAATGGTCTACCAAAGAAAACGCGAGTTGGGATCGTTGAATTATTGAACGATAGATTAGCGGATTCAGTGGACCTCAATTTACAAATGAAGCAAGCTCATTGGAATGTGAAGGGACCTAATTTCATTGGGCTTCATAAACTGTTCGATGAGATCTATGAAGCTACAGAAGCATACGTTGATAAGATCGCAGAGCGTGCGGTGATGCTTGGTGGCACCGTATACGGAACTGCAAGGGCAGCTGTGGCAGGTTCGGATCTACCCGAGTATCCAAGGGATATTAGTACTGGCGAAGCTCATGTGGAGGCAGTAACGAAGGCATTGGCCGCATACGGCACACAGGTGCGGAACGCGATCGATAAGGCGGAGGATATGGATGATGCCGATACCGCTGACCTATTCACCGAAGTATCCCGTGGTGTCGATAAGTGGCTCTGGTTCGTTGAGGCTCATGGTCAGGCAAGATCATGAAATTCCCAGTGATCTGAGCAGGTATTCTGATGCGGTCTCACGTGGATGCAACCTTGAACGGGTAAGCTGAATTGGAAATGTACTACTCCATCTGCAACGAGTTGTTCCGTGAATATGGTAATGGGTTCCAAGGAAATACTGCGTAACCGGACTGTTGAGGTCTAGTGGGGCTTTGAACGGCAATTAGGTTCGTTCGGTGATTTCAGATCATGCCAGATCAAGGGAACATGATGTTGATAACACAATTCCAATAAGATCTGTGGTATATGATTCGACGAGGACCTGATCAACGGTAGCGCGCCGGTAATTTGTTTTATCGGGTCAAAAAAATACCTGAATTGAACCAGCAGCACCAGTTCGATCCAGGTATTCTTCTTTTTAGGAACATCTACTACTTCTTCGGCCAGATACGACCTCCGAATATCAACGAGATCACAAAAAGGACCAAGAATAGATAGAAGATCACTTTCGCGATCTCAGCCGCTCCTGCGGCTATTCCTCCAAAGCCAAAAAAGGCTGCAATAAGTGCGATAACGAGAAAGGTGATTACCCAGCGGATCATTTTGTTTTGGTTTTTTGGTTCGAATTGTACGTTGCATTTAATGTACCGTTATCGATGAGCATGTGATAGGAACCGTTCTGGGGAAGTTTTTCCCATTTTAAGTTTGGTTCTGGGGAATTCTCCGTGCTAATGAACTCGAATTTCTGTTCCAGTTCCCAGATGGAGAATATCACTCAACGCGTAGAATGCTTCAGTGAAAATGGTTGGTTGCGCTGGACGTTGACAGCATCGCTCGAATGGCTCAGATGGTCAGTCAAATGTGCAGGTGATGGTTGACTTATGCCCGTCAGCGCAAGGATCGCAGGCACGCTTACAAAGCTTCGGCAACGCGGTTCCTACGGGTTGCATTTTTACCGCTCATTTGAACCGACCAGGGAATCCCCATGGTTCATCCATTGGATGATCTTGGCCGGACAAATAGGCCGAGACCATTTCACGACCAATGGTGGAGAACGTGATACCATTTCCTCCAAAGCCTAGCACCCAATACGTGTTAGGATGATCCTTGTGTTCACCGATGAACGGACAGCCATCCTCGGTTTCACCGAATGTGCCTGCCCATGCGAAGTCGACCTTGTATGGCATTTTCGGAAACAATTCATGCATGGTCTTTTCAAGCTTCTCAGCTTTCTTTTGAATACGTCGATCACGTTTTTGAGGATCCACGAATTCTTCATCCTCACCACCGATCAGCATCCGCCCATCGTCCGTTGCCCTCGCGTAGATGTATGGATCAGCCATATTCCAGAAGAGAACATCATCCAGAACTGTTTCTGGTCCTGGTAATTGCTCCCCAACTGTTGCGTAAGTAGATAAGAGCTTTACGAACGAGCGCCCCAGGATCTCCGTGCTTTCGAAGCCATTGCAATAGATCAACTTCTTGGCTTTCAACCGATGGCCATCGCAGGTTATGACTTTTACAGCATCCTGGTCGTGTTCCACTTTGGTCACTTCGGTGTTGTCGCGCACGATCAGTCCTTTTTCTACTGAAGCAGCCAGTAGGTCGTAGGCTAGTGTATAGGCATCCACGCTTGCTCCTTGTGCCGACCTGATCGCGCCTAGAGCACCTTTCAGTCCATATTCATTCTGCAACTCATTCCCCATTATCCACTCTACTTCAAAGCCGTAGTGCTTTCTCACTTCGAATTCTTTTCGAAGTGCCTTCAACTGACCTTTTTTGGTACAGAAGTAGATCGATGATTTTCGTTTGAATCCGCTGTCCCTGCTCAGATCCAAGGCTAGTTTCTCCACTATGTCGATAGATCGATGACAAGCCTTGTAACTTGCTATAGCATGTTCTTCACCTACTTTTTCGATCAACTTGAATAAGGGCACATCGATCTCATATTGCAGCAATGATGTTGTAGCTGAAGTGCTTCCATGACAGACTTCACGTTTGTCCAGAATAACCACACGATGACCATCCGATACGCATTGATGGGCGATCAAACCGCCGGTTATCCCAGCTCCTATGATAACAACATCGGTTTCAATATCCTCATTAACGGATGGATAGGTGGTCTTCAATCCATTTGAAAGCGCCCAGAAAGCGTTGGCAGAAGTAAGTTTCATGGATACGATCGTTCGAGTTCAAGTAAATGTCGGCATTCCAGGATCATGCCCTTTTCGAAGCACAGGAGGTAATGTCTGATCGGATGCGAATTATTATAGTGGACGCGTCGGTCCGTGTAATTACCATGCTGCTGCTCCCTCATCCGTCGGATAATTGGAAATGAAAGGATTGGCATAGCATCAATTTGGAACGAAGGGTAAAGCAAATGGGACAACTCTTGTATTTGTGTTCGTATTAAAGAAGAGTAAGCAAAACCGAATTGAGGAGAATACCTTAACCCACAAAGACGTTGGATCAGGTAAGCAACCTTCACCTATCATAGAGCCTTATGATCCTGTAAAACCTGTCCGTGAGCCAGTTCCGTGAACTCCTACGCGCCCACCGCAAGAAGTGCCGCCGAGTACCGGTCAACCGGATCCACCAACACCGATCCACCCGAATGACCCGAACCCACCTCAACCTATGGCTTGATGTCTATTGGTCTCCTTCTGGACCAGGATTAACAATAGGCTTGGGTGCGCCGTGGTCTCCTTGAACGCTCTTAGGTAATGCGCCTTTGTCAGCTTGCTGATCCGCCTCGGCTTCTGTGTCCGATGGAGGTACTGCAGGTACTGAAGGCTGTTCTTCCGCATTTCTTTTCTGCCCCGGGATCGGTTCAGGTTTTTTCTTCTTTGGATCTGAATTGTTCATGTTCTATTGATCTGAAATTCTCCTTGTTCTATTGCAGATCATTCGCCGATCTCATTATCCAGCACGCGATGTTGTTCTGCGTGTCGTTATCGTTCAGTAATTTGGTGATCTGATGATCGCAGGTGGTCCTCGTTCAAAAGCGGCATCACCCGTTGAGCGGGACCATACCCCAAAATGTGCACTGAATTCCTCAGGTTGCATACAGTTTGATCAGTACTATTGAAGACTACGCCTTAACGCCGAGCGAATGGAATAGGGTAGATATTGTGTCCACTTAATATCGCTACTGGACGCCTGAATTCTGGCCTTTTTTTTGGACAAGGAAGTATTCTAAACCTAATTACACATGAATAACATATTCAGAGGATTACTTGCGGGCGGCGCTGCTTACAAATGGGGCGGCGGATGTTTCGGGACTGTGATCGTTTTTCTCCTCGTTTGGATGCTGCTAGGTGGTTGTTGAAGCTAACGACCATTTGCGAATAGCATTAACGCACAAATGCAGGTCGGTTTGCTAACACGTTCAGCTCCTTTTTTTACCGATCTACTTCCAAATGGTATATGAGCCATACCAAAGCGTAAGGCTTCCAACGGCTATCAGCAACATCATTAGGGTGAATAGTGATCCGATAACAATGTATGACCTCAGGCTCATCACAGCTTTACCAGTAGGGAGAGTGCGATCACTAATGGTGGTAGGACCATGATGAAAGAGGCAATGAACAGCGCTGTACGGATGTTCAGGACATTCTCCCCAGTGATTAGACAGTTCAACTTGTCAGAGGTGTACAACTCAAAATAATCCCAGATCATGCATTAGAGAAGCGTGATGAGGGTTCCAACCCAACGGCCATGGGACTTTTCGCGATTGGATCATAGCATAGCTATGGAGATTGAGCGAAAAGTATCCGCCGTACGGTGGAGTCCGTGGGCTAAGGGTTTGAGGTCGCAATAAGTTTTCTAATGCATGATCCGGGATGATCTCCATACAAATAGAAGAACCTAGTAGCAGTCCACTATGCCGCAAGCTTTAGTCTTACATTGATCGAGAAGTCTTTTAGGGCCAGCGTTTTCTTAGGGTTCATCATATCCTCACTGATCCCTGCGACGACCCAATCTTTGAATTGTTTCAGATCTGAAAGGGTGGTAGTCGAATTCCTTGAATCCATTTTGGCTCTTTGCGCTGTATTGACAAGGTATAACTTGTTATGATAAACATCGTCCAGCAGCTATTGAATATTGGCTATATGGATGCCACGTTATGCTCTTTCTGCTTTCAAGCTCACGAACCACATGTCCAATTCACCTTTCCCTTTCGCCTCGATCTTGCCTCTGGATTCAAACGCAAATTCAGGATCTGCTTTAAGCAATTCATAGGTGGTCTGACTGATGTTCACTTTGCCGATTTCGCCGTTGCTTTCCATGCGACTTGCTGTGTTCACAGTGTCTCCCCATATGTCGTATTGGAATTTTCTGACGCCAACTATCCCTGCCACAATGGGACCTGTGTGGATCCCTACGCGCATTTCGAAAGCGGGTAGTCCTTTGGCATCTCGATCCGCCTTGCGCTTAGCAATGAATAATTGCATTTCCAACGCAGCTAGAACGGTGTTCTTTACGGATGCATCTGAAGTAACAGGCAAACCGCCAGCGGCCATGTATGCATCGCCAATGGTCTTGATCTTCTCAATAGTGTACTTGCCCATAATGCCGTCAAAGGCTTCAAAACAGGAATTGATCTCGGCTACTAATTCCTGTGCGCTAAGCTTCTCGCTGGCGGCCGTAAAGCCTTTGAAGTCGGTAAATAGAATGCTGACCAGGTCAAAGTCCTGAGCATCCACTCGGCCTTTTTCTTTGAGTTCTGCTGCTATATCGGCAGGCAGAATGTTGAGCAAGAGATTCTCTGAACGATCCTTCTCAACTTGTAGAACGGCTTTCGATCTTCTGATGTAGCGCACTCTACCGTAGAGGCCACCAGCCAAGACCATTAGCATGACCCCGCCTCCGGCCATCATATTGCGGGTTCTGTTCTGCTTTCTCACCTCTTCTCTGTGGGCATCTTCCACGAGGCGCTCTTTTTCTGCTGTGGCGATGCTATCCGCTAACACCTGCTTGGTAAACTCCATCTGCTGGAGTATTTTGGTCGTTTCTGCCGCATTCAAGCTGTCAACGATTGCCTGTAATTTCTCTAAATACACCAAGGCCTCGTTGCTCTTGCCCATGGCTTTGTACGTCGCGTATAAGCAATCGTAAGCCTGTTTTTCTTCTTTAAGTGCACCAATTTCTTTGCTGGAAACCAGAGATCTATTGCAGAATTCCAATGCTTTGGCGTAGTCCCTTTTTGCGTTGTGGACATATCCAATGCCCCTTGTGATTATCGTAAGGCCCCATTTGTCTCCGATCTTTTCACAAATGTTCAAACCACGTTGGTAATGATCCAGCGCTTTGGGGTAGTCACCTTGAGCTGCGTAAACACTGGCAATACTGCTTAAGGAGGTTGCAGTTGCTTTATCATTTCCTATATTTTCACAGATCGTCAAACTGCGCTGATAATAGTCCAGTGCTTTGAGGGAGTCCCCTTGTTCAGAGTAGATGATCCCAATATTATGTATGGTGTACGCACTGCCTTGTTTATTCCCGGTTTCTTCATAGATCTTCAGGCTGCGCTGGTAATAGTCCAGCGCTTTCGGTAAGTCACCTTGGTAGTAGTAGATATTTCCAATGTTGCTGATCGCTGCTGCACTGCCTTGTATATTCCCGATTTCCTTACTGATCTTCAAACTACGCTGGTAGTGGTCAAGTGCTTTCGGGTAGGCCCCTTGTTCTTTGTAGATATTCCCGATGTTCCCGATACTCGCACCAATGCCTTTTTTGTCTCCGATGCTATCACTGATCTTCAAACTAAGCTCAAAGTATTTCAGGGCTCTACGGTAGTCAGATCTATTAAGATCGGAAACACCCATAACGTTGTATGCCACCGCCCTCGCTTTTTCATATTGATGGGCCTCACCATAGTGCAATAGGTTCTGTGCTAAAATGAATGCAGTATCAGGGTGCGAGAACAGAAAACCATCGTTTATGTAACTCTTGTAAGCACTTACTCGATCAGAGTCGTGTTGTGCTTCGTCTTGCCAGACGTTCAACAGAGAGTCCAGATCCGTTTGGGCTTTCACGCATGGACCTAAGAAGGAAATAATGATCAGCAGAAGTAGCTTTTTCATTTGGATCTGTTCATTTGGTTTCGATCGAATAACAAACAATATGTGTCATAAAACTAGGTCATTGTTTTTTGTTACAGTTCGGTAGTGTGTTGGTTACCAGCTAATATAGTATCCAGCCGATTGATGGTCCTATTAACACGCCTGATGCTATTGCATGCGAAGATCTGCGCGGTTATCCAACGAGATATTGTATGTGCCTTGGATCGGGTCCGCTTTTATGTGGTGCTCTTCCCTGGCGTATGCCTGAGGCTCGGCAGGCATTACTGTTGACTATACGTTGATGAATGAAATACCGCGTTTCAGGATCTCAGTAGACCTTTCGTTTAAGAAACCCCGCTCACTCCGACCGTTACGACAGTAACCGCTGGTGGCAAAGCGTTGACAGACTATTGATGGTGACCAACGAGTACGTGAAGCTGATGTACTACTTGTGGAAGTATTGAGTGGTAGGTAGCTAACGCATGAATGTATCGGCTTTTTGGATAAGGTTTCGGCTCGGTTGCGGGATCTATGCGGCCTAAGCCGATTACAGCTTATTGCGTGTTGGTCTTTTCTTATCCGTTCATACAAAGTTGATCGAGGACAATTCCATACCGATATTCTGAATGCCGTGCATGATCTTTTCGGTCTGTTTATTCGATGGTTGTTTCTTCCCTCGCACATACTGGGATAACAGGCTTGGATTCATTCCGATCCGTTTCGCTAGGAAGTTTGCATTGAGTACCTTGTAGTACTGGAAGAACTGTTGAAGGTCCATCCTCAATCGCAGATTATCAGCTGTGACCAAATAGCCATGTTCTTCGTAGTGAAGATTAAGTGCTTCCAATAGATTCTCGTAGAGCGAAGGGATGTTCTTAGAAGTGGTGAATGCTCCTTGGTCTTCAGCGTATGCCGAATATCCGGTAGCTGTTTTCTCTACAACGATGTCTATCTTCTTTTTCAATTTCTTCATCTCTTTGATCATTTGATCCCCGCTTGTTTGAAAAGCTTCTTCTGTAGTCCGTGTCCTAGTTCCTGGCTGCCATGATCCGGAAAAATGATCGTGCCAGCTATCTCATTATGTTTCAGTTTTACATGTGAACCCTGTTGGAAACAGGATACCACCCATTCCTCTTCAGTATTCGTAAAGCTTCGGAACACTTCATTGACAAAGGTAAATAATAATTAACTTTTCAGCAAGTGGGTCAGCGTCGTATCAAGAACTAAATTATGGTCCGGTCGATGACATATCGGTTTGGCTAAAGCATCGCGCAACGGTTGGAGGGTTGGGCGTGTGGTTTAGCCTTTGTTGCCGCATCGTTTTATTTCTTTTTCAAGTCAATCGAGCTTCTCTGGTCAGCTTACTCTTGTCAATACCGAAGTCATAGCTGAACCAATCGGTCAGGACTTTCTCTATTTCGGTGTTATTGTAAGTCTTGGGATTGCGTCTGGACTTTAAGTAATTTTCTCTAGTCATTTTCACTGCAAGTTGTCCTACAGTTTTAATGTCAAGCTCGTTTCCTGGTTTTAATGCAAGCCATAATCCACAAATTGCAAGTCCAAGACCAGCAAGTCCAAACAGCCAGTTGTAAAACAGTCCAATGAAAGAACCTAAAAGAAGTATTATCAGAAAGCCAGTCACGATATGAGGCGGTCGTACGATTGATAACTTGAACCCTAAGGCTTGTTCAATACTTTCTATTCCGGTTTTTCTAGTCTTCCTTGGTAATAGCTCTTGGAGCAAAGTATCAGGAGTTAGCCTATCCTTGTCAATTTGCAGCGTTGTAAATATTGCCCGCCGCAATTTGTAAAAGGCTTGCTGAGTTGTGCAATCGTCCGTATTAACGAGCTTAATCTTGCTCTTGATGTGGTCAATTATATCTCCGAAAGTCCGTACGTGAGCAAGCTCGTTATCCGTGAATTTGATATCGAACGAAGCCTCCACTTCTAAGAGCAGGTCTTCGATGTCCTCAGGGTCAATATTTCTAAGCTCGATGTTCGTCATTCCTATGTGCGGCAACAATCATGTAACACATAATGCGTGTTATTCTGCTAAGTCGACAGTTTGTTGTAACTGGTTGCTAGTGGGTTTGTTATAGGCGAATATGTTATGCACTTACATGAAGTATCTAGAAGCCATCTCAAAAATAACTTTTGAGAATTATCATTACGCAAGCCAACTGCACCATGCCTAAGAAGAGGTCTGCATGGTATTCATACCGAACGAATGTACGGCGCGAGTTAAACAACCACGCGAACAACCTTTCGACCTTCCAGCGGCGTTTGTAGCGCCGTAATTCCCGTCCATCTTGATGCACTTGTCGTTTTCTGTTACTCCTGTGCGGACATACCAGTTGGATTCCGCGTTTCTTCAATGTGCGTCTTAGTTTGTCACTGTCGTACGCCCTGTCGGCGATCACACGTTTGGGCTTTATGGCACACGAACGGATCGTCCTATCGGCTAGCTTTACTTCATGGGTGCTGGCGCTAAAGGCCCGTACGGTGAGAGGAATACCAACAGCGTCTGTGACTGCCATGATCTTGGTGCCTTTCCCTTTCTTAGTAGGTCCAACACAAGCCCCCTTTTTTTGGCACTTGCGAAGGTGCCATCGATAAAGCATTCGGTAATGTCGATCTTCCTCGATCGCGTAGATCCGATGCAAGAGCATGCAGCAGTTTATCCCAAGAACCGCTCTTGCACCAGTGTTTGTGGTACCGATGGCAAGTCTGGTATGGCGGGTATCTGCCAGGTAGATCTGCCCATGGTGCACCGGTCCGGCATATCCACAAGATCCCGTTAAGCACCGCACGTGGATCTTGTCTGGGCCTGCCACGTGTTTCGCTCTTATGAAAAATACTTGTAAGCGGTTTTTCCAACACTTCCCATTGCTTGTCGCTGATGTCCATCGCTTTTCTTAGCGAAGTACATTGCGCCAAAGAAGAAGATCAACTGGAACATTAAAAAGTTGATCAAAGCCCAGTGTTCATAGATAACTTAGGCAATGCTTATTTTTGAGATTCCTTCTAATCACATAAGCCTGCCTACAAGCCCTCACTTGTTTTCACAAACAAGTCCCGGCGATCCCTAACGAACCACCATCACCTGCTGCACCACACGGCCACCGGCATGTTGCGCTTGCAATGCGTACAGGCCTTCTGCCAATGTGCTGAGGTCAAGAGTGAGTTGCTTGGTTCCGTTAACAATCCGTTGCTCCACAATGCGGCCCGTGTTGTCCAAGAGCGTTAGTTCCGTTCTTCCTTCCATGCCGGCCAGTTGTACGGTGAGGTTTCCGGTCGTCGGGTTCGGGTAGAGGTTCAGTGTACCGGCGTCCGTTGGTTCGTTGATGCCTACCAAACTCACACAAAAGGAGTTGCTGTTCTGAAACGTGTATTGGCCATCGCTGCTTGCGTATTCGTTGCCGTACAGTCCGAAGATCTCATAATGTCCTTCGCCCGCGTCGCAACAAATGCCGTCACCGAATTCATCGTAGATCGTGAACGTGTAACAAGTGTCCGTTAAGCAGAACATCAGTGAGTCCGTAACGCCCGAGTTGTTGTTGGTGTATGGGCCACCTTCATACAACACCGTACCAATGGAGCTGGTGATCTCCCACGTAATGTCCGCACCGTAATTGTCCGGGGTCAGGGCCAGAATAACGGTCTCGCTCGGATAGACAACAGTGAATGCAAAGCTCCATGTGTCGTTATCCAAGTTCGCATCCGGAATTCCGTTCGGCATACTGGCAGAGACGTTCAGTATCTGTTCGCCATTCGGTACGTAGATCGTTGGTAGGAAGAGGATCACCGTTTGGTCCGGTTGAAGTGTACCGGTCCAATTCAAGGTGTCCTCAATTCCACCGACGAGACCGTAGATCACGTCCATCATGGTCATCACCACGTTGCTGTTGTTCTTTAAAGAGATCTGCGGAATGATGGAATCCGTTCCGCACAAGAGCGTTGGGATGTTGGCGATGGATGTTACGGCAGCATCATTCGTGTCGGGTATAAAAACCGTTTCGCCAAGGTCCCAACCATCCAGCGTATCGGAACAATCTCCCAAGTATTCTTCAAGCAGGGGCCAGCTGGTAACGAGCTTTCCATAGAAGTCATTCACACTATTCCCACACGCTGCTTCGCCACCAAAAAGCTGCCCGACCAAGCGATGGTCCTGATTCCAAAGGCCACTGCCACTGGAGCCTGGCTCGGTGGTTCCGGCGGCCCAAAGTTGTACTTGCCAGCAATCCGCACCGCTCATAGTGCCGGTGATCGCAGGACCATCCGAATGGGAGATCTTCTTGATATCGCCACGTGGATGATGGATCCCCGTCATGGTCTCTGCAGGGTCCTGACCATGGTCCCATCCGGCGTAGTGTACGGCATACTCTTCCGGTGGAATGCTGTTCAATTCCAATAAAGCAACGTCCGTTCCAGCGCTGTTCACCAACAGTGTACTGCCTGCAATGGTCTGGTCCTGTGGTGCGTCTTCGGTAGGGTCACAGGTCGGGCTGTTCCAGTTCCATCGGAATACCCAATTGTCCACGCCGCCGCCCAAGCAATGGTTCGCGGTAAGGAAGTAGGGTGTGCTATCCTGCGCGCAATTGTTGATCATGGTACCTGTGCAATATCCACCACCTGCATCGATCAATGCAACGGAGCGTACTTCATCTTCCCAACCCAGTCCTTCCGGGCAGATCACATTGATGTTGCAACTGCCACTATCACCAAGATCACGTGCAAAATTGAACGGGTCGCGATAGCCGTGCGTCACTTGTCCGATCATCAATCGCCCTTGCCCTGCGACAGCAACTGGTTCATGGTATTCGATCGTGATCCGATCACCAGGGATCTGCTGCACTCCCATGGACGTGTGTCCCGGATTGCTGTCCGCAGTATAAGCTCCCAACTGCAAGCCTGCTGTGTTGTAGACGAAAACGCGTGCTCCTTCCGGCACCACGTAATCGTGGAATTGAAAATTGGTCGTAATCGCACCGGGGCATTCAATGCTTATACGCCATACGCGATCACCATCACGCAGGGTATGCCAAATACCGCTGTTCTCCGTGTTCAGGTCAACCGCATGATTGAACCCATATCGGTAAGGCCCTTTGATCCCAGCTGCTTCGCGCGCAGCATCCTCGGCGAGCAATGCGTCAACATCAACCGTATGCATGCGCACAAGTGGTGCCTCGGGAAGAACATCACCTTGCAGACCAAGTGCGCGGCCACCATAGGAGATCTGTGCCATGAGGCCGGAAGCAAGGATGGAACTTAATAAGAGGGTAGTGTGTCTCAGCATGGTAGTGCGTGTAGTTGATTCGGATCGTGAAGATAGGGCGGGTCAAAATAAAACCGGCCCGAACCAATGAAAATGGACTCGGGCCGGGTTCAGCGAATTTGAAATGCCTTAGTGTGTCAATAGGATCCGCTCAGTTGCACGTGTCGTTCCGTTCTCGACCTGGAGGATATAAACGCCTTCGTTACGGTCCGTTAGGTCCAAATTGATGCGCTCTTTGTTGTTGGTAACAATGCGAGTAAGAACCACTTTACCTACCATATCGAACACCTTCAACGTTGCACCGGTCCGGAATGTGGTTGGCAGCATAACGGAAAGCACACCGGTCGTAGGGTTCGGTAATACCTCCAATTCCAGATCGGTAGCAACGTCATTGATGCCAACGGTCGATGGATCATAACCATCCAAGGTAGTGCCGCAGTTACCCAACCATGTATTGATCAACGGGAAACTAACACTCAATCTACCGAAATAGTCATTGACATTGTTACTGCAATCGGCTTGACCACCATACAATTGGCCTACGAGCCGCTTATTCTGATCCCATAGTCCACTGCCGGATGAACCCGGTTCGGTGGTTCCATCATCCCATGCTGCAACGCGCCAGCATTGAGCACCTCCAAAACTTGCGCTGGTCACGGCTTGGTTCTCGAAAGATATCTTCTTCACATCACCACTAGGATGGTGGATGCACGTAACGTTGGAAGCAGCGGTCGTGCCATTATTCCAGCCTGAATAGTAGACACCATAGGCTCCAGGTGGCGTACCATTCATCTGTAGCAATGCCACGTCACTTCCGGCGCTGCTAGCCTTTAATGTTGAACCGGAGATGGTCTGGTTCGTTGGGCCATTCTGGTTGGCGACGCAATTAGGGCTCTGCCAGTTGAAACGGAAGACCCACGAGGTCTCTCCGCCCAAGCAATGGTTCGCAGTAAGAAAGTAAGGTGTTCCGTCAACAGCGCAGTTGTTGATCAACGTACCAGAACAAATTCCGCTTCCACCAACAGTTATCATGGCCACACTGTTGATCTGGTCGCGCCAGTCATCACCAACAGGGCAGATCACATTGTTGTTGCAAGAACCACTGTCGCCAAGGCCTTTTTGCATGTGCATGATATCACGATAGCCATGAGTTACCTGTCCCACCATCAAACGACCAAGACCGCGCACTGCCAAAGGTTCAACATATTCGATCGTGATCTTTTCACCGGCCAATTGGGTTACTCCTAGTATCGTATTGCCCGCATTGCTACCTTCCTCGAAAGCACCTAGTACATCGCCAAGTTCATTGTAAACGAACACTTGCGCGCCTTCAGGGATAACGTAATCGTGGAATTCGAAGTTGATGCTGAATGCACCAGGGCATTGGATGGCCAAACGCCAAACGCGATCACCATTGGAAAGCGTTTGCCAAACACCGCTGTTCTCCAACGAAAGGTCGGTAGCGTGGTTGAACCCGAAACGATAAGGGCCTTTGATGCCTTGTGCTGCACGATCGGCATCCACCGCCATAAGTGCTTCGGCATCCACATCAGCCATCACGCTCAGAGGCGCTTCAGCAAGATCCACCGTATGCGTGATCCCGTATGGATGACCTCCATAAGAGATCTGCGAATTTCCAGGTAATGCGCTCAAGGTTCCTGCCGAGATCGCGAGGGCGTAAACTAGTTTCATATGTTATGGTCGGTTATTAGGAGGGTAGATGATTAACTGAGCAAAGCAGCGCTGCAGATCCAAACGTGACATGGATCCGAAGTGTGCGGAAGATCCAAATGTAACAAATGTGACCCGCTTTCGATCTGCGATCCTTCAATCTTCCTTGGACGCCTTCTCCTTTTCGCTCAATAGTTTCCGCATCGCGAAAAGGTCATCCCGTAATTGTGCTGCTGCTATGAAGTCAAGTTCCTTGGAGGCTTTCCGCATTTGCAATTCCAATAGATCCACGTTCCTTGTGATCTGCTCTTGCGTCATGAACTGAACCACAGGGTCAGCAGCCAAACTGTACTCTTCCGGCTCTACGTACGCTCTGCGACCCGCTGCATCATGGATGTCGATTACGGCAGTCTGTCTCATCACATCGCCACGGTCACGTTTGATCTGTGTTGGCGTTATTCCGTTCTCTTCGTTGTAAGCCATTTGTTTTTCACGCCTACGGTCGGTATCGTCCATGGTGCGTTGCATGCTCTTCGTGATCTTGTCCGCATAAAAGATCACACGTCCGTTCACATTTCGCGCTGCACGTCCTGCTGTTTGTGTGAGCGATCTATTGCTGCGCAGAAACCCTTCCTTGTCCGCGTCCAGAACAGCTACCAGACTTACTTCCGGAAGGTCCAACCCCTCACGTAATAGGTTCACCCCAACAAGTACATCGAACATGCCCAACCGGAGCTGGCGTAAGATCTCGATCCGTTCCAAGGTCTCAACATCGCTATGGATATACTTGGATCGCACGCCGTTCTTGCCAAGGAATTCATTCAATTCTTCGGCCATGCGTTTGGTCAATGTCGTCACCAGCACGCGTTCTTCTTTTTCTGCACGCTGCCGGATCTCATACAATAGATCATCGATCTGGTCCTTGCTTGGGCGAACTTCGATCGGTGGGTCCAATAGCCCCGTAGGTCGTACCACCTGTTCCACGATAACGCCTTCACTCCGCTCCAACTCATAATCCGCAGGCGTGGCACTTACGAACAGGGTCTGTCCCATCATCCCTTCGAATTCCTCGAATTTCAGAGGGCGATTGTCCATCGCACTCGGTAACCGGAATCCGTATTCCACCAAATTCAGTTTGCGCGATCGATCACCACCGTACATTGCAGTGACCTGGCTCACGGTCACGTGGCTCTCGTCGATCACCATGAGGAAATCGTCCGGGAAGTAGTCCAATAAGCAGAACGGTCGTTGGCCAACTTCACGTTGATCGAAATAGCGGCTGTAGTTCTCGATCCCGGAACAATACCCCAGTTCGCGCATCATCTCAAGATCATAGAGCGTGCGTTCTTCGAGGCGTTTTGCTTCCAAATGCTTGCCGATCTCTTTGAAGAAATCGACCTGCTTCACCATATCCGCTTGGATCGCATGGATCGCATTCGTCATGGTTTCCTTGCTCGTTACAAAGATGTTGGCAGGGTAAACGGTTACTTCCTGCTGTGTTTCGATCGTACGGTTCGTCAGTGTATCGAAGCGTTCCATGCGTTCGATCTCATCGCCCCAGAAATGGATGCGCAATCCTTCATCGGCATACGCCAGGAAAACCTCCACAACATCACCACGCACACGGAAGTTGCCTCGGGTAGGATCAACGTCCTTGCGACTGTACAATGCAGAAACGAACAGGTGGAGCAAGGCGTTCCGGGTAACCTTCTGCCCCGTTTTCAAATGAATGATCGTCTTATGGAATTCAGCAGGATTTCCGATGCCATAGATGCAGCTGACACTTGCAACTACGATGATGTTCCGCTTCCCGCTGAGTAGGCTACTGGTGGTGGCCAACCGCAACTTTTCGATCTCGTCATTGATGCTAAGGTCCTTTTCAATGTAGGTGCCAGTGGTCGGTAGGAATGCCTCTGGTTGGTAATAGTCGTAATAGCTTACGAAATACTCCACGCTGTCATTCGGAAAGAAATGCTTGAATTCCCCATAGAGCTGAGCTGCCAAGGTCTTGTTATGGCTCAGGATCAACGTTGGGCGATCCACTTCGGCGATCACGTTCGCAACGGTGAAGGTCTTCCCGGAACCGGTTACGCCTAAGAGTGTTTGTGCCGTTACGCCTTCATTCAGCCCTGCGACCAATTGCTTTATGGCCTCCGGTTGATCGCCTGTTGGCTGAAATTCTGAGATGAGTTCGAAGGGCATTCTTTTCTATTTTCAACACCACCAGCGCTGGCAGGAGCGATCTGCGAAGGTACGGGTAAGGCTTGGTTCATTCATCGATGCGATCAGGGCTATCGCCTCTTAAATCATTCACCACTAAAGCACTGCGACCCATTCTGGGTCGAAATCCACACTTGTCAGGGGCTTTGTCTAATTTCTGTGACCCTTCCAGGGTCCGTCATGAGCTTTTCGCGACCCTGAGAAGGGTCACAGAAATTAGAAATAAAGAATCGCCCCATGTCCCTAGTTGACCCGGTATGGGTCACAGAAACGGAATTCGCGAAGAATAAATTCGTTTCAAGACGCGATTGCCTTGTCGGTCCAATGAAAAGTACTTGCTCTGGACATACCTTTGGGTCATAATGTTCATCAAACGCGTCCTGCATTATCTGGATCCACGCACTTTGTTCGGCAAGTCCGATCCGAACGGCAGCGTACGCTTCATGCACGGCATCAATCGGATCACGATCTTCGTTTTCCTGTTCTGCCTGATCGTGATGGTGGTGCGGGCGTTGAACCGTTGATCCGCTTCAATTGTTCCAGATCCGCCAACTGGCTTCCGCTTGGGCGCGTAGCATCGTCGATCCGTTGCTTATCCTTGCCCCGTTCGCTTGTCCTTTTTGAAGGAATTGCGTGTATGGTGGGTTGTAAACCAGGTCGATCAATAGGTGCCTTGGACCAACGGCGGAATAGGGTAGCACGGGCATTTCAGAAACATTCGGATACATCCCGAGTGGCGTTGTGTTCACGATAAGGGTGCAGGCTTTAATGATCGCTGGTTCCAGCAGGTCCCATGTAAGATCCCCACGTTCTCTATTGCGACTGACCGATCGGAATTTGACCCCACATTCACGCAGAACGAACGCCACCGCTCTGCTTGCACCACCTGTGCCAAGCACTAATGCGCGCGGTTTCTCGCCATCCAACAAAGGCAGCAGTGTGCTTCGGAACCCTTCCACATCGGTATTGTAGCCAGTGGTCCTGCCATTTCGGATCGTGATGGTATTCACCGCTCCGACCGCTGCGGCCATGGGATCAATGGCATCCAGCAAAGGCATAACGGTCTGCTTATAAGGTAGGGTTACGTTCAACCCTTTCAGGTCTTTGGTCTCGCTGAGAAGCAACTCAAGGTCTTCAATATCCTCAAGTTCGAACGGATCATAATGGTGGTCCGAAAGTCCTTCCTTATGGAACTTCTTGGTGAAGAATTCCTGGCTCCAGCTATGCTTGAGCGACCTGCCGATGAGTCCGTATCTTATCACGTGACGATCAACGGAAAAGTGTCGGAAGTATTGCGCATTGCGTTTATTCGGATGCTGCTATCCGATGTCGAATGAATTCGATCACCATGGGCAATACACTGATCCCGATGATACCGAACACCACATAATGGAAGTTGCGTTGTACGATCTCGCTGTTCCCGACCAAATATCCGGCGGTTAGCATGCTGCCGATCCAAAGTAGACCACCAATGACATCAAAGGGCAGGAATTTCTTGCGGTAGTCCATGGCGCCAACTCCAGCAACGAATGGCGTTACCGTACGTACGATCGGTACGAAACGAGCAATGATGATGGTCTTTACGCCGTATTTCTCGAAATAGGAGTGGGTCTTTTCCAAGTGTTTCTCTTGAACGAGATCACGTCCGAACAAACGCCATTTTACCACTTTGCTGCCGAAGTACCGTCCGATCCAATAATTGAGGTTATCACCCAATACGGCTGCAAGGAACAGCAACACGAACAGGTAACCGAAGTTCATGGAGGGGTTAGCGCCAGCTGCCAAGGATCCTGCTACGAACAAGAGTGAATCACCTGGGAGGAAAGGCATTACCACAAGCCCGGTCTCCACGAAAATGATCAGGAACAACAACCCGTAGATCCACAAGCCGTAATCCGCTACGAATGCAGGTAATGATTCATTCAGATGGGTAATGAAGTACCAGAATTCTTGTATAATGTCGAGCATGAACTTTCTTTCCGCTAATGATGGTGCAGGTATTCAGTAACCGTAGATCTGGTGGAAGTCATCGAATAGGCATGGTCACTCGCACCGCAACGTCTGATCCACTTGACTTCCGTACCCAAGGATCCCACCTTTCAGATTCATCAGGTTCGTATAGCCGTAACGATCCGTCAACGCTTGAATGACCGCGCTGGAACGAGAGCCACTTCGACAATGAATGACAACCGGAACGTCCTTCCGTACTTCGGCCAACCGTGAGATGACCTCTCCCATGGGGATCAACGTGCCGCCAATGCTGCAAATTTCAGCCTCATATGCTTCACGAACATCGATCAGCTGGAAGGTTTCATTTCCTTCCTTCATTGCTTTGAGCTCTTGGGGGGTGATCTCTTTCATGGCGCGAAGATCGTGTTCCTAATGGAAATCAATGGAATTGTGAGCAGTGCTCTCTTTGCAAAAAGGGAGCGATGACCCTTAATTCTTTACGGGAACCACTTGTTGCAATTTCTTGACCACCTCTTCCGGAACATATTGGAAGAAGGTATCACCGCGTAGGCCGAGACGAAGTGTTTCCAGCGGGATCACCTCCTCCGGTGCAATATTGCCCAAATTCACGTTGGCGCCTATTTGTTTTATGAACCACACCTGTTGCGATTTCAATGGCGCTTCCCACAGAATATCCTTGCTCGGGATCTTTGCCATGATCTTGTTCACCAATGAAGTATGCGCATGCCCGCTCGGACGATAAATGCCTACGGTTCCACTTTCCCTTGCTTCTGCGATCACTTTCCAACTACCGGCATCCAATTCAGCGCGCATCATGTTCACCCATTTCGCAGGGCTGATCAAGATCCCTGATTCCTTCGATCCCACCTCGCTGAAAACCGTACGGTCCTTGGCCAATTCGCCGATGTATTTGCACTTCTCCTTGGTTGTCATGTTGATGCTGCCATCGGAGACCTCAGCCATATCAACATCGAACTTGTCCAATAATTTGCAATAGTCCTTGAAACGGCCCCTTGCTATGAATGCTTCGAATAATGTTCCACCGAAATAGACCTTGATGTCGTTCTTGCGGTAGAATGCGATCTTCTCTTTGAGGTTCGGTGTGACATACGCTGTTCCGAAACCCAGTTTTACGACATCAACAAGGTCACCGCAAACAGAGATCATGTCCTCGGATTGGCGTAAGGATATGCCTTTGTCCATGACCATGGTAAGACCGTCCTCACGCGATTTTGTCGATCGCGCAGGAATATGTGATAATGAGAAATTCATCTGCGATATAGTTCCAACAAGTGGATGATCTGTGGCATCAATGCAGCCTCAGGATAATGTTCAAAAAGTTGCACGTGGGCACCATGGTCGGCCATCAATGCCTCTTCCATTTCCAACATGCCTTGTTGTTCCCTGCCACTGCGCAACAGGTAACTCACCATGCGATAGCGGAAACGCGCATTCAACCGATGCACATGTGATCCTTCATTAAGTTTCTTGGCCGCCGCGTCCGGCCCTTTCAACTCCAACAGGAGTTCAGCGTGCTCCAGCCACCCCTCAAGGCTATCCGGTTCCTTGCGATTCAGCTTTGCATACATCGACAAGGCCTCTTCATAACGCTTCAAGCTCGCCAAGGTATGGGCGGTGTAGAACATTGCATCACCATGTTCGGAGGACAACCGCAATGCGATCTCCAGGTCCTTCAGCGCTTCACCATAACGGTCCTGCACGCCTTTAACAACGCCACGGCCTATCCATCCATCCACCCAGTTCGGGTCCAACGCAACGGATTGGTCATAATGGATCAACGCTTGTTCGTAGCTCTCCATCTTTTCATAACACTCGGCGATGTAGCTATACGTTATGGCCTGCGGACCATCGAACTGGATCGTTTCGCTGTAACACTCCACTGCGGCCTGTAGCTTTCCCAGTTCCAATAAATTACGCGCTTTACTGAAGTATGCTGAAGTGAATCGATCTTCGATGGCTATGCAATAATCCAATGCTTCAACGCTTTCCTCAGGTCGGCCTAACTGGGACAGTGAATTGCCCATGTTGAACCACGCCACGAAGGAATAAGGATGCTCATTCGTGAACTCACGAAAGAACGAAACAGCCATTTGGTGATTTCCGATAAGATCGAAACAGTAAGCCAGTTCGTACAGGACCGCTTCATTCTCTGGATTGATCTCCAACGCACTTTTCAAGCTTTCGATAGCCAATGGGAACGCTTCCATGTTCTCGTATTCGAAGGCCAGGTCAAGGTGTATATCGTCCAGCCCTTCTTCAGCTAGGTCCAACGCCCGCTTAAAGTGATCGATCGCTTTCTGGTAATTCCGAAGTTGGCTATGAATACCAGCCTTGTGCAAATAAACATCCTCGTTGAAAGGCTCCACTTTGGCAATTACGTCCAACACCCCCAATGCACGATTCAGCTTTCCCAAGCTCATCAATAAATGGGCTTCACAGAACATAAGGTCCACAGCACCGGGATGCTGGCGTTGGGCATCCTCAAGCACGGCCTTTGCCTTTTCAAGGTCGCTGAGCTCCAAGTAATGTTCTATGATCAGCTCGAACTCTTCCACATCAAAGAAATAATGATCGTTGCGACTTAACATTGCTTCGTAACGCTCAACGCAACTAAGCTGGTCGCTATTTCGGTCCGGTTGGGGTAGGGAGCCTTCGTTCATACAGGGTGCAAAGATGGTGGTACTTGTCTACATGGATCACGATCCATGTATTTTAGTACGTGTTCGGGTTCCTACAAAATTAGGTGGATCGAAGTAGAGATGCTGAGGAACGATCCGTGTTATCAACAATCTGAGGTGCGATCGGTCCTCATTCTGGAATTGCTGAAGTGACAACAACCACTGGTAACAATGCGCTTGGTCTTCCAATAATGATGGTTTCCTGGATCGTGGAGAACGCGAAGGGTTGGTCCTTGCAATAGGGTATAAGTACCTTTGCCGTTCAATTGCTCTGAAAGATCACCAAATGACACTTATTCGCTCCATCTCAGGCATTCGCGGTACCATCGGTGGTACACCTGGCACTGGCTTGACCCCTCTTGATACAGTTCGGTATACCGCTGCTTTCGGAACCTTTATTCGTAAACAAAGCGGTAAAGAGCGCCCGCGTATGGTGCTTGGACGTGATGCACGGATCAGCGGACCGATGATGCGTGATCTGGTCTCTGGAACCCTTGTTGGACTCGGTTTCGAGGTTGTGGATCTGGATATGGCCACGACCCCAACAGTGGAGATCGCCGTTACAGGAGAGCAGGCCGATGGCGGGATCATCCTTACAGCAAGTCATAATCCCGCACAATGGAACGCGTTGAAATTGTTGAACGGGAAAGGCGAGTTCATTTCCGCTGAGGACGGTGAAGAGGTGTTGCGGATCGCAGCCGAGAATGATTACGAATTCGTTCCTGTGGAAAAGTTGGGAAGCGTGATCCCCAGAACAGGATGGACACGTAAACATATCGACATGATCCTGGCGTTGGACCTTGTGGATGTCGATGCGATAAAGAAAGCTAAACTTCGCGTGGCGTTGGACGCCGTAAATTCCGTTGGTGGTAGTGCGGTTCCTGCGTTGTTAGGCGCTTTAGGAGTTCTTGAGGTCATCCAGATCTACTGTACGCCGAACGGCATTTTTCCGCATAACCCAGAACCATTGCCGGAGAATTTAGTGGATCTATGTACAACGGTGGTAAAACACAAGGCACATGTTGGTTTTGCTGTGGATCCCGATGTGGATCGCTTAGCAATGGTATGCGAGGATGGTACGTTGTTCGGTGAGGAGTATACACTTGTGGCCTGCGCGGATCATGTGCTCGCGCATCGGAAGGGAGACACGGTCAGCAACCTCAGTAGCACACGTGCGCTCAACGATATTGCAGAGAAGCACCAACGTAAACGCCACGCTAGCGCAGTAGGAGAGGTGAATGTTGTTGAGTTGATGAAGAAAATAGATGCGCCCATAGGTGGTGAAGGCAACGGTGGCGTGATCCTGAGTGAACTGCACTATGGCCGCGATGCGTTGGTCGGCATTGCGATATTTTTGACGTTACTTGCCAAAAGCGGCAAAAGCTGTTCGGATCTGCGTAAGAGTTACCCGAATTATTTCATCAGCAAGAACAAGATCCAACTGGAGCCGAACATGGATGTCCAAGCGATCGTAGATGCGATGCAAGTAAGGCACAGCGCTCAGCCCCATAGCATGGTGGATGGCCTTCGGATCGAATTCGATAATACTTGGGTACATCTTCGCAAAAGCAATACGGAACCAATAATCCGTGTGTATGCGGAAGCACCATCCATGGAACAAGCTGATCAATTGGCCCAGCGGATCCTGCATGAAGTAGCACAGGTAGCCGGCATTCCCGAAACTGTCCGGTAAATTCGCCAATTGATCCGTAATTCATATCGACCTTCTATATACCATGTCCCGTATCTATCTTGATAACGCCGCAACCACACCTATTGATCCTGAGGTGGTCGATGCGATGATCCCTTACATGCGGGAATTTTATGGTAACCCTTCCGCTATTCATTCGTTCGGTCGGCAAACCCGTGCCGGACTTGAGAAAGCACGCAGACAGGTTGCTCATTTGTTGAACTGTACGCCGGGTGAGATCATTTTTACAAGCGGTGGTACCGAAGCCGACAACATGGTGCTACACTGTGCGGTCAGGGATCTGGGAGTTAAGCATATCATTACCAGCGCCATTGAGCATCATGCTGTAGAATTGACCACTGAAGAATTGTGCAAGGATGATAGCGCAGTAAAAGCCCACTGGGTGAAATTACAGCAGAACGGCAGACCTGATATCAGGGATCTTGAAGAATTGCTGAAAGCCACCGAAGGTCAGGGCGTCCTGGTATCTCTGATGCATGCCAACAACGAGATCGGTACGCGCATTGACCTTTATGAAGTTGGATCACTTTGTCGTAAGTATGGGGCCCTTTTTCATAGCGATACAGTGCAGACCATGTGTCATTACCGGTTCGATCTAAGCGCACTTCCGGTTGATTTCATTACCTGCGCTGCGCATAAGTTCCACGGTCCGAAAGGCGTTGGGTTTCTCTTTATGCGGAACACCTCCGTGCTGAAACCAATGATCCTGGGTGGCGGTCAGGAACGGAACATGCGGGCCGGTACGGAGAATCTGCACGGTATTATTGGGCTAGCCAAAGCGATGGAGATCGCATATCGTGATCTGGACGAACATCACAGACATGTCCAACGTTTGAAGACCCGGATGATGAACAAGCTCATGAAAGAGTTTCCAGGGGTTGAGTTCAATGGGGATCGATCCGAAGATGCACTGTACACAGTACTGAGCGTCTGCTTTCCTGAAGATGGTCGGAGTGAAATGCTACTGTACAATCTCGATATCGAAGGTGTGGCCTGCAGCGGTGGCAGCGCATGCAGCAGTGGCTCAAACGCTGGTTCGCATGTACTAAAGGCGCTTTACCCGGAGCGGCCGGGTGGAAATATCCGATTTTCATTCAGTCGGTTCACGACCATAGAAGATGTGGACCGAACGCTGGAAGTGCTGAAGCGGATCCTTGTGCCTGTTGCGATTCCGAATTCCTCCCTTCGGTCCATTCCTGATTAGTCGCTTCGCTCCATTCCTAATTCCTTATTCCTGCCATCTGCATTAGGGTATTGATCTGACTTCGGGTGGTGATCTTCCCGGCTTTGGTTGGATCGGGTTCTAATTCCTGATTCCCAACGACCGATCAACAGGGTTACCCAAAACACCGGGAATAAGGAATCAGGAATCCATCCTTCGTCTCGCCTCCATCGCCCATCCCAGATCATCAAGGAACAGCTTGGTACGGCGCTCCCAGCCTTCGGCATCTTGCAATACCGAGCCATCATCGCCAAAGGCTTCCTGAACTTTGGGTACTTGCATCGAGGAGGGTACCACCCAAGCCTTGATCTTCCATAGTGGGAACACTAACTGTACCATCACCTGTGTACCGGCGAACATGCCACTGGAAGCAGTGCAAATGGAAACCGGTTTGCCCTTCCAATCCTCTGTGAGGAGATCGATCACATTCTTCAAACTGGCCGGAAAACTACCGTTGTATTCTGGGGTAACGATGATCACGCCATCAGCTTTTCGGAATCGCTCGGCGAAGTCCAGAACGGCCATTGATGGTTGTTTCATGAACTTCAATCGTTCCTCGAAGATCGGGAAGTTGAATGTACTGAGGTCCAATAGGTCAACTGTGTTTGGTGTTTCCTCCAACGTGCGTTTCAAATGCAAAGCTGCATTGTGACTTTTACGACCCGTTCGAACACTTGACGAAATGATAGCGATCTGCATGGATAAGTTAATTATCGTGCGTTATGGGTAGAGACGTACCTGAACGTTCTTAAAGCAATTAACCACTGGTCGTTGATCGGAAAATGGCAGTAATTTGAAAGGTCGATACTAGTGTATCAACTCAACAGGAATACCTGAACAGCACTAGAATGAAGCAACCGTCTCACCCTTGTATTCACCTGCCAATAACTTCTCTTGGACCTTTTTGAAGTGGCCCACGGTATAGTTCACGTCCTCCATGGAATGGGCTGCAGTTGGGATCAAGCGGAGCAGGATAGTGTCTTTCGGGATCACCGGGTACACTACGATGCTGCAGAATATGCCGTTGTTCTCCCTCAGGTCCACAATGGCGTTGGTCGCCTCAGGGACGCCGCCATTCATGTACACCGGGGTTACACAACTATTGGTCATGCCAATATCAAGGCCAGCTTCTTTTAAGCCCGTTTGCAATGCGTTGGTAATAGTCCACAATTTCTCCGATAACTCAGGACGTGAGCGGATCATATCCAAGCGCTTCAAGGCCCCGATAACGATCGGCATGGGTAAGCTTTTCGCATACACTTGGCTGCGCATGTTGTAGCGCATGTACATCATGATGTCCTCTGGACCGCTGATGAACGCGCCAATGCTGGCCATGGATTTTGCGAACGTCCCGAAGTACACATCGATATCGTCCATAACGCCTTGTGCATCGGCAGTTCCACGGCCATCGCGGCCCATCATACCGAACCCATGCGCATCATCAATGAATAGACGGAAGTTGTATTTCTTCTTGTATGCAACGATCTCTTTTAGTTTGCCTTGGTCGCCGGCCATGCCGAATACACCTTCGGTCATTACCAAAATACCACCACCGGTCTTTTCAGTGATCTTACGAGCGTGCTCCAATTGCTTTTCGAAGCTCGCCATGTCATTGTGTTGGAAGACGAAGCGCTTACCGTGATGCAAACGTGCACCGTCGATCATGCAAGCATGTGACTCGCTGTCATAGACCAGAACATCATGCCGGGAAAGAAGCGCCTCGATGCAGCTCATGCAGCCCTGGTAACCGAAGTTGAGCAGGAATGAATCCTCCTTGCCCATGAATTTGCTCAATTCATCTTCGAGCTGTTCATGATATTTGGTCTGTCCGCTCATCATGCGGGCACCCATTGGGTAGGCCATGCCCCAATCTTTTGCGGCTTGGGCATCCACTTCACGTATCTCCGGGTGGTTGGCCAATCCTAAGTAGTTATTCAGGCTCCAAACAAGAACATCCTTGCCTCGGAATTTCATGTGCGCTCCAAGTTCTCCTTCCAATTTCGGAAAGCTGAAGTAACCATGACTTTGCTTGTGGTGGCGGCCAATTGGGCCCATGTCCTCGCGGATCTTATCAAAAATATCGTTCATAGTAGGAACGTTCGTTTTTAGGTGTAAAGCCCATTTCGGGGTTCGCGCAAAGGTAACCGAGTCAACATACCGTCAACATCTTCTGTCCGTTTATTATCCACTGAACGTTGGAATGGGAATTGCGCCAGTTCGGAACGAACAACTTACCTTTGCGGCCTTTCAGTTGAAAATCTCCTTGAAATGAGGAATTTAGGCTGAATATACCCGATTAATACCATCCATACTTTTGGTCAATAATCTCACGAAAAGCAGATCCTGGGCAATTACGATCGTCATAGCGGTGGCTTGGTCGTTCTTCGTTATCGGGGGCAGCACCACGCTTACGTCATGCAGTGAATTCACGCGTGCTCTTAAAAGCGATAGTTTGGAGTTCAAATTGGCCGTTGCGGAGAAGTATTATGATAAGGAGAGCTATGATAGGGCCGTGCCGCTATTGGAGGAATTAGTGGTGGCTTACCGTTCAACTGTGAAAAGCGAACGCGTGAACTATCTCCACGCAAAGTCCTTCTACGGGATGAAGGATTACACCTTGGCGGGTTATTACCTAAGCAATTTTACGCGCACCTTTCCGAAGAGCCAGTATTCAGAGGAATGTGCTTTTTTAAGTGCCATCTGTTTTTACAAGAACTCTCCGAATTATGAGTTGGACCAAGGCGAAACACGCACTGCAATGGACCAGTTGCAACTGTTTCTTGTAAGATACCCGAATACTGCATTGAAGGATAGCTCCAATAAACTGATGGATGAGATGCGCACTAAATTGGAGGTGAAAGCCTATCACGGTGCGGATCAATATTACCACATGCGTAATTACCAAGCAGCTAGTGTGGCGTTCCTCAATTTCATCCGCGAATGGCCCAATTCCCGCTTTAAGGAAGATGCAATGCTGCTCATACTGAAGAGTGATTTTGAGTTGGCACAGAACAGTGTGGAAGAAAAGAAATTGGAGCGTTTGAACGCTGCTATCAAGAGTTATCATAATTTCGCGGATGCCTATCCGCAAAGTGTAGTGCTTCCGGATGCCGATAAATTGCACCGGGACCTTACAAACGCTATAGCGAAGAACAAGAACTGACCCTGAAAATGAACACCAAACAGACTGCAGCCAAGAGTACGATCACCCGTGATGTTTCCTTGCTCGATACAGAGACCGGAAATGTGTACGAATCTGTTGCCATTCTTGGCAAACGCGCAAATCAGATCAGCGTGCAGATCAAAGAGGAATTGAACGCCAAACTGGAGGAGTTCGCGATCGTCGGCGAGAACATTGAGGAGGTATATGAGAACCGCGAACAGATCGAGGTCAGCCGCCATTACGAGCGTATGCCCAAACCTGCTGCATTGGCAATTCAGGAAATGCTTGAAGGCAAGACCTACTTCCGTCGTCCAGAGCCTGTAGTGGAGGTTAAGAAAGAGGCATAGTCCTTTGTACGTAGCGCGTTGCGCTCGCTACAAGATCAATTTTTACAATGGAATGTAGTGATCGGCCGCGAGGGTTGAACATTTCAATTTCGAATACATGCGCCCATTGTTCCATCGTAATGTGCTACTATGTGTAACAGGGAGCATTGCGGCCTATAAGTCTGGGCATTTAGTGCGCGAACTGGTAAAGGCCGGTGCACAAGTACAAGTGGTCATGACCCGCGCTGCGCATGACTTTGTTACGCCGCTGACACTTGCCACGGTTAGTGGTAGACAAGCGCTCACCGAACTGGTTACCGGAGAAAGTACATGGAATGATCACGTGCATTTGGCGCGTTGGGCCGATGTGCTGCTCATAGCTCCAGCATCCGCGAATACAATCTCCAAAATGGCCCACGGAGAATGCGATAATTTGCTGATGGCTTGTTTCCTTAGTGCCTCATGCCCGGTTTATATAGCCCCGGCTATGGACCTGGAGATGTTCCGGGATGCAACTACGCAGGCGAATTTGGAAAGGATCCGGGAACATGGAGTTATTACCATTGGCCCCGATAGCGGAGACCTGGCCAGCGGATTGAGCGGTGAAGGACGCATGACTGAACCGGAAGAGATCGTTGCCCGATTACATGCTGACCTTGTTGGAAATAGCAAGCTCAATGGGAAGCGAATCCTGATCTCGGCTGGACCAACACAGGAACCGATCGACCCAGTGCGCTACATCGGCAACCGATCAAGTGGTAAAATGGGTTTCGCACTAGCTGAGGAGGCAGCGCAACGAGGAGCATACGTCGAGTTGGTCACAGGGCCTGTTGCTCTTACAACAACGGTTACGGGCATTACACGGACCGATGTGGTCACTGCAGCTGAAATGGCTGAAGCGTGCCGAAGGATCTCTCCAGAATGTGAGGCGGTGATAATGGCTGCAGCTGTGGCGGATTTTCGGCCGTCCAACGCGTCGGGTGAAAAGATCAAGAAGAAAAATGCCATCCTGGAGATCTCCTTGGAGAGTACCGAGGATATTCTCGCGTGGATGGGCAGCAACAAACCAAAGCACCAGAAACTGATCGGGTTCGCATTGGAAACGAATAATGCATTAGCCAATGCTCAAGAAAAACTGGAGCGCAAGAACCTGGACCTGATCGTGCTTAATTCGTTGAAGGATGAAGGTGCCGGATTTGGTCACGATACCAATAAAGTAACAATGATCCAAAAGGGCACGGATCCTGAAGTTCTTCCGTTATTGTCAAAGTCCGCTACTGCGCGTGCTATCTTAGACCACTTGGAAACGCTTTTCTAGACCATGCGGAAATATTCAGCCTTATTAGCCTTATTCGTTGCTCTTTTCACACCGACCCTTGTGAAAGCACAGGAGTTCAATTGCCAAGCGAGTGTGATCGCACCTCAGGTCGCAACAGCGCAGCCGCGTGTTTTCCAATCCTTGGAATTAGCGATCAAGGAATTCTATCAGAACCGGCGGTTCACCAACCTGAATTACGCACCGAGCGAGAGGATCGATATCAATATTCTTCTTACGATCAGCAGCCAACCCGCAACCGATAGGTTCGAAGGGTCCTTGCAGATCATCTATGCTCGCCCGGTTTTCGGTAGTGATTACAACAGTCCGGTGATCGACCTTGTGGACAATAACGTGCAATTCAATTTCTTGGAGAATACCCAGATCGAATTCACGCCTCAGCGGTTCATAAGCAATTTGTCGTCGCTATTGGGGTATTACGCTTATTTCATTCTCGGAGTGGATGGAGACACATTTGCCCCATTGGGAGGTACCGATTTTTACAATCAGGCGCAACAGATCGTCAACAATGCACAGAACGCAAGCGAGTCCGGTTGGAAAGCATTCGAGGATCAACGCAACCGGTATTGGTTGCTGGACAATCAACAGCAAAGCGTATTCAGGCCCTTGCGCGAATTACTTTACAACTACCATAGACTTGGCATGGATGCTATGACCGAGGATGCTGCGGCAACCCGTAAGACCATCGCAACCGAGATCGAAAAGCTGAAGACCGTACATCAAGCTAAACCAGCGAGCTACAACCTCCAAGTTTTCTTCAATGCGAAATATCAAGAGATCGTAGAGGTCTTCAAACCTGCTGAACCCGGTGAGAAATCGAAGTTGTTCAACACCCTGCAGATCATCGATCCAGGCCACATTAGTCAGTATCAGAATATGATGCGGGGATCTTAGTTCAGTGAAAGGTTCTCGGTAGTTGGTCCATACTGTCCAGATGGACGATGACCTACTGAAAAGGATCATGCCTAAAGATGTATAAGCGATCTTACTTTTCTCTGCATGCTAAATAACAACTTCGTATGTATTCCAATTTGCTAGAGTCTATCCATGTGCTTACCCGATAGCAAACCGTGCTTAGGGTCAAATCTCACTTACCTCACATCCAGACCTCATTAGGCAATATTCAAGAAACCGACTCTGATTCCTTTTTCTATCAGCGTTCATCATTTCTTTCCGTGTTATCAGCGTTCCATTCTTACCCATCAGCATTCACGAATAGCCCCCAATGCTTCGCCGCTTGCATATCCGCAACTACTTGCTGATCGAGGAACTTGACCTTTCCTTGGGTAAGGAGCTTACGATCATTACCGGTGAAACGGGTAGTGGCAAGAGCATCCTTATCGGTGCGCTGGGCTTGGCCATGGGAGAACGCGCAGAGACGGGTGCTCATCGCGATCCGAGCAAACGCTGCATCATTGAACTGGAGGTTGAGATAGGCGGTCTGGATCTGAAGGGGTGGTTCGAAAAGAATGAATTGCCCTATGACAAGAATACCATTATCCGTAGGCAATTGGAGCCGGTAAGAGAGCGGGACGGCGGTTCAGGAAGATCACGTGCTTTTATAAACGATACACCCGTGAGGCTGGATCAACTCCGGGATCTGGGTGAGCGTTTGGTGCACATTCATAGCCAGCACCACACGTTGTTGTTGAACGACCCTCGGTTTCAATTGGGATTGATCGATAATGTTGCAGAGCAAGCTGGAGAAGTTGTCGCATTCACGGCTAATTACTCCCTCTGGCGGGCATTGGTGAAAGAATTGGATGAACTGAAGGAACGGGAACTCAAAGCAAGGAATGAGTTGGATCTTTTCAACTTCCAATTGAATGAACTGGATGAAGCTTCATTGGAAGAAGGGGAGTTGGAACGCATCGATCACGCAATGGCGCGTGCCGAAAATGCCAGTGAGTTGATCAAAGCTCTCGGTGTTGTTGAAGAAGGTGTAAATGCCGAGCGCGGCGCGCTTAGCATCTTGACAAAACTCCGGCAAACGCTAACAAAACCATCCAAGTTCGATCCACAGGTCAATGGTTTGTTGGACCGCATCAGTAGCGTGGCCATCGAGCTACAGGATATTGCTGCTACAGCAGATGATCTTGCGACGAAAGTATCCATGGATCCAGAGCAAGCTGCACTGCTCAGAGAACGGATCGATAGGATCCAGAGCTTGCTTCAAAAACATCGTGTAAAGAGTACAGAGGAACTCATCGCACTTCGCGAAGACCTGCGAACACGCACCGCTGCGATCGGCTCACTCGCTGATCGGATCTCTGGTCTGACGCAAACGGAACGCGAGAAACAACAGGCTATCCAAGTAGATGCAATGGCACTCTCCGCAGTTAGAGTAGCGGCCATGGCCCCATTCGCCAAACGCGTTGCCACACAATTACGTGACCTCGGTATGCCGCACGCCAAATTCATTTTCGGACACGCGATTACGGAACAGCCCGGTCCACAAGGTGTGGATCAGATACGTGCGTTATTCAGTGCCAATGCCGATCGCGCCCCTGCACCATTGGATAAAGTGGCCTCCGGTGGCGAGTTGAGCCGCGTCATGCTCGCGTTGATCAGCTTGGCCGCAGATTCTCAGGATCTCCCCACCGTGATCTTCGACGAAATAGATGCCGGAGTTAGTGGTGAAGTAGCCGATCGTGTAGGAACACTGATGTCTTGCATGGGCAAACAGCGTCAGGTCCTCGCTATTACACACTTGCCACAGATAGCGAGTAAGGCCCAGAATCATTTGCTGGTGACCAAGGCAACTTCTGAAAATACGGTGTTGACAAGCATTTCGCCGCTTACCATGGAGCAGCGCGTAGAGGCTATTGCTCAAATGCTCAGTGGCCGCAAGCTTACCAAGGCCGCTTTGGAGAACGCGCGGGTGTTGTTGAAGGGCTGATTCGGATCAATTTACTTCTTGGGATGGTCACACCTTTCCCCCAACGATCTCGTCAACAACATCAGGATCCAGAAGGGTCGATGTATCGCCGAGTTTATCGATCTCGTTCTCAGCAACCTTTCGAAGGATCCTGCGCATGATCTTTCCACTACGGGTCTTGGGCAATCCACTTACGAATTGGATCTTGTCCGGTTTGGCAATACGACCGATGCTCGCAACAACTGCTTCAATGATGGATCCGCGCATATCCTCCGGGTCTTCAACCGGTTTTTCTGTGACCACATACGCATAGATCCCTTGGCCTTTAATGTCGTGCGGGAATCCCACTACGGCGCTTTCCACAACTCCTTTTGCAGTGTTTATCGCACTCTCGATCTCCGCAGTGCCGAACCGGTGCCCGCTCACATTGATCACATCATCCACACGACCGATGATCCGGTACCGTCCATCCGCATCGCGCTTAGCTCCATCGCCTGTAAAATACATGCCCTTATAGCTGCTGAAATAGGTCTGCCCGCAGCGTTCGTGATCGCCCCAGATGGTGCGCAGCATACCCGGCCATGGGAATTTCATACAAAGCAGACCTTCCACTTCATTCTCGGTGATCTCCTTTCCCTCAGGTGTGAGCAGAACCGGTTGTATACCCGGTAAAGGATAGGCCGCATGGCTCGGTTTCTCGTCCGTAGCGCCAGCAATGGAGCTGATCATGATCCCGCCTGTTTCGGTTTGCCACCACGTGTCAACAATGGGACATTTGCCTTTTCCGATGTGTGTTCTGTACCAATGCCACGCCTCTTCGTTGATCGGTTCGCCGACACTGCCCAATACGCGCAAACTCTGCAAGGAGTAGGGTAGAACGTGGTCAATACTGTGCGCCATCAAACTACGTATGGCTGTTGGGGCAGTGTAGAATATGCTTATCGCATGCTTGTCCACGATCTGCCAGAATCTGCCAGCATCCGGGTAGGTGGGTACACCTTCGAACATGACCTGCGTAGCACCTGCCAGCGTAGGTCCGTAAGCAATGTAGCTGTGACCCGTTATCCAACCTACATCCGCAGTGCAGAAGAAGACATCGCTTTCCTCCACCTGAAAAACATTGCGGAAACTGTAGTCCACATAGACCATGTAACCACCGCATGTATGCACAACTCCCTTGGGCTTTCCTGTACTGCCGCTGGTGTATAGAATAAAGAGCGGATCCTCCGCATCCATGGCTTCTGCGGGGCAATAAGCATTTACTTCTTTCCATTCATCGTGCAGCCACACGTCCCGGCCCGCAACCATTTTTACGCTCCATTTCACGCGTTCGGTCACGATCACGCTCTTAACGGAAGTGCATTGGTCCAGCGCTTCGTCCACCACTGTTTTAACCGGCATCTCCTTCGCGCCGCGGTACATGCCATCACTACATAACACCGCAACGGCTTGCGCATCATTGATCCGATCGGCCAAGCTCTGCGCACTGAAACCGCAGAAGACAACACTGTGGATCGCGCCAATACGGGCGCAGGCCAGCACGCAAACCACTAGGTCCGGTATCATGGGCATATAGACAGCCACGCGATCGCCTTTCTTAACGCCGTTCCGCTTCAAAACATTGGCGTACTTGCACACACGGTCATGCATCTCCCGGTAGGTCAGGCGTTCCGGCCTTTCCTTGGGGTCGTTCGGTTCCCAAATGATCGCCAATTTGTTGCTCCGGGCCTCCAAGTGCCGATCCAAACAGTTCTCAGTAATGTTCAACTTTCCCCCAGCGAACCACTTCACCTCGGGCTTCTCGAAATCCCAGATCAAGGTCTCGTCCCATTTCTTACGCCAGGTGAACGTTTCGGCCTGTGCGGCCCAAAAGGAGGCAGGGTCGGCAACACTTGCGGCATGACTGGACGTGTAATCCGCTTGGGTCCTGATACGGGTCAAATGCTTGGTCATGCTGCCAAGATATTCATCTATTTCGGGAGTTGGGCGCAACCTCATTGCTGTTCCGCAAGCTCCACATCAATGGGGTCGGGCTTCCCGCCGTACGATCGGGATGGCGGCGGGACGCTACAAGTCCGCACGCTTCGTACCTCAGCGCTTACGGGCCTGCCTGCCGGAAAGGTAGGCTTTCCACTACGATCCCTTGCGCGATCAGAAAGCCATCTTTGAGCATTATGATCTGAGCTCAGCCAAAGATCCGATTTTTCTTCGGAGATCAGAATTTCCACCCGCTGATCCGCCATGAAAACGTTTCGGGAGAATATTTTTTGTAACTATTTCCAAGCATGGTTTAACCTCAAAATACGCTCATTCGTCGAAGAAAATAGCTCGTTCGTCTTGACAAACGACTCGTTTATGCCAAATCTTGCGGCACTCAACGGAATTGACACTGCCAACCTAAACACAGAAAAATCCCCCAAACGCATGTGGCCAGTTCAAACCCTTACTCTTCTCCTTTGCTTAACTGACGAAGAGCAACTATTTGCTCAGAACCAAATTGTGGATCCGATCGTTCCGGCCATAGAGGTGGCAGCGCCTGCCGCCGATGACACTGCAGCCGGTGCGCTTGCGCTGTTCGGTGACTGCTAAGCGAAGTCCGGGGTAGAACATTTTGCCCTTTACTAGATCGCGCTTCTGGAAAATACCAGTGCGGATCTCAGGATCCAAAGCCTGAAAGTTTGATTTCTTTGATTACGATCTTCGAACCTGCATTTTTGCAGTATGATGCGGATCACTGCTCAGTTATTTTTCCTTCTATTCTCGACAGCCTGTTTTGCACAGTGGACCTTCACCGGAAACTCAACACCCACGTGGCAAGAAGTAATTGAGCGCTATACGGAACTGGATGCCCAGCACACAGGAGCCAAGCTCGTTGAGATCGGCCATGACGATGATGGCTCACCTATACATCTCTTCATACTTGCCGATGGAAGTGGGTTTACTCCGGATAGTATTCGCGCAGCCGGAAAGAACATCCTGTGGATCACCAATGGCATTCATCCCGGAGAACCGGATGGCATCGATGCGAGTTTACTACTGGTCCAGGCGTTATTGGATAGTGACCAGTACATGGGACTACTTTCCAACACGGCCGTTTGCATTGTGCCGGTCTTCAACGTGAGCGGTGCCAAGAACCGCAGCAGTACCAGCCGAGCAAATCAGAATGGCCCGGAGGAATATGGTTTCCGCGGTAACGCACGCAACTTGGACCTGAACCGTGATTTCATGAAAACGGATTCACGCAATGCGCGATCACTCATCTCTGCTATGAGTGCGTGGGATCCAGATGTCTATTTCGAAACGCATGTGAGCAACGGGGCCGATCACCAATACGTGATGGAACTGTTCACGACGCATCCGGACAAATTGGATCCTGCACTGAGCAACTTTCTGCAGCGCACGATGATCCCTCGGCAAAATGCGTGGATGGAACAACGGGGTGTGTTAATGTGCCCTTTTTTCGAAACCGAAGGTCGAACACCGGAGGATGGTCTTAAAAGCTTTGTCGATGGCCCGCGCTATAGTACAGGTCATGCAGCGTTGCGCAACCGTATCGGCATACTCAGTGAAAGCCACATGTTGAAACCATATAGTGATCGCGTGAATGCCACGTTCCAACTGATGCTAGGCACGTTGGCTGTGATGAATGAGAACCCGGAGGCATTGGCCTTGGCGAGGATCCAAGCATTCAACAATACGATCACCACCAAGCAGTTCGAATTCAATTGGGAACTAGATACCACACATTTAACGGTGTTGCCTTGGCTGGGCTATGAAGCTATTGAAAGCAAAAGTGATGTTAGCGGTTTGCCGAGGATCACGTACGATCATGATCGTCCAACTTCGGTGGATGTACCGTGGACGGCACATGCGAAGCCAACGATCACCTTGGAAAAACCGGTTGGGTATCTGATCCCGCAAGCATGGACGGATGTGATCGATCGGCTCGCTCTTGAGAATGTGGTGATGGAAGTAGTGGGTGATCAGCGCAAAATGAACGGAGAGGTACACTACATTTTGAATTATAAGACCGTCAAAACACCTTACGAAGGGCACTATTTGCATTACGATATTTCAACTCGCGTGCAAAAAGAGGAAGTGACAGCACGGACCGGAGATGTTTACGTACCCATGGGCAACTATACCGATCGTTTGGTTATGGAACTGCTGGAGCCACGCGCCAGTGATGGCTTTTTCGCTTGGAATTTTCTCGATGCCATCCTACAGCAGAAGGAATGGTTCAGTGATTATGTGTTCGAGGATATTGCTACGGATCTGCTGGCAAAGGATCCCTTTCTGAAAGCTGAATTGGTGGCGGCGTGTGCAGCGGACCCTAAGCTCGCCAACGATGCGTGGGGTCAATTGTACTTCGTGTATCAACGCTCGCCGTATTTTGAGTCAAGTTATATGCGCTATCCCGTGGTTCGTTGCTTGAACTAAGCAGGAACGGAAGTACCTTGTCGCCTTGTTGAACACAGACCAAGAATTATAGGAAATGACAGAGTTGAAGAAGCAAGTACTGGAGGCTGCAAAGCGCCAAATGACCGAAAGTGCAAAGGAGTTTGACGAACGAATCAATGATCTGCGCAGCGTTACCACAGGCGATGACAATGCAGAAAGCGCCAGCCAGACCGAAAGCACACGTGGGGGAGATGTGGAACTGATGAACTCCTTGACAGAGCAGCGCGATCATGTGAACTCAGAACTCAAGCAGATCGAAGCGATGGACCCATCCATACGGTTGGAGGTGGTCCAATACGGTGCTGTGGTGCATACCGAGAACCACCATTTTCTTGTAGCGACCAGCATAGAGGAATTTGACGTGAATGGCACGAAGTACCTTGGGGTAAGCACCCAAGCGCCGTTGATCAAAGCGATGTCCGGCGCTAAAAAAGGAGCGACCGTTGTATATCAAGGTAAGACCTACACCATTAAAGAGATCGCATAACGGAACATGGAATTTCATGAAGCGACCGTTGGCGCAAAGGTGTACCATCCTACAATGGGGCAGGGTGTGGTCTATGACACGGACAGCCGTACCATCCATTGCTTTTTCAAGGATCACGGCGAGCAACCGATCAGTCGCAGTTTCGAAGGGTTGAAAGTGACCGCACCCGGTGTGGAATTGGGTCAAGAACCATTGGATATCGATAGCGTTCAGGATGCGCTACGAGATGTGCTTGAAGAAATGCAAAGCCCACAACGTCCTGTTAGTATGCATCCTCGGTATGAAGGAGGGATGATGGAACTGAAACCAAAGGATACTTCACTCAAAAGCAAGGAGCTTCCCATTGAAGACTTCTTCCATAAGATCGTGATGATCCGCGACCGTTTCCGAGTACTTGAGCAAAAGATCAACGCACACGATAAACTCTCCGACCAAGAAAAGGTTGAGTTGCAACAATACATTACGCGTTGCTACGGTTCACTTACGACATTCAATATTCTGTTCGAGGATAAGGAAGATAATTTCATAGGACAGAAGAGCGAGTAAACAGGGTGTTTCAGCTTTTGAACTGTAATGATCGGATAAGTTTTTATCCACAGAACTTGCAAAGCGGGTTCGAACGAATTACCTTGGTGCAACAGTAACGTTCTTTCACAGCTTTCGGCTGTCCAAAATACAGCCCACATAGGCCATAGGTTCTTGTGACCAACATTTTTTCCTCAGGGAAGGAAGATCAAAGGAGTAAAGGCGGGCCGCGTTCCAATGCTTGCAACGGAATATCCTTCGGGAACATCGCGGATTACTGATCTCTTTCTGTCCTTCCCGCTCATGTGATTTCATGGGTTTCAATGAACTCCGGCTTATGTGGGCTTTTTTGTGCCCAAAATTTGGTGGTGTGGTATAAGAATAGAACACTAATGACGCTGAAAGAAATGATCAACACGGTTTTTTGAGAAATGGACCGGTGCTTCAGTGATTCGTTGTTATCGAGTAATTGGCCAGATATGCCAATGGCTTTTCATACCTATTCCATCCACCGTACTTTTGCCGATAGCGAGCATTGAATATCGCCACAAGCGAACATTCATGCCCAATTCTATGCGCTAGTACAATGACCCCTTTGGTAGATACCCAATATCCCGTCATGGAGGCATTCTACACCCTGCAAGGTGAGGGGGCGTTCACTGGTCAGGCAGCGTATTTTATTCGTCTCGGTGGCTGTGATGTTGGGTGTACTTGGTGTGATGTGAAAGAAAGTTGGGATGCGACCAAGCACCCGCACAGAACTATAAAGGATCTGTTGAAAGAGGCAACTATGCATCCGGGCCGGTTGGTGGTGATCACCGGTGGCGAGCCGTTGATGCACGATCTAGGTCCGTTAACACAAGCTTTTCGCGAAGCAGGATTCCGCACACACATTGAAACAAGTGGCTCTTCGCCATTGAGTGGCCATTGGGATTGGATCTGCCTGAGTCCGAAGAAATTCAAGGCTGCTTTACCTGAGTCTTTCGAAGCGGCACACGAATTGAAGGTGATCGTGTTCAATACGCATGACCTGAAATGGGCCGAAGAACAATCCGCCAGCACACTTCCCAATTGCGAACTGTTCCTGCAACCGGAATGGGGCAAGCGCGAAGCCATGATGCCGCTGATCACACAGCACGTTATGGCACATCCACGATGGCGCGTATCATTGCAGACCCACAAGGTGCTGGGCATTCCATAAGCAGCGGTGATCCGTTCAGATATGGTCCGTTCCGCATCACGAATCCGTAACCGATCCATGTTGAAATACACTGTCAACTTCCTTCAACTCACGTTTTACGCTTTACTCGTAGCAGGCTTTCCCAGTACGGCTGTTATGGCCCAACCCGGTGGTTACAGCACCACGGATAAGGGTGCCATTAAGCGCTATGAAAGCGGACTCGACTGCATGCGCTCACAGCGTTGGGAGTGTGCAGAAAGTGAGTTCACCAAAGCTGCGGAGGCCGATGCAGCTTTCGTGGAACCCCGGTTGATGTTGGCCGAGATCGCCGAACAAAAAGGTAATGATGCCGAAGCCATTAATCGTTACCGCGAGGTCATGGGGATCTCCAAAGGTGTTTTTCCGGTAGCTCAGTTGCACCTCGCAGATCTCGAATTCCGTGGTGGACAATACGAGGCAGCGGAGAAAAATTACCGAGCATACTTAGCGGCAGAGGATGATCCACAACGCAAGGCCCGCGCCAGAATGGGGATCGATAACTGTGCCTTCGCCTCAGTCGCAATAACTAATCCCGTGCACTTCGAACCAAAGAACCTTGGCCCCTCCATTAATAGCGCGGATCCAGAGTATTACCCGTGTATCACTGCGGATGATAATACGTTCATCTATACACGTAGCGTGAAGGATCCTGCAATCATTCCATGGGGAATGCAGGAGGATTTTATGGTGAGCCACCGCGGGCAGGATGCGTCTTGGCAACCAAGCAACCCGATACCAACCGTAAATACCCGCCAATATAACGAAGGTGCAGGTACGCTAACTCCTGATGGACGCTTCATCGTATTCACTAAGTGTGCTACGGAGGATGGCTCGTACGGTGGAGATCTTCGTGGCCTAGGTTCCTGTGATCTGTTCATCAGCCGTCGTATCGGTGATCGTTGGACACCCCCGGAAAACCTTGGCCCGCCTGTGAATTCGCGCAATTGGGAAACGCAACCGAGCATGGGAAGCGATGGTAGAACGCTCTATTTTATTCGTGGAACCCAAGCGCGCGATGGCATCAAGACCATGGACATCTACACGACCGTGCTACAGGATAATGGTACTTGGAGCAACCCTGAACCGTTGGGTCCAACTGTGAATACGCCGTATCAAGAAGAAAGTGTGCAGATCCATCCCGATGGGAATACATTGTATTTCAGCAGCAATGGGCACCCTGGTTTTGGCGGATTGGATATCTACGTTAGCCGTAGGCAGGAAGACGGTTCTTGGGGGCAGGCCTTGAATTTGGGTTACCCGATAAATACCGGTGATGACGAGAACAGTCTGCTTGTTAGCGCTAGCGGTGAAGTGGCCTATTTCGCGAGTGATCGTCCGGGTGGACTTGGTGATCTGGACCTATACGGATTCGAACTATATCCTGAAGCACGCCCATTGGCGGTAAGCTTCATACGCGGTAAGGTCACGGACAAGCTCACGGGAAAGCCAGTGGAAGCCGATGTTGAATTATACGATGTCAATACGGGAAAACTTGCGACCGGAGCCTACAGCGACCCGCAGACCGGCGAGTTCCTTGTATGCATTCCAACTGGTCGTGAATACGCTCTGAATGCAAGCAGTGAAGGGTATTTGTTCTTTAGCCAAAATTACAATGTTGTCAAAGGACCAGCTAGTGAACCCTATACGTTAAATGTTCCGCTAAGCCCAATAACAGCGGGTAGCGTGATCGAATTGCGGAACGTGTTCTTCAATACGGCCAGCTACGATCTGTTACCAGCCAGTAATACGGAATTGAGCAAGCTCGCGAAGCTCATGGAAGCCAATCCAACGCTTCGGATAGAGCTGGGTGGGCATACCGATGATGTTGGTGCTGATGCAGCTAACCTTAAACTTAGCGACCAACGAGCACAAGCAGTTCGCGATAACCTGATCGCTGCCGGAATAGATGCCACACGGATAACAGCCAAAGGTTATGGAGAGACCAAACCGGTTTCTACCAATGATACGGATGAGGGTAGGGCGCTGAATAGACGGACAGAGGTGACAGTGCTGTAACGTTCACGAACTTGACAATTCTTTTGCTCGTAAAGTGGCTGCCCCGATCGCACGATCCAACGTGCCTGCCAAGTCTTCTTTCTTCAGAACTTGAAAGGCCGCTTCAGTTGTGCCTCCCTTGCTGGTTACGGCTTTGATCAGCTCTTCCGGAGTGCTTTCAGAATGGTCCAATAAGTGATAGCTGCCGAGCATGGTCTGTTTAACCAAAGCACTTGCAACATGTGGTTCCAATCCCAACTTGATCCCTGTTTCGATCATGCCGCTTACAATGTGGAAGAAATAGGCGGGACCACTTCCGCTTAGTGCTGTAACAGCATCAAGCATCCCTTCATCAGCAAGGTGCAGTGCTCTTCCGGTGCTGTTCAGCAACTGTTCCACCATCAATGTTTGGCGCATATTCAACTCGGTGGCCGTTGCATAAGCCGTGATACCCATGCCGATCTGCGCTGGCGAATTGGGCATTGCACGCACTACAATGGTATGGTCCAAACTGGTCTGCAAGCGCTCCATGGTTATACCGGCCATGATGGATAGAACCACCTGTTCCTTCCGTATGATCTTGGCGAGAGCAGGGGCGACATTGCCGAAATCCTGTGGCTTTACAGCTATGATCACAAGGTCGCTTTCGCCAATGGAGGAAGTCAATTCCTTTGCTACGGTACCTAGGGATGCAAGTTTTGCACTGTTGGCAGCATTGCGCACTACCAACACCAGGTCCTCGACTTTTACCAATCCGTATTTGCGGAAGCTCCGTGCATAGGCGTAGCCCATATTGCCGCAGCCGATAATGGAGATCTTCATGGGGTGAACAAAGAGGTACTAGGGGACGGGAATGTTTCCACGTTCATTGTGTCACGAATTTTAACCCAACGATGGAAGCTATCAACGTGAATAAGAAGAATACACGCCAAAAGTCCATGGGTTCCTTAAATAGCCATATGCCCACGATCACCGTGCCGACTGCTCCAATGCCGGTCCATACCGCGTAGGCCGTACCGATCGGTAAGGTTAGAGTGGCCTTGTACAACAGGATCATGCTGACCGTGAGACAGAACATGAATCCAGCGAGCCACCACAATGAACTAACCCCATCGGTTTCTTTCGCTTTTCCTAAGCATGTCGCAAAACCGACTTCAAATAAGCCGGCGATTACCAGTAGGATCCAATTCATTGGTGGAAAATAGTTCGATATCTAAATGTTAGCCTCCGTTGATTTTATCAGTTCAGAAGGTTTAATATTCTGCGCGCTGATCATATCCGAAACTGCTCTTTGCAACAAGCATCAGATGCAATTATTGTAGCCTGAATTGAATTGGTATTTCTAGGCTCGAATGCGGACAATTCTTAAGATCAAATACCGTCTCATTATAGCTGAGTCTGATCAATTCTTGAAGTGCCATTTCATCGCAACCGTATCCGATCCCTCTTAGTACACGCGGGTTCACGATCTTACATGTTGAGTCTAGATCGAAAGCAAGTAGAACTGTTCCTTCAACCTTGTTTTCCAACGCTTCTTTAGGATATCCGGAGATCCGAATGTTCAGGTTGTTAAGAACGATCGGATCTGCCGGATTGATCTGTTCATTCTGAGCTACAACTATATTCAAACTCAAGGTTAAAAGAAGACCTAAGCAAGTCTTGTAAATTTGATTTGAATTTGTAACAATGAAGAAGACTCGTTCCATATTTTGCTGTGCTAAAGCTAACTAAATACCCGATTCTTCAGAACCCGACGACCAGCCCGAACTGTGCCCCAGCACCACGCATGCTACCCATTAAGAACCCAGGTAGATGCGGCGTGCCAACGGTTACTAGTACATGTTGTCCTATGCGGATCTTTGATGCTAAGCCTACGCGCAACCCACCGAAACCACCATAACTTATACTCATGCCGAGTAATGCATGAGCGCCCAGACGCCGCGTAGAACTGGCAGAGATCTGTGGAACGTATCCCGGTAAATAGCGCTGGTCCAGTGTGAATGTTCCGGTCCAGCGTGCATTCAATTGTGTTGTTATCGCTCCTCGTATTTGGAAGGGTAATAGGGTAGTGGTTCCTTCTGTTCGATAGCTCAAACCGAACGTGTCCTGCAGCTGCGCAGTTCCCGTAAGTGCATTGTCCAGGTCGAGTATGTTCGTTACCCGGATGCCGTCATAAAGTATGACCGTGTCTTTTTCCAAATTCACAGCATTCCCGTTCCAATGAACGAAACCGAGGTTGATCACTTCAAACGCTAGAAATGTGCGCAGTTCAGTTCGCTGCAATTCGGTGGACCAACCACCGGAAACAGCTGCTCCTAGGCCATTTTTCCGCCCCAGTTCACTTCCTGCCGTGTCGCTTTGTAAAAATTTACCGTTGATCGTTGCGCGCAAAATGCGACCGTCCTCTCCAGTGAACAATCCCGCCCATTTGGCATTAATATCCGTTAACGATTGTCCGTTCACGATATCCAAGCGAACATAACTGGCAGTTTCCCGGAATTGAATACCGAACCCTGCCGTTTGGAAGCGTGTTTGCTTGTATGCAGTTGGCCCTAGATCTGCGCGTTGGCCCTCGAAAGAAGCGTTACCGAAGAACGTGACATCGAAAAGATCGTCAGCGAATTTCAGACCCATCTGGTCCTGATGTGAAAAGCTAATGAGTGGTCGCCAATTGCGATGACCGAGAAACCAGTTCTGACCTTTCCATGAAAGCCTTGTCGATAGAACGTATCCTGCTCGGTTGTTGTCTTTCTTTCTCACCGCATCAAGGCTTCGCTGGCGCAATACGCGATCGATGTAACCACCTTGGAGCAGCGCTAAAGGCAATTCGTTGAGCAGCGAATTTGCATTGTAGTCGAAGTCTCCTGTAAGCTGTATCCGGTTCTTGTAGCGTTCCGTAAGGTCAACGATAGTATCACTTGGAAGCACCGGGAACTGTGCCGATGAGAACAGCGAGGTGAGGAGGAACAACAAGAAAAGAGCTATTCTATTCGTCACCATTCACAAGATAATGTGCACCAGCAGTGATCTGTAGGTCCATGCGATAGGTGTCGTAGATCTGGACATGTTGCGACTGACTCGCTGTGTTGAATGCCACACGGATGCGAAGTTGTCCTCCGTTGTACAGCATATTCGTTCGCGCAACGTCCAATTGCGCTGTTAATTCAGATCCCACGGGCGAAGAAACGATACCATTTCCGCCCAATAGACCCGTGGCAATTACGCCTTGTGTTGGCACGGAGCTCAACCAATTTCCCAACGAGTCCAAGATGTCCAATTGCAGGGCAGCACTGAACGGGAATCCATTGGTAGCGAATAACTTCAGTTCAGCACTTTGTAAACCGTGAGCTTCCGCTGTCCCAGGTAGATCCACTGTCATGATCTGCTCCAGTGTGAGATCATTGGCGATCAAGCGGAGCGGTAGCTCCAGCTCCAAGGATGCCCGTAAACTGCTGTTCCAATAGAGGAAGTCATTGCCATTGCTAATGTCACCTAATGGATTCAGGTGCAGATCAAGCTCATATCCAATGCGATCGGGTAGCACTTCAAAAAAGTGGTCCACATTGCTATTTGCTGGGTTGATCGTATTCTGATAAACACTGGGCTGAAACGTATTTCCCAGGTCTATTGCCCGATTCAGATTGATGGGGCCTTGTACGATCGTGCTTGCAAGGTCGACTGTTCCGCCGCTATTGCTGTTCGTGGCCTGTAAATAATCCAATGCCACTTGAACATCAACTCCAACACCATTCTCCACACGGAGCCTTAGTGTTACGTCATCCACATCCAAAGTGCCTGAGATGATGTTCTGGAAGAGGTCCAGATCCGTGCTTTCCGGACCGATATGGATCGTGCGGTCCCCAAAATAGCCTTTCGCATATTCCGGTCTTAGCCCACTGTAGGTCACTTTCGCAACTACGCTGTCTCCTTCGGTAACATCCGCACCGTTACCATTGGGATCCAAGAGCATGCTAATTGATGTAGCCAACGTATTCACATCATTGAATCCCGGCCCGCGCAGGTCCAACACCGTGCCTGCCAGATCCCGTGTCACTGTATTGAAGGTCGGGTTAGCCATCGTTCCAGGTCCAACTGATGCCTCCATGACATTCGTGCCGTTCGAGAATATGGCCCCAGGTAGGCTGAACGACCCGAAAATGGCACTTTGGATCTCATTGCGCAACTCCATGCTCAAGGATCCTTCACGAAGTATCAATGTCCGTAATTCCAGGTCCTCCAGATCGAACCGTGTCACTTCATTCTCACTTACGAATGGGAAACCGGCAAATAAATTGATGGTTCCTTGACCAGCCGGAAGTCCACCACCGTAAAATAAGGTTGTATCAGGCGCTGTGAGCACCGTATCCAGGTCAACTGCAAAGAGTTCGCTTTGATATAAGAGTGAAATGGCTCCAGTGGACCCGGTTACGAGGAGTGAGTCCGGAATAAGATCACCAATGGTGAATGTAGTGGTCACAATGGGGGCTAATAGATCCACATCCCATTGTGCCGGACCCGCATTTTTAGCACAACCAGCAAGGCCGAATGAAAAAATGATCAACAATGAGGCAACCGTATAGGGAGGGCCTTCGTAATGCATGTGGGCCAAATTACGTCTTGTCCCGGTTGTAGTGCATGTTCAACTTGGTTCGAACATATCATTCCTTTAGGTTATTTTTGCTGATGTAAGATGTGGCGTAGAGGCATATTGGTGCCGTGGTTGGCCAGTGCTCTGGTAATGTACGGTCTCTCCTATTTATGGCATGGGGTTGCTTTGCGGGACCTTCAGGAATTGAAGTGGCCCTTGGCTTTGTATCTGGCGCTTTCAGGTATCGTCTATTTATTGATCGGTCTAGGGCTCACAACTGCGGTGCATAAGTCGATCGAGTATGAGTTCATTAGTCTGAAACGCGCATTCCCATTGGCTGCAATGCTGGTCGGTGCAGTTGCCGGATTCATTGTCTATCTCGGTGTATTCGTTCTGGGCATGTCTTTCGCGAAACATGAATTGATGCATGTGGCTGCTGATGTCTTATGGCAAATGTTCGAGCAATGTATAGGTGGCCTTGTTGTGAGCTTGGGCATGATCTATGACATGCGGGAGACCTTCCTTGAGCAAGAAAAAGCTCATTAGGAGGTTTTCTTACCGTATTTCCCGCTCCATAGCTTCTCCAGCAGGTCGGCCAGTTTTTTTTCTCGCGGATTCTCGCCTGGTTCATAGAACGCTGTTCCACTTATTGCTTCCGGAAGAAATTCCTGAGGAATGAAATTGCCTTCCCCGTCATGGCTGTATTGATAGGTTGCACCGTAGCCGATCTCCTTCATCAACTTGGTAGGCGCATTCCTAAGACCAATGGGAACGGATAGATCTCCAGTTGCCTTTACTGTTGATTGCGCAGCACCGATCGCTAAATAACTCGCATTGCTCTTGGGCGCACAGGCCAAATAGATCGCGCATTGACTGAGAATGATCCGGCTTTCCGGCCAGCCGATAAGTTGGGCAGCTTGCATACTTGTTGTTGCCATGAGCAATGCATTGGGGTCGGCGTTGCCAATATCCTCACTTGACAGGATCACCATCCTACGGGCAATGAACAGTGGATCCTCACCACCTTCTACCATCCGTGCCAGCCAATAGACCGCTGCGTTGGGATCGCTACCACGCATGCTTTTGATGAATGCGCTAATGATATCATAATGCTGTTCACCTTGCTTATCATAGCGTGCGGTGTTGTTCTGGACCACATCGATGACCAACTTGTCATCGACAACAGCTTTTTTCGTCCCTGATGCTGCGGACTTAACGCAGAGATCGAACGTATTCAGTAACCGTCGTGCATCACCACCACTCGCGCGCATCAATGCACTGGTTTCTTTCAGGGTGATGTCCATCTGCTTCATTTCCGGATCCTCGGCCATTGCGCGATCCAAAAGCGATCGTAAATGCGACTGGTCCAAAGGCTCCAGAACGTACACTTGGCAACGCGAAAGCAACGCACTGATCACTTCGAAGCTCGGGTTCTCCGTGGTTGCACCAATTAGGGTGATGGTCCCTTTCTCAACGGCACCCAATAATGAGTCCTGTTGCGATTTGCTGAACCGATGGATCTCATCAATGAACAACACTGCCGCGCGCGAGAACAGCCCGCTACCACTGGCTTTTTCGATCACTTCACGAACGTCCTTTACGCCACTGCTGATGGCACTCAACGTGTGGAACGGTCGGTCCAATTGTGTAGCGATCAGTCTGGCTAGTGTGGTTTTTCCAACGCCTGGTGGACCCCAAAGGATCATGCTCGGTAGCAAGCCGCCTGCAAGGGCTTTGCGAATGATACCGTTCTTGCCAACTAAGTGTTCTTGGCCAACCACATCATCCAAGGTCTTTGGACGCATTCTTTCGGCAAGCGGGGCGTGCTGTTCCATTCAGTGAGTGTGCGAATTTACCGTTCTCGGTCCGCATCATCGGAATTAAGAAAGCCCCCGCTGTTATGCGGAGGCTTTCTGTTGTCCAGTTCAAGAACTGATCGATCTATGGTTGATACACCATACGACCTCGTTGTTCTATTCCATTCACCACTACGCGGTAAATGAATGTTCCGCTTCCGTTGAATTCCGGTTGGAATTCAATTGACACTGTTTGTGCTTTCGTAACGGTGCTGTTGAAGAGCTCTGCAACACGACGGCCTTGTAGGTCATACACTTCAACTAACCCGTGACCAGCCTCCGGTGCAACGAACGCGATCTTCGTTTGGAACCTGAAGGGATTCGGAGTGGAACTTACCACCATTGCTTCACCGGTCGGAGGTAAGTTGGTTACAACCGTAATGATCTGGTCAATGACGGTGTTATTTCCACAACCATCCGTTGCCGTCCAATAGCGCGTGATCGTGTATTCCTCTTTGCAACCATCTCCTGTCTTGATCTCGCTCGTGAACACTGATACGTTGTCGCTACATGTATCGTATGCGTTACATTCCATCGTAGCCGGGAGGTTATCACACTTTACCGTGATATCCTCTGGATCGCATAGGAATATAGGTCCTTGTGTATCAACAACGGTTATGGTTTGTGACATGGTGTTCAAGTTGCCACAGTTGTCCTTTGCGAGCCATGTGCGAATTAGTTGATATTCGCCATCACATGCGCCTGGGAACATTACCTCTGAGTATTCAGCAGCTACGTTAGGGTCGCAATCATCATAAGCCGTAACGTTGGCTGGCGCTGGTACTTCAGAGCATTCGACTTGAATGTTCTGTGGTACGCCGATCAGCTCTGGTGCCACATTGTCGATCACAGTGATGATCTGGATCACCTCTGCTCGGTTGCCACAGTCATCCTCAGACCAATAGGTTCGCTCAATGGTGTAGTTCCCAGGACAATTACCAGGTATGATAGTGTCGGCAACGCTCACGGTATAGAAGTCTTTACAGGCGTCCGTTACCCATACGGTTCCGCTCGCTTCTGGAACACTTGCGCAATTCACGGTCACATCGCCAGGAACATTCATGATGATCGGAGCCTGAGTATCCACAACAGTTATGGTTTGTATACAGACTTCTTCTGCACCGGTTTCGTCTGATGCGTACCATGTGCGGATCAATGTGTACGGGCATCCGCCGAACCACTCATCCGTCCAATAGACCGTTACCTCTGGGCAAAGCGGGTCTTTCCTGAATATCGGGTGTTCAATGTCGTTCGGATCATCTGATGTACCGCACTCTATGGTCAGGTCCGGGCCACATATTTCGATCAAGGGCCTACAATCACCGCAATTGTCAGATACGAACACGGTTACTGAATTGGAACAACCATTTCCAGCGGTGACAGTTAGGGTAAAAACACCTTCCATATCAACTACTGGGTTTTGCTCAGTAGAGTAGAATTCGTTGGACCCATTCCATGTATATAACAACTCTCCAATAGGTGAAGAGCCTGTTAGCTGTAGAGTTCCGGTTTCACAATCGATAGCACCGCCAGTTGCTGTGACAGGAGGGAGATCCGTGTTCGATGACACCATTGTCGATGCCGTGCTCGTGCAACCGTTGCTACCTGTTACGGTAAGCACGTAGGTTCCTGCTGCACCAACTACTGGGTTCTGCAATGCAGAAGTGAAGTTGTTCGGACCGGTCCAGCTGAAGGTTCCGTTACCGGTTCCCATCAGCATTACGCTTGTGGTAGAACAGGTGAGTGTTCCGCCAGTTGCAGTTGCACCTGGTGTATCGTCATCAAGATCTACTTCTGTAGAAGCACTGCTCGTGCAACCGTTGCTACCTGTTACGGTAAGCACGTAGGTTCCTGCTGCACCAACTACTGGGTTCTGCAATGCAGAAGTGAAGTTGTTCGGACCGGTCCAGCTGAAGGTTCCGTTGCCGGATCCAATTAGCATTACGCTGGTGTTAGAACAAGTTAGCGTTCCACCTGTTGCAGTTGCTCCAGGGATATCATCATCCTGATCGACCATTGCTTCTGCCGTGCTCGTGCAACCGTTGCTACCTGTCACGGTGAGCACGTAGGTTCCTGCTGCACCAACTACTGGGTTCTGCAATGCAGAAGTGAAGTTGTTCGGACCGGTCCAGCTGAAGGTTCCGTTGCCGGTTCCCATTAGCATTACGCTGGTGTTAGAACAAGTTAGCGTTCCGCCTGTTGCGTTTGCTCCAGGGATATCATCATCCTGATCGACCATTGCTTCTGCCGTGCTCGTGCAACCGTTGCTACCTGTTACGGTGAGCACGTAGGTTCCTGCTGCACCAACTACTGGGTTCTGCAATGCAGAAGTGAAGTTGTTCGGACCGGTCCAGCTGAAGGTTCCGTTGCCGGATCCAATTAGCATTACACTGGTGTTAGAACAAGTTAGCGTTCCACCTGTTGCGTTTGCTCCAGGGATATCATCATCCTGATCGACCATTGCTTCTGCCGTGCTCGTGCAACCGTTGCTACCTGTCACGGTGAGCACGTAGGTTCCTGCTGCACCAACTACTGGGTTCTGCAATGCAGAAGTGAAGTTGTTCGGACCGGTCCAGCTGAAGGTTCCGTTGCCGGTTCCCATTAGCATTACGCTGGTGTTAGAACAAGTTAGCGTTCCGCCTGTTGCGTTTGCTCCAGGGATATCATCATCCTGATCGACCATTGCTTCTGCCGTGCTCGTGCAACCGTTGCTACCTGTTACGGTGAGCACGTAGGTTCCTGCTGCACCAACTACTGGGTTCTGCAATGCAGAAGTGAAGTTGTTCGGACCGGTCCAGCTGAAGGTTCCGTTGCCGGATCCAATTAGCATTACACTGGTGTTAGAACAAGTTAGCGTTCCACCTGTTGCGTTTGCTCCAGGGATATCATCATCCTGATCGACCATTGCTTCTGCCGTGCTCGTGCAACCGTTGCTACCTGTTACGGTAAGCACGTAGGTTCCTGCTGCACCAACTACTGGGTTCTGCAATGCAGAAGTGAAGTTGTTCGGACCGGTCCAGCTGAAGGTTCCGTTGCCGGTTCCCATTAGCATTACGCTGGTGTTAGAACAAGTTAGCGTTCCACCTGTTGCGTTTGCTCCAGGGATATCATCATCCTGATCGACCATTGCTTCTGCCGTGCTCGTGCAACCGTTGCTACCTGTTACGGTAAGCACGTAGGTTCCTGCTGCACCAACTACTGGGTTCTGCAATGCAGAAGTGAAGTTGTTCGGACCGGTCCAGCTGAAGGTTCCGTTGCCGGTTCCCATTAGCATTACGCTGGTGTTAGAACAAGTTAGCGTTCCGCCTGTTGCGTTTGCTCCAGGGATATCATCATCCTGATCGACCATTGCTTCTGCCGTGCTCGTGCAACCGTTGCTACCTGTCACGGTGAGCACGTAGGTTCCTGCTGCACCAACTACTGGGTTCTGCAATGCAGAAGTGAAGTTGTTCGGACCGGTCCAGCTGAAGGTTCCGTTGCCGGATCCAATTAGCATTACACTGGTGTTAGAACAAGTTAGCGTTCCACCTGTTGCGTTTGCTCCAGGGATATCATCATCCTGATCGACCATTGCTTCTGCCGTGCTCGTGCAACCGTTGCTACCTGTTACGGTAAGCACGTAGGTTCCTGCTGCACCAACTACTGGGTTCTGCAATGCAGAAGTGAAATTGTTCGGACCGGTCCAGCTGAAGGTTCCGTTACCGGTTCCCATCAGCATTACGCTTGTGGTAGAACAGGTGAGTGTTCCGCCAGTTGCAGTTGCACCTGGTGTATCGTCATCAAGATCTACTTCTGTAGAAGCACTGCTCGTGCAACCGTTGCTACCTGTTACGGTGAGCACGTAGGTTCCTGCTGCACCAACTACTGGGTTCTGCAATGCAGAAGTGAAGTTGTTCGGACCGGTCCAGCTGAAGGTTCCGTTGCCGGATCCAATTAGCATTACGCTGGTGTTAGAACAAGTTAGCGTTCCACCTGTTGCAGTTGCTCCAGGGATATCATCATCCTGATCGACCATTGCTTCTGCCGTGCTCGTGCAACCGTTGCTACCTGTCACGGTGAGCACGTAGGTTCCTGCTGCACCAACTACTGGGTTCTGCAATGCAGAAGTGAAGTTGTTCGGACCGGTCCAGCTGAAGGTTCCGTTGCCGGATCCCATTAGCATTACACTGGTGTTAGAACAAGTTAGCGTTCCGCCTGTTGCGTTTGCTCCAGGGATATCATCATCCTGATCGACCATTGCTTCTGCCGTGCTCGTGCAACCGTTGCTACCTGTCACGGTGAGCACGTAGGTTCCTGCTGCACCAACTACTGGGTTCTGCAATGCAGAAGTGAAGTTGTTCGGACCGGTCCAGCTGAAGGTTCCGTTGCCGGTTCCCATTAGCATTACGCTGGTGTTAGAACAAGTTAGCGTTCCACCTGTTGCGTTTGCTCCAGGGATATCATCATCCTGATCGACCATTGCTTCTGCCGTGCTCGTGCAACCGTTGCTACCTGTTACGGTAAGCACGTAGGTTCCTGCTGCACCAACTACTGGGTTCTGCAATGCAGAAGTGAAGTTGTTCGGACCGGTCCAGCTGAAGGTTCCGTTGCCGGATCCAATTAGCATTACGCTGGTGTTAGAACAAGTTAGCGTTCCATCTGTTGCAGTTGCACCTGGTGTTTCGTCATCAAGATCTACTTCTGTAGAAGCACTGCTTGTGCAACCGTTGCTACCTGTTACGGTAAGCACGTAGGTTCCAGATAGACCAACCACAGGGTTCTGCAATGCAGAAGTGAAATTGTTCGGACCGGTCCAGCTGAAGGTTCCGTTACCGGTTCCCATCAGCATTACGCTTGTGGTAGAACAGGTGAGTGTTCCGCCAGTTGCAGTTGCACCTGGTGTATCGTCATCAAGATCTACTTCTGTAGAAGCACTGCTCGTGCAACCGTTGCTACCTGTTACGGTAAGCACGTAGGTTCCTGCTGCACCAACTACTGGGTTCTGCAATGCAGAAGTGAAGTTGTTCGGACCGGTCCAGCTGAAGGTTCCGTTGCCGGATCCAATTAGCATTACGCTGGTGTTAGAACAAGTTAGCGTTCCGCCTGTTGCGTTTGCTCCAGGGATATCATCATCCTGATCGACCATTGCTTCTGCCGTGCTCGTGCAACCGTTGCTACCTGTCACGGTGAGCACGTAGGTTCCTGCTGCACCAACTACTGGGTTCTGCAATGCAGAAGTGAAGTTGTTCGGACCGGTCCAGCTGAAGGTTCCGTTGCCGGATCCAATTAGCATTACGCTGGTGTTAGAACAAGTTAGCGTTCCGCCTGTTGCGTTTGCTCCAGGGATATCATCATCCCTGATCGACCATTGCTTCTGCCGTGCTCGTGCAACCGTTGCTACCTGTCACGGTGAGCACGTAGGTTCCTGCTGCACCAACTACTGGGTTCTGCAATGCAGAAGTGAAGTTGTTCGGACCGGTCCAGCTGAAGGTTCCGTTGCCGGATCCCATTAGCATTACGCTGGTGTTAGAACAAGTTAGCGTTCCACCTGTTGCAGTTGCACCTGGTGTTTCGTCATCAAGATCTACTTCTGTAGAAGCACTGCTTGTGCAACCGTTGCTACCTGTTACGGTAAGCACGTAGGTTCCTGCTGCACCAACTACTGGGTTCTGCAATGCAGAAGTGAAATTGTTCGGACCGGTCCAGCTGAAGGTTCCGTTACCGGTTCCCATCAGCATTACGCTTGTGGTAGAACAGGTGAGTGTTCCGCCAGTTGCAGTTGCACCTGGTGTATCGTCATCAAGATCTACTTCTGTAGAAGCACTGCTCGTGCAACCGTTGCTACCTGTTACGGTAAGCACGTAGGTTCCTGCTGCACCAACTACTGGGTTCTGCAATGCAGAAGTGAAGTTGTTCGGACCGGTCCAGCTGAAGGTTCCGTTGCCGGATCCAATTAGCATTACGCTGGTGTTAGAACAAGTTAGCGTTCCACCTGTTGCAGTTGCACCTGGTGTTTCGTCATCAAGATCTACTTCTGTAGAAGCACTGCTTGTGCAACCATTGGTTCCAGTCACGGTGAGCATGTAGGTTCCTGCTGCACTAACGCTTGGGTTCTGCAACGCAGAAGTGAAGTTGTTCGGACCAGTCCAACTGAAGGTTCCGTTACCGGTTCCCATCAGCATTACGCTGGTGTTAGAACAAGTTAGCGTTCCGCCTGTTGCGTTTGCTCCAGGGATATCATCATCCTGATCGACCATTGCTTCTGCCGTGCTCGTGCAACCGTTGCTACCTGTTACGGTAAGCACGTAGGTTCCAGATAGACCAACCACAGGGTTCTGCAATGCAGAAGTGAAATTGTTCGGACCGGTCCAGCTGAAGGTTCCGTTACCGGTTCCCATCAGCATTACGCTTGTGGTAGAACAGGTGAGTGTTCCGCCAGTTGCAGTTGCACCTGGTGTATCGTCATCAAGATCTACTTCTGTAGAAGCACTGCTCGTGCAACCGTTGCTACCTGTTACGGTAAGCACGTAGGTTCCTGCTGCACCAACTACTGGGTTCTGCAATGCAGAAGTGAAGTTGTTCGGACCGGTCCAGCTGAAGGTTCCGTTGCCGGATCCAATTAGCATTACGCTGGTGTTAGAACAAGTTAGCGTTCCACCTGTTGCAGTTGCACCTGGTGTTTCGTCATCAAGATCTACTTCTGTAGAAGCACTGCTTGTGCAACCGTTGCTACCTGTTACGGTAAGCACGTAGGTTCCAGATAGACCAACCACAGGGTTCTGCAATGCAGAAGTGAAATTGTTCGGACCAGTCCAACTGAAGGTTCCGTTACCGGTTCCCATCAGCATTACGCTGGTGTTAGAGCAGGTGAGTGTTCCGCCAGTCGCCGAAGCACCTGGAGGAGTTGCGTTCTGTGTGATCAGGATGCTTGCCGAATTCGTGCATCCGTTAGCAGGGTCCGTAACGATAAGTGTATACGTTCCTGGTGCATTGACAATAATATCCTCGGTTGTCGCTATTGGTCCTCCTGGTCCGCTCCAACTGAAGGATGTACCTCCAGTTGTAGATCCACCGTTCAGAATGAAGGAAGTAGTAGAACAGGTCAGTTCCCCACCTCCGGTTGCAATTATATTCGGTACTGCTGTATTCGAGGTAACAATTACCTCCTCCGTCGCTGTGCAAGTCGTTTGTGGATCCGTAACCGTTAGTGAATATGTTCCCGAAGCATCAACAAGCGTAGTAGCTGTATTTGCTCCGCTTACAATGTTTCCGCCATTGCTAGCAGTCCAGGCGAAACTTACGCCAGCACTACCGGAACCATTCAAGCTGATCTGTGGTCCACTAGCACAGGTGATCACGAGATCCGAACCTGCATCAACTGTTGGTGATCCTGTTTCGCCAACGAATGCATCCAAGTCGACCGTACATTCTTTTGCATCGGTTACGGTAACTGTATATGGTCCGCTGGACACACCGCTGATCATACTGCTGGTAGCACTGTTGCTCCAGAGGTATGAATAGGGTGCGGTACCTCCTGTAGGTACAACGGAAGCTGTTCCGTTAGCCGTATTGCAGGTCGCACTTGAGGTTGATGTTTGGCCTGTAAGTACTGGGGGTTCTGATATTTGGATCGTACTTGTTTCAGAACAGCCCGCAGCGTCCGTGATCATAACAGTGTAGGAGCCAGGTGCAAGTCCCGTGATCATATCAGTTGTGCCTCCGTTGCTCCAAGCGTAAGTGAAAGGAGCAAGTCCGTTCGAGGTCACCGAAATGGATCCGTTTTCAGCTCCATTACAGGTGACGTTCGTGATCGTTGCGTGTATCTTCATCAGACGTACGGAAACAACTTGGTCCGCGGCGCCGGCAAGAATGCATGCATCGCCACCAATTACGCGGCGTACGTACGTATCGGCAGCAATAGGGCCTAGTTGCGTACCCAGCAGGTTCTGTCCGGTCGCTCCGGGGATATTCATCCAGTTCAGACTATCCGGACTGGTTTGCCATTGATACGTGGTCGCGGAACCCAAAGCAGGGTAGGCCGATGCGCTATTGTTCCGGACAATGGTAGGAAGAACGTAACTAGGTACGGAACCCATGATGTCATTCGGCGTGGTTCCTGCACAGATCGCGTACGCAGGACTGGTGATCGTGTTACCCAATAGATCAGGTGGATTTGCCCAAACGACCAGACCGGGTTCGTAGCGCGAGGTCGGACTATTGCGCGTTGTGTTCAAGGCACCTTGTGTCAATGGGATATTGTTCGATCGCGAGGTGACAATGGTATATATCCGACAATTACTGAACTTTATACCGCGTTCGCCAACTGGATCGTAATCATCGCCGGTTCCACCATAGTAAGTACTGAACTCAAGCACGCTAAGGTCACTTTCTAATTTGAAGAACACTTTGTCATTGCTCCCATTGTTCGTGGTCTGTAAGGGCACATTGGGTCCGCTGCTAACAGGGAAATTCGTGCTATTTGTATAGCCGAACACATAAACATCGTCGTTCTGGTCGGTATTCAGACCCATCATGTTCACCTCGTTGCCACTTCCGCCAACGTAGGTGCTGCTGATGAAGGTCTGGTCCAGTCCCATGCGACATACATAAAGGTCATTGCTGCCATTGTGCGAACCATCATAGACTCCACTGGTCGAAATATTACTGCTCGGCAAACCTGTGGTTACACCTCCGAAGTATAATTCGTTCCCCGCATTATTGAACGACATGCAAAGAATATTGGCTGCATTCCCACTGTTCGAAGAGAAATATGACGACCATACGGTACTACCTGCAGATGTTAAGCGTTGAAGGAATCCAGCTTGTGTTCCTCCTCGTGTGCTTTGACGTGCTGCTGTGGTTGGGAAATTCGTGCTTGTGGTATGACCCCCAACGAAAATATCACCAGTTACTGGATCTTGTGCCATGATACTTGGAAGATCCGTACCTGAACCACCATAATTACGCATCCAGATCAGTGAACTCAGGTCGCCATTCACGCGGAAAAGCAAGGCATCATCACTGCCATTATTGGTGTTACTTGCCCCACTTCCTCCATTGAGGGTGAGCAGGTTCGTGCTGGTGGTGGTTCCACAGACGATCACATCGCCATTTGTCGCTACCCGAAGGTCGTAAGAATCATCAGCACTATTTCCGCCGATCACTGCTGCTTTTATAGAATTACCTGCCGTATTGATCTTCAACACGAATACATCAGCGCCGCCTTGAGATTGCTGGTCTATGCTTGATCCACTGAATGCAGGCCCACCGATCAGTGGGAAGTTCGTACTGCTGGTATAACCTGAGATGTACAAGTTCCCATCCCCACCTTGCTCCATGGCGTATGGGTTTTCATCGCCGTTACCACCAACATAGGTTTGCCATACACGTGAACCGCTGCCTCCAATTGTTGCAGGCTCCAGGTACTTACCGATAATGATCTCCAAGTTGCCGTTCGCACTGGTATCGAATGCCCCAACTGTGATCTGGTCTGTGGTTCCGATCACCCGCGCCACTACGTAGATCGCACCGTCACTGGGATCTACCCAAATGCAGTGCCCGTGATTATCGCCACTGCTGTTCGTGTTCACCCAGGTGGCCCAACGCATGGCGATCGGGTCAATAACCAACGGTTCGCTCTTGTCATAATCACCTAGATCGAACTTGATCACATTCTTTCCGGAGATCAGGTATTTCGCTTTCACCGGGATCTCGCGTCCGTTGATCCGTTGATACACGATCGGAGCAGGATAACTCATATCGCCAAGGCTGGTGCTCATGACCAATTCGCCTTTGTCTGAAACGCTGACCCTATCAATACCCTTCAATTCGATGGCGATGCTGCTCGGGTTACTTCCAGGCTTGCAAATGATGTCGTACTCCAACGAGCCATCAGCAGCAGGGTAGTAACGAACATCGGTATTGTGGTAAACATCCTTGTACCAGATCTCCTGGAAGGTCCGAACATCCTGAGCATTTCGATCACCTAAGAAATAGTTGGTAGTTCCTTCATGGGCCAATTGGCTCTCAACGTACATGTCAGGTGATGCACCTTGGAAATGCATCAACCAACCGTGCCCTTTTTGCTGCCATTTCAGTTCACGGATAGGTAAGCCGCGGTTGATCTCTTCCTCAATGATGATCCCTTGATCCTGTCTAGCAAGCACAGCATCTGGATCAAAAGCGGTCATCAGCATTCCTTCTTCCGTAGCCACGGCCTGTCCCATTGGTAGGTCGGCCCGGTAGAGGACGGTGCTGGAGAATTGCCCTTGGTTCTGTGTGAAATGGATCTCTTGATCGTGCCTGTTCAGTAGAGCATCGATATCATCATGCGAATGTGCTTGTTCCGGGCGGACCGGGTCACGGTGCTGAGCAACTTGGGCTGAGAGTTGCGCACTAAGCGTAATTGCCAGAACTAGTATCAGGGCAATTCGCTGCTGCATTGGGTAGAAGGATCTTTTCATTTTTTCACAGTGTTGGAAGAGGTTGTTGGAAGTGGTTGCACAGCGGGGTTTGTTCGCGATAGACTGATCAGCTTGGTCGGTCCTGTATTTTTTATGATTGGTTCGTTACTAGGTGACCAAGGATGACCAGGATGAGCACCAGACACAGTCCGATGAATTCCTGATCGATCACCGAGGCCGGTTGTTTCAGGGTTACCGCGTCTGCGGATCTTTTTGGTTTTCTGTTGGATCGCATTTGCTGGTTCTTTATTAGAGTCCCAAACAAATTCAGAGGTCAGCCTGATGTGCTATCTGCCAAAACGAGTGAGGCAAACGTAGGGGGATCGAATAGCGCTTGTCAAGTTTTTGTCGATCAGAAAAAGGATCTCATCGTAACAAAAGGCTACTTGCTCTTCGGTTTCTGGTATTTCCATTGAACCCAATTCGGTGACTGTTCAAAACTTTTGTTACCGGAAAATTTGGCAGATCAAAATAACCGTGCTTAATTGCACGTCAACAAGCCGACAGAAATCCCGTCAATAGAATATGTTACTCGATTCTATGCCCGAAGTAGGGTCAAAAGCTCCCGCATTTTCCGCCTTGGACCAGGACGGAGAAAAGGTGTCTTTGGCTGGTCTTAAAGGAAAAAAGGTGGCGCTTTTATTCTATCCTAAAGATGATACGCCTACGTACACAGTTGAGGTCTGTGATCTGAGAGACAACCATGCAAGATTGAAAAAGGCTGGATACAATGTCATAGGGGTCAGCCCGGATGATATTACAAGCCACAAGAAATTCGCCAACAAATTCAAACTACCTTTCTCGCTGCTAGCGGATGAGGAAAAGAAGATCGTGAATGCGTACGGTGTTTGGGGGCCGAAGAAATTGTATGGGCGTGAATACGATGGACTGCATCGAACCACGTTCCTGATCAATGAGAAAGGAATCATTGAGCGATTGATAACAGGTGTTCGAAGCAAGATCCACGCGCAACAAATACTGAAGGACGGATAAATTCGAACAAGCTTGTTCGAACGGACTTGTTACAACGAGTAATGGCAAAGAAAAAAGCAATTCAAACTGAACACAACGGACGAATGTCCGACGAAGTGAACACTCCAACAACCGACAAAACAAGAAACAAGATGGCCAGTGAGATCAATAAAGACAAGCTGAAGGCACTACAGCTGACAATGGATAAGATGGACAAGGTCTTCGGAAAAGGCGCTGTCATGAAATTGGGCGATGAGGCCGTTGAACCAATGGAAGTTATTTCCTCAGGGTCCATTGGCCTTGATCTGGCCCTTGGTGTTGGTGGATATCCGAAAGGACGTGTGATCGAGATCTACGGACCGGAATCTTCGGGTAAGACCACGCTCGCGATCCATGCCATTGCAGAAGCACAAAAGGCCGGTGGTATTGCGGCGATCATTGATGCGGAACATGCATTCGATCGATTCTATGCTGAAGCATTGGGTGTGGATATCGAGAATCTATTGATCAGCCAACCGGATAACGGTGAGCAGGCACTTGAGATCGCCGATAACTTGATCCGTTCTGGCGCGATCGATATTCTGGTGATCGATTCCGTGGCTGCTTTGACACCTCGCGCAGAGATCGAAGGTGAAATGGGCGATAGTGTAGTTGGTATGCAAGCACGATTGATGTCCAAGGCTCTACGTAAGCTTACCGGAACAATCAGCAAGACCGGATGTTGCTGCATTTTCATCAACCAGTTGCGTGAGAAGATCGGGGTCATGTTCGGTAATCCGGAAACCACAACTGGCGGTAATGCGCTGAAATTCTATGCAACTATTCGCTTGGATATTCGCCGTGCGACACAGATCAAGGATGGAGAGAACGTGATCGGTAACCGTACCCGCGTGAAGGTGGTGAAGAACAAAGTGGCTCCACCATTCAAGAAGACGGAATTCGATATCATGTATGGCAAAGGCATCAGCAAAGCTGGTGAGATCATTGATATGGGCGTGGAGTTGAACATTATCAAGAAAAGCGGATCATGGTTCAGCTACATGGACAATAAACTTGGCCAAGGTCGCGATATGGTGAAGCAGATCTTGGAGGATAATCCGGAGCTGTGTGAGGAAGTTGAAGCAAAGATCAAGGAAGCGGTAGGTAAGGCCGGAGAACCGGTAACTGCCTAAAGAAGAATACCGCCTACTTTTGAAGACCCTGGCGATGGAGTGCGTCGGGGTCTTCTTTTTGTATGATGATGAACCGATCCTCGATCTTCCTATTTCTGATGTTCATGTTACTGGTCGCGTGTGGGACCAGTGGCACCAAGGATCAGGTCGCGATGGATGCTTCGTTGGATACGCTCGCTGGGCAATTCGCAGAGTTGGACCAACTGATCCTGAAGTCACCCACGGATGCTTCGTTATTCGCGAAACGCGCGGTTCTACAACTCAAACGGGATAGCCTTGGACTTGCCGTGAACGATTACAAGCGAGCTATTGCCTTGGATAGTTTGGATCCAGCTTACCATATTGGATTGGCGGACCTGTTCTACATGAAGATCCGACTTCCGGAAGCAGAACAATACTTGTTGAACGCGATAAGGCTAGGTCCGAATGACCCGGAACCCAAACTGAAGCTCGCGGAAATGAAATTGTTCCAGCGTAAATACCAAGAGTCGATGGACCTTGTGAACGACGCGTTACGCTTAGAGCAAGGGCGAGCCAAGGGGTATCATATCAAAGGGTTCATCTATCAAGAGACCGGCGATACGGCGAAAGCCATCAGTAGTTACCGTACTGCCATTGAACAGGATCCTGATTATTTCGATCCATTACTTAAGCTGGCTGTACTTCATGCTGAAAAAGGCGATGAACTGGCCATGGATTACTATAATTCGGCTTTGTCCATAGAACCGGACAATACTACGGCACTGTATGGAAAGGGGATGTTCGCTCAAGAGCAGGGTATGGATAGCATTGCTTTTACGTGTTACGATAGGATCAAAGTGCTTGAACCAAATAATGCCTTGGCCTATTACAACACCGGTTATATCAGACTAGTTCACGATACGGCTACTGCTGATGCGCGCGAACAATTCACCATGGCGATAAAGTTGATGCCGAACTATGCACAAGCTTATTACAACCGCGGTCTAGCGTTCGAAATGGACGAGTTGCTGGATAGCGCTTACGTCGATTACAAGAAAGCGTTAGCGATCCAACCTGCCTTTGATTCCGCAGCGGAAAGCCTGGAACGTCTTCAGAAGAAGGGGATCCGAGTGGCTCCTTGACCCGTGATCGATCACTGATCTTCAGCTCCTAGCTGGCGCTGGTGGGTCTGTTTGCGACCACGCTTGTGTTTGCGCTCAGGGAGGTTCCAGACCACAGTGCCTCTGTTCAGGATCGCGAAGCGCCTTACCAATAGGCCCTCGCTGGTATGGACGCGCAATGTCCATGTTCCTGCACGCAGCTTGTTCAATTCCAAGTGTTCAATTTCTGTTGAACCGTATGTGCGGTGGATGTTTCCACGGGAATTGAGAATATCCACGCGATTTGCATCCAGTGGTAACACTGCTTCCATCTGTCCTGGAACGGCGCTTTCAACAAAGGAAACTCGTGTGTCATCCGCCGTGCGGGCGATAGGCGTTCTTGGGACATAGGCTACCAATCCATCTACTTGTGCTTGGGCCAGCGAAAAACAGGCCGATGCAAGGATGAGCAGGGTAGTGTGGAGCGCATTCATGAACATGTATACGGAGCAATCTCTCGAAGGTTCTGCTATGGAGAACTGATCGACCCTTAGAAGAGGCCGTTCGTGCATTGTCCCGGATCGTATGAAATGTCACCAAACGAAGTTTCTTTCCTGAGTTCTGGATCTGCATCTTTGTGGTCGAATTCCAATTGACCATGCGCACACTGATCATTTTGTTATCCGTCCTAACGTTCAGCGTTAGTGGCTGTTCCCAATCTTCTAGTACAAAAACGATTGATCGGGATCTGAACATTGAACAATTCAAGACCGAACTTGCTAAAGGAGATGCGGTTCTTATAGATGTTCGCACACCGGGAGAATATGCCAGCGGACACCTTGAAGGCAGTACGAATATTGACTGGTCTGCAAAGGACTATGAAACCCATTTTCTTGCCCTTGACCCTGCTAAGCCTGTGCTACTATACTGCCAAGCAGGTGGGCGTAGTGGACAAGCAAAGGAGTTCCTGGAAAGCAAAGGGTACGATGTAAAACACTTGGAGGGAGGATATGGTAGCTGGTCCAAAGCTGGAGAAGCTACGGTCAAGTGAAGATCAGCTGATCAGCGGATTAGCTCCCGCCTAGCAATACCAAGTACGGAGGGATTAGTCGATACGCCGATCAGCTGATGTATTTTTTTGACATCAGCTGATCGGCGTATCATCACATCAGCTAATCGCTCTACTTATCGTCGTTTCCGAAGTTCACTCCCAAGGTCAGTCCATAGGTGAGGTATCTTGAGTCGATGTCCCGTACCAAGAGGTTGTCGTTGAATACACGGCTTAGTCCAAAGCTGACGCTAGGCTCCAAGGTGAATACTCCCATGTCAAAACCAAGGGCAGCATCGATGTTGAGCGAACCTTTGCTGAAATCACCTTGGTTGTAACCGATCCGATCGTTCTTGTCATCTGCGCTAAGTAGCACGTCATACGTTGGTCCCATGGCAAAACGGAGATCGAACTGATAGGTATCCACGATCCGGTACCCGACCATGGCCTTCAACTTTAAGTTGGTGCGCACCAGGTTTCCCTCAACGGTCAATGTATCGCTGTAACTAGTTCTCTGAAGTGTGGCATTGCGACCAAAGAATACGCCCGGCTGAACATATAACCGATCACCAATGCGCAGATCTGCTCCTAACTGCCAGCCCAATGCAGCGTTGTATTCAACATTTGGGGCAGGGTTCGTCAGGTGCTGATAGGTGATACCTAATTGAGGATTCACTTGGACTTGGGCGTTCGCTGCACCAATGGCTGCCACGCAGGTAAGAGTGAGGATGAGCTTTTTCATGGTTCGGATTTTTGTTGTTCCTGGAACATGATGTTTTCAAACTGCGTGCCATGGTTGAAATGAGCCGTAGCACTAAGTCAATATGCATACTCCATTACGCAGCGGAATTTTGAGGCGCTACTGCCGGAAATACAAGCTATGAAAGAGTATCTTAAGCTGAATCGCGCTTATGTATCTCAGCGCGTACACGATCCCGCATTGTCTTTACTTCTTCCGAAGACGTGTTCAGTTGAGGTAGGAGTCCGGCAAGTTCATATTGAATGGAACGGTCCGTTCGTCCATAATCCCAGATGGCAAGCACAGTGGCATTGAAAAGTAGGTCGAATGACCATTCGCGTAGCGTGACCCGGAAGGTACCATCGTCATCATACCAACTCGATTTGGAGTAGTGCAACAACCGATAAGCGAATAGATCGAATAACGAGCGTAATGCGAGCAATGCCGTACCGGGGTCATTGATACCAGGGCTTAATGCCTTCATAGCGACTTCCGTCAGTTGCCTAAAACCGAACGCGTAATTGTCATCAACATTCTCTATGCTGGAAAGTGTAATGGCGTTCAGCAGTTCTTGCTTCACTCTTTCGGGCACGGGCTGATCCACTAACAAGAGCTGTGCACCTGCTACAATGAAGGAACCCGGCAGCTCTATGATCTCCACAGCTATGGAATGCTCTACGCAGATCTCCAGCAACGATTGCGCATCCACGTGTGTGAATGTACCTGACCCAGTGGCATTGATCGCAAATTGCAACTGCGCGTGTGCAACAGGTGTCCGAGGCACATCACCAGTGAGTTGTATTGCCATGGCATTACGCGTTTCGGCATGGATCCGTTGGATGATCACTTCGTACTTCACGGAACGCGTGATGTAATGGAGAAAATAGATGAAGAGGAAGATGTCCAGAACGGCGATCAGGATCAATGTATAGGTGCTGAGAGCGGGTACGGAATTGCCGGTATCGCCTTGTCGAATAGTGGTGAGCAGTATTAAGGCGAAGAGGATGGTTCCGATATAAATGCCGAGGATCACTTGCTGAAAGCGATTGCCGATCAGTTGGTCCAACACACGATTGCTCAATTGGGATGCGGCCTGGTTCAGCACGATCATGACCATGGAGAAACTGAATACCGTGAGTGTGATGATGCCACTCGCAATAGTGGAGATGATCGAGCGTGCGGCCTCGGCATCCTTCAGGCTCATCCAACCCATCTTGCCCTTCAGCTGTACCCCCGGCCCGGACAGGTCGAACCAGATCAATCCAACGGAGAGCACCGCGAACAATAGCGCCAGAACAACAGGGTAGAAGGCTATGCTTCCCGTTACCGTTCTGTAGCCCGACCGTAGCCGAAGACGAAGGTTGTTCAATACCATGCAGCGCTAAAGGTCGGTTGTTTCGATCAACCGTTCAGCGGCGTGAGAGTATAAAGGTTTTCGATCGAGAAATTTGGACCATGAGACGAGGGTGATATTTGCGTTGGATCATTACCATCCTCAGTTCAAATGGGCTAATGCCCAATCAATAGCCTCTTCTATCCCGATACCAAGCTACGACCACATGACCATGATCTATCCGCGCTTTTTATTGACGCTTCGGATCGCTCTTAGTGGGTGTGTGCAAGAAGGAATGCATGCATCGCAAGTTGAGCTATAAGGTATATTTGTATTCATGCGCACCATTCTTTTAGTAGCAATTATTCTGGCAAATGCTAGCGCGCCCGCACAAAACTTTTTCGATGAGCAACGGATCATAGAAGATGCCGAGACCAATTCTCCAGTTGTGGTAATTGCAGCAGATGTTGATGGTGACGGCGATCTGGATGTGATCGCTGGTTCTGAAAATGATAACCGTATTAGCTGGTATGCAAATGATGGTGTTGGGAATTTCGGGCCAATGCATTTGGTAACATCGGCAGTGCTTGAGCTTACTTGGGTAGATGCAGCGGATATGGATGGCGATGGCGATATTGATCTGCTCGCTTTTAGCTGGGGCAACCATGCCCTTTTTTGGTTTGCCAATGATGGTGCCGGGATCTTTTCTGCGCCAGTTATGATAGAGACGATGGCTTACGGTATGGATCACATAGTTGCCGCTGATCTGGATGGCGATGGTGACCTTGATATTCTTGGCTGCTCACAGTCCAGCCCCCTTAGCTGGTTCCAGAATAACGGTATGGGGATCTTCGGCATGGCACAGAACTTACCGTGGATCAATAACAACCCGCTTTGGGCGGCATGCAAGGATGTGAATAACGATGGTCATATTGATATTGTCTATGGTGGCCAAGGCAATCCAGCGTGCATGCTTAATAATGGAGATGGAACTTTCGCTACAGCACAGCTATTCCCAGGATCATCCCCATATTCCAGGAACGGTGAGCTTTCCGATGTTAATGGTGACGGTATAATTGACCTGATCGCTGCTTCATATAATTATAGCCAACATACCTTAGTGTTCGCGGGTGTTGGTGATGGTACGTTTCTTCCAGTTCAGACCTTGTATGGTCCGGGTGGCACATTTTCAATTAGCTCAGATCTAGATAATGACGGGGACCTCGATCTGGTCTCCGTGCTTAATACCCAAGGTACCATGCACTGGTACGCCAACGATGGCTCTGGGGTTTTTGGCACTGCACAAGAGATCACGCATACAGCATATTGGGGGTCTTGCATTGTGGCTGCTGATCTGGAAGCGGATGGTGATCTGGATCTTTTGACAGCATCACGAGAAGATGATAAGGTCGCTTGGTACCGGAACGATGAAGGTAGTTTTGGGCCACAGCTCATGATCACCGAGTCTGCGGCTAGTGCTATAATGGCACTAGGTGGTGATGTTGATGGAGACGGTGACAATGATGTTGTCGCAATTTCATTCTCTGACCGTAAGTTGGCGTGGTATCCGAATGATGGCAATGGCGTCTTTGGTGCAATTCAACGAATTACCATTACCGCAGATCATCCACAGACGATGTGGCTCGGCGACTTTGATGGTGATGTGGATCTGGATATTCTGATCGGTACCCATGGAGATAGTGCGATCAGTCTTTACAAGAATAATGGGACCGGTGTGTTCGATGCTCCGATCGTGATCGATCATGTGCTTTACGGACCTTCGGCTATAGAGGTGGCCGATCTGGACGGGGATGGCGATATGGATATTGTGGCCACTGGTTGGGCAAGTGCGGTCTATAATTACACTAACATGGGGAATGATCAATTTGCCAAACAGACGTTGGGTGCTCTAATTGGTTATGGTGAGGTTATTCTGGGTGATATGGATAATGATGGCGATACGGATCTGATCTATGATACGGGCAGCTCCGTTAAATGGAGAGCGAATGACGGTAACGGGGTCTTCGGAATTGCGCAAGTGCTGTACGCACAAGGTGTTGCAGACCAGATGCGGGTTGCTGATATGGATGGAGATGGCGATCTGGATGTAGTACTCGCAATTAGCAATTCGCTGATCATCCAGATCAACAATGCCCTTCTTTTCACAACATTAGTTGTAGACGGCTCCATCTATGCACCAAATTGTCCGCACGTTGATGACTTTGATAATGATGGTGATCAGGATATCGTTGTTTCTTCAGCCTATGGCGATCAGATCTGGTACTATAAGAACCTAGGCGGAGCACAATTCGCTGCTGCTGAATTAGTCACGGATTCTGTTGATCTTCCGCGCTATGTTTCAAGCGCAGATCTGAACAATGACGGTAAGCCGGATCTGATCTCTGCTTCTGGTACTGATAATAAGGTCGCATGGTACCCGAACAAGGGTCATTCCGGACATGTTTCAGTGTCCAGTGGATCGACCTTGTTTTATGTGGGACTCACGATAAGTCCGAACCCTATGACCAGCACGGCACGTATTATCGCCGATCGCCCCCTCACAGCTGATGACCAGATAGAGGTTGTAGATAGCCAAGGGCGCATAGTTCATATAGCCTCTGGGCGCGGATCACCGGAGATCTTATTGGAGCGCAAGGGATTATCTTCCGGAAGATATTCGATCAAGCTCACGAAGGGTGGGCGGCTCTTAGGAGTTGCTGGCTTCGTGGTGGAGTGATCTAATTGGAAGGTTTTCAGAACGCCCAATAGTGCCAGCCAGGAAATGCGTGTACGGTGTCTCCGCTGGTGAAGTTATCTCGAACACTTGAGCAAATCGTATGCGGGATCTTACGCCGCATCTTTCCGCACATACTTCTTGATCTGGTCCAATTCCTGCTCCTTCTTATTGCTTTCCTCTTCAATGTCATGGTCGTCCTGCAAACCGAGCCAGAATTTAGGAGAGACCCCGAAGCACTTGCTCAAGCGCAACGCGGTATCCGCCGTAATGCGTCGGTTTCCTTTTAGGATCGCTGCAACGCGCGTTTGCGGTATCAATAAGTCCTTCGAAAGTCGATAAGATATGATCTTAAGAGGCTGCACGAATTATTGGACGAGCACCTCTCCTGAGTTTATGTTTCATATCTGATTCATTTTTATTACCGCTCCAGAATTACCTTCCCTACAAACCGTTCATCAACTGAAACCACCTGGATGAAGTACGTGCCTTGGTTCAAATGTCCGGCTTGTATGGTTTCCGTAGCGCTCCAGCGGCTGTATTGTTCGGCAAGCACAAGACGGCCTGTAACGTCGCACAGTTCCAAGGTGCAGGAATTGCCTTCTATCCTATCAAGCTGTAAACGGAATGTGCCGTTGGTCGGGTTTGGGATGATGCGCAGGGGAGTTGGGTCGAAGAATTCAGAAATGCCCATTGGTTGATAACCCATTATTGAATCGGTACCTGCGCAGCCATTGCTGGTTAAAATATTTACGGCGTAAAGTCCAGATCCAACAACAGCTATGCTGGAGCTTACTTCATTGGATAAGACTGCGCCATTGAATGACCATTCATAGGTGCCTAAGCCATCTGGCGCGTAGATCACACCATCAATTTGGACCAAGGTGAATTCGATTGTGTCTGAACCAACAATAGTTACTGTGGTGTCGAATCTGCAGCCATACGAATCTTTTACTGTAAAGGTGTACGTGTTCGGACCAAGGTTCGTGATCTGCGTGGTCGCTATTATGGGTAGTGTTGCAGATGGAGTTGTTGCTGGTCCGGTCCAGTTAGTTAGTGCCGGGTTTTGTAGATCGAGCGTCGCAGAAAGCGAAACATAGCTACTGTCAATTTCCTGCGGGAAACCTGAGATGCTCCAAGAACACAAGAATCCGTTGTCACCGCCCCACAGATCCGTGAACTTCATTTTCCATTCGCCATTGACTGGGCAACCGATCAAACTAGTTAAGGCGGTTACTGGCGTGTAACTTCCCGCGACTAAAGCAGAGCCTGTGCTGGATGTAGTAACGTTCGGCGTTGGACCGAACTGTGCGCAATCCGCCCAACTGCCATGGTCCGGGTTGGTATTAAAACAATACTCCCAACAAATTCCAGGAACTGGTTCAGCGCTAGTGTCACTATCATTGGCAGCGCCCAAGAACGTTCCGCCGCCGCCTTGTTCATGCAAATTCACGAACTGTCCATTGGGGCATTCTAGTTGCACAAAGAGGTCACCCATGTAGGAGTGTTCCATATTCAAACAAATATCACCTAGCTCCGCAGGATCGGTTACCGTAGAACCTACAGACGCATTCGTGTACACAGCGGTTGACGTTAAAATTACACCTACGTCATCCGGCAAGAATATTCCAGGGCCATATTGTGCCCCGGTATAAGAAACTTGTACGAAAGGGTCTAGTGTCGCGTTCCCGAAAAGATCCACCGTAGCCGGTATGCAAACCGTTTCGGGTGTAATAGTCCCTAAAAAGCTGACAGGACCGCTAACCAAAATGTTCTGAGGCTCGCTTATTGTGGACGTACAGTTTTCATCACTTGTAACAAGAAGTTGTAGCGCGATGACACCAGCTTCTGTCAATACCAATGTGTCAATTGGCGAACTGGTCACGAACGGCGCCATAACTCCCGTATTCCATTGCCATTCCGTGATCGTGGTTCCTCCATAAGGTATTGAATTGCTGCCATCCAAGAATAGCGTATCGCCAAGGCACAAGACTGTTGTGTCACTGATCGCTGTGCTACTGATAGCGGTTGGCTGGTTGCAAGTATTGCTCCCTCCAATACAGGAGATAGAAGCAGCAAAATTACCTGTACCAACACCGTTGGATGTAAATCGGATAGTGAGGCAACCAGAAGTATTGTATATCGTTGCTGATGCAGTCAGACCGGATAGCGAACTCCCCGTGTAACTGCCCAAATAATTCGCTGAGGTGCTGTTCCCATCCCACATCTCTATGCGGTCCCAGGAATTTTGAGAACCCACGATACTAAGGTTGAACACGGACCATGTAAGTGTGAGTTCGCCGCCAACCGTATCTGGGCAGATCGTCGTTGTAAAACTCTCGTTGTTCCCGTATTCACCTCCAGGGCCTCCGGTGTCCTCCAGAACTCCAGAACACGTGTTTATCACAGGTGTCGAAATGCTGAACTGTTGCCCATTCGCTTTCGGTAAAATGAAGAAAACAATGGCACATAAAGAAACGCCCTTGACCAATGATGATAGCATAGTGATACAGTTTACATTAGAGCCTCTGCTTTTGTAAGCAGATATCCCATAGCATTGGATCGAATATAAGACAGGCTGCACAATGTTTGCCTATTCTACTTTGATCGCTGCGAAGTTCTAAGGTCGTGCATATTGCAAGAATGGCATTGGACCGGTCACATTCCTGTTGATCAACTACCTTCACACGCATTTTTCGATAACCCACCGACCATGAAAACATTCTGTTACGCTCTTGTTCTTGCCGCTGTTCCATCCCTTCTCGTTGCTCAAGAGTGCGGGACAGGTCGGTACACGGATCTTAATTTCTTCGTTGAAACCACCATGACCACTGTGGATTATGGTGCCAATACCGGGGTAAGTGGGGGGAACCAGGTTCTCCGCATGGATGTGTACCAACCGGTAGGTGATGTTTTGACCGATCGACCTGTGGTTATCGTTGCATTCGGGGGTTCGTTCATCGGTGGAGCGCGAGCAGATGTGGCTGATCTTTGTATCTTCTTCGCTAAGCTGGGATATGTGGCCGTTGCACCGGATTATCGCGTAGGTTTCTTTTTGCCGAACGGTGCTACCACCACACGTGCGGTCATGCGTGGTACACATGATATGAAGGCAGTTGTCCGCTATTTAAGAAAGTCCGTTGCTGAGGATAGCAACCCGTTCAATATCGATCCGGATCGCATCATAACCGGTGGGGTTTCAGCAGGCGCTATCAGTGCCATCCATGCTGTCTATTTGGATGAGGACAGTGAAATGCCAGTGATCCTGGCAGGTGAAGCTGCTGCGTTAGGAGGGATCGAAGGAAACAGCGGTAGTCCTGGTTATTCCAGCGACGTGTTCGCATGCTACAGCTTTAGTGGTGCTATTGCCGATACGCTGTACATCGTACCGGGAGATACTCCATTGGCCAGTGTGCACGAGGTGGGTGACGGCGTAGTGCCCTGCTACACGCAAGAGGTTTCTGTAGTGGGCATTCCTACGGGATTGATAGCATCTGGATCCCACGATATTCACGTACGAATGGACAATTTGCAGAACACGAACTGCTTTCTGAGTTATCCGGGTACTGGACATGTTGGCTACCTAACATCTGACTTTGCCGGTTCTACTGGTTTTATCGCCCAGTTCCTTTCGGATCTCGTGTGTGGTACGGAACCCACTTGCGGTCCACTGGCAACCGCTGTGAATACACTGGATGCCAACGAACCTACTAAGGCCTATCCGAACCCAACGAGGGATGTTGTTTCGGTTGATGTACCAGTAGGTTCCATAGCTACCATTCATGACGCGCAAGGAAGGGAACTCTTTACGCAACGCGCAACGGCGACCACCACTCGCTTCGATCTTAGCGGACATCCAGATGGCGTTTATACGATCCGTGTTGCAGGTACGGCGCCAGCAATACAAGTGATAAAGCTGGATAGGTAGGTAGCTTTTTTTGAAGCATAGGATCTTTTCAATACCATGCAGGTCGTAGTGATCGGTGGCGGAGCAGCAGGTTATTTCGCGGCCATTAGTGCGAGACAGCATGATCCCCGTGCATCCGTAATTCTACTTGAGAAGAGCGATAAGCTTTTGAGCAAAGTGAGGATCAGTGGCGGAGGGCGTTGCAATGTGACCCACAACTGCCTCGAACCGAAAAAACTGGCCAGTTACTACCCGCGTGGCACACAGTTCCTGCGGAAGTCATTCAACTTGTTCAATGTGCGCGATACGATCGCATGGTTCGCTGCACGTGGTGTGGAATTAAAGACCGAGCCTGATGGCAGGATGTTCCCGGTAACGGACAACTCCGAGACGATTGTGTCCTGCTTAAAGCAAACTGCCACGGAGCTTGGCGTGCAGGTCAGGTTGAAAAGTGGAGTAGTGCGTATGAACGCTTCGGGTCAACAGTGGAATCTGCATATGCAGGACCAGCAGATCGTTGTAGCCGATAAGGTGATCGTTACCACTGGTGGCAGCCCCAAACTGCAAGGGTATGCATGGCTCCAAGAATTGGGACATACGATCGTACCGCCTGTTCCAAGCCTATTCACCTTCAATCTACCTGATGAACCCATCCGCGAACTCATGGGTGTTGTAGCAGATCCAGCACGTGTGCGCTTGATCGGAACGGAACTGGAGAACAGTGGCCCATTGTTGATCACGCATTGGGGTTTCAGCGGACCGGCAGTGTTGAAGTTGAGTGCCATAGGTGCCCGTACGTTGCATGATCTTGGTTATGATCACATCGTTCAAGTGAATTGGCTTGGTGGTACGAATGAGGATACCGTGCGTAAGGTGCTTTTGGATCGTGAGGTTACACCACACCGCAAGAAAACCGAGAATGCCGATCCATTCGGCCTACCCAAGCGGTTATGGATCTTCTTGCTGGAAAAAGCGGGTATCGATCGCGAAAAGACCTGGGAAGAAGTAGCCAAGAAAGAACGTAACCGATTGATCGACCTGTTGACCAATGATCGCTATCACGTAAAAGGAAAGACCACCTTCAAGGAAGAATTCGTTACGGCTGGCGGCGTGGATCTTGCCGAAGTGGATCCATTGACCATGGCCAGTTCAAAGGCTCCAGGGATCTACTTTGCAGGGGAAGTGTTGGATATTGATGGAATTACAGGAGGCTTTAATTTCCAAGCAGCGTGGACAACGGGTTTTATTGCAGGACGCCTTCTTTAGAACAATTTGGAACAGTGGGCAGTTGGCAGAAGAAAAGCAGCAGTGGGCAGTTTGCAAACCGCCGCAATTGGCGCCGGCCTTTGCCCATTGCCAACTGCCAACTGTAAACTGATCTAGAATACGAACCGCTTTACGGTCTTTTCATCACCTATGCGGATAACCGCGAAATACAGGCCTGAGTTGGCTTTCAACTCAAGCGTTGTTCGTGCCCCATTTAGCCGCTGCGTGGCGATCGTGCGTCCTGTAGCATCTAAAATGTCAACTGTGCCTTGGGCTGCTTCGGAATTCAGGTCGACGTACAAGATCTCATTATTCAACCATACACGAGCTTGATCCAATTGCTCTTCTGTAATTGTGGCAACCGGTCCCCAAATGGCACTGGCCCATTGTGGGTTATCGATGTATGGATTGCGATTGTCCTGGAAGGTATACACTGCGTTGTTGCGGTCGGTTTCTTTGATACTTACCGGGTCATTCGCATTCCATTCCAACAACATTGCCTCCGCCCATTGGCTAAAGTCTCCACCAACAAGCATAGGCGAAGACCACGAACCGGTCTGCCCCCAGTAGCGTGTCAGCATGTAGAAATAAGTACGAGCAAAGTCACCCTTGAATTCATCCCTTAGTTCGAATACAGTGCCATTATATCCTTGGGTCACGTTCATGCCGGTCTTCGATCCGTTCTGGGAGGTCCAATCCGCGCTGCCTACTTCACCCAAAGGCAGGTTGTCACGCCTGTTATTAACATAACCATCCGTTGGGTACATATGGTGCAAGTCCGAATTCATTGGCGCTAGGTCGCCGAACCAGCTTTTTGGGAAACTATGTTCCCGGTTGAAGCAATCACCTTCGCTATTGTATTCGCCACATTGGTCGCTTCCGAAGGTGTATATGTAGGGTGGAGTGCCACTAGGGTCGTCGCTATACATATCCCAGACCTGGTTTGTGGTTCCGGTCCGTTTATCCGTTTGTGCAAAGTAGTTCCAGAGAACGCCGTAATTAAGTACAGTATGGTTATCGATGATATCGTGCAGCGCCACTCGAAGTGAATTCCCGGATAGTCCCTGTGCGCTGTCGTAATATCCAGCGGGTGGTTGTGCCAGAAGAAATGTGGGGGCTGCCACCAATAGGGTTACTAACAATTTACGCATCGTTCAAAGGTACGACGTAGTGGTACCGCTGGTTCCATCCGGAATAGCGTTAACAAGAAAAGGGGACCGAAGCCCCCTTTTCCATTCGAACAACGTGGTTCTTATTTTACTTTATTCACGATCGTAGCAAATGCGGTCGGATCATGGAATGCGATCTCGGCCAATGCCTTCCTATCGAGGTCGATGTTGGCTTTTTTCAAACCGTTCATGAATACGCTATAGCTAATGCCGTTCATGCGTGTTGCAGCGTTGATACGCTGGATCCACAATGCGCGGAATTCGCGCTTCTTCAATTTGCGACCGATGTAGGCGTGCTGAAGGCCTTTTTCTACCGTGTTCTTCGCTACGGTATATACATTCTTACGACGACCAAAGTTGCCTTTGGCCATAGCGAGGACCTTCTTCCTCTTTGCTTTACTGGCTACTTTATTCTGACTACGTGGCATGTACCTTTTGGTTTTTGGACGAAAGCGCCCGCCTTGCGGAGGGACTTTGGTGCTGAACGCCCTGGTTTACGCTACCTATTACCCGGTATGCAATGGGTTGTTCTATCGAATAAGATCAAGAATTGCGGCATGATCGCTCTTGTGTACCAATCCTTTCTTGGTCAAGCTGCGTTTCCGCTTCTTGTCTTTCTTGGTAAGGATGTGGTTCTTGAAAGCGTGCTTACGCTTGATCTTGCCGGTGCCGGTCAACTTGAACCGTTTTTTCGCACCGGACTTCGTCTTCATCTTTGGCATTATCGTGGGTTTCTATCGTGGTTGGCGCAAACACGCCGGGAGTGCAGTTTACTTCTTTTTCTTCGGGATCAAGTACATGATCATCCGCTTTCCTTCCAACTTCGGCATTGCTTCCACAATGCCGATATCTTCTAGATCCTGTGCGAACTTCAATAACAGTATCTCACCTCTTTCCTTGAATACGATGCTCCTTCCGCGGAAGAAAACGAAGGCCTTGACCTTATGTCCCTCTTCCAAGAACTTGCGTGTGTGTTTCAGTTTGAAGTTGATGTCGTGTTCGTCCGTATTCGGGCCGAAACGAATTTCCTTCATTTCAATGGTAGCCTGTTTGGCTTTGATCTCCTTCTGTTTCTTCTTCAGGTCGTACAAGAACTTCTTGTACTCGATTATCCGACATACCGGTGGATCCGCTGATCCACTTATCTCCACAAGATCAAGGCCCATCTCCTCTGCCATGCGCAGCGCATGGGCAATTGGAAATACACCTTGTTCCACGCCTTCTCCTACCACACGGACCTCGTTCACACCTGTGATCTTGCTGTTGATCCGGTGTGGGTCTTCCTTGACTACACGACCACGGAATGGTCGCCTGCTTTTGCCACCACTGGGGCGTTTGAATGGTCCTGCCACTTAGTTTGTTTTGGTTCTTGTTCGTTAATCTGAAATTCCTTGTTGCAATTTTATCCGTGCATTCACCAATTCAGTGAACGCTGCTGGGGTCATTACGCCAAGATCGCCTTGGCCATGTTCCCGAACGGATATCGTGCCGTCAGTAGCTTCTTTCTCTCCAATAATGAGCATGAACGGGCTTTTGGCGAGTTCCGCATCGCGGATCTTACGCCCAATTTTCTCGTTCCGCTCGTCTACGGAGGCGCGAATATCGGAACTTTTAAGCATACGGGCCACATCAATGCACGCTCCGTTGAATTTATCGCTGATCGGAAGCAGTATAGCCTGCTCTGGTGCAAGCCACAACGGGAACCTTCCTGCGAAGTGCTCGATCAACACCGCAACGAACCGTTCCAAGCTGCCAAAAGGCGCACGGTGGATCATGACCGGACGGTGTTTCAGGTTGTCACTACCAACGTATTCCAACTCGAAACGCTCGGGCAGGTTATAATCCACTTGGATGGTTCCTAATTGCCAACGTCTACCAATGGCGTCCTTGACCATAAAATCCAATTTGGGTCCGTAGAATGCCGCTTCGCCGTATTCGATCACGGTTTTCAGTCCTTTTTCAGCGCTGGCCTCAATGATCGCGGCTTCAGCCTTTTCCCAATTTGCATCGCTGCCAATGTATTTCGCACGGTCCACCTTATCCCGTAAGCTGATCTGGGCTTCATAGTTCGGCAGGTTCAGAGCCTTGAATACCTTCAGTACCAGATCAATGACCTTGATGAACTCATCCTTTACTTGATCCGGGCGACAGAACAAATGGGCATCGTCCTGTGTGAATCCCCTTACACGGGTAAGACCGTGTAATTCGCCACTTTGCTCATACCGATATACAGTGCCAAACTCAGCATAACGGATAGGTAGTTCCTTATAACTATGCGGACGGCTCTTATAGATCTCACAATGGTGCGGGCAGTTCATCGGCTTCAGGAAGAATTCCTCGCCTTCATGCGGGGTCTTGATCGCCTGGAAACTGTCCTTCCCGTATTTTTCGTAGTGCCCACTGGTCACGTAGAGGTCTTTATGCGCAATGTGAGGAGTGCTCACTAATTCGTAGCCGCTTTCTTCTTGAGCGACTTTCATGAAGTTGATCAATCGTTCCCGCAATGCAGTGCCTTTGGGCATCCACAAGGGTAATCCTGGACCCACTTTATCGCTGAATGTGAACAGGTCCAGCTCCTTACCCAATTTCCGATGATCGCGTTTTTTGGCTTCTTCAAGCAGAACCAGATACTCGTCCAGCTCCTTCTGTTTCGGGAAGGTGATGCCATAAAGACGTGTTAATTGTTTGCGGGTCTCGTCGCCGCGCCAGTATGCACCAGCAACTGACATGACCTTGGCTGCTTTAATGAAACCGGTGTTCGGAATATGAGGGCCGCGGCAGAGGTCTGTGAAATTACCTTGGGTGTACAGTGTGATCTCTCCGTCGGTCAACCCGTCGATCAACTCCAACTTGTATTCATCACCCTTCTCTTTGAAATAGGTAATGGCATCGGCTTTGGAGATCTCCTTGCGCTTAAAGGTGAGTTTCTTGGAGGCCAGCTCTTTCATCTTGGCTTCGATGGCCGCGAATTCGCCTTCCCCTATAGTACGCTCACCTAAGTCAATATCGTAATAGAACCCGTTCTCAATGGGCGGCCCAATACCGAATTTGGTACCCGGATAGAGTGCTTCCAAGGCTTCGGCCATAAGGTGAGCGGATGAGTGCCACATGGTGGCCTTACCATCATCATCATTCCACGTTAATAGTGCAAGACTGCAATCGCCGGGTAGCGGGCGATCGGCATCACGCACTTCGCCATTCACTTTGGCGCTCAGTACATTTCTTGCAAGACCTTCGCTGATGCTCTTGGCCACGTCCAAGGCCGTAACGCCTTGTTCGTATTCTCGGACGGTGCCGTCCGGTAGGGTAACATTGATCTTCATTTCATAGCGCTTTCTGCCCTACAACGGCAATGAAAAACGGGGCGCAAAGGTAGTTGCTTGTCAAAGATCATAACGGACGGATCCGAAGTTTATTAACTACGGTCAGAACAACGGGACCAGACAAATTTCATGGACCAGTGCGCACAGCTTGCTCAAGGTTGGGTCATCCATATCCAGTGGAACTGTGCGGCATTCAAATAAATGGGCAGGGAATTGCAAAGCCATTAGTGTAAGGCCCAATACTCAATGCACAGATCAATTAAGAATGCGTGTATTATTCGGTGTAAGATGAAATGATAATGGCGTTACATTGGCCTTCTTAAGATCAAGTGAGCCGATCCGGAAAGAAACGTTGAATGATCAATGCAGTTATCAGAAGAACACCTAGCATCCAGGCGATCAGCAATTGAACGAAATATGGTTGAAGTCCAACGCGTGTTTGCGCAACAATAGGAATGACCGGGTACACAATGCACATGGATATCGGACATTCGTGCATTTGCAATTCTAGAATTTGGAATCTCAGATCTCCGATTATTACCGGATCCTAAAAAGTGAGTTGTCTAAAATGGGAATTACGAAAAATGATGTTGAAGTATTGTTTTTTACGAAAAGCACACTTGGGGTGTCATTTACTAGAACGCTCACTCTGGGTAGATTGCAGTTGTTCATAACGAAAGAGAATATTGAGAAGTTAGCAGCCATTTATGCTCCATCGGATCAAGGTCACTTTTCCAAAGTGATGAATAGTGCCAAATACGCTGAACCCTTGTTTGAATTGTTAGGAGCTGATCATGTTGAAAGTTTGGACTTTTCCGATTACGAAGGAGCTACGGTCATTCATGATCTGAATGACCCGATACCGAAGCAGCATCATAATTCCTTTTCTGCCGTAGTGGATGGTGGAACGATCGAGCATGTTTTTAACTTTCCTGTGGCGATCAGGAACTGCATGGACTGTTTTGGAGATCGGAGGTGCCTACATTGGAATTACACCGGCAAACAACCAAATGGGGCATGGATTCTATCAGTTCAGCCCAGAACTGTATTTCAGGGTATTCTCACCTGAAAATGGGTTTGAGGTCCAAAAAGTGTTCTTGAATACGAATGGTAGCATTTACGAAGTGGCCGATCCTTTGGATGTAGGATCCAGAGTTGAACTAACGAATTCGAGGCCGGCAGCATTGGTCGTTATTGCCAAAAAAGTTAAGAACATAGCTGAATTTCAGATACCTCAACAAAGCGATTATGTCTCTGAGTGGGTCGTTGATAGTTCAATTAGGACAGGCGATCTGAACGAAGGCAATGGTGTAATAATGAATTACTATCGAAAATTAATGCCTAAAAGGCTGAAGATAATTTTCCGGAATCTGTACGACATAGTGACCAAGGAGAAATTTGATGTTGAGAATCTTGGAACAATAGATCCGCGCCATTTCAAGAAGATCGATCTATCACCAACAACCGATGAATTGGGTTAAAGACTAGTTGTCATTACTTGCTTTAGCGCAATTCAAGATTTTGTATCGATCGGAAACTTAGTTCAGTAAACTGACCCTGCCCTTGGGAACGGATCATGGCAAATTTTGGGAAGCTTTCAAATTGATCCACATTCAGGAGTAGGCGGAGTACCCGAACAAAAGAGGCTACCTCATTGTAAGATAGCCTCGTGCGGGAGAGGGGTATTTTCTTGATCCTATTGACAATGCAGGAATAGGAGTTGATCCACGGTCGGGTCACCCATTTCGCGTGCTTGCAGCATGGCTGCGCATGCTTCATCGTTGCGGCCGTGTCTTAGTAAAATAATTGCGCGATGTAAATGCGCTTTTGCGATCGTCGGGTCCAATGCGATTGATGTGTCCAGGTCAGACAACGCGTCATATCCATTTGTGTGAGATGCTTTTGTGATGCCTAAATTGCAGAACGCCAACGCATCTTTTGGAGCGATCTGTACCAGTCGATCGTAGTTGCGCTCAGCCTCGTACATGTCGCCATCCTGTATGGCGAGTTCTCCAAGTTGATGCAATGCACTTTCTGCTTCGGGCCCGATCGTATTCAGCATGCGAATGATCTCAAGATCAGCTTTGGCGGCATCGGATTCACCCAGCATTGCATAAGCCTTCGCACGACTTAAAAGACCACGGCTGTTGGTTGGGTCCAATTCCAGTATGCGATCCAGGTCCGTCAATGCACCTTCGGCATCACCCATAGTGATCCTACTTATAGCACGGTTGTATGCAGCACCGCGATCGAGCGGAGCTTCAATGGTCACAGAAGCAGGTTCTGCTTCCGGGCGTTCTTGTGAACGTAAGGTTGAGATACCGGCCAACTCTTGCTGGGCGGATCCTTGGGCACTTCCAAATACCGGAATAGCCAATGCGAGCACGAGTAGAATTGTTTTCATGGTCCATTCTTACGCAACGATGCAAGAAATGTTCGCACTGGTCGGTTCAAAAGTCCTGTTCGTCGAAGATCCTTGCTGTTGCAGGACGCTTAGTTTCGCAACCTTAACACCCGCACATGTTGCTCAATAGTGAATCCATCAACGAAGACCTGGGAATGCTTTTTCTGCGTTTATCCACAGGAGGTACTATTTTCTGGCTCCACGGTTGGCCCAAGCTGATGGCATTCTCCCAAGTGGCCGAAAATTTTGCGGATCCTTTTGGTCTGGGTTCCACCGTGTCATTGATCCTGATCCTTTTGGCGGAAGTGCTTTGCGGTGCATTGGTCGTTCTCGGATTATGGACGCGCATTGCCACTATTCCATTGATCATTGCGATGGCCGTGATCGTTTTCATGGTGAAAGCCGATGCTCCATTCAAAGAATCCGAATTAGCGTTCGTTTACCTCGCATCATTCGTGGCATTGCTCTTTGCAGGTAGCGGTCGGTATTCCGTGGATCGGATCAGATTCGGTTGATCCGTGATCGTTCTTACGGTTCCTCTTTCCGTCCGCTGTTGTTCCTTTGGGGCAACGCAACCATGAGAGACACAGCCAAATTCGCTCAGACGATCAATGAAGGGAATACGTTCAAGGGCGATAGCATTTTATTGGGAGGGGCGCTTTTGAACGGCGAAGTACCGTCGAACGCATACGTACGCGTGCCGCTTCGCACGATGAACCGGCATGGACTGATCTGCGGTTCTACAGGCAGCGGAAAGACCAAAACATTGCAAGTGATCAGTGAGCAACTTTCGCTGAAAGGTGTTCCTGTATTGCTTATGGATGTTAAAGGCGATCTGAGCGGGATAGCAGCCCCTGGGAATCCTCACCCAAAGATCGATGAACGCCATGCCAAATTGGGATTTGCCTATGAACCGCAGGCCATGCCAGTGGAATTACTGACACTTAGTAACGAACCAGGTGCGCGATTGCGTGCTACGGTGAGCGAATTTGGCCCTGTCCTGCTTGGGCGCATTCTGGAATTGAACGATACGCAAGGCAGTATCCTTTCACTGATCTTCAAGTATTGCGATGATAATGCCTTGCCCTTGCTCGATATCAAGGATCTGCGCCGAATGCTCCAATTCGTTACCGGCGAAGGCAAGGACCAGATCGAAAAAGAATACGGACAGGTTTCTTCTGCATCGGTGAATGTGATCATGCGTAAGCTGATCGAGATCGAACAACAAGGCGCCGAGGTGTTTTTCGGCGAGCGTAGTTTCGATGCGGAAGACCTGCTAATGACAAAGAATGGTAAAGGTATAGTACACATCGTGCGATTAGTTGATATTCAAGGAAAACCGCGCCTTTTCAGTACGTTCATGCTTTCTCTGCTAGCAGAGATCTACGCAAAATTCCCGGAGGTCGGCGATCCAGAAAAGCCGAAACTGGTGATCTTCATCGATGAAGCGCATTTGATCTTCGACACAGCGACCAAAGCGCTATTGGAGCAGATCGAGACCATCATAAAACTGATCCGATCAAAAGGTGTGGGCATCTATTTCTGCACACAGGATCCGAGCGATGTTCCGGAAAGCGTCCTAGGTCAATTGGGATTGAAGGTGCAACACTCGCTACGCGCCTTTACGGCCAAGGACCGCACCACGATCAAGAAAACTGCGCAGAATTATCCGATCACTGAATTCTATGATACCGAAGAACTCATTACATCACTTGGTATCGGAGAAGCCTTGGTGACGGCATTGAGCGAAAAGGGAAACCCTACGCCACTCGCGCATACTTTGCTACGTGCGCCATTGTCGCGAATGGATGTCTTAAGCGAATTGGAGATCAATAGGTTGGTTGCAAGTAGTACGCTTGTGAAGAAATACAACGAAGAGATCGATCGTGAAAGCGCGTTCGAGATCCTGGAGAAACGGTTAAAGGACCATGTGGAAGTTGAGGCAGAGGAGAACATCTCGACTCCGCTCGATGAACGAAAAAGGAAGGAAGAAAAAGAAGAGCCCAGCACACTGGAGAAGCTCAGCAAGAACACAATGGTGCGCCAGATCGGTAGAACTGCGTCCTCAGTGTTGATGCGTGGGTTGCTTGGGTGGCTCGGTGTTAAACCAAAACGTCGGTGATCATGAATAATACGATCCAAATTTGTTCAATGGCCCTGCTCATAATGATCGGCTGCGGGGTTCCGGCCAATGGCAGCAAGGTTTCCGAAGTGTCACCTGTTCCTGATGGAGGGAATGAGGTTGAACTAGTATCGATCGCAGGCCAGCGGATCTTTAGCTATAACGTGGAAAATCTCTTCGATACCAAGGCTGATCGATCGATCAACGATCAGGACTTTACGCCAGAGGGTAAATTGAATTGGACCAACGAGCGGTACAAGACCAAGCTGGAGCATCTAGCAGAGGCGATCTCCTGGACCGGAAGCGAATTGCCCATACTGATCAGCTTGGAGGAGGTAGAGAACAGGCAAGTGGTCGAGGACCTTGCGCGGACACTGCCGCTAAAGGGATATTCGATCGTCCATCACGATTCGCCGGATGAACGCGGGATCGATGTGGCCCTGCTTGTAAGGGATGGATATACGCAAGTGCTGAGCGAGGAGGCGTTGAGTGTTACGATCCATGGCGATAGGACCCGCGACGTTCTGTACGTTGAATTGGGCTTAGCGAAAGGGGAGATACTCCATGTGTTGGTGAGCCACTGGCCAAGTCGGCATGGAGGGCAGGAGAACAGCGAACCGAAACGCATGGCAGCTGCGAACGCGGTTCGGCAAAAAGTAGATGATATTCTTACCAAGGATGCGAATGCACAGATCATGATCATGGGCGACCTCAATGATAGCCCTTCTGACCGGAGCGTGAAAGAAGGCCTCGGTGCAGTTTGCGATCTTAGCGCCACGGCTGATCTATTCGACTTGATGTGCATTGATACGCCTAAGGGTCATGGGTCCTACAATTACCAAGGCAAATGGTCCTATTTGGATCAGATGATCGTAAGCCGGGCTTTTCTACCCAAAGTGAAAGGCGCCAAGGCCTTGTGGGATGATCGCCTCTTATTCGAACATCCGCGTAACGGGAAAAGCCCGGATAGAACTTACGCTGGCGATAGATACAAAGGCGGGTACAGCGATCACCTGCCAGTGGTACTGGAGCTGAATTAATTCATGGGGGTCGGCGTCATTTGGCCTTCAGCACTTATATGTTCCTGTCCGTTGTCCAATTGTGTCTTTGTTACTGAATTGCAGCGTGAAGACACTTTCACAACAGTATGATCATAGTTGGATGCGTTTGAATTGCCCGGAGATCAGTACAGTGCAGTGGATAAAGATCATTCATGCGGTTGATCATTGACCCGATCAAGGGATAGTTTGGCTGCCCTTATGCCACGCTCAAAAAAGACCTCCGGCCCAACAGCCTGTAAACTTGTACAAGTACTCGGTGAGAGTATCAAGCCAGGCGAACATGTTACGTTGGACATGCAAGTGGCCAAGTTGTATACCCGCACGCAGGTCGATATCCCCGTTGTAGTTCACCGTGCAAAGGAAGAGGGGCCTACGATCCTGATCATGGCGGCATTGCATGGGGATGAAGTAACCGGCATAGAGATCGCTCGGCGCATGCTCGTGGCTTTGCAACGGAGGCCATTGGACCGTGGTACGTTGATCGCGATCCCGGTATTGAATGTATTCGGCTTCTTGGCCATGCAACGCGAAATGCCTGATGGCCGTGATCTGAACCGCTGCTTTCCAGGTAGTGCACAGGGCTCGTTGGCCGCAAGGTTGGCGCATACGCTCGTAAAAGACGTGATGCCCGCAGCAGATGTTGTGATCGACCTGCATGCCGGTGGTGCCCACCGAATGAACTACCCCCAAGTGCGCTATACACAAGGCGACAAACATGCGTTGGACCTTGCACGCTTGTTCGATCCACCTGTGATCCTGCGAGCAAAGCAGATCGCGGGTACGTTGCGGAGCCATTTGGCGAACAAGGACAAACCCTATTTGCTGTTCGAAGGCGGGGCATCCAAACAATTCGATGACCTGACCAGAGAGGAAGGGGTTCGTGGCATCAGCAGAGTGCTGATGGGTTTGAACATGTGGGACCAAATACCCAGGACCGCACGTGGTGCGCAGGAGTTGACCAGCTCAAAATGGATCCGGGCCAACGACTCCGGGCTTCTGGATATCATCGTAACCAATGGTGCGGAAGTGAAGAAAGGGGACGTATTGGCCTATATCAACGATCCCTATGGTAAATCATTGAATAAAATACGGGCACCCTTCAACGGTCAGATCATATGCGTGAACACTTCTCCCGTGGTGAACCAAGGTGATGCGCTTTTTCATTTGGGGCGCAGCATCTAGGATCGATCAGGTTCCTACATATTACGATCGACCAGTTTAGGTTGATCTGTTTGGGTATAGCGATCCTACGAGTAAAATAAGATTCCAATATGAACTTCATTGTAGAATGTGTTCCAGGTCATTGGAGTTAAGGAGTGATCTACCTTGCGCCTCTGCCAGAAATGAGGCGTAACAAGATCATTCCCAGTAATTCCCAAAAACCAGATCCCTGATCATGAATAACATTACGAAGTTCGGTTTTTCTGCAGCGCTGATCGGCTTGTCCGTATCGGTGTTTGCCCAATCTCAATCGCCGCGCATATTCGTGGTGGAAGAAGCGACCCAGGCTTCCTGCCCACCTTGTGCAGCACTTAATCCTGCATTGCATTCACTTCTGAATGCAAACTCCACTAAAAGCCTACTCGTGGCCTATCAGGTCTGGTGGCCTGGAGTAGATGCGATGTATAATGACAACATTCCCGAAGTGCAATCACGCATCAATACCTACTACCCCGATGTGAACAGTGCGCCAGGAGTTATAGTGAATGGTTCATCCGGTGCGCAGTCCACCTCCTATGTTACGCAAGCACGCATCAACACCAGGTATGCAGAGTCATCGGAAATTGACATTACATTGAATGCTTCCATCACGGGCACTATGCTCACCATCACTGGTTCACTTTACGCTACGCAAGCTGTAACCGGCGACCTGAAATTGCGTTTGATCATTACAGAAAAGGAAGTGCTGGAATTCGAACTGGCTTTCCCAGGCTCCAATACAGAAACCGAATTCGCTCACGTGTTCAAGAAGTTCGTGAATGGTCCTGCTGGGATCTCATTGAGCAATAGCTGGAACCCAGGCGATAGCTACACGATCAATGAAACATTCGACCTGAGCACATTGAATATCTACCACTACCCGGACCTGGAAGTAGTTGCGTTGGTGCAGGACGATGACGATAAATTCATTCTTCAAGCTGCTGTTGTGGATCACTTGCATATCACCCTGCCGAACACGAATACAGCTTCCATCAATTGGATGTACAGTCTTCCTGCAAGGGTATGTGCAGGACCCAATGACATTGCACCTATCGTTAAGTTGAAGAATACCGGTAATGATAGTTTGACCTCGGTTGCGATCAACTACAGTGTGAATGGCGGAACCCCTGCGGTCTACAATTGGACGGGCTCATTGTCACCGTTGGAGCGGGAATATGTTACGCTACCAAGTATGAATTTCGAAGCAGTAACTTCCAATATTGTGAATGCAACCACCTCGAACCCGAACGGTGCTGCCGACGACGACACTTCGGATGATAGCTATGATGCCGATCCGATCGATCTGGCACCTACCTCTGATAACTGGGTGACCGTGAAAGTACGTACGGATGGCTGGGGAAATGAAGTGTATTGGGAGGTCCGCAACAGCGGTGGAACGGTGGTCATGTCCGGTGGTAACCCGAATGTTGGAACCACCAATATCGGTATAGGTACAGGGGCTCCTGCAGCTCACCCGAATGCATACGGTAACAACACATTGTACGAGATCGTTGTACCAATTGATGCTTCGGATTGCTACACTTACCATATCACCGACTTTTACGGCGATGGGCTCTTGACCGGAGGATACTTCAGGGTTTACGACAACGCCAATACGCAGATCATCGGCGGGTCTGGATCCTACACGGAAGTTATTGACGTTTACAACGGAGTTCAATATGTGGGTATCGATGAGATCGCTGTTGCGAACTCACTCACTTTGTTCCCGAACCCTGTTGCAGATATGGCTACCATTTCCTTCGATCTGAATGAGAATGCGAAAGCTTTTGTTGAAGTGTTGGCGCTTACTGGCCAAGCAGTTTACACACAGAACTTCGGATCACTAGCTTCTGGTGCACACATCAAGACTTTGGACCTTTCTTCATTGAGTAATGGTGCCTACATGGTACGCATCACCTTCAATGATCAAGTGGTGAACACCAAGATCACGGTGGCTCACTAAGGAACTACTTCTTACGTTAAAAGGCCTGGTCGGATTTCGACCGGGCCTTTTTTTGTGGGTGGCGTCCATACACCGGAAAAATGAGCTATTTGTTTGAATTAGTGCTCTTGAACCCTACGATAGGTTTGTGTTTCCCTTTCTTTTCCTCAGTGATCTCCGCCAGCAACCGACGGTTCTCTTCTTCTTCACGCATCCGACGGAGTTGACCAAAGATCGCTTTGATGTCCCGACTGTTATGGGAGACTTTTCCGCGTATTTTTTCCAAGATCAGTAACAGATCCTTGTTATTCGCAAGTAGCTCACGCATCTTTGTAAATACCCGTATCACTTGGATGTTAACTGCAATCGCAGCTGGACTTTTCAATACGCTGGATAGCATCAACACACCGTGCTCATTGAAGCAGAACGGAGCATAGCGCAGACCCATAGTGTCCTTGGAATGGGGCTGTCTCGAAAGGGATGGCCCCTTCTTGTTTTGATGGGGATTGGATGTGGTGCTGATTCAGAGACCTACCAGATCGGGATTATTTGCGGCCTTGCCCGTGTAAAGGACAGGACCGAACCCAAGGCACTTTTTAGACGTTCCTCAGCCCTTTTTTGAAGGATCCTGACCAACTTCTTCAGGTTGATCGCAGTTGCAAGTAGTCCGGTTTCCAAGGCGACTTTGTCGAGTCCCCTTAGCATGAACCGGGTGAAGCCTTTGTTCTGCTTGAGGTTACCGAAGGCCGATTCCACTTCCACCGGTCTAGCGCTTCGGTGCATTAGACCTTCTTCGCTGGTGAGCTTTTCTCGGGCTTGGGCTTTAAGTTCGTTAAGCCGATGGTTCACTTCGATGATCCGGTTACCCTTGGCCTTGTGGCAAACACCATTCATGGGGCATGTGGCGCAGTTGCTTGCTTGGTAGCGCGATACGGTTTGCACATACCCGGCCTTTGTTGTTGAGCGCTGGTCACCGATATGCCGCATGGGCTGGCCTATGGGGCAGGTATACTCGTTCCTTGCAGCGTTGTAGTGGAGTCTGTTTTGTACAAAGGGTGTTTTTCCCAGTAGCTCTTTTGTTGTTCACGGTGGAAGTAGTTGTACTTCACAAAAGCCTCCACGCCCTCGCCTTCCAAGTATTCGTAATTCTGCTCCGAGCCATAGCTCCGCCATGCGGCGGACCACAGCCGCTTGGGGCAGTTTGCCCAACTGGGCTTGTAGTTCCTTGTAGTGGGGGATCAGTGTCTTGGTGTCGGTGGTGTCCTGATGTAGGCTGTAGTGTATGATGAACTGGTTCTGGGTGCTCCATTGCACGTTGTAGCCGGCCTTGAGTTGTCCGTTGCCCATGTGGTCGTCCTTCATGCGCATGAAGGTGGCTCCGCGATCGGTCTTCGAGTAGCTACCGCGCTCGCCCAAGATGGACTCTTGCATCTTGTACTTGCGCACGTTGTCCGGCCAGTTCCTCTTGGCGTAAGAGAGCTTTTGCTTGGTCTTCGGATCGATCTTCTTGTCCTTGAGCGCGGCGTTGATCGCATCAATGGTCTGGGCCACTTTCTTCGGGTCGAGTTCTTCCATCTCACCGGGGTCATCGCCCTGTAGTTCTTCAGCGGCTACTCCTTGGGTGTAGTTCCAGAGCTCCTCCAACTGGGCTTTCATTTTCTTCTTGTTGGTGGCAATGCTCTTGGCCCAAACGAAGGTGTACTTATTGGCATTGGCCTCGATCTTGGTGCCATCGGTGTACACTGCTTTGAGATCCACATGACCCGCTTCCATCAACAACAGAACCACTTGGCTGAACACTTCTTTGATGTGGTTCTTGAGCCGCTGGGCACGGAACCGATTGACCGTGTGGTGATCCGGACGCTTCATCCCGGCAAGCCACATGAAATGGATGTTCTCCTGGATCGCTGCCTCGATCTTACGCGAGGAGTAGATGTTGTTCAGGTAAGCATAGACCAATACCTTGAGCAACATACGCGGGTGGTAACTAGAGGTGCCGCCACCCTTGTACGTGTCGGCCAGCGAACCGATGTCGATCTGGTCGATAACCGAACCAACTACACGTACGGCATGTGTCTTTGAGATGAGTTCTTCCAACGATGGTGGCAAGAGCATCGCTTGACTCGGGTCGTAGTCCTTGAACACGACTTTTCTTTGTGAAGCCATGCCCGAAGGTCGATCACCCAAAACGAGTTGTCAAGATCAACTTCCAACGGCTTTTCAACAAAATGAAAAGGGCTGCCTCTTTTGAGACAGCCCCATGTTCGAACTCTTCTTTGTTCATCTCGAACATGAAGTCGTCCGGAAAGCGGTCAAGGTTACGCCGAACGGCCTGCTTGAGCGCCTTGGTCGGTACATCGTAAAGTTCTGCAAGATTGCGGTCCAACATCAGTTCAACAGTTGTCCTGATCACTGTTCTTTCCTTTCAGTCCCGCAGGGTCGCCGTTGGCAGACCCGGCGGAGGCTTGGTCGCGATTCACCCTGCGATGGTTTAACGTTTAACGACGCAAGGTCGTCCGCCAAAACCCGGACAGACCCGGCGGTGGCTTGGCGCGTGGGTTACGGTTTACTTATTCTATGTTAAAAACAAGCATAACGTAAAGTTTTTTTCAGGCATTAGGACTCCAGCCATGAACCAAGGATGAGGCCCACCCTTGATCCATGTTGTTGGCCGTTGCCATCATGCCTATCCCTGTTAGGTTGCTCTTCAGCAGAGCCTGCTTCCGTTTGGACACGACATACGAAGTACGGCAATCCGATCAATTCTGCACTAATTGCCGCTGCTCATAGGGCCGGTTGTTGCGGATCACGGCGCAAACACAATGGATGATCTTATTACGGACCGCATTGACAACCAATATCGGCTTCTTGCCTTCAGATACTTTGCGTTGGAAGTAGACCTTTAATTCTCCTTCGCGTTGCACGTTGGCAAGTGCAGCCATGTGGAGCATGGTCTTAAGGATCTTGTTGGCTTGATGTGATACTTGCGTTCGTCCGCGAATACTGCTACCAGAACTACGCTCAAATGGAGCTACACCAGCATGACATGCCAGTTCGCGTGGGTTCGTAAATCGATGGAAGCCATCGGTGAGCGCGATCAAATAGCTCGCTAATTGTGGGCCTACGCCGGGGATCGTGAGCAACAGGTTGTATTGTTCACTGGTTATATCATCGGCTTTGATCTGTGCCATGATCAGTTGCTCTACGCGTATCACGGCACGATCCGAAGCAACGATCAAACGCTTGTCAAGTTGGTCGAACGCCTTTTTAATGTCCTTGTCCATGTAGCGGTTCAGGTCCGAGAGATGCTTCTTGTACATGGCTCTGACGCGAACCAAGTGTTGCCTACGTGTGAGCAGGTGCTTGAGTTTATCGAGCTTGAGGTTCTGTGCTGTGAACAAACGTGTTTTCTCTCGAAATGTGCGTGCGTATTGCGCGATCCGCAAAGCGTCCACTTTGTCGTTCTTCACACGCTTGATGCCCATGCTCTTTTGTATATCGAGCGGGTGCGCCAACCAAGCATGCCAGTGCTGCTCCACGATCAGATTAAGCAACATCAACGTATAGTGCCCGGTAGGTTCCAAACACACTAGGCATTCCCCGGTGTCAACTCCGTATCGTTTCTTCCAGCTGTTCATTAGCGTCATTACGGCTGTACGACCATTGCTTACTTGCAAGCTCTCCAAGTGAACACCGTGTTCATCGAGCAATGCGAAATCCAAGGTTGCACTGCTCACATCGATACCGATCCAATGCTTCATTTTCGTTTACTTTGAGGTTCAACAAATGATCGCTGTTGAGGCTGAGCGACAGGTCCGATGCTCCATGACTCTAATAGGCCCTTACGCCTAGCATTCTATCCGAGCCTTAGACCTGAGAAAGCCAGAGGTACCCATAAGTCTCTTAGGGCTTTAACCCTAGCTGCGGAGTTGGTTCACCCCTGGCTTGGCTCAGTTCTCTTCAGTGATCTATCGACATCTAAGAAAATAGTTCCTTAGTGACGATGCAATACTAGAGCCTGCGTGGGTTTAGGGTTTGGCTCCTAGATAATACGCAGGACTTTCGTTCGAAACAAGCGATACGATACTCTCGCGTTCATCCAATTGACCGAAAATACAACAAGCGCGAAGAGGAATCCGCTTCCGTCAACTATCCAAGGAAAGTCGAGTTTATACGAATGACGAAAGACTAATGCAGATATGGAAAGAACGATGCCCAGAAGGCATAAAATTCGAACAACAACTGAATACATGGGGTTCACCTTAACGACAATGGTCAGTGATTCTTTGTTCGAAGCGACCTCTCCAGAGAAAATCACGTACTCCGGAAGCGGAGGATCCAGATTCACTATGGAGAACCGCTGATTCATTACATCAACATTGCCAGCAATACCGCCTTTACCCAGAAATCCGCTAAAAAATACAACGGGCGGTTGTGGTTGAACAATTCGAGAAAGACGCTCCACGAGTTTATGCACATTGTCTGCGCCCTGTATCAATATTGCCTTCATTGTTGGGCAGTATTTATGGTTCGCTCGATAGCGATTGCATTCTCGTTGTATTGTCGAATGCTCACATCACCGGGTGCAGTCATGCCTTCTATCGCCTTAAACCTCTGTAGGGTCTGTCCGGGCTTTGGCGGACGACCCTGCAGTTCACTAGCGTAAAGGTGAAGCCTTTCAACACGATCCAATTCCATTGCACGGCAAGATACTATCATATGTACTCTGTCCGAGATTAACGCGAATGCAACCGCGGCATTATGTCCACCTGCAATGCACGCCATTCGCCGTGGGAATTGCGGCTCGTTGGAGCGAATTCCATTTTGGCCAAAGACCTAGAACAATTAACTTAAATGGCAACGTGGCGTAGCGTTTACCCCTTCAACACCTTCCCAGCATCCAGCATATCCTTAATGCCGCCTACGCTGCTTAATACGCCGGTGGCCTCGTATGGGATGTAGACCACCTTATTGTTCTGGCCACTGGTCATTTCAGCTAAGGTTTCCAAGTAGCGCATGGCTATGAGGTAGTTCGCGGGGTCGGCTTTGGTACCGCCAATGGCCTGCGTTACCAGCTTAATGGCTTCAGCTTCACCTTGGGCACGGCGGATCCGGGCTTGTGCATCACCTTCTGCTTCCAGGATCTGTGCTTGTTTCTGTCCTTCGGCCTCATTGATCTGCTTCTGCTGTACACCTTCTGCCTGTAGGATCACGGCGCGCTTGGTTCCTTCGGCATCAATGATCTGCGCACGCTTGTCACGCTCAGCACGCATCTGTTTTTCCATCGCTTCGCGGATGTCGCGCGGTGGGTTGATGTCCTGCAATTCCACACGATTCACCTTTACACCCCATTTGTTACTGGCATCATCCAGAATGTTGCGCAGCTTAGCATTGATCGTATCACGACTTGTTAAGCACTCGTCCAGATCCAATTCACCAATAACGTTACGGAGCGTTGTTTGGGTGAGCTTTTCAATGGCCAACGGCAGATTCTCGATCTCGTACATCGCTTTGATCGGATCCATTACTTGGAAGTAGAGCAGGGCATTGATCTCTGTACCAACGTTGTCTTTCGTGATCACATTCTGCTTCGCGAAATCATAAACCGTTTCACGCATGTCGATGCGCTCTTTCTTGATCAGTTGCACATATCGGTTACCATCAGGAAGGTCGCGGCTTAAGCGGTAGGTAATGGGCCGTGGCTTGTCCAGGATCGGTATCAGAATGTTGAACCCGGCGCTTAGCGTCTTGTGGTAACGACCAAGGCGTTCGATCACCATGGTCTCGCTTTGTTGTACGATCCGTACGCCTTTGGCAATTACAAAGACCACCAAGAGGGCTATGAGAATAGGAATAACGAGGGAAGCGTCCATGGTTCAATTTGAGGTAAGGGGTTCTACAATTAGGGTGTTGCTTTCTACACGCACAACGGATACAAGATCACCCAAGTGCAATGCTTTGTCAGTTGTACACTCTGCGCGCCAATCATCGCCACCAACATTCACGCGACCAAGACGAAGTCCCGGTTGGAAATCTTCCGTTACGCGACCGCGCTGGCCGATCAGCGCATCCACGTTCGTGCGCACGCCATTATCTTTCCACATGCGCTTCATTAGGATCGGGCGAATAGTGAAAAAGGCCACCAATGATAGAGCAGAGAAGGTGATCAATTGTGTGGCCGGTCCAAAGCCCAAGGCCGCTACGGCACTAGCGCCAACACAACCAATGCCCAAGCATACCAAAAAGAAGCCGGGAACGAAGATCTCCGCGATAACCATTAAGATGGCTATTCCTGCCCACCAGTGCCATTGAAAAAAATCCATGTGTTCCATTGTTCGTTGGTGAAGGTACGGGCTAATGAATTATCGTATCACGGTAGCTCGTACGAACGGTTTCCCCGCTTGAAGGGCGGATGCCCCCGTAGCCTGCGCATAGGTCGTTACCGAGTGTGGACCAATGTCGCACGGGATTTTGGGTATTGCTGCAATAGGGTACTTTCGTCGCTTGCTAGGTAAATGATAGGAATAGCTCTTTTTTCTGAATTGCGATGAAACCGGTGGTAAGCATCATTATGCCATGCCGGAACGAAGGGCCGTTCATTGAACTTGCAATTCATGATGCATTGGCGCAAGAGCGTGGTGAGTTCGAGCTCGAAGTGCTTGTAGCCGTAGGACCAAGTACCGACGATACGCATGCAAAAGTGCTCGCCTTAAGTAAGTCACATGCCGAAGTTCATCTGATCGAGAACCCAGCAGGAGTGGTGCCCCATGGCCTGAATGCTGCTATTCGAGGATCCAAGGGGAAGTATATCGTTCGGTTGGATGCACATTCGCGGTATCCGAATAATTATGTCACAACACTGATCGATGCTCTGGAACGGTTGAATGCCGAAAACGTTGGTGGTGTCTGGGACACGTTGCCCGCAAACGATTCGAATAAGGCGTGGGCCATCGCACAAGTGCTAAGCAGCAGTCTAGGCGTGGGGAATGCTCATTTCCGGACGGGAACAGATGCAGAGCGCGAGGTGGATACCGTGCCTTACGGATGTTTCAGGCGTGAATTGTTCGATCGGATCGGCTTTTTCGATGAGGAGTTGTTCCGGAATCAAGATGATGAACACAATGGCCGGATCATCAAGCATGGCGGTACCATCTTTCTTCTTCCGCAAATACATATCAAGTACTACACGAGGGATACGATCGCGAAATTGTGGCGCATGTACCGCGAATATGGCTTGTTCAAACCTTTGGTGAACCTGAAGCTCGGGGCCCCTGCAACATTCCGACAATTCGTGCCACCATTATTTGTTGCAGCGCTGGTCCTACTGCCGTTCTTGGCATTCGTGAATGTCCAGCTCATTTGGTTCTGGGTAGGTCTTATTGTTGTTTATTTCAGTGTGTTGAAGTTGACTTCCATTCGGATCGCATGGAGGGGAGATCGACTTGGAGCATATGTGTGGATGGTGATCGCGTTTTTTACCGTGCACGTTGCCTATGGAGTTGGCTATTGGCAAGGCATTTTTAAGTTCTTGCTGTTCCGTAGGAAATTGGATCCATCAACCATACGCACGAACCGTTGAACGCACGCGAACTTCGCTGACACATGTCGACCCGGGACAACTCCAGACTTACAGTGCTCATGCTTTCCGGGGCCAGTTCAGTGCATACCATCCGGTGGGCAAATGCTATGGCAGCCAAAGGCGTTGTGGTGCATCTGGTTACGCAGCATGATCCCGTGGATCCGCTTTTGCCGGAGGTCACAGTGCATCGGTTCCCGCACGTTAAAGGCCTTGGTTATATCCTGAACGGTCCACGGCTAAAACGATTAGTGCTCGAATTGCAGCCGGATGTGGTCAATGCACATTACGCTTCCGGATACGGCACGTTGGCCCGTTGGGTAGGTAAAACACCGTTGGTCCTGAATGTCTGGGGGAGCGATGTGTATCAATTTCCGGAGGAAGGACCGGTGCAACTGCGCTTGCTGCGCGATAATTTGAAACGGGCCGATAGGGTGGTTTCAACCAGTAAGGCAATGGCAGCAAGGGTTAGAGAAGTTTGTCCTGCCATTGCAGAGATCGACGTTGTTCCATTCGGCGTGGATACAGCTGTTTTCAGACCGAAACCGGAGCAGGCCACAGAGCGAAAAGCACTGGTCGTTGGAACGGTGAAGTCGCTTGCCGATACATACGGAATAGATCTTTTGATAGAAGCATTTTCATTGCTCAGCAAGGACATGGAACCATTGCCCATTCTACGGTTGGTGGGTTCTGGACCGCAGGAAGAGGAGCTTCGCGCGCTGGTGCAAAAAAAGGGTTTAACGGATCGGGTCACCTTCGTTCCGCGTGTAGCACATGACAAAGTCCCGGATGAACTAGCAAAGTTGGATGTGTACGTGGCGTTGAGTCGACAGGAGAGTTTCGGTGTAGCCGTTATTGAGGCTTCGGCTAGTGAACTTCCTGTGGTTGTAAGTAACGTTGGCGGGCTACCCGAAGTTGTAGTTGATGCTTCCACCGGATATCTGGTCCCTGCAAATGACCCCGCCAGTGCCGCTCTACGAATTGCCGAACTGTTGGCTTCAGAGGATCTTCGTGGCCGCATGGGGAAGGCCGGTCGTTTATTTGTAGAGCAGGATTATGGTTGGAACGCATCCGTGGATCGAATGCTCGGTGTGCTGCACGCAGCAGTTCGCCGTAAAACCTGAACAAGGACAGTGAGGAGTGCAATTCCTTTTGCTCATCCACGTATGGTGGAATAGTAAGAAAGATGTCGGCACACCAGCTAACGCGCGGTCGACGTAGAAAACGTTCATCCGTCCAGCCTGCCTACATTTGGCCGGAACCCGAATGAAAGCGCTTATTCCACTAACCACCTACACGTATATGCACAGGTCATTATATGGCCGTATTCATGCTGTTGGCACCGGTAAGGTTGAACGAACGCAGTGACCATGGAGCGCGTTTACGTACAGATCGAACCCGGTTCGGATAGCCAGTATTATTGGCGTGATATCTGGCAATACCGAGGATTGCTTCTCTTCCTTGCATGGCGGGACGTGATGGTGCGTTACAAACAGACGACCATCGGCATTCTCTGGGTGTTGCTTCGGCCGCTGATCACGTTGGGGGCTATGTATGCCATTGGTTGGTTGTTCGGCAGTAATGTGCCGGAAGGCGTACCCCGTATCCTTATGGTCGCTGCTGCTACGTTGCCTTGGCAGTTCTTTGCTTCGGCCTTTGGTGAATCAGCGAACTCGTTGATCGCCAATTCCAACCTGCTTACTAAAGTGTATTTCCCGCGGCTTATCTTACCGCTTAGTACCATATTGGTGAGCCTCATCGACCTGTTCGTTGCATTCGTGATCCTGCTTGTGCTCATGGCGTTGTATGCCTACATGCCCGGTTGGGAGATCGTATTCCTACCCGTTTTCCTGCTGCTCGCGTTGGTCGGTGCACTTGGCGCTGGACTATTCATTGCAGCGCTCAATGTTAAATACCGCGACTTCCGCTACGTGGTTCCTGTGATCATCCAATTCGGCTTATACATAACGCCAGTGGCTTTCTCCAGTTCCGATATCTATGGCAATCCGAACATTCCAGCGGCCATTAAAACCCTTTACGCTTGCAACCCAATGGTCGCGGTGATCGATGGGTTCCGGTATTCACTATTCGGTGGCAGCATGGTCATCAATTGGCCAGGCTTTATTATCAGCACTGCGGTCAGCTTGATCATGGTGGTATTGGGTGTATGGTATTTCCGCCGCACGGAAAAAGGGTTTGCGGACGTGATCTGAACATGGCAGGAACCATCATAGAGGTCACGGACCTGGGCAAGAAATTCACCTTGCACCACAAGCAACAAGAACGCTATACCGCACTGCGCGATGTGCTTTCCAATAAAGCGCGCGGCCTGTTCAAGAGTGGATCAAGCCCAGCTACCAAAAGCGAATTCTGGGCGCTGAAGGACCTTTCGTTCAATGTGAACGAAGGTGATAGATTAGGTATTATTGGTCGGAACGGTGCTGGTAAAAGCACCCTGCTCAAGATCCTCAGCCGTATTGTTTCCCCAACTACCGGGAACATCAAGATCGGTGGTCGGTTATCTTCCTTGTTGGAAGTGGGAACCGGTTTTCATCCGGAATTGAGCGGTCGGGAGAACATCTACCTCAACGGTGCCATTCTCGGCATGTCCCGCGCAGAGATCAATGCCAAGTTCGATGAGATCGTGGCATTCGCTGAAGTGGAGAAATTCCTGGATACGCCTGTCAAACGATACAGCAGCGGTATGTATGTGCGACTGGCTTTTGCCGTGGCAGCGCACCTGGAACCGGAGATCCTGGTGGTGGATGAAGTACTGGCCGTTGGCGATGCCGAATTCCAACGCAAATGCTTGGGCAAGATGAAAGAGGTTTCTGAAGGTGGCCGCACCATTCTCTTCGTGTCCCATAACATGGCTGCGATCCAGAATTTGTGTACCACGGCGATCTACCTCAAGCAAGGTCAACTGGTTCAACAGGGGCCGACTGACCAAGTGATCTCTCGGTATTTGAGCGATGCAGCCGCAACCGCTCGAGTGGATCTTGGTGCAAGAAAAGACCGGCAAGGCAACGGTGCGATCCGCTTCAAGGAATTCATGTTGACCAATGACCGCAATGAACCGATCGCTGCCGCGCAATCCGGCTCTTCGGTCGTGCTTCAGTTCAGTTACGAAGCTCCTGTTCCGATCCGAGACCTGCATGTAGCCGTGGGTATCGACGATCAGTATGGTCAACGGATCACACACATGAGCAATGACGTTGCGGGCATGGAACTAAGCACAACGAATCGGAACGGGTATGTGTCCATTCGCATTCCCAAATGCCCGTTGCGCAAGGGGAATTACGCGTTCACATTGTTCAGTAGAGCAAATGGTGAGATCGCGGATTACCTCCTCAACGCTGGTACCTTCCATGTGGAAGGCGGTGATTTCTTCGGGACCGGTAGGGCTTCGGATGACGACCAAGGTGCCTTCTTCGTTGAACATACCTTTGAGGTTGTTTGACCGTTATGCTTCGCCATGAACCGCACCAGATCATATGGACCAATTGATGCCTGTTCTTTCCTGCATGACCCTAGTGTTTCACGGCCGTGATCTTTCAGAAACATGTACCTATAGGAAACGATAGATGGAATTGGCGCCGATCGTTGTTTTCGCATACAAGCGTCCGGCTGAGCTTCAGCGGATGCTACGGTCGCTTGCCACCAATGCTGAAGCCGCAGAAAGTCACTTGATCCTGTTCTGCGATGGCCCCAAAGCGAATGCTTCGTACATGGATCGCGTAGGGATAGAAAAGGTGCACGCAATTGCGAACAACGTTATGGGCTTCAGAAAGTTGGAAGTGATCGAAGCGCCGGAGAATAAAGGCCTGGCCCGTTCCGTGATCGATGGGGTTACGCACGCTACCAATACATACGGACGTGTGATCGTAGTAGAAGATGATGCTGTGCTTTCGCCGCATTTTCTGCATTTCATGAACGGCGCTTTGAATGCCTATGCTACCAACGAGAACGTCTTTTCAGTTGGTTCATGGAATTATTACGCAGATCCCGAAGGTGTGGATGAGACCTATTTCAGCCGGTATCCGGATAGCTTGGCGTGGGCCACATGGAAACGCAGCTGGGATCTGTTCGAACAGGATGGTGCCGCGCTCTTGACCAAGTTGAAGGAAAAGGATCTGCTAAAGACCCTGGACGGCGATGGTAACGTGAAGTATTTCAGTGAAATGCTGAAGGCTCAAGTGAAAGGAGCAATTGATAGTTGGGCCATCCGCTGGACAGCGAGCTGTGTGCTACATGGAAAACTGAATGTGTTCCCGCGCATGTCCATGGCTCTGAACAGGGGTTTCGGTGATTCCGCTACCCATGAAAAAGGTGATGTTACGTATTATGATGGACTGGCCCTTGCAACAAAGCCGGTGGCCATTTTTTCGCAAGAGGTAATTGGATCGGAACAAGCCTTCAATGATTGGGTCTATTTTGTTGGCCAACACTTTGAAGGAGGAAGTGATACCTCTTTGAAAACGCGCATCTGGCGGGCAATGCCGACGAGCTTAAAGGAATGGAACGCTCGTCGAAAAGCGCAGGTAACGCCGAGCCCGAAGCAACTGGAGTTTGAACCAGTAGGTCGTGAGTTCGTTTTTGATCTCGGCCTTCTGGTGGATCGCTATTATATCGAAGCGTTCCTTCGATCCCAACATGCACGGATCTCAGGCCGTGTGATGGAGGTCGAAGAGCCGTTGTACACGAAGAAACTCGGTAAGAGCGTATCACGATCAACCGTTCTGAAGAGTACAGGACAAGCTGTTGATGGTATTTGGATCGGTGATCTCACAAAACCGGAAACGCTTCCCGAAGGTGAAGTGGACGTATTCATCTGCACACGAACGCTGAACTTCAGCTACGAGCATCACGCAGCGGTTCAAGGCATATATCATGCGCTGGAAAAGGGTGGTGTTGCGCTCATTACAGTGGCTGGCTTAGTTCCAATAAGTCGCAATGATGTTGATCGTTCGAGTGATATTTGGCGTTATACCGCACAAAGTGTTTTGCGCATGTTCGAGGATGTGTTCGGAAAGGGGAATGTGGAAGTAGTTAGTTACGGAAATTCGTATGCCGCAGCATGCTTGGCCAAAGGATTTGCTGTTGAAGAGTATGATGTTGATCTTCTGAACAAAGAGGATGCGGATCATCCGGTAGTGATCGGAATTGTAGCGCATAAACCGAAATGAGGAGCCTGATCAGTCGCATAATCAAAGGTAAGCCTACGGAAGAGGCTGCGTTGATCAATCAGGCGAACGCTTTTCCGCGGTACACGCCCACAACGGTGAATTTTCGGCACTACACGCTACAGGTTACGGATATGCTGTCGGTAGCTTGGCAGATCCATGAATTCTTCGCCGATGAACGAATGAAGTTCTTCGCCACCAATGACCAACCCTTGATCGTGGATTGTGGTGCGAATGTGGGCGTTTCATTGATCTATTACAAAGCGCTGTATCCGCAAGCACGCGTTATCGCTTTCGAGCCTGATCCAGCAGTTTTCAAGTGCCTTGAACAGAACGTGCAGCAGAATGATCTACAAAGGATCGACCTTCACCAAAAAGCAGTCTGGGTGAATGCCGATGGTGTTTCGTTCGGTAGCGATGGTGCGGATGGCGGTTCGATCCACAACGCGAAGGGACGTGCTAAGGTCCCTACTATACGTTTGCGGGATCTACTGCTCCAACACGAGCGCATCGATCTATTGAAAGTGGATATAGAGGGTGCCGAGACCAAGGTGCTACTCGATTGCGATGATGCCTTGCAGCGCATTCGATATCTCTACGTTGAATACCACTCGTTCAGCGATCAGGATCAGGAATTACACACGCTGCTTGCCGTTCTGGCGAAGAATGGTTTCCGCTATTATGTGGAGCGGGTGGGGCCCAAGCATCAACATCCGTTCGCAGGCATGAAGCCCGCAGAAATGGATATGCAACTGGATATCCATGCCATTCGCCAATAAACTGAAGGATCGGTTGAGACCGGTGGTGCGTCGCGTAAGGACTGGCGCGAATACAACCTTATATGGCAATTGTTCCGTGTTGCTCTACCATCGCGTTATCAAACTGGAGAGCGATCCACAACAGCTCTCCGTTGATCCCGACAAGTTCAATGATCACTTGGTATTTCTCAAAAAGAATTACAACGTTCTTTCTGTCCAGCAATTCGATCGCCACTTGATCGATCAGACCAAGTTCCCGGAAAATGCTGTTCTGCTCACCTTCGATGATGGCTATGCGGATAACCACCATTACGCCCTACCATTGTTGGAAGAACATGGTCTTCAAGCATTGTTCTACATCGCCAGTGGTTACATCGGCAGCCAGCGTGAATTCTGGTGGGACGAATTGGAACGGCTCCTGCTGTTGAACCCTGAAATGCCGGGAACACTAACCTCGAGCATTGAACGGATCGGACCATTTTGGGATACGTTACCTAGCCCAACGGAACTGCGTGTGATCTACGAACGATCCTTGGAAGAACTGCGCGGTTTGCCCAGCATACAGCGCGATGCATTGCTCGGAAAATTGCGGGTCGCCTTACACGATAGCGGACAACGTGAAAGTCATTTGCCTATGACGGAAGATGAATTGCGTGCATTCGCAACATCACCCAGCGTAGTGATCGGTGCGCATACCGTTGGACACCCTTCATTGGCACGGCTAGCAGAAGATGAGCAACGCATGGAGATCACGCAGTCGAAACAACAATTGGAGAAACTCTTGGGTAATGTGGTTCCGTATTTCTCATATCCCTTCGGAACGGGTGCGGATTTCAATCCGGTGACAACACGACTCGCCAAGGACGCGGGTTTCGATCACGTGGCAGCGAACTTCCCGGGTGGAGTGCATGCACGTTCACCGAGGTTTTCATTTCCACGTTTCCTTGTCCGGAATTGGGATACGAGGGAATTTGCTCGGAATATGTCCGAATTTCGCAAGCAATGAAGGTGGTTCACCTTAATACCAGTGATTTCGGCGGAGCCGCTATGGCCGCTATCCAATTGCATCAAGCGCTATTGGATCAAGGTGTTGAGAGTGATCTGCTCACGTTGAACAAGACCCGGAACGATATCCAACGACATCACCGTGTTGCGCCTTTCTCGCTATTTGCTATTCCACTTGCGGCACGTGTCACTTACAAAGCTCGACGGTTGATCGAAGTGGTCGGTCTTGTACGGGACCAGCACAACGCTCCGGACAATAAGAACCTGTTCGGTAGGCCGGAAGAACGGGAGATCTTTACGTTGCCCTACTCGTTCTTTCCAATATGGAAACATCCATTGGTAAAAGCAGCTGATGTGGTCCACCTGCACTGGGTGAGCTACGGAATGATCGATCATCGTGAGTTCTTTCGCAATTGTGATAAACCGATCATATGGACCATGCACGACATGAACCCATTCACGGGTGGCTGCCATCATTCGGATGAATGCTTCGGTTATCAGTCCGATTGCCCCGTGTGTCCGCAGCTTAAGGACCATGCGCTTGCGCAACATTATTGGACCTATAAGAAGCGTGGTATGTATCAGGTCGAGAAGCAGAATATGAGGCTGGTAGCGCCTTCCAAGTGGCTTGCGGATAAAGCCAAGTTGAGTGTGATGCTTGGGAGCCGGCAGATCGAAGTGATCCCGAATGGATTCGATACCACGGTTTTTCGTGTCCAGGATAAGCTAGAAGCTCGCAAAGCCTTGGACTTACATGCGGATAAAAAGATCATCCTATTCAATTCACTTGATGTGGATAATGAGCGGAAAGGGGCAGGATTGCTCAACGCGGCACTCGATCAACTCGGCCATAATGATGCGGTTCTTGTTCGCATTGGAGGAAAGAATGGTGGATCCACGCGATCGAACCATACGATCGACACGGGATACATCGAAGACCCAATGGTGCTGGCCCAGTACTACGCAGCTACGGATGTGTTCGTACTTCCTTCTTCCGCGGAAAATCTACCGAATACGATCAGTGAGGCACTGTTATGCGGCTGCCCGGTGGTCGCGTTCAACGTTGGTGGTATCCCTGAACAGATCAACCCGGAAAATGGCATGCTTGTTACGGAACGCGAGCCTGCTATATTGAGTGCAGCCATTCGCGAGGCGCTTCAACGTTCTTGGAATTCAAGCGCTATTTCAGCTGCGGCTGTAGCGCGCTATGATCGCCGCGAAATTGCACGAACCTATTCTGAGCTGTACAAGTTCTGATCCAACGTGGAGCAACTCACGATCATAACCATTTGCCGCAATGACCGCGCTGGTCTGGAACGCACGTTCGCCAGTGTATTCGGGCAAAACTCACGGGCATTCGAATTCGTAGTGATCGATGGCGCCAGTTCGGATGGCAGTGTGGACCTGATCACCAAAAGTGCAGAACGCATAACCAAATGGATAAGCGAACCCGATGCGGGGATCTACGATGCGCAGAATAAAGGGTGGCGAATGGCTCACACCCCGTTCGTGTTGTTCATGAATGCAGGAGATACGTTCGCTTCGCATACCGTTCTGGAGCAATGTCTACCGTTGCTTACGGATCAGGTTGACATTGTTTACGGCGATGCGGAATTGAGTGATGCCGCAGGAACATACGCGACCAAACATCATCCGACCGAAATGACCTCGGCCTATTTGATGAAAGAAACGGTGGCGCATCAATCACAGTTCATTCGCAGAGCGCGTTTGGAAGCATTGGGTGGTTATGATCTGCGTTATCCCATTGCGGCGGACTATGCATTCTTCGCCGAACTATTCTGGAAGCATGATCCTACGCTGTTACATGCAGGTCTGGTCGTGAGCCGATTCGATACGACCGGTGCCAGTTCTGATCCTACCCGTAAGCTTCAGGTCGCCGCAGAACGCAAAGCGATCCAACGCCGGTTCGCACCCAAGGTCTGGTTCAAGGTGTATCATGCCTATGCCGCATTGAACCGCATGATCGGAAGATGAACAGCCCTGCACCGATCGTTTCCGTGATCATTGCCACGTATAATTACGGCCGGTACATTACTGATGCGTTGAGGTCGGTGCAAGCGCAAACCATGCAGGACTGGGAGTGTATCATTATTGATGATGCCAGCACCGATAATACGGCAAGTGTTGTTTCTTCATTGATCGAAAGAGATCCACGCTTCACATACGTCCAATTGCCCGCGAACGGCGGCGTTTCTGCGGCAAGGAATCACGGATTGCAACGCGCCAAGGGCGAGTTCATCCAATTGTTGGATGCCGATGATCTCCTTGCGCCTCTTAAGTTGCAAGTGCATGTGGACGCTATGCGCAGCGAGCCGGAATTGGGTGTGGTCTATTCGGATTTCTATCATTTCACTGACCCGACCATAAGTGGGCGGGTAGGTGAGTACCGGGCCGATGAAAAGCTGAATGGCGCGCGAGATCGCGTTGTCGCGCGATTGATCCATGGCAATGTTTTCCGACTGAATACAGCCCTTTTCCGACGTAGCGCATTGGACCGGATCCATGGTTTTCGCAAAGAATTCCGGTACATTGAGGACTGGGACTTCTGGTTCCGTATGGCAGCCCATGGAACACGTTTCCGGTTTTTGGACAAGTCCGAAGCGATCAGTGGTGTGCGTAGGACCCAAGGTAGTTTAAGCAAGGACCTACCCGCCATGCGCAGCCACCAATTACCCGTGCGCCAGGATCTTTGGGTATCCGTACCACTTTCATTCAAGAACAAGATCATGTTGTTGGTCCGGTATTGTGATTTCCTACTCCAAATGCTCTTCGTACACCGTGAACCGATACGCATCAATGACACTGGGAAATACCCATTCTTGTTTTATGTGGCGATCACCTCCCTATTGATCTTGCCGTTCTGGCTGTTGTTGACCATCTTCGTTCGGACGTGGAGGAAATGAACAAAGCGCAAGCCAACAAAGAGATCGAAGGACAGGACGAAATAGCTCCGGTTCTATCGTTCATCGTGGTGAGCTACAATACACGGGATATTCTCGGAAATTGCCTGGCATCTATCCAAGCGCATGTTACTAGATCGTATGAAGTGATCGTGATCGACAATGCCTCTTCGGATGGTTCACCAGAACTGGTTGGATCAGATCATTCCAATGTTGTTCTTATCCGAAGTGATGTGAACCTCGGTTTCTCCGCAGCGAACAACCTCGGCATGGAGCGTGCGAAAGGGAAGTACTTGATCCTCCTGAATTCCGATACGGTAATTACTCCGAACAGTATCGGAACGTGGCTTGATGCGCATGAACTAGCCAATGCCACGATCTCTGGCCCAACGCTTGTGTACTTGAACGGAAGCCAACAAACCAGTGCATGGAAAGTACCACGACCACTGGATTCCGCGCTCGAAGCGGTTTTCCTTCATCGGTTGTTCGGTCGCCGCGGTTATCCCATGGAAATACCTAAGGAAGGGCGTGAGGTCGGTTTCATTTCAGGCGCCGCAATGCTTTTTCATCGTTCGGTATTTCTGGAATTAGGTGGGCTGGATCCGATCCTGTTCTGGATGGAAGATGTGGACCTGTGCGTGCGCATTACGCGAGGTGGTGGAACCTGCTGGCAATTCCGAACGCCGCCTATCATCCATATCGGTGGACAAAGCTCAGCGAAAGAGCCTTCCCGCATGATCAGCAATCAATTGATAAGCCGGATCAAATTCACTCGAAAGCACCGTAATGGGATCGCATCATTCGTAGTTGCAAGATCGGTGTACATACAGGTGATCACGCGGATCTTAGGGTTCGGGTTCATAAGTCTTTTTCGAAACGAACCGCGCGCAAAAGCATACCGTTATACTTTCGGTAAACTGAATCGTTACCTGTTCCAAAGCGACACATCGATCTGAAAACGCTCACACAGGATTCACTCTTTTCCATGGCCTTTTGGGCCTGGTTGCTGGTATGCACACTGCTGCCGATCAGCGGGGCGTGGCTACCGGTACCACTCGCGATCGCGCTACTCCTGGGTATTGTTCTGGCAATCCGCTCACGCTCCCTTCCGGATCTGCAATTGATCTGGCCATTGTTCGCGTTTTATGCGCTGCATCTAGTAGGTATGGCATGGACCACGGATATCGATTTTGGGCTGTTCGACCTACAGATCAAATTGGGACTGGTGCTTTTGCCTTTCGCGGTATGGCCTTTGGTGCAACGAGTTCCTGATCTGTTGCATAAGAGCATGGTGGCGTTTTCACTTGGTATGGTGGTGGCCATGATCCTGGGTTTTTCGAAAGCCTGGAACTGTTACACCGATTCCGGATTGTTCAATTGTTTCAGTCAAAGCACGTTCTCGTTCGATCTGCATCCCAGCTACACGTCTTGGTACGGCTGTTGGATAATAGCCTATTGGGGCTACCGGTTGTTGCACGGTGAGGTCACAGGCTTTCCGCGATGGCTGACTGTCGCTTTCAGCGTAGTAACGTTCCTATGGATAACGATGCTTGCCAGCAAGAGCGGGATCATTGGTCTTGGCTTGGTGCTTGTTTTCCTCTGTTACGTGGTAGTAATGCGCATCAAAGGGAGAACGCGATCGATCCTATTAGGTACGGCATTAGCGCTCGTCGGTGGAGCGGTCTGGTTACAAGGACCTTTGGTGAAAGCCCGGATGGCCAGCGGTGTGAATGCTATCAAGAATGCGTTCGCCGGTGATCCTGCGATGTACACCAGCACGGATGGTAGCGATATGCGCACCGTGGTTTGGCTGTGCAGTATAGAACGTCTGCAACAGGAACCCTTCGGAGCCGGCACAGGGGATATCAAGCATGCATTAATGGATTGTTATCGCTCCAGAGGCGCCGTGGAAGCCGAAAAGCGGAATTTGAACAGTCACGGACAATTCCTGCAAGGTGGGGTAGCCTTGGGCTGGCCGGGCCTTATTGTTGCATTGCTCATTTTCATATGGCCATGTTACCTAGCATGGCGGCGAAAGGACCTGTTATTGGTGGTTTTTGCCATGTTGTTCGTCGTGAACGCTGCGGTGGAATCGGTCCTTGAAGTGCAAGCGGGCGTAGTGTTCTTTGGTGCATTGCTCGGGTTGTTACAAAGAGTGCGACCTTTACGGTCCGACCTTATCGATCGACAACCAGTCTCCGCATGATCCCGTTTTCTCCCCCCAGAATAGATGATATTACCATCAAGGCCGTGGAAGATGCACTCCGCAGCGGATGGATCACTACAGGGCCTAGGACCAAGGAATTCGAAATACAACTTACCAAATACCTTGGCGCTGAGAAAGTGATCGCATTGAACAGCTGGACCAATGCCTGTGAATTGGTGCTGCGTTGGTATGGGATAGGCCCTGGTGATGAAGTGATCGTTCCCGCTTACACCTATTGCGCAACGGCGAACATTGTGATGCATGTTGGTGCGAAACCTGTAATGGTTGATGTTCTTGATGACTTCACCATGGACCCAGAAGCCGTGCGCAAGGCCATAACGCAGCGGACAAAGTGTATTATTCCAGTTGATATCGGTGGATTACCTGCGAGGGTTGAGGAGATCAAGCGCATAGCGGAAGAAATGTGCGCCTATTTCACGCCAGCGGTGAATCTCCGCGTGGCAGGTAGCAATCCGCAGATGAGACTTGGTAGAGCGTTGGTGTTGTGTGATGCAGCCCATTCATTCGGTGCGCGAGTAGATGGGAAGCCGGTTGGTACCCAAGCAGATATTACCGGGTTCAGTTTTCATGCCGTGAAGAACCTTACAACGTCAGAGGGTGGGGCACTGGCTTTCAATCTGCCGGAGCCTTTCGATGTGGAGGAATTGTACGCATACATCAATGTAATGAGCCTGCATGGTCAAAGCAAGGATGCACTTGCCAAGACCAAGCCCGGTGCTTGGCGGTATGATGTTACACAGCCCGGCTATAAGTGCAATATGACGGATATACAAGCTGCCATTGGGCTTGTGGAATTGGCCCGATACGATAGCGAGACCATGCCGCGCAGGAAGAAAATATGCGCTCAATACGATAAGGCGTTCTCTTCGGATGACCGTTTCATCATTCCTGCGTTCACTGTTGAAAGGACCCCGATCAAAGCATCAACCGCCATTGGGTCGGATCATATTATTACGAACGAAAGCAGTTATCACTTGTACATGTTACGATTGGCAAGTGTAACAGAGGCACAGCGTGATGCCGTTATCGAGGCCATTTCCAAACGTGATGTGAGCGTGAACGTCCACTTTCAACCGTTACCGCTTTTGAGCTTCTACAAGAGCAAAGGATACCGCATCGAAGATTGTCCGAACGCCTACAAACACTATAGCTGTGAGATCAGTTTGCCAGTGTATTATGATCTTACCACTTCTCAAGTCGACCAAGTGGTGACCGCTGTAAAAGCCGCTGTTACCGAAGTACTGGAACGGTGATGCTGAAACGCGGTTTTGATATGATCGCATCCGCGTGCGCACTGTTGCTGTTAGCACCTCTACTTTTCGTGTGTGGCTTGTTGGTGGCTCTTACTTCTTCGGGTGGAGCGTTCTTCCGTCAAACGCGAGTAGGGCGCGATGGAAAGGAATTCGATCTATTGAAATTCAGGACGATGCGCGTGGGTAGTGAGGCCCAAGGCCAGATCACCGTCGGTGGAAGAGATCCTCGGATAACGCAGGTCGGTTATTTCCTGCGCAAGACTAAGCTCGATGAATTGCCGCAACTGATCAACATCCTCAAAGGTGATATGAGCGTTGTTGGGCCACGGCCGGAGGTACCGAACTATGTGGCCATGTATGCCCCGGAACAACGCAAAGTACTTACGGTCCGGCCAGGCTTGAGCAGCTTAGCGAGTATTGCCTACATCAATGAGAACGAGATCCTTGGACGTAGTTCAGATCCGGAGCGCACCTACATCGAGGAGGTGATGCCTGCCAAGTTGAAGTTGGATCTACAGTATGTGCTTGAGCGTAATTTGAGACTTGATCTGTGGATAATCGCAAGAACCTTCTTGAAGTTGTTGAACCGCTGATCATGGATCTACTTGGACCATGCCCACAATTATCTGATCATCGTAGATCATATCCATCAGCGTTGTCTGCGTTCCAACTCTTCGACCACGCAGGGGCTCCATCAGCTGATCAGCAAATACGCTAATTAACTAAACCTCCGCTGGTCCCAACAGATCCCGCAACGTTTCCAGTTCCGCGCTACGTTCAGTATCGCCCATCTTCTTGTAGCTATTGGCCAAATTGTTCATCTGGCGGCGAATAATATCCAAATTCGTACACGGCTGATAGAACGAGGTCCGTCGTTCGATCTTTAGTTTTTCCAGGAATTCGTTGATCTCGTTGCGACCAAGAATATCGCCTTGGCTGAATGCATTTACGTAGAACAATACGTTCTCTTCACCATCCTGGCCATGATCGGCACCGCCCATGCTTTCTTCATCCAAATAGGCGAGAACGAAATGGTTCGGTAGGTTCACGCCCCGCATAGGGAGGCCTAGATCCTCAGCGAGTACTTGGTAAATGATGGCCAACGAAAGCGGATTGCCTTTTTTGCTGTCCAGCACCTCGTTAATGTAGGAGTTCTGCGGTGCGTGATAATTGCGCTTATTGCCTTTGAAACCGTGGATCTGAAAGAAGATGTGGTTGAACACGCGCACCTTTTCGAACGCGGTCAAATGATCGGTCAATTCCAACCAAATGTCCTGACGAATGGACGCCAAGCGGGCTTTCACCTTTTGCTCATCCATATCCGGATACCGGTACCTACTGATGATCAATGCGCCTTCCAACAGGTCTTCACCGCCACTAGCATGCCATGCTTTTAGACGATCCGTAACACCGGCCAGATGGATCGTATGCAAGATGTCCTCGATCCGGTTGCGGAACATATCGCCTAGGTCGTCATACTCCCAAGCGCGTTCCAATTGCGGCACAACTTCCTCGCCCAACCCAACGATCTTGCTACGTATCTGGTCGTAGACAGCTTCATCAGGGTCGTCGATCAACGTGATCAGGGCGCGTAGCTCGTTATCGCTCATGGTGGTGGCGAATCTATTCGGGATGTGGCTTTGTTACGGCACAGCCGCACTCCATGTTTTCACAGGTACGCTGTTGATGGAAAGTGGGATCTCGCCATTCAACAAACTCCTGCTCAAAGGAACATGCTGGGCGAATGTGTTGAATGCCCCAGAAAGTTACACTATTGCAACTACCGGATCAACTCAACCCGCACCTCCATCTGGTTCATGATCACACCAGCTCCGGTGCTTATGATACGCGGGTCCTTGTTGCTAGTTGCTACATCGCTTACTGTGAGCACACCTGCATCGCGGATGTAATGAATGTTGCGTAGGTCAACCGATAAGCCCAAAGTGATCTTGAACTGGCCGGAGGTGAGTACGATCCCATCACTGATGAATACGGCATCGTACGTGCCGGGCGCTATGGTTTGCAGTGAACTCCACGTCGTGCGGATCGGGAAATCGAGTAGGGTGACCAGACCGATCGCGATGATGAAATTCTCTAAAGGGCGGTCTATTTGGAAACGGACCCTGATCTGCCATGGACTGCCAAAAGGTAGCTCGTTGGTGGGTCGTCCTTGTTCATCTTCTATACTTAGCCATTCTGCAACTGCGCCTTCTGATCGGAAGCCTTTAGGCAATTCGATCTGGAAAGTGGATGCACTCTGTGTGTTCAGCTGTAAATATGTTTCAACCACATCGCGCATTGCACCGGTCGCTACTACAGTTCCTTTATCCAATAGTATACCCTTGTTGCAGAGGCGTTGCACCGCATCCATTTGGTGACTGACGAATAGAACAGTGCGGCCTTCGCTTGCAACGCTCTCCATCTTTCCCAAACACTTACGCTGGAAGGCTGCATCGCCTACGGCAAGTACCTCATCCACAATAAGGATCTCGGATTCCAGATGTGCTGCTACCGCGAAGGCGAGTCGGGTGTACATGCCGCTGCTGTAACGCTTTACGGGGGTATCCAAGAAGTTCTCGACCTCACTGAACGCCACGATCTCATCGAACTTGGAGGCGATCTCCGCGCGTGACATGCCCAAAATGGCGCCATTCAAATAGATATTCTCCCGACCCGTTAGCTCCGGATGGAAGCCTGTGCCAACTTCCAACAAGCTGGCCACACGACCATCAATGACCACGCGGCCTTTGGTGGGTTCGACAATGCGGCTCAGGATCTTAAGTAGGGTGCTTTTACCCGCTCCGTTCCTGCCGATCATGCCTACACGGTCGCCTGCTTCAACTGTGAAATTGACATCGTTCAACGCAAGGAATTCTTCAGAGGAAATAGCGGGATCACTCTTCTTGAACAGCGCTTTGGCCTTCTCCGTTATCACGTCACGCAGCGCAGTGTACGACCCACGCGTTTGGTGCTGTATCACGTACCGCTTGGTGAGGTGTTCTACGGATATGATCGGTTCGCTCATCAGATCACATCGGCAAAGCCTCGTTCTGTTCTACGGAAGTAACGGATCCCAATAAAGAGAAAGAAAAAACTGACACCGATGGAGAGTAGGAAACCAGGAATGTACAAAGCCGTTTCACCGCCTAGGATGCACCATCGGAAACCATCGATCACACCAACCATCGGGTTCATGGCGTATAGCAATTTCAGCGCTTCAGGGATGCGTATGCTTTCGTAGATGTCCGCACTGCTGAAAGCCACGGGTGAAACGTATAGACCGAATTGCACAATGAACGGAATGATGTAGCGGAAGTCGCGGTATTTCACATTCAATGCCGCGATAAGTATACCAGTGCCCATTGCAGTCACTAAGGCAAGCAGTAGAAAGAAGGGAAGCAACAGTAATTTAACGTCCGGCGCGAATTGATAGAAGATCATCAAAAGCACGAGGATGATGAATGATATCAAGAAGTCGATCAAACACACGATCACGGTGCTTGCCGGTACGATCAAGCGCGGGAAGTAGATCTTGGTCAGCAAATTCCTGTTCGCTACCAGACTATTGGCCGCCTCACTGAACGCCGTGCTGAAGAAGGTCCATGGAAGTGTTGCGGCACCTACTAGTAATAACCGTGGTACATCTCCGGGCAACTTGCTCTCGAACAACCATCCTAAGAAAGCCATAACGCTCAATGTCAATACAGGTCGGATCACACTCCATGCTACTCCGATGGTGGTCTGCTTGTATCGCACAAGAATGTCGCGCCAAGCCAAGAAGCCGAACAGCCCGCGGAACTTCCACAGGTCCCGCCAGTAGTGCTTATCGGCAGAGCCTGGTTCGAGAATGATGCGGTGTTCGTGCATAATGAGCCTTCTTCTTTTTCAACCCGATCGGGAGCGAAACTACGGTAAGCGCTGGCTTTGGGAACATTGCACAAGATGTTGGCTATGGCATTTGGTAATTACCTTCATCCAATACATCGGAGTCCATGAGATCATTGCTCGTATGTTCATTTATTGCGTTCTCCCTGTATTTACATGGGCAAGTTGTCAGCAATATTTCGTGCTCAAGCTCAGCAGCTGAACTTGCGATGCGTGGCTTACATGACCCATTGAATTATACAGCCTCGGATGTCATTGATGATCACGCGGAGATCATTTGTGAACTACGAAGCGCGATCTCTGCGGATTCGTTGAAGGAGAGCCTGATGTCCTTTCTGCAGTTCGGCACGCGAAATACGTTCAGTGATACCGCGTCGGATGTCACCGGGATCGGTGCCGCACAGCGCTGGGCCTTTGACCGGTTCCAACAGATAAGTGAAGCAAATGATTCCCGATTGATTCCGGCCTACATTCAATTCGATAATGTCGACAACCAAGGCGTTTGTGGAAGCGCGAATGGTTTGCGAAATGTGATCGCTGTGTTACCCGGGCGATCCGTCAATGAACACCGTACTATCATTATTGAAGCGCATTATGATAGCCGTTGCACGGATCTCTGCGATCTGGAATGCGATGCTCCTGGTGCGGAGGACAATGGAAGCGGCTCCGTTTTAGTGCTTGAATTGGCTAGGACCCTCAGCAAGTACACCTTTGACAATACGTTGGTTTTTATGCTTACTACGGGCGAGGAACAAGGGCTTTTGGGTGCTAAAGCAATGGCACAATATTGCGCTGATAAGGATGTTGCGATCAAGGCCGTACTGAACAATGATGTGGTTGGGGGAATTTATTGTGGCAACAGTTCTTCTCCGCCAAGCTGCCCTGGACCGGGTGCCGTGGATAGTTTGAACCTCCGCATATTCAGCAATGGCACTGCACAATTCATGAATCGTGGCCTGGCTCGGTCGATCAAACTTTTCTACGAGGAAAAATTGCGGACCGAAGTTGCAGTGCCCACCACCATTGAGGTCATGAATATGGAGGATCGGGTTGGTCGAGGCGGAGACCATATTCCTTTCCGCCAACTGGGTTTCACCAGTGTACGTTTCACCGCAGCGAATGAACACGGTACTGGGAACCCTTTATCACCGGGGTATACGGATAGGCAACATACAAGCGATGATATTCTGGGAGTTGATACGGACGGTGACCTTGTAATTGACAGTTTCTTCGTGGACTTCAATTACCTCCAGCGCAATACCCTGATCAATGGGATGACCGCTACACTACTTGCATTGGGCCCAGAGGCACCGGAAATAACATTGGCCGATGAACCCACGGGATTGCGTGTCGCCATTGTGCCACCATCCGGGTGCAGTACGTTCCGTGTTGCCGCTCGCAGGGTGAACAGCCCCGTGGAGTTCACTGCGGTCTATCTAACAACTGAAACTTCGTTCTTGATCCCTGGGCTGGTAGCAGGAAGTGGCTATTATATCTGCGCCGCAGCCATTGATGATAATGGAGTCACCAGTTCGTTCTCGAGTGAATTGTTGGCTGTGAGTGATGCCGATACGCCTGAAGCCCCTATGGATGATCTACCATACGGAATAAACTGCTCTGCGATCGGGATCCTGGATCATTCACAACCTGATCCGAGCGTTTTCATGTCTTGTTTTCCGAATCCGACCAGTTCCAATACCACCTTTGTGGTAGTTCCATTGAACGGGGTTAAAATGGAATATGCGCGGATCATAATTACCGACCCGTTGGGCCGGGATCTATTCATACTTCCAGTGGCGAACCGGCCTGGTAGACAAGAAGTGAACGTGGAACGGGACATGGAGCCGGGTATGTACGCCTATCGACTAGAACTGGATGGCAGGATCATTGCGACCAATAAGTTGATGGTGCTGCGTTGAACGCTCGGTTACTACTTGGATCACACGTAGCGGATGCGTCCACCTTTACCGGTCACCGATCCAGATAACGCCATCCTCCTCGATACGCACCTTTCGTTCCTTATACAATGCGCCAAGTGCTTTTTTAAAGGCTTTCTTGCTGATCCCGAACTCGCGGTAAATGGCTTCGGCGCTGCTCTTATCGGTCAATTGCAGGATGCCGGTCTGTTGCAATCGCTTGGCCAAGAGTTCGGTGTTCTTATCGTTGAATTGTCGATATCCGATGGCTTGAACCGTTATATCCAGCTTGTTGTCCTCGCGAATGGTCTTTACGTAGCCCGTGATCCGGTCACCAATGGATATAGGCCGAAATACTTCGTTCGAGTGGATCAGACCTTGGTGCGTGTTATTCACGATCACAGAAAAGCCAAGTTCACTTTTACCAAAGACCATGAGCGCTACCTCATCTTTCTCTTTTACGGTCAGTGTCGTATTGTCCAAGTGGTCCTCGATCCGTGTTGTACCATACAATCGATCCGTTTCGGGATTAAGCGTCAATCGGATCACATACCACCTACCTTCCTCCAATGCTCGTTTTTGCTCGCTATGGGGTACAATTAGAGATGGGTCAAAGCCCCAATGCGCATACGCTCCGAACTTATCCACAGCGGTGATCTTCAGTTGTGCGAATTCATCGAGTTGCAGCTTAGGTTCTTTGGTGCTGCCGATCTGCCTGTTGTTGGCATCGCGGTATACGAACACGTTCAATTTGCCATTTCGAACGAAGGTTACGTTGTTTCCTTCTTTCGGGATAAGGACCTCGCTGTCATTGTCGTGGCCTACATACACACCCATGCTACTGGATCGCAACATGGTCAGTTCTTGAACCACCCCAGTGCGTATCAGTTTATTGATCGGTTCAGTCATTTTTAGTTTGGTCTTTACGCTTTGGAAGCAGATCCGGAAGTATATACCAATCATCGAACTGCGATAGCTCTGTGTACTTTTTTACATAGCCATGCTGGCCGAGCAATTTTTCGATCTTATCACTCTTTACTCCGTTCTTGTCCGTGTTGTTCTCGCACGTGATCACTCGGAATTGATAGGAGCCGAAGTCGAATGCCTGTAGTAGTTGGAACTCGCTGCCTTCCGTATCAATGCTCAAGTAATCAATGATCTTAGGTGCTTCGTATTTTCTCAGCAGATCAGTCAACGATATCGTTGTTACTTCATACGATTCGAAGTTCTTTCTGGCATTGGAGTGTTCATTTTCCTGCTCAAGTCCCTGAATGGAGGAAAGCTCCGGATCTTCTGTTTGGTTGAATATCACTGTTTCGCCCGTGCTGGCATGAACGAGAGCGGTGTCAATGTGGCAGGATCTGTTAGACCTGAGCGCGCTATGCCATATCGTGGCTGGCTCGGCGAGAATGCCGGTCCATCCGAATTCCTTTTCCAGCAAATGGGTATTGCTTTTCTCCTTTCCGTCCGTAGCTCCGAATTCCACGAAATAGCCTTCTCGTTGAAAGTTCAATGCATGCAACACGAATATATCCTGTAGTATCTGCGATCTGCTTGACTTGATCAGTTCGCCCGTGCGTTCAAGCTTTTTACGGTCATAATGAACACCACCGACAACCTCCTTTTGCAATCGCTCCAATCGTTCCAACGTGCTGTATTTCGTTACAGCAATATTGAAGTACTTGAAGAATGATCGGAGGAATGCCATTGGATCACATTACGCCGTTGCGCGTTCCAACGCCTCTTTGATCATACGGTCGATCGCACCATGATGGTCTTTGCTGTACTCTTTGCGTAAACGGTTCGCTACAACGGTACACATGGTACAGACGCGGTGTCCTAACATTCCGCCTAGGCCATACAAAGCACTGGTCTCCATCTCGAAATTAGAGACCCGCAGACCTTCATGCGAGAAAGCGCTTAATGTTTCATTCAGGTCACCGACCGCTGGAACGGCCCGTAATTGACGTCCTTGCGGTCCGTAGAATCCTCCTGATGTTAGTGTAATACCAACCACGTTGTCATGGCCCAATGCTTCCACCAACTTCGCATCTGCCTTAGCAACGTACGGGAGTGGAAGGTTCTCCGGCCACTCCGTAGTATGGATCAGGTCGTTCAATAAGCGCGTTTCGTCATCCGTGTTCTCATAAGCGTAGTAATGCATTACATTATCCATTCCTACGCCATACGCACTAACGATCCGAGTATCACATGGAATGTCCTCCTGCAGAGCACCACAAGTACCCAAACGGATGATGCGCAATGACTTTTGCGTGCTTTTCGGTGTGCGCTTTTCCAGATCGATGTTCACCAATGCGTCCAATTCATTGATTACAATATCAATGTTGTCCGTACCAATGCCCGTACTGAGCGCCGTAACGTGGGTTCCATTGAAGACGCCTGTATGAGCCACGAATTCGCGGTTCTGAACGCGGTGTTCAACTTTTTCGAAATGTCGGCTCAACAGTTCAACACGGCCTTGGTCACCGACCACGAAGACCAGATCTCCAATTTGGTCCGGGCGTAATGCAATATGATAGATAGAGCCATCCGGATTGATGATCAACTCGCTCGGCGCGATCTCTACGCCTGGTTCAGTAAGGACTATGGGATGCATGAATTGGGATTATTGCTGTGCGAATACTTTCTGAAGTAACGATGTGGTACGTGCCAACGGGTCTTGCCTGATCTTCTTTTCTTCGTCTGCTAATAGAATGAAAAGTCCATCAATGGCCTTCGTGGTAATGTACGCATCCAGATCCGGATCAACCGCGTTGCCACCGGTTAAGAGGGTAGTGGTGTTGTACGTCGTTGCAAGAGGCGTCCAATAACTTGTTAGATCCACTGTCTGTGTGGCATTATGGACCACCGGTGCAAACTTGGCGGTCAGCGCTGTAGCTGTCTTTTCCCGTAGGAAGTTGGTGGCTGCATTTTCTCCGCCTTTCAATAGGTTGAAACCGTCCTGAATGGACATGCTGGTGATCGCATCCACGAACACGGGCACTGCTTCCTTGCTCGCCTCTACAGCTGCTCTATTAAGTGTAAGCTCAAAGTCATCGACCGGTTTGTTCAATCCGATATCCAGCAGTGTGTTCTTCACCTTGATGGCTTCAGGAGGAAAAGGAATTCGGATCAACGAGTTGCTAAGGAATCCATCGCTTCCGGTCGCTTTTTCAACGCTCCGTTCAGTGCCGATACGTAATGCTTCTTTCAATCCGGAGATCACCTCGTCATTGCTCAAGGCCGCAGTAGTTGTGCCATCAAGAATGCTTTGAAGTTCCTGCGGAGAGCAAGCGACCAAAGCGATACAGAAGATATAGGCAACGATCTTTTTCATTTTCTCACGATCTTTTCCAGCGCCACGCGCCAATCATTCGGTAATGCAATGGTAGCATTCACTACGTAATTGAAAGAGACCATTACGCACTTCCCGGTTGCGCAGATACCAGCATGGTTATCAATGCGATGGATCGCATAGCTTATTTCAAAACTCTTGGTTCCGACCTTGCTGCACCATGCTTCGGCCTCAATGGTATCGTTCAAATGCACAGGCCTCGCGTAGTCAATTTCATTGTGCGCAAGGATCAGGCCTTCCGTTCGCCAGTCGTTCACGGGAGGAACAACTTCACGCAGTAGTGCCATACGCGCCAGCTCGAACCAGTGCAAATAGACCGCGTTGTGCACATGGCGAGCCATGTCTACATCGCTGAACCGGATCTGGATAGGGGTTTTCATTTGGTAATAGGCAGTTTGCAGTGGGCAAGTAGCAGTTGGCAGTTTATAGTTTGCAGTTTATAGTTGGCAGTTGGCAGTTGGCAATGGACTGTTTGCAATGCCTTGCCAAGTTCATGGTTTTTTCGGGTAGATGCAGTACTTCTCGGGGTGGTCGATCATATGTCCAAGGAGCTTGCCAACTTCTTCGGTCAGTGAGAGGATCGGTGCTATATCCGCTTTGGTTACATATTCACATGCCAGCGCGTGGTCCAACCAAACTTGTGTCTCGGCATTCTCTGCGTCGCAGTCCGTCATTTTCGATACGAAATGAGCCGGGTACCTGCGTTTTCTATAACCCTCGCCAAAATTCGCGGTCACGGATCGCGATGACCTTCTAATTTGATCGGTCAAGGAGTACGTTTCTTCTTTCGGGAACTTCTTGCTCAGCTTATACACGAGTTGAGACATTTCAAAGCCCTTGCGATATGCGATCATTTCTTTGAAACTAGCCATGGGCAAGAGGGTTGTGGTGATCGAAGTAATTTGATGCTGACTGTAATACTGACCAAAGAGTTTCTTGATACCAGTTTCGCATCATGGAACTATGTAACGACTGTGAACTGTCCACTGCAAACTGCCAACTCTCCTTCTTTATGAAATAGGATTCAACATCACGCTGAACACCGTAATGCTATTCGGGTCGCGGTCATAAAAGAGCTTGTCCAGCGCTTCGAGGATGTTCTTGGCTCTGAAGTAGGATGTTTCCAGATCATTACGTCCTCTGTCGCTCCACTGGATCGTGTAGCTGCTGGTACGTTCCTTGTATGTTTTTACATAATCCAGCATCTGTTGGAGCGCATCGACTTTGTCGTTTCCTTCAGTAGCCTGGAAAAGAAAGCTTTGGTTGTGTGTCCGGCTTAGTGTGGTCAAGAATAGCTTTACACTTTTAGCGTGCTCTTCGTAGCTGAAGACCAAACTATCAGCACCCATGCCGATGTAGTTGCCGATCTCTTGTTGCAGACGACCTATTTCAAGGTTCTTATCACGTGTCATTCTGAAGTTCTTTACACCCGTGACGCCAATACGGTCAGGGCTTTGTGCTAGGGGCGTCCAAGTTACTGAACACGGAGTTATGGCTTCTATATTCGGGCACCAAGGCTTTCATGTATGCAACGATCCTTGCATTGTTTCCTTCATCCGTTAACGACGTTAATTGCACTACCGCCAAGAGTATTTGCTCTGGATCGGCAGGGCGCACTTTTCCGATCAAAATTCGAGGATGGTGCGTAGGCAAAGTGTTCTCTGTAGTGGCCAGTAATTCTTCATACAGTTTTTCACCTGGTCGCAATCCAGTGTAAGCGATCTCTATGTCCTTGCCGGGTTCCAAGCCGCTTAACCGGATCATCTTATCCGCAAGGTCAGCTATCCGCATTGGCTCTCCCATGTCGAATACATAGATCTCGCGGCCTTTACCCATGGTCGCTGCTTCCAATACGAGCCGGCATGCTTCCGGTATGGTCATGAAAAAGCGTGTTACCTGCGGATCGGTGACCGTTAACGGGCCTCCGGCCGCGAGCTGTTTCCGGAACAGCGGTATCACGGAACCACTACTGCCAAGTACATTCCCAAAGCGTGTTGTGATGAACTGCGGTGCGCCTGGTTTGCTGGCCATACTATCGATGACCATCTCCGCTATCCGTTTGCTCGCGCCCATGACGCTTGTAGGATTAACGGCCTTGTCCGTACTGATCAGAACGAATTGTTCTACACCATGTATACATGCTTGCTCAGCGACATTACGCGTCCCTAGGATGTTGGTTCGTACCGCTTCAGCAGGTTGTGCCTCCATCAACGGTACGTGCTTATAGGCTGCCGCATGGAATACCACCTGGGGACGTACACTTGAGAAAACACGGTTCATGCGAAGTTCATCGCGCACATCGGCAATGATCACTTGTGTTCCGGGTATGTTCCCCGAACGAAGCAATTCCATCTCAATGTCGTACAGCCCGGATTCAGCGATATCGACCAATGCTAAAGAAGCAACATCCAATTTGGCCAATTGCCTCACAAGCTCACTCCCAATACTGCCTGCAGCGCCCGTTACCAGTACTCGCTTGCCTTTGAAGCGCGCGATCACATCGGCTTCGTCCAAATGGATCACAGGCCTTCCAAGAAGGTCCTCTATCCGAACTTCCTGGATCTGCCCAGCGCTCAGCTGACCATTTATCCAATCGTTCACAGGCGGAATGGTAAGGACCTTCACGTTGGCCTTCATAGCCGCATCAACCACTTTTCGGCGATTCTCGGGGTCCGGTCGGCCTATTGCTATGATCACTTCATCCACGGCCTTATCAGCCAGGAACCGTGATAATTTATTGCTCGCAAAAATGGTTGCTCCTTCTAGCAGTTTCCCTGCTTTTCGTGTGTCGTCATCTACAAAGGCGACCACTTCATAACGTAAAGTGCCTGCGCGCTCAAGGGTTCGCTTCGTGATCAATCCGGCTTCGCCAGCTCCATAGATCACCACGTTCTTGGCTTCCTTTCCTGCGCCGATCGCTCTTAGATGTAGGAGCTTGAAAACGATCCGCGTGGAGATCATCAGCATGGCAGTGGCCATGAAATCGATCGCGATAATGCTTAACGGTAGAAGATACTTTTCATCCACAAGAAAATAGCGCACCGCTCCGATTAGGAGGAAGGTCAATGAACCTCCCAATACCGTCAGAAATATCCTCCTTGCATCCTGCGTATTGGTGTGGCGCACCATTACGCGATGTATGCCGGCGATCAAGAATGAGACCAACCGGACCAATAGGAATATCGGAAGAACCGGCCACAGGAGATCCAATTCATGCTGGGGAATGCTGAAATTGAAGCGAAGTGAGTACGCTACGCCTAGGGCAACAAGGCACAACGCCAGATCTACCACTATAACACCCCAGCGGGGAAAGAGTCCTTGCCTTACCATTGGATCGGAGCGAAAGATAACCGACGCGATGGCTATGCTCCTACGCGCTTTCTTTGCAACGACCTCGAATGCTCAAGATCCTATTTATAGCCGCCCACCGGCCAGACCGGTCGCCTAGTCAGCGGTATCGGTTCGAACAGTTCACGCCGTATTGGGAAAAGCATGGGTTTTCGCACCGCACGGCTTGGCTTTTGGATGAGGCCGATGATAAGAAGTTCTATGCATCCGGAAATCTAGCTGCAAAAGGTGCGATCTTTTTGAAGTGCCTCAGGCGCAGGGCCATACATGTGCGCGAAGCAAAGGAGTACGATCTGATCTTCGTTCAGCGTGAAGCGTTCATGACCGGGAGCACGCGGTTCGAGAAATTGCTTGCGCGAACCGGCGTGCCCATGATCTATGAATTCGATGATGCGATCTGGCATTTGGATGTTAGCGAAGGGAACCGAAAGCTTGCATGGCTCAAGGATCCTGGTAAAATAGCGAAGATCATTCCACTGGCTACACATGTAATTGCTGGGAATGAATACTTGGCGGACTATGCGCGACCGTTTAATCCGAACGTTGAAGTGATCCCTACAGTTGTGGATACTGAACGCTACGTGCCACTAGGATATGTTCCGCGCCCCGATGGAAAGATAGTGATCGGATGGACCGGGTCGCACACCAGTATGGCCCACCTTATCCAAGTGATCCCCATGTTACGAAGCCTTTATGCGAAGTATCTGAACAGGATCGTTTTTCGAGTGATCAGTGATAGAGCGTTCGAAGCACCGGGGCTACCTATTGAGAATATACTCTGGAACAGCATAACCGAGCCCGAGGACCTTGCACCCATCGATATTGGTATTATGCCGATACCCGATAATGAGTGGAGCCGTGGAAAATGCGGGTTCAAAGGTTTGCAGTACATGGGCATGGGAAAGGCCGTTGTATTGAGCAGGGTGGGCGTTAATGTGTCAATGGTCAACGATGGTGAGAATGGTTTTTTAGCCGACTCTGAAGATGAATGGATCGAAAAACTGGGACAACTGATCCAGGATAGCGATCTTCGCGGTCGGTTGGGTCGGGCAGCGCGTTCCACGGTAGAGCAGAAATACTCTGTTATTGCTTGGCGGGATCGTTACCTCGAACTCTTCCGTACTTTGATCGAAAATAAACCATCCATTTCTTGATCCGCTCCGGTCCTGGGATCACGGAATGATGGATACAATCAATAAAAATCACATACGAAATGGATACTGATACCGAATTGAAACGCACGGCTCTTTCTCATGTTCATGAAAAGCTCGGTGCCAAAATGGTACCCTTCGCCGGCTATTTAATGCCGGTGCAATACAGTGGCGTAAATGATGAACACGTGACCGTTCGCCAAGGAGTTGGCATGTTCGATGTAAGTCATATGGGTGAATTCATTGTACGCGGCCCTCAAGCTCTTGATCTGATCCAAAAAGTTACCAGCAACGATGCGAGTAAACTTACGCCGGGTAAAGTGCAATACAGTTGTCTGCCGAACAATACAGGTGGCATTGTGGACGACCTGCTCGTATACCACATGAAGCATAAGGACGATGAGCATTATGTGCTCGTTGTGAATGCATCAAACCTCCAAAAAGATTGGGACTGGATCAACGCGCACAACACCTTCGATGCCCAATTGGAGAACATTAGTGACCACATGTCGCTTTTGGCTGTACAAGGGCCCAAGGCAACAGATACATTGAAAGGATTCTTTACGGAGGACATTGGCGCAATGCCCTATTACACGGCGATGTATGCCGAAATGAAAGGCGTCGGTCTGGTGCTGCTAGCCACCACAGGATATACTGGTTCCGGTGGTTATGAAGTGTATGTACCCAACCCGAATGTTGAAAAGGCTTGGAACGAGATCATGGAAGCGGGTAGACCTTTTGACATAAAACCGACTGGATTGGCTGCACGCGATACGCTCCGATTGGAGATGGGATTCTGTCTTTACGGCAACGATATTGATGATACTACTTCACCGCTTGAGGCTGGTCTTGGATGGATCACCAAATTCACCAAGGAGTTCACCAATTCCAAAGCACTCAAGGAACAGAAGGAAAGAGGAGTGGAAAAGAAGCTCGTAGGGTTCGAATTGATCGACCGAGGCATCCCACGTCATGACCATCCGGTTGTTGATGCCAATGGTAGTGTTATCGGACGGGTCACTTCGGGCACGATGGGGCCAACTGTACAGAAGCCCATCGGTATGGCATACGTGCCAACTGCAAATGCAGGTGTTGGTAGCGAGATCCTGATCGATGTGCGTGGAAAAATATTGAAAGGTGTAGTTGTGAAATTACCTTTCCATATTGTTTCATAATGGCGGACCATAGCAACAACGTAGATTATAAATACCGCGTGGAGGTCTGCTTTACGCCGGGTCAATATCCGTTGTACGCAGAAGATATGGGTATCGTAGTGGTCATTGATATCCTGCGCGCGACATCTGCCATGGTAGCAGCCTTCGACAATGGCGTGGAAAAGATCATTCCGGTGTCCACGATCGAGGAAGCGCGTAAATTCATTGGTAAGCCTGGATACATCGCGGCTGCCGAGCGTGATGGTGAAATAGTGGAAGGCTTCTCTTACGGTAATTCCCCGTTGGCTTATATCGATGAAGATCTAACAGGAAAGACCATTGTTATGACCACCACGAACGGTACCAAAGCGATCAACCTTGCTATGGATGCACGCTTGTTGGTGATCGGTTCATTTCTGAACTTGACCGCATTGACCGATTGGTTGCTGCAACAGAATGATAATATTCTACTGCTCTGCTCTGGTTGGAAGGATAAGTTCAATCTGGAGGATTCCGTTTTTGCGGGTGCGGTCATGGATCGATTATTGGAAAGTGGTAAATTCGGGGTAGAAGAGGATTCGAGCATAGCTGCCAAGTACATGTACCTCGCGGCAAAAGAGAATGTTATGGGAATACTGAAAGCTGCACCACGTAGACGGCGTATCGATCAACTCAAAATGCATGCTGACGTGAAGTATTGCCTGACACAGGATCAGTGTAACGTTATCCCAGTGCTGCGCAATGGCGAACTCGTTCGCTTGGAAACTCCTGTTCCTGCATAATGTTGAAAAGGACATTTGTCGTTCTGATCGTTCTATTGGCGATCTTCCTTGCATTCCCTGAACGTACGGCTCCGGATGCTAATGCATGGGGATTCTACGGCCACAAGCGGATCAACCGAATGGCCTGCTATACGTTGCCTCCAGAGATGTTCGGGTTCTTTAAACGGCACATCGATTTCATCAGTGACCATGCCGTTGATCCGGATGCACGCCGGTATGCGGTCGAAGGGGAGGCGCAACGCCATTACATCGACATAGATCACTATGAAAAGGCGGGAGAGGACGTATTTGATGTGATGCCCAAGAAATGGGATGATGCCATTACGAAATACACGGAAGATACTTTACAGGCATACGGGATCGTGCCTTGGCACATCGAAGTTATGTTCGGGCGATTAGTGGCGGCATTCCAACGTGGCGATGTGGACCGGATATTGAGGAACGCGACCGAACTGGGCCATTACATCGCAGATGCACATGTGCCGCTCCACACGACCGAGAATTACAATGGACAGTTCACGGACCAATACGGGATACATGCTTTTTGGGAATCACGCATCCCTGAGTTGAGCGCAGAGAACTATGATCACTTGGTCGGTCGAGCGCAGATCATTGACAGGCCTTTGGATGCTGCTTGGATCGCCGTTAAGGACAGCCACTCACACTTGGATTCCGTATTTGGGATAGAAAAGCGTTTGAGCATTGAATTTCCAGAGGACCGAAAGTTCGTTTTCGAGGATCGAGGAAGAAGTGGAATGCGCACCTATTCAAGGGAGTTCACGATGGCGTATGAAGCGGCCATGGGTGGTATGGTAGAATCACGCATGAATTCGTCCATTATTACACTAGGAAGTTTGTGGTACTCCGCTTGGGTTGCAGCAGGTCAGCCGGATCTTGAACGGTTTGAGGATAAGGAAGTGAGTGATAGCCTTAAAGCCGTTCTGAAAGCTGAAGCTGAACTTTGGAAAGAAGGAGGAAAGGGCTTTGGAAGGGATCATGAGTGATCCGGATCCGTGCTCAGTGATCCGATAGGGATAACTGCTCTTTGCGTGAACATCATTTCAACGTTAGGGATCAACCCAGGTCCACTGAGATCACGCTTCTGTATTGTTAGGTTCGATGATCTTGAACAACTTGGTCCTTAGGTGAATAAGTTGTTAATAACATCGGAGGGGAGTTAGTTCGAGCTTTATTGATCCAGCATATATTGCATCTGTTCCGCATCAGAATGAGCGGGATTGGATTCATTTTCTCACCTAAAACCCACTCTCATGAATTGGTTTCTAAAAGCACTGAAGCAATACGCGGACTTTAGCAGCAGAGCAAGAAGAAAAGAATACTGGATGTTCACTCTGTTCTACATTATTGCGGCAATTGTCGCTATGGTTCTTGATAATGTCCTTGGTTTAACAATGAGCGAAGAGGTACCCTATGGGCCTTTTTATGGACTGGTTGCTTTGGCCTTGTTGGTTCCAGGTCTTGCTGTTGGGGTAAGACGGTTGCATGACGTTGGTAAAAGTGGTTGGATGTTTCTGATAGTTCTAATTCCGCTTATCGGTGGTATTTGGCTGCTAGTTTTAGCCCTTAAGGACAGTGTCCCTGGCGCGAACAAATGGGGTCCGAACCCAAAGGAAGCTCCAGATCCGGTTTAGCATGAAGTGATCAACTTCGTTCAATAAAAAGAAGGCCCAGTATGAAACGCATACTGGGCCTTCTCTTTCAACGTTTTTTTCAATTGTTGAACGATGCAGCTTGGAAGGCTCTATTCATATGGGAAGAGCTCATGTGTTGGTCTGCATTTTACGCTTCTTCAGTGGGTCTTCCGGCATGGTTCCGAAGATGTGGTCCCACAAAGGAGAGCTAACTCCGAACGCCCCCGTGTCCCCAACAAAGTGATGCAGGTTATGGTGCTTCCAGATGATCCTTAAAATATTCTTTGGAGGTGTGTAGATGTGTATGGCGTAATGGATCAGCAAGTAAGTGGCATAACCCGTCATGAATCCACCACCGAATGCGTAACCATAATTCCCCATCAATAAGCGGTAGATACCCACGAACAGTACTGCCATGAATGCGCTCATAAGTGGTGGCATTGCCAAACGCTTTTTATCCCGAGGGTGATCGTGATGCACGCCGTGAAAAAGATACTGGAGTCTGGCCTTACGAGCTGTATCCACACCCATATGGTAGAAATAGCGATGCACCAGATATTCAACCAGCGTAAAGAAAATGCCACCAACGATGAATAGGGACAATGAACCGATGATCCCAAGACCAAGCGGCCCAATGCACCAATAGAGAGCAAGTGCCCCGGTACCGAAGAAAATTGTAAGCGGGAATGCTATATGCGTTTTAGTAAGTGCCTCCATAAGAGGGCTTTCGAACATCCTACCACTATCATCGATCTTCTTCGCCATATTCTTCTACTCCTCTGCAAAGGTATAATAGACTTTTTACGAATGGATCATGTAAGGTATTTGTGATCAAGCAGGGCTACCTTTGTTTATATTGAAACTCAGATCCTGCGACCCTTTCCGGGTCGAAAGACGGGCATCGCGTTCTGATTTTCTAATTTCTACGATCCGCCGTACGGCGGATCGTAGCATCTGCATTATGCGACCCTGAAATAGGTCACAGAAATTAGGTCTCGGCAATACCCAGCAAGAATTTCGACCCTGAAATGGGTCGCAGAAATAAGTTGCGTGAATTTTAAGAGGCGATAGCCTTGGGGATCAAGGATCAATTGTCCAGTACAATATTACTTTTACACCCCCGCAAAAAAGCACTAGGGCAATTAGCTCAGCTGGTTTAGAGCACTACCTCGACAAGGTAGGGGTCGCTGGTTCGAATCCGGCATTGCCCACTAGTTCTTTTGATACGGATGGACTTCGTTCGATAAGCTAAAAATGTCACGTACACCGATCGTTCTGGCGCTCTTTGCCGTAGCTATTGCGATCTTCTCTTTTGGTCAAATTCCATTTTAATGAAATGGAAGAGGCCAAGAAGGTCATGGCGGATGGAAATGTGATGCCTGATGGTGTGGATGAGAGTAATTTTATACGGATCTATGGCGAAAAGACCACTGGCTCCTAGGAAACCACACGATAAGAGTAAGGTGTTTTTTAAGAGATTGCTGCACAGTGACACGTAATGATCGAGAATTGCAATGCATGCCATGTCACTAGTGGCTTTCCGTTCATTCGGATCAAAGAGTCCTTTGGCTTGGTATTTATGGATCATGACTTTCTTCCTGAGCCATCAAAGTGACCGATCCGTGGTCGGTGCGTCCAAAAGCCATCTCCTACCAATAAAGTGCTGTTCAAGAAAAAAGCCAAGGCCGATAGCCTGCTAAGTGACGAAGAACTCGTTGCGGAGTTACAGCATTCCATGGATGCTGATCGGTTCGGGCTACTTTATGATCGTTACGTGACGAAGGTTTATCAAAAATGCATCGGTATGACGCGAGACAAGGAACTCGCACACGACCTCACGCACGATATTTTCCTGAAAGTATTCGTCAACCTCTCCAAGTTCGATCACCGTTCTAAATTCGGGACGTGGGTCTATAGCATCACCTACAATTATTGCTTGGACCATCTGCGCAAAGCACAACGTCAACGGTCAACGCAAGTGGATGATGAGTCCATGACCGAGGATATTGCAGAAGATACCTACGAGAGCGAATTGTTGAATCTACGAAGCGAGCATATTGACGAGGTACTGGCGGCAATGGATCCTACTGATAGGACCATGCTATTGATGAAGTATCAAGAGGAGCATTCGGTCAAGGAGATCAGTGAATTATTGAACATTGGCGAGAGTGCTGTGAAAATGAGGGTCCTTCGAGCACGTGAACGTGCCTTGGCCAAGTATTACGAACTTTATCCGGAAGAGCGATGAGCCAGAATCCCTTCCAGATCATTCGGCCTTCGGACCAACCGCCTGAGAACCTCAAGAAAGAGGTGATCGGAAACGTCAAACGCATTATGCTCCTTATGCGCTTCATGCAATTGTTCATGTCCGATTTTGGAATGGCATTCTTTGAGAACATTAGATTGGTAGGTAGGAACGATAATAGTGTACATGATCCAAAACCTTAACAAAGCGGATCGATAACACCTAGAACGACATGGATCTTAATTACATTTTGGACCGATTGAACAAATCCTTCGACACCTATTTGAGCGGGATCATTGATGCGCTTCCCAGCATTATTGCTGGGATCATTGTGCTGTTGATCGGGTGGCTGTTCGCGAAACTGATCCGAATGATCCTTAAGCGCACCATTAGCGGCAAATTGGACCAGCTGGCCCAGAAAAGCGGTATAGCCAGTGTAATGAGAAAGGTCGGTATCCACTCATTCGGAAATTTCATTGGCATGCTGATCTATGGGGGGATCATGCTGGTCTTTATTATGGCTGCTGCGGATATAATGGGCATGACCCGCGTACAGGATGGCGTAAGCGCATTTTTCGTCTACCTCCCCACATTGATCACTGCCATAGTCATTTTCATGGCCGGACTCTGGGTCGGGGAGCAAGTGAACACGGTTATTACGAACTTAACGGAGACCTTGGGGATCAGCGGTGGTCGCAGCATGGGTAAGGTCCTTGGAGGTATTATCGTGCTTTTCATTTCCATTACTGCACTGAACGTAGCTGGTGTCGATACTGAACTGATCACTTCTAATCTTCAAATAATTTTGGCTGGGGTATTATTTGCCTTTGGCCTTGCATATGCCTACGCCTCTCGTAACATTCTTACGAACATCCTAAGTAGCTTTTACGGAAAGGATCGGTTCAAACCCGGTATGCGGATCAAAGTAGGAGAGGATGAAGGTGTTATTGATAGGATCGATAGTATGACCGTAACCCTACGGACCGTCAAAGGCGAAGTACTGATCCCTACGAGCCGTTTGATCACCGAGAGAATTGAGATCCTTGAAACACCGAACATTGAATAATTCAATGCTGTTCCCGGTTCCCTTGATCACCGGCGTAAGTATTAGTAACTGAACCATTAAAACCCTGGATCAAAGATGAATGATGAGATCACAATGGCAGAAAGTTGGTCGAACCGGATAATGGACTTCGCCATGGAGTACGGACCTAAAGCGATCGGAGCATTGCTCGTGTTCTGGATCGGAAGCATGGTCATCGGTATGCTCTCCAGAATGTTCACCAAGATCATGGTGAAACGCGGGGTTGAACCTACGTTGCAGCGTTTCTTGAGCAGCTTGGTATCCGTTGGACTTCGTATCCTATTGTTCGTTACCGTTATCGGTATGTTGGGTGTACAGACAACGAGCTTCATAGCTATCCTTGGTGCTGCAGGCCTTGCTATTGGATTGGCCTTACAAGGAACACTTGCCAACTTCGCAGGTGGGACGCTCATCCTGTTATTCAAACCTTACAAAGTAGGCGACCTCATCGAAGCACAAGGTGCATTGGGCCATGTGAAAGAGATCCAGATCTTCACGACCACCTTGATCACGCCAGAGAATAAGTTGACCATTGTCCCAAATGGCGTAATGGCCAATGGAACGATTGTGAACTACACTGCTGAAGGTAAGATCCGTGTGGACCTCACCGTACGCATAAGCTATACCAGTAACATCGCTACAGCGAAGCAGGCCCTGATGAAGGTAATGCATGACCAACCATTGGTGCTAAAGGATCCCTCACCGTTCGTTGGTGTAGTGAACCTGAACGAAAGCTCTGTGGATCTGGCCGTTCGTCCGCATTGTGCACCAGAACATTATTGGGATGTGTATTTCACCACGTTGGAGAGCTGTAAGGTCGCATTGGATGAAGCAGGGATAAGTATCCCATTTCCACAGCGTGATGTGCACATGATACCCGTGAAGTAAGCACCGAAATGAACTCAAAACCAAGCGTGTACTTTTGCGCGCCCCAAAAACCAGGACACAACGCTAAATCTTTAACCCGAATGAAACTTAGATCAACACTCCTACGTGTGACATTGCTAAACGTAGCCCTTGCGGTGGGTGGCATAATGAACGCACAGACCGATATTACGGATGCTGCACTTGCAGCCCGTCCTATTGATACCATTCCTGATGGATGGACCAAAAGTGGTGTCTTCAACATCAATCTGACCCAGGTCAATCTGACCAATTGGGCCGCAGGTGGGTTCAACACCGTAAGCGGTATTGCCATGTTCAATGGTGCTGCAAATCGCAAGAAAGGGCGTACCAATTGGGATAATAGCTTGGTGCTTGCTTTCGGCGGTCAGCAGATCAACAATGGCGACCCGGTTAAGACCGATGACCGTATTGAATTGAACTCCAAATACGGCTATGCCTTGAAACCCAAATGGTATTTGGCAGGCGTTTTCCAGTTCAAGACCCAATTCACCGAAGGTTTTGATGCCGATATGAACCGTATTTCCAATTTCTTGGCACCTGGTTATACATTGCTTGGTGTAGGTGCAGAGTATCGACCTAACGACAACTTCAGCGTGTTCCTATCGCCGGCCACGGCCCGCTTGGTCATTATGAACGACAAGAAATTGTTCGGAGGCAGTACGGATCCGGAACTACGCGTTTACGGCGTGAAGAATGGCAGCACCACGGAATTCGAGTTGGGTGGATACATCCGCGCCATGTACAAGACGAAGTTCTCTGAGAATTTCACCTTCATGACCCGCGGCGACCTTTTCAGCAACTACTTGCGTAACCCTCAGAACATGGATGTTACCTGGGAAACCTTGTGGACCCTACAGATCAACAAGTGGTTCGCAGCAACGTTTAATACGCTGTTGTTGTATGATCATGACACCAACTTGACCAAGACCGATAAGGATGATATCGAGTACACCGGTCCAGGAACGCAGTTCAAGCAAACGCTTGGAATCGGATTGACATTCAATCTTTGATCCTTTACCGGACAATCAATTGGGGCTGCCTTCGGGTGGCCCTTTTTGTTATGCGTATTGCTTACGTGTTTGACCTACGCTTCCTTCGGAAAAGGAATACAATACAAGAGATCAAGGTGAGCATGAATAACAGGGTCGTACCGATCGTGATCAAAAGGAGCCAGTGTTCAACCTGATGAGATCCGGCAGTAATAGGTTCAGGATCCATTCCGACGATAGCACAAAAATTCCTGTAAAGACCAGGAACAGGAGCACGTGCTGTAAAATGATCCTCTTCATTCAACGAGGTTCCAGTTCAGATAGAATTGGATCGAACTATTCAGATCAGCGATTCCCCAATATCCGGATCGGTTCCACCATTCCATACTGCACAGGGTTCGCATCTCTACGGTACACCTCCATCCCGCGGACCCGGATCGGGCCTTTCGTACGGTTGTGAACATAGGCACGCGCAACTACCGATGTTCCGGGGCCAGCGTTCCTAATGGACCCTACAACTACAAGTGGTACCCGGCCATTGATCGGCAGCATTGACTTCAGTTCGCCAGTTCTGTAAAATACGGTGCTGTCGTCCCGCACAAATTCGAAGGCCACGGCAACATCGCTGTCGCCATCCACACTATCCATTTCCAGTATCACTTCGAGCTCATCATCACGCACACTGTTGAGCCAATGGCCACTTAACTCGATCAGAATGCCGTATTCGCGATCGGTGAGATCCCAAAACGGTAAGGACTCCTCATCGTAAGCCACTGGAACATCTGAATTGATCTGCCACTTATAGCCTCGTATCATGTTGCGATCATCAGGAATAGCTTGGCCGGGATGAATGGATGTACGGAAATTACGATCATTCAAAGTTCCTTGATCGGATGGTCTTGATCGTTGGAACAGAAAGGTTTGTCCTTCCATGTAGTCATGGCGTTCAACCATGCTCGGGAAATAATACTGGATCCGTGCTAACTGCTCTGAAGGTGCGCCATTGCTGAAACCGTAGAACACGGTATTTACGCTGGGGTTGCGAAGAAGGCTGTCCAACTGTGGTCGCTCCGGGTCCATTCGCATCTGAACGTGGGGCATCGCTTTTGGATCAATGTTCCAAAGCCTCTCATAGAACGCGATCACTTCATTCGGTGCATCAACAATGGCGAGTTGGTCGTTCTCGTGTGCGGTTATTACGCCTTGTACGATGGCTTCATATTTCGAAGCATAGAACAGGTCGAAGTGATGCCGTTCCTTGATCAACGTTACTGTGGAAACGGTTGCTAGTAGGGCGCAGAGCGCAATGGTGATCCACTTGTTCAAGTTGCCAAGTCCCTGTAAAAGCAAAAGCATCATGTACGGAAAACTGAAAAGAACCAACGAATACTGTATAACTGGCGCATGCCAAATGCTATATGCTAACCCGATCGCCAACGGCATGATGCCCCAAAATGCTAGTACCCAATTCAGAGGACCTTTAACGTATCTGATCCGTGTTCCACGTCCGATCGCTGTTATGATGAGCGCGATCAAAACCAAGGCGAATGCCATGGAGCAATGGGCTACCCACCATGCATAGTCCAAGATCCAGTTCCGATCAGGTACAGCAAGCCATTCACTGAGACCGCCTTGCCCAAGCTGATGCAGAAATATGGGGATGTTGGGCAGGTATCCGATGATCGCGATGCCACACACGATCAAATAGTGCTTTCGTTGTTCGTTCCGGATCAATAAAAAACCGGAAACCACCATCAGCATAGCGAGCAGCATTGAGAAGTGATGCGTGTATGCACTAAGCAACGCAGCAACACCAATACCGATCAACGCGCTAACACGGCCATTGGCCAAATACCGGGTCAATTGGTCTGCCAGTATTGCGGTGGTGAAGAATCCGATCGCATAAGGGCGTGCGATCTGGGCATACATCACGGTATATTGAAGTGTGGCAAGAAGGGCCAATAAGACCAAGGCGACAGAGGACGTTGTCCATGCTTGCACAAACCGAAAAAGAAAGAACAGAGCTATTAGTGCTAGTAGGGTGAACGGAAGTTTCACAACATGCTCCTCCATCCCGAAAAGTCCTGTCCAGACCCATTCGAAGACCTGCACACCCGGTGGATGGGTATCCAGGTCCATAACACCGTGTTGCACGGTTTCGGTCAGCGAAGGATAAATGCGCACCAACGCACTGATCTCATCATGCGTGTACGGTATGCTCGTGTAATTCCAGAAGCGGAGTATTGCCGCAACAACGAAAAGACAAATGAATGTCCAACGCACCCAACCGGCACCGGGAAAGGCAGCGGTTCCGTACCTTGCGATGTGCTCCCGCCAGTGCATCAATCGCGTTCCATATCGCGTTGTAGGTCCTTGGCCTTTAAACTCTCGCGCTTGTCGAACATTTTCTTGCCCTTCGCCAATGCGATCTCAATTTTGGCAATGCCGTTAGGAGCAATGAAAAGTCGGGTAGGGATGATCGTCATACCCACATCCTTAAGCTTCTTTTTCAACTTCGCCAATTCCGCGGCATGCAAAAGCAATTTGCGATCGCGCTTAGGCTCGTGTACGAAATGTATGTTGGTGCCATATTGATTTATCTGCATGTTCCGGATAACCAATTCGTTCCCCAAGAACGCACAGAACGCCTCGCTGATACTGGCACCTCCTGCCCGAATGCTCTTTATCTCAGAGCCCATCAAAATGACGCCGCACTCATACGTATCGAGCAAGTGATACTCGAAACCCGCTTTACGGTTCTTTACGTCGATCTTAGGACTGGCCATAGCGGCGCGAAACTACGGAGACCTTGGTTGATCATTGCTGGTTGTTAGTCGACATCAAGGAATGGTACGTTTCCCAATAAGATCGTTTCACAAGGAAGCCACGGATCTACACCAACTAAGAACAACCAAGATCTAACAACTATCAACCCAAAGCCACATCCAGGATCATCATCACCAGAAAGCCTCCGATGAAACCAAGTGTTGCAACATCCGTGTAGTTGTCCTGCTGTGTTTCCGGGATCACTTCTTCTACGACCACATAGATCATGGCACCTGCGGCAAAGGCCAACGCATAGGGGAGAACGGGCTGCATCCAGATCACGGCCAACGCGCCGATCACACCGGCTATCGGCTCTACGATCGCGCTGAGCTGGCCGTACCAGAAGCTTCTCCTCCGGCTTACACCTAATCGGCGTAACGGCATGCTCACGGCAATTCCCTCAGGAAAATTCTGGAGCCCGATACCAATCGCTAGCGCCACCGCACCACCAATTGTCGCTTCTGGCATTCCCGCCGCTACGCCACCGAACAACACGCCAACAGCCAGACCTTCCGGAATGTTGTGTAGGGTTATTGCCAATATCAATAGGGTAGTGCTACGCCATTCCGTTTTCGGGCCTTCGCTGTTCTTCGGATCGAAGTTGATATGTAGATGGGGCACATATTTATCCAACACGAACAGGAACATGGCACCTGCTGCAAATCCGATGGCCGGTGGAAGCCACTTGATCATGCCTAGGCGCTCACTGATCTCAATGCTAGGTGCCAACAAGCTCCAGAAGCTGGCTGCGATCATCACGCCTCCGGTAAAGCCGAGCATACCATCGAGCCACCTGCGGCTCAGGGTCTTGAAGAAGAAAACGATCGAGGCACCAGCTGCCGTGACCAACCAAGTGAACATGGTAGCTAGGAACGCAGCTAATACCGGATCGATGCTCTCAAAATATTCAATGATCGTTCTCATCTTGATTTACGCTTTGGCGGGCTCTACTTGAAGTTGATCGGCCACCAATGCGCTCAAGGTGTAGGTTGGTCCTTGTTTGCTCCGCAATTCCACACTCCCATCAAAGGCCAATTGCGCTTCTATTTGAAAGACCATTCCGATCCCTATACCTTTTTGGTCCAATAAGTTCAATAAAGGATCGCTCGGGTCCTTAACCGCAGCTATTCGAACGCGATCACCAATAGCGCATTCGGTCAATGACTTTACGGTCCGGCTTTTCACTTTTCCATTACGGTCCGGTATAGGGTCGCCGTGCGGATCGAAACTCGGATTACCCAAATAATCATCCAAACTGTTGGTCAGTTTATCGCTGCTCACATGTTCCATTTGTTCGGCCACTACGTGTACCTCATCCCAACCGAATCCTAGTCGCTCTACCAAGAATGTTTCCCATAGCCGATGTTTACGTACCAATTTCAATGCCGCCACATTGCCTTTTGCTGTTAGCTGCACTCCATGGTACGGTTGATGCTTCATCAGCCCCTTTTCAGCAAGCTTCTTCAACATTACGGTAACACTACTTGCCTTGATGCCAAGGCGCTCTGCAACATCAGTAGTGCTTGCACTTTGTCCTTTTTGCAACAAGGCATGCACGGCTTTGATATGGTCTTCTTCGCTACGGCTCAACATTTTGTTCCTGGTACGAAGATAGTAATTGTTACTTGTCTCTAAATATATTTAGTTTCAGCTAAATTTTAAGTTAGCTTTGACGCATGATGTTTCGCTGGCTGGCTATTCTCTCGGTCATGACCTTGCAGTTGGGCTCTTTCGCACAGGATATTTCCATTCGTGGAAGATTCGTCTCTAAGGGAAGTGCCGTGCCATACGCCAGCGTTGCTCTGAAGGGCTCTTCTCAAGGGACATCTTCCGATATGAATGGCCATTTCATGATCGAACTGGAACTTCCGGGAAACTATGTTCTGGTTGCAACTGGGCTGGGCTTCGTGAGGAAGGAGATCTCCTTCAAGGCCACTTCTGATGCGATGGATCTTGGTGATATCGAACTCGTGGGGGATATCAACGGTCTCGAAGAAGTCGTCATTACAGGTACCATGCGTGAAGTTTCGCGCAGCGATAGTCCGGTTTCGGTTGAGGTGATCACTCCGGCCTTGTTCCGTAAAAACCCCAGCCCATCATTGTTCGATGCTGTTGGCATGGTGAACGGTGTGCGACCGCAGATCAATTGCAGCGTATGCAACACTGGAGATATCCACATCAACGGTATGGAGGGCCCATATACGATGGTGTTGATCGATGGTATGCCGATCGTAAGTGGGCTGAGCACCGTGTACGGCCTTAGCGGGATCCCGACCAGTTTGGTTGAGCGCGTCGAGATCGTTAAAGGTCCAGGTTCTTCTTTGTATGGTAGCGAGGCAATGGGTGGCTTGGTGAACGTGATCACGAAGGACCCGGTACTAGCACCACGCGCTGTTGTGGACCTTATGGCAACTACCTACCAAGAGTACAATGCGGATATTGGTTTGCGGTTTGGTCAAAAGAAGGTAAGCGATCTATTGGGTGTTAGCGTGTTCAATTACTCAGTTCCAGTGGATCACAATAACGACGGCTTTACCGATGTAACACTGCAAGAAAGGGTTTCCTTATTCAACAAATTCACCGTTCGTAGACCTGACAGTAAAGTGGCAAGTATTGCCGTTCGTTATGTGCACGAAGATCGGTGGGGCGGTGACATGAAGTGGACTCCGGCCTTTGCAGGTAGTGATAGTTTGTACGGCGAGAACATCGCCACACGCAGATGGGAAGTGATCGGTCAGTATCAACTCCCAGTACCCGGAAATTTGACCGCACAATTAAGTGCAAATGGACATCAGCAGCGATCCTTCTATGGAACTACACCGTACGATGCCGACCAACGCGTATTCTTCGCACAACTTTATGGTAGCAAGCGTTTCGGAGCACGACATGATGCCCTATACGGCTTGGCCTATCGTTACACATGGTATGATGACAACACTATAGGGACTGCTCGGTACGAAGGCGAAGTGAGACACAATGCACCACAGATCTTACCGCTCCCTGGCCTTTTCTTGCAAGATGAATGGAGCGTGACGGAAACCCACAAATTATTGCTCGGTTATCGTGTTGACCATGATCGGAATCATGGATTGGTGCAAAGCCCTCGCATTGCCTATAAATGGGCCCCAAATGGCCGCTGGGCTGTTCGCGCCAACTTCGGAACCGGCTATCGTGTGGTGAATTTGTTCACAGAGGAGCACGCAGCGCTTACCGGTTCACGCCAAGTATTGATAGAAGGCGATCTGTTGCCGGAGCGTTCATTGAACGGAACGCTGAATATCATACGAAAATGGCCTGGTGAAAAACGCTTCTTTGGTTTAGATGGGTCCTTGTTCTACACCCATTTCAGCAATCGCATTCTGCCGGATTACACTACTGATCAAGATCAGATCATATACCGGAACCTCAATGGTCATGGCACTTCGCGCGGTGCAAGTTTGAACCTCGAAGCACGCATCGGGAACCCATTGCGCGTTATTGCTGGTGCCACGTGGATGCAGGTCTTTACAGTACAAGACGGAATTAGTTCCACCCAATACTTTGCACCTGAATGGTCAGGAACCATCACAGCGAGCTATGAATTCCCAAAGCAATGGACCGCCGACCTGACCGGACAATGGTACGGACCCATGCGGTTACCGATCCAAACCAACGACTTTCGCCCGGAATACTCACCAACCTATGCATTGATCAACTTACAGGTGACGCACAAATTCAATGACCGTTTCGAATGTTATGGTGGTGTGAAGAACATGCTGAACTTCATGCCGAGGGATCCGTTGATGCGTCCATCCGATCCGTTCGATCGTAACGCGAACGACCCTAGTACAAACCCCAACGGATACACATTCGATACGAGCTATATGTACGCACCAGTGCAGGGTGCGCGCGGATTTATTGGGGTACGATGGGCGTTGAATTGAGGAAGTGAAGACCTGAATTCAACCGAACCGGTCGCGCTACCTTCGCGCCTTCGATGTATCGCTTTATTCGACCATTACTATTTCAATTCTCCCCGGAGAGAGCTCACAGGCTTACGTTTTCATTGCTCGAAGCTGTTAAACTCATTCCCGGTGCATTAGGGCTTTTTGGCGGGAAGCGCCCTCCGGCGAATGCTTCACTTGAATTGATGGGGCTTCGGTTTCCGGGACCAGTTGGTCTGGCAGCAGGAATGGATAAGAATGCGGAACATGTGGATGCGTTAGGTCGCATCGGGTTCGGTTTTGTGGAGATCGGTACTGTTACACCGAAGGCGCAGCCCGGTAACCCAGAACCCCGCTTATTCAGATTGAAACCGGATAGGGCATTGATCAACCGTATGGGCTTCAATAATGAAGGTGTAGAAGCAGCGGTTGCGCGCTTGAAACAGCGCAAACCTGGCATTATTGTCGGAGGCAACATCGGTAAGAACAAGGACACACCTAACGAGGAAGCGATCAACGACTATGTGATCTGTTTCAAAGCGCTGTATTCAGTTGTGGACTATTTCGTAGTAAACGTGAGTAGTCCGAATACACCCGGTCTACGTGCGTTGCAGGAAAAAGGACCGTTGTTGGAGATCTTAAGCGCATTAAAAGATCAGAGGATCAGAATATCAGCCCCTGATGATCGCCTCGCGCTCTCTGGGGTGACTGAAGAGAAAATGCCCGTGCGTCCGATTTTATTGAAGATAGCACCGGATCTTACAGATGAGCAGTTGGATGATATTGTAGCCGTGGTGAAAGAAAGTGGTATTGAAGGAGTGGTAGCGACGAACACGACCATTTCTCGCAATGACCTTATTACCCCGAAAGCCGATGTGGAAGCCATGGGCGCAGGTGGTGTGAGTGGCTCTCCGGTACGGACACGATCCACTGAGGTTGTGCGCTATCTGCGTGTTCGACTTCCAAGACCGGTCGTGATCATTGGTGTTGGGGGCATCGATAATGCAGAAGCGGCCATGGAAAAGTTCGAAGCCGGTGCAGACCTCGTTCAGGTTTATACAGGGCTTGTTTATGAAGGCCCGGCATTGTTAAAGCAGATCAATAAGGTGTACGTGAAATGGAAAAAGTAAAACTGATCGAATGCCCTCGGGATGCCATGCAAGGCATCCACGAATTCATTCCCACAGATGTGAAAGTGGACTATTTGAACGGCTTATTGAAGGTGGGATTCGATACGATCGACATAGGTAGTTTCGTAAGTCCCAAGGCGATCCCGCAGATGGCCGATACCGCGGAAGTGTTGGAACGGGTCGATCTGGAGAATTCCAAAAGCAAATTGCTCGTGATCGTTGCTAATGAACGTGGAGCAGAGGATGCTGCGAAGCAAGAGCGAGTAAATTATCTGGGTTATCCGTTCAGCATCAGTGAGACTTTCCAACAGCGCAATACCAATACCAGCATCGAAGGTTCTTGGGTTCGAACGGCTGCCATAGCGGAAATAGCGCGCAAGGCCAATAAGGAGTTGATAGTCTACATCAGCATGGCGTTCGGAAATCCGTATGGGGATCAATGGGATGCTGAGATCGCAATTCACTGGACCGATCGTTTGGTGAATGAGCTAGGGGTTCGAATAATAGCATTGAGCGATACGGTAGGCATTGCAAGCCCGGATGCCATTCACGCAATGTTCACCTCATTGATCCCGGAACTACCGCTGGTTGAATTCGGAGCTCACCTTCACGCACGCTTAGATAACTGGAAACCGAAAGTGGACGCTGCGTGGAATGCCGGATGCCGACGGTTTGATGGTGCTCTGAAAGGATATGGTGGATGCCCAATGGCCGATGATGACCTTGTAGGGAATCTCGCAATGGAACTGTTCGTGGGTGACCTGGAAAGCCGCGGAGTCATTACCGGACTGGACCTCGATCTATTGGCACGGTCGGTCGAAAAAGCGGGTAGGGTGTTCCCAGCATGAAGCTGGTCAGCCTTTCTGTAGCTCTAGAACAGTGATCTCCGGTGGCATACCCACGCGACCCGGGAAGCCGATAAAACCGAACCCTCGGTTCACGTAGAGTTTCTGATCTCCTTCCGAATAAAGCCCTGCCCATTGCTTGTAGACCCATTGCGCAGGACTATAGGTCTTGGACCCGATCTTAACCCCCAATTGCGCTCCATGCGTATGGCCGCTCAGCATCAGGTCTATACCAGTTCCCATTACTTGAGCATCCCAGTGGGTGGGATCGTGGCTTAATAATATGCGGAACGGATAATGTTCAGACCCCTTGATGGTTTTGCCCAGATCACCGTATTTCTGAAAACTCTTACCCCAATTCTGTACCCCAAGCAAGCCGATCTGTTCACCCTGCATTTCCAATGGAAGGTTCTCGTCAAGCATTAACCGGAAACCCATTTCCTTATGGATCATTTTCAACCGATCCAAATTGGCAGCCTTGGCCTCTGCGCTTTCCCAGTTGGTGTAATCGCTGTAGTCATGGTTCCCTAGAATGGAGAATTTCCCGATCCGTGCTTTCAATTCACCGATCGCCTCAATGAACGGTTCAGCTTCCGTTGCATAATCATTTACCAGATCACCAGTGAAAATGATCAGATCCGGATGTTGTTCATTGATCAATTCCACACCATTGCGGACCATTGAAAGATCATTACCGTAGCTACCCAAATGCATGTCACTGATCTGCACGATCTTAACACCGGCGAACGCTGATGGAAGGTTTTTGGACCGGATAGGCACGTGAGAGACATTGAACGTCCTTCTTCCCTTGGTTACGCCATAAAGAACACCTGCGAATGGAACCGTTGCCACGATCAATCCCAATTGGCTCAAAAAGCGCACCCGCCCGATCGATTCTCCTTTTGATAGGACCGGTCCGGGCGTCAATTTTGATATGCCCAAGAGTCCCACATTAAGCAGGTCATCCAACGCTTGGAAGATCACAATGACCAACTTGGGTAGAAAGAAAAGCAGGAAAAGCGCCACCAATGAGAATAAGTAGCTATGATCCCGACGAACGTTGCTGAAGCTGAACATGGTCCACACCAGCATAGCGAACATGCCAAGCGATATCGCCCAATAAATGAACCGAACCATCCGTCGGATCGTGACCGAGTGATTGCCCAAAGCAGTATTTACACCCCGGTATGCATAGAGATCGATCAAGAACAATACCACCAAAAAAATACCGAAATTGCGAACCGCTTGTGGGGACATGGTGTAAAGGTAAAGTGATGCTCCATGATTCAAGGACGCATGAATAACTTTAACCCCTATCGTGGAGTTGCCCTGATGAATATCGTGAAACAGCTAGTTCTGATAACATTTTTGTACCTGGTCACAAGCAGTGGCATAAGTGCTCAGACTACGTGGCGAAAAGCATACGGTGCATTTGCTGACGAAGAATGCAGCGCCATTCGCAAGATCGGCACCAATGAATTCATTGCCGTGGGATCCACTGGCAGTTTTGGAAATGGTTCGGCAGATATTTATGTCGTGCGTTTGGGGAATTCGGGAGAGATGGTCTGGTCGGTTGCAGTTGGGAATGCGGGGATAGAGCACGCAACTGACGCCATTGTTACGGTTGATGATTTCATCTACATAACTGGCTACACCAATAGTTCCGGTGAAGGGGGATACGATGGGTATTTGGCTAAGCTGGATGGTTCGGGAAATATCCTTTGGGAAAAAACCTATGGTGGAAGCGATTGGGATTTTTTCAATGATGTAGCTCTGCTCCCGGACGGAGGGCTTGTTCTGACGGGCACTACATATAGTTACGGGAATGTGAGCGGTGCGTTATGGCACGTTCGAGTGGATGGCAATGGCGAACTGATCTGGTCTAATTTATTTAGCGGACCTACTGCACGGGAAGGATCATCGTCAAAACCTACTGCCGATGGAGGATTCATTCTGGCGGGTTCGGTCATTTCAGCAAGTGGAGATAAGGATGCGCTCCTTGTGAAACTGGACGCTGCTGGAAACGAAGTGTGGTTGAATAGTTATGGGGGAGATAGCCTTGATATTGCATACGATGTAATACAAACTGCGGATGGTGGATATTCCATGGTAGGGTCAACCCATAGCTATTCAGTGTGGACAGAAGCTTTTCACGTGCGAACCGATGCGAATGGTTCCGAACAATGGCATAAGAACTGGGGGCAGATCAACGATCAGGAAAGCTTTGAGCATTACGAGCTGCCTAATGGCGATTTTATTCAAGTAGGATATACCAAGACCACAGGAGGCGGTGGAAAGGATATGTTCATGTTGATGAGTTACTGGAATGGGGATTTTCAATTCGGTCGAACATTCGGTGGGTTCGGTGATGATTCTGGGGCAACTATTGCGCTACTCAATGATGGATTCATATGCGGTGGGTGGACAGAATCATACGGTGCAGGTGGGAAAGACATGTTCATAGTTCGGACCGACCTGAATGGCACAACGCAGTTTGAAACCGTTCAATCAAATTTCGACCCCCTTCCGGTCGAGGAGCAACCGAGCACAGCCATAGCTATCGGACCAAACCCCAATTCCGGCTCATTCCATTATTCAGGTCACCATAATTATATCAGTTGGACATTGGCCAATATGCATGGTCAGATCGTTGATACGGGCGCCATACAGGACAATGAACAGGTTACAACTTCGGTCGGTGACGGCATCTACATGCTTGGGACCATGGATCGATCAGGAAGTTTCAGTTATTCCCGCCTCGTAATCATCCACCCCTGAAGCGCCTCACTTCCATAGTTCCGAGCAGCTTGTTCATTGCGATCGGACATTTGCTCTTTCTGGGTCTTTTCTTACTTGCATACAAGTATTTCATGGTGCGTTGTATCCATGTGGATTCTGCCTATCAGATCTTCAAATGGGTGAACAATAGTGGTGTGGAAGTAGAAGTTCACCGCTTTAGTGCCGTGTTCCCACAGTTGATCGTAAAATTGCTCCGTGCGTTCAATGTGGACCTGAATAGGCTACTGATCGTCGCGTCGCTGGCACATGTGCTTGTGCCATACACGATCTTCATCGTACTTGCTCACTTGTGGAGAATGCCTTGGTTAGCGGTGGGGTGTGCGTTGGCAGCAGTACTCTGTACACGACTTACATTTTACGGTATTGTGCTGGAGGCAAACTACCTCCTTTGCTATCCAATTTTGTTCGCTGGAGCATTGTTAGGGCCATACCAACGTCAGCGCAGTTCAGTAAACGGAGCCATGGTTCTGGGCGCATTGGTGCTGGTATTAACTGTTCACCCAGTGGGATTCTTGATCGCACTTTTTATTCTAGCGCTTTTCTTTCCGTTGCTTACCTCGGCGCGCAAGACCGTTCTACTTCTCGGTGCATTATGTATTCTCTGGGGTGCTTTTTCTCGTGTAGTACTCCCACCGTCCAGTTATGAAACAGAGCTGTATTCCTCAGCTGGTCAAGGATTGAGCCATTTAAGTGACCTGCTGGAACTACCAGCGTCACAATTCCTGGTGGGGCATTCTTGGCAGTTGACAACCCACTATTTAGCCACTTGGATTTTGCTCTCCATATTGATCGGCATTCTCGCATATTCTAAAAAATGGTACACGCTTCTAGTGGTCGTCGGGTCGATCATAGGTTATGTACTGCTCAACGTATTGACGTACTCCGTTGGTGAAGCTGCCATGATGATGGAAAAGAATTTTCTGCCGTTGGCGACGCTCATATCACTACCCCTTATGATGGCGTTGGGTGTAAGCACTGAGCGCTATCAGCGATGGGCCGTTCTGCCATTCCTGGTCGTCCTATTCATTCAGTTCCGTGGGATCGCCTTCGCGTCTCGGCCCGCCCATGAACGCTTCGATCTGATACATGATCTGGTAGGAGAGGTCCGAGAGAAAGGCATTCGCAACGCCATCGTATCTGGAGCCGAGTTGGATCATGCCGGGTTGCATATCCATTGGGCACTCGCTTATGAAACATTGCTCTTGAGCGCAGTCGATGGGCCTAATGAATGTGTCATTGTGCATACCGATAAGACCTTATCAGGAAATAAGAAGCGTGACATATCTTTGTTGGATCTTGAGCCTTCCTATTCTATCGGATCGCTTCGGCAACAGTACTTCAGAATAGTTGATACCCACCCTGAACGCCTCTCCCCAGCGTTGTTGAACACCGATGAATGAAGGAAAGTTACGTTGTAGACCTATTGTTCGCCATTCATGGCGCGGCCGGCATAATTGCGCTGATAGTAGCTCCAGTTGCCATGTATGTTGCAAAAGGAAGCAACCAGCATAGACTTTGGGGTAAGCTGTTCTTTTATTCCATGGTGCTGGTCACTTTTACTGCCATCATTCTGAGCATTCTCCGCCCCAACTTGGTCATGGCAATGTTGGCCATATTCAGCTTTCACCTCGTTGCGTCGGGGTATCGTTCGTTGTACCACAAAAAGCTTCATGAAGGGCAGCGAGCCGGTCGTTTGGATTGGATCCTTCAAGGCGTGGCAGGCCTGTTCAATGTTGCGCTTTTTCTTTGGGGAGCCGCGCACACGATCTTTAATGACAGCGACAAAAGAGGTTGGATATTCCTCATCTTCGGTGCTATTGGAATTTTATTGGTTGTAAAGAACACGAGCCGCTTCTTCAAGAAAAGTCACGATAAGCAGGAATGGCTCTATGGACACATGACCGGATTCTTGGCCGGATACATTGCAACATTGTCTGCTTTTAGTGTTGTGAATATGGAATTCATAGAACCAAGTTGGCTGCGATGGATATGGCCTACGCTGATCGGTGCACCACTAATTATGCTCTGGGTCCGGTATTATAGAGCGCGCTTTGTAAATGGGCGCAGGCCAAAACATATAATGGACGTGCGGATCAAAAGTTATCGGTCGTAGTCATTCACTGAGGTTGATCAGCGCCTTAACTCCCTGATCCGGTACATTTGGCGACGTTTTCCGGCTTGATCCCGATCCATGGCTTTGCCTCTTACTTCAAACCCGACAGGTGCTCCGCGTAAAGTGCTTGTGCTGTATACGGAACTTGCACCGTATGTGCTTGGGTGCCTTCAAACGCTTGCGAACGACCATAATACCCAGGTGCACATTGTCCATTGGCCTGTTAACAGCGAGGCACCTTTCCAGTTGAAGTATGGCCACGGCCTCCATCATTATGAACGCGCGGAATTAGGTGCAGATGAACTCGTAAGTCTCGCTTTGAAGCTTAAGCCGGACCTCGTTCTTTGCAGTGGTTGGATCGATAAGGGTTATCTGAAGGTCTGCCGAAGACTGCGTAAAAAGGGTACTGTTACCGTAATGTGCAGCGACACCGCATGGAGAGGTGATGCCAAACAAATTGCAGCTTCCGTTGCTGGGCGGATCCTATTCCCGAGCATTTTCTCACACGCTTGGGTTACCGGTGAAGGCCAGAAGCGCTATGCCCTGAATTTGGGTTTTGCGGAGCAGAATATCCGAACAGGTTTCTATGCTGCTGATACCGAACGTTTCCTCGCGTTAGGTGATCAGCTTTTAAAGGAAAGGACCGAGAAATGGCCTCACCGCTTTATCTGCGTGGCCCGTTACATTGCCATCAAAAAGCACCAATTGCTTTGTGATGCATTCGCTGAACTTACGGAGGAAGGCAGGACAAAGGATTGGGAACTCTGGTTCACGGGGACCGGGGAATTGTTCGATCAAGTATCCAACTCTCCGACAGGCAAGAATCCCAAGATCCGGCACATGGGATTCGTTCAACCGGAAGCCATGCCCGAGGTACTGAGACAATGTGGAGTGTTCATTCTCCCAAGTACGTATGAGCCTTGGGGCGTTGTTGTACAGGAACATGCCTGCGCTGGTTTTCCGCTTGCTCTTAGCAGTGAAATACGTGCTGCGGAACGCTTCCTTCAAATTGGGCAGAATGGATCTTCATTTGCTGCGGATAACAAGGTCGAATTGAAGAATGCCATGCTCACGTTCATCGATTCTACAGATGCTGAACTGGCTGCGATGGGATCCAAGAGCAAAGAACTAGGCGATACGTGGGGGCCAACGCAATGGGCAAAGGTGGCTGCTGAATTGATGGGAAATGGATACGCTTAACGTTCTTGTTTTCGTGGATTGGTATAAGCCTGGCTATCGCGGTGGTGGTCCCGTGCGTTCCATGATCAACATGGTGGATCACTTGGGGGATCAATGCCACTTCCACATTGTAACAGCCGATACCGATTATACAAACACCCAACCATATCCAGGAATTGTTCCCGACCAGTGGACAGATCTGCCTACAGGAGAGCGGGTATTGTATGCTTCCAAAAAAGAGACGAGCAGCAAGGTTTGGCAACGGCTACTTACGGAACAAAAGTGGGATGCGATCTATGTGAACGGTATCTTCTCATTTTGGTATTCCATCTTGCCTTTGTGGCTGACGCGAGGAAGCAAACGGCGCCGCATAGTAGTGGCCAGAGGCATGCTCCTGCCAGGGCCTGTCGGTCAAGGCGCATTGAAGAAACAAGCATTCCTGTTCATTGCGCGTACCCTTGGCTTATACAGCGGGGTAGAATTCCAGGCAACGAGCGATGAGGAAACAGAAAGCATCCGTAAACAAATAGGGCGCTCAAGCAAGATCCATTTGGTTTCGAACCTACCAAGAAAGGTGTCCGATAACGGCATTCCAATGAGGATCAAGGTCGCTGGTGAAGCACATCTGGTGAATGTGGTCCGAATAGCAACGGAAAAGAATATCCACCTGATCATCGAAACATTGCGTGGTGTTAAGGGTAGAGTGGTGTTCAACCTCTACGGTCCGGTCTATCATGCAGAATACTGGGCCCAATGTGAGGCCGCGATCAAGACATTGCCGCAGAACATCACGTTCAATTACAACGGTCCAATTGCTTCCGAGCAAGTCCTCGGTATTTTGAGCGGCCAGCATCACGCGCTGTTCATGCCGAACGAAGGAGATAACTACGGCCATACCATGGTCGAAGCAATGACCACCGGATTACCCCTGCTTTTGGCCAATACTTCTCCGTGGAGAGACCTACAGGCCAAGCATGCCGGTTGGGATATCCCTTTGGATCAACCCGTACAATTCACACAGGCCATGCAAACGCTGGTGGATATGGACCAAGCAGGATTCGACCATCTTTGCAAAGGCGCATATGCCATGGGCATGGCGCAAGTGCAGGATCCAACGACCAAAGTTGGCATGATGAAGATGCTTCGCGGATGAACAACGAACGAACGAAAGTGGACTTGAGCCGATTCGACAACACGGCAACGTTCGATCCTGGTGCAGGGTTCATTAAGCGAACATTGTGGTATTTTACCAATGCCATGTTCTTCTTGAACCCCATGTTCCCGTTCCGCTCGCTAAAACCTGCGCTGCTGCGGCTCTTTGGCGCCAAGGTGGGTAAAGGGGTAGTGATCCACCCTGCTGTCAATATCAAATTCCCATGGAAGCTGACCATCGGCAATAATAGCTGGATCGGACAACGCGTCTGGCTTGATAACTTGGACTCACTTACCATAGGAAATAACGTGGTGATCAGCCAAGGCGCAATGATCATTCAGGGAAGCCACGACTACAAGAAGATCGAATATCCGACCTACAGCAGACCGGTGGTGTTGGAAGATGGCAGTTGGATAGGTGCTGGTGCGATAGTCACACTAGGAGTTACGGCGCACACTCACGCGGTGTTGGCCGCTGGTAGCGTGGCCACGAAGGACCTGGACGCTTATATGATCTACCAAGGAAATCCTGCGAAACCAGTGCGTGAACGGGTGATGGAATGAAGCTGTCATTGATCACAGTTTGCCGCAACGTGGCTCCAGTAATTGCGGAGTCCATTGATTCAGTTCTAGGCCAGGAATATCCGGGAATAGAACTCATCGTGATCGATGGTGCAAGTACGGATGGTACGCTGGATATTCTGAACGCTTATGGAAACAAGATCGATGTGTTATTGAGTGAGCCGGACAAAGGGATCTACGATGCCATGAACAAAGGCCTTGCAAGAGCTACCGGCGATGTGATCGGTTTCGTGAACGCAGGTGATCTCCTGATGACACCACGGACCATCGATCAAGTGGTAAAAGCATTTGAGCAACAGAACGTTGATGCTGTTTACGGTGATATCATCATGGTCGACGAAGGCGACATCTCGAAGATCAAGAGAACATGGTTGAGCGGTGCATACGACCGGAACCGGTTCAAAGAAGGATGGATGCCTCCTCACGTGGCAACATTCATCCGCAAAAGTGCCTATGATAAGTTCGGGCATTTCAAGACAGAACTGCGTATTGCCGCGGATTATGAGATCCTCTTCCGCATGCTGTATAAAGAACAGATCAGCACAGTGCACTTGTCGGAGATCCTCGTGCGTTTCCGTCTCGGCGGCATGAGCAACGGAAGCGTCAAACACGTGTTAAAAGCAAATACTGAAGTTCGCCGTTCTTGGCGGTTGAATGGATTCCAAGCACCTCCATTGCTCGTGACCCGTAAGCTGTGGAGTAAAGTGATGCAGTTCTTTCATTGAGTCTGTAATAGTTGCCGCGTCTGCTTCAAGTTATAAGATCCAGCATTACTTTGGCTGGGAAACCAAGCAACGACCGATTTCAACGGCGTGTCTGTTATGATCTTAGATCCCATGAATATGAGAAGTTCGAAGTCTTTTTCACGCTTAACCATTGGTTCGCTGCTGATGGTCTCCGCATCCATTGGTTCTGCCCAGAACTATATGGATGGCAGCATTATGCACGATGGCCTTCAACGCGATTATAAGATCTACGTACCAGCGATCTATCAGCCTGGCACTCCAGTTCCGGTCGTTTTCAACTTTCATGGCTATACCAGTGATAATTTCCAGCAATCCCTCTACGCCGATTTCAGATCGATCGCGGACACTGCCAATTTCATCATTGTCCTGCCCAATGGCACGTTGGATCCTCAGGGAAATCGGTTCTGGGATACCTTCGGCTTAGGGCAGGTGGATGACCTTGGTTTTGTTGCTGCTTTGCTGGATACACTCAGCTTGCAATACACGATCGAAGCGGATCGGGTGTACAGCACCGGAATGAGCAACGGCGGATTCATGAGCTATGATCTGGCCTGTTTCCAAAGTGACCGTTTTGCGGCGATCGCTTCGGTCACCGGGACCATGATCACACCGCGTTTAGCAGCTTGCAACGCCACGCATCCAACTCCGGTCATGCAGATCCACGGTACCGCTGATCCTACGGTGAATTATGGCGGAGGAGGAGGTTTCGTTGGGATAGAGGATCTGGTCCAGCATTGGGTCCAGTTCAATAATTGTAGCGCCACACCGGTGATCACCGATGTACCGAATGTCAACACAACAGATGGTTGTACCGCACAACACTATGTCTACTCGGGTGGAGACCTTGGCAGTTCGGTAGAGTTCTTCAAAATCATTGGCGGTGGTCATACATGGCCGGGTGCACCCTTCATCGTCGGTGTTACAAACTTGGATATAAATGCATGTAAAGAGATCTGGCGGTTCTTCAATCAATATACGTTGAGCCAATTCGTTGGGGTGGCGGAACAAGTGCATAGTACTGCTTCTTTCACTGTAGGGCCGAATCCGTCATTGGACAGTTTCACGCTGCGCTTCGAGCAACCAACTATACGTACAATTAGGATCGAGAATGCAACCGGACAAGTGGTACGGCAAGTGGTCACGTCTTCAACCATGCTGGAATTCACGCTGGAGGCGGAGGGTGTTTACCTCGTCCATGTACTGGAAGGTTCCACCAGTTCCATTCAAAGAGTGGTGAAGCTATAGACAGTATGGCGTGCTATGATCCGAAGCATTTATCGGCTGACGATCGTTAGGTTCCTGATCTTTCATCAGACGTAGCTTGGCGTAATGTTAGGCTCCTATCCGTTTCGCGCTTTCATTGAAGAGGTTGGTGATCTCGCCCGATTTACCGGTAGGTTCTTTCGCGAACTTTTCCGTCCGAATATGGAATGGGAGGAGTTATTGCGGCAAGCCTTCATCAACGGATACCGTTCCCTGCCTCTGGTGGCCGTTACTGCGTTCATCATGGGATTGGTACTCACCGTTCAGAGTAGGCCTACGTTGGAACGGTTCGGGGCGGAAAGCATGCTACCTGCAATGGTTGCTATTTCGGTGGTGCGCGAGATCGCCCCGGTCATTACTGCACTGATATGTGCGGGAAAGATCGGTTCCAGCATGGGCGCAGAGCTTGGTTCCATGAAGGTGACCGAACAGATCGATGCGATGGAGGTCAGTGGTACCAACCCGTTCAAATACCTTGTGGTCACACGTGTTATCAGTACCACGCTTATGCTTCCTGTGCTTGTCGTGTTCGCGGATGCGATCGCCATTTATGCATCTTATATCGGCGTTAACATTAAAGGTGATGTCAGTTGGCCTTTGTTCTTTCAACAAGTATTCGATTCACTCATTTTCAGTGATTACCTGCCAGCATTCTTCAAATCGTTCTTCTTCGGTTTTGCTATTGGGATCGTGGGTTGCTACAAAGGATTTCGCACGGAAAAAGGGACCGCCGGTGTTGGTCAAGCTGCACATAGTGCCGTTGTAGTCGCCTCATTGCTGATCTTTATCTTGGACCTGATCGCTGTGCAGGTCACCGAGCTATTGGGATATAACTAGCATGGAACGAATTGCCGACGTGAATGGATCCGGAATTGCCCAAAGCGATGAAGTCGTCCTACGCATACACGATCTGCACAAGGCGTTCGGCTCGAATAAAGTGCTTAAGGGATTTGACCTCGAAGTCCATAAAGGAGAGAGCGTTATGGTGCTTGGTAAATCGGGCTCAGGTAAAAGCGTGCTGATCAAATGCATCATCGGTATCGTGAGACCTGATATTGGATCCATTGAAGTACTTGGGGAGAATATGCTCGGAATGGATCATACCCGTCTCGATCATATGCGCGTACGGATCGGTTTCCTTTTCCAAAGTAACGCCTTGTACGATAGCATGACCGTTCGGGAGAATCTGGAATTTCCAATGCGTCGTCATTGGAGTGGACTTCCGGCAAATGAAAGGAACAGTAGGGTGGTGAAAGCGTTGGAAGACGTGAGGTTGTTGCATACCATGGACCTTATGCCGAATGAACTTTCAGGTGGTATGCGGAAACGGATCGCGCTAGCACGCACGCTGATCATGCGGCCTGATATTGTCCTTTATGATGAGCCGACAACCGGCCTTGATCCCATAACCGGACGTGAGATCGTGGAATTGATCCTTGAACTGCAACGCGCCTACGGAACGTCATCGATATTGATCAGTCATGATCTGAACGTCGCAAAATTGGCAGCGGATCGTGTTGTTGTCCTGCATGAAGGACGGGCCTATGCACAGGGATCCTACAATGAACTCATGCGTTCCACTGATCCAGTGGTTCGTCTTTTCTTTGATTCTTTATCATGAACGAACAGAGATCACAACGTTTCAAACTCGGCGTATTCGTTCTAGCAGGTACTGCTGTCCTATTACTGATCCTGTACGTCATGGGATCGCGCAAGGAGATGTTCTCCCGGTCCGTGACCGTACACGCTGAATTCCGGGAAGTCGGCGGTTTGCGGGCAGGGAATAACGTACGGTACGCTGGTATCAATGTCGGGATCGTGGATGCGATCGAGATCGTGAACGATACCACTGTCCTGGTCACTATGCAGATCAGTTCAGAGAATACTGCCCACATCCGGACCAATGCAATGGCCAGCATTGGCACTGATGGATTGATCGGAAATAAGCTTGTGAACTTGCTTCCAGGTGAAGGTGCCGGAGAACCCATTACCAACGAGAGCATGCTTCAGTCCATCCCTACATTGGATACAGAGGCCATGTTGAGCACACTGGAACGGACGAACCAGAATCTGGCGGTCATTACTGATGATCTGCGAAAGTTTTCCGCACGTATGGCGGACCCGGATAATCTGCTGGGTTCACTTACTGATCCAGAGATGGGAAGGATACTGCAAGATGCCGTTGGTCAGTTACACACTGCCGCAGTGAATGCCAAGTCGCTTACTAACGGCGTTAATGAACTCGTTACTGATGTACAGCAAGGCAAAGGAGCGTTGGGTGTATTGCTGGCGGATGAGCATGCCCAGAACGAAATGAGGCTCACTCTGGAACGCCTGCGATCATCAGCCGATACCCTTGGTTCGGCGATCGGTAACGTGGAACGATTCACGCAGAATTTGGAAAGCGAAGATGGACTTGCACGACTGCTAACGAACGACTCAACGCTGACCAATGATGTGCGCCGGATGATGGTGCGTTTGGATACTACGACTCTGCTTCTGAACGAAGACCTGCGGGCACTCCAACGCAATTTCCTATTACGTAAATACTTCAAGGAAAAGGAGAAACGGTGAGCAGTCGATTTGGAGCTGTGACGGTGGAGCAAACCCAAGTGGGTACCTAAAAAATCACAAAACCATACGCTAGTTTTACCAAGCCCCGTTGTTGATCAAGACCGGCCTCAAACTCTCCGGTCGCCCGCTCATGATCAACGAACCACCTATTACCCCAGACCCTTCAACACCGCCACTTCCTTCCGTTCCAATGCCACGTATATCGCGGTTCGCGTGGATGCGTAGCTCGCTCACGTTCCGTGCTATCGTTGTTGGCATACTCGCTTTGTTGTTGTTGATCCCGCTCGGTATGGTCAATGACCTGATCCGGGAACGATCCTACCGCAAGCAGGAAGCAGAAGAAGGCATCAGTCGGGATTGGGGTGGGGAACAGACCATTCTTGGGCCGATCATCGACGTGCCGTATGAGGTTCCGGTGCGTGTTCCGGTGGGCGATGGTAGCGGTAGAATGGAAGATCGTGTAGAGATCCATCACGCTCAATTCCTACCTGAATCATTGAATGCAAACGTGGTGTTGGATCCGTACAAAAAGCACCGCGGTATCTATGATGTTGCCGTTTATGGCTCAAGAACCCATATCACGGGATCATTTGCACCAATTTCCGATGCTCGTTTGAATATCGGATACAAGATGCGGTGGAATGATGCAGAACTCGTGATCGGGATAAGTGATCTACGCAGCATTAAAGAGCAAGTGTCGATGGTGATCGGTGATGATACTGTTCAGTTCGAACCGGGCCTACCGAGCAATGACGTCGCCAGCACAGGTCTAAGTGTGCCGTTCCCATTGGATAGTTTGCTCGGAGTGCCGATCAATTTTATTGCGAAGCTCACCATTAACGGAAGCGGTAGCTACAACTTGGTGCCTGTTGGAAAGGTGACCAAGGCTCATTGCACCAGCTCGTGGAAAGATCCAAGCTACCACGGGGCCTTCCTGCCGGACCCTGTGGATTCCGTTGCAAAACCCGGTGATGGGTTGAACGCTAACTGGACCGTCCTTCATTTGAACAGGCCTTATCCACAGGAATTCACGGGTAACAGGCAAGCGCAGATCGAAGGAAGTGCGTTCGGGGTACGTCTTATGCAACCAGTGGATGAATACCAGAAGAACGAACGCGCCAGTAAATACGGTGTAATGCTGATAGTAATGGTATTCCTGGTGTTCTTCTTTGTGGAAGTATTGCAGGCGCTACGGATCCATCCTATTCAATACCTTTTGGTTGGGTTTGCCCTATGCATTTTCTACACCTTGCTCATCGCCATCAGCGAGCATCTAGGCTTTGCGAAGGCTTATATCCTTTCTGCCATTGCCGTCATTGGCTTGGTGGTGCTCTACGCACACAGCGTATTCAATGTGAAACGCGCATCGCAATTGCTGGGTCTTATCATGTTGCTCGTCTTCGGGTTCATGTTCGCGCTGATCAACGAACAGGATTACGCCTTGTTGTTCGGTAGCATTGGGCTGTTCATCACCTTGGCATTGGTCATGTGGGTGAGCCGCAAGATCGATTGGAATGGGGAGAAGGCAGTGGAATAGGCCTAGCTCGCCGAGCGGAGTTGAGGTGCGCTAGGGCTTCTCGACTCCGGAGGTCTTCGAACGGAGTTGAGAAGCAACGAGATGAGAAGGCAATTCTCCCAACCTTCTGAGCGTTAATTCCGTATCACATCGTTTCAATGCGTTCATTGGTTACATATTGCGCTTTATTGATAGCCCTTGGCACGTTTGCCCAAGAGCGGTTCGGTATTGCGCACAGTAATTACGGTGGGAATGATGCCTATTCCTTGAATCCCGCTCGTGCGGCAGGACAATGGCCCTTCATCGACATCCGACTCGCCGGAGCCGACCTCTACGCGTGGAACAGCCTCGTTGCTTGGACCGATCGCACATCTCCGTTGGTAGGTGAAGTACGAAATGGCATAGCAGGTCAGACGAACGGTTCCGTTGTTCGCCGGAGTTCAATGGTTCAAGGTTCGCACCGTGCTACTGTGTTTGCCAATGTGCTGGGACCAGCTGTATCCGTGGCGCTAGGACGTGGTACGGTCGGTGTCGGAATGCGATCACGCGCTTACGTAAGCGCTGCCGGGATAACTCCGGAAGTGGCCAATTACATGTTCGAAGGCTTGCAGTATGCACCTCAATTAGGACAACGATATTCGATACCCGCAATACATATCCGTAGTGCTGCGTGGACGGAGATCGGCGTGAATTATGCACATATCCTGAAAGCCGAAGGATTCAATATGCTCAGCGCTGGCATGGGATTGCGCTACAACATCGGGCATGCAGCAGGCGCATTTCAATTCAACGGAACGGAATTCACCGTAGTTGATACGGCTCAACTTGATATACACGAAGCATCGGCCAGCTATGGCTTTGCAATGCCCGAGGCAAGCGCAGGACGTGGCTGGGGCGCGGACCTAGGAGTTTCCTTCGAGCGTACACTCTCCGAAGTTGATGGTTACCGTCCGCACAAAGCCGCGATAGGATGCTCGCCCATGGGGTACCGGTATCGGATAGGAGTATCGGTGATCGACCTTGGTGGGATCCGTTTCCGGAACGGTGAAGCAGGTAGGATCAATGCAGGATCCATCGCAATTGCTGATTACGATCATATACCGGTCGAGGATGTTGAGGACGTCGATAGTTTGTTGGCCACTTCCACTAAATGGAAACGATCGAATGGTTTTAAGGTCGGTCTGCCAACTGGTATTTCAGTTCAATATGATCAGCGATTAGCGAAGAACACCTATGTCGCTTTTGCAGCGGTGCAGAACCTTGCAGGTAAACGTACATTACGCTTAAGGCGCACCAACTCGATCGCAATTACGCCGCGCTACGAAACACGCTATTTCGAGGCAGCCCTTCCTATGGTGATGCATGAATACGATATTAAACACCCGTCTATCGGATTCATGCTTCGTTTCCAAGGGCTGGTCGTAGGTTCGGATCACATTCTTCCATTCATCAGCAAACGCGACGTCTATGCGATGGACTTCTACGTTCGGTTGCGTTGGATGATCTTCAAAAGCCCAGCATGTAAAGGCAAACGCGCAGGATCAGCGATCCAAACGCGCAACGGTACCAAAGCCATGGTGCCGTGTGAAATGCCTTAGGGTCTCGAGCGCACCTTGGCTCCGCATCCCATATTGCGAGATTGCTCTGAACAAATAACGTTGGACGTACTACTGATCATGCATCTTTAAGATGGGCATATCCACTTCAACGCGCGTGCCTTGCGGCAGATCCGTGTAGTGGAAACCCGCTTTACCTCCGTGCTGTTTTTGCACTAGGTCCAATCGGGCACGTGTAATAGCTGTCCCCAATGATGTTTTCTTCATTGCCTTGCCATCAAGAGGGGGTGTTTTTTTCGCTTGCCTTCCTGCGCCGTCGTCTTCGATCGTCCAGCGCATTTGGCCATTTCGTTCCGCAACAGTCAGTGTGATATGGCCTTTTCCTTCTTTCCCTGCCATGCCGTGCCAGATCGCGTTCTCCACGAAGGGCTGCACGACCAACGGAGGAACCATCACATTCTCTGGATCGATACCGGGGTCGACGGTAATGGTGAAATCGAATTTCTTTTCCATCCGCATGCGCTCCAGGTCCAAATAGCCACGTAAAGCTTCCAGGTCATCATTGAGCGGTACCTCGGCATGGCGACTATTCTCCAGTACAAGCCGCATTACACGTGCGAATTTGCTCAGGTAGCTTGTGGCGCTATCCTGATCATTCCGTTGCACGAACGCATTGATGCTGTTCAATGCATTGAAGATGAAATGCGGATTCATTTGACTGCGTAGTGCTTGGGTCTCTAGTGTTGCAGCTTCTTTCTCGAAACGCTCTTGTCTCCGCTTGCGATCCGCAACGAACCATGCTCCGCCGCCGATCACCAGAAGTACAGCGCCTGCACCGATGCCAAATGCCCGGTTCCTGTTCTGATCGGCACGCAACGCTTCAATGGTACGCTCACTTTCCAATTGTTCACGCTCAGCTGAATAGGCCAAGCTATCAGCCAGTTGTTGCTTTCCGAATGTGTACAGCAGATCACGCTGTGTCAATTGCCGCTGGGACTTTTCATTCGTTAGACTATCGCGTACTCCGATGAATGCCTCGTGATAGCGTAATGCTTGTGTACCGTTTCCTTGCGATCTATAAGCCAGATAAAGGCATTCACAGTTGTTCTGTCGCGCGTTACGCGCACCTGTTCGTTCCGCTAGAATAAGGCCTTTCTTACAACGCTCGATCGCACGGTCGCTATTCTTGGCGTTCAGGTCGATCATTCCCAACTCGGATAGCACCATGGATTCCTGTGTCGCATCTTTCACCTCCCGTGCAAGACCCAATGCTTCCTGTAGGACTTTTTCAGCCTCTGGTCGTCTTCCTGAGCGCCGATAAGCCGCACCAAGATCCAACAACGTATGGTCCATGAGATGCTTATATCCGCCTTCACGCTCCAATGCCAATGCGGTTTCCAACATGATCACCGCGCTATCCAATTTGCCCAATTCCATCAATAATGCACCGATGGAACCGCCTGCATTTATGGCACCTTCCCGATCATCGGCTTCATGGAACAAGGCATAAGCATGGCGCAATAATGCAAGTGACTCCGTTTTTTCGCCCAAACGCGCCTTCAGGTCGCTGATCTGTGATAAGCAATTCGCGATACCGCTTTTGCTCCCGATCCGTTCCGCAATGGCCATGGCCTTATACACCAGGTCGATCGCTTCACCGATCCTACCCACTTCGGCATGTACGTTCGCCATATTGCTGTATCCGGTGCTGGCCATTTCATCCAGGCCGAGTTCCGTGGCCAATTCTGCGGCTCTTTCATAATAGATCAACGAACTATCGGATCGACCTTGTGTTTCGTGTGCAACACCAATGTTGTTGTAGCAAAAAACCAAGCCACGTGGATTGTTCGCAGCCAAATGCCGTTCAACGCTCTGTTGATAATTGGAGATGGCTGAATTCAGATCTCCCATGGATTGATACATGGTGCCTATACTGCTCAACGTGGCCCCGGCACCTCGTGAATAGGCCGAATCCTGCCGTGTGGAGAGTGCTTGCAACGAACTGTCCATGTACGGTAATGCGCCTTCTCCGGCACCCGACCTGAACAGCGCGATCCCATAGTTCCGGAATGCTTGCCCCAGCATCAACACATTGCCAGCTGCTCTAGCCTCATTCACCATTTGCCGCGAAAGCACCACACAACTATCCTGGTCAATGTAGGACATGTGGTAGATGATGTTATCCAATGCTTCCAACCGCGCATCTGCCGAAGTTTTCGGATCGGCATGCTCAAGCCAAAGCGAATCGAGGATCGCTTGGTTCTGGTCTTGTGCATGAATTCCCGTTATCAGGAACAAAAAGACCAACGAAAGGGTATATCGGCACATGGGAGTTCGGCTCGGAGGATCTTTGCAAGTTACTCTCACAAAGGAAGCCATAGGAAAACTTAAGCGTACGAATAATTACGGATGGCCTTAAAAGTTCTTCTGCTTATTAAAGCCCCGGACCGCGTACCTTCTCACCACGCCCTTCTTTTTCAGCAACCTCCCTGTTCAGCGCCAGTAATTGGGCTAGCAGGTCTTGTTTCGCATCGAAACCGTAGGCTGCCAATACGGCCTTATCCAATGAGGCGTGTAGGTCTTTTATGGGGTTCTTTCCGGGCTTCTCCAGCAGGCGGTACAGGTCGCGCAAGCTCATGCGGTGGTCTTGCATGGCCTGTGTTCGTGCATCACGCAAGTTCTTTGCCGATTGCGCCACCGTCTCTTGCTGCTTCTTACTGAGGCGTTGTGGCCATGGGAAGGTGTCCCATACGCTGGTGGTGGTGTAACGCAAGCGTGCTTCAAATGTGCTGCACTTCGCTTTCCACCATTGCCAATGAGCATCACTTTGGATCACCCCGAATGAGTAATCATCCTCGAAGGCGAAAACCATCAGAGCATCATTCGGCCGAACTGCCTGAGGGACGAACTCAAAGATCGATCTTGAAGTGACCCGCGAACAGGCGATGAAACGTTTTAATGGGGCGATAATCTGGAGCATGTCTTCACGCCGACGCCAGAACTTCCACCACGTTTCAAGATGATCTTCCCTTCCGTTAGCCTTTGTACCCCCAGTTATCTCAGCCTCTGCTTTCCTCTTGATTTCAGGCAGTACCTTGGACTCAAGTAACTTGAATAAATCTGGAACTTTCGCCACTTCCGAAATATTCTTTGAGAAGGAAAAGTCGATTGAATAACGATGTGGTTCGGACTCAAACGCGCCTAAGAGTTCATCTCCATTCAAGTAAGGCTAGAGATGTACGGCATTCCTCTTATCACGCTTGATCAGTCTTTCACCTTCAGCTCTGCTTACCAGAAACCCTTTGTAGCCATGGGTTTGTCCTTGGAAACATTTGGTGGGCTCTTTGTTGCAATTCAACTGCACTGCACTTGCCACATCGGTATTGGTACTCAAGCTGCTGTTAATGCTTGGCACCTCGTGTAGGTGCATATCTCCGTTTTTGACTTGCGTATAGAGATGGAATTCGCCTTCGTAATCTCCCTTTTGCCAACACACAATACTAACATCCACGGCGGCTTGGCCATTCCAATCTTGGGAGGAAACAGCGTTGAAGATGGTGCCTTCGTTCGCTAGAATATGATCCAAACTTCCGTTGCGACTGTAATTCTCACGGATGGTATTAGTGCCCACCAAGCCCGCGCGCTGGCCTTCTTTCAAATGGTCATGCGCACGGCGGAACCAGTACACACAGAAATCGGCGCGGCCCGGTACTTCGGGGTAGGCGGCGTGTAACTTGGCCACATATTCGGCGCCCAGTTCCTGCTGCATTTTGTTCTTGCTCTGGAAGGGTGGGTTGCCGATAATGCAATCCACTTCGGGCCAAGCGCGTTGGCTGCCATCGTCGTTCAGCAACGCATCTACGCATAGGATATGCTCGTCCAAGTTGTCCAGCGGAAGTGCCTTTTCGCGGTCATAGTCCTCACCGTGTTCGGTAACCCAAAGTTCCTTGGCGGTCATCAGGGTAACCTTGGCCACTTCCACACTGGTGCCTTTTAGATCCATGCCGTGAAATTGCTTGATGCTCACGTAAGGCGTGTTCTCCAAACACGTCCGCAGGCGTTTGGCATCCTCGCGTTTGGTGCTACGGTCGCGTATCACGCGGAGCAATTGCTTTTCCAACTTCTTCATTTCGCGGTAGGCAACGAAGAGGAAGTTGCCGCTGCCACAAGCAGGATCCAACACGCGGTAGGCACGCAGGCTGTCGAGCACTTTGTAGAGCGCATCTATAGGCATGGCGGCTTCCAAGGCTTCGGCGATCTTGTTCTGGAAAGGCTGTACGATCACGGGATCCACGATCTTCTTGATGTCGATCTCATAAGTGTAGTGTGCCCCTGCGGCATGGCGCTCCGCTGCGTCCATGCCATACTCGAAAAAGGTACCGAAGATGGCCGGGTTCACTTTGCTCCAATCCTTTATACAAGCGAACTCCAACATGGTAACCTCGTGCATAGTGAGTTCCAGCGGGGTCACCTTCTGGAATAGGCCACCATTGAAATAGTCCACCCCGCGGTACTTGCCTGCTTCGGTTATGCCCTCGTCATTCATGGCGCGGAAAAGACCTGCAATAAGATCATAGCTCGGCGGACATTTATCATATGCACTGCCTTCACTTTCGGAGCATTCGTGTACAAGCCGTGTAAAGATCTCCTCGGGCAGGAGCTTCACATCCTCTGCGAACATGGTGAGAATGCATTGTAGCGTATAGTGCATGGCAGTATCGCGAGGTACACCACGTTTCACCATGCTCCGGAAGACCTCGCTCACTTTCTTCGCGGCCTCTTCCGTAACGTTCAATCGGTTCGTGCGGAACACCGGATCGGTAGGGCGGGGTAGGAGAAAGGAGAACGACTCGCGGCGCGTGGCCAGGTCCGTCAACTTCACAATGTCTTGCGGCTCGTCCGGGTCGGTATCGAAGTCGTAGATCCAGAACTCATCGAAGTTGCAAAGGATCACGTAACGCGCACGATCTCCAGCCAACCGGAACCAATAATTGGTGGCCTGTTGCAAATGCAGCGAAAGCGGTTCGCCACGTTTCTTCATTTCAATAATGGCACGCTTGGGCCAAACAAGATCAGCGAAACTGGTGCTGCGCTTGCGTTTGTCGTAGATGCGGTGCTCGAAGGTGGCCCCAGCACCTTTGTGGCCATCTGTATGCCCTAGTGCAGTAAAGAAGCGATCAAGGAAGGTCTGAGCTTCTCCCTTTTCATCTCCCCGAATATGTGTGTTACAATATTCGACAAAAGATTCAAGGGGCGTCGATGGCTTCATGATCTCAGCTACAAAGAATAAGCTCCAACATCAATACTCCCCACCGTTTGCGTTTACTGGATTCAATATCGCCTCCAGCGCAGCTTCATTAGCCACAAGAACGCGACGTCCTTTGCTGCCTTCGAAACCACCAAGGATACCTGCTGCTTCCAATTGGTCCACAATGCGACCTGCGCGGTTGTAGCCCAGCTTTAGCTTCCGTTGGATATTGCTTGTGCTGCCTTGTTGCATGGTTACCACCAAACGGGCGGCATCCTCGAACATGCTGTCGCGGTCGCCTAGGTCGGTATCGCCACCACCTTCGCCATCTTCGGTTGGTACTTCGGGTAGGATATGGGCATCTGGATAGCCTCGTTGCGCGCCTACGAAATCGCAGATCCTATCGACTTCCGGAGTATCAACGAATGCACATTGGATACGGATGACCTCATTACCCGTACTGAGCAACATATCACCACGACCGATCAATTGATCGGCTCCACCTGCATCGAGAATGGTGCGGCTGTCGATCTTGCTGGTTACACGGAACGCAATACGCGCCGGGAAGTTGGCTTTGATGGTACCGGTAATGATGTTCACACTCGGACGCTGCGTGGCAATGATCAAGTGGATACCGATGGCACGAGCTAACTGCGCCAAACGAGCGATCGGGGTTTCCACCTCGCGACCAGCTGTCATGATCAGGTCAGCGAACTCATCCACTACCAATACGATGTAGGGTAGGAAGCGGTGCCCTTTCTCCGGATTCAACCGGCGCTTTATGAACTTCGTGTTGTACTCCTTAATGTTACGGACCTGCGCATCTTTGAGCAGCTCGTAGCGCTCGTCCATTTCAATGCACAAGCTGTTGAGCGTGGCGACTACTTTCTTCACGTCCGTGATGATGGCATCGCTATCACCGGGCAACTTGGCAAGGAAGTGACGCTCTATCTTGTTGAACAGGGTGAGTTCCACTTTCTTCGGATCGACCAATACGAACTTGATCTGGCTCGGGTGTTTCTTATAAAGCAGGCTCACCAGGATCGCGTTAAGTCCAACCGATTTACCCTGGCCGGTAGCGCCTGCCATGAGCAAGTGAGGCATTTTAGTAAGATCCGTAACAAAGGTCTCATTGCTAATGGTCTTACCCAACACCAATGGCAATTCCATGTTGCTGTTCTGGAATTTCTCACTGGCAATGACCCCTCGCATACCTACGATCTGTGGCTTGCTGTTCGGAACCTCGATACCAATGGTACCCTTACCCGGGATCGGTGCAATAATGCGAATGCCCAAGGCGGCAAGGCTCAGAGCAATATCATCCTCCAAGTTCTTGATCTTGCTGATGCGCACACCTGCCGCTGGTACGATCTCATACAACGTTACGGTTGGTCCAATGGTGGCTTTGATCTTCTCAATGCCGATGTTGTAATGGCCCAAGGTTTCAACGATGCGGTCCTTGTTCTGCTCCAACTCTTCTTTGGTTACAGTGAGTTCGCCGGTACCGTGGTCAATAAGCAGATCGATCGGTGGCAGTTCGTAGCTGCTCAGTTCCAATGTAGGGTCGTACTCACCGAACTCCTTCAACTTTGTTTCCAATTCGTCTTCGCTGAGTACTGCATCTTCTGCACCAGCCGTAACGTCCATACCATCGATCTCCGTTACGCATGAGGCAACAACAGCCGGAGTGATGGGTTCAACGATCTCTATCGGTTCCATCTCCAGTTCCAACGCAGGTTTGCTTTCTTCGACTACTTCCTCCTCCTCGATCTCGTCTTCTTCAGCTTCTTCTTCCTGTTCGATCAGTTCATCGGCGAAGTCCTGAACGACCGTGTTTCGAGCACGAACGCCATTGGCCGCAACGACCACTGTTTCTTGGTCATCTTCAATTTCTGCTGCTTCTACATTGCTCTTCATCCGCTCGAAAGCATCAACGATCCAACCAAATGAAAGGTTGAAGGTGAACACCGCGAAAGCACTTGCTGCAAAGACGATCAAAGCACCTGTTCCGAATTCACCCAATAAAGTAGTGAGGTGCTTCGTGATGAAATGCCCAACGCCACCGCCGAGGAACATCAGATCGCCACGGAAAGCGAAGCCGAACAGGGTAGGGAACCAGAATAATACCATTGCCGTCCAGCCCAATGTGCGGCTTGGTGGCAACAACCAAGTATTGAGCAACACGCGAATTCCCGCAAGGAAACTCCACATCGGCATGGCAAAGGCAGCAATACCAAACCATTTGTAGATGAACTGATGTGCCGTTAGCGCTCCGATCTTACCCAGCCAATTATCCACACGTAATTCCGGACTGAAGATCTCACCGAGAGAACGGCCAACCAGATCTTGGTCTATACGCCATGTAAAGAGGAATGAGGTGAATGCCACCAATAGATAGGCAGAGAATAGGATCAGGAATAGGCCACCGACCTTATGGACTCGCTCGTCCGACCAAAAGGCTTTGAACCGAGCAAATCGACCTTCACCATCAACGGTTGATCCTTTCTTTCGACTCTTTTTGCTTGTCGCTTCCTCGTTTCGGTCCTCTCGGACACGATTTTGTCGTTCTCTAGCCACTGGAATACGGATATATGCCAACTTCACGCAAGGACGCGATCAGATGGTTATGGATGCGTTCAAAAGTATCCGGGTACCAGCTTAGAACGGGTGAATGTGCTGGGCTATTATCAACAAGTTGGGGTTGGTTCGGGAAATAGCCTCCGTTCGGACGGCTCCTAAGGAGCAACTGAAAGCTGGCTATGTAGCTGAATGGAACCGCTGGTGCTGGAACGCAACAGGCATTCGTATCAATATGAGGACAAGTTCTCGACCAACGGCCAATTGCCAACTCCGATCCGGAATAATAGTGGATCGATCAAGGATGTCCTATGGGTAATTGGAATTACATAGAGAACGTACCCATAACCTCTTTAAGTTCGTTGTGCAGAACAGCCGCTGGAACGGACGTATAGTCCGTCTTGGTCACGAATTTGGCTTGATCCACTTCGCCGGGGGTAACTGAAATGGCATCCAAGCGCATACGCATGCCGTATTGCACCATGTCATAGCGTAATAATACCCCCTTGATCTCTGCGAATGGGCTGAACCAGTTAGGATTGGTCATTTTGATCTGATCCGTGTACCAGAGTTCGATCTCTCGTTCATCGACCTTGTCGAAAATGGCCACCGCTCGCTTGCATGAGTATCCGGCTATGGTATCGATGTCCTGTGTATAGATGATCGTCGGCTTGTTGCTTTCCGTGTTGAACAGTGAAAAGTCCAATGGTACCAGATGTGCAACCATCTTGTTGCTCATAAGACTTAAATGATAATCCATCGACTCCTGTTCATTGTCGGTGATCATGGACGTTCTGAAAATTCCCATTCCAGCGTTGACCTCCTGAACTTGCTTGTTATCACTGAATGTTAGCGTGGTGTGTTCGGGAAGCATTCCGGCCATTATCCCTGATGGGTCATAATCCGGAAAGCTCAACTCATACTCGATCACGCCTTCCGCAATACGGGACTGAAGAAGACCAGTGCTACAGCTATTGCAAACCAATAAAGCAGAGATCGCGATAGCATAGTGGTTTAGGTTCTTGGTCATCTTCGTGAATTCAAGTACAGTCCATCGTTGTACGCTTGTATACCAGTGGGAGTTACATCACAGCTCACGGCCTACCTTTGTGGAGCCCACAAACAGGCAAGTGAATGGAATTAAGATTGATCGAGGCCGCTTCGGAGATCGGTGCGGGTAAGCGTGGAGCAAGTATGGGTATGGCGGCACTGCGCGTTGCGGCGTGGAAGCTTGGTAGCGAGCTGTTCGGACATGCCGAAGAGACGATATTGCGAGATGAGAACGATGTGTTATATGAGGATGATGACAACCCAAGTGCACACCACATCGATGGATTGATCCGCTTCGAAAGCGACTTGGCGTATGAAGTGTTCAAGTATTTGAGGAACAGTGTTTTTCCTATCATTATAGGAGGTGACCATTCAATCTCCATCGGTTCGGTTTCCGGAACGAAAATGGCTTTCCCGGATAAGCGGCTCGGAGTGATCTGGATCGACGCACATGCCGATCTACATACGCCGTGGACCACACCAAGTGGCAATGTGCATGGTATGCCGTTGGCGCTACTGATGCAGATCGAGAAGAAGGGGAAGAATAATCCCTTGGTCTATACTATGGATATTTGGGACCGCCTGCGCAAGATCGGTGTGAATGGACCTAAAATGCAGCCTTCGGATCTCGTTATCATTGCTTTACGTGATTACGAGCCAGAAGAACGTGCCATTATTGAAGAACATGGGATCAAGGTGATCACGGTGGCAGAGCTACGTAAGGTAGGCGCTAAGGCCGTTGTTCAGGAAACCTTGGCTCACTTGACTTTGTGCGATAAGATCCACGTGAGTTTTGATGTGGATTGTTTGGATCCTTCCATTTCCATTGGTACCGGGACTCCGGTTCCCGATGGACTTATGGCCAACGAAGCGTCTGAACTACTCCAAGGTTTTTGTAAGGACCCGAAGACGGTGACGTTGGATGTGGTGGAGATCAACCCCGCACTTGGTCAAGCCAATGATATGGCTGAGGCTACCTTGGGGATCCTGGAGCCTCTGTTCCCGATCCTTAGGACACGTCCTTGACCGATTGAATTATGACCGCCAAGAACGTGATCCTTATCCGTCCAACGGGCTTTGATTTTGACCCAGAAACATCCGCCAGTAATGGTTTTCAGCGATCCGAGCCCCTCGTGGATGTTCAGAAGAAAGCCGCAGAGGAGTTCGATGGGTTATTGGAGCGGTTACGTCAATGCGGGATCGGCTTCACAGTATTGGATCCCAAAGATCCTAAAGCCCCGAATGCAGTTTTTCCGAACAATTGGTTCAGCACCCACGAGGATGGAAAAGTAGTGCTCTACCCAATGCTTACTGGATCACGTAGAGTTGAACGTGATCCGGATATGGAGCGTGTTCTTGGATCTGAAGGCTTCACAACGTCCGGTACGGAAGACCTGAGTGCTTGGGAGCACAATGGCCGGATCCTGGAAGGGACCGGGTCCATGGTCCTTGATCGCGCAAGAAAATTGGCATTCGCTTGTCTTTCACCGCGCACCACCGAGAGTGCTTTGAAAAGCTGGTGTAATTCATTCGGTTATACACTCATTGCATTTACCGCAACGGTGACCGGCCACATGGATGCGGAACCGGTTTACCACACCAATGTAATGATGTCGATCGGTGAAAAGTATGCTACCGTTTGTTTTGATGCCATGCCGTTTCCTGCGGAGCGACAGGAGGTGGATGAAGAGCTGCGCAAAGCAGGTAAGCAGGTGATAACATTTACTGTGGAACAAATGAATCACTTCGTTGGCAATATGCTGGAATTACGAGGTTCAAAGGCCATTACGAAGGGGGCAGCGGACCTTGGGGATATGGTGAATGGATATCCCTATATTTTCCTTAGTGAAACAGCATTCAATGCCCTGAGGCCGGAACAGCGGATCGCCTTGGAGAAATACGCTCAATTGATCCCGGTTCCAGTATCAACGATCGAAACGATAGGAGGGGGGAGTGTACGCTGCATGATCGCCGAGAATTTTCTGACCCCGAAAACGATCATCGGCAAAACTGATTGACACGTGTTTACGATCGAACCCTTTATTTTATAGCTTTCATTCAGACCATGTTCCAAGACCGGCTCCAAGCAATACTCGTACCCGCATTGCAACAGGCGTTCAAGCAGTTGTTCGAACATGACCTTGATGCAAAGGCAATTGGTTTTCAAGCCACACGACCAGAGTTCGAAGGTGATGTTACCATAAACGTTTTCCCATTCCTGAAGATCAGCGGCAAAGGACCTGAACCTACAGCACAAACGATAGGTGACTACCTGCATACGCATGTTCTCGAAGTGGATCGGTTCAATGTGGTCAAAGGGTTCCTGAACCTGGTGATCGCGGACTCCTATTGGACCCGATTTTTGACGGAAGTTGGGGAGAAGGACCTCTTGCAATTTCCCGCAACCGGTAAAAAGGTGATGGTGGAATATGCTTCGCCGAACACGAACAAACCGTTGCACTTAGGACATTTACGAAACATTTTTCTTGGCTTCAGCGTGAGCCGGATCCTAGAAGCAGCAGGTAATGAAGTGGTGCGTGTGCAAGTGATCAACGATCGCGGGATCCACATCTGCAAAAGCATGGTTGCATGGCAGAAATACGGTAACGGCGAAACACCAGAAAGTGCCGGTATAAAAGGCGATAAATTGGTCGGGAAATACTACGTGGAGTTCGATCGGCAAATGAAAAAGCAGATCGAGGAACTTATTGACAAGGGTGCAACAAAGGAAGCTGCGGAAAAGGAAGCACCGATCTTGCTGGAAGCACAGGACATGCTCCGCAAATGGGAGGCCAATGACGCGGAAGTGCGTGCATTGTGGGAGAAAATGAACGGTTGGGTCTATGATGGGTTCAATGCAACGTATGATCGGATGGGTGTAACGTTCGATAAGCTCTACTACGAAAGCAATACCTATGTCCTTGGTAAGAACGACGTGCTGGATGGACTTAAAAAAGGCGTGTTCTACGAAAAGGATGGAGCTATCTGGGTGGACAACACACCTGAAGGGCTAGATGAAAAAGTGTTACTACGTGGCGATGGCACCAGTGTCTACATGACACAGGATATCGGTACGGCCATCAAGCGGTTCGAGGAGTTCCCGGGATTATCCCAGATGATCTATACCGTAGGGAACGAACAGGACTACCATTTCAAAGTGTTGTTCATCATCCTGAAAAAGCTAGGGTTTGATTGGGCAGATGAACTTCACCATTTGAGTTATGGCATGGTTGATCTACCGACCGGCAAAATGAAAAGCCGTGAAGGCACTGTGGTAGATGCGGACGACCTGATGGAAGAAGTCGTGCAGGAAGCACGCACGCAAGGTGAGGAGCTCAGCAAACTCGATGAATTCAGCGAGCAGGAACGTAGTGATCTTTATGAAATGATCGGACTGGCAGCGCTGAAATATTATTTACTCAAGGTAGACCCGAAGAAACGTATGCTCTTTGACCCTACGGCTAGCATCGATCTGCAAGGACACACCGGGCCGTTCATTCAATATACGTATGCTCGGATCAGTTCGCTTTTGCGCAAAGCAGGAACTTTTGATCATAACTTTTATCCTGCACTATTGCTTGCAGAAGAACGAGTTGTTCTTAAACTATTGCATCATTTTCCCTCGGTGCTGAACGAAGCTGCTGCAAGGCTGGATACCTCGGCAATTGCTAACCATGCGTACGAGTTGGTGAAAGCCTACAACAGCTTCTATCAATCCCTTCCTGTATTAAAGGAAGAAGATGCCACTAAACGAGAATTCCGTTTGGCTTTAAGCGGTACCGTGGCGCGTGTTATTCAGCGTGCCATGTGGCTTCTCGGCATTGAAGTTCCTGAGCGGATGTGACCTGATCGGGTACATTGTTCTGTCAGTCTCGATAATACTTTTTGGCCTAATAGACAAAAATAATGGTCGGAAGCTCTGTGTCTCTTATTGGGCTTAGGTTTGATGCGAATCAAAGGTTATGATTAAAAAATCTGCTTTCATTGTGGAGGCAAACAGGTACAGAAATACGGACATGTGAAGGGAGTTCAGCGCTATCTCTGTCATGTCTGTGGTAAGCAATTTTTGGGTGGTGTCCGGCGGCATCCAAAAGAGTTATGGGATGCATATCATTAGGGCAAACAGACCTATGTCCAATTAGCCAACACTTATGGTTGTAGCGTTCGTACCGTTCAGCGTTGCTTGGATCGGCATAAGCCTATTTCACTGCCCATAGAGACGCCCGAGAAAGTAGTTCTATTGATGGACACTACCTACTTCGGCAGAGGTTATGGAGTAATGTTGTTCAGGGATGCTCGCACGAGACGGAACTTGTATTGGATTTACGTTAAGCATGAGACCAACCAGCTTTATGCCGACGGCATTGTGCATTTAAAGGGGCTTGGTATAACCGTGCTGGCCGTGGTCTGTGATGGACGCAGGGGGCTATTTGGACTTTGTGGAGATGTGCCGGTGCAGATGTGCCAGTTCCACCAAATTGCAATCATTACCCGATACCTAACTCGCAGACCTAAACTACCGGCAGCTCAGGAATTGAGGGACCTGATTAAGATCCTGACCCGAACTGATAAAGAGAGCTTTACTGGTGGTTTGGAACAATGGTATGCAAAATGGGCTGTATTCCTGAATGAGCGTACCATAAACCAGAACACCGGAAAGTCACACTATACTCACAAGCGATTGCGAAGTGCATACCTGAGCCTGAAACGCAACCTGTATTGGTTGTTTACTTGGTATGACCATCCGGAGGTCAACATTCCAAACACGACCAATTCAATAGATGGACACTTCGCCCATTTGAAGACTTCTTTGCGCAACCACAATGGACTTTCAACTACACGGAAACGCAAGTTCATCAATGAGTTTTTAAGGCATGCCGGCCTCTAAATGGAAACGGCAGGCCAGTTAATGACCCACCGTTCAACCATTCATTTATCTCCCATCGGATGTATCCCTGACGAGTTGCTCTCCAGCAGAGCTCGTTTCCGTTTCACCCAACAATGTCAAAGTTCACAAGTCCTATCATTCCTTCGACAAAGTCTCGAAAATAAAGACCATCATTTTTGTCCATTAGAGAGCAACGTCTCAAAAAAACCATTCTTTTTGTCCATTACTCCTACTTTTTCAGATCCCGAAAATCGTGCCTCTGAACACTAGAATTTCGGACACGGTACGATCTTGTAATTCCGCTCCTTTCTGCGTTTCGGCCATTCGTAGATCAAGCTGATCTCGTGGGCGCCTCCACTCTTCAATCCCAATTTGCTTACGGTGATGTCATAGCTGTAGGTGAACCGGAGCTTGTTGTCGGTCTGCACACCGATCATCATGATCACCGCATCGCTGTTCCCATAGCCTTGCTTATACGCTTTTGCAATGGGAAGACCACGGTACCAAAGCCCAAAACTGAGCCGTTGATGATCGATGTAACCGCCAACATCAAGCTGGTCCCATTTGCCCTGTGCTTTATAGATCGTTGCTAAGGTGAAACGTGTTTCGCTTCGGCTTAAGATACGGTCGTCCAAGGCAATTCGATAGCCGCCGTGGAAGGTGAAACGCATCGGTAGGTTCGCGTTACCACCGGTCAACAGACTCTGGTTCGGAGTGTTCAAATGGTTGATGCTTACCCCGGCCCACAATGCGTCGCTATAATAAACCACGCCACCTGCAAGATCCATGTAACTGATATTCTCGATGATGTTGCTCTCCACGGATGTTGATGCATCATCGCGGATAACTTGATCGGCAAAGAGGAATTCGTCCCTGCTGATGCCTCGCATGGTATAGCCCCCACGTACACCGAAGCGTAAGGCTCTCTTGCGGTTGATCCGTGCTTCGTAGCTATACGAAAGTGCCAGCAAGGTGAATTTCAATCCTTGGTTACCGGTCTGGTCGTGCAGGACATAACCTCCGAAACCACTGCTCAGCGCAGCATTGCGATGGTCATAGGCAACCGAATACGATTTGTAGCCGGGCTGTACACCGGGCCACTGCAGCCTGAAATTCATTGCGATGCGATCCTGATACGTGTTACCGGTCAATGCCGGATTCAAGTATTGCGGTGAAGCATAGAACTGCGAGAATTGTGGATCCTGTCCAAAGGCATTCATCCACCCACTGATAAGCAGGAGCCAGAAAAGAAGGAAACGTAAGCTCTTCATCGGATCAATGTCAGATCACTCAGTTTTTTGATCTCCTTTCCGTCAAGGAACTTATACCAGGTCTGTACGACGTACATATCCTGCGGGCACATTTCACCGCGGTAGAATCCGTCCCAACCGATCTTCAGATCGTCACTTTCAAAGATCAATTCACCCCAGCGATTGAAAACACGCATGTTGAATTCATCCACGAAACGCACAAAGGGATAGAACACATCATTGCTCAGATCACCGGTTACCCATTGACCGCCGGCACTACCGTTCGGATTCGGGGTAAATGCTGTCGGGATCACGATATCGTACACGGGAGTGATATGTATCGTATGATCCGCAATGGAAGTACACCCATTTTGATCTTCAACGAACAACTCTACTTGGAAGTAACCCGGCTCTCCATAGTTGTGTGCTGGAGATGCTTGTTCTGATGTCCCTCCGTCGCCAAAGGTCCAAGCATAGTCTGTTATGGTACCGGCGCTTTGATCCGTGAATTGGATCAGCGCATTGTCAAAGTCCACTTCCCATGATGATGCCGTAAATGCGGCTGTTGGTGGTGCGTGCATGATCACCTGCCCATATGCCGGGCTGGTTGCAGTGCATCCCAGCGGTGTGGTAACGGTAAGACTGACCTGATACGTGCCCGGAGGGTAGTTCACAGCTGGTGAGACTTGGTTGGAAGTACTGCCATTGCCAAGATCCCAGAGTACCGTTACGTTGCCTAATTGAAGGTTAGGGAAGTGCGTGGTATACGGTGCACAGGCCTCTGCGATAATCGGAGGTAGCTCTACGTTTGGTGGTGTTTCGATCTGTAGTGAGACCGACCCCGACAACGTATTCCCACATTGATCGGTAACCACCACATGTTGAACGCTATTCTCAGTAATTGGTACGGTAAATGGTCCTGCACTATTGGTTCCAAGCTCAGTCCATGAAAGGACATAACTACCGGGGTAATTTGAAAGCGCAGCTCCTATCGACCCCGTGCCTCCTGAACAGACCGTGGTATCGCCATACGTTGTTAATGTGGCAGTGCTGAGGTCGAGTACCGAGACCGGCAGTGTTACGGTTGGTCCGCTGCAACCAGCTTGATCAGTAACAGTCACCGAAATGGTTTGTGATATGCTGAATGCCACATTGATCGTGTCATTATAGCCAAGTCCATTCCAGTTATAGGATAGATCGCCCGTTCCGCCACTTGCTTGAGCTATAAGCTGAACAATTGAATTGACGCAAACGGTATTCGGTACTTGGGCAGTTAGAATGATCGGTGGTGGTTCCGCGATGGTTATGCTGCTTTGCGCCGTACAACCATTGCCATCTGTTACGATTACACCAAAGTTGCCGGTCATCAGACCTGTGATCGTGTTCGACGTTGCGCCGGTACTCCATAGCGTTGAATAGGGTGGTGTTCCTCCTGAGATCGTAACTGTTGCTGAACCGTTGCTACCTCCCGGGCAAGTCACGTTAACGCTGTTGATCAACGGGATAGTTAGTGTCGTAGGCTCCGTGATCGTGGCGGAGAACGAGCTATCACAGCCGAGTTGATCGGTGATAAGAACGGTATAGGTCCCAGCAGCAAGTCCAGTTGCGATCGCAGCGGTCTGTTGCGCTGCATCGTTCCACTGATACGTAAGCCCAGGTAGTGTAGGTGTTACTGCGATCGTGCCGTTGCTTACAGCATTGCAAAGTGCCGCTGAGGAGGTCAATTGTGTATTTAGGTAACTATTGCTTAGTGCAATATGGATCGTATCCACATCCGGAGGACACGAAATATTTCCTGTAGTGGTCAGGTACAGATCCACACCTCCTGCGATCACATCGTTATTGGATGGTGCGTAGGATGCGGTCATTCCCGATCCATTAATGATCCCTGTTCCGCCACTCCAGAAACCACCAGTAGCGTTGATCACGGATCCAGTTAGTTGAATTGGTGGCGCTCCCATGCATCCGATCAGGTCCGGTCCTGCATTCGCAGCATTCGGGGATCCAGTCGCGGTCACATCCACTTGGGCTGTCACAGGTGTGCAGTTATTCGCATCAGAAACAGATACCGTGTGCGTGCCCACTCCGGCAACGGTCGTTACAGTGGTTGCGCCTGTGCTCCAGAGGTACGTATAAGGTGGCGTTCCGCCACTCGGAGTTACTGTTGCCGATCCATTTCCTGCACCTGTACAGGTTACTGCAGTTGAGGAAATGTTCGCAATGGCCAAGGCAGCGGGCTGCGATAGTGTGATGGACATCTGTGTGCTACAACCGTAAGTATCCGTTACTGATACCGTGTAATCACCCATCGCCAAACCGGTTGCCGTAGCCGTGGTCTGTTGTTGCGGATCATTCCATGCATAGATGAAACCAGCATTGTTCGGTGAGAAGCTGGCTGTTCCACCGGTACCACCGTAGCAAAGCGTATTTGTACCAGAGATGGATTGTGAAGCGAAACTGTTCGGTAGGCTTATCGTTACCATATCCGAACCAGGAGGACAGGTACTATTGCCGGTGGTGGTTAAAGTGAGTTGAACTGAACCGGCTGCGATCTCCTGAGGTGTAGGTTGATATTGCGCCGTACCCCATGGCCCAGTGATAGTTCCAGCTCCACCGGACCATGTTCCGCCGGTAGCGTTCACCACGCTTCCACTGAGCTGCACAGGTAGCTCATCTGTGCATCCAATTAGATCAGGGCCTGCATTGGCCGAATTCGGGAGTCCGATGGTCCCAATAGTTCCAGTTAGTACGTGGGAAACACAGTTATTTCCATCACTGATCGTAACTGAATAGATTCCAGGACCAGCCGTAATTGAAGACGTTGTGGCGCCATTGCTCCATGAATACGTGTATGGCGGGGAGCCAGTGACAATGCTTGTGGTCGCTGTTCCATCTGCTGTTCCTGTACACGCTTCATCTGTTGTGGTTATCGTCGCTGCCAACCCTGCAAGTACTCTCACTGTATAGACGTAGGTCTGAATGGCTGGAATTGGACAAGCTCCGTCATTCACCGTTACGATGTAAGCGTAGAATCCAGCCGTATTTGCTTGTGCATTCCAACAAACGTGTGCTGTTATAGGATTCGTCCCCGAATATGAGATCGTAGCTCCCGGAAGGTTCTGTTGTAGATTGGTCGTTGCCGTAAGAAGATCTCCCGCATTCGCATCTGTGATCACCATATCATAACAGAAATCGCCCGATTCACAGACCGTTACTGCCCTAGGTCCTGTTAGTATGGCGGTACCAGTCAAGTTTGTGACCAGACCTGTAGCGGCATCCGGTGGAATGTTGGAACACGGGTAAGCCACGAATTGCATATCACGCATGATGGTACCGATCACATTCCCGTTTGCGTCGTATTGGGTAACAAGCACCACTACTACCCAGTTACCGGCAACATTCAACGTAAAATTGATCAGGCCAGTGGCTGGATTCAGCGTAATGCCAGGTATTGGGGCAGTATCTGAATTGCCGGCGGTGTATGGCACGGGTGCGGCATTCAACATGCGTGCTCCGATCAATGAATAGCTCAGTGAGTCGGCTTCAGGGTCGAATGCTCCGTAACTGAAGGATACTGGAAAACCGAGACATACATACGGTATTGCCGTGTTCGTGAACGTCGGCGAATCGTTACACGGAGCAGCAGCACTGTTAAGCACACCTTCTATGTACATTTCCCGAGTTCCGGGATTCGTAAGATTCACAATGGCATTGTTCCGGTATATGTTGGTCCATGTTATGCTCCATGAATCACACGGCGGAAGCGTGATCGTGCCGGTGTACTCGTATTGCTGAATGCCTGGTAACGTGCCGCCACTGCAGGTACTATTTGGTAGTTCTATATTGCAGAGCTGGGATATTTCCACACCGCCCGGGGTCGTTACGGTCAATGTTCGGTTACCGCAAGGACTAGTGAGCTGTAGATTGTAGCTTGGGTCCACGTTGATACCAGCGCAATCCCGGTAAACCACCAACTTGATCCTGAACTGATTTGGCCCTATGCACTCCCAGTAGATCTCACCACCGGACATGTGCGTCGCGCTGGCTCCTGAACCAACCAATAACAAGATCAATGTGAATAGAAGTTTTTTCAAACGGGGACGACATTAGGTAGTCGCTATTCCCGTTCTACGCAGTCCGTCTTCCTATGTTTCGCGAACTACGCGTTATCCGACCAAGTTCATCAATATGAAGGCCAACGCCCGTTTCTTGCCATCGTATTGTAAAGATCTTACCTACGAGAATCCTGGGATCAGGAAGACCCGATCACTATCAATTCCTTCGACCCATATAGATCATGACGTAATACAGCAAAGTGCCAATACTACCGATCGCTGCAACCAAATATGTTCTTGCGGCCCATTTCAAGGCATCGGCGGACATGGCGTACTCGCCTTGATTAACCACGTTGTTGTTCTTCATCCATGCCAGTGCCCGGTTACTTGCGTCGTATTCCACCGGCAGCGTAATAATGCTGAAGAGCGTAGTGAGTGAGAATAGAACGATCCCGACCATCAACAGACCGGTGCCCAAGGAATTGGCAAGGAACAGACCAGCCAAAAGGACCCATTGAACCCATTGCGATGCAAAACTTACTGCTGGTACAAGCTTGCTTCGCATTGCCAACCATTGATACGCTTGTGCATGCTGAACGGCATGCCCGCATTCATGCGCTGCAACTGCTGCTGCTGCTGCATTTCGAGCATTATATACCGCATCACTCAAATTTACTGTACGGTTCGTTGGGTCATAGTGATCGGTAAGTTGACCTTTTACGCTGATCACTTTAACATTCGAGATCCCGTTATCACGTAGCATTTTTTCAGCGATCTCCGCTCCGGACATGTTGTTTCTCAACGGTGTTTTTGAATACCTGGCGAAACGATCACGCAATTGCTTACCGATCAACCAGCTGATCCCCATTATGACCATACCGATCAAATACGCGCCCATCATCGGGTTACCCAACATCTTCGTTCAATTTGGGATCGATCGTTCAAACAGCTTGCCAGTCCAGGTGAAAGCGACAAAAAGACATGGTTACAAAGGCGAATTGAGCACTCACTCTCCGGCGGCATCCGCCTTTTCTATCTCCTTGTCCAGGATCTCCTCCATTTGTTGCCGTGTGCGTTCGTCCACTTTTTCACTGGTCTTCGCCTGTTTTTTCATGAACCGGAACATGGCGTTCTTCTTGATCTCATACGCTACGTGTACAGTGAACTCTTGACTTGTCTGGTCCTGGTACGTCTCCTCACCGATCTTACGAAGATCACCAAGGTCGGTATTCATTACCTCACGGATCAACGATTGGAATTTATCGGCCACATTGGCGGCATCATTATTCTCTGTCTGTGCCAAGTATTGGTCGGTAACGGCACGCATGTTGGTCCCAATTTGACCGGCCAATTGATTCTTTGCGTCCAGATCTGCTTTGCTACGGGCTATGTTCTGTTTCACGCTGGTTCCTTGCCCAGTGCCACGGAACCATGCGCTGTTGCTTTCGAATTTGTTGCCCGAAAAGGGTTGGTTCACTTTTACGCTGCCGGGCGGGACAGCTTTCTTGCTCTTACAAGCAACAAGACCAGATCCGATCAACGCGAATGATATGGCTGCAATAGCAGCAGTTCTTAGAATATTCATGGGGAATGGATGATGGGGTAGTGGTGGTTTTTCAAATGTGCGGATACAGCTCTCGGGCATGCAAAGAAAACACCGTGCCACGTCGGTCTTTCAAACTATTTCCCATGGAATATATTGGAAGCTCGAAATGTTCGATGCATCTTTCGGTCAAATTTTCCCATCATGAGAGCATTAAAGACCATTCTGATCATCCTATTGGCCGTTGCAGCGTTGATCGTTGTACTCGGCCTCATCGGTCCAAAGACCACTGTGGTAGAGCGTTCTACTGTAATTGCGGCGCCCGTCGAGAGTGTATACCCGCACATATCGTCGTTAAAAGAATCGTTTAAGTGGAGTCCTTGGAGAGATGCGGACAAAGACCAGAAAACGACTTTTAGTGGTACGGATGGTACTGTTGGTTCGATCCAGGAATGGGTCGGTGACACTGTTGGTACAGGTTCGCAAGAGATCATTGAACTGGAATCGAATAAGCACGTTGGATCGACGTTGAAATTCATTGAACCATTTGAATCACAGGCGAAGGTGGACCTGGATCTGGCTACGGAGGGTGATGGTTCCAAGGTGACATGGAAGATGACAACTCAGAATAATTTCATGGCTCGCGTAATGAACGTTTTCATGAATATGGATGAAATGATAGGTCCTGATTTCGAGAACGGTCTTACGAAATTGAAAGTAATGTCCGAAGCGGAGCATGCAGCGGTAGCGGCTGAACTTGCAGCGAAAACCTTCAGAGGATACGTTATTGAGACCATAGACCGCCCTGAGATGACCTATGTTGGTAAACGTGCTGTCACCAGGTTCGCTGATATACAACGATTCATTGGATCCACATACGGAGCGGTTGGGGCTGCTTTGGGAAAAGCGCAAGTGCCCATGTCCGGTTCGCCATCAGCATTGTATTTCAGCTATGACGAAAAAGGAATGAGCGCGGATATGATGCCTGCATTCCCTGTTAAAGCCGCTTCAGATATAGCGCTTGCTGGATATACGACCTATACAACTCCTGCATCCAAAGCGCTACATATCCCTTACATGGGGGCGTATGATAGATCTGGCGAAGCACACTACGCGATGGATGAAATGATCAAGGCAAACGGATTGACCCAGTATGGTGCCGTGATCGAGGAATATGTGACCGACCCAATGTCTGAGAAAGATACCGCCAAATGGCTGACCAATATCTATTACCTTGTGAAGTAGAACTTACGAGCAATCTTCACCTGAAGCCCTGGACCAGAAATGTCCGGGGCTTTTGTTGTTGAATGGGTTAATACTTCTTGTTGCTTTTTATCAGAGGTATGAGCGTTCGTTCTCATCTTCGTACACTAATTGAATGATTCTTTCATACGCGCCATACCGGTTACAATTCAAACATCCTTTTGGAACAGCTCACGGCATTCGAACCGGTACCGATGCCGTATTCGTCCGTTTAGAAGAAAATGGTCATGTCGGTTACGGTGAAGCTACCTTACCACCTTATTTGAATGATACACTAATATCTGTTGTTCAGGAGTTTATATCAATTGAATTAAATGATTTGTTTAATAAATTAGGAGAAGACCTACCACATCGAAACGAGACTTTTCCTCTAAGTCTAAGCAGACCTTGCAGAGCAGCTCTATCTACAGCATACTATGACCTGAAAAGCAAGCAGTTGAATGTCATTGCTGGATCTTTGGTTGAAACAAAAGGATTATCAACTACAAATGGATCAGCAATGGTAACCTTAGGATATTCCGATCTTGGTGATATTGAGTTGAAATTGAGCCAATTACCAATTTCTACCATTCTGAAAGTTAAATTGGGTTCAATTCGGGATCCAGTTACGATAAGAAGGGTTATTGATTTGGATAACAGGAAGTTATTCTTGGATGCCAATCAAGGTTGGCAGGATGTGGACCAGGTGCTGGACCTGATCGAGTTGGCCGGTGAGGATCGAATTGCCGGAATTGAACAACCCTTCGGTAAGGACCGATGGGACCTTCATGCTGAACTAAGTAAGCTCACAAGGGTTCCGGTATTCGGTGATGAAAGTATTCAAGGGTTGCATGATCTGGAAAGAGCACGTGATGTGTTCAGTGGAGTCAATATCAAGCTCATGAAATGTGGCGGTATTGATCGGGCTGCAGAGATCATGATCAGAGCTAGGGAATTGGATCTACTTGTTATGCTCGGTTGCATGTCCGAGAGTTCGTTGGGCTGTGGCGCAATGGCACAACTTGCACCTTATTCAGATCTCGTGGATCTGGATGGACCATGGTTGATCAGCAATGATCCGTTCACTGGATTGGTCATGGATGGGATTAGTATGAAATGCCTAGGAACGACTGGCTTAGGTGTTGATCTGATCGAACCGGCTTGTTTGATCTGGTCCAGTCTTGGCGCATAATTTATATTATGTTAAGTTATATTGGGTTGGAAACCAATCAACTGCCCTTTCAATCAGTATCATGGCTAGTCAAGAGATGCATCTAGCTCAGATTGAACTCCAATGGATATGCTTACCCCCTGTGTTGTGCTCAACTGATCCGTTTCACCGTTCCTGTTCCGATCATTTCCCTTAATGATCATAGGTCCGGTCCGAATTTTCAGTGGTAAAGATCCAAACGGCGTTGGCATTGTAACATATCGTTTTGTCTTGAGTTCGGCATCGTAAACGATCGTTAATTTCATAAGCCGGGCTACCCTTGATTTTACCTTTAGCACTTATCCATTTCCATCATGCGTAACGTGTTCCTCGTATCCGCAACTGCTATCATATTGCTGATCGGCACCATTGGTTATTTCCATCCAAATGTCCTTTGGTTGTTCATCATTGTAGGGCCACTGTATCTGTTGGGCCTATATGATTGCATACAACCACGACATGCTATTCTGCGAAACTTCCCGGTCATCGGGCATTTACGTTACATGTTAGAGGCAATATCCCCCGAAATTCAGCAGTATTTCATAGAATTGAATACCGAGGGCAAACCCTTTAGCCGTAAACAACGGGAATTGGCCTACCGGCGTGGAAAAAATGTGGACGATACGACCCCTTTTGGCACCCAACTGGAGTTGAATACCGATGATTATGAAGGGCTCCGGCATTCTATTTTTCCGGCTCATGTAATGAAAGAAGCACCACGTGTGCACATTGGTGGTGAGGCATGTAAACTCCCCTACAACGCTTCTTTATTCAATATCTCTGCCATGAGCTTTGGGTCTCTGAGTTCAAACGCGATCCTCGCATTGAACTCCGGAGCCAAAAAAGGCGGTTTCTATCACAATACGGGCGAAGGCGGCTTAAGCCCCTATCACCTGGAACCAGGCGGCGATGTGTGTTGGCAGATCGGTACCGGATATTTTGGCTGCCGCACAAAGGACGGCAAATTCGATCCTCAGCTTTTCGCAACAAAGTCTGCACATGTGCAGGTGCGCATGATCGAACTTAAGTTATCGCAAGGGGCAAAACCCGGACATGGCGGGGTTCTTCCAGCGATAAAGAATACGCCCGAGATCGCCGCGATACGTCATATTGAACCACATACCATGGTGCTGTCGCCACCGGGGCATAGCGCCTTCAATTCAGCACAAGGTCTGTTGGAATTCGTGGATACGTTGCGTACTCTTTCCGGTGGGAAACCCGTTGGGTTCAAGCTATGTATTGGCCGTACCGAGGAGTTCGTAGACATTTGTAAAGCCATGGCGAATGGTGCACCGATCCCCGATTTCATTACGGTGGATGGTGCTGAAGGTGGTACAGGGGCCGCACCGCTGGAATTCAATGATAGCGTGGGTATGCCATTAGTGCCGGCGTTGATCTTCGTACACACTACACTACTTCAATACAAGGTGCGTAGTAAGGTAAAGGTTATTGCGAGTGGTAAGGTGCTTAGCGCTGCCAGTTTGCTTAAAATGCTCGGATTAGGTGCCGACATATGCAACTCCGCAAGAGGTTTCTTGTTCTCATTAGGATGTATTCAAGCATTACGATGCAATACCAACGCTTGCCCTACAGGAATAACAACGCAGGATAAAATGCTCGTAAAAGGGTTGGTGGTATCCGATAAAAGCGAACGAGTATATCACTTCCACCGGAATACGTTGCGTGGTGTAATGGAATTGCTGGCAGCATGTGGTAAGCACTCGATCGATGAGATCGGGATGGATATGTTCATGCGTGGCGACGAATTCACTACACTTCAAAACAAGTACTTCCCAAATAGTTTGGATACCGATCGCTGGTGTGACCTGGTGCCAAGTAATGCGCCAGAGGAAGTGCGGGCAACCGTGTGATCTCTGCACGAAGCATCGCACATTCAACGAAGGGATCTGGATGATCGCGAAAGCTCAGGATCACGACCCTCCCGCAATTCTTAGGCAGATCACAGCACTCTCTGAGGTGGCTTTGTGCGGTACGTTCACTCCGGCATGATATCGATCACACAGAAAAAAAGCCGGACATTTCTGCCCGGCTTTGCTCTTGAGCTATTGGGTTCCTATTCGCCCAATAATGCTTTCATCGCTTCATATTTTGGCTGATCATTACTGCGGGCATACAGTTTCATCAATTGTTGGATGGTCTGCACGTCCTCTGCATTCAATTCGTGCGCTTGCTCGAAGAACGGTACTGCTTTCAAATAGATCTCATCCGCTCCTGTCTTACACTTGGTATATTCAGCATCGCTCTTGAATGCGTTGCATTTTTCATACTCGTAAGCTGCGCGATTGTTATAGAGCACGCCTACGTTGAAGTAGCTATCGAAGAATTTCGGGTCTTTCTCTATACTTGTCTTATACGCTTCTTCACTCTTGGTATACCACTCGATCATTTGTGCTTCTTCCTTGGCATCGCTGGCTTTCTTATCATACAAGCTACCTAGAACGCTATACAATGTCGCGTTGTTCGGGTCTTTATTCAATGCCAATTTCACCATTTCCTCAGCTTCAGCCGCGCGATCCGCTTGTAAGAGATAAGCCATCTGGTCCATGATAAGGTCCTTATCATCGGCATACTTGGTCCTTCCCTCTGTCAGTGTTACAATAGCTCCATCAAGGTCATTTCCTTTGGCTTGTAAGCTAGAAATGTACCTGTACACCTCGGGCTTATTATAGCCTCCAGCAAGAGCATCGCGGTAACGTTGAATTGCACCAACGCCATCGCCTTTACTTTCATACGCCAAAGCACTGTTAAAGATCGCGTTCGTATCCACTTGGCCGAACGCTTTGGCGATCATCTCTGCACGTGCATAGTCCTTGATTGCTTTGTCATATTCCTTAGCAGTGAATGCCTTGTTACCAGCGTTCAGCGAAGTCCCTTGCAACGCACCGAGTGCCTTGATGTTCTCCACCTTATAGGATTCCTTCGTATCCAACTCGTTCGCCTTCATATAGCTCTCTACAGCTTTTTCGATGGCGTCCGGGAATTGGGTCTTCAAGGCTTCGTCCTCGCCCAACACGATCATCCTGTAGATATCACCGCGATAACGCCAGGTCTTTTCATTGGCCCCGGTCTTCGCATCAACGATCGCAGGCTCTATGAATTCAACGGCTTTCGCTAGATCGCCATCCTTCATATAGTTGTATGCATTCACCACGTTCGCATTTTGGGCATACATACCCAAAGTTCCTGCGGCAAGCGCAATGGTCAGAAAGGTTTTCATGGTTCCTTTTAATTCAATGCTTTTCATTCTTCGTCCGGGTCTTCTGCAACTTCAGTGCCATTTGTTCCCTCTTCGGTGGTATCCGCGTCCGGAGCGCTTTCGTCAGCATTCGATATCTCACCATCAACTATCTCCGCTGCCACATCCTCGCTTAACTCACTATCCACTCGGGCTACAGCCGCGATCTTATCATTTTTACGCAGATCGATCAAACGAACTCCTTGTGTAGCTCGGCCAAGTACACGCATTTCACTTAGGTCCATTCGGATGGTCATGCCACTGCGGTTGATGATCATCAATTGATCGTCTTCCTTTACTGATTTGATGGCGATCAGTTTTCCGGTCTTGTCAGTGACCTGTATGGTTTTAACGCCTTTTCCACCGCGTTTCGTGATCCGGTATTCGTCTACCGGGCTGCGCTTTCCGTAGCCTTTTTCACTCACGACCAAGACTTGGTGATCAGCGGTCTGTTCGCTGTTCAAGGTGATCATACCAATGACCTCATCGGCTTCACTACCCAACCGCATTCCGCGCACACCACTGCTATTACGGCCCATCGGGCGAATGCCTGATTCATTGAAATGAACGGCCTTCCCTTCTCTGCTGGCCATGATGATATCACTGGTACCGTTGGTCAAACGCGCTTCCAAAAGTTCGTCCTCTTCACGGATCTTAACGGCAATGATCCCGTTGCTACGTGGACGGCTATAGGCCTCAAGTGTGGTCTTCTTGATCACTCCTTTCTTCGTGCACAACACAACAGCGTGTGAGTTCAGATACTCCTCATCCTTCAGGTCGGTCACGTTCAAATAGGCAACTACTTTATCGTCGCCATCGATCTGTACCAGGTTCTGGATCGCGCGGCCTTTGCTTTGGCGCGTGCCTTCGGGGATATCGTATACCCGCATCCAATAGACCTTTCCTTTTTGCGTGAAGATCAAGAGGTAATTGTGATTGGTCGCTACGAACAAGTGCTCCAGGAAATCCTCGTCGCGCGTCGTGCTTCCGCGGCTACCAACTCCTCCCCTTCCTTGGGTACGGAATTCGCTTAGACTGGTGCGTTTAATGTACCCCAGATGGCTAATGGTAACCACTACCGCTTCATCCGCGATCAGGTCCTCCATGCGCATATCACCACTCGCATGTACGATCTTGGTGCGGCGTTCGTCGCCATATTTCTCCTTTATTTCCAAGGTCTCTTGCTTCACGATCTCCATGCGCAGGTGCTCGTCCGCCAAAATGGCCTTCAATTTCCCGATCAGGATCATCAGCTCAGCATGCTCTTCACGGATCTTATCGCGCTCCAATCCGGTCAATCGCTGAAGGCGCATGTCCAGAATAGCACGGGACTGGATCTCGCTCAGTCCGAAGGTGGTCATCAATCCCTCACGCGCAATGTCAGGGGTTTGACTTGCACGGATCAAAGCGATCACTTCATCCAAATGATCCAGAGCGATCAATAGACCTTCCAGAATATGTGCGCGTTCCTCCGCTTTGCGCAACTCGAATTCCGTGCGACGCTTGATCACATCCAAACGATGCAGCACGAAGTATTTGATCATGTCCTTCAACCCAAGCAACATGGGCCTGCCACCGACAAGTGCAATGTTGTTGATGCTGAAGCTGGTCTGCAACATGCTGTATTTGAACAGCTGATTCAGGACCACGGTACCCATGGCCTCGCGCTTGACTTCGTAAGCAACGCGGATCCCTGTGCGATCACTATAATCATTTACGTCACTGATGCCTTCGATCTTTTTATCATTGACCAGGTCAGCAATTCCCTTTACCAATTGAACAGCCTTGTTCGTCTGGTAAGGGATCTCCGTGCAAATGATGGTCTCACGACCGCTTTTATCGTCTTCTTCAATGTGGCATGCTGCGCGCAGAACCACTTTTCCTCTACCACCCTCGTATGCCTCTCGGATACCATCGGTTCCATAGATCACGCCACCGGTAGGGAAATCGGGGCCTTTGATGTGTTGCATCAGCCCTTCCACATCGATGTCCTTATTTTCAATGTATGCCGCAATTCCATCGCACACCTCGGAAAGGTTATGCGGTGGCATGTTGGTGGCCATACCTACTGCAATACCGCTTGCTCCATTCACTAAAAGTGTCGGGATCTTGCTTGGCATAACGGTCGGCTCCTCCAACGAATCGTCGAAGTTGGGGCGCATGTCAACGGTCTCCTTATCAAGATCCGCCAATACTTCTTCCGCTATCTTTCTGAAGCGCGCTTCGGTATAACGCATCGCCGCTGGGCTGTCCCCATCGATACTGCCAAAGTTTCCTTGGCCATCTACCAACGGATAACGCAGGCTCCAAGGCTGTGCCATACGCACCATGGCATCGTAAACACTGCTGTCGCCGTGTGGATGGTATTTACCCAATACTTCACCCACGATACGTGCGCTCTTCTTGTGCGCGCGATTGCTCAGTACGCCCAGATCCTGCATACCGTAGAGCACGCGGCGGTGTACCGGCTTCAATCCATCGCGCACATCGGGCAATGCCCGGCTCACGATCACTGACATCGAATAATCGATGTATGCTGTGCGCATTTCGCTTTCTATACTGATCGGAATGATCTTTTCTCCTGCTGCTTCTGCCATTTTTGTCAATTCTCTACACTTGGCCTGATCCTTGTGACCAGGCCGTTTCCCGAAAGGGAGCCCGAAAGTAGGCCGAATTCACCTGTCTTCGTATGGTAGTTTTCCACAACCGCACACGATATTGTGGATAAAAGATCGAAGGAATACCAAAGGCTGCATCATTAACCTAAATAGCTTGCCCGCTGAAGTACGTTAGTTACCTTAGCACACAACGCCCAAGTGGGTAGTAGAACGAAGAACACCAACTTATATGGACGCAAAATTTTCACCCCGTGTGCGCGACGTCATCACCTTCAGTCGTGAGGAGGCATTGCGCTTAGGGCACGGATATATCGGCATCGAACACATTCTCCTAGGTCTTATCCGCGAAGGCGAAGGCAATGCCGTTAAGGTGTTGCAGCGTTTGGAGGTCGATCTGGATGAATTACGCAAGACAGTAGAGGGTTCGATGGAACCCGCAAGTGCCATGCGACCGCCTGATAAGGATAAGATCAGCTTGGTGAAACAGGCCGAGAAAATGTTGAAGATCTGTTTCCTGGAGGCCAAACTTTTCAAAAGCCCGCATATCGATACGGAGCACGTTCTGCTCAGTATCCTGAAGGATGAGGACAATTTGGCAACCCGGACACTCCACAAGTTCAGTGTTGATTATGAGAATGTGAAACATGAAGTGGATACAATTCTTGCGGATGGTTCCGATGACATGAACATCATACCTTCCAAAAAACTGCCCAAAGCTTCACAGCAAAGTGCGGACGATGATGATGACGATAGCGGTGGATTTGCGGGTGGGGGTGCAGGTGGTGGCGGACAACGCAAACAAGGCGATAGCAAGAGCAAAACACCTGTCCTTGATAATTTTGGAAGAGACCTTACCAAAATGGCAGAAGATGGGAAGCTTGACCCCATTGTCGGACGTGAGAAAGAGATCGAGCGTGTAAGCCAGATCCTGAGCCGAAGAAAGAAGAACAATCCTGTACTTATCGGTGAACCCGGTGTTGGTAAGAGCGCGATCGCTGAAGGTCTCGCACTCCGCATCATTCAGCGCAAAGTGAGCCGTGTGCTTTTCAATAAGCGGATAGTTGCATTGGACATTGCCTCACTCGTGGCCGGCACCAAATACCGTGGCCAGTTCGAGGAACGCATGAAGGCCGTAATGAATGAGCTCGAGAACAGTCCGGATGTGATCCTGTTCATTGATGAGATCCATACGATCGTTGGTGCCGGTGGTGCAAGTGGATCGTTGGATGCAAGCAATATGTTCAAGCCAGCACTTGCACGTGGAGAGATCCAATGCATTGGTGCTACCACATTGGACGAGTATCGGCAGTACATCGAAAAGGATGGAGCGCTGGAACGCCGTTTCCAAAAAGTCATTGTTGAGCCGACCACTGTTGAAGAAACGATCCAGATCCTCAACAACATCAAGGAGAAATATGAGGACCACCACAGCGTGACCTATACGCCTGAGGCGATCAATGCATGTGTGAAACTGACCAATCGGTACATCACGGATCGGCATTTGCCCGATAAAGCGATCGACGCCTTGGACGAGTCCGGTAGTCGCGTGCATATCAGCAATATCGTTGTTCCGAAGGCGATCCTTGACGTAGAGAAAAAGATCGAGGATATCAAGGACGAGAAGAACAAAGTCGTACGCAGCCAGCGCTATGAAGAAGCTGCGAAACTGCGCGATAAAGAACGCCAGTTATTGGAGGAATTAGAGACGGCCAAAAAGGCTTGGGAAGAGGAAAGCAGGAATAACCGTACCACTGTTAGCGAAGACAATGTTGCAGAGGTTGTGGCCATGATGAGTGGTATACCCGTGACGCGTATCGCAGAGAAAGAAAGCGGCAAGTTGCGCCGTATGAAGGAGGAGATGGAAGGCAAAGTGATCGGCCAGGAAGATGGCGTGATCAAAGTTGTGAAGGCCATTCAACGTAATCGTGCTGGACTGAAGGATCCGAACCGCCCTATTGGTTCATTCATTTTCTTGGGACCGACCGGTGTTGGTAAGACCCAGTTGGCGAAGGAGCTCGCGCGTTACCTGTTCGATACGGACGATGCGTTGATCCGCATTGATATGAGCGAGTACATGGAGAAATTCTCCGTGAGCCGCTTGATCGGTGCGCCACCAGGTTATGTTGGGTACGAAGAAGGTGGACAGCTTACCGAAAAGGTTCGGCGTCGCCCCTACTCCATTATTCTATTGGACGAGATCGAGAAAGCACATCCCGATGTATTCAATCTCCTACTTCAGGCGTTGGATGACGGTAAAATGACCGATAGCCTAGGTCGTCATATCGACTTCAAGAACTCCATCATCATCATGACCTCCAACATCGGTGCTCGTGACCTGAGTGATTTCGGTAAGGGTGTCGGATTCGGCACGGCTGCTAAAGCCGAAGGTCAGGCCGACAGCAATCGCGGTGTGATCGAAAAGGCATTGAAGAAAGCGTTCGCACCGGAATTCCTGAACAGGATCGATGACATCATCATATTCAACAATTTGAAGCGTGAGGATATCCACAAGATCATCGATATCGAACTGGGCTACTTGTACAAGCGTGTAGCTGAACTCGGATACGATCTGAAGTTGAACGATGATGCGAAGGACTTCTTGGTCGATAAGGGATACGACGAGAAATTCGGCGCACGACCGCTAAAGCGTGCGATCCAGAAGTTCATCGAAGATCCTATGGCCGAGGAGATCATTAACCATGGCGTTGAAGAAGGAGATAAGATCAACGTGAGCGTGAACAAGGACAAGACCGAACTCGCGATCAAGGTCACCAAAGGCAAAAAGAAACTCGCCAAAGGTGAAGGAGATGATGCCAAGGAACTCCCTCCTACAGATGATAAGAGCAAGGACTAATTGACCTTGAACAATTTGAAAGCCCCCTGACGTTTGTTGGGGGGCTTTTTTTTGGGTATTATTTCTTCGGTTTATCCCTGTCCGGTTTGAACCCAACGATCTGTTTATGTTGCCCTTTCGTTTCCTTGGCGATCAGTGCAAGCAACCGCCGGTTCTTTTCTTCCTCCTCCATTTTCCTCAATTGGCTGAATATCCTGCGGATATCGCGGCTGTGATGGCTCACCGTGCCGCTCAGTTTCTCCAGTTTGAGCAAGATCTCATTGTTGGTGGATATCGTTAAACGCATTTGCGTAAACACGCGCATCACTTGTATGTTCACAGCTATGGCTGTGTCGCTATTCAATACGCTGGAGAGCATCAACACACCGTGTTCAGTGAATACCATGGGAAATACTGGCGAGAACTTCAATTTATTCAACCTTTCGTTACCTTCTATCAATTCTTCTTTTTCCTCTTTGGTCAACTCGAACATAAAGTCATCCGGAAAGCGTTCACTATTGCGTCGGACCTGTTCCTTTAAACGCTTCGTTTCCGTACCGTAGAGCGTTGCCAGTTCGCTATCAAGCATCACATTCAGTCCACGGATCTCGAAGATCAAGGTTTCTATTTCTTCGGAAGGATGATTGCTTTTCATAGTGTTATCAATGCGTTCAGAGGTGGACGCAATTTGCGACCACTTACTTCGGTAGGGACGTAAAAGTACCTAGCTTGATCTGGTCGAAACAGGCTTCAATAGCATTGACGAAATGGTCACCCGATCCTTTCTTTTCATGCTCTCGATGATCATAGACCTGACGTACTTCTTTGACAGCTTTTGGGTCGAGCTGAAGCGAGTACTTCATTACTTGGCTCCCCGGAACATGCGAATAGCTTCTTCTTCGCTGATGAACTTCACTTTTCCGCTGATCCGGTCAGCGCGTTGCGCGTTCAACTCAGCGATCTTCTCATCCGACAGCTCTTCATCGGCCACAGATTCTTCACGCCTTAAGAGCAAATGGATCGCCTCAAGAACAGTCAAGTTATTTTCTTTGTGAAGTAACCGTTGGATCTCCGCCCGTATTTGTAACGCGGTCATTTGAATTTCGATTGTTGTGTAAAGTTAAGTATTACTGCCGCGTCCGGTATGGTGCTGATCAAATGATCAATGGCCCGCTGCGCATCCACAAGATCTCCATTGAATAGTCGAAGCCCTCTTTACGATTCACCCTACGATTGCTTTCAGACTAACGCACGAAGCGAACTGAGCCTACTCGTTCACCGCTGTTCAATTGCAGGACATACAGACCACGCATATAGCTGTTCATATCCACATTCAAATGATCACCGCGCGGTGTGCCTTCCTTTATCATTCTCCCTTGTGCGTCGGTGATCCGGTATGTGCAATTGGCGTGGTCTTCGATAAACCCGGTAACCAAAACGCCATTGTCCACATACAGGCCAGCTAAAGGGTCATTCGTGGGTTGATGCATCACAGCAACCGCAGGCGATACTTCTTCATGGCCATTATGATCCACTTGGCGTAACCGATAAAAGTTCATGCCGGATATTGGAAAATGATCCCAAAATGAATAGGTCTGCTGCTGCATCGTAGTGCCCGCGCCATCCATGGTTCCAATGGAATGAAACTCCCTGCCATCCACGCTTCGATCCAGAACAAAATGGTCGTTGTCATTCTCGGTCGCCGTTGACCAATTCAAGTAGGTCGAAGAATTTACAGGGGTGCCTAAAAAACTGACCAGCTCCACAGGCAGCGGATCGAGATAAGTGATCATTACATCGTTCACTGCAAAGGAAGGGTCCGTTCCAGCACCATCATTGTTATTGACCCAATGAAAGGCAATGCGAAGTGTACTTATGTTCTCGCAAGAAGCAGGCAACGGGGTGCTAATGTGCGTCCAACGGCCTTGGCCACCACAGCCTGTATTAACGGTTTTGGGCATATCCGTAAGAAGCGTCCATGTGCTACCGTTGTTGGTGCTGTATTCCACCGTTGCATTATCGGCGCTGCCGGAACCGGATTCTATGTAATCGAACTCCAGATCGATGCCCGAATACCCCACCGTACTTATCGTTGCAGAACGGGATCGTCTATTGGTAAGTGTGTTGCACAAGCCGCCGAATATGCAAGCGAAAAGGCCACCACAAGCAGGGCCGCCACCAGCGTCATATGCCGCACCTGTATCGCCGAATGCAATAGAGGCGACGTGCAGTGTATTATTACTACCACAGCCGCTGCCACAGACACCGGCTGGGTTACCGTTCTCTAGGCAACTGATAAAAAAGGGATTGGCATTGCAGCCTTCACTACCCGCCGGGATATTCAGCGTGTTCCAGTTCCCAGTTCCATCAAATGTTTCTTGCCAAATAACAGTTTGGCAAAAGGCGGTATGAAGAACACAGCAATTTGCTAGAACGAGAATTGCACTATTCAACAAGGAGGACACTACGTAAATGTACAACCTTTACTTTTTGATAAGAAACTAGACGTCCGATGGTTAACCCATAATCAGGACTCGACAACAGTGATTCATTCTGGTTTGATTTCATCATGTGCGGATTAATTGATCATTCCTGCCCGTATTCAAATGATCTTGTTCATTTATGAAGCAACCCACATTGATCATGATCGTCTAGGAGTAAAACCTCGAAATTCTATGAAAGCCCGACTTGCAACTCTTATACTAGCATTGGCCCTTGCGATATTAGCGAATGGCCAGATCACGGAGATCGGTTCGACACCAGTGACCCTATGGCATTGTAACACCTTGGTGAACGCTGGACCGAAACTGGTCGGATTCTATCCCGGAAGTTTCACCATATACAACATGGATCTTACTCAATACCTCGTTGTCGCTTGTCCTTGGGCTGTAGCTTCATCAGCGTACGACTATCCTGTACCTATGTATATTTCCGAAGATCTATTCGATACCGACCCCAGTACGATCGAATTCTTGGTAACAGGAACCATATCTGGAAATTATGGTACGAAAGTCTTCCGGACAGATGGTACCGAGATCTTTTCTGCGACCAACTATGCGCCTGCAATAATTAATTTTTATGCAGCCACTACTGAACCGTTCATTTATAACACTCCGAACGGAACACAAATGAACCTGACCTCCGAAGGACTTTCAGGTGATATGCGCGTTTACTCACTCCCGGGATCATTAGGTTGTTTGGAATGCGATGGCTCCATATCCGGATTTGCGCTTGGCGGGCAAGAGCACTTTATGGAAAGCAGCAATAATCTTGGTGCTTACCCCAACCCCACCACTGAAAACACGACCATCACCTACGATTTTCCAGCATCTATGAAAGAGGGTTGGATCGTCCTCTACACCATGCAAGGTGCCGAGATCAAGCGCTTTTCCGTGCGCGGTTCAGGTTCGAAGGTGATCACTACCGTTGATCTTCCAGCAGCTACTTACCTCTATCAATTGCAAACAAACCAGGGTGTTCTGGGAACAAAACGGTTGATCGTGGTGAAGTGAATTGAACATAAAAAGAGATTTGGTTGTTCGGCATCCACGGAACGTTTAAGCGATACAATATCAGGTGGTGCGGATGGAACGCGAGTAATCCTACCACGCCCCAGGCCCATCCGAGGCCTTTTTGAACGTGGTGCTGAATCCCATTCCGAACAGGAAGTTCCGGTAATTATGCTCTTCAGTGGTGATACGCCGTCCGGGTAGGTTATCGACACCGATATCCGTGATACTGAAGGTGGATGCATCAGTCTCATAACCAAGCATGAGTCCGAAGGATAGATTGTCAGTGGCGTGTATGTAATAGGAAGCGCCGGCACCCCAATGGAAGACGAAGTTTCTTTCGGCTGTGCAGGTCGCGCATTTGTATTCGTATTGCGCCATTCCGGATTTGATCCACAGCTCGTAGAACGTTTTCTTTCCGGTGTACTTCTCAAAAGCCACCTTGCCGTAATATGCCGAGCGACGAACTTCACCTGGAGAGCCTTGTGGTGACAGAGCGCGGTCCTCGATCCCGTACCAAGACCATTTTGTTCCAACACCTAAGCTCATGCCTTTATATACTCGGAACTGGATCGATCCGTCCAATTGGCCGATCGTTTCAGTGACATCACGGAACAACGGGTTAGCTGTAGGTATCGGCAAGACCAATGTGCCTTTGAAGGTCGTGAATATTGGTTGATCGGTCTTCTTCTTTTGTGCGTTGAGTTCACAGGCGGTCGCCAAAAACAACACGATAACCAACCATCCTGAGAACTTCATCCTTGAAGTAGACGGAACTGGCGCACGGTTCGTTGCGTGTCGGTACACATTTCCAGGTGGTATTGCCCGTCGGCAGCAGCAGGTAGGGCCAGTTCAATGGTGGATTCTCCAGGCTTCATATCAACGTCTGCCCAAGCGTGCAATGGGTTATGAGCTCCATCCAATAGATTCGTTCGGATGGTCTGATTGCTCGGGACCTTTACCACAACGTGTAATCTGGCCGGATGGTATTGCACTTGCAAATTGATCAATTCAGCATGTAATGGAGCAGGCATGTCCTTCGCGAGCACGCCACGTTTGAATCTGCGCCAAAGCACGACTACCAATAGAACGGAAAGCGTAACTATAAGCGCGGTACGGATATTCTGAATGTCCATATACATCACATTACGATGACGCCATCAATAGTACCTGCTTTTTCATACCGTTCTATCACTTCCTCAGCACTGAGCATTACTTCCCTAACGGTAATGCTCAAATATTTCCCCCCGGAAGAATACTTCCGCAGTACTTCACTCTCTGCGGGAAACAAGGCCAGAATAGCATTCGTACGTTCCTGTTCCGGCTCGAAAATGAATTTGAACATATAGACGCTTGGCCATTCATGCACTTCATCCAACCGCAATTTCAACCGATCTCTTGCTTCTTCGTCCATTTCTGGCAGTTACGGTCAGCCTTGCAAACATGTGCACGGAAGTATACAATGCTGCTTACCTGTAACTTCGCAAAGGTATCGCGCATATTCGATCGAACCTTTTCGGGCGATGCGTGTACTGGTTACTAGATGTCTGGATCAACTATGTCCCGAACGACTATTTCACTTCTTCTATTACTCGCTACAGGATTTGCGTATGGGCAAACCGAAACGCCAGCCAAAGCTGAGCAAATGGCACCGGTCATGCAAGATCCCTATCAAGGTGGATGGCAGGCCGAAGACCAGACCCGCAACGCCAATTTATGGGGCGTATTGGTCGAAGAACAACCAGCGAATAACGATGCTTTATTGAACCAGTACCGGAGTGAACGGAACGCTTCGCTCGCACGGAATAGCGGTACCATCCCACCAGCCGATCAAGCAAATTTGGACGTCTTGGCAGATCGCATCGGAACAGTTGCTCCCAATTCCTTTGAAGCGCATTTGGCCCAATTCTATTCACAATTTCCTGCGCCAGGTGCTTTTGCTGAACTTGATCATGCAATCGCTAAAGGAAGCGATCGGAACGAGTTGATCGGACCGCAACTAATGAACGCGGTGCGTACTTCGAATTCAAGCGAAACTGTGCGTTGGAGCAAGGCTTTGAAGTCTGAAGGTAACGTTGCAGCAGATCTCTGGAAGCTCACGGATGACATGCTTATTTCCGTAGAGAAGGATGCGATCCTCTTTACTGCGGGTGAAATGGACGCCTACCCTGCTTGGGCAAAACAATATGCCGATGGCGTGCGGAAGGATGTCTTGATCGTGGATGAGCGCCTCTTGGTGGATGCTGCATATCGTCAACAGGTATGGACCAGTGCCGGTGCTCGCGGGGCTGCTACTGCAGCGGGTCCCGCATTCATCGGTGCTTTGGCATCTGCTACAAAAAGGCCGGTATTCCTTTCGTTAGCACTTGGTCCGGACCTTGTGAAGACGATGCGCGATAGGCTATACGTGACCGGGCTTGCAGCGCGTTATAGTCCTGTGCTACTGGACAACATACCTACGCTCGAACGGAATTGGAAGGCCATGAAAAAGGCAACAGCAGCGGGTCCATTGGCGCGGAATTACTTGCTACCAGGTTCGATCTTATTGATGCATTACCGCGCTGCAGGTGATGAAGAAAAAGCCAGTTTGTTGGAATATGAACTCCGACTGCTTGCAGGAAAATTGGGGGCGACGAACAGCTTGATCAAAACCGGTGTATTGCAGCACTGACGCATGGCATTATTCGGCAAGGAATATGGAAAGCTGAGCGATGAACGCTTAATGGAACTCGTTGTTCGCGGGGATGAACAAGCGTTTGCCGGATTATACGACCGATACAACCGCAGGCTCCTCAACTATTTCCATCGCATGCTCTGGCAGGACCGCGAAATGGCCCAGGATTACTTGCAGGACCTGTTCACCAAATTGGCGCAGCGACCAGAAAGCTATGATCCGGCGAGACCGTTTCAGACGTGGATGTTCAGCGTAGCCAACAACATTTGCAAGAATGCATACCGCCATAATGAAGTGGTACGCGCTGCAGCAGTGCATTTGCGCAACGGCACGGACCGAGAAGAAGCGAAAGGCGGTGTAGGTGTGGATCGTGAACTTTTCCGAGGGCGGTTGGATGAGGAACTGGATAAGTTGGATCCCGATCATAAAGCCACATTCGTCATGCGATTCCACGAGGATATGGCCATCAAAGAGATTGCGGCAGCGTTTGCTTGCTCCGAAGGAACCGTGAAATCGAGACTATTCTACACATTGAAAAAACTGGCCGAACGCCTCAAGGAATTCGACCCAAAAGCACTGATACCAAATGGAACGGCGAGAACGATACGATCCTGAAGACATCGAAAGCCTGCTCAGCGAGCGGAGCTTCGACGAGCTATTGGAAGAGGAGCGGGCCTATGTGCTTCGTCACCTTACCGATAGGAATGAATACGAGACCATGCGCGGCCTGTTGCTGCACATGCGCACGAGCGACCGGGAACAAGAACCGTTGGTCGCTCCGGATAGCGTACGGTCCAATGTGATCAATGCCTTCCGTGCTCAGCAGCGCCCGAAATGGCAGATCTGGCTCAACAGCGTAGGACCGTTGTTGTGGCCAAAGGAAATGTCTGCATTGTGGCGACCGGCGTTGGCATTCGCTTCGTTGGCAATATTGATCACCGCCGGGGTTGTATTGGTCCGGAACTATGGTACGAATGAAGTCGGATTGGCTGAGCTAAAGGATGTTGAGCATGCCAAAGCTGTTGATGTACAGAAAGAACTTCAGGCACCTAACGGAATAGAGGGCAACGCCGTGTTGAAGCCTGTGACCGCAGAAGCTGCTGATGTTGCTGCTAAAGAATTACAAGGTGCTGCGCGTGTTGCACAGCAACAAGAACTTGCAAATGAAAATGGGTTCCTAAGTAAGATGGAAGTAAGCACTGGTAGTACCATTATAGCCAACGATGTTGCAGCTATGGAAGAACCGATGGAAGTGCTTGCGAAACGGTCTGAAAGCCTGAAGGAGATCAACCGGGAAAAGGCGGGGTCATTTGCGGATGTGTCCAAGGACGATAAGTTAAATGAGGATGCTGAGTATATGGACGGCGCTCGTGTTCAGGAGATGCTAGCAGATGAAGCCGATAGCATAAGACCTGTCTTCGATGCGACAACAGCTGCTCCTCCGGCCCCGACTGTTTCGCATGTGGTGACCGAGTCTGAGCTTGCTGTAAATCATAGCAGAGCGAATGTTGGTACGGTACAAGCAGCCCAGGAAGGCAAATTCAAGAAATCAGATGGAAATGCAGCCCAGAGCAGGAGCTTGGCCGTGGATGCCGAGCTTGTTTCACTGCTGAATGCGGGTTGGTAGAACCTTTTACTGAACCAGAAAAGCTTGGCTCTCGGTCACATCCCGTGAGCGAACAGTAAGTGTTGCTTCTCCCGGTGGGAATAGGCCCTTGTCCAACCGACGGACCAGTTCATCGGTCATTGCCTTACCCTCTTCGTAGTACAGTGAACGTCCTTTTGAATCGCTGATCGAGATGCTCACCAAGCCGATCTTTCTATGATTCGTAATGTTGATCAAGACCAAGCTGGAGGACCGCGTACACTCGATCGTGACCTGGCTCGAATCCGGCGTTTCCTCATTACCGCCAGCATTCGCCTGGAACCCAGTAAGTAGAGCCCATAGAAAAGCGGTATTGCGAAGCAAAACGTAGAACCGATCCATTGCTACAAAGTTACTTGAAAAGACAAATTAATTCAATGGGTAAGCTTGATCTATTCACAATTCGACCAAGTTCAACTGGATAACGATCGCCGATGGAGAATCCGCGATAAGTTGTTGGTGACCGATCGACTATCGTTCTTGAAGATCGGCCAAGCCGTGCAGATCTGCTCAGATGGACAACGCACTATTCGAATTTTCGCTCAAAACTGGCATTGGCCAATTGTGCTATCGCGGATGTGCTTAACGCATAATTAAAACCCTCGTAAGCGCTCCAAGCTCCGTGTTTACCGGCTTTGTTCAATGCTAAAAAGCCCACTTGCAAGTCCTTTTCATTCGGATGTTTGGCAAGTATACGAAGCACTGCTTCGCGGCATGCATCCATCGGACTGAACCCTTGGCGCATCAATTCGACTACGGTGTGGCACCCGGCGGTTCGGATCATCAATTCACCCACTCCGGTCGCACAAGCCGCCCCAACATCACCATCCACGAAAAGCCCTGCGCCAATTATCGGACTGTCCCCTACCCGTCCATGTATTTTAAAAGCCATGCCACTGGTGGTGCATGACCCTGCAATTCGTCCTTCTGCGTCCATGGCTAGCATTCCGATCGTATCGTGGTTCTCTCTGTTCGCGATTGGCTTGTAGTCCGACGTTCTCAACCATTCCTCATAAGCTAATTGTACTTCGGGTATATCTATATCGATCTGCTTGAACCCGTTCTCCAAGGCCCATTTTTCAGCTCCTGCACCCACTAACATCACGTGTGGCGTGCGTTCCATGATGGCTCGCGCAATGCTGATCGGGTGTTCGAAGCGCTGAATGAATGCAACTGCTCCTGCTTTCCCGTCATGATCCTGAATACAAGCATCCAGCGTCACTATTCCATCCCTATCCGGGCGACCACCAAGCCCAACACTGCGGTTGGAGAAGTCACTTTCGACGATAGCTACTCCTTGTTCAACTGCATCAAGGACACTGCCATGGCTCTCCAGTGTGGACCACGCTTTTTCGTTCGCAGCTATACCATGGTTCCAAGTGGAAACGATCAAGGCCCCGCTCGGTCGTAATGACTCAATCGGGTTTGTGATGATCGCACCTTTTTCTTCTGAGGAATTACACCCCACAAGCAGCCCAGCTGACCCAGCTAGGCTTAGTTTCAGGAAGTCTCTGCGATCGGCCATGCCGGAAAGGTACTAACACCTATAGCAGAACAAAACCAACACCCTATGAGATCAGGTTTAGGATCATCCCAAAGTAGAATAGCACGAAAAGGTAAGATTATTAAGAAGTTGGTACGAAAACACGAATTGGATCTCCGACGAGAGAAATCTTTGATCAAAAGTTCAGAATCACTGGCGCAATCGACTACTTTCCTATATTTGTACAAACTCTTAAAAAATCAAACGCATGAAAACATTTAACTCTTTGACAAAAGGTCTTTCACTTTTGTCCGTGGCTTTGGTAGCGGGTGTACTCTCCGCATCACAAGTTTCTGCTCAATGTACTACTTGGGTAAATCCGAATGCAACTGGAGGTTGGAGCGATTTCAACACGGCCTTCGGAGGTGCGCCTGCTGATACAGGAGCTGGTTGCCCAGTGAATGAGATCACTGACTTTGAGATCTACGCTGATGAGGCTTATGCTATGGACAATATGGTAGCCGGCACTTACACGTTCAGCGCCTGTAACGGAACTGGTGGTACTGCTTTCAACATTTCATATACCATTATTACCCCGAGTGGAGCAGTTGATGCTTATGGACTTGATGCCAGTTCAAATTGTGCCTTGACATTTACTGCAAGTGAGTCAGGTACTTATTTGTTGGTAGTATCGGAGGAAGGCGCTTGTGGAACTTCCACTAATGCTGGAACCGCCAATGGTTTTCCTGCTATTACATGTATCGGTGGAGGGGGAATTGGCATAACGGAACTTGCTCCTAGCCAGATCCTTTCGATCAGTCCTAATCCTTCCAATGGTATCTTCAAGCTTAGTGTTGATTCCAAGGTACAGGCCATCAATGTATTCGATATGAGCGGTAGCTTGATCGAGGCGTTGACCATCAATGTGACCAATGGTGGTACGTACACACTTGATATGAGCAACTATGCTAACGGTACGTACATGGTTCGTACTGTAGGCAATGGTAATGAGCAAGCACAGCGCATCTCTGTGATCCGCTAGTTCGACCTTCTTATGTATTGAAAAGGGCTGCCTCAAAAGGGCAGCCTTTTTCTTTGGATGATACGCTCCTAGTTCCTAACCCGAGTTACTGCTACATTCACCCACATTTCAAAGATCATATGGACCAAAAACACTCCAATGCGCCCGTTATGGTCGTGATCTCCTTGTTCTTTATGTGGGGATTCATCACGGTGCTTGTGGATTCACTGATCCCTAGGCTGCGTGAGGTCTTTGAACTGAGCTATTTCCAAGCTGGAGCAGTACAGATAGCGTTCTTCAGTGCTTATTTATTGGTCTCAATTCCTGCTGGGTTCCTTTTGGCACGAATTGGCTACAAGCGAGGTATGCTGATCGGTCTGGCGACAATGGGGATCGGATGCCTCCTATTCTGGCCTGCTGCAAGCACTAGAGCTTATCCCTATTTCATGCTGGCCATCTTCACACTAGCAGCAGGAATGACCGTTCTGCAAGTTGCCGCGAATCCATACGTGGCAGTGCTTGGTTCCGAAGAAGGTGCTAGCAGTAGATTGAATCTGGCACAAGCCTTCAACAGTGTTGGAACCACCATAGCACCCATTATTGGTGCTAACTATTTATTGAGCGATCATATCCTGGATGGCAAAGCCATTGAGGCGTTATCAAGTACCGATCGCGCTGCATACATGGTCCAAGAAGCTTCAGCTGTGCAAGGACCGTTCGTCGTTCTGGCCGGGGCACTCTTATTACTGGCCGTTCTTGTTGGAGCGGTTCATTTGCCCCGCATACTGGACGGTGAGACTTTTGGTTCTTACGCAGCCACTTTCCGAAAAGGCAGACTGATCCGCGGTGCTGTCGGTATTTTCCTATACGTCGGTGCCGAGGTGGCCATCGGATCGTATCTGGTCAATTATTTCCTTTCCATGGATCTGGCAGATGTAGTTCGCGCTGACTCCACAATGGGCTGGATCGCTGATCTTCTAGGCAAGGACGTAACGGGAATGGATGCGAAAGGTGTTGTAGGTGTCTTCGTAGCGCTTTACTGGGGTGGCGCCATGATCGGGAGGTTCGTTGGTTCATTTCTTACGCGCATCTATCGCCCTGCGTTGGTGCTTATGATCTTCGGTCTATTGGCAATTACAATGATCCTGATCTCCATTTCAACTACAGGCTTCGTTTCAATGTGGAGCATTTTGGCTGTCGGTCTATTCAACTCCATCATGTTCCCCACTATTTTCACGTTGGCCATTGAAGGTCTCGGACCGCTTAAACCACAAGGCTCCGGTATATTATGCACTGCCATTTTCGGCGGTGCCGTAATTCCTCCCCTACTTGGCCTGCTGGCCGATGGGTTCGGCTTCAAAGTGGCATTCCTACTGGTTATCTCTTGCTACTTCTACGTCACTTATTACGCATGGAACGAAAGACGAGCGACCTGATCCTCGGGGTCGATATAGGAGGTACATCCACCAAGATCGGTCTGGTCCAAAATGGACTAATACTTCGTTCTGATCGCATTCCAACGATGGGTCATGCTGATGAGCATGTGTTCGCAGATGCCATTGCACAGTGCATAAAGCATCTCACCAATGATATTGATCCTAGTGCTATCGGAATTGGCGCGCCCAACGCGAATCATTTTACCCAACTCATAGAGCAAGCGCCCAACCTTCCTTGGAAGAACGATGTGCCCTTGGCCCAAATTATCTCTGAACGTACCGGTGTTCCTACCACGCTTGGTAACGATGCCAACGCCGCCGCACTTGGTGAATGGAAATACGGTGCTGGCAAAGGATTCGATGACCTCTTGGTGGTCACATTGGGCACAGGTGTAGGTGGCGGTGTTATCGTGAATGGAGAACTTGTTCTGGGAAGTGCTGGAAATGCGGGTGAGATCGGACATACCACGATCGTTATGGATGGCCGTGATTGTACCTGTGGCCGCAAAGGGTGTTTGGAGGCTTATGTGAGCATTCGCGGAATGCGGCGGACTTATGACGAACTCGATGGTAACAAGGATGTTTTGAAACAAGAAGGCGTACAGTGTATAGCCGATGCTGCTTTGGCCGGTAATTACGAAGCGATGCAGACCTTCCACCATACGGTCCGATGGTTAGCAGTGGCATTGGCCAATGCTGTAGCTACAACCGGCCCTGCACGCATTGTGATCTGCGGTGGTATTGCACGGAGTGGCTCCTTGCTTCTGGATCCCTTGAAAGAATGGTTCAGGAAAGATCTTTTGAACATTTATCATGATCGCGTAGATCTGGTCTTGAGCGGTCTGGGTGAGAATGAAGCAGGGATCCTTGGTGCAGCCGCATTAACTTTTATGAATAAAGAATTGAAGAGAAGCGTATGAGCAGAGAACAGAACAACTACACGCTTGGGATCATGCCATCCAAGGTGCAGCGAAATAGGTTCGAGCAGTTGTCCATTTCCTATGTATCGACAGCCTTATTTAGTACATTCACGCTTAGTGCTGTGGCGCAAAATCCAGCCCGCGATCTGGTGAACCCATTCATTGGGACAGGTGGGCACGGGCATACCTTCCCGGGAGTTTGCGTACCCAATGGCATGGTGCAGCTAAGTCCGGATACGCGACCGGATGGCGTCATGGACTGGGACGGTTGCAGCGGTTACCATTACAGTGATTCGTTGATCTACGGATTTAGTCATACGCACTTGAGTGGGACGGGTGTTGCTGATCTATGTGATGTGTTGCTGATGCCCATGAGCGGGCCCAAAGGAATGGCGTTCGATAGGACCGCGACTCGGGCTCGTTTTTATCACACAAGGGAACATGCTAATGCTGGGTATTATAAGGTTGGTCTTTTAACTTCGACGGATTCCCAGCCTGAAGATAGTAATGTGATCGATGGAGGTGGAGGAACATGGATCAACGCTGAATTGACCGCAACTGCCCGCGTCGGAGTGCATCGGTACTGGTTTCCAAAAGGCGATGCCGCGCGCATTGCGATCGATCTGCGGCATCGTGACCCTCTTCTTGGCGCAAGCATGGAAGTCATTGGTAGCTCGGAGATCGTTGGGGAACGGCGATCAAGCTCTTGGGCAACGGACCAACGTCTTTTCTTCTGTATACAATTCAGCGCACCATGGATCGACAATGAGGTCATGCCTTCCAATCTTGTTAATACCGTGGCTGGTCTGAACTTCGGTCCACTTGACCAGCCGCTGATCGTCAAAGTTGGTATCAGTGCAGTGAGCATCGAAGGAGCACGCGCCAATATCGAAGCCGAAGTGCCACATTGGGATTTCGATAAAGTGCGCCAGCAGGCGGAAGACTTATGGAACCAGAAACTGAACAAGATCCAGATCAGCGGCGGTACTGTGGATGAACAAAAAACCTTCTACACGGCGCTTTACCACACCTACGTAGCGCCCTACGTTTTCAACGATGTGGATGGAAAATACCGCGGCATGGATAGTGAAGTCCATCAAGCAGATCACAACGTTTACACCGTTTTCAGTCTTTGGGATACGTTCCGGGCACTTCACCCTTTAATGACGATCCTGGAGCCGGATATGACCAATGATTGGATCAAGACCTTTCTGCTTCATTACCAACAAAGTGGCCGCTTACCCGTTTGGGAGCTTTGGGGCAACGAGACCGATTGCATGATCGGATACCACAGCGTTAGTGTGATCAGCGATGCCTACATGAAAGGTATCCGTGGTTACGATGCAGAGCTTGCATTGGAAGCCATGGTGGCTAGTGCCGATGCGGATCTTTTCGGACTGGACCATTACCGGGAACGCGGTTATATCAGCAGCGAGGATAAGCCCGAAAGTGTTAGTCGAACGTTGGAATATGCGTATGACGATTGGTGTATTGCACGCATGGCAGAAGCAATGGGGAAAACTGATATCGCTGATCGGTTCTATGATCGGTCGCGGAATTGGCAGAATGTGTTCGATCCAGAGACCAAATTCTTCCGGGCACGCCGCAATGGCGGTTTCGTTGTGCCCTTTGATCCATACGAAGTGAATTTTCACTTTACCGAAGCCAATGCATGGCAATACGGTCTATTCGTGCCGCATGACATGGGACGGTACACTGAATTGATCGGTGGAAAAGAAGGTTTGTCAAACCGGCTGGAGTCGTTATTCACAGCAAAAACAAGTACCACCGGACGCGATCAAAGTGATATCACCGGATTGATCGGGCAATACGCGCATGGCAATGAGCCCAGCCATTCTTTCGCTTATCTCAACAGCCTCTCGTCACACCCGGAGCTAACGGATGGTTATGTAAAGAACATCTTGAATAACTTGTATCACAATGCTCCTGATGGTCTTGCAGGCAATGAGGATTGTGGCCAAATGAGTGCGTGGTATGTCCTCAGTGCTATGGGAATGTATCCGATCTGCCCCGGAAAACCCGAAATGACCTTGACCATGCCATTATTCGACTCCGTTTCCATTGCTCTTGGAGATGATAGAACATTTGTCATTTCCAGTACAGCACAAGGTGGGGTCAGGAATATCATTGAACGCGTGGAGTTGAACGGTAAGGAAATGACCAGCATGCGGAACTTACCATTTGAGTTGTTGCAGAAAGGCGGATCATTGCATTACCAATTGGGCGCACGACCTGTAAGTTCATCCAGTGACGCTCCACAGCTTGGTGAGACGGAGCTATCGACCTGGCAACCGGTTCCTATTATTTCGGCGGCCTCGCAAGCATTCAGGGATTCGTTGAAGATCACCATTTCATCCAGCGATATCGGCGCCCGCCTCTATTATTCATTGGACGGATCAGCTCCCCTGCTTTATTCAGGGCCATTTCATATCTCCGCAAACACCTCCATATCAGCTTTTGCTGAGCGTATTATTCCGGACAGGGCAGATTCACCATTCCGCTCAAAGCCAGCCACAGCTCATTTTGTAAAAGTTGAAACGGACCGATCCATTGAATTGGCTACCGAATTTGCACAGCAGTATTCCGCTGGAGGAGATCAAGCCTTAGTGGATGGACTTCGGGGCGGTGATGATTACCGAACAGGCGAATGGCAGGGTTTCGAAGGTGCGGATCTTATAGCAACCGTAGATCTAGGTAAGCCAATGCAATTGGAACGTGTTGGTTTAAGTGCCTTGCAGGACCAACGATCCTGGATCTGGCTTCCAGCTGATGTGCAGTTCGCGTTCAGCTCCAATGGTAGGCAGTGGAGCACGGCGATCGCCTCACACACCATTGCAAGAGATACAATGGATGCGCTAACGACGGAGCTCTGGACAGAACCGATCTCCAAAAGAGCGCGATACATCAAAGTCATCGCACGAAATGCTGGGCCTTGTCCTGATTGGCATCCCGGTAATGGAGGCCCTACTTGGATCTTTGTTGATGAGGTGTTGATCGAAACAAAGTGAGCTACCCTCTAATCATAGAAAAGGGCCGCCTCTTTCGAGACAGCCCCTTTTCATTTTATTTCGTGCTGATCAGCGTGCGATCTGCAAAGCCTGTGTGCGTACCCACTCGTCGGTGATCACTTTTACCATGTACTGTCCAGCGGACAAACCGGATAGATCCAGTATATTGGTTGAACCAGCTTTTTGATTGATCCGTTGCTCGGCTACCGTGCGGCCTTGCATGTCGATCACGTTCACATAGGCAGAGTTTTGAACTGAAGCACCTATGTTGATCGTGAGTGATCCATTGGTCGGATTCGGGAACATCGTGAACCCTGTGGAAGCGGTTTCTTCGATGCCAACTGCACCGCAACCCACGTGCCACCACAACTCTGTCGCACCAGCTGCTCCATCACCACAGGATCCACTTCCATCGGATTGGATCCGCATGGTGATCGTGTTCGCAGCATTCTGCGAATTCAGCGCAAACCCGGTAAAACTTCCGCCGTTCGTGCCCTGATAGAGTACTGCTGAGTTCTCGTCCGGTCCATTGTAGAACACGATCCGATCACCGGGTAATAGTTGGCCACTGATGAATGTGATCGTGGTTTGAACGTTCTGCTCGGACTTGAACGTGTACCAGCGATCTTCATCATTGCCAAGGCAATAATTGTACTGATCGAATCCGCAGCTAACAATGATGCAATCAGAACTAGGCACACTGAGGGTATCACTGCGGTATACGCATCCGGGTTCGTCCAATGAAACGATCTCGAACACCGCATCCGTATTCTGGCCGTAGGGACCGAAGTTGTAAACCGCCGATGAATTCACCGTACTGATCTCATCGGTGATGGTATTTGTGATCTGAAGCCCTTCTGCAGGAGGAGTGGTCGTAACGATCACCTCTGTGGTGAATGAACGCGAGAAGCAATCCGTAAGCAGGTTATAGCTCACACCAGGAGGAACACAACCCTCGCAATAGACCTGCCATTCCCATGGATCGTAGGTCGTGCTACTGGAACAATCTCCAGAGAAATCCGATGACATTTCCATGTACAGGTTGGAACCTGTTGCAGTAACATCTACCGTCTCATAAGGTGCTGTTGTATTCAGAACACCACTGCCATCAGGACCTAAGTTCGACGTCGTATTGCCGTGCATGAAAAGGATTGGTGCCGTATTGTCCGTACCATCATAAATGATCAGGTTGTCCCATGAGTTGGACTCGATGGTACCGCGTAGGAACGTTAGACGTAATGTGCCTGCGGTCGGAAGTTCATAAGCCCATGCCATGGAATCACTCGTCACGTAACAATATGTTTCATTCAATACTGTGGAGCCGCATACCGGTAGTGGGCAAACGGGGTTCACACGCACACCGCTTGATACATTGCAGAGGTCGTTCAATTCGTTTACCAGAACCACTTCGACTGGGTTTCCAGATACGAATGGTCCAACGGTGTATGTACCAGGTGCAGTGATCGTAACCGTTGGAGCACCGCCGGTATTGGTCACATCAATGGATGGGTCCGTACCCATGGTGGTGACCGTAACCTCCATGACGTATTGGAAATTAATACAGTCCTGCACCAGGTCGAATGAGACAATTGGTGGAGCACAATCCAAGCAGAATACACGCCAGGTCGGAGGGTCTTGTATTCCTGCGGTTGCACAATCGGTGAATCCATTCGCAATGATCTGTAAGGTTAACCGATTGTCCGGATTGGATGAATTGACGAAGAATCCGGTCATATTCGAACCATTGTTGCCACTGTAAAGCAGAGGGGCAGTAATGTCGCCACCATCGTATATATTCACTAGGTCACCCGCGAAAACGGTACCGGAGTCAAAGAAGATGGCCAGCGGCAATGTCCCGGTTCCATCGTAGTAGTACCGTGAATCCGTATTGTTCGCGTAGCAAAGTTGCTCACCGAGTTCTGAGCCACAATCGATCAGTACAGGACATGTTCCGGTATCCGTAATGTCCCCCAGTTCAATGTCACAAAGTGAATTGGTTCCGTGGGCAACAATAACATTTACGGTATCGCTGAAGTTGAACGGTCCAATGGATTCTGTTCCTACGCCGACACCGGTTACCGTTTGTACAGCACCACCATTCACTGTGTAGTTGATATTCACTGTGCCACCATCACCAGTGCTCGTAACCACAACAGGTACGCTGAACTGGGAGTTGACACAATCATCAGCTGCAGAAAAGCTAACGACCGGGATCGTGCAATCGAGGCAAACAACTTCCCATTCCCAAGAATCATAGGTCGTTGAGCCATTGCACTGGACCGAAGGATCAGAGGACATTTCCATGTAGAGACTGTTACCTGTAGCATAAACTTCAACACCATAGTAGGGCGAGTTCGGGCTAAGCACTGCGCTTCCCACAGGTCCTAAATTCGATGTTAAATTGCCATGCATGAACAACACGGGGGCTGTATTGTCTATGCCGTCATAGATAATTAGGTCATCGTAAGTGTTGCTCTCGATGGTTCCTTGATTGAATCGTAAACGCATTGTGCCTGCACCGCTCGATTGGTAGAACCAGAACTGTGAATCACTTCCCACATAACAATAGGTCTCTACTACTTCAGGTTCACCACAAGCGATGATCAGTGGGCATGAGTTCAGATCCGTGAACACCCCAAGATCCAAGTTGCAGTTCGCATCGTTATCATGGTTCACGGAAAGGCTAACGTTGTCGCCGACAGTGAATGGGCCAAGGTTGGTTATACCCGTGCCAACTCCAGCAGAAGTTTGAGGGGCACCACCATTGACGATATACTCAAGATCCACTGTGGTCGCATCACCTGTGCTGACCACATCCACAGCAATGTTGAACGCATTACCAGGGCAATCATCCGTAACGGTCGCGGTAGCTTGTGGAATCTCACAATTCAAGCAGACAACGGTCCAGTTCCACTCTTCAATACCGAAACTTCCGGTTGCACAGCTGGTGAAAGCACTGGCTAAAAGTGCCATGTGTATGGAACCCGTGGTCGAAACAACGCTCAATCCTGTAAGGTCGAATGTTCCTGTGGCGGTATGGTCGAACAGCACTGGTCCTGTTGCATCAAACCCATCATAGATGGACAATCTATCGTTGAAACTACCCTCGATCGTGCCACTCTGGAAAGTTAGGACCATGGAGCCACCGCCGTTGCCTGTGTATGTCCAATTCACATCGTCATTGTCCGCATAACAATAGTTCTGAGTTATGGAAGGATCACCGCAGACGATATCAATTGCACATTCCGTGAATGGAGCAAGTCCACCAAGGTTGATATTACAATCAGGGTCACTTTCGTGCTGCACCATTACCAAGGGAAGCGAGCCATTGGTGAAAGGTCCCAAGGTTATAATACCTGTACCCACTCCAGCCATGGTCTGAACATTACCAGCATCATCATAAATGACATCCACCGTAGCGCCATCACCAGTGGATGTTATATCCAACACGATCGTGAATGTTCCGGCAGTGCAATCCTCCGTGTAGCTTACAGCAACTTCCGGGAGTTCGCAATTCAGAATACGCTGCACAGAGGTGTTGATGCACGTAGAAGCAGTTGCGCACAGATCATTGACGTTCCAATGCGCGTAGATCGTATCATTCGTTGCGGCAGTTACATCCAACGGCGTTGTACCTTGTGCCAAGACGGGACCATCAAAAGCTCCGGTACGCAGGGTGATGTATGTTGTGCCATCTGCAACGAACTGATAATTACCACCGGTTACCATACCCGCAATTGCAGAATACTCACTCTGAAAATTACAAGTACTGATCACGGTCACTGTTCCATTCGGATTTGGAGTTATCGCGTTTCCGGGGTATTGGCTGGTATTTTGGCAATCGCCTTGTCCAAAGGCTTGACCAACCAAACCAATAGCTCCAAAAAGCAAGGGGATGGCGTAGAGTCTTGTTCGTTTCATTCAGATACAGGTTTGTGAATTGTGGGGGCGTAAAAATAGGGTTTCGTAAGATCGGAATTTCGCTTAATGTGCACGAAGCAGTTTCTGATCAATTCTTTTGGATACCAATAGTCAGTGCTGTTGAGAGCTGAAAAGTTGAGCTAAGGTTCCGTCAAATATAGAGCACGTACAACATCATATGCAGGCTTAGGACGCCCTTCATAGTCGATGATACTCCAGCTTGGGCCGGGCCAACAATCGTTCAGCTGCCATAGCAACGTGCCCATGCAGTGCGGCTGCGCTGCCATATGCGCTTCAATGGCCATACCGTATGCCTTTGCTTGCACGCGTTGGCTGGCTTCTATGAACCCGCCGAGGGTTGTTGGTTTCTCCTCCCCTAGTTCGCGCTCAATGGCCTCCCAAATGGGTTTGTCCGTCTTGTAGCTGCGTTGTAGGCGGTTCACAGCTGGGCTGCCGAGGTAGAGTTCTTTCGGATCGATGTAGTTGGCCAATAACGCACTATCCGGATAGCTCTGGAACCCGTATTCGCTGACGAAACGGCCTACGTTGTTCTTGAACGAAGAGAATGCACTGTCTCCGTGCCAGACGCCCCAGTAGTGGAGGTCGCCTTTTGTGAGACCTTCAGCGTTGCCCCAGTTGCTTAGTGGGGAGGTTGGGGTGTAGTCGGGGCCGTAACCTTTCACAAGACGCTCATGAAAGAAGCTCCAGTTATCTCGCTCGACCCTAAGCGAATCCTTACCACGCAGCGCATATCGTTCCTGCCAGCCCCAATTCCTCCACGCCACATTGAGTTCGTTATTGCCGCACAAGACCGCAACGCATGGATGGCCACCCCAGCGGTCCGTCTGTTCCACTAATTCCTGTTCTGCGTTCTTCCGAAACTCGCGGGTTCCGGGTATCATGTTGCTGAACATGAAATCCTGCCACACCAGGATTCCTGCGGTATCGCAAGCGTCATAGAATGCATCGGGTGGATAAATACCACCTGCCCAAACTCGCACCATGTTCATTCCGGCTCCTTGCATGTGCTGTACTTGTGCCACCCAAGCACTATCGCTGATCTCGGACGGAATGAGGTCCGGCGGAATTAGGTTGCAGCCCTTAGCGAAAACAGCGATATCATCCACCATTATAGTGAAAGCGCGTCCGAAGCTGTCCACCGGTTGATCGAGAGTTACATCGCGGAATCCATATCGTTTAGTGAAAATCGTTTCCAGCTTCCCGTGGATGAAAAGCTCCATCCGCAGATCGTATAAGTTCGGGTGGCCATATCCAGCAGGCCTCCAACGCTTGACCGGCCCCTTATTGACTGAGAAATAGCCTGTCGCAGACCGATGTATGCCTTGGTCGCAGGTCTTGAATTTTCGTGTTGTGATGAAACTGCCGTTCAAGAAAACCTTGAGCACTGCTCGATCGCAGCCATCGGCTATTAGGCTCACGGAAACTAGGATCTCGGAATCCAACTCATGGAAGGTCACACTACCGAATCGCACTTTGTCGCTACCATGCAACTCCACCCCCTGCCAGATCCCACTCGTCACCAATCGCGGGCAAAAGTCCCAGCCGAATTGGTACGCCGCCTTGCGGATGTATGGACTCACGCCGCTCGGGTCATTGTCGTGCGGCAATTGGATACCATACGCATCGCGCAGTTTTGCTCCTTCCTTGATCGGGCTAAGGAAGATCACTTTCAATTCATTGTCGCCGGGCTTGAGAAGGGCTTTTACATCCCATTCCCAAGTCCGGAACATGTTGTCCGCCTTTCCGATTAGCGTATCGTTGAGGTAGACCTCCGCGAAAGTGTCCAAGCCTTTGAATACCAGATCGAGATGGCCGTGTTTTAGCAGAGTGTCGGTAGCGATGATGGTGCGTTTATAGATCCACGCTTCGTTCTCGATCCATTGCACGCTATCCATGTTATTGCCTAGATACGGATCGGGTATCAAACCATTGCGTAGCAGATCGGTATGGACCACACCCGGCACTTCAGCAGGATACCATTGCTCCTTCCCTACTTGGCAAAAGCTCCAACCATCATGCAAGGGGATGTGTACTTCCTGTGCACGGGCTTGTGCGACGGTCATCCAACAACCGAAAACCAACGCCAACCACTTCATCGCAATCCCGCTTTTACTAAGGTATTCAGCACACCTTCGATCTTGGCTATGTCTGGATCTATTCCGAATTGATCTCCGCCGCCAAGACTTGATAATGCAACTCCTTCGGATCGAAAAGCAACCTTTCGCTGCGCTGAAAAATGAACTTCTTGAGCACCTGTCCGCTCTACTAATTCGACCACATTCTGGCCGTTGATCCCGGCTGCCAAGGCAATTTCACAGTTCCCATTCGTCGCATTCATGATGGCTTTGATCACATCGACCCCATCCATTGCACGAAATGAACCGCCCGATGTAAGTATGCGGTGTATCCCCAGTTCCACACATTGTTCACCAAGTCTTACCGGGTCGCGAGCACGATCAATGGCACGATGAAAGGTGATCCGGCTTTCAGGTGCAGTTCGCTGTACTGCTTGCATAAGTTGAATGTCCATGAGCCCTTCGGCGGTCAGCGCGCCAGTTACAAGATCCAATGCTCCACCGCCGAAAACCTCGCAGTCCACGAGCAGCGTATTTGCTTCGGGTGGCGCTAGTACGAATCCTTCAGGGCTTGGTCGGACCAATATCCGCACGGCTATATCCAAGGTGCTCCTGACAGTGTCGACAAAACCGGAGCTCGGGGTCAAGCCACCACAGGCGAGCCAAGAGCATAACTCCACACTATCGCATCCCAATTCCGCCGCAGCCTTTGCTTCGGCATAGCTCGTTGCACAAATTTCCACCTTCACGGCCATGGCCCCAAACTTAGGCCGATCATGCAATCGTTGGTTCATGGATCGGTTCAAGAATGAGATGCTTGCCTCCAGTTCACCTCTACACCATAAGCCTAGCCATATCCTAGGACTGCTCCGCGTATCTTCGCGCCTTTATTAGCCGCCTAATTCAATTTCCCCTTTTTGCGGCATACCCATGGATTTTCGAAAACTCGGCATTAGTGAGGACCTGGTCAACGGCCTCGATCATATGAACATTAGGAAGCCTACTCCCATTCAGGAGCAGGCCATACCAGCGGTCTTGGAAGGGCGCGACCTTATCGCTTGCGCGCAGACAGGGACCGGTAAAACAGCTGCGTTCCTTTTGCCAATAATTGACGTGATCACGGGGTACAAGCCTAAGGAGGAAGGTTCCATCCGCGGACTTATCGTAGTGCCAACCCGAGAGCTGGCGTTGCAGATCGATCAGCAGTTACAGGCCATTGCTTATTTCACACCGATAACCTCCGTACCTGTATACGGTGGTAGTGATGGGTCTACCTTCGATCAGCAGAAACTTGCATTGACCAGCGGCGTTGAGGTCGTAGTTGCAACACCCGGCAAGCTCCTAAGCCATTTGAATTTGGGGTATGTGCCTTTGAAAGGACTGGAGTTCCTGATCATGGATGAGGCTGACCGAATGATGGATATGGGTTTCGTGGATGATATCCGGAAGATCATCACCTTCATACCCAAGGATCGGCAAACACTTATGTTCAGCGCTACCATGGCGCCGGCGATCCGTGAGTTGAGCAAACAGGTGTTACATGATCCGGTAGAGATATCGATCTCCTTGAGCAAACCCGCAGAAGGCGTAAAACAAGAGGCGTATGTGATCTTCGATATGCAGAAAGCGCAGATCCTGGAACACGTATTGAATACCAGTGAAGGCACGACCATTGTGGTGTTCGCAGGCCGCAAGGTCGAAGTACGCAACCTTGCTCGGCATTTGAAGAAAAAAGGATTCAACGCTGCAGAAATGCATAGCGATCTCGGTCAAGAGGAACGCGAATCCGTCATGCTCGATTTTCGCAATAGGAAACTGAGGATCCTGGTCGCAACCGATGTGGTCAGTCGCGGTATCGACATTGATGACATTGATATGGTGATCAATTACGATGTACCCCGTGATCCAGAGGATTACGTGCATCGCGTAGGTCGTACTGCGCGTGCTTCAAAAAAGGGGCAGGCCATTACATTCGTGAATGAAAAGCAAATGCGCGAATTCGGCCGGATCGAAAGCTTGATCGGCTATGAAGTTGCCAAAATGCCCATCCCGGAAGGAATTGCTAGAGGTCCAGCTTATGACCCCAAAGCGCGCGTTGCCAGTGATCGCGGTGGTAATGGAGGCGGCCGTGGTAAAGGCCGTAGCGGTGGTGGTGGCAATAGACGACGATAGTCGGATATGAACATCTCTTGGTTCTTGGTACAAACCAAAAGCGGCAGACCATCTTTCGATGACCTGCCGCTTTTCAATTTAAGAAGCCTCGAACTAGCGACGGCTCGGGCCGAACTTGTCCTTGTTTGCGGCCAGAACAGCCATTACATCAAATGCTTCCGCAGCTTTGCCCTTACGAACGATGGTAATTGTCTCGATCACATCGTTTCCAGCAATGGTGTTCACTACATCCATTCCTTCAGTCACATAACCGAACACGGTGTGCTTGCCATCCAACCAATCCGTTGCCTTGTGTGTGATGAAGAATTGACTGCCGTTCGTTGCTGGACCAGCATTGGCCATGCTTAATGTACCGCCGCGTGAATGCTTAAGGTCCGGGTGGATCTCATCTGCAAAAGCATAGCCAGGGCCACCAGATCCCGTACCATTCGGATCTCCACCTTGGATCATGAAATCAGGGATCACGCGGTGGAATTTCAAACCATCGTAGTATGGAACGCCTTCTCCTTTTGCGGTGTTCTTCACTTTTCCTTCTGCCAGACCTACGAAATTAGCCACCGTCATGGGTGCCTTCTCGAATTCCAGCTTGATCACGATGAGACCCTTATTGGTCTTGATGTTGGCGAATAGCCCTTCTGAATTTTCCACGGGTTTATCTTGGTTTAGTTCGGTTTGTGTTGCAACAAGGGTATTACCGTCCTCCTTTGAAGCGGTACCGCATGATGTTAATGAAAGGCCCATCAGGGCTGAAATTGCAATGGTCGAAAGCATGGTCATTGGGTTATTTTCGGGGTGTAAATGTAAGGTTGTGATCCGTTCTCATTGGATCATAGTTTTTAGATGCAGCGTTTAGGCTTATTCCAGCATTACGTCCTCCATTGCTTCCAGCTTATCCTCAGTGAATTCGCCTTGGGTGCGATGAATGATCTTGCCGGTTGCATCCAAAACGAAGAAGTATGGAATTCCCTTGTCCTTAAGATCAAGAGCTGCGCTCAATGGTTCGATCTCAGCTTTGGAAAAGAGCACGTGATCCACGATCTCCGGATCCGCGTTCTCGCGGAAGTTCTTCATCACAGCTTCATACGCTGACTTATTCGCACCTACGAAAAGCGGTACGAAGTAGATATCGGCATCGTAGGCACCCGCCATAAGCCCGTATTTCGCAATGAACCGCATGTAGGCCGGTTCGTACCAACCTTCCATTACCGGTGATGCTTTTTGGCTGTAAGCCAATCCTATGATGGTATATGGTTTCGCATCCGACTTTGGGAGTATGATGGTGACGCCATCTGCTGTTTCGCCCGTCAGGGCCGGAAAATTCTGCGCTACAAGGTGATGAGACGAGATCAGCAGAGTAGCTATGAGAAGATGTTTATACATGGCAAGGCAAACTAGGTTGTAGCGGCATAAGCAATGTTCGTACCATTCGATCCGGGATCACCTGACCCCATTCTCCGGATTCTTGCCTTTATGCGGACGGAACCAGTCTTTCATGCGTTCTATATCACCCGATACATCATCCGTCAACGGGAATGGTTCGCTAAGGATCGCTAATTTCTGTGCATAATCGAACGTGCACAGAACAATTGGCACGTTAGCCATTGTTGCAATACGATGGAACCCCGTTTTCCAATCAGGTTGGTATTTGCGCGTGCCTTCCGGGGTAATGGTGATCTTCGTTAGCTCACCACTTTTGAACATCGCTACAATACTTTCCACCAGATATGCGCTTTTCGAACGATTGACCGGATAACCACCCATGGCTCTGAAGAACCAACCTAAAGGTGGCTTAAAGAGTGATGCCTTGGCCAGGAATTTTACATCTTTCATATTGGCCAAACTCCGAACACAAACGCCCACCCAAAAATCCCAATTACTCGTGTGTGGCGCTACTACCACAATGTAGCTCGGCAGCTCCGCAGGGCGGTCATCCTGGATCCTCCAACCGAAAACCGTTTGAAAGAAGAAGCGGTAAACGAATTTCATGTGGATGCGAAGTTCGTGGTTCTCTTGGATCCTAATACCATTTCACATTCCGGAAGGATAAAACGAATAAGGATGAACGAAAGCAGGGGCTCTATCGGAGCCCCTGCAAACTTGGTCATACTCAACGAAGAGTCGTTATCTACGCACTATGGCAGCTGTTCAATTCTAGTGTTCGTGGGAACAATTCCACCAATGTTCTGAAGAATGATGTCACGGTCGTTGTTCGTACCGGTATAGCGCACTTCACCGTTCATGTTCACATCCTCGGGTGCGTATCCGGCCACCGTGTTCGTCGGTACCGCTCCTCCGATCTCCAGGAGGATCCTATCGCGATCATTTCCGGTATTCGTGTATTGCAATACACCATTGAATGTCACGTCGCCGGCCCAAAGAACCACTTTGCCACCTACGCTCTTTCGTGCTTCGGTGCCATATACACCAGTTGCTGAATTAGTAAAGTCAATGGTCGCAGCCGAACTGGACAAAGCAATAGCCGGTGTGGCCATTACGCCTAAGTGATTACGATGTCGTACCGCAACGAAATAGCTTCCTGTAGCAACGTTCATTGTAATGTCTGAAGTGCCATTCAGGTCCACCACATCGCCATCACGCTGCACAAGTGCTGCTCTGCTGGCAACTACAGTGCTGCTATTCCCAGCGCTACGAAGTTCGATCACGACCCAATCAACTATCGCATCGGGACCTGTAACATTTCTGACCGCTGGTGCAATTGTTTCACCTCCGCCTCCAATGAACGGGTAGCCAGAATAGGGTTGTACCAAAGGCAGTAGACCAGCAGCACGAATGTCATCATTCATAAAGCCAGAACCTGAATCATAAGGCCCTTCCAAGAACATGTTGATCGCCAATTGAACGCCGGATGCACTATTCAAGGTGGGGATCAAACACCAGCTATTCAATGTTCCTTGATCCTGCGTTGCCACATCCTGAATGCTCAAAGTCCAGTTCCCTTGTATCACTTCGCCATTGAATGCGCTCAATGCATTTTCCGGTATTACGAACAGCGCTGTCATTGGGCATGTAACTCCCACTGCCCCATTTGCACCGGTATCATCGAATTCAACGGTCATGTTGTCGTTATTGCCACATTTTGCATTTGCAATAAGACCAACGGTCGTACCGGTTGGTGATGCCAGCGTAAGTCGAAGATCGCCGGTATAGGTGTGTGACAGGTTCACGTATACATTAAGGTCGGCAATAGTGGCTCCACCGTGAGATGGTACCACGATCGTATTCGTTACCGTGGTGTTATCCACAATGGCTGTAGTAGCAGTGCTGTTGAATTGACATCCTGCTCCTGGAGAATTGCACTCACCTACCACATTACTTAGTGTAATGTCGCATTCCGAATATTGATCGTGGCGCACATAAACGATCACCGGAGATCCACTCGCATATGGCCCGTATGGTCCGAAGGTTCCCGAAGAACTGGTCGTTGCCACGGTCACAGGAGCATTTCCTCCAGCACCATCGCTATCAATTTGAATGTTCACTGAGTTTGCATCACCTAATGCCGTGAGGTTCACATTCACTTCGAACTGGGTCGTGCTCACACAACTGGGAGTTGCAGTTGCGGTAGCTGGTGTACAGAGCGAGGTTGGTATGGAGAAACGATAAATGCGTGTGCCCCAAGCGGTTGACGTGTTATAGCAACCCGTGCCCCAAAAGGATCCGTTGGCTGGATCAGTATCAAGTGAGAAATAGTCTCCCCAACGATTGGATGAATTCGGGCTGGTACCAGCAATAATGCTGGTTTCAGCAAGTGTCATTTGGCCAAGAGGATCACTTGCATTTCGGCCTGTATAACGTAACGATGGATAGGTGGTGGAACTGGAAACGCTGTAAGCGAGTCCAATGTCACCCAAACTATTCATGCTGATGGCGGCCATCCAGCGGCTATCGGTTCCCGGAGCATAAGTACCTTCTTGATACACGGTCCATGGCTGGGTGGGGCCACCGACCCGTCTCAATTCATACCAACGTATTCCTGCACGATCGTTCCCGTTCACATCGGTTACATGGTTGCATACAATGGATTCGTGGGTACCGAAATTGCGATACTGTGCACGGTTCATGATCACTTCGCGCAAGGGATCCAGGTTCGTATTGGAACCCGGTTGGTCTATGCATGAAAATGATGTAAACCCACAGAGCTCCGTATCGAAGTCTGAAACGTTCAGATAGGTCGGGTTCGACAATACTGAATTCGCAGGTGTAGTGAAATCAACAGTCAAGGTCCAGATCTCAAGACGATCAGTGCTAACACCTGACCAGCCATCGTCGGCCATGCGCATTAACATGGCAGGCGCTCCGGCAGGAGGCGGTGTGGTACCGTCGAATGTGACCGGTGTGGTGGCTTGAAAGCTGATCGTGGCATAGTCTGCTGTAGTAAATCGTTGGGAGGTTGCTGTTCCATCGCCGACCAACATTTTAGTGCGATCCAAAGCATACAGCGCACAGCTACTCTCATTGGTAGTGATCATATACATACCATTCCACACGCTATACTTCGGATAGTCCGGAAAACTGGGAGTAGTAAAATCGTATGAATACCACGTACCTGTAGGATCCGGCGTTGTCGAGATCGCAACATAGAGGTGGTTCCCACTGGCACCGAATTCGCTCATCAACCATCTATCCGCTAGCTGATCATACAGTACTACCGGGTCTCCAAGACCGCCAGCCGTGCTGAAGAAATTGTCGTAATAGACCCGAGCTCCCAATGATGTTCCGGCTTTATTGAAGATCTGGAAATAAGCACCTGAACCACCATTCATCATTTGAATAACACTGCCGTCCGGAACAATAGAACGGACCGGATAATTTTGCACTGCTAAAATAGGAAAGGGACCCCTGATTGCGTCGCGGATCCCTTTCCATAATTAATGGTACCATGGGCAAAATTAAGGCAAAGGCTGGAACTCCGGTTTACGGACAGCTGTTATCGCTTATCAACCGAAAAGACTTCCATAATGCGGTAGTTGAAACCGGTGCAGACTTCGCTGTAAAGAAGCTCAATACATGGACCTTGATGGGGTCTATGATTTTTGCCGTGTTGCAAAGAACTTCAGGGCTTCGCGAACTCACCAGTGGTTTAGCGGGTTATAGCGAAGGTCTGAAACACTTGGGGTTTACTCACCTGCCCAAACGCAGCACCGTAAGCGATGCGAATAAGAAGCGGCCACCAGAGTTGTTCGCTAGGGTTTTTGCGGACATATACCGCCGATATAGACACTATTTATCGGACAGCAGTTTGCCAAAGAACGAACGTTGGCTACGTAATTTGTTCTTGGTAGACTCAACCACAATTACACTTTTCAAAGAGATCATGAAGGCTTGTGGGCGCACTCCTGCCGACGGAAAACGCAAGGGCGGGGTGAAGGTCCACATGGGTATGCACCTTACTGAAGAAGTGCCATCTCTGATTCGGATTACCAAAGCGGCCACCAACGACAAGCAGTTCATGCCTGAGTTCAAGAACATGGCCAAGGGAACCATATTGGTGTTCGACAAGGCGTACATGAACTACCCTTTGTATAGGCACTGGGGTAAGACCGGGGTGCATTTTGTTACGCGCCTAAACCTGCGAAGCACGGTGCAAATACTTCGCGATCGCACGGTAAGCGCAAGCGCCAAGAAGGCTGGAGTACTCAAAGACCAATGGGTTCTGCTGGGCCACGAAGGCGAACTCAACCCTATACTGTTGCGCTTGATAACCTACTACGACCAGACCTTCAAACGCACCTTGCAATTCATTACCAACATGGGTAAAATGGGACCGGTGAACGTAGCCCAAGCCTATAAACAGCGGTGGCAAATTGAGATACTATTCAAGCGTCTCAAGCAGAACCTGAAGTTTACCGACTTCCTAGGTGACAATGAGAACGCGATCCGGATCCAGATCTGGTGCGCCTTGATCGCGGATCTATTGGTAACGATCAAGCGCAAATTATTCTCCTTCAAGATCCAGCCAGCATATTCAACGATGGTGGGCCTAGTGCGATTGCATTTAATGCGTTATGTGATCTAAAGGAATTGTTGCTGAGCCCTGATGATCCTACACTTTTCGGATCGCCACCAACTCAACAACTTACGTTTTTTAACTTCGGACCACCCTAACTTTAGTGTCCAGCAGACCAGTTCAACAAAACCAGGTCTTCCAGAACGTCAATCTGCCGAGCTAGGATTGTTCCGGACGGCAGTGATTTGAATAACATGGTTCGGACCAACGTCCAGGCATGGATCTGCTGGACTTACTCCGGTATTGGTCATTCCATTGAAGGAAAGGTCCAGCGCACGGTCATTATTGGACTTCGCTCCATTTCTATTCTGAAGTATTGGGTCAAGACCAAGAGGCATTGCATTCGGGTTGGTCTTTTCGTGTAGTCCCTTGTTCTCTATTTCTTCGTGTTCAACCAGGACGCCATCATGATTCCGGACTACGGTATTCACGAATTCCTGTCGTGGGTCCCAATCCCGATATGCATGGGTCTCACCGTGAAAGGTCATTGGGACGACTACAGCATTATGGAGGTCAACTCTTTTCTGCGCAAAGGAGGGGAATACAAGCATTAAGCCCATTAAAAGGCTAACGTATTTCAACATGTTCAATTGGTACTGGTTACTGAAAAATTCGTGCAAATATTAAGGAATTGAGGCCAAGAAGTACAGTTTATTGTTCGGGAGTCTATTGTTCCTAAGCCACAAACTCTAATTATCGCCCACGTTGATGGTCGTAAGGAAAGGGCTAGCTGACATTTGCGAAACGTGAGATCATCAATTGAAATTCGGATCTTAACAATGAGATGTTCATATTTGTCGACCGGATCATATTGGTCAACCAAAGCCTCAGACCTAAAGCTTCAATTATATCACCTAAATGCCGCTTGCCGACCTCCGCTATTCAGCACCTGTATTGGTGAAGCGAACCTCCGTGCCCACTTCACCGTATGAAGCCGCTATGCAGAGACTTCGGTTCGCGGTGCTTGATGTTGAAACTACCAGTGGTAATCCCATTGAAGGCCGTGTGATGGAGGTTGCAGTGCTGGCACACGATGGAGCGCACGAGCGTCTTCGTTGGGATTCACTCGTGGATCCACGAGCACTTGTTTCTCCTTTTGTTACCAAGCTAACGGGGATCGGATCCAATATGCTCGTGGACGCGCCACCCTTCGTTGACATTGTGCGGACGTTGGAAACATTGACGCAGGATCGGATCATCGTTGCTCACAACGTGCGTTTCGATATGACCGCTTTAACGCATGAATTTGCACGTACCGGCCTCACTTTCGAGCGCCCTACCCTTTGCACTGAGCGTCTTACGCGTAGATTGATCCCTAATTTGGATCGCTATAATCTAGGTAACGTATGTAGGCATTTGGGTGTACCATTCACCGTTTCGCACCGCGCTTTGGTTGATGCTGAAGCCACTGCCGGACTACTCTTGAATTTGATGGACCGTTTCGGTACCGAGGCTATTCTTGATGGCGTTGTACCGTGGAAGCACGCTTTGAGAGCGTGAGATAGGGTCTCAAAGCAACACATTCCGTGCCCACAATACCCACATGATCACGGCGCACAGCGTACCCGCTATTGCGAGCCGGTAACCTAGCCGACTTCTACGCAGACTTGCTGGTGTGTATCGCAAGAAGTGCTTGAAGTGCATTTGCTTACCCCACATTGCGAACAGGATCGCTAATAGACCGATCACAAAAGCCAATGACACAAGGTGCCGCGCAAAAGCCAATGGTATCGATAGCCCCCCAAAAACCAGCGTGACCATGCTCAACGGTAGGTCCTTTGCAACTTGTTTCATCGCTACGAAGCCTGAATAAGGATCTCATGCAAAGCAAGCACTTGCGGGATCACCAGAACCGAGTCGTCATTCATGATCACATGATCAGCGATCGCTTTCCGCTGATCTTCAGTTGCTTGGTTCCGCATGCGCGCCAAAACGGCTTCCTCTCCTACTCCATCTCGGGCCGTGGTGCGTTTGATCCGTAGATCTTTTGGTGCGCATACTAGGATCACCTCATCCAAGTATTTGTGCCCTCCCGTTTCAACTAATAGGGCGGCTTCCATGATCACATAAGGGGCATGTTGCATTGCGGCCCATTCAGCAAATGCCTTTCGGACTGCAGGATGCACTATAGCGTTGAGGTCCTTGAGTGCTTCGGGATCGGAAAAAACGATGGTTGCCAAAGCATTTCGGTCCAAAGAGCCATTCTTGTACACCTCATTTCCGAACCGATCGATCACAGCTGGACGTACTTCTGGATCCGTATTCAACAACGCTTTACCTTCTGTATCAGCCTCGAATACCGGAATACCTAGCACACGAAAGATCTTGCAAACTGTGCTCTTGCCACTTCCTATGCCACCTGTTATGCCAATAGTCCGCATTGTGTGGATCGTGGGTCAACCTTAGAGCACTCGAGTTAATTGAGCAAGCGTTTCAATGATATCTGTAAACTTATCACGGGGCACTACCTACCCTTTCGCAGTAGTCTCATTCAACTGTTGCGTGTTGTCTGAAGCAATGGCGCTTTTCTCGAATCGAAGCTTAACGTTATTGTCCACTTCCAAAAGGATGGTGGTATCGTTCACCTCAAGCACTTTCCCGTGCATGCCACCTATGGTCACCACTTTGCTGCCTTTCGCCAATGACTCCCTGAATTTCTTGGCATCCTTTGCTTTCTTCTGCTGTGGGCGGATCATAAAGAAATAAAAGACCACCATCAGGAGGCCCATCATGATCCAGAATGACATCGGGTTCTGTTCTGGTTCTGCTTGTAGGAGTATGCTTAGGTTCATGTTCTGGTTATTGCTTTTTAATTCTCACGCTTTGACTTCTTGCACCCTTTTACTCAACTTCTTCCGTCCCAACATTAGATGGCCCAAGTACTTCGCCGGTGAGCAAAAGTACCGTACTCGGAGGACTGGTATTGGCAACAACGGTAACGGTCTTGTTCTGGCGCCCACTCCTCCCTTCGCTATCGAAACTCACTTCGATCGTGCCGTGCTCGCCTGGTGGAATTGGGTTCCGTGGCCAGTTCTTGGCTACCGTACACCCACATGATCCGCGAACGTCGGTGATCACAAGGGCGTTGCCTCCTGTATTCTCAAAGGTGTATTGTTTATTGATCTTGGCGCCTTGGATCACTTGCCCCATGTCAATTGTGGTGGAGTCGAAGGAGAATCTTGGAAGATCGGCCGGGTCGATATCCTCGTATCCTGAACTGGGAAAGTTGAGTGCTTCGGATGTAACCTGACCATCGTTCTCAGTATGGTCCGTTATGCGGCAACCGATCAACATCAAGACGATGATCGATCCGGATCCTATGATCGTTAGGCTATTCGATCTTGCGCTGATGACGTTCATTCTTCGTGTGGATCCGATTCAATTTTCCAAGAGTCCGCGACCTACTTTATGGATCATACCATTGCCTTTCATTTCAATGAAGATCTTATCCAATACGCCATTGATGAAATTCTTGCTCTTCGGCGTACTGTATGCCTTAGCGATCTCAATGTACTCGTTCAAGGTCACCTTTATTGGTATCTGATCGAATACGCGCACCTCTGAAAGCGCCATTTGCATCAGGATCATATCGCTATAGGCTATGCGATCGGTCTCCCAATTGCTGGCGTGTTCCGCGATCGCTTTTTCGTGTTCTTCCTGGTATTCGATCGTCTTGCGGAATAGTGTCGTCACGAACTCTCCTTCCTCTTTCGTGCTACGAACGATATCAGCCATAGCAAGATCATTGGCATCCGTTTCTCGCATTAGCTCCAACAACCGTTTCACCATTGATGATGCAAGATCCAGATCCTCCAACCAATAAATGCTGCGGCCTTCGAAAACATCTTGCAAGGCCTCGCTGTTCGCAACATGATCAGTGAACATCCTCACCAAATATTTCTGGCTCTTGCTGAAATCCGGATCCGCATCAGCCATATAGCTTTGATACTCCGGGCTGGCCTTGACCTCTCGCCACATACGCGTGAAAAGTTCATGGTTACCTACCCAATTGATACGGCGTTTTTCGGCTTCCAACCGCAGTACCGTGCTATCACTGAATAGTTTAACCAGTCGATCATCCACGAATCGTCGATCAGGCTTGAGGTCATCACCAGTTGGCAGGTGCTTTTTCTGCTGTTCCGTCATGCGCAGTTCGGCAACATGGCGCAGCTCCCCGAAAACGAGTAAGAGCGATAGAAATAGATCATACGTACGGTCGATACCGTTGAACAATTCCTTTTCATTGCGTGCCGCATTGGTACTATCACCTTGCCAAAAGCCATATAGCGCTTGGTAGACCTTAATGCGTAAAAAACGACGGTTGAGCATAGAGCGTTGGCTAGAACCGGATACCGGCTTGGCGCATGTTGGTGATACGGTCCTCAGCAGCTTTATTAGCAGCGAGGTAGGTCGGGATGTTCAGTTCTTTGCTGGACTTGAAAATGCGCATCGCAGTGTCATAGATACCTTCGGTCTGTTTCAATGCAGCAGTGCGGTTATACCCTTGTAATTCCCACGCACAGTTAATGATACCACCCGCATTGATCATGAAATCAGGAGCGTACAGAATTCCTTTTTCCATCACCGCTTTGCCGTGGATGTTCTCATCCGCCAATTGGTTGTTCGCAGCACCAGCGATCACGCTGCACTTCAAACGCTTCAACGTGTCATCGTTCACTGTTGCACCCAGCGCACAGGGTGAATAAATGTCCATGTCAAGATCGTAGATCTCATCCGGCTTTACGACATTGATGCTTGGAAATTCCTTTTTGAAAGCCGCTAGTTTATCATCATGTATATCCGTGATGTAAACGGTTGCGCCGTCTTTTACCAACAGGGCAACAAGACCGTGACCTACATTTCCGGCTCCTTGCACTGCAACTTTCCTCCCCTTAAGGGCATCGGTTCCATAGGCCGTGTGCGCTGCTGCTCGCATTCCGCAAAAAACACCATACGAAGTTACCGGACTTGGATCTCCACTGCCGCCCATTTCTTCCGGCAATCCTGCAACATGTTTGGTCTGTTTCCGAATATTCACCATTTCGGTGGTGGACATTCCCACATCTTCGGCAGTAATATATCGCCCATTCAAGCTATCCACGAATTGTCCAAAACGACGGAACATACCTTCCGTTTTATCTTTTCGTGAATCGCCAATGATCACCGCCTTCCCGCCACCGAGATCAAGCCCTGCCAACGAGGACTTGTACGTCATGCCACGGCTCAAACGCAGTACATCGCTAAAAGCATCGGACTCGGTCGCATAGGCCCACATGCGCGTGCCACCTAGTGCTGGGCCCAACGTGGTGTCGTGAATTGCGATCATTGCACGCAGACCCGTCGGTCGGTCATAACAGAACAGGACCTCTTCGTGATCGTGCTTTTGCATGCGACCTAGTACCAGATCGCCTTCATTGGTGGATATATTTTGTGTTACCAAGGACATCGGATTTTCGGTTCTCAGTTGTTGGTTTTTTGTTTTCGTTCGGGTGATCCCATTTTCGGTTGAAGGAATTTCCAATATCAACTGATATCCATCAATTCAAAGCTCCTCAATGTAGATCCACCTTTCTCACGCTGCCTACCTTTGACCCGTATTTCTTCAACGCCGTAATTAGGCGGGGCAAATCTAGTAAGTTCTCTTCGCCAAATGCGACCGCTCCTCAAGCTAAATCCATACTTCGCCAAATACAAGTGGCATATGCTGCTGGGCCTTGTGTTCGTGGTGCTAAGCAATTGGTTCGCCGTATACTCACCACAAGTCGTACGAGAAGCCGTGGACCTGATAGCCACTGCCGTGAAGCAGATGGAAATACCGGTGGCTGAACGGCATCTGGATGTTCCTGCCACATTACAACTTTGGGTTGGTTGGACCGGCATTGATCTGGAAGGCCGTTTACAGCAGCTCAATGATAACGATACGATCAAGTTAACGATCGTATGGGCGGCTGGCCTGTTGGCATTGCTTTATCTTGCCTTTGCAGTGATCAGGGGCGTTTTTCTTTTTCTGATGCGACAGATGATCATCGTAGTGAGCCGTTTGATCGAATATGACCTGAAGAATACCATTTACGCGCATTATCAACACTTGGACCGCGCATTCTATAAGCGGAATAGCACAGGTGATCTAATGAACCGCATCAGCGAGGATGTTGGTAAAGTACGGATGTACCTAGGACCTGCGGTGATGTATACCGCTGGACTGATCGTGCTTTTTGCCTTATGCGTGGGGCGGATGCTTTCGGTGAATGTGGAAATGACGCTATGGACCTTGGCTCCTTTACCGATCATGTCCATCGTGATCTATTACGTGAGTGATGTCATCAATAGAAGAAGTATGGCCGTTCAGCAGCAACAAAGCAGGTTGAGCACATTGGCACAAGAAAGCTTCAGTGGGATCCGGGTGCTTAAGGCATACAGCAAGGAACCAATGGCTACGGAACGATTTGCGGAAGCAGCAGCCGATTATCGCAAGCGTAGTTTGGAGCAGGCCAGGATAGAAGCACTGTTCATGCCGGCCATTCTCTTCTTGATCGGCCTTAGCACCGTGCTTACGATCTATGTCGGCGGAATGAAGGTGATCGGTGGCGACGGTTCCGTAAGCATTGGGAATATCGCCGAATTCGTGATCTATGTGAACATGCTTACGTGGCCATTTGCTTCCGTAGGTTGGGTCACATCCTTGGTTCAACAAGCCAGTGCAAGTATGGAGCGGATCAATGAATTCCTGGATACCCAACCATCAATTCTGGACGAAGCCGATGATCTCATTGAATTGAAAGGAGCGATCACCTTCAAGAACGTTTCGTTCACCTATCCAATTACGGATATCAAGGCGCTGGACCGCGTTTCCTTCCATGTTCCCGTTGGTGGTTCATTGGCGATCGTTGGGCATACCGGTAGTGGCAAAAGCACGCTTGCTGACTTGATCGGCAGGTCCTATGATGCATCCTCTGGCGAGATCCTGATCGATGGCGTGCCCATAAAACGGATCAAATTGGAACGACTTCGTAATCAACTTGGCTTCGTCCCACAAGATGTTTTCTTGTTCAGTGATACGATCCGGAACAACATCGCATTCAGCTTGGACAGTGTAAATGGATCTGTTGAAACGGCCAAGCTCCAAGAACGCGTTGAACAAGCCGCGAAGCATGCCAATGTGCATCACAATATCATCGATTTTCCCAAGGGCTATGATACGCTGCTTGGGGAACGTGGTATCACCCTGAGTGGTGGTCAAAAGCAGCGGATGAGCATTGCCCGAGCGATCATTGGAAACCCTCGGATCCTACTATTCGATGATGCGTTGAGCGCAGTGGATACGGAAACCGAGGAAGCGATCCTGAATGCGCTACGCACGATCATGAAAGGTCGTACAACCGTGATCATCAGTCATAGGATAAGTGCTGTTAAGGCGGCGGATCAGATACTCGTCCTAGAGTCCGGACGTGTTGCCGAAAGAGGTACACACGATGAATTATTGAAGCTGAATGGCCTCTACGCCGAATTGCACGAAGAGCAATTGCTTGAAGAAGCTCGTGAGGTGGAATAATGCGGTGAACAAGCTCAAAACTTGCGCTTTCAGCGATCAATTCTATATTTGGTATTGAACTCTCCTAGCTTAAAGCCCAGATACAACTATGTCGGATGATCGTGAGGATGTGTATTCCAAAGCTGTAAGAGCAGGAAAACGAACCTATTTCTTTGATGTGAAAAGCACCCGTGGCGGCGACCTTTTCCTCACTATAACGGAGAGTAAAAAGCATACGAACGAAGATGGTTCAGCGACCTATGACAAGCACAAGATCTTTCTCTACAAAGAGGATTTCGAAAAGTTCGTTGATGGTATGCACGATGCGCTGGACGAGATCGATCGGCTGCATGGACCACGCAGAGAGCGGCACAATAAACATGTAGAAGAGGATATTGGTCTGTCGAGTGGCGAAGGACCAGTGGATGAAAATGCTCCCAAGAACCCATACACGGACGTTAAGTTCGAGGATCTGGACGGAAAGACGGAAGATTGATGCTGTATGGACATCATTTATTTATCTGATCCGGATTCTATCCATTCCACCTAATTTCGCCGCCCGTTGCGCTTTGAGCGGAACCTTCCCGTGGAATTCTTCTATACAGATCGGTTCGCAAAAACACCCTGTCCGCTTTCCACAAGCGTGATGCTGATCTCTGCAACATCCATATCCTCTTTCAATGGCGCATGATATGAGCAAGAAGCTTAGTGCAGCCGGGATGCTGGTTACACTAGGGATCATATACGGGGACATAGGTACTTCGCCTTTGTATGTAATGAAAGCCATCGTCGGCGACCGACCCATAACCGAACAATTGGTGTTGGGCGGTGTTTCATGTGTGTTCTGGGCATTAACGATCCAAACAACGCTCAAGTACATTATCCTCACACTACGAGCCGACAACCACGGTGAGGGTGGTATTTTCTCTCTTTATGCGCTGGTACGCCGCTATGCGCGAACGGTCTATATTCCTGCTACTATCGGTGCCGCTTGTCTTCTGGCCGATGGTATTATTACACCACCCATTTCCGTTAGCTCAGCGATCGAAGGTTTAGGTGGTGTGCCAGGTTTGGAAGATGTGATCGTTCCAGGCGGAGACCTTACCGTTACCATAGTTATTGCGATCATTTCGGCATTGTTCCTCATTCAACGTTTCGGCACCAAAGTGGTGGGTACGGTATTCGGCCCAATGATGCTGATCTGGTTCAGTATGCTCCTCATCCTCGGGATCGTGCAAGTGGGCCATTATCCGGAAGTATTGAAATGCATCAACCCGAAATACGCCTATGATCTCTTAGTGAATTACCCGCAAGGATTTTGGCTTTTAGGTGCAGTAGTGCTGTGTACCACAGGTGCAGAAGCGTTGTACAATGATCTGGGCCACGTTGGACTAAGCAACGTGAGAATGAGTTGGATCTTCGTGAAGACTGCGCTGGTCCTGAACTATATGGGCCAAGGTGCATGGATCCTGCACAGCGGGTTGGACGTACTCGATGGGAAGAACCCTTTCTATGCCGTAATGCCAGGATGGTTCCTTTTGACCGGTATCATTATTTCAGCGCTCGCCACCATCATCGCTAGCCAAGCTGTGATCACTGGGTCCTTCACCTTGATCAGTGAAGCAATAACCATGAATTTCTGGCCGCGCGTTCGTATCAAATTCCCAAGTGATGTGCGCGGACAGATCTACATACCCAGCGTGAACCTGATCCTTTGGGCAGGTTGCATCGGTATCATGCTCGCATTCCGCGAAAGTGAACAGATGGAAGCCATCTATGGCTTGTTCATTATTGTTGCCATGGGAATGACGACCAGCTTGATGTTCCTCTGGCTTCGCTTCGTACGGAAGTGGACCTTGTTCTCCGTGATCGGTACACTCTCGATCTTCGCTGCTTTGGAACTGGCGTTCTTTATCTCGAACAGTGTGAAACTGCAAGGTCGATGGTCGTTCCTATTGGTTGTTTTTAGCTTATTCTTGATGATGATCATGTGGTATCGTGCACGCCGGATCACGAACCGTTACTTGGATTTCCGCTATTTGTACGACTACTTCCCGGCCATCAATGACCTTAGCCGCGATAAGGAAATACCGAAATTCGCAACACATTTGGTCTTTCTTACCAAGGCCAATAGTCCGCGCAACGTAGAGCGCAAGATCCTGGATTCCATCCTACGTCGAAGACCAAAGCGTGCGGATATTTACTGGTTCCTGCACGTGAATTGGACCGATGAACCATTCACCATGAACTACCGCGTTACCGAGCTTGCGCATGACAAGGTGATCCGCGTGGACTTCGATCTTGGTTTCCGAATTCAACCGCGCATGAATTTTTTGTTCAAACGGGTGATCCAGGAAATGGTGGAGAGCAATGAGATCGACTTCCGCAGTAAGTATGAATCAATGAAGAAGCACGATTTCACTGCAGACATCCGCTACGTGCTCATGGAGCGTTTCCTATCCGTTGAGAACGAACTGTCCGTGAAGGATGAATTGCTCCTGGATGCTTATTTCTTCCTGAAACGGTTCACGCTTTCTGATCGAAGTGCATTCGGGTTGGACCAAACAGATACGGTTGTGGAATATGTTCCGTTGATCCTTGGAGAACAAAAGAAAGTTCCATTGCACCGCATAAGACCTAAGGCGGAGCCACCGACTGCGGGATCGGATCAGTGAGCAGGATCAAAATGGAATTGCCAGATCTGAGACATGGATCTGGAAGTTGAGGATCGTTTCCTGATCATTGAACACTCCGACTTGCATCCACTGAAGGTGTAGTTCCGCGTCTTCCTCGTTCCTCTTGGAAAGTTCTTTCAACAGCCCTTTTTCGCCAAAGTGATCAGGATACCTGCTTAGCACATCAGGCAGTTAGTGAATGGTGAATTTCTAGTTCACCGTCAGAATGTTCAAAAGTACAGAGCATGTGGATTACGAAGTACGGATGATGGGCGGTAATCTTGCGCCGTTCTTAAGCGTTGGGTCAACGTTTATACATCAAAGAAAAAGCTCACACATGGCGAAGATCATATCAATCGTAAATCAGAAAGGCGGCGTTGGCAAAACCACAACTGCGATCAACTTGGCCGCCTGCTTGGGAGTGCTTGAACGGAGAACGCTATTGGTGGATGCCGACCCGCAAGCGAATGCTACCAGCGGTGTTGGTTATGATCCACGCACTGTGAAAGCAAGCATCTATGAGTGCATCGTGAACAACATACCTGCCACGGATGTGATCATGAAGACCGATAACCCGAATTTGGATATTCTGCCAGGACATATTGATCTGGTAGGTGCAGAGATCGAGATGATCGACATGCGCGATCGCGAACAACAATTGAAAGCCGTTCTGGAACCGCTTCGCGAGCTTTATGATTTCATCATTATTGACTGCTCCCCTTCTCTTGGTCTGGTTACGGTGAACAGCCTTACAGCCAGCGATAGTGTGATCGTGCCCGTTCAGTGCGAGTATTTTGCGTTGGAAGGTCTTGGCAAATTGCTGAACACGATCAAGATCGTACAACAGCGTTTGAATCCGGAACTCGTGATCGAAGGCATGTTGTTGACCATGTATGACAGCCGTTTGCGCCTCGCGAACCAGGTTGTGGACGAAGTGAAAACACATTTCCAACAGTTGGTCTTCGATACGGTCATTCACCGGAACGTTGCACTTGGCGAGGCGCCGAGCCATGGCCAAACGATCATTATGCATGATGCAAGCAGTAAGGGTGCAGTGAATTATTTGAATCTTGCACGTGAGGTGCTGCAGAAGAACAGCCTTACCCGGATCCCGAATGAAGAGCGGACGTTGGCAGTTGAGGAAGAGATCGGATCATGAAAAAGAAAAGCCTGGGCCGCGGATTAAGTGCGCTATTGGAGGACCCCTCCACGGATATTGCAAGTTCTCCTATTTCCAATGTTGGCGCTGCACCTCGCAGTGCTGGCCCGATCGGATCGATCTTGATCGCGCACATAGAACCGAATCCGTTCCAACCGCGGACGCATTTCAGCGATGAAGCGCTTTCCGAATTGGCTCAGAGCATACGTGAGCTAGGCGTGATACAGCCAGTTACGCTTCGCAAACTCGGTTATGATCGTTACCAGTTGATCAGTGGTGAGCGCCGTTTCCGTGCATCGCAACTGGCGGGTCTGGTGGAAGTGCCAGCATACATCCGCGTTGCCAATGACGAAGCCATGCTCGAGATGGCATTGGTCGAGAACATCCAGCGCGAGGAATTGGATGCCATCGAGGTGGCGATCAGTTTCCAACGGTTGGTGGATGAAGTGAACCTAACGCACGAGCAACTCAGCGAGAAGGTCGGTAAGGACCGTGCTACTGTAACGAACTACCTGCGGCTATTGAAGCTTCCTCCTGAAGTGCAACTCGGTCTGCGCCAACGCAGCATCGGTATGGGCCATGCGCGAGCGTTGATCGCGATCCATGATCCGGTGAAACAAGTGGATCTGTTCAATCGGATCATTGAAAGCCAGTTGAGTGTGCGACAAGTCGAAGAGCTTGCACGGAATTCCGGAGCAAAAAAAGGTTCCGGTACCGCTGCTCGTCCGAACAAGGAATTGAGCAAACAATTGGCGGATCTTATCGGCAGCCGTGTTGTGGTGAAACAGAACAACGAGGGCAAAGGAAAGATCGAGATCACGTTTAAGACGGACGACGAACTCCGTAGGATCCTGCGTGTCGTACAAGGGTGATCGCAATTTCTCCTGATCGGCTTTCGTTCCATTAGTCCGATCTTTGTGCCGTGCTACGCCTGATCATATACGCCCTTAGTGCATTCTTGGTCTTTTCGACCCCGCTCCTTGCACAGGTTGATAGCGTTGGTGTGGAGCTAGTCTCTGACAGTGCGGATACGCAGTTGAAAACGGTAGAACCGTTCACCGACGAACCGATATCAGAAGTACCTGCGAGCATCACGAAAGACTCGCTTACTTGGCAAGAACGGCATTCACCCAAGAAAGCTTCGATCTTGAGTGCATTGGCTCCTGGCGCCGGCCAGATCTACAACCGCAAATATTGGAAAGCGCCGATCGTGTGGGCCGGCTTGGGCGTTAGTGCGTATTTTATTGTTGAGAACACCAAGCAATATCGCCGGTACAAGGATGCGTACATCGCTATTGTGGATAATGACCCGACCACCATTGATGAGTTCAATGGGTCAGTGAGCGCTGACCGCGTCCTGGACGTTGTGGATACCTATCGTCGATGGCGCGATCTGAGCTATATCGCAATGGGTGCGGTGTATGCCTTGAATATCATAGACGCCAGCGTTGATGCGCATTTCGTGCGTTTCGATGTGAGTCCGGACTTGAGTATGGAAATGGGACCTTCCCTACCCGCTTTGTCGCAAGGTGCGGTGGGGATCAGTATAGGGTTAGCGTTGCGGTAGTTGCTTACCTTGCACTAAACTTCTGGTCATGCGCAGTGTAGTGCTTCTTTCACTTGCGGTCATTTTGTTTGTAACAGATGGCTTCGCTCAGACATTCGTTCCGCTCTTTGGGGAACCAAGCCGACAATGGACAACTGTATTTCGAGGTAGCGTGGACGCTCAGTGCGAAGACATCTATACCGATACCTACTTTATTGGTGGTGATACGATTCTCAATGGTCAAGCGTATCAGGTGATCTGGCGGCAGGAGTTCTATTCTCAATCATACATTTTATCCATGAACTGTAATAACTCATCGTATGCGAACGGTATTGCGCATTTTGTTCGAGAACAGGATAAACGCGTCTATGTGCTGATCGAACCGATTGAAGAATACATGATCTATGACTTCAACGTTGAGGTTGGCGACTCAATACCCTATCCAAGTAGCTTTCCTAATGCACCCGTTTCAGACTACCCTAGATGGGCTAACGTTATCTTGATCGATTCGGTCGATATTAATGGTAGTTACCGAAAGCGGTTCGTTGTTGATTCGTTGGAAGACTTCGTTGGAACACGATCAATAATTGAGGGAATTGGTGGGTCTTCGGGTCCTTCTCATCCGTTGGATGTACAATTTGGATTATCCCACTTCCTTTCGCTGGAATGTGTCAAAGAAAACGGTATGTCCGTTTATGGAGAAGGCATCTGTTACCCGATCACTGGAATATCTTCAGATCATGATCGGAATGTGCTCGTTCTTTTTCCGAACCCTACGGCAAATTCTGTACAATTCGGGGAGGCGATCATTCGCTTTGAAGTGTTTGATACCCTAGGAATGAAGAGGCTCGATGGCACCGGGAACAGTGCCGATCTTTCTGACCTCACTTTAGGCACCTATTTTCTTCGTGCATGGTCCTTGGCTGATCGAGCCATAGGTGTGTACAAGGTTGTACGTACCGATGATTGAACCGTCCTCAGCGTTTCCTGTGGCTACCCTTATCTCCGCGTTGCCTGTGGCTACGCGAAAGTTGTAGTAAGCATCGTAGCCTGTGGCTACTTTGTCTAAACCACTACTCACACAACAATTTGGACACTATACCAAATATTGGCACATTTGAAAAACCGTTGAACAATGAGTAAGAATACATCCATAACCTTAGGAGACTATTTCGAACAATTCGTTCAAAGCAGTATCTCCGAAGGACGATACAACAACGTAAGCGAAGTAATTCGAGCGGGACTTAGACTTCTTGAGGAAGAGGAAAGCAAAGTCATTGCACTTAGACAGGCCATCAAGGAAGGAATAGATAGTGGACTCGCCAACGATTTCGACCCTCAAGATCATCTTGCCTCGTTGAAAGCCAGAAGGAATTCCAATGGGTAAATTCATCTTGACCAATAAAGCGGTCGAGGATCTGGGAGATATTTGGAACTACACGTTGGACCGATGGTCCGAACAACAAGCAGATAAGTATTACCAGAACCTTCTCGATGCATGCCAAGAAGCTGCAGATGATCCAAGGCTTGGTAAGAAATATGAAGGAATCCGATCAGAACTGAATGGAGTGCAGGTAATGAAACGCGTTCTACTCTTCCGAATAGTGGATCGGGATAATATTGAGACCTCAAGAATACTGCACGAGCGAATGGATCTGAAGGGTCGAATCTAGTAGTGTTGGATATTGTAGTTCATGATTCCAGTCGACGTGGTAAAAACTCCGTCGGTTCTTTTCAGATCTCTGATATTGAGCCAGTCTGGCAAACTTAAAAACGGAAGTTTACAATAACTCGACTTGCAGCAAGTCATTCAGATGGAGGTTGTGATCTTCCTATTCAACGGCGTATCTTAGTGCCATGCCTAACAAGAAAGATAGTAACCCTTCGGAAAAGTCTGCAACGCCTCGAAAAGTGTTCATGGGCAAGGCAGTGTTGGAGGCTGCTTCAAAGGCAGCAACCCGCAAAGCTAACAAGAGAGCATTTAAGCACGTGGATGAACTGCTAGTGGTAAAGGATGGTTGGCTTGTACGGATAAATGCCAAAGGCACTGTTGTGAAGCGCGTGAAACAGCTAACGCTGACCATGCCAGCCAAAGAACGAGCGTAGAAATGGCGGGAGAGCCGCGTATGCGTGTATTCGCTGGCCCGAACGGTTCGGGAAAGACAACCGTTATACGCGAAGTACGCCGTTTCAAAGTAAATGGAAGGAACGTAGACTTTGGACTTTACGTTAACGCAGATGATATTGCGCAAGTGCTCAATTCGGGCAAAGGCTTTGACCTTGCCCCTTATGATGTTTCCTTGGATCGGAATGATGTGTTGGCTTTTGCGAAAGGATCAGGGCTTTTGGGCAAAGGATTCACCTCAACTGATCTGGACTCCGCATTGCTTTTGAACGCTGGCAAGCTCAGGTCCAATGCCCCCAACGTGAATGACCGCCTAGCCCAATTGACTGCGCAATACTTGTATGACCAGCTCTTGGACAGGAAACATAAGTTCACATTCGAGACCGTTTTCAGCCATCCGAGCAAATTGGCATTGATGCAACGTGCTCGTGACCTAGGCTACAAAGTATACCTGTACTATGTCGGAACAGAAGATCCATCTATCAATGTGCAGCGGGTACAAGAGATCCGCGTAAAAGAAGGTGGACACAATGTTCCAAAAGACAAGATCATTGACCGGTATTATCGCTCAATGGATCAACTTCGTGCTGCTATTGATCTGGCGTATCATACATTCCTTTGGGATAATTCTGGAATTGAATCACACCTATTTTGGACGCATAAAAAATTACCCGACGGTGAACAGGACTGGAAGATCTTTATGGATCATATGCCGTTCTGGTTTGTCCAATATTATCTGGCCCATTTCCCAAAGAATGCGCAGCTAAAAGGACAAATGGAACTCTTTCAGGCCACGCGTGGGATCAAATAAGTAAGGCGCCCACTACCTTCGGCGATCACCCGAATTACACACAGGAATAACCAATGAAGATCGCCCTATACGGTTATGGCAAAATGGGTAAGGCCATAGAGGCGGTCGCGGTTGCGCGCGGCCATGAGGTCGTGTTGCGTGTAACCGGCGCCAATGCGGGTACTGCCCCAACGGGTGCCGATGTTGCCATTGAATTCAGCACGCCTGATCAGGCGCTGGCCAATATGGACCTATGCCTTGATCACGACGTGCCTGTGGTGGTGGGGACAACGGGTTGGTATGATAAAATGAACGGTGTTCGCAAAAAGGTCGGAGATAAGAAGGGTTCGCTTCTGTGGGCCAGTAATTTCAGTATTGGCGTGAATCTGTTCTTTCGGGTCAATCGCATGTTGGCTGGTCTTATGGACACACGACCGGACTATGCAGCCCACATCGATGAGATCCATCACATCCATAAACTGGATGCCCCCAGCGGAACGGCGATCACGTTAGCACGGGATATTGACCTGAAGACGAAGGGGTATTCCGGGTTCGAGTTGAAGGAAGACAATGCTGCCGATCAGACCATCTCTCGCAACGCCAATTCAATTGAACCCGGTCCTGTCTCTATTTTCAGTGAACGTAGAGGTGAAGTAACGGGTAAGCATGCTGTTTCTTGGACTAGCGGGAACGATCGGATCGTGATCTCCCATGAGGCATTTGATCGCAGTGGTTTTGCTCTTGGTGCGGTTATCGCAGCGGAATGGCTCCTTGGCAAACAAGGCTTTTTTAACATGGATGATGTGCTGGATCAAGCATGACTTGCGTTCGCTGTGCGTTATTTGTGGTCCTATCCATTTGAAACTCCGGATATTCGTAGCCTGACCCGATCACTTGCTCCATGATCCCATACCTATTCCTGTTCGCGTATTTCGCTGTTGTTCTCGGTTGCCTTTGGAAGCTTTTTGTAAAAGCCGGTAAACCCGCATGGGCGGCATTCGTGCCTGTTTACAATATCATCGTGTGGCTGCAGATCAGTGGCAAACCATGGTGGTGGGTCTTCTTGTTCATTGTGCCTGGAGTGAATTTACTGATGTTCATCATCATGAACGTGAACATCTCCATCGTTCTCGGTGAGCGTGACTTCAAGGACCATGTGATCATGACCTTCTTTCCTTGGGTGAAGATCCCACAGGTCGTTTTCAGTGATAAAGCATATGTAGGTCCTGTCCCAGTGGCGCAACGGAAACGCGGTATGTTGGGCCAATGGGGTGATGCCATTCTGTTCGCCGTGATCGTTGCGACCGTATTCCGCACGTACACCTTCGAAGCCTTCACCATCCCTACTCCTTCGATGGAGAAAAGCTTGTTGGTGGGCGATTATTTGTTCGTGAGCAAATTGAGCTATGGTCCGCGGTTGCCCATTACCCCGATGACGTTCCCGTTCACGCATCACACGATGCCGCTAACAGTAAGCACACCTTCTTTCGTCAACTGGTTCAGTCAACCGTATCGCCGCTTGCCGGGTTTCGGCTCTCCTCAGCGTGGCGATGCACTGGTATTCAATTTCCCTGAAGGAGACACCGTGGTGGCAAACTTCCAGAACCAGAGTTACTATCAATTGGTACGCGATAATGGGCGTAACAAGATCCATGATCCTAACTTCCGCTTGCCCAATATGGTCGGCGATCAACAAGTGCAAATGCCAATGGGCGATATTCTTGTGCGACCGATCGATAAGCGCGAGAATTACATCAAGCGCTGTGTTGGTATAGCCGGCGATTCGCTGGAGGTTCGCGATGGATATGTGTACATCGACGGAGTCAAAGAGAAATTCTACGATCAAGCACAATTCGGATATGACGCGGAACTGAAAGCAAACATCAATGATCGCGGTGAAAAGATGTTGAAGGAGCAATACAACGTTTCCATGGGCGATCTTTCTGGCACTCCAACGCGGGGCGTGATCAATATCGCACTCACCAAAGAGCAAGTGCCCTTGATGGAAGGGAACGCCTTCTTCGGACCGCTTACACGGCAGAACCACCCTAAAGGCTATACTGGATCCGGTCATGTACTCCCCTATTTCCCGAATGATCCCCAATACGATTGGAGCGAGGATAATTTCGGACCGATCTACATTCCCAAGCAAGGCGCTACGGTGCAATTGGATCTGAAAGTGCTACCGCTGTACAAGCGGATCATTGATCTCTACGAGGGCAATGACCTTGAAGTGAAGGATGGTACCATCTTTATAAATGGCCTTGCTGCCACCAGTTACACGTTCAAGCAAGATTATTTCTGGCTTATGGGTGATAACCGCCACCGTTCACAGGATGCTCGTTTCTGGGGCTACGTGCCGCATGACCATGTGGTAGGTAAGGCAGTGCTGGTGTGGTTCACGAAGGATCCGTACACAGGTATTCGTTGGAAACGCTTGTTCACCTTGGTGAAATAGCCCAAGCATTGTCCGTAGCTTCGATAACGCTCCAAGCATATCGGGCCCGGTGCCGTTCGATGTATAAGAAATTGAACTTTACTGTTGGATCAAACGTCGGTTTTCGATACTAAATGAACTTCACTCATCAAGGATCAACCCCCAATAACGCGTACGCTTCGTGAACGGTGGTTGATGATCAACCCTTGGCTGGGTGCACTCGTGCACGCGTTGGTCCTACTCGTTATTATGCACTTTTTCGTTGTCCGCTGGGTAACCGTACAAAGCACGAGCATGTATGCGACATTGAAACCCGGTGATCTTCTCATGGTGTGGCGTTGGCCGCTGTGGACCGGAATTGATCGGAACGACATTGTTGTTTTTCGTGATCCGCTGCGTGATGATCTGCTCAAAAGCAACAGACCGTTATTGGTGAAGAGGATCGTTGGTGTTCCCGGGGATATCGTAATGATCCGTAAAGGCCATTTATCCATTAACGGAATTGAAGAGCAATTCCCTTCCACCGGTACATTCAGCTATTTGGTGCGCCTGAAAGAAGGGCGTTCACCTGATGCCTTGCTGAAGTACTTAGGCCTTCAGCGGGGCTCTGTGCAGGCAGGTCATTTATTCATTGAGCTTCCATTGAATCCTCAGCTGGCAATGGAGATCATGGACCACCCGGATGTGGTGAATGTGGAATCGATGAGCACTGCTACCGGATCACCACGTCATATTTTTCCGTTCAATCCACGGTTCAGTTGGAACTCCGATGAGTATGGACCTCTTAAGATCCCGGGACAGGGCGATACGGTCACCATCACCATCGACAACTTGCCGCTCTATGATCGCTTGATCAGCAAGTACGAAGGGCATGAATTATCAGCTGATGGCGATGTTCTACTGCTGGATGGCAAACCGTTGACGACCTATGTGGTGGAACGTGACTACTACTTCGTTCTAGGTGATGCCAGACACAATAGCTCAGATTCCCGCTACTGGGGATTCTTGCCGACGGACCATGTAGTCGGTGTCGGTGGGCCGGTCCTAATGAGTAAAGGCGCTTTCGGTTCGAAATAAGGTAACACGTACTCGGTTCCGTGGGGTATTTTTGCATGATGAGATCGATCCCCGTTCTACTGTGCACCATTTTGTTCCTGGGTCTTGGGAGTTGCACGACACCATCTGTGGAAGGTAACCTTTGCCAGCGCACCTTTATGCCTTATCCGGATCTTAATCCGAACCGTATCGGAAATAGACAGAATGATCTATTCATTGACGGCATGATCGCATATAATGACAAGGACTATGCCGGTGCTGTTGAGAAACTAAAGCCGTTCGTGATGAAAAGGAATAGCGACCGTTCCGCGCAGCTATATCTGGCATGTAGCTATTTGGCATTGAACAAGCCTTACGATGCTGAACTTGCGCTGGACCACGTGGAGAATGGTAATCTTGGTCAATACAAAGATGAAGCGGAATGGTTTACCGTTGTTTGCTGGGTCTGTAGCGATCAGTTGGATCGCGCAAGGAGCGGTGCAAAGAAGATAGCGGATCGCAAACACACGTATCAACAGCAGGCCGCTGACCTATTGAGCGAATTGGGGTCTTAGTGATGGACGAGATCTACGCTCGTTTACTTTCCGGCCTGAATAGTGGCCTTCCTGGACATGATGCTTTCTTGGAAATGTCCGGATACAAGCGGTTGGATATAGAGAAGGCCCGCCAATTGGTTCCGCCGCCGCGTGAAAGTGCGGTACTCGCATTGATCTATCCGCGCTTCAAAATTCCGCATATCATGCTGATGGAGCGCCCGGAGTATGAAGGTGTGCATAGCGGACAGATCTCCTTCCCCGGTGGCAAATCAGAGGAATATGATGCCTCATTACAAGACACCGCTCTTCGCGAGTTCAGTGAAGAAACGGGAGCACATGCAGTGATAGAAATACTGGGCCAATTGACACCCGTGTATATACCACCAAGCAAGTTAATGGTAACACCTTTTGTTGGATTCACACATGAAATTGGGCCATTGTTACCGGATCCGCGTGAGGTCGCCTCGCTGATCGAATGTCCGTTGGATCATATTCTACGACCCGATATCATCAAACACAGAGAGCAGTTCATCCAGATCATGGGTGGTAAAATACAAGTACCTTATTTCGAGCTCCAAGGTCATGCCGTATGGGGCGCTACTGCTATGATGATCGCAGAGTTGCGGGTGTTATTAAGCGCGAAGGGCTAACTCCATTTCGGTTTGATCACGCCGTTGCCAGAGGTCCCAACTCCTCAAGGAATCGATCGTTAGGTACGTTTCCGGCGCTATTGATGCTGTACTCAGGTTTTATTCGGCGCACGAAATACATGTCGATCTTGCCTTTATTCTTCGCTTCAATAGCTCCACGGTGATCACATTCAAAGCGGTCTTTGATCAAGTGATAGGTGGTTTCACTGATGTTCACCTCACCGATCTCACCACTACTTTCCATGCGGCTTGCAGTGTTCACTGTATCACCCCAAATGTCATAAGCGAACTTTCGCTTGCCAACAACGCCAGCAACCAGCGGGCCACTGTGGATACCGATCCGGAGCAACCAAGGAACCAAGCCTTTTGCTTCGCGCTCGATTCTCCATTTGGCCATTAGTGCACGGATCTCCATTGCGGCCAATGCACTTTTCCAAGCATGATGCTGATCCGCTACTGGAACGCCGCACGCACACATGTAACTATCGCCAATGGTCTTGATCTTCTCGATCCCGTATCGCCCAACGATCGCATCGAACTTGATAAAGCACTCGTCCAACTCGTTGACCAACTGCTCCGGAGTCATTTTTTCCGCGGCCGCAGTAAACCCTTTCATGTCCGTGAACATTACGGATACATGATCATGACGGCGGGCGGTAGCTTTACCCTTTTCCTTCAGTTCTTCGCTGATCTCTTTGGGAAGGATATTGAGCAGCAATTCCTCGATCCTCACTTTTTGTCCGTCAATCTCTTTGCTCTGCGCTACCACCTCAGCGGTGCGCTCAGTTACCCGCTGCTCCAGTACGGCATTGCGCAGTATCAATTGGCGTTCACGCACCTTTATGAAGCTGAACAATCCTATGCCCAAAGCCAACAAAAGCGCGGAGTAGAACCACCAGGACTTGTACCAAGGTGGTAGAATAGTAAATGCATATTGGGCAGGTGGATCGCTCCACACTCCGGAACGGTTCATTGCCTTTACTTCGAATGTGTACGAACCCGGTGGCAGTGCGGGGTAATGGATGGAGGTTTCTGAAGTTGGTGGCTGCCAATCGTCTTCCAGTCCATCCAATTTATATTGATACATGACCGCTCCTGGATCCGTGAGAGACACACTACTGTAGTCAAAACGAATGCTACGCTGCATATGATCCAATCGTGGATCCTCTTCCAATTCATGCTTTTCCTGATTAACCTGTAACCCATCAATGGTGGTAACAGGTGGTGGCAATTTGTCCTGTGCCTTTAAGGAGGAGACCTTGGTTGCTCCATTTGCAGTCCCGAACCATAGCGACCCATCGCGTGCTATGCATGTGGAATTGGGTTTGGCCTCAATGCCCGTGAAACCCGCACGTTCCGTGTATGAAATAAAGCCATCAACTTTCGGACGCCATTTATTCAGGCCACGATTGCTGCCGATCCACACGTGTCCTTCATTGTCCATGTTCAAGGAACGAATGGAATTTGAAAGTAGTCCTTGCTCAATTGTATACTCGGCGTTGAGTACACCGTCCTTCAGGACTATAACACCCTGCCCTTCTGTGCCCACCCATAATTGACCTTCTTTATCCTGAATGAAACACGTAGCTGTGAACGATCGATCCAGTTCCAACGCTTTCGCTGTTCCATTTTCTATCCGCGTTATGCCCTTCAATATGCTGCCGACCCAAATTATTCCTTTGGGATCCCGATAGATACTGGTCACTTGACCTCCTGCGAGACCGTCGTTGGTAGTGATGGTAATGGGTATTGAACCCGGTGTGTAGCGTATAAGCCCGTTGACCGTGCCCACCCAAAGCTCATTTCCTTCACCCAGTGCCAGTGCTGTCACTTGATTCCCAGGAATACTTCCGCTGATCTCAAGGTCATAGCGGAACTTATATGTACGCGGGTCAAATTCGAATAAACCTCCATTCTCCGTTCCGATCCAAACATTGCCTTTTCTGTCCTGCACCAGGTCACGCACCTCATTGCTGGTGAGCTCCCCCTGTTGCATCGTCAAATTCTTTACACGTGCTGTGCTTCGTCCGTTCGGGTCCAGAATGCTGATCCCTCCGTTGGTTCCTAGCCACACCTTGCCCTGATCGTCCTCCATGACCGCGTAGACCTGTGGCTCGATCAATCCATCCGCCTCATTGAAACTGACGAACCGTTCACCTTTGAAAATATCCAATCCGTTGGCATTGGTACCGATAAGCATATTTCCCTCATGGTCACGCACCATGCAGCGTATCGCGTTTCCATGTAGGCCATTAGTGTGGTTGAATATGCGTAGGCCACTTTCCTCTATCCTAGCAATACCGCCATCCCACGTGCCTATCCACATATTCCCTTTCGCCCCTTCGGCAATGCTGAAAACGAAATTGCTCGGCAGGCCATTCGCAATATCATAGGACATAGTGGTCTTATTCCGCGTGTCGTATTGGAACACGCCCCCGAAATTTGTTCCTATCCAAAGGTCTTCGTCGCTGTCCTCGAAAAGTGTGGTCACCCGCTGATCAATAGGTAACCCTTTGATCGGGAATGCTTCGAATTTCTTTGCATCCGTGTTATAGCTACTGATCTTACCGGAAGCATCGGTGCAACAGATCGTGCCGTTCTTTAGGCGCAGAATGGAAGTGAGCTTGGATGGAATACCCTCATTAGCTCCGTAGGTTTCGACCTCCATATCGATCAGGTCCGTTGTGTTCGTTATACGGAACGCGCCTTGGCCGAACGTGCATACCCAGATCGCGCCTGATGCGTCTTCCGTGATCCCGGTGATATCACTCTTGAGATCGGTATCCGGTAAAGCAATTTTATGGAACGAGTTCCCTTGAACTACGGTTAGGCCACCACCTAAATGACCCGCCCATATACGGCCCTTTGCGTCCATGAACATGGCGCGTACTCCGTTTTGTGAAACACCATCCACGGCACCAAAACTGGTCACGGAATTTCCATTATATCTTGAGATACCGGCTTCATCGCCGATCCAGATCTTACCTGCCTTATCCTCTACGATCGCGTATACCTTGGATGCCGGCAGACCATTTTGCACACCAACATTCTCAAAAAAGTAACGCTGTGCTTGGCCACTAATGGCCAGTAGTAACAAAGAAAAGAGAAAGGAATATCGTTTTACCATAATGTGAAGAGACTGGCAAAATACGCTTCCTTCCGACTACTTGCTCATCTGGTCAATTCGTAGAAGGACGGATCCGATCCAGCTGCATCACTTACAACGAGGGTATTCGTTACGGTCTCACTGTAATTCTGCATCAATCGTTTCAATGATCCGTAGTTGAAATAGGAATAGATATCATCCCTTTTTGCATCAACAGGAACCCAGTATGCCTTGCCACTAACTGTTCTTCCGTGACCGCTATACCAGACCAGCACGGTATTCACCTTGTTAACCCGGACCAGATCGCGCAATTCAATGTTGAAGAAGCGCTCCAGCTGTTCCTTACTCAGGTTCTTCTTGGTGATGGTCCTTTGAGATGAATAGTTCGCGAATGCCTTGTTCATCTTGGCAACATCGGATGCGGTTCCTTGCAGCGCTGGGAAATCCTTATAATTCGTATTCTCGATCGCGATGACCCAGGTAATCCCTGTGGTACCCGTTCTCACCGGGGAAGTGGGTTCAGGCTTTGGTGGCTTCGCCGCTACCACCACAGGTGCGGCTTTTCGAATGATCGAATAATTCGCTTCCGCTGCATTACCGTACTGGTCTTCGGCCCTTACCGTGAAGTGCTCCTTCTTTTCCAATTCAACTTTAATACTGAATTCAGGATTCAATTGATCGGGAGCATAACTGGCATTTACGCCATTAACCGCCACCAAACGGATCAAGCTGGCATCGGTAACAGCGCCTTCAATGAACACATCATTCTTACCGACTTCTAGCATTATGGTCCGATCACCACTGGTTGCCGGGGATGTGAGCACGATGCTAGGGGCGATACCTTCAGAACGTTCCACATTGATCGCAACGGCCTTCAAATTGTCGTAAACGTCTATCGCTTGCACGGTAATGGTCCTATCGTCCTTGGATAATGGAACGCTGATCACGAACTCCGGATCCTTATCATCTGTGGTGAAATCCGCTTTTACTCCATTGACCTTAATGCTCTTCAGAAGGCTCTTATCGCGCACGTGCCCGCTAACCTTCACAAAATTCAAAGCCGCGCTCACTTGTGCAATGTCTCCTTTTCGGAAGGGTTCAATCAACGTAATGTCCGGAGCATCACTTTCTCGTTCCATTTCGAAGATCGCAGCTGCGATCCGCGTTCGGCTTTCTTCAATTTCAGTGCGCTGTTCCGCTGGCCATGATCCTTCTGTATCCATCAGTTTGGATGCAGCATCAAGGTCTTTCAACGCGCCGTTCATATCCAGATTGGCTTCCTTGCATTCTGCCCGCAACAATAACTCCGGAACATCATTCGGATCTTCCAGTAGTATCTTATTCAGGTCATTCACCGCATTCTGATGTTGCCCAAAACCGTGATAGTAGCTTGCGCGTTGATGATAGACCGCTTTATCAGTTCGTTCCAAGGCAATGCATCTGCTAATATCATCGATCGCTCTTGCGTAATCCTTTTGCATCGCAAATGCTTTACTGCGTGTGAATAACGCATCGGTACTACGCGGGTTCAACTCCAATGCGGTTCCACATTTCTCGATCGCCTTTTCCAACGCACGCATTTGCATGGTAAGACCCGTATACCGGTCGTGCAGTTTCAGTTGCGTTTCGCTTAGTGCGACATAGGCAGGTTCGTACAGGTGGTTCCAAGAGATCACTTTGTCAAAGTCGGTCTCTGCCGTAGTGTAGTCATGTACCGCCATGCGTGCCAATCCATGCAGGTAATAGGTGTCCGTTGTGGCTTTCATTCCCAACGCTTTGTCAGCCGCATCCGCAGCAGCATCCACGTCGTTCAACGCCAAGCAAACGCGTATTTTCGTTTGCATGGCTTCCATGTGTTTGGGGTCAACTTTCAGTGCGCGGTCCAAGAACCGAAGTGCCACTGCCGGACTATCCACCGTCATATACCCCTGCGCCGCCCGAACAGCCAGGTCAGCTTCTCCTGGATCAAGGTCCGAGGCTTTCCTAAGGTCCGCAGCTCCTTCCACTACGCGACCCATCTGCTGGTAGACTTCGGCTCTTGCCAAATAGGCCTTTATATACTTGGGGTCCACATCGATCGCAAGATCATAGCGTTCTATTGCTTTGCTCAATTCGTTCTGAGCCCGGAACGCATCACCTTCTTTCAAGAACGCTTTACCACCCTGCGCGCAAAGTGTTCCGTCCAAAATGAACAGAACACCGATCAACGCGATATGGTGCTTATAGGTCATTGTATTTCGGATCCATCCATCCAGTCGAGATCCTTGGTTCGGCAGCATGAGCGAATACTACTTCATGAACTTCTCCATTGCACCAACGGAAACCCCTGTGCTACTGAATCCGCCATCATGATAAAGGTTCTGCATTGTCACGTACCTCGTTAAGTCGCTGAACAGTGTGATGCAATAGTTCGCACAATCTTCTGCGGGTGCATTGCCTAACGGACTCATTTCATCAGCAAAGCCAAAGAACCCATCGAACCCTTTGATACCTGAACCCGCAGTGGTCATTGTGGGGCTTTGACTAATTGTATTCACGCGGACCTTCTTTGAAACCCCTAATCTGTATCCCCAACTGCGCGCTATGCTTTCCAACAGTGCTTTTGCATCGGCCATGTCCCCATAATTCGGGAATACGCGCTGGGCGGCTATATAGGTCAGCGCAACCACGGAAGCTCCCTCGGCAAGTGCATTCCCTTTGTTCGCAGCTTGCAACATGCGATGCAGGCTCAGTGCACTTACGTCCAAGGTTTGTTTATACCAATCGTAGTTCAGGTCATCATACGAGCGGCCTTTTCGGACATTCGGACTCATGCCAATGCTATGTAGCACAAAGTCCATTGGGCCACCAAGTTTCTCCTGTGAATCCGCAAAGAGCTTTTCAAGATCCGCATCACTGGTGGCATCCGCAGGGATGATCGACGCATTTATCTCTGAAGCCAACTGGTTGATCTCGCCCATGCGCATTGCCACAGGCGCATTCGTTAAGACTATCTCCGCGCCTTCCGCATGCGCCAATTCGGCAACTTTCCATGCAATGCTTTGCTCATTCAATGCACCAGAAATGATGCCGCGTTTTCCCTTTAAAAGTCCGTGTGCCATTGTAGATGTTTCTGTAGGGGCGAAGATAGAAGTATGAAGGGCTTTTCGATGGTCAAGTAATATGACCCGTTTGTTGATGTGGAAATATACGGGTATCTTGAGCCATCAAACCAGCTTTAGATGCTTAGAATTTCTGCCTTTTTCGGCGCTTGTTGTGCCGCTACGACCCTATTTGCCCAATGCGTAACGACTTTCCCCGCAAATGAGCCGTTCACCAGCTTTACAACAGGTACACCTGGCACCTTGGAGAACAATTGGATCAACACCAATGCGGATGATCTCGATTGGTGGGTAGATAAGAATGGTACCCCCACGGCGAATACTGGCCCTATCGGCGATCATACGTCCAATAGTACTTCGGGGACTTATATGTATGTGGAGTCCACCGGTGGTGGAAATACGCCGAATAAGACCGCGGTACTGACATCTCCATGCTATCAACTTTCTGGTGTTACCTCACCTTACGTAACGTTCTGGTACCATATGCGTGGAGCACAATCGGGTGCACTGTTCGTGGATCTGAACCTGAACGGTTCTGTTGTATCCAATGTTTGGAGCACCAGCGGCAACCAAGGCTTGTATTGGAAACAAGGTTGGATCAACCTTTCGAGCTATGGGAATTTGGTCAATACGCGTTTGGTCTTCAGGGCGGTTACTGGTAGTGGTGAAACCAGCGATATCGCGATCGATGATGTGTTCGTTGGGAGCTTGGTTCCAATTGTAGGCTGTAGCGAAACAACTGCAAACAACTATAACGCGAATGTGAACATCAACAACAACTCGTGCGATTACTCCTGCCCAGCCGGTCAAAGTCGCATCAGGATCGATATCGTAAAGGACAACTATCCACAGGAAACAACTTGGACGCTTAAGGAGGGTTCAACAAACCTAACGATCGCCAGCGGAACTTCGATCGGTGCTACGATCTGTGTTCCGTCTGATGCGTGCTTGGTGTTCCGCATTAACGATACAGCAGGTGATGGCATCTATCACAGCACTTACGGCTATGGAGGTTATTGGCTCTATTCCGATCAGACACTGATCCTGGCCGGAGGAGTATTCGGCTCATTTGAAGAAACGACGTTCAATTGTCCTGCTGGATTTGCGTGTACTTCTCCTTTACCATTGACACTTGCGCCAGTTGGCACAACATTTCCGGTTACGCTGGCCACCAAGACCACTCCGAGTATTGAGGCGTGGTACGACTTTACCCCGCCGGAACCTGGGTCTTACACCATTTCGACCTGTGGATCCAACTCATGTGATACTCGGCTCTGGGCATATGATATGGCCTGCAATCAGATCGTGCTGAGCAATGGCGTTGAAGGTGCAACATTCGCAGACGATAATGAAGGAGGTTGCGGAACCCAGGCTGTGATGACAGCCAATTTTCCGGCTGGCCTGGTGCACCACCTCCGCATCGGCGATAATGCTGGTGACTGTAATGACCAGATTACTTTTTCCATTATTTACAATGGACCAGTAACAGGTTGTATGGATACGGAATCATGCAATTACGAACCCTTGGCTACAATTCCTTGTAATGATTGTTGCTATCCGTGGGGAGATCCGCTTTGCGTAACCGGACCCGATCTGGTCATGAACCAAAGTGCTCTGGCCAGTAGTTTAAGCTTAAGTACTGTGAACATTACAGACGCTTGTGCCCCAGTTGAAGGATGTACCCGGGCGCTTGGCGTAAGGAATGTTCTGCGATTTACCACCAGGATCGATAATATCGGAAACGAGGATTATTACATCGGTAACCCTACGGCTCATCCGGAGATATTCGACTTCGATAATTGCCATGGGCATGCCCACTATGCCGGATATGCGGATTACTTGCTATTCGATCCCAGCGGGAATACGATCCCAGTAGGATTCAAGAACGGTTTCTGTGTGATAGATGTGGGATGTAACCCAGGGTTTACGGGCCAGTATGGATGCAGTAACATGGGGATCAGCAAAGGGTGTTATGACATATACGGATCTGGAACAACGTGCAATTGGATCGACATTACGGACGTTCCTGCTGGACAGTATACACTGGTACTTCGCACCAATTGGCAGCAAGCTCCGGATGCTTTGGGAAGACACGAATTGGATTACTCCAATAACTACGCACAGGTCTGTTTGAACATTGCACGTGATGCGCAGAATGTGCTCTCCTTTACTGTTGCAGGCACATGTCCACCTTTCACCGATTGTCTTGGACAGCCCTATGGCGATGCACGATTCGATTGTGCAGGTACTTGCGCAGGCACTACTAAAATGGGTGACCTTAATGCAGATGGTAACCAAACACAGCCGGATGCGCAAGCTTATGTCCAAGCAATTCTGGGGGATGATATTTCACCAACGAATTGCAATGATCTGAACGGAGACAATGTGATCACCGTTACGGATGCCGCGTTAATGGCGAACTGCTACAATCAGCAACATACGCACGACCAGATCGGACACGTCCTGCATTACCACCCGTGGTGCACCTTCCCACGTGGCTGGACAGATACTGGAGTTAATGTGGACCTTCAACTCGGCGCAGTGGACCCTATTGCTAAAACGGTGGATATCATGATCCGTAACCCAACAAACCGTGTAATGGGCTATGAATTCGAAATGAGCGGCCTCACGATCCAAAACGTCCAGAATCTTGTACCGAGCCTGATCGGTGATATTGCAATGGAATCCTCGTTGGGTGGTACCAAGGTGATCGGTTTATCGTATATCGATAGCTCAATGGCGAAGAATACTGACCTTGTACCGTTATGCCGGATCACTTATCTCAACCTCACGGACCTGAACATCTGCATCGCCAGCATAACGGACATCGTGAACGAACAAGGCAATAACGTGCTTACCACCATAACCGGGTCATGTGCCATTACGCCGAACACTGTGACCATTAGCCCTAAGATCTGGTTGGCCGGTCCCTATAGCACCGCTACCCATTTAATGAATGATCAACTTCGCACTGCGTTATTGATCCCTTTGACAGAACCTTACACCGGTCTTGGTTTCACCCATGTGAACGGTGGCGGCGGAGAACAGACCAGCAGCGGTGTATTAGCTGTTACAGGTAATAATGCCATCGTGGATTGGGTAATGGTTGAAGTACGATCCACAACAGCTCCTTTTGCCGTGATCGCCACAGCAAGTGCCTTGTTGCAACGCGATGGTGATGTAGTGAACAAGAACGGCACTTCAGCAGTGCAGCTGCAAGTTCCCGATGGTAATTACCAAGTGTCGATACGACACAGAAATCACTTGGGCGTTATGACCTTGAACCCGGTAGCCTTATCTGCAACCACATCGGTAGTTGACTTCAGAACCTCCACGACCAGCACTTGGGGTACGAATGCGCGGATGACGAAAGACAGTAGATCCATGCTTTGGAGCGGTAATTCCGTTAAGGACGGTGTCCTGAAATACACTGGCACGAGCAATGACCGCGATCCGATCCTTGGTATCATTGGAGGTACAGTACCAACCAATACCATAGCCGGATACTATTTCGAGGATACGGATATGAACGGTATTGTGAAATACACCGGTGCACCGAACGATCGTGACCTGATATTGGAGAATATCGGGGGAATAGTGCCTACTAATACAATTTCGCAGCAATTGCCCTAATTGAATTGGTAAGGCATTTGAATTGGCCGCATTGTCGAAAGGTGATGCGGCCATTTTGTATTCCGATTACGTTGTAATGAACGACCTTTGTAATACACGAATTCAAGACCACGATGGCCACAGATCTGAAAGAAGTACTGATCAACGGAAAAAAGGCAAGCCCTGCGCTACCGTTAGAAAAAAAGAATTTCTTGATCGATATTGACGGTACCATCAGCGAGGATATTCCGAATGAGGAACCTGAACGGATGGTGGATGCCGCATTATTCGATGGTGCCTTGGAGACATGCAATAAATGGTATGAAGATGGACATATCATTACATTCTTCACGTCACGATTGGAAGAACATCGTGAAGTAACCACGGCATGGTTGGATAAGCACGGTTTCAAGTATCACGGTATCCTATTCGGTAAGCCGCGAGGGGGCAACTATCATTGGATAGATAATCACATTGTTCGTGCAACGCGCTACAATGGGAAATTCACTGAACTTGTTGAAAAGGAAGAGATGGTCGAAGTGTTCAAGGAACACTGAAAATGAACGTGCTCCCGAGGTTTATACTCATCTTTCTATTCGCGCTGATCTCCGTACCGCGAACAGCGGCGCAGTACGTTCTCGATACGGTGCCAGAACCAATGCCCAATGCTAATTTGCTGCGCGAAGGACCAACCTTTCTGAACCAGATCAAATTCTCGCCTATCCGTATTTTCGACCCTTTCAATCCAGGGTTCGAGGTGAGTTACGAACGTATCTATTCACGTTGGTCCACACAAGTTTCCGTAGCACTATTGGCAGATCCTTTGAAAATTACCGGTCACGATAAGTACAGCGGCGTAAGACTCGCAATTGAACAGAAGTACTTTTTCATTCAGTCCAGAAAGATCAGACCATACGTTTCGTTGGATCTTGTTCAACATCAGATCACAATTCATAGAACGGATCAATTCAGTCCTTATCCGGATGGCTATTTGTATTCCGATGACTCCACCTACTACGAAGTGTATACGGATAGTTATCGCATTGAAAAGCAAATGGTAACGGTCAACACGAAGATCGGTTTACAAGCAAACCTCGGGAAAGTGGTCTTGGACTTCGGTATTGGTGTAGGGTTGAAGTTCAAGACCGTTCAACACTTTGAACGGACCAATCTTTCGCATTCACTTGTTCATGGAAAGGATCCAACGCTATCCTTAGCTACCACTGAGAGAGGGCGATACACCACGCCTAATTTGCCCCTGAATCTGAAAGCGGGATTGTTATTCTGACCTTATCATTTTCCCCTGTTCGCGCCAAGCGCTCATTGATCCAACTGAATTCTGAGCGTGATCCGTTCTGCGTTCCGAATGGGGTTACCCAAGGTCATAGATCTCTCGAATAAGCTTCATTTTCTGTTCGAAGTCGATCTTAAGATCGATCAACTCTCCAGTACGTATATCGAATACCCAACCGTGTATGGATGGCATACCGGAAGCGATATAGGCTTTCTGCACAACAGCTGTCTTGATAACGTTGATGCATTGCTCTTCGACATTCAATTCCACCAATCGGCGATAGCGCGCATCTTCATCCGAAATGGAATTCAATTCATTTCGATGTATCCTGTACACATCGCGGATGTAGCGTAGCCAAGGATTCAGAATGCCGAGATCCTGGGCTTTCATGGCTGCCTTAACGCCTCCGCAGAAATAATGACCACAGACCACAATGTGCTTCACTTTCAAATGGGCTACAGCATATTGAATAACGCTCAGTGAGTTCAGATCGGCGGAACCAACAACATTCGCAATGTTCCTGTGAACGAATACCTGACCTGGTCGTGCACCCATAAGTTCTTCGGCTGTGGCTCTACTATCGCTGCAACCGATGTACAGGATCTCTGGATTTTGACCTTCTGCCAAGTGCTTGAAGAAGTCCTTGTCAGAAGCTTCTTTATCCTTGATCCACTTTTTGTTATTCTCGAATACTTGCTTGTAGAATTCCATGTGTCGCTCTGTTTCTTTTAGTACTCAACCTAGATAATGCATTAGCAAATCTACAGCGGCCATACGTGCAGGTAGATCTACCGTGATCAACTTGCCCGTGAACATAAAAGTGGGGGCTCTTGTTCTAAGGTAGTTAGGTCCCCTCCCTGTCCTCTTCTAACCTAACGTAAAGTTCATCGGAAGGATGTATCGCACACGGACCGGCTCACTATCTTGGGTCCCAGGTGTCCAGTCCGGCATCAATTCCAGAACACGCCAAGCCTCATAATCCAAATAAGGATCAGCAGAACGTTTAATGCATTGCGTTTCCCATTTGCCTGCCTCTGTAATTATGGCTTCCACATACACTTTACCCATGATGCCTGCTTCTTTTGCTTCTTGCGGGTATCGCACCGTTGTACCGAGAAATTTGTAGAGTTCGTCCAAACCGCCTTTGAATTCAGGTTGAACTTGTACCTTCGTTGTGTCAGGTGGCACCAACCTGCCATCGGTTATTTTGCTGGCACAACTCGTATAAACAAGCTTGTCGAAATTCCGTTCTGCCAGCAGTTTGCCTTTATGGTCGTAGCTCCGCCAAACGCCTACAGGGTATTCTCCACGGTAATGCTTTTCATCCATAGGCTTCCCTTTCGGATATTCGGACAGCATATATGACGTCACGGAATCTTCCGTCAGGCTGACCACTTCCATGTATTTGGCATTTTGCTCATCCACTTGGAATGAACGACCAAAGTCCTTGAAATACGTGGTATCCTGGGCAACACATGCAACGGAGAACGCGGCATGCAAGAATAGAACAACTGGAATTTTCATGCTAACGAACCTACACGGATCATTGAATGTTTCTTTGTGCACTACGATAGTTGATTACCGTCGCGAATTATCACGCCGTTCCTTGTGCTGCTTTCAGTGTATTCAACAATAAACTGGTAATGGTCATAGGCCCTACTCCGCCAGGAACCGGACTGATCCATGAACATTTTGGTGCTACTTCATCGAATTTTACGTCGCCGACCAATCGGAAACCGTTCTTGCGAGAGCCGTCTGCGATCCGGTGGATGCCCACGTCGACCACCATTACACCATCTTTCACCATATCAACTGTGATGAATTCCGGATGTCCGAGCGCAACGATAAGAAGATCCGCTTCCCGTGTTATCGCAGCTAGATCTTTAGTGCGACTGTGCGTTAAGGTCACCGTGCAATTCCCAGGATCCGAATTGCGGCTCATTAAGATGCTCATGGGTGTGCCAACGATGTTGCTACGACCAACTACCACACAATGCTTACCTGCGGTCTCAATACGATAATGTTTCAGCAATTCCAAAATGCCGCTTGGTGTTGCAGGTAGGAAACCAGGCAATCCCAACGTCATATTCCCAACGTTCTGCGGGTGGAATCCATCCACATCCTTGCGAGGGTCGATGGCCATGATCACATGGTCTGGATCGATATGAGAGGGCAAGGGTAGTTGAACGATGAAGCCGTCGAGCTCCATATCCCTGTTGAGCTCCTTTATCCGAGCCAACAATTCATCCTCGTTCGTACTTTCCGGTAAACGGATCAAGGTACTGTGGAAACCAACACTCTCGCAGGCTTTCACTTTTGCATTCACGTATGTCTTGCTAGCTCCATCATTGCCCACAAGCACTGCAGCCAAATGGGGTGCTCTCCCTCGTTTTTCCTTTACTTCTTTAGCATACTTAGTAATCTCGTTGCGTATGGCTTCGGACGCGCGATTTCCGTCCAATAGCTGGTATTTGGCCACTTCTGTCATCTGGGGATGAAGATAAGAATGAAGTCCACAGCGCTAGGTGACGCATGGTAATTCAGCTGAACGGCCGATCAGCTACCAACCGGTCCTTTTCTTTAATCCGGTGATGTGCGCCATGTGATGGTTCGAATGCCATACATAGAGTTCCAAGGCTTCGCTTAAGGTGATCTCGCGGTTCTGTTCAGGGTGTACAAAGACCTTGTCAAATTCAGTCGGAGTCATGCTCTTCAGCAACACCACCCAGCGCGCATGCGTACCGGCAATGATCTGTAACGAAGGTTCCACTGGCATAGAGCGTGCATCCGTGTGCTCCGCCCACAATGCTTCTTTGTATGGTTTGATCACGGGCTTTTCTTCTGTTAACGCAAGTTTGAAGCGTTGCAAACTTTGACCGTGGCTATCCGCGATATGATGTACCAATTGCCTAATTGTCCAGCCTTCAGGACGGTAGCGTGTGTCCAATTGAGCATCCGCTAATTGATCGACCTCTTTGCGCAATACCTGCGGAAAGGCGCTGATCACTTCGATGCATTCGACTATACGCTTCGGTGTTACAGCCTTTGTGCCGCGAACGAATTTGCCGATCGGGTATTTTAATTGTTCGAGTGTGTCCGTGGCCATGATCTATCAAAACTAAGTCCAACCGCACTACTATTTTTTCACCGCATACTTAAGCAAGAACTCCATGCCATCCAGAACTTCTATGTCGCTAAAGTGAAAATCGCCTTTGTTGTATGTGATTATGGCGTTGCACTTCGCATCAACCGCCGAATAGTACTCGAAACCATCTTCGATGTCCAACACTTGTTTGTTGGCCATGGTACGCTGGGCGCATAGCTCGTTCATGGTGGTTATCTTCAGTTTCTCCACCAACAACTCAGCCTTTTTACGTGCAAGCTTTGCACCGTTCTTCTTCTCTGAATAGTAGTGCGCAATAGCAATGCACAGCGGTGATGTATAAACGTGGAACCGCTTATCGTCGCATAGGCTCAATACCCGTGCACATTCGGTAAAACGTGGATATTCGTTACACAGAACGGTAACAAGAACGTTGGCATCCAAAAAGATGCGCATGATCACTTACGACTTTTGAAGTATCCCTTCTTGACGTTCTGCTCAGCACTGTTCTTACGAACGTACGTTGCTTCACCTTCCGCAACTAGATTCACCCAATCGGAAACGGGAAGTTCATCAAGCGAACGGTACTGCTTACTAATGACCTTACTAAGCAAGAACTCCGTAAGCCGCGATAAGCTGATATTATTGGCAGCCGCGAACTCCTTAGCCTGTTCTATGACCTGCTGATCGAAGCTGAGTGTGATCTTGGAATCCATGGGTGAGATGTTTATACGACAAAGATAGTTGTTTGATACGTAATAAACCACCCACTTACTTCACCACCTCTAATTTACCACCTGTGAGGCGGCCGTCCTGTTCAACCTTCCAGTAACGTCGGCCGGTAGTCCGCATGCTCGTTGTTTCATTCAGCGTTCCCGGGCGCGTAACACGGCAGTCGTAATCGATGGTCCCGATTTCTCCGGTACTCCAAATGCTATGTGTCGTCCAGCTATAACGCTTCAAATCTTGGTCGATGTCTGGTGTGTCATGCAAATGCACAAGGTCAAGTATGCGACTTGCACGGCGATCGTAGCTGAGTAAATAGGACAATGTGGCAGTACCCGTGGCGTCGCCTAGTGATATGATCGAATAGATGATGGTGTCGGAAAGGACGACGGTCGTATCCACATAGGCGTGGACCTTCAGCACCCATTCAGGAAGTGAATCGAAGGCCGTGGTATAATGCAAGTCGGTCGAGTCAAGTCTTTCCTGGTGAAGCAACTTATCCTCTAATGTTTGCGCCTTTACCCTAACAATGGCACCCCAGAGCAGTAATATCAAGATTGGGGCACGACCGATGAAGAGCGAAACACTGATCATCTGATTTTCTAATTGTCTTATTTTCTGATCGTCTGATCAACACTACCGCCGCATACCCTGCGCCTGTTGCATCCGTTGCATCATCGCTTGCATTTTGCTCTTGTCGCCCATCATCTTCATCATCTTGCGGGTTTCTTCGAACTGCTTCATGAGCTTGTTCAACTCGGGTACGCTGGTTCCGCTACCAGAGGCTATACGCTGGCGGCGACTACCGTTGATGATGGATGGGGTTTTGCGTTCGGCGGGCGTCATGCTATTGATCATCGCCTCGATCCCTTTAAATGCATCATCCGGGATATCCATGTTCTTCATTGCTTTGCCCACACCCGGGATCATGCCCATGAGGTCTTTCATGTTCCCCATTTTCTTGATCTGGCCGATCTGGTCCAAGAAATCATCGAAGCCGAACTGATCTTTTGCGATCTTCTTGTTCAACTCACGGGCTGCCTTTTCATCGAATTGGTCCTGCGCACGTTCCACAAGTGAAACCACATCGCCCATACCCAAGATCCTGCCGGCCGTACGGTCCGGGTGGAACTCGTCGATGGCCTCCATTTTCTCACCGGTACCGATGAATTTGATCGGCTTATCAACCGCGCTGCGAATGCTCAACGCCGCACCGCCGCGTGCATCACCGTCCAACTTGGTCAGCACCACGCCATCTATATTCAAACGCTCATTGAAGGCCTTGGCCGTGTTCACCGCATCTTGTCCGGTCATGGCGTCCACAACGAACAAGGTCTCTTGCGGCTTTATGGCTTTTTTCACCCGCGTGATCTCGTCCATCATGGCCTCATCTATCGCCAAACGACCGGCGGTATCGATGATCACCAACGTGTGCCCGTGTGTCTTTGCGTAGGCAACTCCCTTCTCAGCAATGCTGACCGGGTTCTTGTTCTCGCGATCACTGAACACCTCAATATCCAATTGCTTGCCCAGCGTTTCCAACTGGTCTATCGCCGCAGGACGGTAAACGTCGCAGGCTACCATTAACGGTTTGCGTCCCTTTTTCTTTAGGTGGTTGGCGAGCTTCCCCGTGAATGTGGTCTTACCGGAACCTTGCAAGCCGCTCATCAGGATCACCGTAGGGTTCCCGCTCAGATCGATGGCTTGGTTCCGACCGCCCATCAGCTCCGCAAGCTCGTCATTCGCTAGCTTGATCAAAAGTTGTCCGGGGCTCACGCTGTTCAACACGTCCTGCCCAAATGCCTTTTCCTTCAGCCGGTCGGTAAAGTCCTTTGCGGTCTTGAAGTTCACGTCGGCATCCAGAAGCGCACGGCGCACTTCCTTCATGGTTTCGGCAACGTTTATCTCCGTTACTTTCCCTTGGCCCTTTAATACTTTGAACGCCCTTTCGAGCTTATCACTGAGGTTATCGAACATCTGCTTAGCTAGTGTAGATCGCGAAGGTATGGATAGGAGACTAGTGCTTAATGGGCGGAATTTTCATCCGTTGAACCGAGTCCATACGTTATTCGGGACTTCGGGCGTTATTTCACTATGAAACGCCTTGCTTTCGTTCTCGCGATCGTCCTCTTTCTGGCCTCGTGCGCTTCTAGGCATCTCACAGCTCGCAAATGCAATGGCAAACGCGGTGTCCGCACGCCAATGGGCTTAATGTAATGTCGTTTTCAAATGTCCTTCGCGACGAGCTAGTTATGTTTGTTGTCCGATCGAACACGAATGAAACGACTTATCATCATTACCGCATGTATTGCAATGGTCTTCTCATTGCACGCTCAACAAACACGCGTTCTCTTCCTTGGGAACAGCTATACCGCCTTTAACAGCCTTCCGAGCCTTACGCGCCTCTTAGCGTTGTCCTTAGGCGACACGATCGAAGTAAGTAGCAACACGCCCGGTGGTTACACCTTCAATGGTCATTCTACGGATCTTACTTCGATGACGCTTATTCAGCAGGGGAATTGGGATTATGTAGTGCTCCAAGAGCAAAGTCAGCTCCCCTCCTTTCCTCCATCTCAAGTTAATACGGAATCACGGCCGTATGCGCAGGCTTTGGTAGATAGTATTCGCTTTTATTCACCTTGTGCGGAACCAGTTTTTTATATGACATGGGGAAGGCAGAATGGTGATGACGCGAATTGTGCTTCATGGCCACCTGTATGCACTTACGAGGGAATGCAGAGCCAATTGCGCATTTCCTACTTGAGCTTTGCAGAAGAGAATATGGCATGGTGCGCACCAGTTGGGGCGGCATGGGCACAAGTGAGGGAGCAGTATACGATGATCAATTTATATAACGCCGATGGCAGTCACCCGAGCGTCGAGGGGTCTTACCTCGCTGCATGTACTATTTATAGCACTATGTTCGGAACATCCTCCGTTGGAGCTTCCTACATTTCGTTGGTAGCTGCGGATACCGCCAGTACGCTCCAGCAGATCGCAAGTGCGTTGGTGCTTGATAGTGCCGCTACATGGAATATTGGCGCAAGTGATCCGGTCGCCTCGGTCTTCGTCGATGATAATAACGGTTTGGATGCACAATTTTCACAGACTTCAACGAATGCAACAAGTCACCTTTGGGACCTGGGTGACGGATCCACTTCAACCGAAGATGCCTTCACGCACACCTATGCGCAGCCGGGTTCCTATACGGTGATCTACACTGTTACAGATGCTTGTGATCGAACCGATACCGATACCCTGCAAGTGACCGTTGTCGTTTCCGGTATAAACGAGTTTCGAGAAGAGCAGCTGACAATAACACCAAATGGGTCAGGAATAATCGTGAAGAACAATGGTAGTACGGGCACTTTCCAGCTATTTGACTCCTCCGGAAAACTAATGAATTCGTTCAAATTGAAGGTCAGTGGAATGCTCAATATTCCACTGACGGATTCCGGAACTTATCTGTGGAAATTTATCGACTTGAATGGGACTCAGGCAGCTGGAAAAGTTGCTAATATCAACTAGCTGCACCAGCGAAGATCAAAGGACATCATTGAGACTCCAATCGTAGTCCAGATACTTCACTTTGGCATTCTCATTGATCTTGACAGTGCTGTACTTGTTCAGGTATTGGAAAAGTGACCCTTCTTTCGTGAAGTCGCCAACGAACCAATCGAAAATGGCACTCAGTTCAACCGAAGACCCTGTGATCTTGTTGTATTGAGCGCTATTGATGAATTGCTTGGTTTGATCTGTGAGTTGTTGTTCAAGCTTCTCCGCTGTATAGGCTTCGTTGCGTAACGGCGGGCATGAACCGCTAGCACAATTGATGGCAAAGTGGATCCGTGGTTCACCCATATTGCGCAAGATCTCGTGTTCGACATCATTTAGGCTTAACTCTTTCTTGCCTACCATGAACTTGGTCGCGTGCCAAACTGAATTAAATCCCGGAATACTCAGTTTCGGATCAAGGTCGCGGATGCTGGCGACCGGGTAGTTATCGACGATCAATTTCACTGTTTGCGCATTGTACAGGTTGATATAATACGCCAGCTTCTGTTGTTTGGTCCATGCATCCGTCGGTACATTATTGGTAAGTGAAACACAATATGCTTCGAGCTTGAGCTTATCCTTTACCATGCCTTTGTAATCGACCAATGAGCCTTTGACATGGGCTTTTACCAATTCATTCCATGCATCATGCATATTAACCGGAGCAAGTGATGCAGCTTCCATTGTGCTGCCTTTATCCAAGGTATTTGATGCTGATGGTGGCGATGGTTGCTGGCACCCCATCATTGCCGTGGTAAGGAAAGCAGTGAGTAGGTTATTCATTGTTCTACTATGCAGGATCAATGTACAGATAGCTCCAAAGTCGTTCCATCTCCTTTACCTGACAAACGCTGGAGATTTTCACGCTACGACAAAGTTCCCACGATGATCCCGGATTTATCTACCTTTGCGGCGTCTTAGAATAGTTAAGACATACCCCAAGCGCCCTGCTTTCCACGTTGGCACACACCAACACAAGATCTGTCCAAGGCGCCATCCCCAGCGGATCATTGCACGCCGGACAAGTAGAAAAGGGGCTTTTTCAAACACACTTACAACGGTGTTGATCAGGGACAATGACCTGAAAACACCAAACCATTCCCGCGCAGGGATTCATTCTGCGCACATACATATGGAACGTACTACGTTCAACGACCTTGGGCTTATTGAGCCCATTCTTAAAGCACTTCAGGAAGAAGGCTACACACACCCCACTCCTATCCAGGAACAAGCCATTCCGCACCTAACGAAAGGTCGGGATCTCTTGGGATGTGCCCAAACAGGTACCGGAAAAACGGCTGCCTTTGCTATACCGATCCTGCAAGAACTGCATGAGAAAGGCATTCCGGCCAATAGGCGCCCTATCCGCACATTGATCCTGACCCCTACGCGCGAATTGGCGATCCAGATCGGTGAAAGCTTCGCGGCATACGGTAGACACCTTGCACTTAAACATACCGTGATCTTTGGTGGTGTGGGTCAAAAGCCGCAGACCGACGCGCTTCATCGCGGTGTTGATACAGTGGTTGCCACTCCCGGACGATTGCTCGACCTGATGCAGCAAGGATTCATCCACCTGGATAAACTGGAGATCTTTGTACTGGATGAGGCCGATCGCATGTTGGACATGGGGTTCATCCATGACGTAAAAAAGGTGATCGCCAAGTTGCCGAAGAAGCGCCAGACATTGTTCTTCAGTGCCACAATGCCGAATGAGATCGCGAAGCTTGCAAGCAGTATTCTTACCGACCCGATCAAAGTTGAAGTTGCTCCTGTGAGTAGCACGGCGGAGACCATTGATCAATCACTTTTCTATGTGGACAGAACTGACAAGAACAAATTACTTGTGCACTTATTGGAGGATGATACGATCAAAGAAGCATTGATCTTTACACGTACCAAACATGGCGCGAACAAGGTGGCGAAGATCCTTGTTCAAGCAGGCCATGGTGCTGAGGCGATCCACGGAAACAAGAGCCAGACCGCACGTCAGAACGCACTCAAGAACTTCAAGGACGGAAAGATCCGGGCGTTGGTCGCTACGGATATTGCTGCACGCGGCATCGATATCGATGGGTTGAGCCATGTGATAAATTTTGACATTCCGAACATTCCAGAGACTTACGTGCACCGTATTGGACGTACCGGACGTGCCGGTGCATCGGGCAAAGCGCTGTCATTCTGCGATCACGAAGAGAAAGCATATCTGCGGGATATTACGCGATTGATCAAACGGGATATTCCTGAAGCCAAGGAGCATCCATTTCCGATGATCGGCGGACCGAAGAAGGCGGAGAAAGAAGTTCGCGAACCGCGCCAACCTCGTGGACCGGGCAGATCCGGAGGGCCTAAGCCACAAGGGCAACGAAACGATCGTAACACTCGGTCCGAACGACCTGCGTCCGGCGAAAGCAGACCAGCACGCAATCCACGCGGACAACGACCAGAGCGCGACCCACAGAGTAGGCCCCAAGGCGAGCATGCTTCAGAGCGCCCACGTGCGGAACGTCCAGCCGGTGACCGGGACCCACAACGCGAACGTGGCCCACGCCCGGAACGCGGACCTAGGCCGGATCTCGGTCCCCATTCAGAACGTATACCTCGTAACGAAGGCGACCGCACGCCACGTCTTGAGCGCACACCACGCAGGGAGGGAGACCGCCCGGAACGCTCTCGAAATGATCGTGGGCCACGCCAAGAATGCAACCGCGGGCCACGTCCAGAACGCGGCAACGACAACAGTAGTAATCCGGTGAAAGAACAGAATCCACCAGCAGCCTCAATCCTAAGCAAGCCGGATTATGCGCAACTGAGCAAGGATCTTTTCGGTGAGGACATTACCAAACCCAAGAGAAAGAAGGACGATACGAAAGGTGGATTGCGCGGGTGGTTCAAGAAGAAGTAGAACGGTTAACTACCTGTACACAAGAAAGCCCGGGTAGATCCGGGCTTTCTTGTTGGCTGGGCGCTGTTCGGTCAGGCCGCAGCAACTGGTGCTTGTTCTGCAGCAGCAGCACGCTCAGCCTTCAATTCGGCTTGCAACTGCTTACTGGTCTTACCAGTGCCATCGTGCCGCCATCCCGGTGGACCGAAAATGTACATGAACTTCGCTTTGAAGGTCGGGGCTTGTTTCACATCACGCCAGATCTCTTTGAACTCGAACAAGTTGTGCGTGAGAGCACTGTATGTATCCGGATCATGGCTGATCCCGAAATTGGCTTTTACGCCTTTGATCGGTTCTTGCCAAGTGCCGTATAGCTTATCCCAGATCACCAACATACCACCGTGGTTACGGTCCAAATACTCGGTGTTGCTGCTGTGATGTACCACATGTACGTATGGTGTATTGAAGATCTTCTCGTACCAACCCAAGCTCGGAACCAATTGACTGTGTAAGAAGAATTGATAGAATGAATTGATGATCAATGCCGTAGCGATCATGATCGGTTCGAACCCAAGAAGTGGCATCCACATCCAATAGATCGGCTTTACGAAGGTGATGAACCACCCGTTCCGGATGCTGATCGTAAGGTTGAACTTGCGCCCACTATGATGTGGTAAATGGGCGGCCCAAAGCACGCGTATGTTGTGTGCTAAGCGGTGGTGCCAGTAAAAATTATGATCATCGGCGATCATGCACGCGATCCAAGCCAACGCCCCGAAACCTAGTGTGGTGTAGCCCAAATACTCTTCGCGCAGCGGTGCAGCCCACCAGAACAGGAACATGTAGATCGTGATCTCGAATACGTTGGTGATCAATCGAATGGCCGTCGCAATTACGCCCATGACGAATCCAGCCCAACTCTCGCGCAGATCGAACAGGTCCTTTGCCCGGAAATACTCGATCAATATCAACGCAATGAAGATCGGATACACGTAATACGCACCGTAATGCTCGATCTCCAGCACAGGTAACTGCGCCTTCATATCTATCCACGCTTTTATTGGATTGAATGTCATGTCTATCTTTTGGGATCCGGAAGGTTCCGGTTGGCAAATGTATCTTCTTCGGAGAATAACAAATGTCATATAAAAAAGAAGCATATGTCATTCAACACTACGCCGATATTTGTACAATGCGAAATTCCGTATTCCAACTTGCTCTGCTTGCTTCACCCGTTCTGGCCCAAGTACCGATCAATGGCCCGATGCTTGGCTATACGGACATGTTCGAGGCAACTGTCTGGATGCAATGCCCTGGCCCCTGCAATGCACGGCTGGAATATTGGGAATTGGACCGACCGGATAGCATGCTGACAACAGCAGAGCAGCGTTCGCAACCATTGAATGCCAATGCGATGGATTTTGTGGTGGCACCACTCCTACCAGGCACAACGTATGGTTACAGGGTGTTATTGGAAGGCAAGCCCATCGATGTTGGGCAGCCACTTACGTTCAAGACACAACCGCTCTGGAAATTCCGATCGGCTCCACCGGATCTTACATTCGCTCTGGGTAGTTGTGCCTACATCGGTGAGCCGGTTTATGATAGACCGGGTAAACCGTACGGTAGCGGCTATGAGATCTTTGATGCGATTGCAGCTACGAACCCCGACCTGATGCTTTGGCTTGGTGATAATATGTACCTGCGTGAGCCTGACTGGGGTACCCGAACCGGCTACTTGCACCGCTATACGCATGCGCGAAGTACCCCGCAACTGCAGCGGTTATTACGCAGCACGCAGCATTATGCCATTTGGGATGATCATGACTTCGGATCGAATGATGCGGACGGTAGTTTCGTGAATAGCGCAATTGCAAAGGATATGTTCGATCTGTTCTGGCCCAACCCGACGTGCGGCGTAACAGGTGCGAATGGGATAACATCGATGTTCACTTATGCCGATGTGGATGTATTCCTTATGGATGACCGGACGTTCCGCGTACCCGGCGATCTGAAGACCTCTACCCCTGCCATGCTTGGGAACGCACAGTTGGACTGGCTTATCCGAGCCTTGAAATACAGCGATGCCACATTCAAAATAGTAGCTATTGGTAGCCCGGTCCTGAACCCCAATGCGGTGTATGAAAACTACGCTACCATGCCCGATGAACGCACAGAACTGTTGCGAAGGATCGAGGTCGAAGGGATCAAAGGCGTCGTATTCCTTACGGGAGATCGGCACTTTACGGAACTGACCGAACTGGATATTGCAGACGGTCGTAAACTATACGATCTTACATGCTCACCACTCACTTCCGGCCCATATTCACCAAAAGAAAAGAATGAATTGCGCGTGGAAGGATCCTTATTCACGGAGCGCAACTTTGCGACGATCGCGGTTACCGGAAAGACCAAGGAACGGGTACTGACCATACGCATATTTGATGCGGCAGGTAAGGAACAATGGTCCCACGCTATCCAGCAAGAGTGATCTGGAACAAGAATTACTTGTACCGACCCAGATAGACCAGATCTTTCAATGGTCTCCTATGCGTGCGCTTCAATTCGCGCCCCCGATAGGGCTCCTCAAGCATGTCTGCATTTCCAGGAAATCCAAGAGCCAATACACTTACAACATCCAAGGCTTCGGGTATTTGAAATGCTTGACGTGCTTGATCCGAATGGAACCCAGCAAGCTGATGTAAGCCCATACCCATTGAGGTGGCCTGTGCCGTTAGTTGCGCCAAAGCACCACCCAGATCATGTCGTGCGAAGTAATTCTCCTCGTCATTGTATGCCAAGTTGCGTTGCACCATGTTCAGGATCAGGATCGGCGCTTTATCCGCCCATGACCTGTTCATGCTCCACAGCGAATCCAACAGTGCTGCGTGCCCGTCTTGATCTTTTCGCGTGACCAGGAAACGCCACGGTTGTTCATTATGGCTACTGCTGGCCCAGCGTGCAGCCTCAAGAACCAGTTCCAGCTCTACATCGGTAACATCGCGATCGCTGAATGCACGGGGGCTGTAACGATCATTCAGCATTTGATGGATCCTAAGTTCACTGCGCCCGTTACTCTTCATTTCCACATCTTTCTTGTCCGTCATCCTCTCCATTTATCAAGAATACCATTCAACATTGATGCTTCTTTATTACTCAATTTTTCCTGATCGGATCGAGCTTCCGCTTTCATTGCAAGATCGATCTCTTCCAACAACGCAAGCCCGCTCTTGGTGATATTTACGAATACTACACGACGATCCGACTCACAACGCTCCCGATGAACCAGATCCTTGATCACCAACTTGTCCGTTAACCGTGTGGTATTCGGAGCCCTATCGATCATTCGGTCCCGAACATCGTGCATCTTCATTTTTCCTTTTCCACCACGCAGGATCCGAAGTATGTTGTACTGCTCCGGGCTTAACCCGAACGACCTGAAACGTTCAACCGCTTTGCTTCGCAGCCAATTCGCAGTGAACATGGTATTCAGCATTGCTTTTTGCTGTTCACTTTCGAATTTGCTTCGTAATTCGACTGAAATCTTGGGCATAGCCTTTGTTTACAACGCACTTTAGTTCGTTGTGGCAAAGATACGTTTACATTAAATCCCATGGAATGCAATTTCAGTGCGAAATACCAATTTGCATTAAGCATTATGAATTTGATCATCCAATGCCAGTTGAAGCGTTCGCCTTACCTTGCCGATCACAAGAAAACCTGCCCTAGCATATGAAATTGAATGCCTGTATCCGCTTAAGTTCAGTTGTGGCTATTCTGTTCTCGGGGTGCAATGCACCTTCGGATAATTCTGTTGATAATGTGCCTGTTCAAACGGAGCGTTCAGTACAGGAAGTGAAGCCTCCTGCTCCAGAGCAACACACGGATTCAACTCCGTTGGATCGCGACGAATGGCAGCGGCCGGAAGTCATTATCGGCATGGCAAACAGCGATCTGACCGGCATGATGTTCGGCGACCTGTTCGCAGGAGATGGCTATTTCACATGGAAACTTATAGATGCTGGCGCAAATGTGATCGCGATCGATACTGACCCGAAGAATATTGAAGCGCTGCAAACAGAGAAAAAAGCACGCGGCCTAAGCGATGAGCGACTTAAGATCCGGGCTGTGCCTGTGGGTGATCCCGGACTGAATGTTGATGAAGTGGATGTAGCGTTGCTCGTTCACAAATATTACGGCATCAAGGATAAAGAGGCTTATTTCGAACAACTCCGCAAGGGTATGCGCTACCCCAAATATCTTATGGTCGTTGATTGGCAGTATCGTGAAACGCCCATTGGGCCTTCGATGAGTGAACGGACCCCCACAAATGACCTGATGGAGGCATTGTTGAAATACGGATGGTCCGATGTGGGCGCCCATTCCGATAAGATCCCGTTCCAAGTGATCTTTTTCGCGAACGATCCGATGGAGGACATGTGAGCGATCCTTCAACCTTGGGCGTGCATCCTCCTTTCTTTTTCAGCGAGTTCCTTCTTTGTTGGTTCCACACCCAAGTATTCCAGGAACATCGTGGCCCATAGGATCTTTGAAAGTGCATACAAGATCGGTGTGCTCAACAATAAGGCTGATAGTATTGCGACGATCCTGGTCCATATCGCTGCATCAGGAAAAAGCACGATACAAGCAACATAAACGGACACACAGAGCATAATGGCCAAGGCATAGGAGACGTACATGGCACCAAAATAGAACCCAGGCTCACGCTCGTACTTTCTACTACAGACCGAACACACCCTATGAAGGTCTCCTGCTTTTGTTAGATCATACGGATTGCTCGAAATAAAAAAATCGCCTTCATGGCAATAGGGGCATTTGAAATTGACTATGCTGTACAGCTTAGTTCCCTTTGCGAACATTCTGTTGGTGCTTCTTGCCTACTTGTGGACCGCGAAGGTATGGCCAAGCATTACCGACATTAGGAGATATATCACAATGGTATTCGTCGCTTTTGAACGAGCAACGGCCGCTCGGAATTCCCGAACGGCCGTTGCCTACAGAGTGCAATTGAGATCACTCCCAGAACATCACCTTGAATTCAACACGGCGGTTCTGTGCGCGACCTGTAGAAGTCGCGTTATCACCAACAGGCTCGATCTCTCCGTGGCCAAATGACTTTAGACGAGCAGCACTTACTGCTTTTCCTTCCAAGTAACTCTTTACGGAAGCGGCACGCTGCTCGCTTAGCGTGAAATTCTTGGCATCATCTCCTTGGCTATCGGTATGACCATGGATCTCCAAGTTATACGATGGATTGTCGCTCATTACTCCAACAACTTGATCGAGTATGCTATAGCTCGTCTTTTTAATCGTGGCTTTTCCGGTTTCAAATTGTATACCGGTAAGTGCCTTTGCAAAAAGCTTCTTCACATCTTCATTGATCTCCGGGCAGCCCTTCATACTCGCAACACCTGCAACGGTCGGGCATTTATCCTGATGGTCCGCGATCCCGTCTCCATCGCTATCAGGGCACCCTTGCTTATCCGCAGGTCCTGCCTTATCCGGACATGCGTCCATTTCATCCGCAACGCCATCACCATCCCTATCAGGGCAACCATTGGTTGCTGCAACTCCAGCTTCGTCAGGGCACGCATCTTCTTTATCGATAATACCGTCCTTGTCGCGGTCATCTTCCGGATGAAGATTGATGCTGATACCATCGATGTAGTAATAAGCACGCTGATTGTCCGGACCTTCAACCATTTTGGTTTTTTCCATTCCAGCTGCGGGGAATGCTCCGATCACCAAGAACTTCTCGTCACCATCAGCAACAAATGTTCCTTTAACATCCACCCAATTCGCTTTGTCACCAAGAACTGCGGCGCTGGATACGTCTGCTGATTCGGTCAAGAAATGACGGTGGTTATATTTCAATTCAGTTGGTGACGCATAGGCTCCGATACCACTTACAGCACGGTCGCTGTTACCGGCCAGTTTTACTTTGAACGATACGTCGTATTTCTGACCAGCCGCAAGTGGACCAGTGAGTGCTGTCTGCAAATACTCACTGTACTGGTTCCACGCAGGTTTCAATGGATCTTCATCACGGCCGTTCAACATATGCTTCCAATTCGGGCGCATATCATCTTTCCACGCAACGAATCCGGCATAGTATTCGCCTTCTTGCGCAGCAGTGGCACCCAATTCATTGTCAGGTATACCTGTAGTGGTCTTACAGCTTTCCTTGCTGAAAACATCCACCGAGCCAAGATTCGCGTTGGACCAACCTAAAGCGCGATCCAATTGATCCCACGTCGTAACATTGGAACTGAGGCCTTCAAAACCACCATTGCTGATCAAGTTGGGGCCTTTGTCTTGGGCCATAAGGCCTAACGAGAATAACATCCCGGTCATCGTAAGTGTAACTATTCTGTTCATCGGAATTTGTAATTGAGGGTTGCTCACATTACCTGAGACGACTGGTATTCCGATCCGTCACTTCTTAATTCCGATGTTCTTCGAAAACTACATCTTTTCGCATTTAAGAACTATTCTTTTCCGACCTTCTCACGCACTGAGATGGAATCCAAATAAAAGAACGCATACCGATTATCAGCGCCTTCGATCAAGTTCACGGATTCACCGCCTACGTATGGAAAGGTGCCGATCACAAGAAATGATTCTCCGCCATCCGCAACGAATTCACCACGAATTTCCGTCCAAGCCCCTTTTTCTTTGATGATACCCTCCGTATAGACCTGCGGAACGACATCTATGAATTTACGATGTTGATGATCCATACGCTCTTCACAAAAATGTGCGCCGACCCCCATGATGCTTCTATCGCTATTACCGGCCAAGGCCACGTGGAACACCATTTCGTAGGTCACATTTTCCTTGAGTGGTTGGTTCAGTTGGCATTGCACGTATTCGGAATATTCATTCCATCCAGGCACGAAAACATCATCAGGATCGTTTGCATCGAAATTGTGACGAACATCATCCTTCCATGCAAAGAAACCCGCATAATTGGCGCCATCCTTTGATACCATGGTTCCGTAATCGTTCTCTGGAATACCTACCGTTTTGGCCTGAGCCTCGGGAACAAAAACATCACATAACCCGAGGTTTGCATTTGACCAACCTTCTGCATTCGGCAGTTGATCGAACGTTTTCACCGGTTTATCAAGCTGTTCAAAGGATCCGTTCGGAACCAGTTCAATGGTGGATTGCGCATTCGCTAACGCAAACGGCATGGTCGAAAGGCAACAGATGATTAAATTCTTGGTGATCATGCTTCTCAATTTCTTATGACTTTAGTTGATCCGGTCAGCGAAAACCTTACGGAACCTATCCAATTTGGGCCGGATCACCATTTGGCAATATCCCTGCTCTCCATTCAACGCAAAGTAGTCCTTATGGTAATTCTCGGCGGCATAGAACTCAACGGCAGGAACAACCTCAATAACCAACCGTCCGGCATAGGCACCGCTTTCATCCAGCTTTTTCATATATGCCATTGCGGTACGTTGTTGTTCATCCGTGTGATAAAAAATCACACTTTGGTACTGTGAACCCACATCTGCTCCTTGCCTGTCTTTGGTCGTCGGATCATGGGTCCCCCAGAATACTTCCAACAATTGGTCCAAAGACAGTATCGCCGGATCGAACACCACTTGTGCGACTTCTGCATGGCCCGTACTTCCTGTACATACTTCCTTGTACGTGGGGTTATTTGTTCGGCCGCCCATGTATCCCGAAGTAACTGAGATCACTCCTTTGAGTTCTTTCAACACTGCCTCGAAACACCAGAAGCAACCTGCACCCAGCGTAATGGTCTCTCGTAACATATTGATCTGTCGTTGGCTAAAAAATAAAAACTCCAATGTCTCTCGGTCCAAAATACACGGTATCGCACAGTTCGCGCAAAAGTAAAGGTTCCGGATCTCGTAAATCGCTCAGTTGGCAGCACCGTGTTGGAACTACTAAGACCAGGTTGAACAAGGCGTTCCAGGAGCTAGGGCCTACCGATCTTCTTCAATAATGCCTTTCCGATCCGTTCAACTACACCTACCACAAGTGCATTCCCCATAAAGAATGCTCTCCAAGCATCACTTGGCCCTTCCGTATGGTTGTCCGGGAACATGTTGATGCGTTCCAGTTCGATCGGCGTGAGTCGGCGATAGCGCTTACCATCCTGACAAACCACATGCTTGAAGCGCGATGCAGCATTGCCACCTTCGCCGGTTATGATGGTACGTGCCGGCTTATCCAATGGATCCGGAAATGCCATAGCCCCTTCAGAATACGTGTACTCGTGCCCATTGATCGCCGAAATACGCGCTGCACTTTTGGCCCCTTTCTGGTATTTCCACGCTTTCAGGTCCTTACGCGCTATGTAGAAATTGGCAGGCACTTCCTTTTCTGGTTGAAGAAGATCGCCCAACACCATGGGTTCTTCTTTGCTCAAGCTGGATACTTTGGTCGTGTAAACTTTGGCTCCGATCATAACCCCAGCATTCTTGAATGGCGATAAACCCTTGAACGAGCCGAATTCATTGGAAAGGAGCAACAAACTTTGATCAATATCCAAAGCGTCAACTTTGGTTTCTTCTTTACACGAAAATGCCTCGGCTAAAACGCCTTTCTTCCGCAGCCAGACCGTAGGATCCGATCTCTTGAGTGCTTCGAAAAGTGGCGTTGTGCGATGATAACCCACAAGGAAGACCCTTCGGCGTCGCTGCGGCATTCCATATTCTGCAGCATTGATCACACGCCACTCTATCGCGTAACCCAGAAGATCCAAGGAGCGCAACATGATCGCGAGATCCCTACCCCGCTGGCCTGTTGGTGAACCCAATAGACGATCCACATTCTCCAAGATCAAATAGGCCGGTGGTGTTTTCTTATCGCTTAGGATCCTATGGATCTGCCACCATAACACACCTTTCTTGCCTACTAGCCCTTTGGAACGATGCAAGGTACTTGCAACCGAATAGTCCTGGCATGGAAACCCACCTACCAGCACATCAAGATCAGGTATCTCTTCAATACCGATCTCGCCGATGTCCTTATTCGTATGATGTTCTTCACCAAAACGAGCGGCGTATATCTCAGAGGCGTGCTGCTTGCGCTTGCCAGGCTCCCATTGATTACTGAAAACCACACTGAAACCAGTTGCACTGCTGCTTGCCCGTTCCAGCCCAAGCCGAAATCCACCTACACCGGCGAACAGCTCTGCTACGCGTAATACCTGTTTTGAGGAAGTTTTCTTGGCCACGGCGGGCCGAACTTAGTAAAATGTGCTCCTTGCGATCAAGTTTTTCTTTGGTGATGCATCAACGCTGCGATGTGTAAAGTTGGCTGGAACAAACCGCTGATATAACTATGGACCCAAATTCCGATATGGAGACAGAGCCTATTGAGGGGTAAAAGGTGACTTTATCAGGATGACTGCTTAACATACATTTGACGCAGGTTTAACAGTGATACGAAATGACTTACCGACCTTTGCAGCGTTATACTGCATTATGGTTCTGTAATAATTAGAGATATGGCCCAGAAGGTTTTATTGGTTGATGATGAAGCAGACGTCCTGGAACTGCTGAAATACAATCTTGAACGGGAAGGTTTCCAGGTGACAACTGCGTTGAACGGTAAGGATGCGATCAAGACGGCTAAAGTGGATAAGCCTGATCTTATTGTCTTAGACATCATGATGCCTGGTATGGACGGCGTTGAAGTATGTACCCTGCTTAGACAGCTTCCTGAATTCAAGCATACGGTGATCACATTCCTGACAGCCCGTGGAGAGGACTATTCCCAGATCGCTGGATTCGAGGCTGGTGCGGACGATTACATAACCAAGCCTGTGCGACCAAAACTTTTCGTAAGCAAGATAAAAGCGCTGTTGAAACGCACGGGATCAAGTGAAGTTCCGGATCATGAAATGCTTGAAAGCAATGGTGTGCGAGTGGATCTTGAAAAGGTGATGGTCTACACCGATGGCAAGGAGCTTCAACTTCCCAAAAAGGAATTCGAGCTGCTCGTATTGTTGATGAGCAAGCCTGGTAAGGTGTTCAAGCGGGATGAGATCTACAATAGGATCTGGGGCAATGAACTTTTCGTTGGTGACCGTACGATCGATGTTCACATCCGCAAATTGAGAGAGAAATTAGGCGACGAACGGATCGGAACCGTAAAAGGCGTAGGCTATAAGTTCGACGCCTAAAGCATTTTATGCGTTTTATCTGTATTTAGTTGCCGTTCGCACGACAATTTCGACCTTTCCTCTAGTTCAGTTATTTTTTTGACCCGCATAGGCATCCTTCTATATGGTACACACGTCTACTGTACAACACAATGTCACGCTCCTACAAAATATCGCTGATACTCAAAAGCAAGAGCAGCCTACCCGTATACCGGGATCTGGAGAAATTGAGCGACCGTGAATTGGATGAACAGGTGCTTGAAATGGTCCGTAGAATGAAGGCCAATGAAAGCGCGGTAATAGCCCGAATGGTGCTTCGCCAACCAACGTTCAGCCTTAACTGAGATCAGGATCTCAAGATCCCGGATCTTTGTTGCTCAATTCTTTTCTTCCAGAATTTGGATCATATGGGTTCACGGTTATATTTGTCGCATAACCCTTCCTCATGAGCGACCAACATTTCGATGACCATTTCCCAGCTGAAGCTGAACAGAATGAGATCGGAGGGCCCGTGTTACTGGCCCTAATGACCTTGGGTATGATCGTGCTGCTTATTTGGGCACTCGGCTAGACCCTACCCTAACAATGCAAAGCTTGTGGTGAATTTCTTTCACCGAATAGCATTTTCAACATCTGGCTCATCTCCTCTTAAAGGGCAGAGTTATGCCTAGGAATGTAGTTGTACTACCTACTGTTCTTTTTAGGATCGCCAGCTCTATCCAGGTACTCATCCCGGCGCACGAGCATGAACCAATTTTCGGTCAGTTCCAAATACCCTTGTTCAAAACAGAACACATAATTGTTCCCCGCTTTGGTAATGTGGGTGTTGGTATGGTACATGAAACTGAATCCATGTTCCAGTAACTTCTCCCTGTGCACCTTGGTCTTCCCCTCAGCACCCGTATTCAGTTCAGATAGGATCCTGCGGTTCCGCTTCAATGTATTCACAACATTGCGGACATAGTTTATGCTGCTATTGTTCGCATGATAGTGAAAGAGATTTCGGCACGCATCTGAACAAAATCGTTTGTCCGTGCGACCTACGATCTTCTCACCACACTCCAAACAAACCTTATCGGCTAAGACTGGCATGATCCGAATGTAACAGGATCTTTCAGAATAGATGCCCCCGAACATCGGAATGGGGTGCAGAACATGCGAGCATTGAGTGTTGTATTACAAAACCACGCTCAAAAAGAAACCCCACAAGTGCAACGCACCAATGGGGTCCCTGATCAGAATGATCCGTTACTTTTTTGCTGCTGCTTTCTTTTTTGGCGCTGCCTTCTTAGCGGTAGCTGCCGGTTTCGCCACGGCTTTCAATTGAACTGCAGCTGCAGTCATTTTCCGCGCAGTTTCGGCTTTCCGCTTGGCGCGTGTGTCGCTTCTCTTGGCTACCGTTTTTCCGGTGCCGCTGTTCCCCTTGCGGAGTTTGGCTCGTTTTGTCGTCATGTTCGTCCTTGAAGGGTCGCAAAGTTAGGGATAACAGATCAGGCTGGGGACGTCGTTCTTATTTATTCCTGCAAATGCTTGAATCCAATGGTGTCATACTTTCATCATCAAGGCCAGAACCGGCGATATTCGATCCATCCAAGAAAATCGAGATGAACTTATCTATTTTCCCAACCTTTGCATTGACTCGTCCGTTAGAAAGCTTCTTCAATAAACCGCACTTTTGAACTCAGATCATGCCTAAAGAACCTTACTTGAAATGGCTCCACGAAGTTGAACTAAGTGATATCGAAACCGTTGGTGGTAAAAATGCCAGCCTCGGTGAGATGATCCAAAACCTCGGAAAGCTCGGGGTTGAAGTGCCGGGAGGATATGTGGTTACCGTTGCTGCTTACAAAGCGTTCATTGAACATAACGTGCTGGACCAGAAGATCCGGGATATCGTTGCCGGGCTTGATGTGGATGATATAGAGAACATCCGCCGCACAGGTCTTGCCGTGCGCACCTTGGTGAAGAACGGAAAGTTCCCTGAAGAGGTGTGGAAAGGGATCATGCAGCGGTACGATGAAATGTCCCAGAAATACGGACAAGAAGCTACCGACGTGGCCGTTCGTTCCAGTGCCACCGCGGAAGACCTGCCGGATGCCTCCTTCGCCGGCCAACAAGAGACCTTCTTGAACATCCGTGGGCACCAGGACTTGATCAGTGCCGTGCGGAACTGCTTCGCTTCCTTGTTCACCGATCGCGCCATTGTGTACCGCGAGAGCTTGGGATATGATCACTTCCAAGTGGGACTTTCAGTGGGCATCCAGAAAATGGTACGCTCCGATGTGGGTGCCAGCGGTGTCGCCTTCAGCCTCGATACCGAAAGCGGTTTCAAGGACGTGGTACTGATCAACGGCAGCTATGGTTTGGGAGAAATGGTGGTGCAAGGCGCTGTGAGCCCCGATGAGTGGCTTGTCTTCAAACCCACACTGGCAGAGGGATACACCAGCATCATTGAAAAGAAGCTGGGCTCCAAGGATCGTAAGATGGTCTACGGTGTTGAGCCCGGAAAGCCGACCTCGACCATCCCGATCGAGCGCGCCCAACGCAACCGCTTTTGTGTGACCGATGATCAAGTACTGGAGATCGCGCGCAGCGTGGCAGCCATAGAAAAGTATTACAGTGATAAGAAAGGCCACTGGTGCCCGATGGATGTAGAATGGGCCATTGACGGCTTGACCGGTCATCTCTTCATCGTACAAGCCCGCCCGGAAACGATCCACAGCCGCAAGGCCACGGACCGTGTGGTGGAATACAAGTTGATCAACCCTGACGAGGCCACACCAGAGGCGCCAAAGAAACACCCGGTGATCGCCACCGGTATCGCCATTGGCGACCGCGCTGGCGCTGGTAAAGTGCGGATCCTCTTCAGCCTCGATGGTCGTGGCGGAAGCGGTGATGGCAAGGACTTTCAACAAGGCGATGTACTGGTAACGGACATGACCGACCCGGATTGGGAGCCGATCATGAAAAAGGCCAGCGCGATCATCACCAACAAAGGCGGCCGTACGTGCCATGCGGCCATTGTAGCACGTGAAATGGGTGTGCCCGCGATCGTGGGCTGTGGCAATATCACCGACCTTTTGGATACCGGTATGGAAGTAACCGCCAGTTGCTGCGAAGGTGATACCGGCATCATCTACAGCGGGATCATCCCCTTCCATAAAGAGGAAACGATGCTCGCCGACATGCCGGAGACGAAGACCCCGATCATGCTCAACGTGGCAAGCCCGGACTTGGCGTTCAAGTTCAGCAGTTTGCCGAATGCCGGCGTGGGTTTGGCGCGTGAGGAGTTCATCATCAACAACTACATACAAGCGCATCCATTGGCGTTGTTACAACACAAGGAACTCGGGGATGTGGCCCTGAGCGGAAAGATCAGTTACTTGATCCACGGCTATGAGGACGAAGAGACCTTCTTCGTGAAAAAGCTGAGCTATGGCATTGCCAAGATCGCCGCGGCCTTCTACCCTAACAAGGTGATCGTGCGGTTCAGCGACTTCAAGAGCAACGAGTACAAGAACCTCTTGGGCGGCGAACATTTCGAGCCGGACGAGGAGAACCCGATGATCGGCTGGCGCGGTGCAAGTCGCTACTACAGCGAAGTGTACAAGGAAGCCTTCGGTCTGGAGTGTAAGGCCATTCGCCGTGTGCGCGAGAAAATGGGCCTGAAGAACGTGGTGGTGATGGTGCCTTTCTGCCGCACGGTGGAAGAGCTGCAAAGCGTGACCGCAGTGATGAAGGAATACGGGCTGGAGCGCGGCAAGGAAGGTTTGGAGCTTTTCCTGATGGCAGAGATCCCGAGCAACATCATCATGGCCGAAGAGTTCAGCGAACACATTGACGGCTTCTCCATCGGTAGCAATGATCTTACGCAGCTTACGCTCGGCTTGGACCGCGACAGCGCACTGGTATCACACCTTTACGACGAGCGTAACCCGGCCGTAAAGCGCATGCTGAAGATGCTGATCGAGACCGCCAAGCGCACCGGCACCAAAGTTGGCATCTGTGGCCAAGGTCCTAGTGACTTCCCTGATTTTGCGCAGTTCTTGGTGGAACTGGGGATCGATTCGATCAGTGTTACTCCGGATAGTTTGTTGAAGACGAAGCGGGCTATTGCTGAGGTGGAGAAGAAGATCGCGGCTGGTAAGGGGAAGGTACCGGCTTGAGCCTCTCAAGCAGCGAATCCGGATATTCGACCATCTTTAGGTTGAATCCAATGTTATCAAATAGAATTTTTGAACGAAGTTCGAATTTCAGAATACTCGCTTTTTCGGCGATGTTACTATTCGCTTGTTTTCATTACAACTACATTAGATGTCAGGATGTAGTGTATGTTGTAAGTGGACCATGGTTGTACGAGTTCGATCCCATCAGTTGTGATACGACCTACATTGGTGACACCGGGATCGGGTTCGGTGATATCGCCCTCACTCCGGAAGGCCGTTTGTTCGGCATTAGTTCATCATATCTTTATGAGATTGATAGAACGACTGGAATGCCAGAACTTGTCACAACAATTCCAGCACCTTTCAGTGGAGTTTCGTTGGTTGCACTAGACAATGAGCAACTGCTCTTTGAGTCGTGGGACTCGCTCTGTGTCATTAGAACTGATGGCTCATTTGCAGTGCTAGGATACATTGGATATTCAGCTTCAGGAGACTTGACTTGGTACCAAGGAGACCTTTACATGACTGCAGGATATGATGCACTTATCCGGATAAGGATGAGCGAATCCCAGTCTGGGATAATCGGCGTAGATTCCATTGGAGTAATGGAAATGCCATTCTATGGGGTCTTAGGGGCAGTGACTATCCGAACCGGGCCTTGTGTGGATGATATCCGTCTGATCGCATTCAACGGAAATGACGTATACTTTGTTGAGCCATCAAATGCTCAGGTACAACCACAGTGTATTGGAGCTTTCCAATATGGAGTGAGTGGGGCAGCTACATCAGCGGAGTTAAACGAACTCACTGCGAATCCTCCCGCTGTTGTTGTCAATGTATTTACTCCGAACGGAGATGGGGTTAATGATCAGTTTGCCCCGATGCAATCGGGTTCGCTCTATTACTTGCAGGTGTATTCGAGATGGGGAGATCTGATGCATTCGGCAACTACGTCATGGGATGGTCGATCGTCTGGAGGAGAGCCAGCTCCGGATGGAGTGTATTATTACGTTCTTCAATCATCTTCTGAATGTTCTGGTCAAGAGAAGCTGAAAGGCCATGTGTCGCTATTGCGGTAGTATCTCTAACGCTTCATGACTAACGATTTTGCCTAGTAATGATTCCAATATTGAAATGGATCCGTTATTGAAGACAGAACGGGCTATTGCTGAGGTTGAGAAGAAGATCGCGGCAGAGAACGGGGTGAAGGTTGGAAAAGGCGTAAACGCGTAACTTTGTTAGCAACCTCGGATCATCATGACCCAACGCACATATCGCATACTACTTACACATGAACCCGAAGGTGGTTACACAGTGAACGTGCCCGCACTGCCCGGTTGCATTACCTATGGTGATGATGTTGACCACGCAATGGCCATGGCGAAAGAAGCCATTGAGCTTTTTCTGGAGACATTAAAAGCAGAAGGTGATCCGATACCGGACGATAGCCGCACATTGGAGTACTCCATGGTGGTGGGCTTTTAGTGGTAATGTCCACTACTCCTTCGATAACACCGGATGAGCTGATCCGGGTCCTACGTCAACATGGGTTCGAACTGTTGCGGACAAAAGGCTCACATCAAATATTCAAGAACCACTCCTCTACCGCAGCAGCGACACATGTCCGAACACCTCCGACCGTTCGGTCTGTTCCTGATCCAAGCGAATGCTGGAATAGCGTAATTTATATGCGTACACACCAATGGGACATTGCTGGCCACCGTAAGTGCCATCCCAACGGTCGGCGGGTTCTTTCAATTCGGCGATGAGTTCTCCCCAGCGGTTGAAGAGTAGCAGGTCCATGTAGCGCAGGTCGCAATCCATTACGGGTGCCCACGCATCGTTGACGCCGTCGCCATCCGGGGTGAAGCTATTGGGCACGTAGAGCGTGCAGGTACAATCCTCCAAGTATACCAAAGTGCTGTCCATTTCTGAGTGGCATCCATCTACAAATATGCTGGCCGAAACGTAGCCCGTCTCCGTCGCATTGATCCATGAAGTTGTTTCACCTGTGCTCCAGACAAGGCTATCATGAGGATCTGTTATCACCAAGTGTGCAATGCGCGTATCGATGCACAACGGCACTTCATCCGGTAGGTTGAATACGGGCAAAGGGTGTTCTGCAACTGCGATGGTATCCGCACCTACACAATTCGCGACATGCACCATTACAATAGCATTGCCCGCGGTGGTCGCCATTGCGGTTGCGCTATCACTACTTACAACACCGCTCCACAGATAGCTCGTTGCTCCCGGCCAAGTAGCATCTAACAACACATTGTCATTCTTACAGAACCACGCACTGTCCGCCAGATCGATCGTGAGGCGGTCCATATCCACCAGAATGGAATCTATACTGATGCAACCATGTACATTGCTGAGCAAAAAATAAGTACCTGTGGATCCAGCGCTGTAAAGTGCACTGGTGCTGACGACCCCACCCGCTTGGGCTTGTGCCAGATCGCCATCCAAGGTGGTAGCGTACCAAGAGAACGTTGCATCAGGATCCGTGGAACCCGGACCCAATTGCAAAGCCGCACCGCAGAAAACCGTATCCGCTGCCAGCACTTCATCAATGGTCTGAAAGCCACCAATTCCAACGGATGCTGCAACCTTGCATATCGTATCGCCGGCGCAATCGATCACGCGCAATTGTACTTGCACGGATACTGATCCGTCCGGTGCTGTCAAACCCGGTGGTGAAGCTTGCCCGGAAGTAGCAAAGGATGTTCCGCCAACAACCCCATTGTTGACCACTACCCCATCCGAGAAGTACTCCCAAGCATAGGTGAATTGCGGATCACCGCATTGTAAGCTCTCTTCCAGATCGGAGGCGATGTGAAGGGAGTCACCAGAGCAAGCAAGCGTGTCCTTGTCCAGCGTGAAGAGCGTATCCAATGGAAGCGGACAGAAGGTGGAAACTTTGAGGCATACACAATTGCGGATAAGCGTGCGATCAACTGCAACGGTGGGTATTGTGGTCAGCGGACTGGGATTCAGTCCACCGGGATCGTTGATCGTCATGAACTTCTCGGTCCATACGAGGTCGATATCCCCTGGCGTTTCCCACAAGCTGTCTGTACATGTTGCGGCGCCAAGCGCATCGGTCTTGAGCATTATGGCCTGTTGAAAACCGTTGCGACCGGTGTTTCCTGCAAGCAACAGATCACCGTTGGCGTAGGCATCGATGCAAGCGATGGAAGTTCCCGGAGATGAACCAAAATGGTACGTTCGCATTTGACCCAGCGTTCCAGTGGCAGCATCAACATCATAGAGCACACCTCCACTAAGTCCTGCACTGGTGAATTGCCTACCGACGATCAGTAGTCTTCCATTGGACAATTCAGAGTCAATGATGTTGGCTGCTGTCATGGGATAGCGCTTGCTGAAGTTCAGATCACCGGTGGCAATGTCGATCTGTGCCGCGTACGCGTCACGATAGCTCCAGCCCGTACCGTACTGGTTGTGATCGCTCACATAACCAGAGATAAGTGCCGTTCCCGGCGTGACACCCGCTACCACACTTTGCGCCACATCGCTGCTCCACGTACCACCGAACTGCGTGCACAGCCAATTGCGACACCAGAGCAAACCACCACTATTATCGATGTGCAGCGCAGTGGCCGTGAAAAAATCCCAGTTGTGGCCGCTGTTCCCAGCGATCAAGAACGAACCGTCCGGCATGGCCTCCACATCACAGAAGTTCTCCCATTTGCGATCCACACCACCGAAGTGGAAGGAGTAAGGCGTAAAGCTGAGCGGAGCACCGGCGCCATCAGTCACAAGCACCACGGCTGCGTTAGCATTGGCATCAAAACCATTATTCCATGGGCTGGCCCAGAAGGCGGTCAACAGGAAATAGTCGCCGCCCACCATACAGATGTTGCCGCTTGAGCTCTGAGCAATGTCGTTGACGAAAAGGTTGCGGTTGCACGTGTAGGTCTTGAACCACAAGAAGTTGCCGTCCGCGTCCAACTTCAGGATGAATGGATCCCACACATTGGTGTAGCCTGCCGTCTGCCCACCGATCAGATAGCCAAGATCATTTGCTTGGCAAATAGTAGTAGGATGCAGATATGGCACGCCCGGATCCGTAAAACTGTAGTTCCAGACCGTAGCGCCCATGGAGTCGAAACGGGTCACCTGCACACCCGTATCCGGACCGGCGATATAACGGTACATGGCCACAGAACCTCCGTCACCTAGAGGAACAGACTTAACTACAGGGCCGAACCAATCCGTCCCCACCGGACCCATGGCCAAACTGTGGTGCTCCGCAGCTACTTGGCCAAGACATTGGCTAGTAACCGTGATCGGATCCTGCGCGCTCGCAAAGCACACGACAAATTGCGCAAAAGCTATTGACCAATAACGCACTCGGCGTGAAAGTGGATCAACCATGTGGATCGACCGTAAGACGTAAGGGGTGGTGAAAAGGATGCCTTGGTGAGAGTTTCCATGGCAGTGCACCAAATGTACGCGTACGTGGTGCATTCAAATTGAAAGCTTCTCATGCAATGCGCTGTATAAAAGAACAGTTCTACCTTGCACGAATGTGGCGCTGGTCAGCACGGATCACAGTAGGTTTATTTTCGATGATAAGCGCACTCCTTATAATAGGACTAGTTGCTGTGGTATTAGTTATTGGATGGTTCATTCGTCAGTACGGATGGTATTAGACCAGTGATCAGGAAACACACAAAAGCTTATAAGCGAAGCAATGGATCCCCAGATATAAAGGCTACTAATTACGATCCAACAACCCCTGCCCGACTCCGCTTCACTTCCATCTTGCGCTTTAACGCTTCCGGATAGTTGCTCGGGTCCTCTGCTTCGTAGGTCTTTACCGGGTTTGTTCCGGTTGGCTTAATTAAATCTTCGGAACGGCAACCAAGTATAATTGCGGCCGTTTGTACGCCGGAATAACCAGCACCAGCAACTCCGTGGGACATTATGCTGGCGCCGCATAAGTAGAGGTTCTCGACCTCACTTTTGGGCTTGTACGAGAACGGGCCGATCTGCTTGAAGATCTTCTCCGTCCCATACACCGACCCATTTGTTGAGTTGATGAAGAACGAATTTGTAAGCGGTGTGCCCAATTCCTTGTGGATAATATGCGCACCAATGCCCGGCACCACTTTTTCCAAGGTCTTCAACATCTTGGCCATGATCGCTTCTTTGTATTCCATATAGGCAGCCGAGCGATCATTTCCTTCCCCTTTGAATTGTTCGAAAGCGTTCGGGTCTATGAACGAAATGGCCTCTAGGCAATGGTGTTTCCCATCATAGCTGGAAGGATCCTTTAGCGTCGTACAGCTTATGAACATGCCTGGAAATTCTTCGCCTTTCAGGATATCCGGTTGCATCATTTCACTGTACAGAACATCAGCATCCACGATGCCTGCGGTGTACCAAATGTTACCTGAGTCCAGCCCAGCTTTGCGCACATCCATATCCACGGTTAGGAAGAGCATGAGTGATGTACACGAGTACTTCGTCTTGTCCAACTTCTTTACCAATTTCGGAGATACGTTTTCTACTCCTACTAATTTGCGGTATGTGGTAGCAGGGTCTGCATTGCTGATCACATATTTGGCGAGTACGCGTTCGCCGGTTTCCAATTCTACGCCGATCGCTTTTTTCCCTTCTAACAATATCCGCTTTACGCGCTGGCTGGTTCGCACTTCGCTACCATGCTTTTTGATCGCATTCGTCATGGCCTTTACAATGGCGCCGCCGCCACCCATAGGATAATAGCCGCCGCTGAAATAGTGTGACATTACCGCCGCATGCAATGGAAAACTCGCTCTGCCCGGCGGCACTCCATGGTCTCCGCATTGCACGTTCAAAACAGCTTTCAGCAATGGGTCTTGAATGAACCGGTCGATCACTGTCTTCAGGCTGAACAAGCCATATTTGCCTAAGTGCCGCGTTCGCCAGGGGATCGTAACATTATCCCAAAACCCGTTCATTTTGGGGATCAGCATCAACTGTGCACAAACATCACGCACTGTGGTCAGGTATTGTTTGATGTTCTTCCGCTCCTTCGGGAAACGTGTTGAAAGCGACTCTATCAATTCATCAAAATTCGCAGGCAGGTCTATGCGTTCACCGCCGATCCAGCAATGTTCGTATGCCTTCGGGTTCATGCGGAAGAACACCAATTCATCGGCAATGCCAAGGCCTTGGTATAGCTCGCTGGTGGACTCACCTGCTCCCAATAGACCCACATAATGCACCCCAGGCGTGAACCGATGACCATTCAAATAAAAGCTGTGGCACCAACCTCCTGGGACGTCATGTTGCTCCAACACCAAAACGCGTTGGCCCGCTCTGGATAAGCAGATCGCCGCGGACAATCCTCCAGCGCCGGAGCCAATGATTATCGTATCAAAGTCAGATCGTTCTTGCATTCTTCGAGGCCACAAAAGACCTCTTGATGCAACAACTGTTGCGACGTCTTTTTTCGATGATGCGTAAAGGTCGGAGTTATTTAGCACCTGAGTGAACTGTAGGTGTTTCGGGCCGCTGAGATCAAACCTATTTCTTTGCAGCCTTCCAGAACCTAAAATGATCAAACTACCCATACCATCAATGGAAGGCCATAGTACGGAACGGCTGATCTTTCGCAGACCTAGCATGAATGACTGCGATTGGTGGATGGAGTTCATCAATAGCCCGGACTGTCTACGGTTCTTAGGTCTGAAGGTCGGTGATCCGGCTTCATGCACCTTCTTTATCCAGAAGAGTTTGGATCGCATACCGCGTAATGGCACGTGCTTGAATGCTGTGATCGAGCGGGCGACCAACAAGCCAGTAGGTATGGTTGGATTGCTCACCCAGGAGGTCGAGGGGGAAATGGAATTGGAGATCGGGTACCACATGCTGCCATCTGCATGGGGAAAGGGCTACGCGAAGGAAGCGGCGGTAGCTTGTAAAGCATTTGCGGCAGACCATCAACTCGCGCCATCCGTGGTTTCACTGATCGATCCGGCCAATTTCGCAAGCCAGGCCGTAGCCAAGCACAACGGGATGGAATTTCAACGAAAGGTGATCTTTCGGGACGAGGAGTTATTCCTTTTCAGAACAAAGGTCTAGATCTTTGATGTACGAGAGCTATCAAAATGATTCATCCTATCGTCAGGCATACACTGATAAAGCGACCATTCATCGATCATCTTAAATTGTGCCTCTTGAGTCATGAGCAAAATATACTACGACCCCGCCGACCTTAAGAAGTTCGGAAAGATCACGGAATTCCAAAAGGAACTCGGAGAGAAGTTCTTCGATTATTATGGTGATGTGTTCAAGGAGGGAGCGCTTACGGCGCGCGAAAAATCGCTGATCGCTTTAAGTGTTGCACACGCCATACAATGTCCATATTGTATAGATGCCTACACGACCGATACCATGGAAAAAGGCTGTAGTGAGGCCCAGATGATGGAAGCTGTTCACGTAGCGGCGGCCATTCGTGGCGGCGCATCATTGGTGCATGGCGTTCAAATGATGAACAAGGCGAAGGAAATGGTTGGTGGATGAAAAGCCTTTCGGCAACACATCACCTATTGAGTGCGACCCTTCAGCAACGAATGGTTCTGGAGGGCGAATCATTGGACCTTCCTTATTTCGCGGCGAAGTTGAAGGATGCGGGACTTCCTGTACTTGATGCTTTCGGATTGGATGTTCTTCAGGTGAATCTTGGCTTGATGTGCAATCAGACCTGTACACATTGCCACGTGGATGCTGGTCCGGACAGAAAAGAAAAGATCTCGCGTGCCATTCTGGAAGACTGTCTCACTGCAATAAAAGCACATGACATTGGAACGGTGGACCTTACAGGTGGCGCACCGGAAATGCATCCCGATTTTCGTTGGTTCGTTGAGCAATGCGCCCAGCTCGGCAAACGTGTTATGGTGCGCTGTAACCTCACGATAATCCTAGCGAACAAGAAGTATCATGACCTGCCTGAATTCTACAAAAAGCATCAGGTAGAAGTGGTCAGTTCCCTACCCTTTTATACCGCCGACCGCACCGATCGCCAACGCGGCAAGGGTGTATTCGAGCATTCCATTGAAGCATTGAAGATGCTCAACACTGTAGGGTACGGCGTGGAAGGAAGTGGTCTGAAACTCGACCTTGTGTACAATCCTGCGGGTGCGTTCCTGCCAGGCTCACAGTCTGAACTGAAGGCGCAATTCAAACGCTCGTTGATGACCGATCATGGTATTGTGTTCAACGACCTATTTGCCATCACCAATTTACCGATCAGCCGATTCTTGGAACACTTGGTCCGAACGGATCAGTATCAGGAATACATGGAAAAATTGGTCAATGCATTCAACCCACAGGCAGTAGCGGGTGTGATGTGCAGGAACATGATATCCGTGAGCCATACTGGATCCATCTACGATTGTGATTTCAATCAGATGTTGGATATTCCACTGACCGCAGGTATGCCAAAGAACATTTCTGATCTGGCTTCTGCAAGCGTTATCGGCAGAAGGATCGCAACAGGGCGCCATTGTTTTGGTTGCACTGCTGGGGCAGGAAGTAGTTGCGGAGGAGCTACTGCGTGATGGGACCTTTGTTGATCGTATTCTTACGGAAACCTGAGATCGGCAAGGTCAAAACACGTTTGGCTGCGACAGTTGGTCCAGAAAAGGCGTTGGATGTATACGTTGGACTTCTGGCTCACACACTTGGTTCCACAGAACAATTGCGTTGCACCAAGCAAGCGTGGTATACCGGTGAAGGCTCCGTTGATGCGGTTGAAGCCTATGGATTCACCACACACTTACAAAATGGCAGCGATCTCGGTGAGCGCATGTTAACCGCCTTCTCAAATGGCTTCAGTTATGGTCATTCACCTATCGTGATCATCGGAACCGACTGCCCTCTCATATCAGCGGATTTGATCTCCGAAGCCTTTGATTCGTTGAAGACCAACGACGCGGTATTAGGACCTACACGGGATGGTGGGTACTATTTACTTGGACTGAATGAACCATTGGTCAGCGTGTTCCAGAACAAAACGTGGAGTACGGATTCCGTTGCGCGTGAAACGCTGGAAGACCTAGGGCGCGAGCACAAACGCGTTCACATGTTGTTGGAGTTGATCGATGTGGATACCGAACAAGACCTGATCGACACGAATTGGGACCAACGGGACAGGCCTAAATAGAACCATCATCAGGCCTAACGCAACCTCTTCCGAAGAAAAGACGTAATTTGTCTACACGTAGGATTTGTTTTCCTATGCACCAAACACTGTGATATCAAAGACTTGATGTATAAAGTGAGCATACTGATAGGTGCACTTTCCTTGGCAACAAATGCAATTGCACAGGACTACACAACCCCGGAGCAATACCAATTCACCTTGGAAAGTGATCTGGTCTATGGTGTTGCTCCAAATTATACCGGCATAGTGGACACGTTAGAGCTGGATCTGTACAAGCCTTTAGGTAACACGGACAATGAACGCCCGCTTTTAGTTCTTGTGCATGGAGGTGCTTGGGTAGGTGGTTGCAAGAATGATCCGGGGTCCGGTGTAGTTGCTCTTGCGCGAGAATTCGTAGGGCGTGGATATGTCGTTGCGAGTGTGAATTATCGGTTGGGATGGCATAAGGACGACTTCGTTCCTAACCCGGCAGGTCCTCCAACATGGCCTATTGAATACGGTGCCCTCTATGCTGCGGACTCAATAGAAATGAAGCGAGCACTATACAGAGCACAGCAGGATGTAAAAGGCGCCATCCGTTGGTTGAAACAACGCTCGGCGCTGGACAGTGTATGCGTGGACAAGGTATTCTTGGGGGGTGAAAGCGCTGGCGGTTTTACTGCCTTGGCGGCTGCTTTTATGGACCGGGATGAAGAAAAACCATACTACTGTAACGCCATGCCGGATGCACCTGTACCGGCTCCGAACGTATTGAACGGAACCACTTTCCAGTGCATTCTGCACACCTATGCAACGCCTCCGGCAGCCTTGCAGCGTCCCGACCTTGGCCCGGTTCAAGGAACGTTGAACCTGAATGGGAATGATGCAAGCGTGCGTGGTGTTGCGAACTTGTTCGGGGGTGTTCCCTATGATGCATTCGATCTCGATTGGTGGCAAGGTGTTGATACTCCGATCGTCTACATGTACCATCAGACCTGTGATGGAATTGTGCCGTTCAACAAAGGGAGACCGTTTGAAACCATGTCCGGCCAATGCAACTTGGGCAGTACGCCGTGGCACACCAACCAGCCCATCACTTATGGTAGTAACGCGATCAAGAATGCGTTTGATGCCATGATCGATCCGCCAGAATACATTACTGAATTCGCCTATTGCGATCCATTCTTTACTGACCTGGCCTTGTTCGAATGCATTCGTTACGGGAACAACGGCTCGTATCATTTTTTAGGGAATCCTGCACTACGTGCTGTGAACATTGCAGCCTTTTTTGATACGATAGCGAGTGGACCAACTTCGTGTATTAGTACTGGGACCAATGAGATCAGCTACGAGATCAGGCCTTTGATCTATCCGCAACCTGCCCAAGATCATATCCAAGTGCAACATCCAGATCTGCACGGCAACGTTTCCATCCGATTGATGGCGTTGGATGGACGGACTGTTCTGGAAAGGATCGTGAAAGCAAATGCCGAGACCATCCAACTGGATATTCCGGAGGGTATCACCAGTGGAACTTATGTTCTGCTACTGGGGTCGGCAGCCTCCACGCGCGGTTTGCGTGTGTTGATCGAGCGATAAGAAAAAGTGCGCACCGCCTACCTTGTATGCGTTATCACCTTGGAACAATGGAGATGTGGCAACGATTCTCATCAGCCAAGCCAACCGGATACGAGGAATTTCGTGCTCGTTGATCGATCAGTCGTTCGATGGGCGTCACCGCGATCTTCTGATCTCTGGAATGGCCGGATCCGTATACGTGACCATGTTTTTGATGGACCGCACGGTCGATCACAGCAGTGGTAAGCTCCATGGTTCTTATGATGCTGGGTTCTGTCATCATGGTTCTGAAGTGACCAGTTGCCCTAGACGGTCCGTTCCGCCATCAAGTATGCCTCCAAGTTATCAAACGTACCCTTCCAGCCTTGGTCCATGCCAGCGCGTGCACCATCGAAAGTTGCGACTTCTTCTGCGCTAGGGTCATGTGGTGTCCACTCCACTGTCATGCGGGTCTGATCATTGCCTAGATCATCGAAGATCACCACGCAGCGCATATACTTCGGCCAGGTCTCTGATAATGGATGAGCTGTTACGGCGCCTACTTCATCAGAGAAGGACTGGATGTACATCATCCTATCGATCGGCGTGATCACTTCATAGGTGATCAGCCCCCACATCTCATTGGTACCATCGGCAGCGCGCTGACAATAATGACACGTGCCACCGGGTCTGAGATCCATACTTTTCACGAAGCTATTCGAGCCGGCTGGTGCGAACCATTTCATCATATCGGCCGGTTCCGTGTTGGCTTTCCAGACCAATTCCCGAGGCGTGCTGAATACGCGGGATACAACGTGTGGCTCGATACTTCTACGTGATTGCATAGTGATCAATTGAATTACAAATTTCTAAAAGATCTATGAACTACGCACGATCTAATATGCGGGATCGCGATAACCCTCGACCTTAATTCGGCTATATGCCCTATTCGATCAATACCCTCATGATCAAACATGCTTAGCATATCGATATCGACCAATGGCATTTCCTAACGGATAAAGCAAAGACCTGCGCAATACATTTGCATGTGCCAAAACAACTATCCATAGCGGAATTCATTGCGACCAAGTCGCCTGTTATTGATGTGCGGTCCCCCGCCGAATTCATTCAGGGACATATACCTGGAGCGCATAACCTTCCCCTTTTCACCAATGAAGAACGCGCCTTGGTAGGTACGCTCTACAAACAGAAAAGTCGGGATGTGGCCATGCTCGAAGGTTTGCGGATCGTGGGTCCAAAAATGGCGAACATGGTTGAAGAAGCTCGTTCACTCGGTATCGATGAACGGATCGCTGTGCATTGTTGGCGCGGTGGAGAGCGGAGCGCCAGCATAGCTTGGCTTTTGGAGAAGGCGGGGTTTGCGGATGTGGTTACACTCAAGGGTGGCTATAAAGCATTCAGAAATCTTGTACTCAAGTCTTTCGAGAACACTTATGACCTGCGCGTTCTAAGTGGATACACTGGCACTGGAAAAACCGAACTGCTCGGATATCTGAAAGACCTTGGCCAACAAATAGTGGACCTGGAAGGCCTGGCAAATCATAAGGGCAGTAGCTACGGTGCAATTGGAGAGGATCCACAGCCGAGTACAGAACACTTCGAGAATCTACTATGGTCAGCAATGCAGCATATCGACCCGAATAGACCGATCTGGTTGGAAGATGAAAGTCAATTGATCGGCAGGGTAAAGATCCCTGATCCGTTCTTCGCACAGATCCGATCAGCGCTCTGCTATTTTGCGGATATGCCACGTGAAGAACGTGCCGCTCGGTTGGTGGAAGTGTATGGTAAGTACCCTAAGAATGAACTGGCAGCTGCAACCAAACGAATAGAAAAGAAACTTGGTCCTCAACATTGTAGAACAGCTTTGGAAGCTCTGGAAAAAGACGACCTTCATAGCGTTGCCATGATCACACTAACGTATTACGACAAGACCTATCTACACGGGCTACAAAAACGTGATGCGTCCCGAATTGTGCGAGAAACTGCCTCATTCAAGAATATGAAAGCAATTGCTGAGCAAGCCATAATAGCGCATGGATAACCAACCTTCAACTGAGCCGGTTCGGCTTACTCAATATAGTCATGGAGCCGGATGCGGCTGTAAGATCGCGCCTGCGGTTCTGGAGACCATCCTGAAAAGCGATCTGGGCATACTGAACGAACCACGACTGCTTGTTGGATACGGTAGTCGCGATGATGCGGCCGTTTACGACATTGGAAATGGTAGGGCTCTCATCAGTACAACTGACTTCTTTTCTCCTATTGTAGATGATGCGTTCGACTTTGGACGCATTGCCGCCACAAACGCACTGAGTGATATTTACGCCATGGGTGGCAAGCCACTGTTGGCCGTTGCTATTCTTGGCTGGCCAATTGAAAAACTCGGGCCAGAACTTGCGCAACGCGTAGTGGAAGGTGGTCGTAAGGCATGCCATGATGCAGGCATACCGCTTGCAGGTGGTCATAGCATTGATGCGCCGGAACCATTCTTCGGACTGGCCGTGACGGGTGAGGTGGAGATCGCGAACATTAAACGGAATGACACTGCGAAGGATGGCGACTTGATCTATCTCACAAAGCCACTTGGAGTTGGCATTCTTAGCACAGCTCAGAAACGCGGTAAGCTCAAAGCCGAACATGAGCACATTGGTCCTGATCTTATGGTTCAATTGAACCGGATCGGATATGATCTGGGCAAGTACAAGAACGTTTCAGCAATGACCGATGTTACAGGGTTCGGCTTAGCTGGGCATTTGCTGGAGATCTGTAACGGAAGTGGTCTAAGTGCAGAGATCGAGTTCGATAGGATCCCGGTCATACCTGAAGCCTTGATATATGTTGCTGAAGGATGTTATCCGGACGGGACGCTCAGGAATTGGAAGAGTTATGGTGAGCATATCACCGGTGCGGATGACATGAAAAGAATGTTGCTATTGAGCGACCCACAAACAAGTGGAGGCTTGATGTTCACTATGGCTGCGGATCACAACTTATCAGAACTCTTGATCGAGTTGGGCATTACGGACCCGATTGTGCGTATCGGCAAAATGGTACCAAGAACAACGAAAGGTATTCTCGTTAGTTGAATCGTATTCATGGATGGACAAGTTCGTTGAATACCATAGATCCGAGTGGATCTATGGTATTCAGCTACGGCTGGTAATTCCGTTGAACATCGGAATAAATATCGGATCAATTAAAAGAAATTGATAACCGTATCTATTCAACTGGACATATACGGCATGCATGCGCATAAGCTTAGCATTCAGCGAATGAAAGGATATTGATCTGAGTAGGCATTGTACCTTTGTTAATTAAGAAACGAGAACCTTTAGAAGGTTATTAGAAGGAATCTCAAAAATAAGCATTGCCTAAGTTATCTATGAACACTGGGCTTTGATCAACTTTTTAATGTTCCAGTTGATCTTCTTCTTTGGCGCAATGTACTTCGCTAAGAAAAGCGATGGACATCAGCGACAAGCAATGGGAAGTGTTGGAAAAACCGCTTACAAGTATTTTTCATAAGAGCGAAACACGTGGCAGGCCCAGACAAGATCCACGTGCGGTGCTTAACGGGATCTTGTGGATATGCCGGACCGGTGCACCATGGGCGGATCTACCTGGCAGATACCCGCCATACCAGACTTGCCATCGGTACCACAAACACTGGTGCAAGAGCGGTTCTTGGGATAAACTGCTGCATGCTCTTGCATCGGATCTACGCGATCGAGGGAAGATCGACATTACCGAATGCTTTATCGATGGCACCTTCGCAAGTGCCAAAAAGGGGGGCTTGTGTTGGACCTACTAAGAAAGGGAAAGGCACCAAGATCATGGCAGTCACAGACGCTGTTGGTATTCCTCTCACCGTACGGGCCTTTAGCGCCAGCACCCATGAAGTAAAGCTAGCCGATAGGACGATCCGTTCGTGTGCCATAAAGCCCAAACGTGTGATCAGGGGCGTACGACAGTGACAAACTAAGACGCACATTGAAGAAACGCGGAATCCAACTGGTATGTCCGCACAGGAGTAACAGAAAACGACAAGTGCATCAAGATGGACGGGAATTACGGCGCTACAAACGCCGCTGGAAGGTCGAAAGGTTGTTCGCGTGGTTGTTTAACTCGCGCCGTACATTCGTTCGGTATGAATACCATGCAGACCTCTTCTTAGGCATGGTGCAGTTGGCTTGCGTAATGATAATTCTCAAAAGTTATTTTTGAGATGGCTTCTAATAAGATGGCGATCAGAAGACTTAGCCCCAAGGATGCAGAACAGCTTCTTATGCAGTACAGAAGCGAACGACGAAGATTGAATTTTCAACTGGAAAAGGTACGTGCAGCAATAGCTGAACTTAAAGGTTCCATTGTTCCCAGAGAGCCTGGAGATGTTGTTATCCCCGTAAAACGTGGACCGGGTAGACCAAGAAAAGACCCATCCCAATTGAACTCGGCAAAACGCAGCTCTGGTAAACGAAAGAAACGCGAAATTAAAGATGGTGGATACCGCTTAAGTCCTTGGGACCACTTGGTCATAGATACCATTACCAAGGCGGATCAGCTTATAACCAAAGGGCGTCTACTAAAAGCTGCACTGGTTTGGGCAAAAAAGAATGAGCCGGGTATGACCCCGAAAGATGTGGAGGACAAGCTTACGCGTGTTCTTCAGAAACTCAGTGGTAAGCGCCAGATACTTGGTACGCATCGTACAGGCATGATACGTGGATACCACTACGGTATCATGAACTGGTTCTTTGCAAGTAGCGGCAAATTGCGGAAACAGCATTTCGAACGGATCGACTACAACGTGGAATCGAACGAATAACGCCGAACATTGTGCAGCAAGAAATGGGTGGTCCTGTTACCGCCCATTTTTTTTACTCCATATATTAGTGGGATAAATCGATACAGCAGTTATGAAGAATATTCTTGTACCATTGGATCTATCGGCCATTAGCGGACGCGTGCTTGATGTTGCTACGGAACTTGCTCAACGCATGAACGTTAAGCTCTGGCTCGTTCATGTAGCTGCACCTGAGCCGGATTTCGTCGGATTTGATGTTGGACCGGGGTCCGTTCGTGAAATACGTGCCGATGAGCTCCGGAAAGAGCATGTCGATCTGCAAAGGTTAGCTTCGGACCTCGTGAATAGATCCATCCAGTGTGAGGCATTATTGGTTCAAGGACCTACTTCCGACACCCTGCTATCCATGATCACAAGGCTCAATGCGGATATGGTCGTAATGGGATCTCATGGACATGGTGCTTTGTACAAAACCTTTGTAGGGAGCATTAGCGAACAAGTGCTTTCGAAAAGTCCTGTACCAGTCGTGATCGTCCCCAAGAAAGATTGATCTCATGTCAACTTCTTTCAAGGCTTCGTTGATAGTGCTTGTTGCATTCTCACTATCAGGTTCGGTCTGTGTACCTACGATGGTAGGTGGCAAGCCCAAACTGAACGAAATACTGCTTCCGCCAGAATTTGAATTAAACGTGTACGCTGAGAACGTTACCAATGCTCGCGCTATGTGCTGGGGCGATCAAGGGACATTGTTCGTAGGTTCTCGAAGCGCTGGTAATGTATATGCGTTGCGCGATGAAGACGGTGATGGAACAGCTGAGGTTCAGCACACGATCGCAAGCGGCTTAACGATGCCGGTCGGCGTGGCATTCAAGGATGGCGATCTATACATCAGCGTTGTGAATGGTGTCGTGAAATTGATCGATATCGAGGACCACTTGGAAACACCGCCGACTCCTGTCCTTGTAACGGATGCCTACCCTTCTGAGAAACATCATGGATGGAAGTTCATTGCCTTTGGACCTGATGGGAAACTGTACATCCCCGTTGGTGCTCCTTGCAATAGTTGCGAAAGCCCGGACTCGATATTCGCTTCAATAACTAGGATCAATAGCGATGGTACAGATAGGGAGATCATTGCGCATGGAGTTCGAAATTCAGTAGGGTTCGATTGGGATCCGGAAACAGGTAAGCTTTGGTTCACTGAGAATGGGCGGGACAATATGGGCAACGACATTCCGCAGTGCGAACTGAACGTCCTCAACAATGAAGGAGAACATTTCGGTTACCCATACTGCCATGAAGGAACGATACCCGACCCGGAATTCGGAACACTTCGGGATTGCAACGAATTCATACCTCCCGCAGCAAAACTTGGACCCCATGTGGCACCGCTCGGTATGCGGTTCTACCGTGGAAAACAGTTCCCGAAAAAGTATTGGAATGCCATATTCATTGCTGAACATGGGTCATGGAACCGTACTACACCTATCGGATATCGTGTAGTCGTCGCGTTTCCACAAGCGGATGGTACAGCAACAACCGAGATCTTCGCAGAGGGTTGGTTGAAAGGAAGCAGTGCAACTGGCCGCCCAGTTGATGTGCTGGAAGCACCTGATGGCAGCCTATTGGTCAGTGACGACGATGCTGATATGATCTATCGGATCACTTACAAGGAGCCATGAATCGAGCTTAGAGCTTGAACATTAGCTGATCGACCTTTTCTGAAGGGTTTACGGTCGAATCCTTCGCGATGCGCCCATTTACCTTGATACAATGCGTAGTACACGATCAAGCTGCAGGCGATCCCGACCACAGCGCCGGCAAAAACATCCTGCGTAAAATGTTGAGACAAATACACGCGTGAAAAACCGAGCATAATTGCCACTGCGGCCAAAAACGCAGCCCACCCTTGCTTACCGATTATCACCACCAATGCTAGGCACATACTGAAGGCTGCCGTGGAATGACCGCTTGGAAAGCTGAAGTGTGAATGGAGTTCCACTCCCGGCACCCAATGAAGGTCGGGCCAGTGATCCTTGAACATACTAGGCCGATCATTATCAGAAAATACAGATCGTTTCAAGAACTGTGTGATCGTTGCGCTTAGAATACTACTGATCGCCACCATGAAGAATGAACGCCACGTGTGCAACGCTAGCACGATAAGTGCAACCACCACTACGGTCCATCCATCACCGAGGTTCGTGAAATATTTGAAGAACACATCCGCCCAAGGCCAGTTGTATTCATTCACCGCTGCATGAAGAGCAATTCTGCCTAACCGCAAATGAGCCCAGAACGCAGGAATGGCAAGCGCTAGGGAAACAAAAAGAAATACCGCGACTGCACGGATCCGTTGCATGTGGCGAATCTAATCCACAAGACAGCGATATATTAGAGCCATGATAGGGTTCAGTGGATATTCGATCCGGCTTGCTTTCTGTACTTGGTTCATCTGTTCGATCTGGTGCGTGTCACTAGGGCAATCATTCACCGTGGTCTATGGTGGGCCTTTAGCGGAACATGGAACAGGAGTGGTATTGAATGACACCGCTGTTCTGGTTGGCACGCGAACGTTCGAAACAGGAAACTATCGCGCGCGGCTCGATCTGCGCGACCTTGATGGGTCATCCATTATTGAAACGGAATTGGATCTGATGGGTACGCTTTTTCTTCAGGGTATGACACCCATCCCCGGTGGTGGCGCATTCTTGGTAGGTAGCCATATCGCACCGGATGCGCATGAACATGATGGCCTATTGATCAGAGTAGGTTCGGATAATTCCATTTCATGGGTTTCTCATATGGATGTTCCCGGCGACCAACAGTATTACGGCGTTACTGCTCTGGATGACGGAGGTGCGATGGTTTGCGGCGTTAGTGATACCAGCAATGGTCATGACATTCTGGTCGCCCGATTCGATCTTACAGGTGCCCTATTATGGAGCGTTACGGAAGACGGAGGTCTTGATGATGAAGCGTATGCCATTGCTAGCGACGCCACGGGTGTGGTTATCACAGGTAGGCAAATGAATTTTGGAGGAACATCCGATGTTGTATTCATGCGCTTTGCGATGGATGGTACGTTGGAATGGGCTTCTGGTTGGGGTGGCTCGGAAAATGAAATCGGTAGAGCGTTGGTGCGCACTACTGATGGAAACTTCCTAATGGCCGGTACTACCGAGAGCTATGGTGCGTTCGATCAAACTGAAAATCGGTTCAAGAAACATGTATTCCTGTATGCATTCAATGCTGTAGGGGATACATTATGGACCCGTGCTATAGGTGATACCTTATTTGAACGCAATGTGTTCTGTATGGATCTCGCACCGAATGGAGACCTGCTAATTGGTGGAGAACGGTACGTAACCACTGGTACAAGCGACGCAATGATCCAACGGCTTTCCAGCCAAGGTGTTCTGATCTGGGAGCATACGATCGATGAAGGTAAGGAAGAGAAGCTGCTGGATATCCATGCGCTGGGCGATGGTCTTATCGCAACCGGTTGGTCATTCGATGACGCTGGATGTAAAGTGCTCCTTCTAAGGCGTGACGAAATGGGACTTTGAACCCATTTATCCGGACGATCAACTTTAGATCGTTGATCCATTGCTGATCTTATACTGTGATCGTGGTATTGCGAAGTGCTTTGTATAAAAGGAATTTTACAGGCACATTAACGGATCAAGACCATGACCATAGGAAAGAAATATGCCGCGCGCACAAAGGATACCAAAGCAGAACGCATTCTCGATGAACGTACTCGGAGTGTATTGAACGCGATCCTCACAGAACCTAAAGGCAACGCCCTTAGTGCATACCTCCGGACCCGATCGAGGTCTTGATCAGATGCATTCTATGACCCTGGAACAGTATAACTGAACCTGGATTCAAGGTAGTTGCTCCATTTTAACCGATGTTGGTACGATCCCGCCAATGTTCAATAGGATCAGATCTCGATCATTGCCACTGCCGGTGTAACGCACATTACCGTTCATATTGACATCTTCCCTATAGTATCCAAGTACCGTATTGGTTGGAATTATACCGCCGATCCGAGTAAGGATAAGATCCCTATCGTTCGAACTCCCGGTGTACATTAAGCGGTTATCGCTATTCACATTGCCGCACCACATTCCGCGTTTCCCGTTGGTGAAGATCTTCTGAGCATTTGTACCGTAAGTGGCCTGCGCAGTGGAGGTCATGTCCACAACTGCAAGCGCATTGTTCAATGTAACGGATGCACCTGTCATAACACTCAGATGATTTCTATGGCGCACTGCCACGTAATAGTTGTTGGATACCACATTAAAGATCAGACGGGAATATCCATCCGTGCCAACTACATCACCATCGCGTTGTAACAATGCCGTACGCGTGCTTACGATGACCGAAGGGGCTGCAGCACTCCTTAGTTCAACCAGAACCCAGTCCACAACGGCATTTATTCCCGTAACGGCCAACGTTGCTGGAGAAACGGTATTCCCACTTCCGCCGATCATCTGATAGCCAAGTGCTGTATATGGCTCAACTGTTGGAATGTATCCTGCAATGCGCAGATCATCGTTCATAAGACCAGTGCCTCCATCATATGGGCCTTGTAATGCCATCCGAACACGTACACTTGGGCTACAATCCTGCCAACGGACCAGAACACTTCCTGGTACAACTGCTCGCGTAGAGTTATTAGGCGTTTGCCAATGCAACGCCATATGATCTCCTCCGCTGCCTTCTTTTTGTAGCATTTCGACATAGTAGTACCTACCCGCCTCTAGCTGGATGGGCGCACTGGTCTGAGAAGCGTACTTCGTATATTCAGTTTCCCCGGTATAGCCGAGAATTGAACATATCACTTGCTTGAATTGTGGATCCGCATTCGGACTCAGGTATACCAAAGATTGGTCATCACTTGTACTTGTGAACGTATATGTACCTGAGGTAGGCGGAACAATGTAGCCCCGCAACCGCGTACCGAAATTACTCTGGGTTGAAGACGACACCTTGAAACTCGTCGGATAGCTCACTGTCGTTGGACTAGCTGGATAATTCGGACTATTCACAAGATCACTAATGTTGTTACCGGCAATGTTCGCAAAATACTCGCGCAGTATACTTCCTGCTGCTCCAACGCACTGTGGTGGTACTGAAGAGATCACGCTAATTACCTTGGTAGCCTGTCCGGTCAAACCATCATCATCCGTAACAGTAAGGGTAACAACATAGTCACCTTCCTCAGTAAAGATCTTAAAGGGTGCGTCGGATGTCGAAAAGGTTCCATCACCAAAAGCCCACGAATAGCTCACTATCGTCCCCGGATCATAGGACATCGTACCATCCAATTGAACCTGCAATGGCCCAGCACCAAAGCTGGTCGAGGCAGAGATCATCGCAGTAGGTGGTATGGCATAACAGCGTGGTTGAAGCTGTCTGGTCTGTGTAGTAGCAAGGCCTCCGGCATCCGTAACAGTAAGACTTACTTCATAATAGAATGTTTCCACATGTCCGCATCCAACTCCAGAGACCAGCGTAGAAGATACGACCGCTGGATCCGAAGGTTCTGTATGACTATGTGTATTGTGGTGTAACGTCGTGACCCAGCCATACGTCAGTTGGGCCGGTCCGTGTTCAACATCCGAAACATCTGCCTCAAGCGTCCATGTGGTATCGACACCAACAGGATAGAATGCATTCACCGGTATGCTAGTGATGTTCACTGTAGGTGGTGTATTATTCACTGAAACAACTAATTGTACACTAGCGCTTTGGTTAATGTTGTCTGTTACTGTAAGTGTTACGGTCCGGGTTGTGACAACTCCAACAGGTGATGTAAAGGTGTGAGAAGGGTTCGCCGAGGTACTTGTCTGACCATCACCAAAGTTCCACAGGTAAGTAAGCGCACCGTTCTCAGGATCAGTGCTTGCAATTCCATTGAATTGAACAGCAAGCGGACCAGAACCATAAGAAACGTTCTGTGTGGCAACGGCAACCGGTGGCAGGTTAACCGCTAAAGTGTAACAGATCCTACGTAATTCGTTCTGGTCATATTTGATGTACCAAACACAGCCATCCGTGCCGGCACCGATCCAGGTTATACCACCAAGCCCGGACGCAAAGTTGTGAACGCTCAGCAATTCATCATTCCCGTCGAACATGAAACGACGGATCCAGCCTCCAGCAAAATCGCCTTGGAATGTACTGTTCTGATACCCTGCCGGCATATTCAATCCGGACATGAAAGGTCCTCCTATTGCCGCATTACCTCCAAATCTTGGACCCGGTACCGGGCTTTGGGGATCGTCCAGATCATAAGCTACGGATGTGTTACCAACGAACTCCGGTACGCGTGACTGATTACCATGTAACCAATCAACCGCTGGCCGGGAATGGAAATGATGGGGTACGGTCGCCGGGATCTGCAAGGCGGGGTTACACGGATCCGGATGGCCACCCACATGCTGCGGTGTTGCCTGTTTGGTCAGATCCTGGAATGCATAGAATTCCTCCGTACACGTTACTCCATCGTAATTGGGGTTGGGTGCATCCAAGTTGCGCGTTACCGCATCCGTGTAGGGTACGTTCACATCAATACCTTCGAACAACGGCCATCCGAAATTCATACCCGGTTCATTACAAACGTTCAGGTCCTCCCAGGTATACCAACCAACATCACCAATGTATAAAGTCCCTGGATCCGCATCAGCAGGATCGGTACTACCACTGTTCGGCTTAATGGTCATTCGATATGGATTGCGAAGACCCAATGCCCATACACGGGATTGAGGGGCGCGAGGCTGGCCAGGCAAATACCAAGGATTGCTTTGAACTCCATCACCGGTATTCGGATCCAAGCGCAGAACCTTACCATTGAGACAGGTCACCATCTGCGCACGCATTGCGCCAACATTCTCCTGTGGACGCAGGATAGAATCCACAAGACATTGCGCGTAGTACGTACCGCCGTCACTACCAACATCCACATTATTGTAACTAGCGGCATCACCGACCGTAGCGATCAAGGTTCCATCACTTCCGAAGACCAATGATCCCGTGCTATGCGATTCGTGTGTTAATGCAATTCCGGTCTTGCGCGTTTCCCCGACCAGAACCAGACGGCTGTTGTAATTTACCGTATTGAACGTAGGGCCGGTCGCGGTATACCGCGTGATCCGCATGATCGAAGCCGCGAAATATTCATTCGTAGCAGCATTATAGGCTGGTGTACCGAAATTCATCAAATGATGACGATCCACCAAGTACATCAAATAAATATGGCCATTGGTGAGAAAATTCGGATCCAGAACAAAACCCAAACATCCATGATCACGCCAATTTCCAACTTCCTCACTAATGTCGATCAATGGTGTTGCCAATCGAACACCGTTCTGCACTATCCACACCTTCCCACTCTTCTCCCACACGTACAACCGGCCATTCGCATCGAACGTGGCTCCAACAGGTTGGCTCCAGCCACTCATTACAAGAACATCACTGAAATTCGGTTCCAAGGTCTGTGCTCGACCAGAGAAGGTCAACGCAAAAAATGCGCTCAAAACCAATGATGCGCGTATCAATCCATGAGATGAACTGATCTTTTTTGGACGGGAGATCGTGATGAACATAGTAATTCCTTCGATAGATGGATCAAGAGCAACGACGAATGTAGCCATTCCATAGTACTGAGTCAAATTCAACTTTTACACTGCTACCTTCGGTGCCCCAATGAAAAAGCATCTTACGATAATTGTAACAGGAAAGGTTCAAGGTGTTGGGTTCAGACGCTCGGCAATGTCCCATGCATCGACTATGAAAGTTAACGGTACTGTGCGGAATACCTCAGGAGGTGCTGTGGTAATGGAGGTTGAAGGAACAGAAAAAGCACTGGAACGCTTCGTGGAATGGTGCAGAAATGGTCCGGTAATGGCGAAGGTGGATAACGTAGAAGTGACGGATGGATTAGTAATAGGCCATATAGGTTTTAATGTTGCGGAATGAGCGCTTAAGATTATTCGTTGGTACAGCGCTGCCGCCATTACTGGCTAATGATCTTCACGAACGTATTTCAAGCTTATTACCTGCTTCTTCCGACTATCGGATAACTCCGACCGCACAATTGCATGTAACGGCCATGTTCATTGGAAATAGGGATCCTACCCTTCTCCCATCGATCCGTGAACGTGTAGCCCACGTTGCATCGATAACAGATCCGATCACTATCACACACGGAAGGATCTTTAGCATGCCAAAAAGAAGTCCTTATATGGCTTGGGTCCGGTTCCGTCCGCACAAAGCGCTCACTACGTTGCATCATGCATTAGCGAACGCGCTGGGTTCGCCTCCATCCGTCTATGTTCCCTATTGGCCACATATAACGTTAGCACGCGGCAACGGAGCACTATCTCTCCCGCAGTCGAACGAGGATATCGTCGAACAGTTCCATATTGATTGCCTTACACTATTCCGATCACATCGTGACCCTGGGGGTTCGCAACATAGTGTTATTGAGCAATGGCCTTTAGAGCGTTGTGTATGAGTACGTTTCATGGCCTCTAACTGAAAAGATCCAACTGTCCATTTGCCGGTATCTTGAATTGACTTCGATCGTGATCCGGCATCCGTAGATCGCCGAAATAGCGTTTGCGCATCAGGTTGAAGACGGAACGAATACTCTCCGCGAGTGCTCCTTCACCGCGCATGCGTCTACCCATACTGCTATCTTTCATTCCGCCGCCATGCAATTCTGAGATCTGTGCGATCACTTTTGCAGCCCTGTCCGGAAAATGATCCTCCAACCACTTCCGGAACACATCTTCTACAGGCCCATTCGTGCGAACCACGGTATAACTTGCAGTGCGTGCACCAGCATTAGCAGCAGACCGTAACAGATCCGGTATCTCGTGATCGTTCATGGACGGAATGATCGGTGCCAACATGGCGAGTACAGGAACGCCAGCTTTGCTTAGCGTTTCTATGGTTCGCAGACGCGTCTGAGCAGTGCTCGTCCGGGGCTCAAGAACCCGACGCAATGCTTCGTCCTGCGTAGTAAGACTAATTGCAACGCTCGCTAACTTCCGTGATGCCATTTCTGCAATGATGTCATTATCCCGAAGTACCAACGCGTTCTTCGTTATGACGCCGATCGGTTGGCCGAAGTTCTGCGCAACTTGTAGGATCTTCCGTGTAATTCCTTCCTTACGCTCCGCTGGTTGATAACAATCCGTATTTCCGCTGATGGAGATCGTGCCAACATCCCATGTTGGGGATCGCAAGGCTTTGTCCAATAGGTCAGCAGCGTTCCGTTTTACGATGATCGTCCGTTCGAAATCCAGACCTGCGCTATAGCCCCAATACTCATGGGTAGGCCGGGCATAACAATAGGCACATCCATGTTCACATCCTTGGTACGGGTTCACGCTCCACTCAATTCCAATATCCTTTGAGGTCACCTTATTGAGAATTGACTTAGCGTGACCAACAATGAACTTCGTTGGCGGATCATCGATCTCCTGTTCACCGTCCTCGTTAAGCAAGGCGTCCACACCTGCGCTATCCCAGGTCCCATAAGCGTTCTTCAGGTATCTGTTCGAAGGTTGTATTGCCGCGCCCCTTCCCTTGACAGGCTTATTGTCGATCCACATTGCCTTAATGTAGATGATCGATTTGAATGAACAATGACGATCCATTCGATCCATACGAATAGTTTTGCCGCCCGATCCAATTCATTCTTTTTCAAACAGATCATGCATCGATCAATTTATGTACTTGCGCTCCTTGCGCTTGGTTGTGGTTCACCAACGCCTCCGGATGATCAAGCAACCCAAACTTCTGCAGATACTTTAACCGTGGTTAAGGACAGCTTGATCGCGTCCGGTGAAAGTCATTTCAAAAGCCTGAAGAAATTGACCTTCGGTGGTGATAATGCCGAGGCATATTGGAGCTTTGCTGGTGATAAGCTGATCTTCCAAGCCAATAATCCGGCCTGGGGTGTAGAATGCGACCAGATCTATGTATTCGATCCTTTTCAGGATGACCTTTCCGCACAACCACCAAAGAAGATCAGTTTGAACGGTGGTCGCACGACCTGTAGTTATTTTCTCCCAGGTGATAGCTTGGTATTGTTCGGAAGCACACACCTTGATGATACTGCATGTCCCGCTGTTCCGGAGCACAGAACGGATGGCAAATACGTCTGGCCTATTTACGCATCATTCGACATTTTCGTGAGCGATCTCAATGGCAATATCCGCAAACAGCTCACCAGGACGGATGGGTATGACGCAGAAGCAACTGTTTCACCCATGGGAGATCGGATCGTGTTCACGAGTATGCGCAGTGGTGATATGGAGCTGTATACGATGAATATAGATGGTTCTGATGTTAAACAGATCACCAATACATTAGGTTATGATGGCGGTGCTTTCTTCAGCCCGGATGGAACCAAATTGCTTTGGCGAGCTAGCCGCATGAAGACAAAGGAAGAAGAAGACGAATACAAGCAACTGCTGAAAGAAGGCTTGGTCATGCCGACGAATATGGAACTCTATATTGCCAATGCCGATGGTAGCGATGCACAAAAGATCACCGATCTTGGTAAGGCGAATTGGGCACCATTCTGGCATCCGAGTGGGAACAAAGTGATCTTCGCAAGCAATCACACGGCACCACGAGGCTTTCCATTCACATTGTATATGATAAACGTGGATGGCACGGGTCTGGAACAAATTAGTTTCAGTGATCAATTCGATGCATTCCCGGTTTTTAGCCCAAATGGGAAATACCTTGTATTCAGCAGTAACCGGGCAAACGGAGGAACACGCGAAACGAACCTCTTTCTGGCTGAGTGGGCAGATTGAGAGAACTAATGGCAGTGGCTAAATTTGTGGATAATGGATCGTTCCTTCACTAATATCATCCGTAATGATCACCTAACAACGATCTTCGCGCGTTGATGGAAAGTGGACAAAAACCAAGTTGGAGACAGCGCTTAGGGGAACGTTGGGGTGTAAGCTCAGGCCGAGTGCTGGTGATATTACTGGTATTCGCATGTACAGGTTTCACCGTTCTTTTCCTGAAGCAACCCATAGTTGCATTTTTTTCTGGAGATGGTGAACAACCGCTGCTTTTCACAATAGTCTACTACATATTGATATTACCGATCTACAATGTATTTCTGTTGATCTATGGCGCCATCTTCGGTCAATTCAAATTCTTCTGGGCGTTCGAAAAGCGCTTCTTCTCCAGGATCTTCGGGAAGCGCAACAAGCACTGACAATTAGGAATAGCGTTCGGCCCCCTTCTCATTTTATCTTCTAGGAACCTAATAAAGCTCTGTGAACTCGAGCAGCCTGGAATAATGGTCGTTCGTGCAAGCGACATGCCCAAACGGTGATGACGCGCCATCCGATCGAGCGAAGCTCCTCAGCTTTTGCTGAATCGCGCTCAACATTACGATCCAACTTCCTATGCCAGAATCTTCGATTGTTCTTGGGTCGTGCTGGAGTACAGTACGGGCAGCAATGCCAAAAACATCCATGTACGAATACCGCGACTTTCTTTCCCACGAACGCAAGGTCCGGTCTTCCCGGAACCCGTTTATAGTGTAACCGATATCCACGAATACCTGTTTTTACCAATATCCTTCGCATTGCCTTTTCCGGTCCCGTATTGCGGGCACGGATACGACTCATTTGAGCGCTAATACGCTCGGATCCGGGAGTTGGCGAACGGCCGTCGCGGAGATAGGTGCGTGCCATTCAGCAAAGTTAGAGTGAGCACTCCGCACCAATACATCACTCGATAAATACTAGAAAAGGTATTCATAAGAGCCAATTCTAGCGACTTCGAGTAGCTCCTGCTATCTGTTCATCAGCTTCTTCGAACGTCTCCCGATCGAAGATCTCTTGCGAACATGAAACTCCGCTCTTGAAATAGAACACCCCACCCCACTTGTGAGTTACTTTTCGGTATTCAGTTTCCACACCGGCAGTTTCGTAGGTAATAAGCTTAATGACCTTGGAGGGTTCTACAATAAGATCCTCGTTACGCACAGTTACAGGTCGGAGGTGTTCAGGTACATCATTTTGTTCCATCCGTGGCACTTCGCGTGCGGGCCTTACCGCATTCTCCGATAAGCCCGAGGTTGCAGCTATGGATCTTCTGTTTTCCGTTCCACTGTTCACATTAGCTAGTGACGTATTATGTTGAACCAGAGGCTCTGGTCTTTTTTGTACCGGTATAGGTTCAGGTTTTGCAGCAGCTATAGGTTCCGGCTTTTCTTCTTTGATCGGTTCAACCCTGAGAGCCGCCTGTTCTTCTGCTTTCTTTTTCATTAGGGCTTCAGCATCCCGTTTTTCTTGTTCCTTGCGTTGAGCTTCGGCTTCAGCCAATTGGGCCTTATGTTCCTCCTCCGCGTTTGCTAAAGCTTTGACATTGGCTTCTTCCTGCCTTTTAGCAGCAGCTTCAGCTTTAGCGAGTTCCTTGGCTTGTTGTGCTTTTTCCTTTTGTTGGTCCACAGCTTGCTTCGCCTCCTCATTTTGCCGCTCTTCCACTTGGTCCAGAACTGCCTGCAATTGGCTCTGGATGGACTTCGTATAGTCAGTGTCGTAATCAAAATCACCCATGGAAGGTTCATAGCGAATTATTCCAACGGGTTGGTTGAACACCACGATGTTGATGTCGTCATATTGCTGAAACAGGGAAACCGCAAAATCGAAGGGCAAGAAATCCTTCGTCGGTGCGTCCGATGGAACAGTTGTGTTGAATGAGAGTTTCTTGCTCACATAACCGTTCTTCTCAAAGCTGATGATATAAGTAGAATTCACGTCCATCACTACACTGAACTTGTTCAGATCCGTGGTGATGGTCCGTTCTTTAACGCCGTTCTTATAGACCACTGCACGAGAACCCTGAACATCTCCACCCTCGATCTTTATGCGACCATTGACCTGTAACGTTGCTTGTGCATACGCAGTAACGCTTAATCCAATAGCACAAATGAACAAGGCCAAGCTGCGGCCAACTCCATATATCACTCTATTCTTCATTCCCGATCTATGCCGCGTTTTACGGTGATCCGGATCAAAGGGTTACCGGGCAGGTCAATTGTCTGATGCGCCAACGACACTGATCGTGGACAGCATCAGTACCATTGCTCTTTTATGAAGGATCTACTTCTCATATGCTATTCGATGAAACCTCAATGGATGGACTACGTACAAATGGCACCAACCGATGAAAACACTATTGATCACCACAGCAGCGATATCGCTTTCTCTGTCCATCAATGCGCAGTCCTATGCGGATGCATCAAAACCACCCGCAGATGCAGAGGTAATGTTCAAGACTGGCGAAGCAGCTTATCGGTCCGGAGACCATAAAGGAGCCATTCTCTATTTCAGCGAAGCGTTGAAGGCTAACCCTGACCACGTGAATGCTTACCTGCAACGTGGATTCTGCTACAGCCTTCTAAAGCAATATGCCAACGCAGCTGCAGACTTTTCATCCGTGATCACGCGTCAGAAAGATCATGTATGGGCATATATCAGCCGTGGTAGTGCTTACAACAAACTTGAACAATTCGATCTCGCATTGAATGACTTCAACAAGGTGTTGGAACTGGAACCGAAGAACGAGGAGGGTTATAATAATAGAGGATGGGCCTACAAGGGAAAAGACGACATGAAGTCGGCCTGTAAGGACTGGAAGACCAGTAAGAAATTCGGAAATGCAGAAGCAAAGATCATATTGATCAATACCGGTTGCAAATGAACATGAAGAAGATCATCCTCCTGATCGTGATCGTACTTGCTGCTTTCTTGGCTGGTGCACAGGATACGAACTATGCAGATTGCCTTGTAAAGACTGATACCAAATGGGGGGCAGTTTGTGAGAAATGTGAATACTATACCGAAGGATATAAGCGCGACTATAGCGGCACCTTCCAATTGGAAATGAAGAACGCCTGTTCTGTGATGGTGGAAGTAAAGATCGCAATGGAGGAAGAAAATGGCTCTTGGCGTACGTTCCCAATAAGGGCATTGGAACCTCAAGAATCAACCGCTGTATTTGCATGTCATGGAAGCGGGAAATACTTGTACTGGGTTCGTCGGGTTGATGACACTGAGATCATTTTACCAAGTGATCACGACATCCTTACGGCTTACGCCGCCAAGTGAGAAAAGTTGCGACAGGCAGCTCGGCGCTTTTAGGCTATCAACGTCATTTTGTTAATGGTTCGCGGTGTGCGTTCTGACGATCAGCAACGTGTGCCGCTTTCTTTGCATATACAGGATAACACTTGGTTTGCAAAATGCCTGTACACTTGCAATGACCTCAAAACGGTACCACGTTGAACGTACGGATACATCTCCGCAGATCGATATTGACGTGGACAATGGAATATTGGAATTCATTGGACGGTCCTTACCACACAATTCCGAGCAATTCTATGCACAGATATACAACTGGCTGGATGAATATTTGGAAAAGCCTTCAGAAGAGACGACGGTGAACATGCATATGGATTACTTGGATACCAGTTCTTCCAGGCATCTTTATAACATCTTCAAAAGACTCAATACCGCAGGTGAGACCGGAAACAAGGTCCAAGTGAATTGGCATTTCGAATGCGGCGATGAGGAAATGGCAGAGACCGGTAAGGACTACCAGAGCTTCTTCAACATGAATTTCAAATTCATCGAGGTGGAGGAATTGTTTTGAGATCCACTGCTTTCCATTCCTGATCCGCTCCCGTTGGTCGTATTCCTGATCGCGCGCTTCGGTCGTATTACTGATTCCGGATTCCCTGCGTTTTCCCTGGCTTGGTGTACATTCCTTGGGTGGTTAGCATTCGGAATGGAACCCGAACGTATCTAATGCAATCGTCTGAACCACCAAAGAACGACCCTACACAAAGACATGAATTCCGGGAATTAGGAATCAGGAATATTTCACAACAATTCGTTAGCCAAATTCGCAAGTGGACTACGTTCGCCCTTTTCCAGCGTAATGTGCGCGAACAACGGGTCTCCTTTCGCTTTATCGATCAAGTAACTTAGTCCGTTGCTTTCTGAATCCAAGAACGGCGAATCGATCTGGTGTACATCACCCGTAAAGACGATCTTGGTACCTTCGCCAGCTCTGCTGATCACAGTCTTTACTTCCAACGGCGTCAGGTTCTGTGCCTCATCAACAATGAAGAAGATGTTGCTCAAAGAGCGGCCACGGATGTACGCTAGTGGAGCAATGGAGATCTTTTCATTCTCCAGCATCTCGTCGATACGTTTCGGAGTACCATCGTGCTTCTCGAACTGACCTTTTATAAGCTTCAGATTATCCCATAACGGCTGCATATAGGGATCCAATTTGCTTTGGATATCTCCAGGCAGATAACCGATATCCTTATTGCTCAATGGCACGACAGGGCGTGTTACATAGATCTGGCGATACTCTCTCCGCTGTTCCAATGCACAGGCTAATGCGAGCAATGTCTTACCGGTGCCAGCAGCTCCTTGCAAGGTGACCAACTTGATCTCTGGATCCAGCAAAGCAGCCATTGCCAACGCTTGTTCCGCGTTCTTCGGTCCGATACCGAACACGCTATGTTTTTCCACTCGATTCAATGTTCCGGAACGGGGATCGAATTTGGCAAGGATACTTTTCTTCTTGTGTTTCAGAATAAAAAAGTGATTGCCTTTGGGTCTTTCGATACCAACATCCTCCACCTGCATGCTGCCACGCTCGAATAAGCTGTCAATGAGGTCTTCGCTGAAATCCTCAATGCTGGTTCGTCCCGTATACAGCTTCTCCCGCACATCACGCACCTTGCCCGTGAGGTAATCCTCGGCAACAATGTTCAAGCTCTTCGCTTTTAGTCGAAGTGCAATGTCCTTGCTTACCAGAACAACGGTCCGGTCCTTATTCTGCCGCTGAAGCGTGAGGGTCGCATTCAAGATCTGATGATCAGCTTTGGCATCATCGAAGACCTTGGTCGCATCCACCCCATTAAGGTCGTGCTTCGCGACTACTTTGAACTTTCCGTGGGTTGCACCATTCAAGGGTATCCAATCCGTAAGTACATCGCGTTGCGCAATGTTATCCAAATGGCGAATGAATTCACGCGCCTCATAGTTGATCGTGTCGTTGCCTTTCTTGAATGTGTCTAGTTCTTCTAAGACTTGTATGGGTATGGCCACATCGTGCTCTTCAAAGTTTTCAATGGCTGAATGGTCGTATAGAATAACGGATGTATCCAATACGAAGATCTTTCGGTCCTTTTTCTTCATGCGATCAATGAACTGAGTTTAGCCCGGAACAGGCATTGCAACTTCCAATGCATATTTCGTTCGTTCAAATGTATTGGACCACGGATCTCAGCTTTGCGGACATGAACGTCCACTTATGCACGATCGATCGTGTGGGTAAGCACGTCTCAAGCCAACCAGGTTCAGATCCCCCGATGCAGGATCTTGATCACTGAATGCCCGGCTTTACCGCTTGTTCTCAGGAAATAAACTCCCGTTGCTTGACCAGCTAGGTCCAACAAGATCCGATCATCCCGCACAACACCACTATGTTGAATATGCACGCGACCGGTTGCATCGATCAATTCGTAGTGGTCCGAACCACCCGGTTCGATCGCTAGCGTATGCATATTCCCCACTTGGCCTAACCAGCGCAATGGCGTCATACTCACAGCCTGATCCCCAATTCCAGTGCAAGGATCGAAAACCACCGCCACGAACGCTTGCTCATCTTCACACGGCGCAAGGCCTGTAACGGTATAAGTGTATAAACCGGAAACCGAAGTTCCAGGTATTACAAGACCTGACATGACCTGACCGGACGGATCGGTCCAAATACCACCGGAGTCAGGGGTTCCACCTAAAAACGAGACAAGTAAAGCGGTCGCGGCATTGGTGCAAATGGTTGCAGATGCGCTCACACCTGCATTCGGTGCTTCATTCACATCCAAAATGAACTCGGATGTATCATTTTCACAAGGGCCTACTCCGAATACGATGTAGGTAAGCGGATAACTGCCCGGAATGGTAAGGTCTGGTTGCGGAGATGATTGTCCTTGGTAGTAGAAGAAACCATTGATGTCACCGTTCAATACCAGATCGTGCACGTCCGTTGGTGGGTCATTACTGCATAATGCGGTAGTCACGTTGCTCCCAGCATTCGCTGGGTTCTGTAGAGTTACCGTTAATGTAGCCACATCCTGTGGGCAAGCACCCGGACAATTGGTCGTATACACATAAGCTCCAGCATTGTCAGTAGCTGTATTGAACATCCCGCCCGCCAAAGCGCCTGTAGGTCCAGACCAAGTTCCACACACACTTGGTGTTCCGGCAAGCAACTGGAACAGGTCATATGTACCAGTATTCTTGCAAAGAACGATTGCCCCATCGTCGCCAGCAAATGGAGCTGCGCTAACCGAAAGTGACACTGCATAAGGCGTTCCTATGGTAACAGGTGTATTGCTCACCACGCGAATGAGATAACCAGTGCCTAACGGTGTGTTCGCTGGGATAGTGGCAGCAATGGACCCACTCGTCGTTGAACTTACCGACCCAATGGACACGGGTGTCGCAAAACTCCCGGTTGCGTCAGAAAGTTCGGCAGTGAATGAATTGCCTGCTGTGTATATACCATTTGCCGTATAGGGCACGTTGAGCCCGGTTCCTTGGCAGTACGAAACAGGAGCGATAGTTCCGGTTGTTATACTGTTGGAAACTATCGAACCGGAAGTGATCTCAACATCATCGATCCCGAAGGCTGGGTCGGTTGCACTTAGTGTGGTATTGTTCACAAAGCGAAATCCAAAACGCAAAGTTGCATGTCCTGCGAATGAAGGGTCGGTAATGGTCTGTTGTACCCAGTTGGCCTGGTTGGAATATTGACTGATCGGCGTAGTGACCAGTGTCCAAGAGCTCCCACTATTCGTGCTGTAATATACTTCGCCATAGTTGCTTGCACTTCCGCCGCAGAGCCACCAGAACGTTAATGTTATGGTGCTTGCGCTAGTGGTGTTCACATCCTGCGTCATGCGTGCAAAATGGTTAGCAGCATTGGTACATAACCCATCTGCAGCAACGAAGGAACAATTGGTGATACCGGCTGCAATACCGGGAGTGCTTGCAATATGAAGGTACTTGCCATTGGCCATGGATATACCAGCCGGTTGTGCCGCAGTGGTCGGTATTGTGAACGTGAACGGGATCCCAAGGCACTCGATCTCGCCACTTCCACCTGCATATGAGCTATTGATCAGCCAAGTATTGTCCCCGGTCTGTACCGAACCCATATCCGGAGTGTTCGGTGCAAATGCAGGAAGGGCTGTTTCAAAATCTTCATTGAACAGTACGGTCTGTGCACTTAAGGAAAGCGCCAACACATAAAAAACGGGTAATAGAAATGATCTCATGGCTTCAATTATGGTCTCCGAAACTAACCCAAATTCCTTTTTGGAGCAATGACCTCATCATATCGGGTGAAATGCTCGCGCAAAAGAAAACCCTGAACAATGGATGTCCAGGGTTTTCATATCGACGTGTATTGGTTCAATGTTGCACGGTAACCGAACGTTGCTCAATTACGGTTCCATCAGCTGACAGGAACACCAGCGAGTAGCGTCCAGTAGAAATATCACTTACGTTCACCGTGGTGCTGCCGTTCACCGACCTGGCCGAAGAATTTAGAAGTTCTCTGCCGGAAACGTCGAACAATTTGATCAAAGTTACCATTGCTGGTAGCCCATTCACCACAATGCGCTCCTTGGCCGGGTTCGGATAAATCTCTAAGCTGGTATGCACAGTTCCGCCAATGCCATTGAAAATGACCTCTACCGTATCTGAAGCCAATTGACAATTGGGGCCGACCGTGGCAACTACGTAATAAGTTCCGGATTCAACAACATCTAGTGTTTGATCAGTTGCTCCGGTGATCGCTTGACCGTTCAGATACCACTGGTAAGCGGTTGCTTGGGAGCTTGTGAGCGTGTTCGTGTTCTGATCAACCGTTGGTGCATCCTGTGGACATGCGTCGACAATGCGATAGACGATCCCGCTTGTGATGTTAGTTACAAATAATTCACCATCATTATTCTCGGCGATGCAGGTATATCCTGTCGTTGTGCTATTCCTGATCTCCTCACGAACCCAACCACCAATACCATCCGGGAGCAATGAAAAGAAATCGCCACCCACATAATCCGTATAGATGTAACGACCTTCCAAACGCGGAAATTCCTGACCGCGATATACCCGCCCTCCAATAACTGAATACCAACCGAATGTACTTTGAGCATGCTCCGAGACCGGAGCTACATAATTGGCTATAGGAAGGCAGCCCGTTGTGTTATATGGGTGCAGACCTTCATAACAGCGCCAGCCGAAGTTGGGGTGGGAATTGTTCCCAGCAGGCCAAAAATCCACTTCTTCATAGGCGTTCTGTCCAACATCACCGATCCAAAGATCACCGCTAAGCGCATCGAAGCCCCATCGGAACGGATTGCGTAATCCCGAAGCCCAGATCTCAGGAAGTGTATCACTATTTGCCGTTACGTTCGCAAAAGGGTTCGTCGGTGGTATGGTATAGATCGTATCCGGATCGCTTACATCGATGCGGATCATATCACCTAAGGGATTGCTTACATCCTGTGCACGGCCTTCCGGATCTCCCGCACTGCCGCCATCACCAAAACCAACGTATAGGTAGCCATCCGGACCAAAATCCAGATCACCGCCATTATGATTACTGTAAGGTTGTGGCCAGGTGTAGATCACTTGCTCGGTCGTATCAAGTGCTACGTTTGGATCACTGGAAACCTGGAAACGTGAGATCCGCGTATTCCCATTTCCGCTTCCAAAAATATAATTCACATAGAAAAACCCGTTCTGTACATAGTTCGGATCGAATGCAAGACCCAATAATCCTTGCTCACCACCCGAATTAACACGAGACGTAATATCCAGGAACGGTGTGGGAACAACGGTTCCATCAGCATTAATGATCCGTATCGTGCCTGGCTGCAATACAGCGAACAGGCGTTCATCACCAGCGTGCGCAAGGTCCACTACGCTAGGTAGACCTGTCGCGAAGGACTGAAGGTTGATCGAAACCGGCGTTTGCGAATAAGCAAATGTGGCTGGTAGGAAAACGAGTAACAGAAGTTTCTTCATGAAGGTTGCAGGTTGTACTCCGTATTCCAGAGCGGTGCGAAAGTAAGAAGGAAGCTTTTCATGGCAGAGACGCTTGTGCTACTAACCGGCTACATTTGCGGCCCCATTGCCGGAAATCCAAAGGAGCGGTCAACGGGAGCATAACAAGTTATGAGCCTTAAAGAAGAGATCGATCACCGGCGAACGTTCGCGATCATTAGCCACCCTGATGCGGGCAAGACCACGCTAACAGAGAAATTCCTGTTGTATGGAGGCGCCATTCAAACAGCGGGTGCCGTAAAGAGCAATAAGATCCGTAGAGGAGCTACGAGCGACTTTATGGACATTGAGCGCCAACGTGGAATCAGCGTAAGTACGTCGGTCATGACGTTCAACTATGGCGGCAAATTGATCAACCTGTTGGATACGCCCGGCCACAGGGATTTTGCAGAGGATACCTACCGCACGCTCACTGCCGTTGACAGCGTTGTTCTGGTGATCGATTGTGTAAAGGGTGTAGAAGCACAGACCGAGCGGCTTATGGAAGTTTGCCGGATGCGGAACACCCCGGTGATCGTATTCATCAATAAATTGGACCTTGAAGGTCGTGATCCATTCGATCTGCTTGATGAGTTGGAGGAAAAACTTTCCATCAAGGTGCGGCCCATGAGCTGGCCGATAGGCATCGGAGCGACATTCAAAGGTGTCTATGATATGTACAGCAAAAGCCTGCGCCTGTTCGATCCCGGTAAGACCAAGGTGGAGCAGGACAGCGTGAGCATCAAGGACCTGAAGGATCCTCTCTTGGACAGTAAGATCGGTCCCGAACCTGCTACTGCACTTCGTGAGGACATTGATCTGATCGAGGGTGTATATGACCCGCTGAACATCGAAGCCTACCGGGATGGCCGCATTGCACCGGTATTCTTCGGCAGCGCTTTCAATAACTTCGGGGTGAAGGAGGTGTTGAACGCGTTCGTGGATATTGCACCAAGACCTCAGCCACGTGCAACGGATAAAGGCCTAGTGGAACCGGATGATCCACATTTCAGCGGTTTCATTTTCAAGATCCATGCGAATTTGGACCCTAACCACCGGGATCGCATCGCATTTCTAAGGATCTGCTCCGGAAAGTTCGTGCGCAACACGCTGTACAAACATGTTCGTCTCGAAAAACAACTCCGGTTCGGCGCTCCTACTTCATTCCTTGCAGCAACCAAGCAGATCGTAGAGGAAGCATGGCCGGGTGATGTGATCGGCTTATTCGATACAGGCAACTTCAAGATCGGTGATACCCTTACCGATGGTGCCGACTTCCAATTCCGTGGCATTCCGGCATTCAGTCCGGAGATGTTCCGTGAGCTGGTGAACATGGACCCCATGAAGTCCAAGCAACTTGATAAAGGCATTCGACAACTTACCGACGAAGGTGTTGCTCAGCTCTTCACGCAACAGCCCGGTAACAAGAAGATCGTTGGTTGTGTAGGTGAGCTACAGTTCGAAGTGATCAGCTACAGGTTGGAGCACGAGTATGGCGCCAAATGCGCATTCCAGCAAATACCGGCATACAAGGCGTGTTGGATGACCAGCACGGATGAGGATGTACTTGATCAGTTCATCCGCGTAAAAGCGCAACAGATCGTACAGGACAAGGATGATAACCCAGTATTCATGGCGCCTAGCGCATACATGCTGGATCTGGAACGCCGCAATAATCCGGAGATCACCTTCCACACCACGAGTGAGTTCAAGACGGATATTGATCTTGTGCAGAATAGGTAGCACCCTAACGGTTCTAAACTTTGATCGGTGCATTGCTTCGCTCTGCACATCATAGTGTTCATCAGCTTTACCCTGCATGGGCGGCCTCACCCTGTCGTTCGGCAGGCGAGCTCCAGATCATTTGCCGGAACCGAATCCGCGAGAGATCACGGCAGGTTAAATGATGTGAACACGTAGCCTTCTGTTCCTTCATATCCGTCTTGGCTTAAGAATTGCCTTTCGGTCAACTAAACAGTTCAGTCTATTTTTGCCGCCATGCGATACGGTGTACTTCTTTTCTTGACCCTTTTTGCGTGTTCCACTACCCTGCTTTCCGCGCAGGATGAACCGAAACGCAACATCGACGTAACCATACAAGGTGCCGCAAAGGACACCATCTATTTGGCGAATTACTACGGGAACAAATTGTATTACGCGGATACCGCAATTGCCGATGGCAAAGGCAAGGTGGTCTTCAAAAGCCCGAAGGGTTACAAGACCGGTATGTATGCTGTGGTGGCGCCGGGTCCGAAGTTTTTCGAAATGGTCGTAAACGAACCCACGATCAAAGTGACCACGAAGAAAGAGGATATGCTGAAATACTTGGTCGTTGACCAAAGCACGGAGAACCAGCTCTTTGTGGATTACATCCGATTCCTGAACGACCGCAAGCTGGATAGCGATGCGTTGCGCGCTAAGATGGACGGACAACAAGACCCCATTGGCCGATCTGCGCTGAAGGCCGAAATGGAGGCGCTGGACAAGGCCGTGAAAGATTACCAGCGGGATCTGGTGGCGAAGAACCCGAACACCTTGGTGGCATCTTTAGTGCGCATGAGTATGCCCGTGGAGCTTCCTGAACCCCGCAAGGCCGATGGTACGTTGGACAGCGCCGCTTCGTATTATCAATACCGTGCGCATTTTTGGGACAATTTCAACCTCTCCGATGAGCGCATTGTGCGCATTCCTGTCTTTGCCAATAAGTTCGATGAATACATGGGTAAAGTGTTACCACAAGTGCCGGATACCATCAACAAACTGGTCGATGAACTGGTTGCCAGGACCATGGACGATCCCGAAACGTTCAAGTACATCGTTCACAACGTTACCCTTCGCTACGAGACCAGCGACATCATGGGCATGGACGCCGTATTGGTACACATGGCGCAGACCTATTACTGCCCCGGTAGCGGTAAGGCCAGCCGCACACCATGGATGACCGACGAGAACTTGACCAAGCTTTGTGATAAAACGCAGAAATTGGCACCACTGTTGATCGGCAAGAAAGCTCCCTACCTCTCACTCACCGATAGCACGGAAGAGAAGTGGATCAACTTCTATGATCTGCCTGCTGAGTTTGTGGTGATCCTCTTTTGGGATCCACATTGCGGGCATTGTAAAACAGAATTGCCGGAGATCTACAAGGTTTATAAAGAGAAACTTAGGGACATGGGCATTGAAGTGTATGCTGTGTCCAAATCCGTGGATGAAACCCTGATGAAGGATTGGAAAAAATTCATCCGGGAGAATGGATTGGATTGGGTGAACGTTGGCCTCACGAAGACCGTCTTCGAGAATGCGAAGAAGAACCCGCGCATGTACATACCGGAGCACACCACGTTGGAGAGTCTGAACTACGCCGATACGTATGATGTGTATAGCACACCGAAAGTGTTCCTTGTGGATGGCGACCGCAAGATCGTAGGCAAGCAACTTTCCGTGGATCAGCTCGAGGACCTGGTGAAGAAGATCAGGGAACGGAAAGGGGTTGCGAAGGAGTGAGGTTGGTTTGGGTAGCTGGTACAGGGTATAGGGTAAAGGGTATTGGGTATTGGCCTAAAGGATAACGTGTTAATAAGCTGACATACAACTACTTACCCCCCCCCGTTGGAGGCCATCTCCAAAGCCCCTGATGGTCTTTGTAAGCTCTTTGCAGAGGTTTTCCAAATAGCGGATCCGTGATCTGCTTTCCTTGCGTATATCCAGATAAATGCTGAGTGGTAACGAATCTGAACGCGGCGCTCTATATTCGGCGTGCTCTTGTTGCACAGGTGCAGGTGAAGGTCCGACCGGTGGTAGCGGTAGCCCTGCAAATTCCCAGTAATGCTTCGTGCCGAGATCTTCGATCGTAACCTCGAAAAACTTTCCTAACCGTTCAAGCACATCGGCGGGTGGCACGCGTTCCCCCTTTTCAAGACGAGAAATACGGGTTTGACATAAAAAGAGCGCCTCACCCAATTGGGTCTGGGATAACCCTTTCCGCTTGCGCAACGCACGAACATTTTTACCGATCACTTTTGCATTCATTCGGAGAGAGTCAACGGTGGTGAACTTGGTGTGCCAATATATGCGTTATATGCGTAGATCGCTTATCGCTGAACAGCCATTGGTATCATTGAACTTAGGAACGGTTGAAAAGATTGATCATTACTCCACCGCATAATTCGTATGATAAAGAGGCATTAAAAAAGCATATGATCATGCCTCCAACGCATTACTTTATTCGATCATTCACCTGAACATTGGCCCGGCAATACTGCCAAAGAACAAAATCCTTAGGTCCAATGAAAACACGAAGCACATTTCTCAGAGCTGGTTTGTTAGCGGCTTATTTTTCCACGTGGGGGTGGAGCGGATACGAACCGGGTAAGCTCTTGGCGCAACCCGATGCACTTATTGCGGGAAACGAAGGACTCTTGTTAAGCCCAGCGGTTGGTTCTCTAACAAGTCTTCCAATAACATTACCTACTCATCCTGTTGGGACTCCTCAGGCTTATCATGGAGAAATACCGCAACGATCACAACACATTAGGGCCACAGGAGACGGACGTATTCTGTTCTTCGCGATCGACGGTAATGTGTACGACGGGAATGGCTGGTTGATCGCTGATGCACGCGCCCCAGGTTGCCTACAATGCGTTGCAAGGGGTGTTATGGAGTTCGTAAGCATTCCTGTACCCGGTAATTGCGGTTTGTTCTATTTGATCGCAGCTGAACCGAAAAGCGACAATTATAATGGCACCCATTTGCAATGGAGCGTTCTGGATATGAACGCAATTAACACCCGGTTTCCCGCAAATGCTTCCGGATGTTCAAAAATGGGTCGGATCTTAGACCTGGATCTTGGCAACAACCCACACTCCGAACTCGCAACATTATATCCTCAATTTCTTAACTTCAATGAAGACTATGCGAATTCGATGTTCTTCGAATGGTATACCACGGGAATTGGAGGCGTTGCTGTGACATCATTCAACTCAACCCTCACATCATCACATATGGGTAGGCTGTTTGCCGATGCAACCGGAAAATCCATAAGTCCTCAGATCCGTGTTGTAGAATCTGGAAATAATGGTGAGCATCTCCTTTTCTTGATCCTGAAGTCACGGATCTATGTGTACCGTGTTACCGACCACGGAATTTACTCCGTGCAGCCTGTTCCTAGCAAATGGTATGTGCAAACAGTTGATGATTTCACAGATACCGACCCGTCAACATTCAAGGCGTTCATGCGCGATGCAGATGCAATTATGACGAGCAACGGTGTAGCATTCGCGATGGTAGATGAGGCATTATTTGACTATCCCACCTATACCAACATGGGCAACATCGTTACTATGCGTTTCAATTCGAATACCGGGGTACTTTTGAATAACTCAGTGCAGACGCATACTGTGAGTAATGTAACTCAACCTTTTTCTCCATACGGACCAACAGCCAATATACCGGGAGGATTGCGTGGTTGTTCTTTTAGACCAGATGGGCAAGGCTTGTATGTAACTGGCGAATTCGAAAACGGTAATCAACAATGGATCCCGTATCTCGGGCACTTGGACCTACTCTCTGGGCAAGCTACTGATCTCACCAACCTGATACCTACCCCGGTGAACCTAGACCTTATGCGCTCACGTACCTACAGGAACAAAACCCCAAATGGTTCCTCTGATGCGGTGTATTTTCCATTGCCTAGCGGCATAGCCGCGTTGACTAACGTAGCGAGTCCGATAACGGCACAATGGCAAAGCAACATATTTACAGCCACGGTCTCTACGTTCGATCCCACTGTCAATTATGGTGTGAATTACAATCCGTATTACCTCAATATTGGTGTGAGCAACGACTCTTACTTGACAACAGCCAACAAAGCCGCCTGTTGCACCTTCTTAGGCCAGACCGGCAGCGGCGTTGTAGAAGGATTGGAACATACCGGAACAGCGTCATGGAGCGATACGAATAATCCGTATGGCAACGCATCTACGTTAACGTTCAATTGTGATCTGGTGGTAAAACCGGGCGCTAAGCTCACCCTCAATAACATGACCGTACGGTTCGCACCTGGCGTGCGCGTAATTGTTGAACGCGGTGGGTACTTGGATATGCGGAACACCCGTTTCACATCCTTACAGTGCCCAAACACACGTTGGCGCGGCGTAGAAGTGCGTGGCACCATCAGCCAACCGCAAACGTGGGCCGCTTACCCTACCAACCAAGGGCGCATGATCATGGTCTACAATAGCATTATCGAAAATGCCGAAGTTGGAGTACTTCTTGGTGCTACGCAAACATCTTCCAATGTCCAAGGCTTTTCAGGTGGTATCCTAAATGCGAACAGCAGTTCCTTCGTCAATTGTATAGAAGGGGTACGTATGATGCGGTACCAGAATTTCGCAGCGGGTAATTCCAGTATTTTGCTTGGTAACCGCTCCAATTTCGCAGGGGTTACTTTCAAGGTTGATGCGAATTACCCGCAACCGTACAACTTCAAACACCATGTGTACATGAACAAGGTAAGTGGGATTAACTTCTCGTTATGCCATTTCAGGAACGAATGGTCCGATACGTTCTTCACGAACATGGGTAGTCTCGATCTTGGCTATGGCATTTACAGTATGGATGCCGAATTCAAAGTGCAGGGCATTTGCAATAGCAATACTTACCCTTGCCCACAAAACAATATAGTACCTAGCACCTTCGAAGGTTTCGACCATGCCATACATGCCATGAGTTCCTTGACAACACGCAAGTTCGCTGTGCAGAATACCACCTTTCTCAGGAATATATGTGGCGTTTATGCAGATGGCGTAGTCGGATTCAGCATTACGAATAACATTTTCGGCGTTGGAGGTAGAAATGTGCCAATGACGAATCCATTAGAAACTGTTGATTGGGCACCCTATCATCGCGGAATCTTTAGCACCTACGGATACGGGTTTGCGATTGATGATAACAGGCTTTTACGGCAGGGACCGATCAAGTGCGAAGGAATAGTTGTGAACAATAGCGGGAATCACGACGACCTCGTTTTCAGAAACTTCGTGCAAGGCATGAATGCTGCCTATGTTGGCGAAGGGTGGTGTGCCGATGAATTGGCTAAACCATTGCATGGCCTCCAGTTCCGATGCAATGCGAACAGCTATAACGGGTACAACATTTGGAACCGTTTGAATGTGACGGGTAACGCTTTTATCGATTCGCGACAGACCATTAGAACGGTCCAAGGCGAACTTGATTTCCCTGCTGGCAATACGTTCGACCGTGATGATATGAACTTACCAGTTGAAAGTGATCTACACGCCAATGGAAATTTGAACGTAGTGAATTACATCGGTCATTCTGCCGGAAGCGTCTTTGACCCCTTGGATATCGATGCTACCTACTTTGCCAAGACCATTGTTGCAACTGCTCCCACCAATGTATGCACTCAGCGTACCAAAGCCATTGGTGGTGGCAACATCCAGCACATGGCTGTGCAAGACCTCAGTGCCATGATCGCAAGCGAACGAACGGTGTACGCCGATCTGCGTTATGTGTATGACAATATGATCGATGGCGGTAGCACGGATGAACTTGTGGTTGAGATCATGGATACCTGGCCTGCTGAGGTAAGGGATCTGCGAAGCAAGTTGATGTCCAAGTCGCCTTACTTAAGCACAGAAGCGCTATTCGAGACGGTAAGTAAGAATATCCTACCCAATGCGATCGTGCTTGAGATCTGCTTAGCTAATCCAGAGGCCACATCGAAGGAGGGTTTTGTAAAATGGATGGAGTATGAGGCACCAACACCAATGCCAGAGTACATGTTGGGGGTGATCGAAGCTAGCTGGCACAGTAAGACGGTACGCTTTTATATGGAAGAAGCCATTGGCATACATAGCAGCAATATGTCGCATGGTACATCCATCCTGGTACAAAAACTATACGCCGATTCTATCGGTGACCCTGTGGATAGCATTCGTATGGTATGGCATGAATTGCGACGGCCATCCGCGCGCTATGCTGAAGCCAACGCGCTAGTGGAACAAGGCAATTTCACTGCTGCAAAGGATGTGGTCAACTTATTGCCCATAGAACATAAGGTGAAAAACTTAGCAGAAGCAGAAAGGGTCCGTATGATAGACCTGATCACCTTCCTTGAGCAAGTAACAAGTTCTGGTCGAAATGAATCAGAACTGAACACGGTGGAGATACAGCAACTCGAATCCGCCATTGCATTGGGACAAGACAGACCCGGTGCTTGGGCCAGGAACATCCTTTGTTTTTACTACGATCATTGTGTGCCACCCGTAACGGGTTGGGATGATTCGAACCCCAAATCCAACCGACCAGAGGCTCCAACGTCTACTATCGAGACCAAACCAAGTCTTCATGTATTTCCCAATCCGGCTGAAACTTATGTTACCTTTGGGTATAAGTTAGAAAGTGCTCCTACAAAAGCATTTTTGACCGTTAAAGATGCAACAGGCCGAATGATCGCTACTATTCCTATCTCTTTGATCCAAGCGCAGGTTGCGTATGACCCAAGAGATTTGGCAAAGGGCTTGTACACGGTTGAATTGAGCAATGATGGAACGCTGATCAGTTCTGAGAAACTAGTTCTTCAATAGGCATGTCGAAAAGTTGCAAGATGTGGTTTTGTTCCGTGTTGGTGGCCGTTATGGCTACCAACACGGGCTTAGCCCAACAGCCTTTTCTTGTCGATCCGAGTTTTGGTACGAGCATGCAACACTCCAGGGTAAGCGATATAGTGGAGCTTTCCGATGGTAGACTGCTCGTTGCCGGTGATATGCGTTACAATTCCACACAGACCTTGGGTATTGGTGTGGGTCGCCTGTACCAGAGTGGATCTGTAGACCCAGGTTATACTGTTACTCTTGGAACTGGACTGAGGTTTAAAGCATGGAATAATCAGTGGTACTTGAGTACCGGATTGCGACTAATGAGATTGTTGAATGACGGTGAAAGGGAAGTATCCTATCAGTTCGCACAAGATCCTTTCATCACAAATACTGCTTTGTCTGACTATCATGTGTTCACTGCAGGCAACGTATTAGGGTGCGGGGATTTTCTATTGAATGATCCAGTCCATGGCTTTACAGGAATATACGAATTGGCTTGGTTCGATCACGACGGTAAGTTGGACACCACTAAAACTCATAGAAATGCGAATGCACCATTAAGTTGCCTACAAATTTTACCAGATGGAAAATTTATATGCAGTGGCGGTTACGGTTTATCCCAATTTGAGGGACAATCTGTTGGTGGCATTTTTCGTATCCAACCCAATGGAGAACTCGACAATGCCTTTACTGGGCCAGTTATTGATTACGGGAATGCCTACAAATACTTATCGGTCGCAGACGACAAAACCATTGGTGTGGGTTTGTTTTTATTTGATGGATTTACTGATAGCACATGCATTGTTCGTTTGCTGCCAAACGGCATGATCGATCCAACATTTCAATTTATCGAAGCACATCATGAGAACAACACGCCAAACCATTCAGGTTCAATGTCTAATATCCGGCAATGGGGTGCTGATGCTTATATCGTAACTGGGGGATTTACCCATCTGAATGGCATGCCGCGGAACGGTATTGCTTTGATTGATACGGCTGGAAACATTCTCAATGATCTTTTCACAGAACCGGGTTGTGATTTTGGCACAATCTTCGGATCCCAGTATGAATACCTTATTGTTAGTGGATTAACGGGTCCTTTGTCCGATGGCTCATACCTGATTCACGGAGTTTTCCAAGGCTACAACGATGGCACTACCAACTACCCGAACCAACGATACATAACCAAATTGTATGGCCCGGATGTTGGCATACCAGAGCACCAACAACTAAACCTAAACCTTTACCCAAACCCAGCAACAACAGCCGTTACGTTGCAATTAGAAAAAGTACCAACCAACGCTACCGTACTAATGCGCGATGCTCTTGGGCGTAAGGTTCTACAGCAACGGGTTACGGGGCATTACACAACACTTGGCGTTGCTGGGCTTAGCGCGGGGGTTTATGTGGTAGAGGTTTGGGAATATGATCAGCGAGTTGGTTCGGAGCGCGTGGTTGTGGAGTGAAGGCACTTTTTCTCTTTACCACTTTCAAACTTTCTCTCCGGTTTGTACTACCTGCACCTCACAGATGGCACCACGTGGTTGGCTGGTAGCGCTTTTGTGGAGTAAACCACCCAAGCCAACCTTCAATTCGCAGTTTCCTTGCTCCAGGTCACCTCCGAAATGCTTTGGCCGTTCTTGAAGTAGAAGGTGCCCCATTTCGCAATGACCTTACTGAATTCATCGGCTTTGTTGCCTACCACCACCACGCGGCGGATTATGACCTTGTTGCCTTCCGTGTAGCTTTCCTCGGTTACGCCGGGTGGGTATTCCTGCGCTAGCTTGGAGCGGTTGTAATCTTCTTCGGATCGTGGCTGGTTCCTCGGTAAATTATCCAATTGCTCTTTGTTGAGGTTACGCTTCTGCTCGCTTGTTTGCGCATAGTTGGCCTCACGTGCTTGTTGTGCGCGTTTTGCTTCTTCCACCCGCTGGCGACCTTCCTCTACATTACCCGAACCCCGCTCATGCAACGCTGCGTGATACTCCATCTGAGCTTGTACACGGTCATTGGCCAATTGCTTGCGTTCATTACTTGCCTGCACGCGTTCTTCTTCGGCCTTAGCCAGTTCTTCTTTTCGGTCGGCCATGGAGCGCGCTGCATCTGTTTGGCGCTGATCCCAGGTCTGTGCACGTTGCAAATGTTCTTCCTGTGTAGCTAACGTCTGGTCATAGCTCTGCTCGCTTGATCCCTTTGCTCGCTCACGACGACGTTGTTCCGAAAGTTCCAGATCGGTCTTGTAGGCTTCGAGCTCCTGAGCTGCTTGTTCCCGACGCGCTTCGTCCCCCGTATATAAACCCGCTGAAGCCTCTTGGAATTGTTCTTTCTCCTGCACACCTACCATGCGGCGATCCGCAGCTTTATCCGTGTTATTCGCAGTCTCTTCCTCCAGGTCGGCCTGCAATTTCTTTATCCGTTCGTACTTCTCGCGCTCCTCCTGTTCGCGCGCTTCCCGCATGAATGCCTCGGCCTCTTCTTCTTTTCGAACATCCACGGTGTTCCCCACTTTTACTGGAGCTTCCTTTTTCGTCTGGGCTGCGGCCTCGGCCTCTAAGCGCAACCGCTCCAACTCGGCCAACATCTTATCGATCTGATCGATCTTGGCCAATGGGTAGGTTTCATCCGGCTTAATGTCACTTGCCTGCGCATAGCCACCACGTGCAACGCTGTACTCCTTCGCGGCGAGTGCTTCATCAGCGGCAAGGATCGCGTTCCGATAATTCTCTTCTTTCGCTTTGGCCGCATCGCGTTCCGCACGGTCCCTGTCCGCTTGGGACATGCGCGCCGCTTCCGCATCACGCTCCGCTTTCAAGCGTTCCTCCTCTTCTCGTTTGCGGGATTCTTCCGCAGCTAAACGGGCGGCTTCGTCCTGGCCAGCGCGTAAGCGTGCCTCCTCCTCCAACCGTTTCTTTTCCGCCGCCAACCGCTCAGCATCCGATGCTGCATTGGCTTGGGCAGCCAACACCGCTTCTATGGCCGCCAATTGGTCCGTGGGATATTGCGCTCCAGGTCTTACACCCAATGCACTGGTGTAATTGGTGCGCGCCAATCCCATGTCCTTTCCTTGGAATGCACGATCCGCAGTCGCGATGAACTCCTGATAACGCGCTTCGGTCTCAGCTGCGGAAGCATTGCGTTGACGCTCTTCCTCAGCCAACCGTTCTTTTTCCTTGGCGGCTGCAATTGCAGCAAGACTGTCAGCCTCCGCTTGACGTGCCTTTTCAGCAGCATCCCGTTCTGCGGCGCTTTTAGCTTCGTCCGCTTTCTGTGCCATTTCTGCTAGTAAACGCTCGATCTCCGCCAATTGGTCCTTTGGATATTTTTCCTCGCTCTTTACTCCTGCGGCATCACTGTATCCCGTGCGTGCTTCTTCATATTTCCGTGCTTGGAATGCCTTATCAGCTGTAGCAATAAGGTCGCTATACTGCTTATCCCTATCCTGTTTTTCGCGTGCCAAACGCTCTTCCTCAGCCTTGGCTTTAGCAGCTGCATCCAGCTTTCCTTCTATTTCCGAAATACGGTTCTTAGGGTGCGATTCCGCAGGTTTCAAGGCCAACGCGTCCTTGTAATCGTTCAATGCACTGCTCCATTTTTCGCCCTGGAACGAAGCATCTGCTTTTGAGATAAGATCAGCATATCGCTTCTCCATTTCCTGGCGCTTCCGCTCTTCTTCCGCCAGTCTCGCTTGCTCAGCGAGCTTTGTTTCGATCTCCGCAAGCCGTTGCTTAGGATACGCTTCTGCTGGACGGATACCGGTCGCAATCATGTATTTCGTCTTTGCTGTTGTGAGCTCTTCCTTATCGAGGAGTTTATCCGCTTCAGCAATGGCCGCATCGTATTTCGCCTGCTTTTCTTCCTCCAATTTGCGCGCCTCAGCCTCCTTGATCTTGGCAACTATTGCCGCTATTTGGTCTTTGGGGTATTGCTCACTGGCTTTAATGCCCGATGCTTCAATGTACTTTGTCTTTGCCTCGTCCCAACTCTCCTTGCCGAACGCTTTATCAGCGTCAACGATGGCCTTATCATATAGTTCCTGCTGTTCTTTCGCCTTTCGTGCAGCCTCCTCGGCCTTGGCCAGGTCATCCTTCTTTTTGCGGATGGCAGCGATCTGATCCTTCGGGTAAACTTCCTTCGGCTTCAATTCAGAAGCTTCCGTATACCGCGCAATGGCATCGTCATATTGTTCTGCGGTGAATGCTTGTGCGGCCTCTGATAATTTGGCTTCGTATCGCGCATCAAGGTCCTTCGCCAAACGCTCTTCTTCCGCTTTAGCTGCGATCTCATCCAATTTCTTCTGGATAGCGACCAACTGATCTTTCGGATATTTTTCTTGAGCCTTCAATGCGATGGCTTCTTCGTACTTGCTTCTGGCAACATCATATTTCGCACCAGCAAATGCAGCATCACCAGCCGCAATTGCTGCTTGATATTTCTCCTGAAGTTCTTTGGCCAACTTTTCCTCATCCGCCTTTTTCGCTTCGTCCGCCTTTTTAACTGCAATAGCAGCAAGTTGATCTTTCGGGTATTGCTCCTTTTCCTTTAGTGCGATGGCAGCGTTGTATTTGGTCGTGGCCTCATCCCAGTTGGCCGCCTTGAATGCCGCATCGCCAGCCGCGACGGCTGCTTGGTATTTTTCTTCCATTTCCTTGGCCAACCGCTCCTCTTCTTTCTTCTTCTCGCTCTCTGCCTTTTTTACTACAATGGCAGCGAGCCGGTCCTTCGGGTATTGTTCTTCTTTTTTCAGGCCACTCGCCTCCGTGTATTTGGTTGTAGCCTGATCCCAATTCTCTGCAGTGAACGCAGCATCAGCCGCGGCAATAGCTGCGTCGTATTTTGCTTGTAGCTCTTTGTTCTTTTTCTCTTCTTCTGCTTGTTTTGCCAAGTCCGCCAGAATAGCCTCTATCTCCTTCAATTTCTGCTTTGGATAGGCTTCGGTCTCCTTTACCGCAAGGGCTTCGTTGAATTTTCCCTTTGCCCCTTCATAATCCTTTTTCCCGATCAATGCGTCACCTGCTTTGACCAGCAAATCATATTGTTCCTTACGCTTATTCTCAGCATCCTGACTTTCCATCTGCATTCGTGCATCGCTGAGCTTTGCAGTAGCGATCGCATCACCAGGTTTCAAACCCAATGCCTCCGTGAAACTACCAACCGCTTTCTTGAAATCGGATGCTGTCATTGCATCGCTGCCCTGCGTCATCAACTTGGCGAAATCGGCATCGGCATTGGCCTCCCGTTTCTTACGGTCATCGTACTCCTTCAACAGTTTCGCTTGCTTATCGCGCATGCTGTTGGTGTATTCCATGTCCCATTCGAAATTACCGCTAGCTCCTGTATAGCTTGCCTTACCAAAAGGCTCAAGGAGCACGCTGTAATCCACACCTTCGATCTTGGACATCATCGTAAAATCGATGTTCATGCCATGACCGCCTTGTCGCTCCTCTTCCGGAACACCTTTCGTATCGATCGTAATGTTCTTTCCTACGAATCCATCTCTGGCGCACATTACCTTGAAATCTGCACCATAATCCAAATTCACCTCATACTTCCCGCTGGCATTGGTGATAACGTCAATGAGCTTCGCGCCATTCTTAAAGACAGTTACAGTAACACCATCGAGTTTCTTTCCAGTGCTCATATCCTTTACCGTCCCATAGACCATTACATTGTCCACCTGAGCATTCGCAATGCTGACGATACCGAATAACACCATGACCATGCACGCACGGGCCATGACCTTTTTGATCCAAGCACTTTTCACGGGATATAGATATTCTTGCAGAAGCATATAACGCGGCAATTTACGACTTCTTTGGGTTGTGGGCTGTACAAGTTATTAGCGATTGCTTGTAACACTTTAGCGAGAACAAGTGTCGAAGTTACCTGTCCAGTTTCACCTTTGGTACCGAATGCCTATCATAGCGCCAATGCTTAGCCCTTGGGAAAGCCGCCATTTTCATGCCGAACCACATTTTGCTGTTGTTGGTGCAGGCATTGTAGGCTTGTTCGCGGCCCTGTTCCATAAACGTGCAAATCCAGCGCATCATGTTCTGGTATTGGAACGCGGCGTATATCCTTCTGGCGCAAGTGTAAAGAACGCTGGTTTTGCCTGCTTTGGTAGCCCAAGTGAATTGCTTGCGGATATACAGAAGGAAGGACTTGGCATTGCCCTCGCTCGGGTAGAAATGCGTTGGCAAGGACTCCTGAACCTCCGCGCCGAGCTGGGCGATGCGAAGATCGGTTTCCAACCAACCGGTGGGCATGAAGTGTATCGCGCGCATGACCCACTGTACACGCGTGTTCGGGAAAAGTTCGATGCGTTGAATGACTCCTTGTTGCCATTGTTCAAAAAGCCAGTGTATCGTTGGAATGCTGATGGTCCTGGATCCTTCGGATTAGCTCCTGCCTTGAAAATGGCCACGACCGATCTTGAAGGAGCCGTTGATACGGGTGCCATGATGCGCACCTTGCTCCAGAAGGCCCAGTCTGAAGGTGTGCTTGTTCGCACAAGTGCACTAGTAAAGGCAATGGATGAAAAAGCCGACCATGTTCGCATACAATTGGCAGATGATACAGTTATAAAAGCCGGTCATGTTCTACTTGCCACAAATGGCTTCACTCCCCTATTAGCTCCTGAACTTGACGTCATACCAGCACGAGCACAAGTTATTATTACTGAGCCTATTGAATCGCTTCAATTAAAGGGAACATTTCATTTTGATGAAGGCTTCTATTACTTCCGCGATCTGGGTGGGGCGGTACTCTTAGGTGGAGGCCGGAATTTGAACATGGTCGGAGAGACCACAACTGAGGAAGGAACCACGGACCAGATCCAAAATGCCTTGGAGAATTTCCTTCGTGATATTGTATTACCAGGTAAGGACTTCCGTATTGCCCAGCGTTGGAGCGGTATCATGGCCATGGGTACATCCAGCAAAGCTCCATTGATCGAACGTATCGGAAAGCGAACAACTGTTGCTGTGCGTTTAGGGGGAATGGGCGTAGCCATTGGGATCGAAGTAGCTAGGCGAGCAGTAGGATCACTTTAGATCGACCAATGCTATATTTATGCCTTCAAGAGCGGCCCGCGATCTGCACATTGATCATTCTAACAAAATCAAGAACCATGAAAAAAACGATCCTAACGATCTGTATTGCGATCTGCACCACATTCTCCGCACAAGCGCAAGATGCCAATGGAAATATGGAAAAACCCACGTTCCAAGTTGATCGGCATGCGTGTATCATGGCCAACGAAGAAACCTTGAAGTCCATTGGCTTGGACGCAGCGCAAATTACGGAAGTAAAGGCAATCCAAGAAGCAACCAAACAGGGCCGTATTGCTTCAAAAGATCTACAAGAGGCCATGGCATCGTTGGAGGTACAGGAAGCGGCTTTCAAGGCCGTTCTGACCACAGAACAGCAAGCGAAGTATACCACTTGGTGCCAAGACCAACACGGTGAGAAAGTGCAGCCTAATGATGGCATGAAGAAGTGACTTTGGAGCTATTGCTAATAGATATATGAAAGGGGCTGCCTGAATTCGGGCAGCTTTTTTTAGCTCGTTCCGTTTCTTTCGGAATGTTTTGTGTCTTCTGTTCATTCTTGTTTCCTCACCATAAAGCATCCTAACTCTTACGGAAGGATGTGGGTCGAGATCTTTCTCGAACTGGCCTCTGATAAGTAATGATTGCGAAATGACCTTGAATTGATCACCACCTTGATCGATGTTACAGCCAATTTAGACCGTTCAGCGAAGCAAGGATAAATGCCCGGTCCGTACGTTGGAGCCATTGCATTCATCGAACATGATCACGCGGTAATAGTATACACCATCACTGCATTGTTCTCCAGCACTATTCCTTCCGGACCACCCTGCTTTTCTGCCTTTACTATCAAATACCAGCTGTCCCCATCGGTCATATACTTTCATAGCCCAAGGATATTCTTGATCCATAGGCGCATAAAGATCATTTTTACCATCGCCATTGGGCGTGAATACGTTCGGCATGCCAAGTTCAGGCAGATCAATATCTCGCGATTCGGCAATGGAAGCGCCACCGTGCGAGCCGTACGGCAAAATGCCCAAACACAATGGCTGCACTGACGCATCGTAAGGCGATACCTTGTACATGTCAATACCATCCCAAGCAAGCATGATGTAAGGTTCGGAGGCGCATGGAGCAACGAACGTTGTATTGGCACCATACCATTGGCCTATTCCGCCGCCCAATAGACCCATTACTTCAATATCAGAAACTCCACTTAAGTCCGGGGCTACCTGCATTCGTACAAGCCGATATGGCGAAATTGCTGTGATGTACAAGGATCCTTGGAACCAGGTCAGGTCACCGGAGACCTGAAAACCGATCGGCACGATGGGCCACGCGACACCATCGCTGGTACGAATGCCGTAGAGTGATCCGAACTCTTCACCAAGCAACACATCGTTATCGAATGCCACCAATCCGGGTGTATTGAAATTGGCTGTGCTACCAACTACTGCAATGCTTGCATCGGTCGTATCGATCTCATACAAGCTTCCATTCAAAATACCCCACAATCTACCGTTCGGTGTGAACGCAATATCCAAGAATACTGCAGGTGAATAGCCAATAAGCCGAGCGTAACAGGTACTGGGCTCCACTTGGAATAACCCACCGAGATCGGTACTTACAAAGATCTTGTCCTGTGCTTTGGTCCCGAATAACACAGCGCTACTTACCAATACCAACAAATAGCGCATGAACATTAAAAGATATTCGTACTTCGATCAGATCGATTACTGATCGTTCACCACTTCTGCTCTTAGGTCATGCTCATTGGCCTCCGTGATCCGAACATCAACAAAATCGCCTAAGCGCAAGTGTACTGGCCCGTTTGAATTCTTTCTGGGGATCAGCACCTCATTGTCCACTTCGGGGCTGTCGAACTCTGAACGGGCTATCCAGTGGTCCCCTTCGGCTTTGTCCACAAGAACGGTCTGGATATTACCAACCCGCTTTTGGTTCAGTTCCAAACTAATGCCACCTTGCAACTCCATGATCTCATTGGCCCGTTGGTGCTTTATTTTCTCCGGCACGTCATCCTCCATGGTGTGTGCGTGTGTATCCTCCTCGTGGCTATAGGTGAAAGCCCCTAGCCGATCAAAACGCATGCGCTCTATCCAATGCAAGTTGTCTTCATGGTCCGCTTCGCTCTCTCCTGGGAAGCCAGCGATCAATGTCGTGCGGATCGCAATGCCTGGTACTTTGTCTCGGATCTTATTCACCAATGCTTCGGTCTTTTCCTGAGTTATGCCTCTACGCATCAGGGTAAGCATGTTCGTGCTTCCGTGTTGCAAAGGCATATCGAGGTAGTTGCAGATGTTCTTTCGCTCCTTCATCATGTCCAGAATATCCATCGGAAATCCACTAGGGAACGCATAATGCAGACGGATCCAATCGATGCCTTCCACATCGCTCAATTGAGCAAGTAATTCACTGAGATTGCGCTTCTTATAAATGTCCAGACCGTAATACGTAAGGTCTTGCGCAATAAGGATCAACTCCTTAACACCTTTGGCGGCCAATCCTTTTGCGCTGGTGACCAACTGTTCTATGGGTGTACTGATATGCTTGCCACGCATCAAGGGTATCGCGCAAAATGAGCATTTACGATCACAGCCCTCACTGATCTTGAAGTAAGCGAAATGGGCCGGCGTAGTGAGTAAACGCTCCCCTACCAGCTCGTGTTTGTAATCGGCCTTCAAGGTCTTCAAAAGCCGGGGCAGATCCCTCGTCCCGAACCATGCATCGATCTGCGGGATCTCCGCTTTCAATTCCGGAGCATACCGTTGACTAAGACATCCGGTAACATAAACCTTCTCTACTAACCCTTCGTCCTTTGCGCGCGCGTAGTTCAATATGGTATCAATGCTTTCTTGTTTGGCATTCTCAATGAACCCGCAAGTATTGATCACCACCACATTGTGCTCCCCACTATCATTTTCGTGATCCACGGTGATGTTGTTCGCCTTCAACTGGGCCATGAGCACTTCGCTATCGAACGTATTCTTAGAACACCCCATGGTAATGACGTTGACCTTGGTGGTTTTAAGTGTGCGGGCCTTCATTGGATCTTGTGGTAAGCGTGGGACTTAGGACCAGAAAATTGCCATTCTCTGTGGCAAGGCGCGGCAAATGTAGGTTCTGTGTGACGCAAACGTCTCCTGATATCATTTACTGCCTCAATGAATGACAGGAGGCATACGATCAACGACGAATGCAACCTTCCAACCGATAAATACGATTAAATGGCAGGAGCAACGCACTATTTGCAAGGCTCTTGGTATGAGATCATACAGACATCGGACGCTCATTTGGGGTTGCATTCTGCTCGCTGCAACGCTGAGTACGCATATCTGCGCCCAAACGGTGGTTGATGAACGCGTCCTGCTCAATGACCCTGATCAGCTTCTGGAGATCTCGCGCGAAGGCGGAAAGGCAGTTCTTGTAACGAGCATTGCCGACCTGGAAAGCCGCCATGTGCGAGAATCACCGGCCAATGTTACGATCATTACAGCGCGCCAGATCCAAGCTGCCGGTGCTCGTACATTGTATGAGGCATTGCAAATGGTCCCAGGGCTATCCTTTGGGCGTGACGCTGATGATGTGATCGGGGTCGGTATACACGGCAATTGGGCAGAAGAAGGCAAATGCCTCTTCATGCTGAATGGTAGTCAATTGAATGAAAATGACTTCGGCACTTATGCGATCGGTGACCGTATCCCAATTAGCAATGTGGACCGTATTGAGGTGATCATGGGTCCTGGCACCGTAATACATGGTAGTTATGCTGCTCTGGGTGTAGTGAATATTGTAACGCGCAACGCGGATCAAGGAACAGGCGCACGCGCTAATGTTCAGACCGGTTTCAGCGAAAATGACTTTACGCGAACAACTGCAACTGTCAGCGGTTCACACCGTCTTGATCGGGACCGTGAGATCAGCTATATGACCAGCTATACGCGTGGCAGACGGTCAAATGCACTTCGACTTCTCCCTGATAGCACACTATTGAATTTCGCGGATAGCACAGCTGTACAGGCCAGTACGTTCCTGTTCAATTACCGCTGGAAGAATTTCAAGGCGTCCATGACCTACCTCGAAGAAACGTTCAGGGTAAGTTATGCAGCATACAGTGTTCAATTCCGCGATGTCATTTTCGGTTTAGGGTGTAAAAAGCGCTTGAGCCAGAAGTTGGATCTGACCTGGAGCGTGAACCACGCCGATCAATTGCCTTGGTATTATGTGAACACCGGTGAACCGGATAGGCTCGGCAGAAACACCAACAACCGGCGTACATCAGCAACTGGATCGTTCGGCTTCAAACCGGCTAAATGGTTCTCTAGCCGAATTGGTATTATGGGCTATACGCAACGATCGACCTTTTACGAACGCAGCGAAAATTCGACCTTCCGCAAGAACGATGAACGTGCCATTGGAATGAATGATGGAGCCGCTTTCGCTGAGGTAGCTGTTTTCGGAAAACCAGGTATGCTAATCGCAGGATGCCGCCTTGAGGCCAATAACCTAGCTGGCGAATTCTTTGCACCTCGTTTTGCCTATACTAAGTCTATCGGCAATTTGCATGTGAAGGCGCTTTGGGGCCGGGGCTTCAGAACGCCTACCATAATGAACCTGAACTACGGGCCTGACAACCGAACGTTAAGCGTTGAATACGTTACGACCACTGAAGGAGAGATAGGATACAGCATCGGCAAGACCGCAACGCTCACAGCCAACGGATATCAAACCCGATCCACAGATCCCATCGTTCACACATACAGCGATAGTACCGGAGGTAATTACATGAACGGGAACGCCGTAGGTACGCACGGCCTCGACCTCCGTTTATCGTGGGAGACCAAACGCACTACTGTGTTAGCAAGCTATGGTTTCAACCAACCATTGAACGCAATGGCTCCGCCTGAGGCCGAGCTACCCGATAGTTCATCCAACAGTGTTACGGGCCTTCCCGAACAACGTGGTTCGTTGGTGATCGCATTCGACGTCAACCCTTCATTCACGCTACGGGCCAATGCAAATTATCGCGGCGAAGTATGGTCACACCGAGCTGCCGGCTCTTTAAATAATGAGCCTTCCTTGTTCGCTTGGCCTGCTGAGTTGATCATAAATGCCGGCCTAACTTGGCGACCTAAGGCCTCAATGCGGTTAGCTGTGGATATTGGATGCAGGAACATCACTGATACTCAACGGACGATCCTCGGCCCTGTCCGGACTGACACAACACCATTCGCTCTAAGCGGTAGGGAATACACCTTGGGCATTACCTACAAGTTCATTCAATGAAGCGTGCTATAGCAAAAATCCTATTCGCCACCATTTGTACCCTATCGGTGCAATACGGTAATGCGCAGGATTACGCTTCCATGCTCTCTGACATGCAAAAGTCCAAGCAAGGTCAGGACCGCGCACAACGACTGCTGGACCTTTCAATATTCGAACGAGGTCGAGGACATTATAGCGAAGCTGTGGAATTCGCGATCCTTGGTTCTGCGGAAGCTGAACGCAACGGACTGGAAAGCACCTTGGCCCAAGCGTTGATCGAACTAGCTGAAGCGCACAGAGCGACAGGAGATCTGGACAACGCGATCGGAGCTAGCATTCGCGCCACGATGATCAATGGTACGTTCCACAGCAATATCCGTACGAACGCAATGGTTCAATTGGCGGAGCTCTATTTGGAATCCGGTCATCCGCAGAAAGCATTGGAGCATTTAGAGGAGGCAAAAACTACAACAGGGGCAGGCAAAATGGATCGTTCGCGTTACATACGTGCAGACATCAGAGCACGCGCCATGGTCATGAAACCGGACCTGCTCATTACTTACTGCCAGGATCAACGTAATGAAGTGAATGCTCTAGCAGATCGGGAGTTGATGTTGGATCTGCTTTCAACGCTCGCCACAGCACAAGCCAAAGTGAAACAGAACCAAGCGGCGCTAGACACGGAAGTCGAAGTCATGAAGCTCGCTGTTGCGTTGGACAAAACGCTTCAGTCCGGTATCTGCGCCAACAACATGGGCGAATTGAATCAGAGACTCGGAAGGAACGAGGAGGCTATGATCGCCTTCGGAAAAGGACTGATACTTGTGGAAGATGTCCCCTATCTGCGTTTGAGCGTGCAAGTGAACGCGGCACATGCCCAAGCAACCGGAGGCAACATGGAAAGCGCTGTTCGTTTGATCGAAGAAGCAGATATCGCCGCACGAGCAAATAACTTCACGAGACTAATGCCTCGCCTGTTGCGCACAAAGGCCGCCATTCAACTTCTCAGAAGCGATTTGGTCAGCGCGCAGAATACCGCATTAGAGGCCCTCACGTTCGCAGAAGAGGATAAGGACCTTAAGGAACAAAGTGTGGTCTGTGATCTTTTAGCTAACATTTTCGAACAACGCGATCTACTGAACGAAGCCCGTAGCTTCAATAAGAAGGCACGTGACCTGGAACAGAAATTGGCCTTGACCTCGACGCAGACCAAGACTGACCGAGATGCTCAATTGCTACGACTACAGCGCATTGAGCGTGAGCAGGTAGACCTATTGAATCGCGAACAACGCAAAGAAGGTCGACTAAAGCAACTTGCACTTGACGCGGAGAACCGTGAAAAACAAATGGCCCTTCTCGTTTACGAAAAACAACTTGAAGAAGCTGGTAGACGAGAGGAAATGATCTTGCGGGAAAAGGCCTACAATGAACTTCAATTGGCACAAGCAACACTTCAGGATGTAGAACAACAACGGGAGATCGAATCGTTGAACAACAGCCGCATGTTACAAGCGCTCAACGTAAGCAAAATGGAATTTGAGCAGAAGGCTCAGGAAAGCGCAATGGATGTGCTCACTCAACGCAATGAACTGGTCGAAGCCAAAAGTGATGCGTTGTTGATCCAACAGAAACATGATGCGTCCGTAAAACGCTTCAGCCTAGCTGCCGCGATATGTGCGGCATTATTGGCCATGTATATGGCTCGGGCTTGGAACATCACGCGTAAGAAGAACAGGACGATCCATGAACAGAACACGTTGATCCAAAGCAATAACGATGAACTGGCGGTGAAGAGTCAGAACATCCAAAGCAGTTTGGATTATGCTCAAACGATCCAATCCGCGATCCTTCCCACGGAGACCGACCTTCGGAATACGATCCCGGATAGTTTCTTGCTCTACAAACCACTGGAAACCGTAAGTGGTGACCTACCCTTCCTAAAACGGATAGGCAACAAAGTTTTCGTTGCTGCCATCGATTGCACCGGACATGGTGTTCCTGCTGCCATGATGACTTTCATTGCGTATTACGGCTTGAGCGAATTATTGGCACAGAACCCGAATGCGTCTTGCGGTGTTCTGCTGGACCTGCTTCATGAACACGTGAAGAAAACAATGGATGCGCGAGGTCATCAGGCTTTGTACAATGATGGATTTGACATTGGGCTTTGCAGTTTGGACATGAATACAGGCAAACTTTCGTTCTCTGGAGCACAGCTTCCACTGATCGTGATCCGTAATGGCGAGGTGATCCGCATCAAAGGGGATGTATATCCACTTGGAGACAGTCACTTTAAGCGGAACAAAGGTTATAGACACCACGAGATGCAATTGGTCAACGGTGACGCTATGTTCCTGTTCAGCGATGGGCTTATTCACCAATTCGGGGGCGTGGAAGGCCATAAGAAGTTCTCTATGCAGAGATTAGTGAAGCTACTGGCAAATACAGCCCACATGGACCTTTTACAGGTCAAAGACCATACGGAACGTGAATTTATGGCCTGGAAAGGAAACTCTCCGCAGACAGATGACGTATTACTCCTTGGACTGCGTTACGCAGCATGATCATGGATATCATAAACGATAATCGGAATAGCGCCGAGACCGCGTCAAGCCTGCTCGAATACAAAGGGCGGCTTACGAGTGATGTACGCGTTCAGCTATTTGATCTGCTCAAATGCATTGCGCTCTGCAATCTGGGTAAACGGAACGACCTGAAGAAATTGATCGGGATCGCTTTGGAACTCCTTGATAACGCTCAACGCTATAATTCGAGCAACGATGTTGACTTCAGGTGGCACATAGAAGACTCCCGCCTGGTCGTGACCATTAAGAACAAAGCAACAGAAACTGATGCAAAGCGGTTAATGGAAGCCGTGCATTGCATTGACCAGATGTCGCCAGAAGAGATCACTAAGGCCTTTATGGACCAGCTTAGGAATGAAGGTTTCGGTGATAAAGGTGGTGCCGGCCTTGGCATGCTTCAGATCGCCCGTAAGGTCGGAAAGAATATAAGCGCTGAAGTATACCCTATCGACCCCAACGAATTCATGTGTACCAGCAAAGTGAGTACGGATCTATCCGGTGACCAAAAACGTGCCTGAAAATGAGCCAATTCCACATACCCGCAACTCGCAGTACACCTGAGCTATTCCTCGACACGGAAAAGGGCGTTTACCGTGTTATTGGTCACTCCATTCCAGAGAACGCTGGCAAATTCTATACACCCGTACTGGAATGGTTACGCGAGAACATATCGGGTATCAGATCCGGTTCGGTTTTCGAATTCTGCTTGCCTTATTTCAATTCATCCTCACTCAAAGCACTCTATATGATGCTTATGGAGGTTAAGAAAGAATCCGAAAAAGGTAAGGAATTCGAAGTGGATTGGTACATCGAAGATGACGACGATTTCATGACCGATGCTGCTGAGACCTTCAGTGAAATGGTGGGAATTAAGTTGAACCTACGCAAAGGACCGCTCGAAAATAACAGTGATAGGAAAGTCGCTTGACAACTTTCACGTGGTCCCTCCTGTCGATAAGCCATTTGACAGTTCGGGATGGTGCTCTTACAATGAAGCGACACGGACATAAGATCATATTGCCGGTATATCCGTACTATAAGATCTCCAGCACAACTGTTCCTTCAGATGTAATACGGGGTCTCGAATGGGTATCCCGGTTATCTACGCGTTTCGTCCAAGGCCTTCTCGCGCTCCTTGACCTTGTGTTGAGGAACATTCAGCTTTGGTGCATTGGTTCGATCCATGCGCTGTATCTGCAGCGTATTTATGCCTCCGCTCGAATTCCATCCGATACGGAAAGATCCAAAAGGATCAGGCTTTCGATGCTTTCGGCCATTTCCGTTAGTTGCATTACTGCCAGCGTCGTGCAAGCTCAATGCGCAGAAAACCATATTGCCGCATTGCATTCCAATTCAGGATGTTCAATTGCGATCGCTGATGTGGTATGGCGTGCGACAAACTTAAGTGTCGTCAATACGACCAGTGGCAACACCATCACCAAAGCTTCCAGTTCCGGGGTCTGGGATGGGAATGCATTCTCTTGGCAATCCATTGGCGACAATGGCTATATGGAGACCACGGCGCAAGAGACCACTACCATACGAGCGGTGGGAATCAGCTCCGTTGATGCGAATGCCAGCTATTCCACTATCCAATTCGGCTTTGTTCTGAACACCGCTGGGGTGTTAAGGGTCGTGGAGAACGGCGGGGCGAACCTAGTATTTACGATCTATTCAACCGGAGATGTACTGCGTATTGCCATTGATAACGGCAAAGTGCGTTACTATCAGAACGGTGTTGTCCTATATACCAGTTCACAAGCACCGGTAATGCCGCTTTACGCGGATGTGTCCACTTATGACATCGGTGCAACAGTTGCCAACGTTAAAGTAGCGAACCCGACCGAGGGCAACTTCGTAGTGAACACCTCCGGTGGTGGTACTACGCCCATTTACCAATGGAAATTGAATGGCGGAAATGTGGGTGCCTCCAGTACGAGCTATTCAAACGCTTCGATCACCGCAGGAAGCATCCTGACCTGCAATATGACCACTGATGCGGACGGATGTGTACCATCAACAATGATCCCCAGCAATCCGATCGTTCTTCAGAACAGGGACCCAACGCTCTCTAATACGTTCCATATCCAAGGGACCATGGCTTCCACAGCTTGTGTTGCGTCATTGGTCGATGTGGTCTGGAGACAGCCAACCTCCTCCCAACAGCATCTGATCAATGGTAATTCGCTGACGAACGTAAGTAGCACAAATGCCTGGGACGGTAATGCTTTTTCATGGCAAGCAGTGGGTAACAACGGCTTCATGGAAACTACCGCACAGGAAACCAATCGATTCCGAATGGTGGGTCTAAGCGCTGTGGATACGGATGCTGATTACCAGACGATCGACTACGCATTCTATCTCGACACCGGATCGGTACTCCGTATTTTCGAGAGTGGATCCGCCGTTCCAATAGTGTTCTCCTATGCAACGGGTGATCTGCTCCGTATTGCGGTTGATAATGGAGGCATACAGTATTTGAAGAACGGAGCGTTGATACACGTCAGTGTTGTTTCGCCAACGTTACCGATGTACGTTGATGTTTCAACTCGAAACGCAGGCGCAACTGTTGCGAACGTTAAAGTGGGAAACTTGGAGCAAGGCGTATTCACCGCCGTGGCGAACAACGCTGGGGTCACGCCTAGCTACCAATGGATATTGAACGGAGCTCCTGTCGGCACGAACAGTCCAACATATACGAATGGTGGGTTGATGAATGGCGATTTTATCACGTGTGAACTTACACCAAGTGTGGCTTCTTGCACGAGTACTGCGTTCACATCGAATACCATAACCATAATAGCCCACGACCCTTCACAAAAAGCGGATCTGAATATCGCCAATACACCAGCTGCAACTGGCTGTTCTTACGCTATTGCCGATGCAAGATGGAATGAATCCTCGCTGGACGGAGGTATTGTAGTTACAGGTAATACGGCAACTAAACAGGGTAATGAAGGACAATGGGATGGCAATGCATTCTCCTTACAATCCGTGGCCGATAATGGCTATATGGAAACGACAATTACAGGACCAGTGAACGCGCGTATGTTCGGTCTAAGCTCAGTGGATGCCAACGCCCATTATTCGTCCATTCAATACGCTTTCTACTTAAATGAAGTCGGTGGTCTGCAGGTCTTCGAAAGCGGTGTGCCCCGTGCTACATCAATACCGTATGTGAACGGAGACCTGTTGCGCATTGAAGTGCAGAACGGAGTTGTCGTGTACTACCAGAATGGTCAACCGATCTACTTCAGTGGAACAACACCTTCACTGCCGTTGTACGTGGATATGTCATTGAAACGGATCCCCGGCACCATGGCCAACGTTAAGATCGCCAACATCTCACAAGGCACCTTTGTTGCAGATGCTAGTGGGTTGGGCGCTTCACCTGGCTTTCAGTGGAAGTTGAACGGTGTGGATGTTGGCATCAATAGTCCTACCTATACCAACACCATTTTCGCTGATGGGGATGTGCTTACATGTAACATCACACTTGATCAGAATGGTTGTTCCACAAATACTTTGGTTTCGAACCCTATTCGGATCTCAACCCATGAACCAATTAGCCCGGATCATTTCCATATCACGGTCCCCCCTGCTGCTCCAGCTTGTCTGGTCGCAGTCACCAACGTTAGTTGGCGCAGATCTTCCGTGGATGCTTTCACGGAGATCTCAGGGAATCGACTCATCAAAGTGAACGGCGCGGATGTATGGAATAGCAATGGGTTCTCTTGGGATGCGGTATATGATGACGGCTACATGGAAACCACTATTCAGGAATCTGCCTCCACCCGTTGCGTGGGCCTAAGCTCCTCGGATATTGACGCTTCATATTTGTCCATTGACCATGCATTCTTAATAGAAGCTACAGGTGTTCTAAAATTATTCGAACGTGGAATTCTGGTCCATTCTTCATCACATTCCGCCGGTGATGTGCTTCGCTTGGCTTTAGAAAATGGCATTGTTCGCTACTATACGAACGGAACTCCACTTTACACCAGCACAGCATTACCTTCATTACCGTTATACGTCGATGCTTCAATACGCACGGTAGGTGGCACCATTGACAATGTGCGCGTAGGAAATAGTACGCACGGGACCTTCGCCATTGCAACGGATCCTTCAGTAACCGGTTCATCTCCATCATTCCAATGGAAACTGAATGGTGCCAATGTGGGTTCTGGGACCCAGACCTATTCCAATTCCGCACTGGTTGCGGGAGATCTGTTGGCATGCCAACTGACGACAGGTATTGCCGGATGTGGTGGGTATATCACAAACTCCACGGAGTACTTGATCAAGAATGCCCATTCCGGATCATGGACCGAAGCTTATATCGCCGTCTCAGATGACCCGAGCTTGTGTACCAATACGGTTACGGATGTTACCTGGCAGGCCTCGACCACGTTGCTGCACCATCACGTATCAGGCAACAACATTGTGAAAACCAATGACGATCTGGTCTGGAACGGTAATGCCTTCTCTTGGCAGCCCGTTCCGAACAATGGGTACATGGAAACGACCGTTCAGGAAACGAATACGTCGCGTGCCATCGGCTTAAGCAATGCTGATATTGACGGGAACTATACCTCCATTGCTTATGCATTTGTTCTACGATCAAATGGTGTACTCAAGGTTTACGAGAATGGAGGTACAGCCCTAGCAACGAGCCCGTATTCTACTGGTGATGAATTACGTATCGAACTCAAGAACGGTACTGTACAATACTTTCAAAATAGTGCTTTGCTCTATTCAAGTACGGTTGTACCCACTTTTCCACTCTACGTGGATGGTTCGACCGCAGGAATGGGCGCCACGCTTGCACATGTTAGGATCGGCAATACAGGTGGCAGCGTTTTCACATCTGTAGCAAGTAATGCAGGTAGCTCGCCAACGTATCAATGGCAATTGAACGGCACAAATGTGGGGACCAATTCTCCTACCTATGTCAACGCAATGGCTTCAATTGGCGATGCAGTAACGTGCTTATTAACACCTGATATTAACGGATGTGCTAACAGTACCTATACATCGAACGCAATTCAAATTCCAAGTAACAGCAATACGGCTTGGCTCGGCATTACCACTTCATGGCATGATCCGGACAATTGGAGCAACGGCGTTCCGAATACAAAACGTGATGCTGTGATCAATTCAGGCACACTGGATCCCGTGATCATCAATAATACCGCTATCCATAGTATTTCGATCGGTACTGGTAGGTCATTGACCATACAAGCCGGGGTACAAGTGGAAATAACGGGAAATTGGTCGAACGCAGGTTCCTTGAACGCAACCACAAGTACTGTCCACTTCATGGGATGTGATCTCGCGAATAACGTTACATGTTCGTCTTCAGAAACTTTCTACAACGTTGTGATCGACAATGCTAATGGCGTGAATTTCACTAGTGGTACCCATGAAGTGGGATCCAACATCGACTTCATTCAAGGGATCGTAACCAATACTTCCTTACTGCTCTTGCAAACCACCGCAAGTGCAACGAATATGAGCGATATCAGTCACGTTGTCGGTCCCGTTCGGAAGGCTGGTGCCCAACCATTTGTTTTTCCGGTCGGTGATGGTTCATTCTATAGGCCGATCGCGATCACTGCTCCTACATCTCCTACTACAATTTCTGCAGAATACCACCCTCTGAACTCGAATGCATTCTATCCCCATTCACAACGTACGCCTACCATCCAGAATCTGGATCTATGCGAGTATTGGGACCTTGATAGAATAGCGGGATCAGGCCTTGTTCATGTTACGCTGAGTTGGAGCTCCACCGCAACACCGAACTGCTTAGTAGCATTGCTGATAGACCTACAGGTCGCACGGTGGTCATCTACTTTAAGTCAGTGGCAGGATCATAGCAACGGTGGTACTACAGGTAATGTGAGTGCTGGTACCATTGTGAGCATCGGTCCGTTGAATGAACTTGGTCCATTCACGCTATCCTCTGCTTTTGGCGTGAATCCGTTACCGGTCGAATTGATCTCATTCAACGCCGTGCCGAACGGCGACGTGGTTGATCTGGCCTGGTCAACGGCCAGCGAAATAAACAATGAACTTTTCGTTATCGAGCGATCCGTCGATGCTGAACATTTCGAGCCAATTCTGGACACACCTGGAGCAGGAACTTCCTTGAGCGTGCAACACTACGCATTAGTGGATCGCTCTCCATTGTCAGGAACTTCATATTACCGCTTGCTTCAGTTGGACAGTAATGGGACGATTTATCGATCAAACGTGGTCGCCATATACCGACCGGAAGCGACCGAAGACGACAATGTGCTTTTGTATCCTAACCCGTCAGGTGGCATCATTAACATCTTGATCAAGAACTTTTCGGAGAACCTATTGAATGTTGAGCTCCACGATGCCATGGGCCGTTCGGTCATCTCGGAATATGGCTACGCTCCCCTATTCCATATGGATGCTAGTGGTCTAAGCACTGGAGCATATCGGATCGTGATCTCGGATCGCGGCCATGTAATGCATATACAGATGTGGATCAAACACTAGATCCTTCTGAACCGCCTGCAATTTCGGAAGCAAGGGCATGGAGACCATGACACCCTTGCGTTCATAGCAATGGAACGTGTCATCCGTTCAAACTGAGCGCGGTCGTATAAACTCGAGGTTTACTTTCAACCATCCAGAATCAGGTCTAAACCGACTAAATGGAGTTATGAACTACAATATGGTCATCAGTTCTTGGTCCATTTGAATTCTCGTAGGTGACTTTTCGAGGGCTCATCTCCGCCCACGACCGACAGGTCGTTTCATCCGTTCAAGATCCGATTTTTTTCGACAAGTGAACCCTTTGGAAGCACCTGCGTATAAATGGCCTATTAACGCTTGATGCAAAACGACAACTCTCTAGGGTTGAAGTATATATCTACGATGAACAGCATTCATATTCATGGGTCTTTCCTGTGCCAGTCGGGAACAGGGTCAAGGCTGCTGCTGTCGTCTCTATGCATCATACTAGTACTCGGTATTTCATTAGGTGTTTGTGCCCGAAATAGCTACACAACGCCTTTCGCTGAGAACGGCAAAGTTGTATCTGACGGTGAGGAGATATTTTCCATTACCTGCCCAGCGAACATCAGTGGTTTTGCTTCTGTCGGAAACTGTTCCGCTTCTGTTAGCGTGCCTGTACCCAACGTATTGAGCTCTTCTGGTTCCTATACGCTGACCAATGACTTCAACAATACCGCCGATGCTTCCGACACCTACCCCATTGGTGTAACGACGGTGACCTTTAGTGCCGACGATGGTAGTGGAGCGAAGACGTGCTCTATGACCATAACCGTTCTGGATAATCAAGACCCGGTGATATCCGGATGCCCCGGAAACCTATCCATTGCCGCAGGAGCTGCTTGTAACGAAACTGCTACATGGACCGCACCTACTTTCTCAGACAATTGTACCGGTGGATCGATCTCTACATCACATGCTCCGGGTAGCACGTTCAGTGTGGGTACCACGACAGTTACCTACACCGCTATCGATGCTACTGGCAATACTGCTATGTGCAGCTTCGACATCACTGTAGAGGACAATGTCGTTCCGGAACTCGCGTGCCCGGGGAATATCAGTATGAACAATGACCCTGGTACGTGCAGCGCTGTTGTAACCTATACCACACCTGTTGGTACGGACAATTGTGCTTCGCCTGTTACTGCAATGGTCACCGTAGGGACCGGGTCCGGTGCAACATTCCCGATCGGTGTTACCCCCGTTAACTACCGTGTAGATGATGCCAACGGAAACTTCACCGAATGCTTTTTCGATGTAACCGTAGTAGATAGCGAAGCACCAACCATCACTTGCCCTGCGGACATTACCTTGGATAGTGATCCGGGTTCATGCGGTGCCGTAGTGACATACACGGAGCCGGAGGGTGTCGATAACTGCGTATTCGCATTGACCGCATTGGCCACACCACTGGGTAACGGTGACTTCTTCCCAATTGGCACTACCACGGTGACCTACGATGTATTGGACGCTGATGGGAACCTTGCTTCATGCTCGTTCTCAATAACGGTGAATGATGCGGAGAACCCGGCAATTACTTGCCCTTCTGACATCGTTGTTGGCAACAGTGCAGGTATTTGTGGTGCTGTAGTGAATTATGCAACTCTTATAGGAACCGATAACTGTTCTGGAACAACTACCAGTATGACTTCGGTCGGAACAGCCTCGGGTTCGATATTCCCTTTGGGAACAACCACTGTATCCTATGAAACAACAGATGGTGTCGGTCTTACGACTAGCTGTTCATTCACTGTAACCGTTAAAGATACAGAAGCGCCTGTTGCCACATGCCAGAATGTAACGATTCAGTTGGATGCTTCCGGAAATGCCAGTGTAACTACCGCTCAGGTGAACAATGGCTCAACTGATAACTGCGCCATCGATGCACCTAGTCTTGATGTGACAAGCTTTTCCTGTGCGAACGTTGGTGCGAACACCGTGACGCTTAGCGTTCGGGATGGAAGCAGTAACACAAGTATATGCACTGCTACGGTTACCGTTGAGGATAACATCGTTCCCGAGATCACATGCCCAGGTAACATCACCGTGAACAATGACCCTGGTACATGCGGTGCGACTGTCACCTATACAACACCAGTTGGTACGGACAATTGTGCTTCCCCAGTAACGACCATGGTCACCTTAGGCACTGAGTCCGGTGCAACATTCCCGATCGGTGTTACGCCCGTTAGCTATCGCGTTGATGATGCCAACGGGAACTTCACCGAATGCTTTTTCAATATAACCGTTGTTGACAACGAAGTACCAACGATCGCTTGCCCTGCGGACATTATCGTGGACAACGACCCGGGTTCATGCGGCGCCGTGGTTACATACACTGAGCCGGAGGGTATCGACAACTGCGTATTCGCATTGACCGCATTGGCTACACCACTGGGTAGCGGAGACTTCTTCCCAGTTGGCACCACAACAGTGACCTACGACGTATTGGACGCTGATGGAAACCTTGCTTCATGCTCCTTCACAGTAATAGTGAATGACGCAGAGAACCCGGAAATAACTTATCCTGCTGACATCGTTGTTGGTAACAGTGCAGGTATCTGCGGTGCCATAGTGAATTATGCAGCACCCTTTGGAACCGATAACTGTCCTGGAACAACAACCAGTATGACTTCGGTCGGAACAGCCTCTGGGTCGACATTCCCGTTGGGAACAACCACTGTCTCCTACGAAACAACAGATGATGTTGGCCTTACGACGAGCTGTTCATTCACCGTAACCGTCAACGACACGGAAGCGCCTGTACCGATCTGCCAGACCGCATCCGCGAGCTTGAATGCCAATGGATGGGCAGTATTCACACCGGTCATGATCAATAATGGCAGCACGGATAACTGTGCCATGGCCTCCATGGTCGTAGAACCGGACTCTTTCAACGTTGTTGGCAACCACGACGTAAGCTTGATCGTTTTCGATAATGTCGGCAATACAGACACATGCATTGTTTCTTGCTCGGTGACCGACAATATTCCGCCGATCGCTGTGTGCCAGAACATCAACGTGTTCGTGAACGGTGCAGGCTCTGTTACCATAACCGGTCAACAGCTAGATGGTGGCTCCACTGACAACGGGCACATCGCCAGCTACACGGCAAGCCAGACAAACTTCAATTGCAATAACCTTGGGGCCAATAATGTGGCGCTTATCGTAACGGATGACGGCGGAAATAACGACATCTGCTTGTCCGTGGTCACGGTGAAGGATACGATCAGACCAACAGTTGTTTGCCGGAATGTAACAGTACAGTTGGACGTTACCGGCAATGACACTATCACTGCTGCGCAGATAAACAACGGAAGTACCGATAATTGCGGCGTCGCCAGTGTAGCACTTGACCGAACCACGTTCACATGTGCTGATGTAGGAACAAACACGGTAATACTGAGCGTAACGGACGGAAGCGGAAACACTTCAACCTGTACAGCAACAGTAACAGTACAAGACAATAGTGCACCATCGATCACTTGCCCTGCTACGGTATTCACGACCACGAACACTGGTTGCACTGCCACTGGAGTTCCACTTGGAGCCCCGTTGCTGAACGATAATTGTGCTGGTACCACAACAACTAACAATGCTCCAGTTGCATTCCCGTTGGGAAACACCACCGTTATATGGACCGCTACCGATGCGAACGGGAACACAGCGACCTGCTCTCAGTTGGTAACTGTTACTGACAATGAACCTCCGGTTGCCGCGTGCCAAACTGCGACGATCTATCTCAACAGTACCGGTAATGCTTCGATCGCCTTGACAGATATTGACGGTGGATCAATGGACAATTGTGATATTTCATCGATCGTTGCCAGCCAAACCGTATTCACATGTGATGATATAGGTTCGAATAACGTGGATCTCACCGTAACCGATGACAGCGACAACAGTGATGTTTGCACTGCCATCGTAACGGTCATCGATACCATCAACCCTGTTGCCATCTGCCAGAATATCACAGTGAGCTTGTCGGGTAACCCTAATATTGCCACCATCCTGGATGCCGATATCGACGGAGGTAGCACGGATAACTGCTCACAAGCTGAGCTTACGTACATCGCAAGCCAGGCCTCATTCTCCACTATTGGCGACTACACCCTGACCTTGACCGTTACGGATGCAAGCGGAAACGCAAGCACCTGTGATGCGATCGTAACGGTTATCGACAATAGCCCGCCGGATGCCGTTTGCCAAGACACAACACTGTTCATGAATTCAAATGGCACAGCAAGCATCATACCTGCGGACTTGGATGGTGGCAGCTCGGATAACGGTGCAATTTTCGATCGGCATGCCAGCCAACTTGCATTCGATTGTGGTCATTTCGGCGCTAATAGCGATACGCTATTCGTTACCGACGATAGTGGCAATACCAGTTTCTGTGTTGCAACCGTAACTGTTATTGACACGATATCACCTACCCCGACCTGCCAGAACATCACCGTACAACTTGATGCAAGTGGAACCGTTGTTCTTTCAGGAACACAGCTCGATAATGGAAGTTTCGATAATTGTGCGATCACCACGTTTGCTCTCGACATCTACAGCTTCAATTGTACGAACCTAGGTGTGAATACGGTCCTAATGACAGTGACCGACCAGAGTGGAAATAGTAACACATGCAGCGCAACGGTTACCGTAGAAGACAATGCTGCACCTACGGCTATTTGTCAGAACATCACCGTACAGTTGGATGCGACCGGGAACGCAAGCATTACTGCGGCAGATATCGACAACGGTAGCAACGACGCTTGTGGCATTGCCTCGATCGGTGCTGATATGACCAGCTTCGATTGCACCAACACAGGAGCGAACACGGTTACTCTGACCGTAACGGATAACAATGGTAACGTAAGCATTTGCCAGAGCATTGTGACCGTTCAGGATACGGTTGCGCCTATCGCTGTTTGCCAGAACGTGACAACGTATTTGAACGCAACTGGAAATGCTACGATCAATGCGATGGATCTCGACAACGGTAGTTCTGACGCGTGTGGTGGGCTCACTTTCAGCGCCAGCCAAACAACATTCAATTGCGGTACGACCGGAGCGAACAACGTCACATTGACCGCGACCGATGCGTATGGTAATACAGCAACCTGTGATGCGACCGTGACCGCAATAGACACCATTGCACCTACGGCGATCTGCCAGAACGTTACCTACACCCTGCCGAACACGTTGAATGCACAGGTTACCGTAATGCCGTCGCAATTGAACAACGGTAGCACGGATATCTGCACTGGGTCAACATTCACCATCAGCCGGACCGTATTCCAACACGTGGGCACGTTCCCGGATACCTTGTTCGTAACGGATGCAAGTGGTAACGTTAGCTACTGCGTAAGCATGGCGACAATAAACGACTTCACTACACCAATTGCACTCTGTAACGACACCACGATCTATCTGAGCGGCGCTGGAACATCTGTCATCACCGCGAATGATATCGATGGTGGTAGCACGGACAACGGTACGATCGTGAGCATGACAGCTTCACAATACAACTTCAACTGCAGCCATCAGGGTGCGAACAATGTGACCTTGATCGTGACCGATGAAGCGAACAACAGTGCTTTCTGTACCGCGATAGTGACCGTATTGGATACCATTGCACCAACGGCTGTCTGCCAGAATGTGAGCGTTACGCTTGACCCGTCCGGTAATGCTTCTGTAACAGGACTGCAGATCGGTGGCCTGAGCACGGATAACTGCGGTTTGGGCAACCTTACCTTGAGCCTAAGCCAGTACACATTCCCGAATGCGGGTGTCTTCAACGTTACCCTTACCGTAACTGATGCCAGCGGGAATACCAATTCATGTGTAGCTACGGTCACTGTGGTCGATAACATTCAACCAAATGCGGTATGCCAACCGATCACCATCTACGTGGATGCGACCGGTAGCGCGTCAATAACAGGAAATGATATCGATGGTGGTTCATTCGATAACGATAGCCTTGCGACTATAATAGCATCGCCGAACGTTTTCAACTGTGGTAACCTCGGTGCGAATACCGTAGTGCTAAGTGTGACGGACATGGGTGGTAATACAGATGACTGCGCTGCTGTAGTGACGGTCCTGGATACGATCGCTCCAACAGTGGTCTGCCAGAACATTTCCATTGCATTGAACTCACAAGGTATTGCAACGATCACATCTACTGATGTCAATAATGGCACCTTCGATAACTGCTCCAGTGCAACATTGGGTTATGCGATCAATGAGGATACCTTCACTGAAGTAGGCCAATACAGTGTTGTTCTTACAGTGACCGACCCAAGCGGGAATAGCAGTAATTGTACTGCTGTCGTCACTGTTGGTGATGATGTAGCACCAGTAGTTCTGTGCCAACCAACGACGATCCAAATCGATCCGAACGGAAATGCAACGATCACCGCAAATGACATCGACGGCGGGTCATATGACAACGGTGTTATGGAAAGTCTAGTAGCGGGTCAAACTGTCTTCGATTGCAGCCACCTCGGCAGCAACCAGATAACGCTCACCGGGACGGATGACCAAGGAAATATGGCTTCCTGCATTGCCCAAGTAACCGTACTCGATACTATAACTCCGAACGTCATCTGTCAGGATATTACAGTGTTCATGGACTTCTTCGGAAGTGCCACGCTCACAGGTATCCAGATGGACGGTGGCACGTTGGATAACTGTGGAAGCGGAGACCTGGTATACAGCAGTAGCATTGAATACTTCAGTGAGGAAGGAACCTTCGAGGTGGTACTTACGGTTACCGATGCAAGTGGAAATACGAGCTCGTGTACTTCGCAAGTAACCGTGAAACAACCTGTGAAACCATTGGTGATCCCAGCGGGCTTCTCGCCGAATGGTGATGGCATTGCGGATACTTGGGAGATCCAGGGACTGCGTGAGTTCCCGAACAACACCGTAATCGTATTCAACCGTTGGGGAAATAAACTGTTCAGCGCAGCACCTTACCTGAACGATTGGTACGGACAAGTGAACGAAGGAACACTTCCAGGCGATCTGCCAACCGGGAACTACTTCTACATACTTGAACTCGGAGATGGTGAAACCCGCACGGGCTACATACAACTGAACAAATGAAACCGATTAACCAGTATCTCGTACTGCGCAAATTGTTCTGGCTCGTTCCGGCACTTTTGCTCGCGCAGCTTGCGCAGGCGCAGCAGGATCCGATGTACAGCATGTACATGTGGAACATGATGCCGATCAGCCCTGGATATGCGGGAAGTTCGGATGTTTTGAACGTAACGGCGATCTCCAGGATCCAATGGGCTGCTATCCAAGGTGCACCTACCACACATTCGCTCTCGGGCCATGCACCAATAAACCGACAAACATTGGGTGCTGGAGCGAGCCTAACGTATGATCAGATCGGGCGATCGACCACGACCAGTTTCTTTGGCGACGTCGCTTACCGCATGCGCTTCAGGAACAAAACGCGATTGGCCTTAGGTCTCAGCGCTGGTTTCAATCACGCACAGATCGCAAATACCCAAGTTGAGAATACGAACCCGAACGATCCAACATTTCTGAACGACCAGAGTGGAAAGATCCTCCCCAATTTCGGTTTCGGAGCATTTCTTTGGTCCAAAAAGGGATATGTGGGTCTATCAGTACCAAAACTACTGAGAAATTACATGGGCAAGATCAATACCGACGGTGTCGTTACGCAATTAAGCAAAGAAGCGACACATGGATTCTTAACGGCCGGATATGTATTTCCATTGGGAACGGTGATCTTCAAACCGGCCACAATGATCCGAATGACCGAGGGAGCACCACTGAGCGTTGATGTTTCCGCGAATTTCCTCTTCATGGAAAAAATGTGGGTAGGAGCTGCTTACCGGAATGGTGATAGTGTAACCGGGATCTTCTCATTTCAGATCACGGACCAGTTCAGAGCCGGATACGCATACGACTTCGGTATATCCAAGCTGAACCGCAGAGCTAACGGTGCACACGAGATCATGCTCAGCTACGATCCGGTATTCTCGCGCGAACGCGTTCGTTCACCCCGCTATTTCTGATCCAATGGACGGCAAGAAGAAGATCATCAGTATCCTCAGTATCACTTTCTGCGTTGCAGGAACCACGCTCAATGCGCAAAAGGGACTACTCAAATTAGGAGATAAATATTTCGAGGACTTCAGCTATTCAAAAGCGATCGAATACTACGAACAAGCATTCCACAAAAACGACGCTAGCAGTATTTTTCATGCTCGCCGTTTAGGAGAGTGTTACTGGAACCTCCGTGATACGCCGAATGCCGAGCGTTGGTACGCGATAGTGTCTGCTTCATCACAGGCAACTCCGGAAGACATATATCGTTACGCTGAGATGTTACGCGTTAGTGGGCAGTTTGCCGACAGTGAACTATGGTTGAAGCGTTACGCAAAACTTGTACCCGATGATAGCCGTGTGATCCTGCAAGAGAACGCGACTGAACGATTGAGCGAATTAATGGAAGGGTCGGCTATGACCCATAAGGTCACACTTGCGGACATCAGTAGTGGATCCTCGGACCTCTCTCCATTCATCCATGGAAATACGGTGTATTTCGCATCTTCACGGTCCAATCAATTCACTTCACGCCATACCCATAGCTGGAATGACCAACCTTTTCTGAACCTCTACACCGGCCGATTGGACCCGGATGGTTCCGTATCCAACATCAAACCGATGGGCGATGATATGAATACGCAGTACCACGAGAGCAACGCTGTTGTTTCCGCAGATGGCAGTGAACTCTATTTTACGCGCAACAACGTCGTCGAAGGCAGAGGGGTGCTTAGCGAAGAAGGCGTGAACAACCTACAGATCTTCACCCGATTAATGTTACCTGAAGGCTGGTCGAAAGAGACAGCCTTTCCGTACAATAGTCCAGCCTATTCGATAGGCCACCCGGCAATTACCAAAGACGGAAAGCGCCTCTACTTCACAAGTGATATGCCAGGAGGCCTAGGTGGAAAAGACCTATACTACAGTGATCGCGATGAACGCGGCGAGTGGACGGAACCTGTGAACTTGGGATCCGGCGTGAACACGGAAGGAGCAGAAATGTTCCCGTACGTACATGATGGGACGCTCTACTTTTCATCCGACGGTCACTTAGGGCTAGGTGGACTAGACCTGTTCCGAACTACTATTCGCGGTAAGACACACGGCCGTGTCGAGAACCTTAACGCCCCCATCAACAGTACTGCCGATGATCTTGGCTTCTGTCTGAATGACGCCGGTGAGATCGGATTCTTTACCAGTGATCGCGATGGTGCATTAGGAAAAGAGAACATCTACACATTCCGGATGCATAGTAAAGCCGAGGAAAATCGTGTTTGGGCAGGTCGCGTATTGGATATTGGAGATGCTCAACCTATACCATTCCTACCCATCCGTATTTTGGATATGGACAGGAACGAGATCGGGAGAACCGTTACTTCGATGGACGGCACCTATGAATTCTCGGCACCGAATAAGGCAGTTATTATTAGTGTAAAGATCCCTGGCGGATCGCTCTCCGAGCTACCTTCCGATGAATTCGAAGTGAATATGTTCAGCGATACCGATGTGCCGGACCTCTACGTGAACAGCATGATGGACCTTCCCGTGAACGCGATCATTCGCGACCAGCAGACCGAAGAATGGGTAGCCGGAGTCAACGTAACGGTGCGTGATATACGCGACGGAACCATCCTATTCATGGGAACTACCAATGACAAAGGGATAACACAAGGACAGATCCCGTATCGCCGTTTCGGTGAAGATGCCAGTTTTGAGGTAAGCATTGAACGCGATGGCTTTTTCACTCAGAAGAACGTTGTTGACTTTCGGATACTCGGATTCTCAGAACAAAGTCTGACCGGTCCGGAAGGTATTGCCCTATCTCCCGTTCTTACGGGCATCGACATTGCAAAAGCGTTGAACCTGCGCCCGATCTACTTCGACTATCGCGAGAATAAGATCCGCAGCGATGCCGCCGAAGAATTGGACCTAGTTGCAGAAGTGATGATCTCCAATCCGGGGATCAGCATTGCATTGAACTCACATTCCGACAGCCGTGCCAGCACAGAGTACAACGATGCACTGAGTCAGAAAAGGGCGGATAGTTCACGGCGATATTTGATCGAGCAAGGTATCTCACCGGAACGTATCTCTGCGAAAGGCATGGGTGAGCGAAAGCTCGTGAATAAATGTGCGGATGGAGTCGAATGCTCAGAGGAGGAGCATCAAATGAACCGCCGCACGGAGTTCATCATTACACAGTGCGTGGATTGTGGGTTGGCGAATGCAGGATCAAAACGATAAAGGTTCCGCACCGGAACACATCGCTAATGATATCGGGAGCGTTCCGATCAGTTCTTGAACAAAGCCTCCACAAAAGCGTTCTTATCAAACACCTGAAGATGATCGATGCCTTCACCTACTCCGAGGTATTTGATCGGAATACTGAATTGTTCACTGATGCCAATGGCCACACCACCTTTAGCGGTTCCGTCGAGCTTGGTTAGCGCCAACGCTGTTACATCGGTCGCTTTGGTGAATTGTTTTGCTTGCTCAATGGCATTCTGACCAGTGCTGGCATCCAGGACCAACAACACCTCATGTGGAGCATCGGGTATCACCTTGCGCATTACGTTACGCACTTTGGTAAGCTCATTCATAAGGTTCACCTTGTTGTGCAAACGCCCGGCAGTATCAATGATCACAATGTCTGCACCACGTGCCTTTGCACTCTCAACCGTATCGTAGGCCACCGCTGCGGGATCGGCGTTCATGCCTTGTTCCACCAACGGCACACCGACCCTTTCGCTCCAGATACGGAGTTGATCTACAGCTGCTGCACGGAACGTATCCGCAGCACCCAACACAACGCTCTTCCCTTCCTTTTTGAAGGCATGCGCCAACTTCCCGATCGTCGTGGTCTTGCCCACCCCATTCACGCCGACCACCATGATCACATAGGGCTTAACAGCGGGGTCGATCGGTTCGGGATCCTTCATCAAGGCAACGATCTCCGAACGCAACAAACCGTGTAATTCGCTTGTCCCAATGTATTTGTCGCGTTTTACGCGCTCTTGTAAACAACTGATGATCTTCAATGTCGTATCCACTCCAACATCACTGCTCACTAGGATCTCTTCAAGTTCATCGAGCACGGAATCGTCCACCGAGGTCTTACCCGCTATGGCGTGCGCGATCTTACCGAAAAGGCCGGTTCGGGACCGTTCCAAACCGTGGTCCAGGTCCTGTTTCTCGACTTCCGAAACCTCGGGTTCCTTCTTGGTCTTACCGAATAATCCGAATAATGCCATCAATAGTTGGACTTAACACCCATATGCTAAAAAAGGCCCTCCCATGAGGGACGGCCTTCTTGCGTACATTTCTTCAGGATATCACTTACCGGAGATCAGCTTTTCAGCGTCATCACTTGGTACTACCTGCTCAACAAAGCTCCAGCCGCCGGTCTTTTCCTTTTTGATCATGCGGATCACTTTGGTGAAGGTCTTGGCGTCAGCCTTCTTCAGGGTTGCAACGGTCTTCTTTGCCATGGCTTATTTGATCTCTTTATGAACGGTCATCTTGCGCATGATGGGGTTGTATTTCTTCAACTCCATGCGCTCGGTAGTGTTCTTGCGGTTCTTGGTTGTAATGTAACGTGATGTTCCTGGAAGCCCTGAGGTCTTATGCTCAGTACACTCCATGATCACTTGTACTCGGTTCCCTTTCTTGGCCATTGTGGGCTACTTTATTGCCCTGCCACTTTGCGCAGGGGCGGCAAAAGTAGGTGGATCTTTCGGATCTGCCAAATACGACGTGATCCATAGGGCGCAAATGCCCATTACCTCGCCATGGCGGCCTCTACATCCTCCAATTTCCTTGGGGATCCAGCGCTAAGATTCAAAGGATCTCCATCGGTCACCAGAATATCATCCTCGATCCGAACTCCGATGTTCCACCATTTGGGGTCACACGGACTATTCTCAGCTATGTAAATACCTGGCTCCACCGTGATCACATTGCCCGGTACCAAAGGACCGTAAGTGCCTGCATCGTGAACATCCAGCCCCAAATAATGGCTCGTTCCGTGCATAAAGTACTGCCGAACCTCACTTTCATCGGTGATCAACCCGTTCGCTATCAAACCCTTAACGATCACCGCAGTTGCGGCACGATGAGCGGCGTGAAAGGCATTGCCTTTGCGCACCTCAGCAATGCCGGCCTCCTGAGCATCATAGACCAAATTGTAGATGATCTTCTGTTCTGGGCTGAATTTCCCATTCGCCGGTAAGGTGCGCGTAACATCGGCCGTATATCCGTGGTATTCTGCACCAATATCACTGACCAACAGGTCGTTATGACCTAGTGTTCTACGATTCGTGAGATAATGCAATACGCAACTGTGCGGACCGCTACCTTGGATGCTAGGGAAGCCTTCATCTTCTGCACCATTGCTTTTGAAGACGTATTCCACGATTGCTTCAGTTTGGTATTCGGTCATCTCCGGTCGCAGCTTGGTCATAAGCTCATTCTGGGCCAAACATGTGATATCAATGGCTTTCCGCATCATGGCAAGTTCTTCGATCTGTTTTACCTCGCGTAATTGTGCCATCCAGTCCTGTAGATCAACGGCATTGGCCTGCGTTGCCTTGGTCGTGCTTGTCCGGAAATGATCCAGCAGCTCGCTCAGACTGGCTTTCTGGTGTTTATTACTCGTCAAATTCTCTGTGGTGGCTTGCACATAGATCTTATCACTTTCACTCCAATCGGCCTCCCAATCCAAGAACTCTTCCCCGGTCATGGCCGCTTCAAACCCTAGTGTTGTCAACGCGCCTTCCTTACCGGTCCTGAGCCCGTTCCAAACTTCTCTAGTCGGGTCCCGAGGTTGAACTACCAATAGCTCGCTCGCTTGTACTCCATTGATCATTCGAGGCTCTTTGAATACGAATACCATAGCATTCGGCTCGTTGTGTCCACTCAAGTAATAAAAATTGGGGTCCTGGTGGTATTCGTAATCGATATCATTGCTCCTGTTCCTTACTGGATTCGAAAATACCACGGCTACTCCGCCTCCCGGCAATCGTGCGCGTAATGTCGCTCGCCTATCCTTGTGGAACTCAGCTGGCAATAGATCCTCGTCATAGACGCCATTGTCGGGTTCTCCGAACTGCACCGATACAGGGATCTCTTGCGCCTGCATGGACACAGCGGTCAGAAATGTCAGTATGATGGGTATGCGGATCATGTTATGAATGCGAAAGCGCCATGCGAAGATATCCGCATGGCGCTTCCCAATAACGTGCTAAGTGTATTAAGCCGTTAGAAAGCCGCTCTCTTTGGCGCGCTTCAAGGCTGCACCAAGACCGATCTTATTGATCGTGCGCATGCCTGCAGCACTTACACGCAGTTTGATCCACTTATTCTCTTCCGCAACGAAGTATTTGCGGTCTTGCAAATTCGGCGCAAATGTGCGGCGGGTCTTACGATTGGAGTGGGATACCTTATTACCGGTGATGACGTGTTTACCGGTAATTTGACAGATCTTGGACATGGCGTTTTGAGTTACAGGGCTGCAAATGTATGGAAAATGGCCTCACCCTCCGACTTGGATCGAAAAAGAGAAAAAAGAACGCTGATTCCCATGATGATCATGATTGACAATGATCTATGAAAGGGGTGAAGAAGCAAGAAAGTTAGGAAAGCGAAAAGTGAGCGCCTGCTTGGTCTAAGAGAAGAAAAGACTCAATCTACAAGACACAAGTCACAAGTAACGCCAGCTGAGCTGTAAGCGAAGTCCCGTGCAGCGGGATTACAAGTCTTCAAGTGTAGTACGTCATCGATCATGTAGACTGTTCTAACCAAAAACAAAGAACAAAGTTCCGATCCTCTGATCATCTGATTTTCTGATCCCAAAAGCCTACCCCAATAGCTCCTTACGCAACATGCCCAATGCCGCATACCCGCTGCGTTTAATGACCAGTCCACGTGTACCTGAGAACTGCCCCATTTTGCTCACTACACCATCCGGTCCGGCAACTGCGATCCAAACCGTACCTACTGGCTTTTCGGGTGTGCCACCATCCGGTCCGGCTACACCGCTTATGGCAATGCTCCAATCGGTTTTTAGCGCTTCGCGAACACCGCTGGCCATCTTCTCCACTACGGGTTTACTTACGGCGCCTTCCAACTTGAGCATATCAGCAGGAATGCCCAGTTCCTCCATTTTTACAGCATTGGCGTAGCTGACAACCCCACCGGTAAAATAGGCAGAGCTGCCCGGTACACTCGTGATCAAATGGCTCACATAGCCACCAGTACAGCTTTCTGCCGTAGAGAGGGTTTTTCCTTGCTCCTTCAAGATCTTACCAACCGCGGCCTGCAACGTATCATCACCTTCACCGAATATCAATTCAGGGATCTCTTTGTAGAGCACGGTCGCTTGCTCATCCACGCGCTTTCGCGCTTCTGATGGGTCATCGCTGGCGTATGCACTTAAACGCAATTTTACCAATCCAGGGCTGGGTAGATACGCCAATTTGATCCCGTGTTGTGCAAGTCCATCCTCCCATTTTGCGATGCGTTCTGCCAAGTAACTCTCTCCCATTCCTGTAGTGAGTATGGTGCGGTGTACAATGGCTGGTGGAAGAAATTCATCGCGCAGCATCGGGATCACTGTCGCCTGCATCATCGCTTTCATTTCATATGGCACACCAGGCATGCTTACGTAGACTTTGCCATCCTTCTTGAACCACATTCCACTCGCAGTGCCGCGGTCATTGGGGATCACCGTACATGCTGCCGGAAGATCCGCTTGCGCGCGGTTCACTTCCAATGGATCGCGGCCCATCTGTTCAAAGAACGCATTGATCTGCGCCTCGATCTCCGGGTGACGGACCAACTCCGTATCAAAATATTCGCAGAGCGTGTGTTTGGTAATATCATCCTTGGTGGGACCCAAACCGCCGGTGATCAATACAATATCCGTGATCGCATCATCCAACGCCTCCACGATCTCCTGCTTGTCGTCGCCGATCGTCAGTACACGTTTTGATCGGATACCTGACAATGCCAGTTGCTCACCCATCCATCCGGCATTCGTATTGATGGTCTGACCGATCAATAATTCATCGCCAATACTGATAATGGTGGCTGTAATTTCTTTGGGCATTGTTTGCTTTTGGTTCCCGACAGCTGCGCGTTCTGATTACCGTAACGTGTCGACCCTCCCGGCTCAAGGCCGGGATGACAGGGTCGACGCTACTCTACGGGGTAGCCGAACAATTCCTCTTTGCTTAGCACTGTTACCGGGCCCAACTTCTCCAACACTTTCAGGTCCATACCGGCTTGCTTACCGATCACTGTATAATGGTAGGTGCGGCCTTTTACCTCTTTGTCGAAGAAGGTCTTCATGTCCTCTAACGTGATGCTCGGGATCTTTTCATAGCTGTCTTTGCGCAGGTCGTAGTTAATGCCTTTACGCTGATTCGCATCCCAGGTCCAATAGATGTTCTCTTTGGTTATACGGGTGCTGGCGATCACTTTCAAGGCTGCGGTCTTTGCGCCTTCGAATTGCTCTTTCGCCATGGGCATGTTGTTCATCAATTCCAACATCGCATCCACAGCATCCGGGAGTTTGTCCGCTTGGGTTCCTATGAATACACGCACATAGTGTGCATCTTCCTTCTTGCTCGGGGTTGTGTATGACGCACCAGCTCCGTAGGCCAGCGCTTTCGCTTCGCGGATCTCTTGGAATACGATACTGCTCAAACCGCTTCCGAAGTACTCATTGAAGAGTGACGCATAAGGTAGTTTGCTTACATCGAATTGACCTGCTTTTCCGTAGAACATCATCTCTGCTTGCACCATGTCCTGATCAGCAAAGTAGACTTTGTTCTCTGTGGTCGCTAGCTCTGGATAAAGGCGTTCGGGAGGATACTCCAATAAGTTTGCTGGTGTTTTGTGGTGCTTGTTGAGCAACGCCGTTACTTCGTCGGTGGATTTCTTTCCGTAGTAGAACACGTTGTGCTTGTAGCTGGTCAGTTGGTGGATACGTTCCAACATTTCTGCGCTGGTCAATGCTTCCAATCGAGCCAATGGCATAACATCATTGAATGCGTTCACCTTACCGAATTTCGCGTAGCTCGCAAGTCCTTCGTAAAAGATGCTATTCTTGTTCTTGGCTTGGTCCTGGCGGCTTTTGCCGATGTCTGCAACAAGTCCCTTCAACGCTTCGTCGTTGGGTTGTGCATCAGCAAGTAACTGCTCCAACAACTCTATACCACGTTCCAAGTTTTTTTCCAGTCCGGTAAGGGTTACATAACTACGATCCTCCGCCACGTAAACACTAATGCCCAGACCAAGCTTGAAGAGTTCTTGCTTGAATGCCGTCGGATCGTATTTGGAAGTTCCCAAGTATTCCAGATAACGCACTGCGACTCCGAGTTCTTTATCGTGATCGGTCCCCATATCCAAAATATAACGGAGGCTGAAAAGGTCGTTCGTCGGGTTCTTTACAACTGCCAATGGCACCTTGTTCGTTAAGGAGCGATGATCGATGGCCTTGTCAAAATCGACGAAAACAGGCGTTAGTGTGGCACTTGCGGTCTTTTCCCACTCGGTTCGCCAAGCGCTTTGCCCATCGCGCTTAATGTCCAGCGCTGTGATCTTCGGCTTATCCACTTTATGCACGCTCTTGTTCTCACCAGTGCGTTTGAAGACAGCCACGTAGTTGTTGCCGAAGTTCTTGTTCGCAAAATCGATCACATCCTGTTTCGTGAATTTGCCCATTCGCTCGAAGATCGCGACTTCATCAGCCCATTTCTTCTCGAGGATGAAGGCATCCGTCATGGCCGATGCCCGCAGACTGTTGTTCTCGTTCCAGTATTTGATCTGCTGTTGCTTTTGATCGTTGATCACTGCTTCCAATAACCAGTCCTCGAACTCGCCCTTTTTCAATGCTTCGACCTGTGCCAACAATAGATCCCGCACCTGCTCCAAGGTCTGTCCTTCTTTGGCCTCGCCGTGGATCATCATGTCCGAATAATTCGTGGATACATCCGCATAGCAGTATGAATCCAGCACTTTTTGGGCCTGTAACAAGTTGAGGTCGATCAAGCCGGCCTTGCCGTTCTGCATAATGCCTTCGATCATTTTCAACATGGGTTCTACCCCGCTTCCATACCCGTCAAAACGGTATGCAATATCAACCCATTCAGCATCCGGGCCGAACACCTCTGCGGTACGTGGCTCGGTGATAGGTTTTTCTACAGGAAATTCAACGACCGGAACTTCTTTGCGTTTCCAAGTGCCAAAGAATTTATCGACCATTGCTATGGTCTTGTCGTAGTCGATGTCCCCCGCGAGGATCACGGCCATGTTATTGGGTACGTACCACGTATCAAAATACTCGTGGATCTTTACCATGCTCGGATTCTTCAAATGTTCTCCGGTGCCTATGGTGGTTTGCGTACCATATGGATGTGTGGGGTACATCAGCTCGTTCAACTTCTGGTACGCTTGTCTGCCATCGTTATCCTGACCGCGATTGAACTCTTCGTAAACGGTTTCCAATTCGGTATGGAACAAGCGAAGAACTGCTTCTTGGAACCGCTCGCTTTCGATCATCATCCATTTCTCGAGCTCGTCGCTGGGCATGTCGTTGATGTATACCGTGCGCTCTGTGCTGGTATATGCGTTGGTGCCTTTTGCGCCAATGCTCTTCGCCATTTTATCGTACTCATTCGGCACTGCTTGGGCTGCGGCCAATTGGCTGAGACTATCGATCCGGTGATAGATCATGTCGCGGTTCGCTTGGTCGGTGGTATTACGACGTTCTTCGTACGCATCACTGATCTGCTGTAACAACCTGCTTTCTTCCATCCAATTCGCAGTGCCGTATTTGCTCGTGCCTTTAAATAGCATGTGCTCCAAGTAATGCGCTAGGCCTGTAGCTGTGGCCGGATCCTTAGTGCTTCCAGCACGCACGGCAATGTTGGTCTGAACTCGGGGAGCGTCGGTATTCCTGCTCAGCCACACTTGTAGGCCATTGTCAAGGGTATAGATCCGCGCTTCGAGCGGATCGCCTGGAACGCTGGTGTAGGTGTATTCCTTCTGTGCGAAGCAATTCGTTGACACCAAGAAGGCCAGTAGCAAAAGTGAAATAATACGCATGTTTATCTTTTTTGAGGATCACGAAAGTAACTCCCTTCGGTCGTATTCTTCATTCCTTATCCCGAATTCCTGATTCCCACACTTCACCATTTCAGATATGGTCATGCCTTGGGTAGTTTAATTCAAGGGCTTGACTTGAACCTCACAAGGAATTAAGTGAAGATCGATAGATCCGCTGGGAATCAGGAATTCGACCGAAGGGAGCAATTAGGAATCAATAATTCATCCATGCATCGTTGCCTTGGTGCCATACCGTGCGATCACTTCGGCCTCGTAGGCCAAGAACGCTTTCCAACGCGCATCAACATCCACCCTTCCTCCGTGTTTGCGAGCGAACCCGATGAACGTGGCATAATGTCCGGCTTCGCTCACCATGAGATCATTGTAGAATGTACGCAGTTCAGGGTCTTCAACCTCTTCGGTCAGAAGCTTGAAACGCTCACAACTACGTGCTTCGATCATGGCACTGAAGAGCAATCTGTCCACAAGACGTTCTTCCCTATTTCCGTGCTTGCGTAGGAACTGGAAAAGTTCGTTCACGTAATTATCCTTTCGCTCCGGACCTAGTACCCAACCCCGCGCATGGATCTTTTCGACGACCTGCCCAAAGTGTTCAAGTTCCTCTTGTGCAATTCGGGTAAGTTCACTCACCAGCTCGCTCAATTCCGGATAGCGTGTGATCATACTGATCGCATTGCTTGCTGCTTTTTGCTCACACCATGCATGGTCAGTGAGGAGGGTCTGCATGTCGCTGCGGATAAGCTCTGCCCAGTGGCGATCGGTAGGTAGTTGTAAGCCTAGCATGTGGGCAAAGGTCGGTTCTTATCCATTAGTACGAACCATCTTTGTAGCACGAATGGAGCGCAAGGACATACTTCTGGATCAAATAGAACAAGTAGGTAGAGCAATAGCGAAGGTGCTTGCCGATTTTTTTGGGTCGACTGCTCCTGGACTTATTGAAACCCGTGTCGACTTCGCCATAACGCAACTAAGAACGGAGCTTGATATTGACCTGACCAAATTTTTCGATCATGGTACGGATGCACTTCAGGCTCATTTGGTCTTAAGATATTTCGATCATATCCGCATAGAGCAATTGGCGGACCTATTGGTAACTATGGTAGAGCACACTGCAGATCGTTCTGATCCTCGAAAGAGCAAAATGCTCAACTTGTCCATGCGGCTTTATGATCTGGCCGGATCCATCTCAAAGACTTTTTCTCTCGAAAGACAGTCGAAGATCGATCGGGTCAAGAAGCTATCCGACAATTGCCGGTAGCATCATTCCCATTTACAGTCCTGATCGCTCGAATTCAAAGACCATGGTCGCACTCGCCCAACGCGGATCTGTTCTCTTTCGCATTTGTCTTGTAAGTGTTCTCATTTTCCGAGCGGCTTCGTTGTTAGCACAGATATCCATTAAGGATAGGGTCTCTCAGCAGTGGCTGCAAGCCTATGTAGAGCTAGCTGTAGATCACCGCTGGACCATTTTGGCAGATGGAAATTATCGCTCCGTGGATACTACCCCACATGGCGTACTTGCACTCGGTCGTATAGGAATTGGGTATCAATTCGGATCTGCATGGAGGCTCTCCATTGGCAGTGGATACACCGGTTCATGGAATTCCGCGGTTCGAATTGGAAATGAGATCCGACCGCATCAAGAGATCACACATAAACAAACCAAAGCGCGTTGGACATTTTCCAACCGTCTGCGGGTAGAAGAGCGCTATTTCAACTCATTCGATCCTTCCGGCCATGTGATCTCGACGAGTTTCAACTTCCGCTATAGATACCGCATTCATGTAGTTCTGAAAATGCTGCAATTGTCCGACCGTATAAAGGGAAGGCAACTTATCCTTGAGCTTGCGGATGAGGTATTCTTTCGTTCTGGTGGCATGAACGGTCATTTCCGGATCGATCAGAACAGGATCGTAGTCGGACCGGTCATACACCTGAACGCACATTCATCATTTAGCCTGCAATACAACCATCAGGTTGTTGCGCTTGGTGTTCCGAAGAACATTCGGATCGATAATGTGATCTGGTTGAGCTACCGACTCTTCTTCAGAGTAAACGTCGAGACGTGATAATTAATCTGGAGCGTAGAAATATGATCGCGTGAGCCGATTCCTTATCCGAGGACCTATTCCATCCGTTCCACCCAAAAACAAAGCCCCGCATCATTGCTGATGCAGGGCTCTATTTTCTATTGAATATTTAAGGCTGTATCACCACACGGTCAGTGAACACTTCGCCTCCAGAAGTGATGTTCACCACATACATACCGGCGGCAAGTTCTCCATGAAGATCGATCACTGTATTCACTTGACCATTGGAAACGGCTATGGTCCGCTGGACTAGGCGCTTTCCGCTAAGGTCATACAGATCGAAACTCACGGTACTTACATGGTCACCGATCCGGGTAAGCTTGAAATTAAGCAGTTCGCCCTGATTCGGGTTTGGCCACAAGGCTAATTCAGGATCCTGTTCCGAAACAGCGTCGATGGCATTGTTCTGTTGGCCACCCTGGACAGCGTTGTTGATATTCACCAAGCAAGACCTTCCCGCTTGGCAATAGACCCCTCCTTTGTATGCTTCCACCGTAACACTATAATTCTGACCTGGCTGCAATTGTGGAGCTACTGGAGTACCCCAACCCAATGTAAGATAGTAGGTCGGTACTTCGCGTACGATGGGTGTTACCAACTCAGCATTCGTAAAGGTGAATCGATATTTCGTTGCACCAGCTATAGGACGAGCATATAACCTGTCGGCCGCGGATGTGGTGAAATCACGGAACACATCACAGCTGTAGGCAAAGTGGCCTGGGACATCGAACAACAGCGTTGGTGCACAGTCTCCCAATGCTTCATTCCGTTGGAATCTGCAAGCAGGTCCCCAGTTCTCAGGCACATTGTTCACAACTGCACGTACCCGCACATTCAGTGGCAGTAGATCCGGGATGTGGCTACCTACAGCCCAGTTATTCACCTTCATGTGGCATGTACGACTTGAACCCACGTTACCGAAATTATCACTTACGTTATGGCGGCGTTGACGTACGAAGCTAAATGTTCCATTAGGATCGTAGAACCAGAAATCATAACCGGTCGTACCTGACTGAACAGCACTGGAACCATTTGGCACCCATTCCGCTGCGACATCTGGATCTTCATTCACTACCAGGTATTCACCAGCCTGCCAGAAGTACTTATCGCAACTGGTATAGAGCAGTTCCGCTTGTCCCATAGGGACCTGGACCGCACCATTTGAGCTCAGTACAGTTGGGCTTGTTGTGAATTCCACGATCTGGTTATTACCGGCAACAGCTGCAACGCTATTGTCTATCAAGCGGGTAAAGGGAGGATCTGCTAAACGTAGAATGTATGATGCTCCGACAGGCAAGCCTGTAACGATCAGTTTGAATTTGCCATCAGGAACACAAGTGAGGTCCGAGTGTACGCCGGGATTGGTCCATGGAGTTCCTCCACCTGTTTGTACCAAGGTATTGTTTGTGGCATCACGTAATTCCCATGCAGGCGAAGTGCCTAAATTGCCTTGTGTAACATCCAAAGAAAGGTCTGTGGTACAAGTTGCTCCTACGCAGACGCAATCACCCATACCGTCACTTTGTAAGGATCCGATCGTGAAGCCCGGTATCGCAGGGCATGCCGACCCGATCTGGCCAGGGGTCATGATGCAGCTATCATCAAGATCACAAACGCCATCGTTATCCACATCGCCATCAACGGTGATCTGGAACGTACATGTGTTGGTGCATATGTTCGCATCCGTGAACGAATACGTTATGGTATGCGTTCCCACTCCGGCTGCGGACGGATCAAAGTTGCCTGCACTAATTCCTGTTCCGGAATAGGCCCCCAACAACGGTGTACTTTCCGCCAATGCATAGGCTGGAGTAAGTATGCAAACAGTTGAATTAGGCAAGCAAGCCATTACTGGCAATGCGTTCTCAGTTACGGTTACCGCCGCAGTTGCTGCGATAGTACAAGGTGCAGTTGCAGCAACACTGTACGTGTAAATACCCGGTGTCATGGTAGAGGCATCGTAATTGTTGCCAATGACCGCGCTCGGCCCACTCCATGTTCCTCCAGCAGTTGGGCTGCCTGTGAGTGCCAGGAATAGATCCGCGTTGGTGCTGGAAGCACAAACCGTGATCGTACCATTCATACCTGCGTAAGGAACGGCTTGTTCAGTAACGGTAACGGTTGCTGTTGCGTTACCAATGCATGGTGAGTTCGGCGTAACGGTGTATGTATAAACGCCAGGCGTCATGGTCGAAGCGTTGTAGTTCCCACCAATTACCGCACTCGGTCCGCTCCATGTACCACCGGTTTCCGGTAATCCCATCAGGGCCACGAACAAGTTGTCCGTAGTACTGGTTTCACAAGCGGTAAGCGTACCATTCGTACCAGCATTCGGTGGAGCTATGGCCGTAACACCAACATTGGCGGTTGCGGTACATCCTACTCCAGTAGTGGCAGTGGCTACGTAGCTATGCACACCGGCTGGGATGTTCGATACAGTTGCTGTTGCAGTTGTATTGTTGGGTCCTGAATAACTCACCGAACCAACGGTTCCTGGGCCGCTGAATGATGCAGTAGCTACACCAGTACCATCTATTGTGATGTCCCAATCTTGGAGCGTACCAGTGTCCAGATTGGCTCTGTCAAATACACGTAATGTGTAGCTTCCATTTACTGGGCAACCATTCAAGTCTCCCGCTGGCAAGGTGTAAATGCCCGTATTCGGCGTGCCGACCAAGGGTCCTTCTGGTGCAAATGTGCCGGTGAACGGTGCAGAACCAGAAGTTATCCCGGTTGCTGCGCCGGTTTGGAATATCGTACCGGTATAGTTGTCTCCATTACCACCATTTGATGTAGATAGCTCGAGGGTGCCACAGTTTGCCGGACCCACCAAAAAGATCTGTACGTCGGCATCCCACGTATGCGTGATATTCACACCAACGGAGATCGTATTATTCGCGCTGATGTTGCCCGAACCACCTACCACGCTAATGGAGTTGGATGCACCAGTTGTGCTATTGTCCGGTATTGCAATTCCTAGACTACCACTGGATCCACCTGCGCTATAGGCCGGCCGTGTTAAGGTTGCAGTGAGGACCACTGAACCTCCTTCGCATACTGTTGGTGCACTTGCACTGGAAGAAATTCCGGGGCTCGGGTTTACAGCGACAATTACACTTCCAGTGGATGAACATCCATTAACACCTGTCTTTGCAGTATATATGTATTCACCAAGTGCTGCTAAACTCACATTGGAAATGCTTGGGTTCTGAACCGAACTGCTGAATCCGCCAGGGCCGCTCCAATTGAAGTTGGTCGCGCTACCTGAGCTTAGCGTACCGAACAGATTCAGTGTATTGCCAACACAGACCGGACCATTACTCGCAGGAGCAACACCAGGTGCAGCTCCCGTACAATACCCGAACCGGATGCGAGGACGCGTGGTTTGGGTTCCGTTATAAGTAGATGTTGCACAGAGCGTGTTGTTGTTATCAACACGTGTACTCACTGACCCTCTGAAGCTCAGTCCCGTTTGCCACTCCACACGAGCGTTGTTCGTAGAGGTGTTGGGGTTGTTCCACCACCCTATATAAGCGTTCTCACTACCATGGCAGATCTGCACTAGGATATTGTCGCTGCCATTCCATACTATTGGAGACGCAAGCGTAAACGAGTTCAGACCGGACGTAGGATAATAGTCCGTGGGTCCGAATTGTTGCGTTGGTGTGGCCAGAAAGGAATTATTCCCTAACTGTGTAGATCCCGTGGTGCCTGCATATAAAGTAAACCGTTCGTGGTTTCCTGCACTACCTAATGAAGTAACATACCATTGGATCTCAGTGATGGTTCCCGCCGACATACCGGAGGCTGATAGTTCAGATCCGCGAAACAAGTATTGGGCTTTGTGACTTTCGTAGTAATCACCGAATGGTGTAGGGTAACTCGTGGTCGAGTTGCTGCCATTGGTACTACCTATGGTAACGTAGGTCTGCGCATTGACCACACTTTGCATGACCATTGCCGCGCCCAAGAAGGCTGCTACTCGAGGCAGTGTTCGCAACAGGGCGTGTTGATGAGAGTGAACGTTTTTCATGTTCTCTTGGTTTAATTGAACTAAAAGATCGGCTTTCGGCAGACTAGCGGCTGCCATCGCTGGTAGAGTCTCTGGAGACCCACGTGGGCCTCGGATCACAACTGCCTTATGTTCCGGTCTTCGGCATAAGGATGAAAAAACCTTGGGAGAGGTCAAGCTTTTTGTTGATTGTTTTACTTATGAAGCGCAAATTATTGGATCCGTCGACTTTTGTCAATAGTTCGTCGAAAGAAAGATGGCTTTCGACGACATATCCACCTTGTTCGTCGCACAACATTGGTCCATATAAAGCGAAAGCCCCGTTCACCAAACTGGCGAACGGGGCTTTGCGGATCACGAATTATCTACTTCTTAATGTGTGCCTTTAGGGTTGGATCACTACTCGCTCTGTGTGAACATATTCACCGGCCGTAACATGAACCATATACATTCCATTGGCGAGTTCACCATTGACCGCAACCGTAGCATTCAACATACCATCCTGTGCAACCAAGGTGCGCGACAACACACGCTTACCGCTTAGGTCATACATATCGAAGCTCATTGTTCCGTTCACTTCTTGAATTCCATGCATCCGGACGTTGATCTGGTCACCGGAGTTCGGGTTCGGGAAGATCTCGATCCTTGGCTCATCAGCAGATCCACGAAGCGCTAGGTTCTGTTGACCACCTGATGCCATGTTGTTAATGGTCACCATGCAAGATCTGCCAGCTTGGCAATAAACTCCACCTTTGAATGCTTCAACGGTGACATCATAACTCTGACCGGGTTGTAATGGTTCTCCCAGTAATGGCCCCCATCCCAATGTCAGATAGTACGTAGTAACCTCGCGAACGATGGGCGAAACCAATTCCGCATTCGTAATTGTGAATCGGTATTTAGTTGCACCTGCTACTGGGCGCGCATACAATCTGTTAGCCGAATTCGTGGTAAAATCACGGAACACATCACAACTGTATGCAAAGTAGCCAGGGATATCGAACAACAGCGTTGGTGGACAATTCCCCAATGCTTCATTCCGCTGGAATCTACAAGCGGGGCCCCAGTTCTTCGGTTGGTTGTTCACCACTGCACGTATGCGAACATTCAAGGCAGCATTTTCAGCAATATGGTTCGCGCTAGCCCAATTGTTCACCTTCATGTGGCATGTCCGTGAAGACCCTACCGAACCGAAATTGTCCGAAACATTGTGTCTACGTTGACGGATGTAGCTATATCCTCCATTTGGGTCATAGAACCAGAAGTCGTAACCGGAAGTACCCGACTGTACCGCATTCGCGCCATTTGGCACCCATTCCGTAGCAACATCCAAGTCTTCATTGCAAACGATGTATTCTCCCGCTTTCCAGAAGTATTTATCGCAGCTCGTATACAACAGATCGTTCGGTCCAACAGGGATCTGGATGGGACCGTTGGAACCAAGAACAGAAGGGTTACCTGAAACCTCCACAACTTGTGACGCACCGGGGATAGCAAATACGGTATTGTCGATCAATCGTGTAAATGGAGCATCGGTATAGTGCAAGTTGTAGTTACCACCGAATGGAACACCATCAACGAACAACTTGAACTTGCCATTTGGCAAGCATGTGGTAACCTGGTTAATACCACCATTCCCAACTCCTGCACCTCCGCTCTGCACGACCGTATTGGTATACACTTCCCGGAATTCAAATGTGGGTAGCGTACCAATTCCAGGCATGGTGATATCGAAGGTCACATCCGTTGTGCACACGATCACTTCACAGGACGTGATCACCGTATTGCTGCCCATTTGCGTAACCACAGGAAGGAATCCTGGCATACATCCACAGGTCAAAGGATCAAATTCGGGAATTGTATTCACTGTGGTCGGGCAGAAATCCAGACAATCCACTAGTCCATCACCATCGCTATCCTGAATACCCATGTTCGGTGCACCAATGCTTGCACAATACTCGATCCAATCGGCATTGTTATCATCGGTATCAACTCCATCCGGGAAGCGAGCGATCACTTTACCATCGGCATTGTTATCATCACCACCAGTAAACCCTGTGCCTTCGATGTAGGGAGCACCTGCATCACCCTCGTAGCTGATCGCATCGATCATGACACCGAGAGGATCACGAAGTCCAATGGCATCGGGAGAACCGTTCTGTATCAATCCGCTAGTTGGCGTAACTACGTGATCCACTCCTGGATTGGAAGCATTGTTGCCGATAACGTAGTAACCGCCAGCAGGGATAACGACCGAAGGAAGCACATTCGTCCCATAAAGTGAACTACCAGCACCACTTGCAAATTCCAACGTAAAGCCAGCAACATTTATTGGATCCACCCCATAATTGTACAGTTCCACCCATTCATCATCATCAGTACCAGCATTGTCATAATCCACTTCGTTGATGACGATCGTTGGTATAGGCTCGCAACTTGGAACCGGGCCGGATACCATTTGTGCTATGCAAACGCCATCCAACGAAACCGAATACGGATCGCTATCGGATATACCGGAAACAATGATCGTACCATTCATGGTAACCCCGGGGTCAGCACCTCCTATCGTTCCGGAACCACTGTTATTCACAACGGATATCCCGGCTTGCATTCCGGTATACGAAATACTCACCGTATATGTGTCTCCTAATCCAGGCATACGCGAATCACATTCCGTGCTCGCAGCACCAAGTACCAACGTACATGACGGTAACGTACAACCACTGAATGCAGTTCCGTCCGCATTGGTACCAGGCGAGAACTGTGCACCCCCGCTTGTTGATGCCAGTGTATGCTCGACCAATGGATCGATGCCCGTTAGATCCGGGTCGCGCGTGATTGAATTGTTATTGTTTCCTTCAATGCCATATGCATACGAAACAACAACGGTAGCTCCGTTCATTACCGAAACCTGATCGCCCGGACTATTGTTCAATGCCAATGAACCAGTCGATGCAGTTTGCCAAGGCATGCCTCCAAAGATCCCATTAGGCGCTCCACCTCCGAATACAAGTATTCCACAGCTTGGTTCGATCACCGTTCCAGGGGGGAATACATGCCTGACCTGGCTCAGGTCATTAATGGTCCAGCCCGATACATTCAGAGCGAACGCAGCCGTGTTAATGATCTCAACGAATTCATCCTGGGTCGTATTTACAGAAAGGTCACCATTGGCATCGCCGGTTCCGGCATCCGGATCGGCAAGGATCTCATTGATGACCAAAGATGGTGGCGGATCACATGCAGGTGCCGGGCCGGATACATTCTGATCATCGCATGGAGTAGAGAATGTTACGCTGTATGCATCAGCCTCGCTAATGCCGCTAATGATGATCGTACCTGGGTCGGTCGCGGTGGGGTCATCGCCGCCAATGGTCCCGGATGCGGTTCCAATGATCAGGCCTCCTTGCGTGCCTGTGTATGGGATACTGAGGTCATAGGTATCTATAAGGCCAGGCGTATTGGTGACGCATGTTGTGAATGGGGTTCCAATGATGAGTCCGCAACCACCAACAACCGCTTCGTAAGTACCAGTAATAGTAAGATTGCCGGCCAAACCACCGGTACCAGTTGTTTGTTCAGCGTTGTATCCATATACCCGGAAGGTGATGGTTCCTGTGCCCAAACCTTGGAATGCTGCATCGCTAAGATCCAATGCATTCCCTGCGTAGTTCGTATTCGCATCAGGATGTGTCAGCAAGCCACCGCTGTTGGTAACATTAGCATTCAATGCTGAATAGTCAGGTAGAGGTGAGGCGAACCCATCATCGCTTGAACGCCATTGCCAATTGCGCGGTCCGGTTCCACTTCGCCCAACACCAAAATTCACACCTGTAAGGTCGATCGCGTAACCTGGCAGAACAGTTATTGCGAACGTGATGTACTTGGCACCATCCGGTGAGCCCACATCCACTGTGCCAACTGGCCAGTTGTTACCACGATAATTCCCGGAGCTTGAGCTCGTGGCGATGCCAACTTTATCCAACGATTCAAAAGTCGCCGCGGGAATCGGGGTTCCGTTGAATGCCAACGTACTTACATCATTGCCGTTGCCGACTAGGGTGTATACAGCGGTAAACGGTGTTTGGGCATTTACCGAAGCAACCAATATTGCCGAAAATGCGAAAAGCATGGAGCGCAACTTGGTAGGCCAGAAGAGTCGAGAAGCTTTCATTCCAATGGGGGGTTAGGGTTAGTTGATGGGTAATGGCCTTTCCATTACACGTTGCAAAATACGACATGGAATGTTAGGAATTCATGATGGCCATATTACCCTTCCCCACTTAATGAAAAAGTTCGGAAGCTACCTGACCGGCTGAAACTGCAATTCGATGCAGCTTGGCGTTCATGCGATACGCCAAGAGTAAATGTTCCGGGACCACACAACTAGCCCGTCGATCACTTGTTCTTACGACCCATTCCATTCCACTGGTGGAGATCAATTCCGTTATGACCAATGCATTCGATCGGGTCCATTAGATACGATCGACCATACCATGTCGCACTGGAAACGTAATGTATCCTACTCGGTATGGACGGCCGGGTCAGGATCGAACTGATGGTCATTGAACGACACGCCGGTCTTGATCGACCCAACTTTCAATTGGATGACCCCGGTAATGCCACCGTCCTCATCGATCGTATGCGGGAATAGTACCCCATCCACTTCCTTATAGTCGGAATAGTCCGTTGTGACCACATAGAATTGACCGAGATTCAGTTGCATAACAATGCGCCTGACCTTAAGACCTGTATTCACATCAAAATAATCCGTGGTCACGTCGATCTCTCCAACATTGGTCGTGATCTTGTAAACCGATTTTTCACCAATTGTAGTGCGGCCATCCATAAAGCGCTCAATAGGCGCACTTACTTCCAACGCTTCGGGAACCGGATGTGACCATAGGATCAGCTCATGTAAACGATCGCCTTCCAATTCCTCGGGGATATTGCTTTGTACATCCACGGCCCGTGTACCATTACATACCACTTGTTGCAGGATCCGATCGTCCGCAATGATCTCTTTCCGGTACTTGTTGTTTTTACCGAATTGCTCGGTGACCACAACATTGGCCTTACCCATCTTGCCGGTCATTCGCCTTTCCATAGATGAGATCTTACCAATGGCTTTCTTACCTCCAATTGCATCCAAATACCGATCGATCACTTGTTGTGCCGTGGTATCTCCAGCATCCACCAAATGATCTTCCTTTACTTGTCCTTCCACATCCAATTCCAACAATGGAATGAATGGCTCCATACTTAATGGGATCATTGTCCGGCGGATCTTTTCGAGGTCACCTACAACGAATACGATCGCATTCTCCGGAAGAAGAAATGCCTTTGCTGCACGCTGAATATCATCAACGGTAACTTTTTCCAAACGTTGGAGATATGTTGCATAGTGATCTTGGGATAACCCATTCAAATAGGTATTCAACGCGAAACGTGCTACCGTTCGTGGATCTTCCAAGGATCTGGCAAAACTCCCAGCCATATAACGTTTGGCCAGGTCCAGATCAGCCTGTGGCACTGGTTCCTCACGCAACCGCTCCATTTCTGCAAGGATCTCTGTAACCGCCTGGGCTGTTACTTCCGTCCGTACACTCGCACTGGCCGTGAAACTACCGTTGAAGCGATCACTTTCCATACTGGAATATGCTCCATACGTATACCCCTTATCCTCACGTAGGTTCTGCATCAATCGCGCATTGAATACACCTCCTCCAAGGATCGTATTGAGCACCTGAGCGTCCAGCGCACGAATATCCTTGGGCTTCAAATTGAACGGATAACTCACACGAATGATCGACTGTGGTGCTCCTGGCCGATCAACGACAACTACTTGCCTATAGACGGCTGGCATCTTCGGTTCACGCAGATATAGAACGCCACCCATGCCCGGAACAAATTCACCGGCAACGGAGCTGTCCACCGGCTTTCCTTCTGGCATCCATTTTCCGAAATGCTTTTCCGCCAATGTCCTCGCTTCCTTCTCATCGATATCACCTACAAAGGCCAGGTAACCACTCTCCGGTCTGAAATAACGAGCGTGAAATGACCGCACTGTTCCTACATCGATATTTCCCAAGGTCTTCAGTGTGGTCATTTCACCATACGCATGGTCCGCACCAAAAACAGCTGCCTTGCCAACCGATTCAGCAATGCCCTCAGGATCATCCTGTCGTTGTTGGATCGCACTACGATGACGGTTGATGGCTTTAGCGAATTCCTCATCCGGGAAAAGCGGCGATTGCACCACTTCTTCCACCAAGGTCATGATAGGTTCCAAATTCTTTTTCAATGTACTCGCGTAAACTCCATCGTTGCTGGCGCTTACAGATGCCCCGTTCCGATCAACAACTTCATCGATCTCAGCTTTCGTCAATGTCGCTGTACCCGACATCAACAATTCACTGATCATATCCACATAACCTGCTTTTTCACCTTGGACAAAGGGTGGAATGTCGAATCGCACTTGCACACTTACCATCGGCAGTTTGTGGTTCTCTACGACGATGACACGCATGCCATTCTCCAATGTGAACGAAGAGTGTTCCCCTAAATGCACGGTTGGTGCAGGTCCAGGAGGAGGCGGTAAGGTTCTGTCGACTTGTGCGTACATAGGTGATATGGCATAAAGTACTCCTGCCAATAGTAGACCGGCTGTGGTCGAGCACTGGAATAATGAGTACTTACTGTTCATTTGTTCTTTTGATCGAGTGGGAGATAATGAAGCACGACACGCCGGTCTGCTGCGAAGTATTTCACTGCGGCTTGTTGCAGGTCGGCAGGCGTTAGCTTCAAATAGTGTTCCAATTCCTTATTGATGTGCTCAGCATTGCCAAACAATGTGTATGCAGTGGCTAAATGTCCTGCAACACCTGCAACGCGACTATTCTCGGACAAGGTCTCGGCTTCGACCTGCACTTTCAACTTGGCCAATTCCATCTCACTCACACCATCTTGTTGTACACGCTTCAATTCCGCATCCATAGCGTGTTCAAGATCATTTGCATTCACACCCGCGTTGGCTATGGCATAAAGAATGGCCAGTCCAGGATCCTCGAAGGGTAAACTGAATGCACCAACGTTGAGGGCCTTTTCTTGTTCATCCTTCAATGCCTTGTTCAAACGGGATGAATTCCCATTAGAGAGCAAACGATTCAGCATATCCACTGCATAGAATTCTTGGGAGCCGACAGCTGGTATGCGGTATGCCTGCACAACAGCAGGCAATTGGATACGATCATAGATCACATCACGGATCTCTCGTTCCAGTGGTGCTTCGACAATAGTCGGTCGCTCAATATCCGCGCCTCTCGGAATATCCTGGAAATACTTCTTCACTAATTCCTTGGCACGCTCCGGTACGATATCACCCGCCACAACAACGACAGCATTATTGGGTATATAGAATCGTTCGTAGAATGCTTTATAGTCCTCCTCAGTAGCACTGTTGAGGTCCTCCATGAACCCGATCGTCGGCCATTTATAGGGATGCATGGTATAGGCCCGATCCAGGACTTCTATCAAAATACTCCCGTAAGGCTGGTTCTCGTAACGCTGTTTTCGTTCTTCTTTCACGACCTCCCGCTGCGTTACTATCCCTTTCTCGTCCACTTTAGCATGCAACATACGCTCGCTCTCCAGCCATAGTCCCAGTTCCAATTGGTTGCTTGGCAGCACCTCATAATAGTATGTGCGGTCTCCACTGGTATTGGCATTGAGAACACCACCAGCATTCTCAACAAGCTTACTGAACTCTCCTCTACCAATATTCTTGGACCCTTCGAACAGGAGGTGTTCAAAGAAGTGAGCGAAACCCCGGCGATCCGCACTTTCATTCTTACTTCCTACATGGTACATTACACTGACCGCAACAATGGGCGTACTGTTGTCCTCATGCAAGATCACATGCAAGCCGTTGTCCAAGTCGAATTCAGTGTAGGCTATGGCACGCTTCTGTGCAGCAACAGGGGCTGTTATCATATATGCAGCGGATATGATGGAAATGGCCCGCCTTTTTCCGGACCCTATCCTTCTATTATGTGACGCGCGATCTCGCTCAGGTTTATTCTGGCAAGGCGCGAATTTAGTGGATCGGAGGGAAGAATGTTCCTCACACTTTTGGATCGGACCGAACATTGATCTTGGACTTCCCGCACAATGGTCTTGCGTAGGTTATTCTAACAAGTTGCTGATCGATCAACGATGCTTCGCGCCCAGAAGCTCCTTCCCACCTCCTTACTTTTGTTCTAACGATCGCCATGGAACACTCAACATCATTGCCCGATAGAAGGGCAATGCGCATTCGGACCCTCCGATACACGGTTACATTCATTTTACCAATACTGGCTTTGTTGGGTCTGGTTCGGGATGGTTTGTGGACATGGTCAGTACCTATTCTAGCATTCGCGATAATCCCCGTACTTGAACTCATGCTCGGGCATTCTGACCAAAACCTCACCAATTCTGAGGAGCACGCAGCCCTTGAAGATCCGATCTATGATGCGCTGCTCTATTTGATCTTTCCAGTTCAATGGGTATTGCTGGTGCTCTTTCTCATTCAAGTTCAGGAGACGGACCTATTATGGTGGGAGGTAATGGGCCGAATTGCGACCATGGGTATGCTTTGTGGCATTTATGGGATCAATGTCGCACATGAACTTGGGCACCGTGCTAAACGCTGGGAACGTGACCTCGCAAGGGCATTATTGTTAACCAGCTTGTACATGCATTTCATCATAGAGCATAATCGCGGGCATCATCGTCATGTGGCCACGCCGGAAGATCCTGCGAGTGCCCGTTACGGTGAGACCCTATTTGCCTTTTGGTTCCGCAGCATAGTTTACAGTTTCGTTTCCGCATGGCGTATTGAGGCGGACCGAATGAGAAAGCTGAACAAAGCAGCCTATGGCATAAGGAATGAAATGCTACAGGCCATTGCATGGCAAGCCGTGTTGCTTGTTGTGATCGGCCTAGCCTTCGGAAACCTGGCGTTGTTCAGTTTTATCGGTGCAGCCCTGACCGGTATCCTGTTATTGGAAACGGTGAACGACATCGAACACTATGGTCTCCGAAGAAAGCGCACTGCCTCCGGCAATTACGGACGTGTGCAGCATGTTCATTCGTGGAACAGCAACCATCTCTTAGGCAGGCTCATGTTATTCGAACTGACACGACACAGTGATCACCACTGGAAGGCGAGCAAGAAATACCAAGTGCTCCAAAGCCTCGAGGATGCTCCGCAGCTTCCGACTGGATATCCCGGAATGATGGTATTAAGCCTTATCCCACCTGTGTTCTTCAACGTTATGCATCCACGTCTGAAAGCCATGGTACAAGCGCATGACACGTTGGATCCACCAACTTGAATTCTCCTTGAACAAAGGTCTTGCTTTTAAAAACTGAACCTATCTACCGCGACAAACGTTGAAGGGATCCAGCTGCACTTCAATGGACGTGACCCGCCCCGTACAAAATAGTACCATGTTCTCTGCTACTAGTTCACTGATCGATACGCTGGTCAAGCGTTTCGATGACCGTCGCGAAGAACTGTTGGCTCATCGCGAGGCTTATACAAACACCTTATCACAGGGAAATGTTGCATTCCCTGATGCTACAGCACACATACGTCAGGAAAAATGGAAGATCCAGACTCCATCCAACTTACTTGAACGGAGGGTTGAAATGATCGGTGGTGCTACGCGCTCCGAACTAGTGAATGGGCTTAACTCTGGCGCGAAAAGTTATATCGCCGATCTCTGGAACTTCACGTCCGGTGATACTTCCAATATGGTACGCGCACATCGCTACTTGGAGCGAGCCTCCAATTTGGATCTGGCGTATTTACCACCAGAAGGTGGCCGTGTACGGATCAATCCACAGACCACCTGTCGGTTAACGGTCGTTCCCCGTCCCCTTTATGTGCTTGAACCGGGTCATTTGATCGGAGACGAACCGGTATCAGCTACGCTGTACGATCTTGCCCATTTCGTGACCAATTGTGGATCGACCCTTAAGGCCAGACAAGGAAACATCTTGTTCTATCTCCGTGATGTACGAACCCACCTCGAAGCTCGATTCTGGAACGACCTATTCGATGTTCTGGAAGAGTATATGCAATGGACTCGTGGAACAATTCGGGCTACGGTTATTCTAGATACGGTCTCGGCTGCTTTGGAAGCAGAGGAAATACTCTTCGAATTAATGCACCACAGTGCTGGCCTTTCCCTGGATCCGCAGGGATATGCCGCCGATCATATTGCGCTGTTCAATGCACCGGACCGCCAAACCTTGCCGGATCGCGAGAGCATTGGGCTAAATGCCCCGTTCTTGCGTGCATTGAGCTTGTATGCGATCGGTATTTGCCACCGAAGAGGTTGCCATGCAATAGGTGCAGCATCGTTGGTACTACCATCGCGTACTGCGGAGAAAGTGAAGGCGGAATACTTGAATATGCTAGGAGACAAAGAACGTGAAGCGGTTGATGGCCATGATGGCACTTTGGTAGTACACGCAGATACCGTGACACCGACCATGGTGGAATTCAACAAAAGCATGCCGCTATCGAATCAATTGAACTATTTGCGAAATGATGCCATATCCCCGGCCGATCTGATCCGCAGACCGGAGGGGAGTATTACCGTGGAAAGTTTGCTTGCGATCATTCGATCCACGCTGCGTAATATGGTGGAACGCCAGGATCATAAAGGATGGATAGTCCAAGGTAGCCGCGTGCATGACCGTTCCTCCATCCGATTATCACTGCGTTTGCTCTGGCAATGGAATAAAAGTGAGTACGGGAAGATCACCAATTCCGGGTTAGAGATCCACGATGATCTACTGAAATACCTGATAAAGAAGGAAAGTGACAAAATGTATGGGAAGGGTCCGGAGCCGGTGAAAAAGCGTGCAGAAGCCGCAGTAAAACACCTTCTGGAACAGGTTACGGGTGATATGCTACCATTGGAGCCAATGGTGTAGTTGCATATCCTGCCGCAGTCCGATCGTTCTAAATAACTTGCTCCCCGTCCGAGAAGTAACGGATATGTATTTCGCAGTCAAGTATGGAGGATTGGAACGCGATAAGTGATCATCTACCTGAGGATGGAGAACGGGTGTTATGCTTCGTTCCTAACCATAGCGTTCACCTACCTGGCAAAACCGGTGCGCGCGAGGAAAGGTACGTGATCATCCTGAAATTCCAGAAGGATTATTTCATAAAGAACCCAAGCAAGACAGGCTATACCGGAAGCCCACATTTCTGGAGTGGCGAGGGAACAAGCAATCATTTTTTTGCGGATGTCACGTATTGGCGGTCATTGCCCAAGGGGCCTATGAAATGATCAGTAGACCACCAGGTCCATCAACCTAGCGCCGCTCAATATCCTGATCCGCGGCTCCGCTTACGCGTGATCGCCATCAAGAAGATGGGCAAACAAAATGGGTAAAGAGGCAGCCGGTCGGCTACTTCTTTACCCTTTTCAGGTTGTTCCGTATTATTTACTTCACGATATCCAGCAACTCCACCTCAAAGACAAGTGTGCTGTTCGGAGGTATCGTACCTCCTGGTGCACCACCTGCGCCGTATGCCAGATCACTTGGAATACAGAATTTGAACTTGCTGCCCACTGGCATGAGCTGTATGCCTTCTACCCATCCTGGGATCACTTGGCCTACAGGGAATTCCGCAGGTTCGCCACGCGCTACCGAGCTATCGAATTCGGTACCATCGATCAACGTTCCTACGTAATGGACCTTCACGTTATCGGTTGCTACAGGTTTGGCTCCTGTGCCCATGGTCACAACTTCGTATTGCAGGCCGCTCGGCGTAGTAATAACGCCTTGTTTCTTGCCATTCTCTGCTAGGAATTCTTCCCCCTTAGCAATATTTACTTCACCTGCGGCACGCTCTTCTGCCTGCTGTGCCGCTCGCGTCTTCGCCATGAATCCTTCAATGCAACTGCGCATTGCGGCTTCATCAAGGATGGTCGCACTGTCCAACCCATCGCGGAGGCCCATTGAGATCGCAGCGATATTAACGCTGTCCAACTTGCTGCGCTTGAAGTTCGCACCAATATCAGCGCCAATGGAATAACTCACTGAGTCCATCTCATTCTTGAGTTGAACGCGGCCTTTCTGGCCTTGGGAACATGCACTGAGGATGGTCATCGCCAGCGCTAGAGAAACGAATCTTACTGTCATGGTTTGTTTTATAGGGGCGCGAAGGTAATATCCTGATTAGGATAGCTCGATGTTATCCATGAAAAACGGTGGACACATCGGCTGCGCTTAACAACTGTTGTGGTATGCTAGGCTTTTGGGAACTCCATGATCCTCCGCAATTGGGCATTGAATCGTTTGAATCCGGCGAGGTCACTATGATGTCCTTTTTCGAAGGTGAACATTTCGCGCTCTACGGTGGTCGGAACCAAGGAATAGAGCTTTAACGCTGAATGGTAAGGAACCACCGTATCACGCTTTCCATGAAAAATATAGACCGGACACTGTACCCGTAGCATGGCCTTATCGTTGCGGAAAGGATACCGGAGCAATAGCCTATATGGCAATATCCGCAAGTAATAACGGGCAACATCATAAAGGTTGGCAAACGGCGTTTCCAACACCAACATCCGCGGTCTGCGCTCCGCTGCGACAGGAGTGGCCATACCGCTACCTAGCGACCTTCCGTAGATCACGATGTCTTCTTCTTTCCATTGCTGGCTGAGGAAATCGTACCATTTCATTGCATCCGATTGCAGTTCCGGTGCACCCAATTTCCCTTCACTTAGACCATAATCCCGGTAATCCGGCATCAATACATCGTAGCCCAGTTTCGTGAACCGTGGAGCCACCTTTCCCCATTGGTGCAGGTTTCCTGTATTTCCATGGAAATAGAGCACTACGCCTTTCGGAGATCCAGTAGTGAAATACAAGCCATGCAACTTTGAACCATCCGTGGCACTGATCCTGCGCTCTTCAAAAGGGTAATTGAATTTAAAATGCTCCTGAACGGCGAGCTGGTACCGTACAAAAATGAATCGCTCCTGAAAAATGAAATAGAACAGGCATAGCAGTACATACCCTAGGAAGAGCAGTAGAATTATACCAAGGATGAGCGGTAACACGTTGCAAATCTACCGGTGTGTTCCGAACAAGAGACCGATCTTTGCCACTCGTGATCATAAAGAAGCAGATATTTCGGGTCAGCATGATCTTCATAATGCTGATGTATGCGGCGCGAACGAATGCGCAAGCTGTTCATCGGAAACATCTGCTTACGAGCTTTGGCGCGGGCATCGGGCAGTTGCACATCGCGACCGGAGGTGATACATCGGGCTATGCCGCTCGGAATGCAACGTGTGCCGCGGTGCGGTTCGCTTTTGCCTATGCACTTACGGACCACTGGTCTTTGGGCTTTCACTACGACCGACTGGGTACAGAGGGACTTACGGTCATTACGGATAAAGTACGATTCACCACCTACCAGCTGGAAGCGATCTGGCGTCCATGGATCGGCGAGAACTCGTCCATCGAAACACATGCGGCATTCGGTGTCGGCCTAATGGCACTTACACCGCGTAGATCCAACCTTCCGCTGAGATCGGATAGCGGGGTACTGACCTTTGGGGGGCGCTATCTTCTGATGTTCAGCAACGTGATCGGTTCATATGTCACATTGGAACACACGGTTTCCGGTGATGGTGATCTTACGGAGAACGACAAAGTCATGATCGGCACCGACCTGGATCCAATTCAGCTCAATTGGAATGCCCAGCGCGTTTCGGCCGGCATGATCGTGCGGTTCTGAGAGTTGTTATGAAATGGCAAGATCGACCTATTGACGCGTATCTCGCAAGAACACGAATTCCGTCTCTGTGCTATCCTCTTTGGAAAAGCGGTATCCATCCCCATCGTATTTCTTGAGCTTATTGGGCTCAAGGATCCGGTGCTGGATGACATGCCGTGCCATAGCGCCGCGTTGATGTTTCGCATAGACCATCAGCATATTGTAACCCGCTCCTACCCTGTCCTTGAAAACGGGCGTGATCACCGGAACTCCGAATTCATCCAACTGTACAACTTTACTGTATTCATTGCTGGCCAGGTTTATGATCGCCTTACTGCCACTTCGTACTAGATCCTCCTTCAGCACATCCGAAATGCGGGTTCCCCAGTAGCCGTATAGATCCTTTGGGCGCCCAACTTTCAACTTCGTACCCATTTCCAAGCGGTACGGTTGCATCAGATCCAACGGCCGCAAGACACCGTACAAGCCTGAAAGGATCCGCAAATAATGTTGTGCGAAGGCGAGATCCGCAGCATCCATCGAACGGGCATCCAATCCACGGTAAGCTTCACCATTGAACAGCATTGCTGCTGGGGTAGCATTCTTTTGCGTGAACGGCGTGTTCCACCGCTGATAGCGTTCCACGTTCAATTCCGCGATCTTGGGATTGACGCCCATCAATTTACTCAGGCGTTTCGCGGTAAACCCGCGTATCTTATTCACCAAGGGCTGGCTATGCTCCAACAGAACCGGGATGGTCGTGCATTTCACGGTCGGCGCCGGCAATGTGGACAGATCTTTGGCAGGTGAAAGGAGAAGGAGCATGGTTGTAAAGGGAATACTATTCTTTATGCGAGATGTAGGATAACAACACCAGTTGGCGGTATCAATTCATGCCGCGTTTCTTCTGGATCGTCTCGTACGCTTCTTGCACTTTCTTGAATTTTTCCGTTGCCGATTTTTGAACATCTTCTCCAAGTTGGGCTACTTTATCCGGGTGATATTTCTTCGCCATATGGCGATAAGCTTTCTTCACTTCATCATCGGTTGCTGTCGGTTCGATCTCCAGGATCTTATATGCTGAAGTTGGATCTGACGTTCGGAACATTGCACTGAGCGAACCAAGGTCCTTATCGCTTATGCCCATACCATGGCCAATACGCCGCAACATATCAAATTCACTGCGGTCCACTGAACCGTCCGCATTGGCCAACCCGATCAAATAATGCATCAATTGAAGGCGCACGGCATGGGGCATGTTCTGCCGTATTTGCTCACATACATCGTGCACAGGGATCTCGCGCTTCAGTACATCGCGCAACACCATCAATAATTGACCAGCTTGCGCTGCACCGAATTCCCTCGAAAAGAATTGACGGACATGGTCCAGCTCGCGCTGTGTGACCTTACCGTCGGCTTTCATGAGCGCTGCGGTAAGCACCACCAAGCTCATGGTGAGGTCACCACCCGTGGTGCTCTGTGTTGTCCGGCGATAACGCGTATCCCCTTCTTCTAACCTGGACTGCGGCTGCATATGGTCCAGCATGGCTCCAATGGCAAAGCCGATAACTCCACCTATAGGACCGCCGAACGCCCAACCCAATCCACTTCCGATCCACTTTTTGAAACTCATTGTTCGTATCCTTTACTACTTATTCACGGAACTTGGATCAGTCGGAAAGAAGGGATCTGTTCGGGTCCGATCTTGGCAGGCATGGGTTTGATCATTGTTCATTCTCGATCGTCGCTCCCCAAGGACCCTACCAGGATCCACCGGCTCCACCTCCGCCGAATCCGCCGCCGCCAAAACCACCGAATCCACCACCACCGCTGAATCCTCCTCCGCCTCCACCTGTCCAACCACCGCCGCCTCTGGACCCTCCTGAATGTCGATCGGTCATTTGGCTCATTAACCACATCGCAGTCCAAAAATCCACTTTATTGGTCGCAGCATAACTGCTAACGCGATTGCGCCAACCAAAGAACATGATGGCTCCGAATATGCCGAAGAAGATCAATATGCTCCAAGGAAATTCATCTTCGCCATAGCTCTGTTCATCGTACTCGCCTTTGGCAATATCCATCAGCACGGTGGTTCCTGCATTGATACCTGCATAATAGTTGCCCTCTTTGAACCTCGGTATGATCTCATTATCAACAACACGCTTGGCCATCAGATCAGGAATACCTCCCTCAAGGCCATAGCCAATAGCAATGAACACCTTACGCTGTCCTGGCGGTCCATTTGGTTTCACCAACAGCACAAGTCCATTATCAAAACCGGCTTTTCCTATCCCCCACTTCTCGCCAATATCAAATGCCAGATCCGATTCTGGAAGTCCGCAAAGCGTATCAACAATGATCACCAAAAGGCGGTTACTCGTCTCCCGTGCGAATTGGGTCAGTTTTGCGTTGAGCTGTGCCTCCTCACTACTGCTCAAAAGCTCGGTGAACTGCCATACCAATTTGATCTGTTCACTTTTAGCGGGCGGTATCAACCTACAGTCGAAGTTCGCCGCACGTGAGGAAATACCAACCAGAATGGCCGCAAATAGCAATGCGATCCTCATGGCTTGGTGCTCGATGAAATGTTCGGCTTACCAACTGTGATCGTATTGGGCAATTCGTTGGTATCACTGGGTAAAAGCGGGAAGAATTGCTGAAGCTTTTGCCCGACCAAGGTTACCGCCTCACATAAGCCGTCCACTTGTTCTCCTGCAGCAAAACGCGTTCTCAGAAGATGATAGACTTCATCCCAAAATCCATGGGGCACCGCCTTATCGATAGCGACATCGCCAAGAACAGCCATATTCCGATCGCCTACAACGATATAGATCAGAACACCATTACGATCGCGTGTCCTGTGCATATCCAATGCTTCGAAAATAAAGGCCGCATGGTCCATTACATCCTCTTCGATGTGTTGGTCCAAGTGAACACGGATCTCACCGGACGTGAGCATTTCTGCCGCTACGATCGCACGCTCTACCTGCTCTCGTTGAGCAAGCGTAATAAATTCCTCTACTGAAAGCACGATCTATTTGAAGGAGATATCAGGAGCATTCTCGGTACCTTCCTGTGCCTCGAAATATCCTTTCTCGCTGAAACCGAACATACCCGCAAGTAGATTACCCGGGAAGCGTTTGATGCGGGTGTTGTAGTCACGTGCGACGTCATTGAATTTACGACGCTCCACACCGATGCGGTTCTCCATTCCCTCATATTGTACTTGGAAATCCTGAAAACCTTTTACGGCCTTCAGATCCGGGTACCGCTCTATGGTCACCAATAATCGCGATAACGCTCCGCTGAATTGGTCTTGTGCCTTTTGGAATTGTTGGATTGCATCAGGGGTAAGGTTGCTCGGGTCGATTTTAATGTCTGACACCTGCTTTCTTGCTTCCGTAACCTGAATCAAGGTCTCCTTCTCAAAATCCGCAGCACCCTTTACGATCTCGACCAGATTCTTGGTCTTATCCGCGCGAAGCTGGTAGGCATTCTCCACGTTACTCCATTGCTTGGTCACATCCTCATTAAGGCCTACTGTGCCGTTGTAAAAGCCAACGCCCCACATTGCGATCAATGCAATAACGCCAAGAACTATTATGATTCCGAGGTATTTTCTCATGGTTTTTTTTGTTGCGCTGCGAAGATAGTTGCCAACACGATAACGCGTTCTAATACGATCTACGTGCCGGATCCATTGTTGTGTCATACTGGCAGAGAACGCTTCATTTTTCCGAGAAGTCGCCCAAAACCATTAATAGCCTCCGACCTTTGCAGCAATGTTGGTCAGGTCCGATCGTAGCCTTACTGTTCCGCTACTGGAGTTGTTACACGCTGTTTCCGGTGTTGAACGGCAGTTTCTGGAACGCGCACGCATCTATCCGCATACGGCTAATTGGTTGCACTTCCCGTGGTACCCGCGTAGTCGGGGTGGAGCGTTCGTGTTGGGTTCAAGGATCTATCTCAAGGAACGATCACTCGCAGGGACCCATCACACAAGCGGTCCGGAGCATAGTGCTTCATTACTCCTTTTGGCGCATGAAGTCGGTCACCTTCCACAAGCCCACCGCTTCGGAATGAACGGTCTTGGGAAAATACGCTACGCGGTTTGGGCTGCTGGACAATACGGATGGAGTGCCTTACGGAACGGACCCACCCATGCGCACGATGATGCCCCATTGGAACGCGAGGCCGACGAAGGTCGGTGGGTGCTTGGAAAGTTAATGGAAACCATTGCCAGAACAGAACGACGACAAGATCTATCCGATATTCTTGCCTTAGAAGATCCTAGTTCCATGATCAATTGGTTGGCTGTCCACGCCGAGTTGATCGCAGGTTTACGAAAGACTTATCAAGCCAACTACTTGTCCCGGCCTTAGTGTGAAACAACAAAGTTTTTGCTCCATGGTCGCTCACCACCGACCGAACGCAGCACATAGGTACCCGGTTCCAGTTGTGCGACATCGACCTTCAAGAGATCGGTACCATTCAACCGGATGCCTCCACGAATTTCTCTACCGCTCGCATCATGGATGGAAGCAATACCGGTCATTTTGTTCGGGATCGAAATAGAAAGCATATCGGATACCGGATTCGGATAGATCTTAGGAGTCAGCTGTTCATTTTCAACAATGGTCGTCACTATGGAGTTGTCGTAGAAGAAACGTGCCGTCGTTGCTGCACCTCCAACCGTAGTTACGATCAATATAGGTGCATCCATACCGGCAGCGAGCCATTTGTATTCGATCGTTTCCGGTTGATCGAACCCGAAGCCGGTCCCGAATTGTTCAATATAGACCGAATCATGATGCTGAACCACCGACTTCACACGTAATACTTGGAAGGTATTCGTAGGCAAATTCAAAGTTCCCCAGCCATCAACGACATTGTCACGTTGCTGACTTTGTGAGTAATACAACAACGTGGGTACGGTAAGTTCGAAGAAACTTGACGAACTGCTCACATCACCGAAATTCATCGGGAATTCATAAACCACATCCACGGGAATACGACGAACGCTCGCCGGCACGCCATTAATCGATGCCCCGAAACCAACATTCCTGAAACCATCCGTGCCTTTCTTATAATACTCGTACACATCGCTGACCTGGAGGCCTTGTGCCCCAAAACTGGGTCCTTTCTGCGCATAGTCCGCTTTATGTTGCGGGTAGAGGATCTGGTTGTTGAAGTAGAATTGGTACAACAAAGGCGTAGACCCTACTGTCACTGCTGTATCTGCACTGGATCCTTGCGGAACCAGCAGACTCATATCCCATGTATAACCAGCTCCTGTTGAAAGCACATCGATACCCTGAGCAGCTATGGTACTGTAGCGCATGGTATCTCCAGCACTTGGCATATCCGTTTCAGAAATGGAGATCTGTGCTGAAGCACAAAGAATGCTAAAGGTGCCGGTTAGCGTAAGGATCGCACGCATTGGTTCGTTGAGTTTCGCCAAATGTATCGGTTTCACTTGCTAACACCCATGGACTTCTGCCATAGTTCTTCACAGAACCAATACTAAGCTTGGTATGGCAATTGACCCAATACACGTTTGAGACCAACTACCTTTGTCAACAATGAAAACATTCGTTCTATCCATATTCTGCATCTTTTTCATTGCCTCCAGCGCTTACGCCCAACCTGGTCAGCCAAATCTTGTGCAATTCAGCGGTGTAATTGTTACCGATAGTCTGATGCCAGTGCCGTTCACGAATATTCTGATCAAGAATTCATATCGTGGAACCATGTCTGACGTATACGGATATTTCAGCTTCGTGGGGCAGGAAGGTGATACGATCCTGTTCTCCGCGGTCGGCTTCAAACGCTCGCAATATGTGATCCCGGATAGTCTAGGTCAGAACAAGTATTCCCTGATCCATGTACTGAAACTGGATACGGTCCTACTGGATCAGTTCGTTGTGACCCCATGGCCATCACGCGAGCAATTTCGCGATGCATTCTTGGGTCTTCGCTTGCCGGAGGATGACTACCAGATCGCTATGCGCAACCTTTCACCTGCGGAAATGATGCAACGCATGGAGAACTTACCGCCGGACGCATATACCAGCTTCCGCTATGCGATGGCCGCAGACCAGACCCGCCTTTATAATTCTGGAGGTACACCAAGCATTAATCTCTTCAACCCGATCGCCTGGGCTCAATTCCTGCAAGCATGGCAGAATGGCGATTTTAAAAAGAAAGGTCCTTGATACATGTCTTTCTTTCACGCGTTCATCGTCATAACTGAGCTAACGTTCATCTGATTTTGGAAGAACAACACACAACCTCCTCGTTCCGTATGGTCGCCCAAACCCTTCATGGATTGGAAGAGGTGTTGCGGCTGGAACTCTTGAAACTTGGGGCAAGGGATCTGGAGCGTCACAACCGTGCTGTGAGCTTTACCGGGGACCTCGGCTTCATGTACAAGGCGAATTTGTGTTTGCGTACCGCGCTGCGAATATTAGTTCCGCTTGAAACATTCGAGGCACGTAGTCCAGAAGAATTATACATATCCCTCCGCGAGATCGATTGGGAAACGTTCATGGGTGTGAAGGACACGTTCATGTTCCGTGTTTCGTTGAATTCGACGTATTTCGGCCATTCGCAATATGTCGCGCAAAAAGCAAAAGATGCGCTGGTAGATCGTTTTCGGGATAAGTATGGCATTCGTCCTTCGGTGGATACGGAGGACCCGTTGTTGCGGATCCATTTGCACATCAATGAAGATCGTTGCACACTTTCGTTGGATAGTTCGGGAGGCTCTTTGCATCATCGCGGGTATCGCACAGAGACCAACGCCGCACCTTTGAATGAGGTATTGGCAGCCGGAATGGTCCTGTTGAGCGATTGGAATAAGCGTAGTCCATTGGTGGATCCATTTTGCGGATCAGGGACAATACTCACCGAAGCAGCGATGATCGCAGCGAATATTCCGCCGAACATTCATCGTGCACAATTCGGTTTTCAGCGCTGGAATGATTTCAATGCCGATCTCTATGAAACCATCTTCAACGGCGCAGTGGATAAGATCATTGATGAACGCCCTATTCTTTGGGGCTGCGATATCAATGGCGTAACCGTTGGTAAAGCGAAGGAAACGCTGCGCAACGCGAAGCTCGATGATGTGGTCACTATCCGTCATTGTGCTTTTGCGGATCTCGAACCACCTCCGGACCGCGCAGGTACGTTGATCTTCAACCCGCCGTACGGAGAACGTATGGACGAGCGCGGCATCAACTCACCAAGTGATGACGAGTCGATCAATGCCATGTACAAGATGATCGGCGACACACTCAAACACAATTGGCCAGGTTGGACAGCATGGATCCTGACAAGCAATATGGAAGCGGCCAAATACATCAAGCTCACGCCCAAGCCGAAGATCCAGTTGTTCAATGGTGCATTGGATTGCAGGTTCCTGCGCTACGAGATTTATGCGGGATCACGTCGGTTAACGCCTCATCCGAACGATCCGGATCATCAGAATTCCGAACGCGATTGAACGAAAGTGATCGTGTGGTGTACCTATTCGGCAAACACCACAACATGAGACACGTTCAACATTTTTTTCTCGCGCTTTTTCTTTTCACCGTTGCCCTTGAGGCCAGGTCCCAAGCCATGGGAAACCTGATGTATGAGACCAATAGCCGTATGTTCTTTCAACAGGCTGAACAGACCGTGAAGGCATCGATACAAGGCAATGTGCTGGTGTTGGAAGTGAATGCAATGATGAACATGAAGGCCGATAGTTACTTGGCCATTTTTCATATTTCGCAATTGGGGCAGAATACCGAAGAGGCCGATAGTTTAATGAACATGCGCATCAGCGGATTTACCGATCGTGTGAAAGTGCATGGCGTAAAAGAGCGTGATGTCTTTGCGGATATGTTGTCGTTCGTGCCCGTTTATGAGATCGAGACTACACGGAAATTATTCAGCAAAACGTACCAGGAGGTACCAGCAGGTTTTGAGATCCAGAAGAACATCCACGTGAAATTCACGGATGCTCGGGTGCTTGATAAATTAGTGACTGCAGCAGCTAAGGAGGAGATCTACGATCTGGTGAAAGTGGATTTCTTCGTTGAGAAGCAAAGTGCTTGTTATGATACACTCAGGATCTTCGCTACGCGGTTGATGAAAGAGAAGCTGAGCAACTTCGAGAAGCTCGGATTGAAGGTAGAGGAAAGCCATCGACTTGGTGCAGAAAAGAACACAGCCTATTTCCCGTTGGACCGCTACACCGCTTACCAATCGCGTACCCAAAGCAGCTTGAACAGCAAACGTCGCGGACAAGTGGTGAACGATATCCGCAAGCCGAATACGCTGTTCTACAACAAGGTTCCTTATGGTAATTTCGATATCATTCTACATGCCGATATCACCGAGCCTCCTGTGCAGTACACCTATAACCTTACACTCCAATGCCAACTGCCCGAGGCTTTCCCAAAGAAGGACGTGAAGGAGATCATCAAGTACATCTGGATAACGGAGAAGGGTGAAGTGAAACCGCTTGCAATTGGCGGGTAAAGCCTTATTCGGTGCGGGGCAGTGCTTCCCCAGATATGAGCGTGCATCGGCTTGGTATTGATCCGGGTCTCCAGTCGCAAAGCCTCCCTGCGCCCGGAGTGACGATATGCGGGATCGACCGATGAATGTTTGGATCTCCTGATCCGGCACGTTTATGGCGCTATCGCGCGCACGTACTTTAGGGGCCTTGGCGAGTGGAACAAAAAATAAAGACGATGAACGGCCTGCGCCAAAGCGTAAACGCATAGGACGCAGGCTTCTTCGTGTACTTCTACATATCGCTTTCTGGCCAGTTCTCCTGATCACATTGATCGCAGTTCTGATCTATGTTCCACCCGTTCAGAACTTCATTCGTAAAAAGGCGATCGTTTTCCTTCAAGAAAAGACGGGAACGGAAGTGCAACTCGGGCATTTCGCCTTACGCTTCCCGATCGGGGTTTCGTTGGAAGGGCTTTATGTAGAAGGACAGGATGGTGATACGCTGCTCTATGCCGGTGATGTGAAAGCACGTTTAGCTCTTACAGCACTCACCCAAAAAAAGATCTTGTTGGGCGGGGTGCAACTAACTGATGTCCGAGCAACAGTGATCCAACGTGCCGATAGTGTCTTCAATTTCCAGTTCGTGATCGATGGTTTTGCTTCAAAGGATACCGTGACCGTTGCACCAAAAGATACAAGTGGCGGGTGGGCGTTTACCATCGAAGATGTGTTGCTGAAGAATATCGTTCTGGACCTGGAACTTGAACCTTCGCACTTGGCTTTGGACCTGCATCTGGGTGAGTTTTCCATTGATATGGATGATCTAGACCTTGCCCAGAAGCGTTATTACGTTGGTGATCTACAACTCAGCGATACCAAGATCGCCATGCGGACCCGATCATCGCCTCCGAAAGCGGACGAATATCCCGCTCTGATCAATCCACTGGATAGCTTGGATATTCGCTTTCAGAACCTCGGATTGAAGAACGTATCCTTCACCATGAAGACCACGAATACGGGGGATAGTCTTTGGATGTATGCCGGGAAAGTTGAAGTTATTGCGGATGCCATGGACCTAACGGAACAACAGGCTTCACTGGAGAAACTATCGCTGAATGAATTCACTTTCGGCATGCTGAAGGCGATACCGGACACCACAGAGAAACTGAAAGAAGAACCGATCTGGCTGGACCAGAATGATGGTTTCCGGTTCTTCATTCGTGACTGGAACATCACGGCGAAAACCGTATCGATCAATGAAAGTGAATTCGCTATGCATACCAGCACTGTTAGTGATGCACAAAAGCTATTTGATCCCGAGCACTTGGTCGTAAAAAAGTTAGAGCTAGAATTGGAAGACCTAACGGTGAACAACAAAAATATCGCTGCGGATATTGATAAGTTGAAAGCGATGACCGGTCACAAGGATACTCCGTTTGAAGCTTCCTTGAAGTTGGATGCTACTCCAGCACGCTTCGCAATTAACAACGGATCGGTTACTGCTGGAGGGATTGCCATCAGCTTTGAAGCCCTAGCGGAACAAGGGGAACTCGCACGGATCTATCGCGACCCTAAAACAATTCCACTTAAACTGAAAGCAAGTTCAGAACTCGATATTGCCCAATTGAAACCACTGCTGGAAGCCTTTGATATCGAAGTTCCGAATGAACTGACCATGGACGAGGTCTTAGCAATGAAGGTCAACGTACGTGGAACGCTTCAGACGCTGGATACGATCGCATTGCTGTTGGACGGAGATCAAGGTTCGCTAGTACGGTTGAAAGGGCACATTGTGAATGCATCGGATTGGCCCCGATCAACATTCGCGCTTGGTATTGAACAGATCACGATGGGAGCGGGTATACGGCAGACGGTGCATCTCTTCACCCCTCAGGGAATGGTACTACCGGAACGCTTCACACTAGTTGCCGATGCCACCGGTGACAATGGTTCTATGCGGGCCAACATCGACATGGATAGTGACCTTGGATCAGTACGCGGTAAAGTTGGAGTGGATGATTGGCGCGATAGCATTCCGAATGCATTCAACATCGATCTGGACGTGGATCGCTTTCGCGTTTCAGCATTCATGAAGGACACGGCCATCGCACCCATAAGTGCGCGCATCAAAGGTTCCGGAACGCAGATCAATTCACCGAACAGGATCGCCCATCTCGAAGTTCTTCCCAAGAAATTACGCTACCAAGGCAATGACCTCAGCAGTTTAAAGATCGTCGCCGATGCGCTGCGCGATTCGATCCATGCGAATATTACTGTCCGAGCGGAACCCATCGATCTTGTGCTCAATGCTCATGGCACGTGGCCTAGCAATGGAGATAGCCTCACCGCACGTTTCGATATTGCGGTGAATACATTGAAATTGCAAGCACTGGGTTTAATGGATCGAGCGCTCAATTTCAATGGAAATTTGAAAGGTCGAGCAGCATTCCACCCCGATGGTTACGGTAGTTTCCAATTGAATGCGGATAGCCTGCGCATGGCCAATAATGAACGTGATTTCCAATTTGAACGCTTCTTGGCGAAGGGGTTGCTCAATACCGATTCCACTGCGTTCGAGATCGAAAGCGATGCCATTACACTCGCCTACCATACCAATTTATCCATCGATAGTTTACTGCCTAGTACACGCGAAAAGCTGATCAGCCTGTTCACTGCGGATACTACGTTCATTGCTAGGACCGGCAAACGCATGGACCTCGCGATCACCTTACCTCGTACGGAGTGGCTCACAGGATTATTGGTGCCTCAATTACAAGCCATAGAACTGGAAAACTTCTCGGGGACCTACGACAGTAATGCTGATGTGATCGACCTCACCATCGACATGCCTTTACTCGTGTATGATAGCATCCGTGTGAAGGAACTACATACCACTGTAAAGGCCGAACGCGCCGTATTGAACGGAGACATCACCATTGCACACATCCAACGCGATTCACTTTATATTGATGGGCTGGAAGTGAAGGCAAGAACTGATGCAGGGGCGCTCATAACTACGTTACGTGTGCAGCCGGAGGATAGCACTGAGCAATACCTGATCGGAGTGGTCCTACGGGATGTTGAGAAGATCCGGACCTTACACGTTCAAGAGAACCTTGTTCTGGACCACATAAAGTGGGAAGCCGATAGCACGAACTTGTTGCATTTCGATGCAGAGGGAATGCGTGCTGAGAACTTCGTTCTGCGCTCCGAAGACCAGCGTCTGGAACTAAAGACAGAACCCGATGCGTTGCACGTTCTGCTGGGCAAATTCAGATTGGCAACCCTTACCAACTTGGTGAGCACTATGGACAGCGTACCGGTCGCTACAGGCACTATTGATGGTGATGTGGCCATTCCGCGTAGTGAGAATGGTCTGTTGAAAGCGGCGATCACGATCAATGATCTGACTACACTTGGCACTCCGATTGGAACACTCACCCTCAACGCGGACCAACGGAACAGCACCACCTACGATGGCTCCGCAAAATTATCCAACAGCCAGAACAAATTGGATGCGAACACCAGGATCACCACTGGAGAAAATACTGCGGTCCGTGCCGAAGCCGACATAGACCTTGGCAATATCAGCTTTCTGAAACCCTTCGTCAGTAACTTTCTCTATGCGCTGAACGGAGGTATAAAAGGTAAGGTGCGCTACGCGCAACAGGGGAAGCGGACAGAAATGGAAGGGAGTCTGGACTTCAATAATGCTGCTGTGGGTGTGATCATGACCGGAGCCACTTACACGCTGAAGAACGAACGGTTGGTACTAACTGCTCAGAATGCATCACTAAAGAATTTCACACTCTCGGATAGCTTGGGAAATACGTTCGAATTGAATGGAGATATCGGACTCAAGAATATGGCTGAACCTACTTTGGACCTTAAAGTTCAGACTGATAAATTCCAGATGATCAGCAGTACGTACGATCAGAACCAATTGTTCTACGGAGACCTGTTCGCGAGCACGGATCTTACAGTAACCGGTTCGGCCAAGAAACCATTGCTGAAGGGAACTGTTGGCATATTGAGCGGCACGGACTTCAGCGTAGTATTGCCCGGTTCGAAAGTGCAATTGGTGCAAGCTGAAGGTGTGGTGGTCTTTACCGATAACTTGAATGCTTATGACACCTTGGCGTTAAGTACGGATGGCGAAGTGCTGCGAGATAGTCTGATGGCCAATCTGCCGGGAGTGGAATTGGACCTTCGCATATTGATCGACAACGGTGCACAATTCGCTGTGGTGTTGGATCCCACTACGGGCGACCAAGCAACCTTCAGGGGAAATGGAGACCTTACGTTCCGCTATTCACCGAAGGGTGATATTTATCTGAAGGGCCCTTTCACGATCGAAGAAGGTGGCTATACACTTGAATTCTATGGCCTGGTCAAAAAACGCTTCGATCTGGTGAAAGGAAGTTCCGTGCGCTGGTACGGTGACCCATTGGATGCGACAATGGCGATCAAAGCAAGGTACATATCAGAAAGTGCACCCTACCCGCTTGTTGCTAGCAGTAGCAGCGGCATAGCGGATGTGGAACGCAACCGATTGCAACAACCCATCCCATTCGAAGTGGTGATCAGTGTGGATGGCGCCATCAAGGACCCTAAGATCGATTTCGGTATTGACCTGAGTCGCGACCTGCGTAACAGCTACCCGAAGGTGAGCAGCAAACTTGAGCAGCTGGCCCAAACAGGCAGTATCGATGAACGAAATCGACAAGTATTCGGGTTGCTGGTGTTGAACAGTTTCATTCAGGATGAAGCTAGTGGCGGTTCACCCAGCAGCGGTATCGCCAGCAGTGCCGCGCGGAATAGCGTTAACGGATTGCTTACCGATCAATTGAACAAACTCAGTGGCAAATACATCAAGGGCGTAAATATCCAGCTGGGTGTGAACACTTACGATCAAGCCAGTGGGAACCAAACCTATCAGCGCACTTCAGTGGATTACAAAGTGAGCAAGAGCATAATGAACGATCGCCTGAGTTTTGAAGTCGGAGGTTCGGTTGGCGTGAATGAATCGAACAGCCAAGTGAGCAACGTGAGCAACACGCGAGCAGCACAATATGCGATCCTCTATGATCTAACGAAGGACGGGCGTTTCCGCATTCATGGTTTCCACGAGAACGCGTATGATCTTTACGATGGCGAGATCACCAATAGCGGTGTAGCATTGATGTACACCAAGGAATTCGAAGAGAATGAACGCGGCCGGATACGGGAGAGGGAAAGGATAAGACGCGCGGAAAATGGGGAAGGAGGGGCGGAAGAGCCTCCGCCCGGACGGTAGAATAAGATAGAAGATGTACCACCAAGAACGCAAGAAAGAGAAGTCCTGAAAACTGCAAAAACATATCCTCTTATGATCGCGTTGATCATGCTAATTAGCGGTTGTCGTGGTTTGAAATACGCCACACCGGAACGGCCGTTGTTCAGTGGTTACGAAGTCCGGTTCAACCAGAACCCCGAAGCCGATGCTGCGGCAGCTCAGAAAGAATTGGAGAACGTTATCGAACCCAAACCGAACAACACGGTCTTCGGAATGCGGCCCACTGTTGCGCTCTACAACATGACGAAGGAGCCTAAACGGGAAGGCAAAGGACTACGGAATCTGCTGAAGTACAAGATCGGTTCGAAACCGGTTTATTTCGACGAAGTGCCATTGAAGGATATTGATGCAGCACTCGCGAACCGAATGAACAACCGGGGCTATTTCAGCGCCACATCCAGACACGAAACGAAGAATAAAGGCCGCACCGCAAGCGTGGATTTTTTTGTAACACCAGGCCGGGTACATCGCATACGTACCATTGCCTACACGGATAGTTCGCGAACGGTAGCCAGTATCGATACGCTGGAGAAACACATTCAAATGGCGAAGGAAAAAAGTCCCATCAAACCCGATGACCCTTACCACCTGGCAGCCTTGATCGCAGAGCGCACACGCGTGGCGGACGAATTGAGGAACATGGGATTCTATCGGTTCAAGGACGATGATCTGGAATTCGCAGCCGATACCACCGTGGGGGACCATCAGGTGGATATGCGCTTACGTGTAAAGCTCACTACCGGTAATGACGAACGCACGCGATACCGCATGAGCGAGGTCTTCGTGCATGGCGATCATGATGATCTTCTTGCACCCAACGATACGTTCCCGGAAGACAGCCTGAAGTACATCAACTACCTGAACATGTTCCGGCCCAGCACGATCACACGCGGAGTATTCCTTCGCGCCGGGAATTACTACTCGCAATTGCGCACAGAGCAGACCAAACGTTACTTGGGTAGTTACGGTACCTTCCGAAGTGTGCAGGTTGATTTCCGTGATGACAGTACGAAACAAGCCTCACTGATCGCGGATGTTCTGCTTACTCCTCAAAAGCGATTCTCGCTCTTCACCGAGTTGAATGCCACCAGCAAGAGCAACAACTTCGCAGGACCAGGGCTAAAAGTGGGTTTTAAGGATCGCGATCTTCTACGCGGCGCAGAATTGCTTACCGTGGATCTGAATGGTCGCTTCGAAACGCAACTCGCCGGACAGAACAAGGGAACGAATGCGTACGAGATCGGGATCAAAGCCTCGCTCGTACTTCCACGACTTGCGCTTCTGCCCTTTCTACGCTCTGCCCGCTTTTCCGTGCCCACCACGCGCATTGATGTGGGTTATGGACTTTTCCGGAGGATCGGGTTATATGGTCTGGAATCCATTAACGGGGCGTACAGTTATGTCTGGCGCTACAATACTCAGGTATGGCATGATCTGAAGGTGTTGGACATCAGCTACAACAACCTCTACTATGCTAGCGATGTGTTCAACACCTTCCTCAATGGCAACCCCGCCATCCGCAGAAGTTTCGACGAGCAATTCATCGTGGGCGTAGGATATACGTACATGCGTACATCACAACGCAGTAAGGCTGATCTCTCGTGGTGGCTGCTCAGCGTAGGTACAGATGAAGGAGGTAACATTATTTCCGGTGTGAATGCAATTAGCGGCCCTCGTCCTGAGGAAGGGTACAAGCTGTTCGGGGAGCGCTACTCGCAGTTCGTACGTTTCCGTCCCGAAGTGCGCTGGTTCCAACGGATCGGTAACAAAGGGGCCCAGATCGCATCACGCGTACTGGCGTCGGTAGCAGTGCCCTACGGTAATAGTTCGGTAACACCGTATGTGAAACAATTCTACAGCGGCGGCACCAATAGCTTGCGTGCCTTCAGGGCGCGCGGTGTAGGCCCTGGCACCTATTCTCCTTCAGTGAACAGCGACAATCCAAAGAACCTATTGATAGATCAAGTGGGCGATATCAAATTCGAAGCGAACTTGGAATACCGCTGGGTGATCGGCGGACCTATCAAGGCCGCCATCTTTGCGGATGCCGGCAACGTGTGGCTTTTGAATGACGATCCACAACGCCCCGGAGGCCAATTCAAATGGGACACAGCGTTGGATGAACTCGCTGTTGGAGCTGGTGTTGGTCTTCGCTTCGACCCCGAAGTGATCGTGATCCGTCTGGACCTCGCCACCCCGCTCCGCCGCCCGGACCTACCAAAAGGAGACCGTTGGGTATTCGACGATCAAGCTCCGAAACTGTGGAATAATTTCATTCTGAATATCGCGATCGGGTATCCGTTCTGAGGCGGATCCCACTTCCTCCTTCACCACCCCCGTCCGTGCCAAAGGCTCCGGGCGAATGCGCGCAGCAAGGGCATCGTGGATCACCTCTTTGATACGGAGAAGTAAACCTTTCTCGGTTTTATGGCCCAAATCGTTTACTGACTTTGCGACTTGTGTGCCGCACTTGAACAACCGAGACCAGATCTCCTTCTACCTTAAAAACTACACGGAATTTCAGTCGATGCAGATAAGCATGACGGAACGGATCCTTGCGTACCTGATACGCGTATGGGTTTGCTTTGATCCTTACATAACATTCGACCAACGAATCGACAAACCTGTTGCCGGACCCCTTCTTTTCCGTCTCTCTATATAGATAGACCTTCCTCGCTTCTGCAACCACGCTAGGCGCTACATCCAAGCGGTATTTCATTCTTACGACCCTTGTCGGATAATGCGAATGGATTCTTCCTCTGAGAAAAATTTGATCTCATTGCGATCTCGTTTGGCAAGCTCCTCTTGGAACGCTGCGTACTCCTCATCCGTAATATCATCATCAGGGTCTATTGAGGAAGGTGCTTCCTTCTCTATGACCTTGGCAACGCGTTGCAGTGCCGCTTCATCCCAGATCAACATGAGGCGCTGCATCAGGTCCAGCTTCTTAAGTGCAATATCCATGGCGCTAGGTTTCGTCCCGTAAAGTTACGATGTTGAGCCGATCGGATGGAACTACGTTGCTTTTCAGGTGTAAATGTGGTCTTTGATTTCTGCCTTGTTCAGCTTTTGATTTGCCGTACCTTCGAGGTCGCGAGGCATAGAACCTGCTGGATTAACGAAATTATTGATGAAAGATCAGCATAGGTTCGTCGGCACATTCATCTCTATCTTGCTTGTATGCGGTTGTACGACCAATTCTGATAAGGACATTGGTCAAGAACATTTTCAATCACAGATCTCCATACCGTCTTCGATCAAAGTTTACCAACTTCAATCAAAAGAAGGAATTAGTGAATCGTTCTATTACTTGGATGGAGATCGTGATTCGATCCATTCCGGAATTATTCGAGTTCTCGATCATCAATTGGAAAACATCAACAATACTTCTATGATCTCATTCTTCCAATATGATCCGAGCCTTCCCGAGTCAGTTGAATTTGGAGAAGAAAACTATCCGGGATCTGCATTATTCAAGGCCTTCTTGATACTTAGATTCGGCGGTGATCCAGCAGATAGGTTACAATGTGTGTTTTTTGAACATGGGGACTTAGTCGAGGGCTTCGTTCTCCCAAAGAATAGTATGGCTTTGTCGAGTATTAAAGCGGAGTTGAACCGCCATGAACTACCCTATCAACCTACCGTGCGGTGAAATACGTAACAATCAATCTCAGCGGTCGCAGGGTCGCGAGGCGCAGACCCTGCGGCGGTTTAACTTAAATAACGATCCGATTAAGAACTATTGGATAAGATATTCCTTCAACTGATATGTCCTTTGCTCACCAAGGGTTTCATCATACAGCTGGAACTGGATCATTCCGACGCCACGAGCCAACCAGAATGATGGCACTTGTTCAGGAAACGGATTTCCCCATGGTTTCTTGATCTGTACAACGCCCTCGTAAGTTATACCTCCAATGGCCAGGGAACCATGGTTTACGAGTTCATCATTCCAATAGTCACTTACATAGAACCAATCGGTGTCACCTTCAATATCTCCATACAAGTAAAGCTGATCACCCAGGAACGATCCGTTCATATAAAAAGAGTCGGATCGCCGAGCGGACAACCATACCCGGATCGTATCACTCTCCATACCACCAATTAGCAGATATGATAACTCTTCCGAATAGTCCGGTTTACATCTTGAATCCGAACCCAATTCCACAATACGATGCAGTCGACCATGCAAGGTGATCGTATCCAGTACGGAAGTATCCTCTACGCACTGGTATACCCAATAACTGTTATCAAGGAATGGACCGAAATATGCGAGCGCGGTACTTCGCAAAGCAAAATTTTCTGGTTTGCCACAACGTCCACCACACCCGACCAAGACGAGTAAAAGTATTAATGCGAAAGCGTAACGTGCCATGGATCTCATTCAAACCATTTTAAGCTAAAAGATAATAACTAACCGTTACAACCCCGTTCCCGCGGATCTGGTTTTCTACTCCACCCTACTTCACCACCCCCGTCCGTGCCAGTGGCTCAGGGCGAATGCGCGCAGCAACGGCATCGTGGATCACCTCTTGGATCTTGGTGCGCGTGCCCATGCTTGCCAATTTGTTCGTGGTCGCATTCGGATAAACCCGGTTGCTCAAGAAGATGTAAACCACATTGGCGTCAGGGTCCGCCCAGGCCATGGTTCCTGTAAATCCAGTATGCCCGAAGCTCGCATAACTCACGCATTCGCACGTAGGACCACCTTTACCACGCTCCGGTTTATCCCAACCAAGGCCACGTCGATTGCCCGTTCCGCTGGGTGAACAGAATTGGCACTTCGTGAATTCAGTTACCACCTTCTCGCTCAAATAACGCCGACCTCCGTAGGTGCCGCCATTGGCCAACAACTGCATGATTATGGCCAGGTCATTCGCATTGCTGAACAAGCCTGCATGTCCGGCAACACCGCCTTTCATGGCTGCGCCCGGATCGTGTACATCACCCTGGATCTGTTTCCCTCTGAATGCAACATCGAACTCCGTCGGTGCTAGGCGGCCTTTTGCAAAGCGCTCCCATGGCTTATAGCCCAATGTACTTGCACCAAGAGGTACGTAGAACGTGTGCTGCACATAACGTTCAAGCGGCTCGCCAGTAACGCGTTCGATCAATTCCTGCAAGAGGTAATAACCCATGTCACTATAGACGTAGTCACCCTTCTTTCCAAGAGGCGTATCAAGCATCCACGTGAGCATGCTATCGCGATAAGCTTGTGGGATGTAAAGACCATCGGCAACGCGCACGTTGTGTTTCTCTGTGGCGCTGTCACTGGCAATTCCAGCCTTCAACTTTCCATCCTTCATCAACCTCAAATAGAATGGAACATAAGGCTTCAATCCTGCTTGGTGAGTAAGCATATCGCGCAATTCCATCCGCGCATGACCCGGATGATCGGCTTTCAATTCCGGGAGGTATTTACCGAAAGTATCATCGAGATCCACCTTTCCTTCATCCACTAGTTTCATTAACGAGAGTGTGGTACTAGCCACTTTCGTGATGCTCGCCAGGTCATAGATATCATCGGATCTTGTGGGACGCAGTTTCTCGTATGTTGGATTGCCGTAAGCTTTGTTCATGATCACTTTGCCATCCACTGCAACCAATACTTCGCAACCAGGATAGGCTTTTGCGCTAATGCCTTCCGCAACGATGGCATCGATCGCAGCGAGATCCGCACTACGGATGCCAATGCTCTCGGGCAACGTATACGCCAACCGACCATTGGAACGCACCTCTTTGCCATCGCCCAATACAAAGAATGATGATGGTGTTACGGGTAGTTTACCATTCGCGCCCATGCCACCGAAGATCACTTGCGACATTAGATCTTGCGTTTCTTCGGTCTCTTCGTAGGCCACCAACACCGAAGCCATGTAGTTGGATCCATAAGCTCTGGTCAGCGTGTACGGATTCGCGAAAAGGGCGAAAATGGTCGGCTTCTTGGCAGCGATCTCTCGAATGATATCCATCGAAGATTCAGGAACACCGAAGTCCTTGTTCAAGCGCCAGGTGGTATTGTGTACGGATACGATCACGCGATCGAACTGCTCCAACTTCCGCAACAATGCTTGAATACTATCCGGCCGCATGGCCTTATTGCAACGGAAGATTTTCACATCAGCATAGCGCTGGAGGCCAATTTGAAAAGGGTTTCCGACGCTATCGCCGATCACAACCGAAGCGATCTTCAGAGAATCCAATTTCCCGATCGGCAAGATGTTATTGTGGTCGTTCAACACCGTAATGGCATTTGCATAGAGCTCTCTACGCAGTAACTGAGCCGACACAGGGTTCAGGTCTTCTTGTAAGTTCTTGGTCGCTATCGGTTTCATCTTAGCTAACCCTGCCCATTCTTTCGCGCGAAGGATCTTCAGGCATTTTGTATCAATAAGCGATCGTGCGATCTCGCCGCTATCCACCGCAAGCTTGATCCGCTCAATTGCTTTAACCGGATCCTGAGGAAAGAGCATTACATCATTTCCAGCGATCAACGCACGCAATTCGATCTCCCCGGGCTTATCAAATTTTGCAACGCCTTGCATATTCAGTGCATCGGTGAAGATCAGTCCTTCAAAACCCATCTCCGTCTGCAAAAGATCAGTAACGATCGGCTTGCTCAACGTGCTTGGTACGCCAACGGCACTGTCCAGTGCTGGCACGTCCATGTGCGCGATCATCATGGCCGATAGCCCTTCAGCGATCAATCTCCGGAACGGATAGAGTTCCACTTCATCCAAGCGTTTTCGATCGTGCATAATGACCGGCAATGCTTTGTGCGAATCCGTATCCGTATCACCGTGACCGGGGAAATGTTTCGCTGTGGCCATGATGCCTCCTTTCTGCAACCCGCGCATATAGGCGATACCTTTTTGCGCGACCAACTCACGGTCCTCACCGAAACTGCGGTCGTTGATCACCGGGTTCGCAGCATTGTTGTTCACGTCCAACACCGGACTGAAACTGATGTGTACGCCAAGCCGCTTCATTTCCCGTGCGATCTCCAAACCCATCGCTTCGATCAACTCGTCATTTTGTATTGCCCCCAACGTCATCTGTCTTGGGAAACGGATCGTGCTGTCCAAGCGCATGGCCAAGCCCCACTCCAGATCCATCCCTAGGATCAACGGCGTTTTCGCGGCCGCTTGATAACGGTTCGTCAAATTTGCTTGCCTACCCGGACCACCTTGAAAGAAGATCAACCCTCCGATATTCCGTTCGCGGACCAATTGCTCAACTTCCTCTACGTGTTTGCTGTTCTTATTGCCGAACGCAGCCACCATCATCAACTGGGCGATGCGTTCATCCAACGTTAGCGTATTGAATACTGAGTCGGCCCATGGCGTGGCCGATTTCAGAAAAGGCGGTGGAAATTCCACAGCACGATCCTGGTGCGGAACACCACTGAAAAATAGGGCTAATGCTGCGGAAACAGCGAGTATGGAAAGAGTATTCTTCATTAAGGAAGCCCAAAACTATCCGTGGTCATGCGCAAGATCAAGGCCGGAACCGCTCACTTGCTAACAACGAATTGATGGTGATAGCGCCTATTCTACAACTGAAAACGTGATCATATTGCCGATCATGCGGATCGATGAAGGAATCTATGAACAAGAACCGATCCGAACTCCCTTCAGCACCAGCAGTTACTTTTGCACGAATTCTTCGGATATCGATTGTTCGATCTCCATAAGTGCATGTCATACACCAACCCTTTCGCTTCCGGATCATGGCCGATCTGATCAGGCTCTTACCGGACCACGTGGCGAACCAGATCGCTGCGGGCGAAGTGGTTCAGCGTCCAGCCAGCGTTGTAAAGGAGCTGTTGGAGAACAGTGTGGACAGCGGCGCTAAGCGGATCATCGTTGTGGTCAAGGATGCCGGTCGTACACTGATCCAAGTGACCGATGATGGGCACGGAATGGGTGCTTCCGATGCGCGTCTTTGTTTCGAACGACACGCTACAAGCAAGATCCGTGAAGCCAATGATCTACAAACGTTGCGCTCCAAGGGATTCCGGGGTGAAGCTTTGGCGAGTATCGCTGCTATTGCACAAGTTGACCTGAAGACCAGGGATAAGCACGAGGAGCTTGGAACCCACATCACCATTGAAGGAAGTCGCGTTCGTACGCAGGACCCAATGGCCGGTCCTATTGGAACCACGATCTCGGTGCGTAGTCTTTTCTACAATGTCCCGGCCCGCCGGCAGTTCCTTAAGAGTGATGGTGTTGAACTGAAGCACGTTATGGAAGAATTCCATCGTGTGGCGTTGGCGCATCCGGATATTGCCTTCCAAGTCGTACACAACGATGTTCAAGAGTTCAACCTGAGCGGTGCGTTGGATGATGCGACACCAAGTGCAGCACTACGTCAGCGGATCGTTGGCCTTTACGGCCGTAAGTATGATGAACGGTTGGTCCCGGTTGAAGAACACACGGATTTCGTGAGCGTGACCGGCTTCGTCGGGAAGCCCGAATTCGCAAAGCGCACGCGCGGAGAGCAATACTATTTCATCAACCAACGATTCATCCGCAGCAGCTACCTGGACCATGCGGTCCGGCGTGCCTACGAAGAGTTGGTGGTTCGAGAAAATTTCCCATCCTGGTTCTTGTTCATCGAATTGGACCCGGCACAGATCGACATTAACATCCACCCTACAAAAACCGAGATCAAGTTCCGTGATGACCGCGCTATTTATGCGATCGTTCATGCAGCTGTACGGCGTGCTTTGGGTCGATTCAACATTGTGCCCAGTTTGGATTTTGAACCGGAGCCGGCCATGATCGCAGCGTTCAGCAGTGCTGCTGCGTCCAGCAAAGCACCCGACTGGAACCCACGTGATCTAGGCGCATTCACGGCCCCGCCACGACCGAGTGCCGAAGGCTGGCAACAGTTATTCAATATGGGGTTGGCATCGCCAGTGGATGACACCATCGAAGATGAGGCAAACAGACCGGCCCGTGAAATGGACGGTCGGCCATACAGCGAACCACGCATTTTGCCATCGCGCGAATTGGATGGCGAGCAAAGTGACCGCCCGTTATTCCAGTTACACGGAACCTACATCTTGGCTCAACTGCGGAACGGCTATATGGTCGTGGATCAACATCGTGCCCACGAGCGGGTCTTGTTTGAGCGCAACCTCAAGTTACTCGAGAGCGGCGCAGGCCTTACCCAGACCGAGCTCTTTCCGCGTCACGTAGAATTGAATGCCGCAGACCTGGCAATGGTGGAAGAAGTACTGCCCGACCTACGGAAAATGGGTTTCGATCTGGAATTGTTCGGGGGCCGAACCGTTCAAGTGAATGGGATGCCTGCCGAAGCTGCGGATGAAGACCCTACCCGCTTGCTCGAGAATTTATTGGAACAACTAAAGCAGCAGAAAGGTGGTCTGCGCAATGAACGGCACCAAGTGTTAGCGACCGGTATGGCGCGCAGCATGGCGATCCGCAGCGGGCGCAATTTGACAAGCGCGGAAATGCTTGACCTGATCGACCGCCTCTTCGCATGCGAAATGCCGTACACCACCTCCAGCGGCAAACCGACTTTGATCACTTACGGGCTCGACGAGCTCAATGAACGTTTCGAACGATGATGCAATTCTCACAGAACCCTTTATCCGGGATCCCAACCGTCGTTAAGAACCTATTGATCATCAATGTGATCTTCTTTCTGATCAAGGTCTCCGGGTTCGGAGATTTTGGTGGTGACAGCATGGACACGTGGTTCGGGCTTCATTTTTTCACCTCTCCGCTTTTCCAACCATGGCAGCTCATCACGCACATGTTCATGCATGGTGGGTGGTTGCACATCGGCCTCAACATGTTCGGGTTGTATATGTTCGGTCCACCTTTGGAATACCGCTGGGGCGCGAAGAAATTCCTGATCTTTTACATGATCGCCGGAGTAGGTGCTGCGTTGTTCTATTCAGGTGCACACGCTTTTGAATATATGCGCATGTTGGATTACATGAGTCCAGAAGCGGTTGCTGAAGTAAAGTCCATGGGTGCTGAAGCGTTGGTCCACGGACAGAATTTCGTTGATGCCGATATGGCCCAGTTGAATCTCTTGATGAACACATCCATGGTAGGTGCTTCCGGTGCTTTGTATGGTATCCTGCTGGCCTTCGGACTCACCTTCCCCAATGTGGAATTGATCATGTTCCCATTACCCATACCGATCAAAGCACGCTACTTCGTTTGGATCTTTGCGGGAATATCCGTGTACAGCGCAATTCAGAATAACCCCGGTGATAACGTTGCGCACCTCGCTCACCTCGGCGGAATGGTGGTTGGTTTCATCCTCCTAAAGATCTGGGGTGATGGCCCCAAACAAGCGTTCTGATAACGCATCCAGTTGATCGATCAGCACGTTGTTGATCACGGATCATTTTCGCACGCGATTGACTGATCGGTAGGCACGACCTTTGCTACCGTTGTTCAACAACCAAAAATAAGAGGCAGACCGAACGCTATGGGAATTATGGATGAACTAAGGATGCAATGGCGTGCCGGTGGCATGACCGTGAAACTGATCCTTGCGAATGTTGGTGTTTTCGTTGCATTGGTCCTGCTTTATTTGGTGTTCTTGATCATTGCCCAATGGGACGGAGGAACCGCGCTGATGATGCGCCATGTCTATGTTGAGCAATGGCTTACCGCACCTTCCAACCTGAGCGACCTCGCCATTAGACCTTGGACGGTAATCACATACATGTTCACCCATACCGGTGTAGGCCACATCTTCTGGAATATGATACTCCTTTGGTTGGGCGGCCGAATGTTCGAAGACCTTTTAGGCGGCAAGCGGTTACTGGGATATTACATGCTTGGAGGTCTAGCCGGATTTCTACTTTTCGCAGTGCTACAGAACGTAGCACCAGGGGCACCTCGAGCAACTGTAATGGGTGCATCGGCAGGCGTGATCAGTGTCTTGATCGGTATTGCAGCTTACCGCCCTCAGATGGTGGTGAACCTCTTTCTCTTTGGCCAGGTGAAACTAATGTACGTTGCAGGTGTGATCCTGATCTTGGATCTGATGGGCGTTGGTACGGCGGATGGAGTGGCACATGAAGCACATATTGGCGGTGCACTATTCGGTATCCTCGCTTCGCGACAGCTCACAAATGGCAATGACTGGGCTACGACATTCATTGATGGATTGGAAAAACTGGCAAGACCATTCAAACGAAAAAGTGGTTCAAGAATGCGGGTAGAAAAACCCTTTTCTAAAAAACCACAGCGAAACGACACCGACTACAACGCCGCAAAACAGGCCCAACAAGCGCGCATCGATTCAATACTCGACAAGATATCCAAAAGTGGTTACGATAGTTTGAGCAAGGACGAGAAGAACATCCTCTTCAAAGAGGGCAATGGTAAATAGTACGATCACGGCATACCGATCCACGCCCAATTGAAACGATAACAAATAGCACGAAGGAAAAAAAGCGCCCCTCAAGGTGGCATCTGCCAATGTGGTGGATCAATATCCTATGCGCAATGTTGTTGTTGTTCACCTATTTGGCACCCTATACCAGCCCAAAGACATTCTGGATACCGGCACTTTTGGCACTAAGCTTCCCTTATCAATTATTGATCCATTTCTTCTTCTTGATCTGGTGGGCGGTCTTTCGACGGAAACGGATGTTGCTTTCAGGAATTGTATTGTTGTTCGGATGGGGGCATGTGGCAGATCATTTTCAATTGTTCGGTAATACCGATGCACCGGAACTGACAGCCTCCGCTCCGATCAAATTATTGTCGTGGAACGTGCGCCTATTCGACCTGTACAATTGGACCGGAAACAAGGTTACGCGCGATGCGATCTTCAAAGAATTACATGCACAGGACGCCGATATCCTATGCTTGCAGGAATTCTTTTACAGCCGCAACACCATCTTTTTCAGGACCAAGGATGCACTCCTAAAGGAATTCAGATATACCCACATTCATGATCGCTACACCCAGCACACGCGCCTGGATACGCATTTCGGTATCGCCACTTTCAGCGCTTTTCCAATAATTGCAAAAGGCGATATCAAATTCCCGGAGAACCCGAACAATCAATGTATTTGGAGCGATATTGCTTTGAAGGATGATACGATCAGAGTCTATAATGCGCACTTGGCCTCGTATCATTTCGGCGATGAGGATTACAAGTTCATTGAAAAGTTGGATACGGATACGGACCGGGACTCCATTCGTACCGGTGGGCTTCGTATTCTGAAGCGCCTACACCGCGGTTTCGATCTCCGAAGCGATGAAGTTGAACGTATTGCCGCACATATGGCCGCTAGCCCCCATCCGGTGGTCTACTGTGGAGATATGAATGACGTTCCAATGAGCTTCAGCTACAATGAACTGAAAGGAAATAAGGTTGATGCATTCCGTGAAAGTGGCTCTGGGACCGGCGCAACGTATGTCGGTTTCTTGCCGGGCCTCCGGATCGATCATATTCTACACGACGAGTCGATCATCTCCTGGGATTTTCAGACATTGCCAATTGAGTTGAGCGACCATCGCCCTATCTCGGTCATGATCGCTACCAAGGGCGAATAGCGATCACACTAAGCACTTGCGTTGCTGCTTGCACGGAATTCGCAGATCGATGAAGTGAGCAAATAGAGCAGAGTCGGCCTCTTGCCGCCAAGTTCATACGGTTGGTCGAATACATTTGGATCGCTATTTTTCTTGCCTCAGATTTGCTTCCGCTAATGCAAGGAAGCGCACACCATACTGCAACCATTCATGCACATAAGTTGCTTGGAGACGAACGGGTGACCGCATTCCTAAAAGCTGCGAGTGTCCATTGCGACAGTCTGGCAATTGACCTTGCCAACGGTTTCTTGCGTGATGGCAGATCGGTGCAGTTCATCCTTTCTCCACCTGTCGGGGGCAGCGCTGGATTCACCTTGTTCGCTCATTACATTGAGCCCGACCTTGCGTGTATTGAATTCGCGCTATGGACCGATCAACAAAAACGCTCTGGTAGTACATGGGAAGTACGCTTCGTAAAGAATGAGGTCGTGGATCTCGTTGATGTGCAGTCCACGCCGCACGAGTTTGCGGCAATTGCACGTGCTTCTATGCGTGTTGCGTAGATCTACCGCTCCGACACTTTTCGTAATAAGGCGTAAAAAAGCCCTTCAATTTTCATTGAAGGGCTTTCATTTTAGGGAGCCTCCCATCGGATTTGAACCGACGACCTGCTCATTACGAGTGAGCTGCTCTACCCCTGAGCTAAGGAGGCATACACCCCCAACGAAAAGATCATTCTTTCCGATGGGGGCCGCAAATGTAAGCTTCTGCCGATCAGAATTTGGTAAATTGGATGGGGGTATGATCAGCTATGCTCACTGTGTATACTCCTTGCACCAATTGATCGATATCGATGACCGTCCGACCGGTCAACTGTGTTCTGGTGGTGAGGACCGTACGACCCGTAGCATCCAGCACAACGACCATCAATGCCTCTTTTTGCTCTGGTAATTGGATCGTAATACTATCGTCCGCTGGATTCGGGAACAGGTTGAAAGAAGGCAGTTCGATAGGACCAATGCCTGTGGTACTGCGGGTATCAACAGCAAGATTTCCGCAACTAACACTTGCTGGCACACTGGATAGGATCGTTCCATTCAGATCCAACACAAGCAATTCTCCAGTACTGGAAAAGTCCGTCGTTGTGGCATAAAGCACGTTATTCAGATCGTCCTCTACAATACCATAGACCGCAGGTGATCCGAACAACGTGTCCAGAACCGCATCATTGCTGATCGAGTATCGCGCCAATTCGTTCTGAGCATATTCCAGGAAGTAGATGTTATCTCCGGAAACTACAGAAGCCGCACAGCTGGATAAAGAAGTAACATCCGTAGTGCCCTGTAATGCGGATATCTGAGGATCAACGGTACTGATACTGCTCTTGGAAAAATCGGTGTTATTGAATGAATGTAACATGCCGTTGACCACGAACAATTTCTCTGGATTCAGCCCAGCGGGGCCTAGATCCACTTCCTGTCCGTAGGTCTGCGCTAAAAGATCAACTTCTCCAATGATCCCGGAAAGGTTTGCCCAATCAAACGCATTGTTCACTCCGAGATAGGCCTTGTCCTCCAGAACGACCACGTCTTCTGCGCTTCGCGTCAATCCATCCACTGGGTCTATGCTCCAAAGCAGATCCAAGGTATTCTTGTCCCGAACCTCGAAATAATGGTCGAGACCGCCGAGTTCTCCGCGCGTCAAAAGCAACTTATCGTTCCAGATCGCCAACTTTCTAACTCCTTGTACCATCGCAAGGTCAAGCTCCGTATAATCGTCCGCACTGTACTTTACGATACGATCATCCGCCGCTACGAATACGGTAGCACCATCTACCAGCACATCGGATCCGAAGCGAGGCCCCGTCAATGTTGCAACGGTCTGGAACATACCTGTTCCCGGGTCATAGGATCCAAGCGTTACCGGAATGACCTGTACGCTATTGGCGTAATCAAAATAGCCTTCACTGAGAGCGAAGACCTGCCGCACTTGCAGTTGAGCATTTGCGAATAGAACCACAGCGAAAGCTGCACACGAAAGAATTGAACGATACATGTTAATTGTTTTTTGGGTGCTGCGTTCACCGCACAGCGTTAATGTGGTGAAACCCCAGGATATGGTAGGCGCCCATGCACTAGCTACCGTGCCATTTCCCGTGGCCGAACTATTGTGTGGTGGCAGGTCTTCTGGCTCACTACCCTACTTGTTGCGCCTTCCCGGATCTTGATCCCAGTGGCTTTGTGCAACAAGCTTCAGCAGTCTACAGCTGCGGGAACAGCTCCCGGTTGAACGGGATTCCCTTTTCGATCAATGTTCTTTTGATCTAACCAATGCAACCCTTTGGATCCGGACCTAAGTACATCTCCTCCAGATAACATTGGACCACTACACGGTGCCGAAGATAAGTGACGCTATCCTTAGATCAAAAATGACCGTATTGCCGAGAACCGACCAAAGGTTATCAATCCCGATCCTCCGAATTATCTTATGATCCCATATCATGGTTGGCCCTCCAATCCTTGACCTAACATTTGTACTACTTCTTTACTTTTATGTCTTCCTAACCATATCTTTGTAACAACACTATCAATAGTGGTCCGATCATTTCGGTCGACGCAGCATTGAAAGCATGGGAATACGACCGATGAAGAAAGAGATCAAGCAGAGCGAGGACGAGACGTCGATGCAGGCACCTGAGCAAATTGCGAAACGGTGCTATTCAAATTATAAGGAAAGTAATGATCTCGCTTTCGACCCCATGAAGGAGTTGAACTTACCCAGTAGTTATGACGAGGTATTGGCTCGCTTCAATACGCTACAAGGAGACCGTGCTATGGAAGCTCTGAACTGAGACCTTCCAGTAGATCACTCAAGAACGCCCTGCCGAAAAAGCAGGGTGTTCTTGTTTTATCCGATCCTTTCATATCTTCATAGCCTCGAAGTTCGTTCTTTTTCGTTTCACGATCATCCTGCATCGGTCACCCGCAGTAGTGTGGGAACATTTTAGGTTAGGCCGCACAGGATCTTAATTCCTTGCGCCATGAAGACCTACGATGCAAAACACATTAAGAACGTCGCGATCCTTGGATCCCACGGATGCGGCAAGACCACCCTGGCCGAAACCATGTTGTTCGAAGCTGGAGTGATCGATCGCCGCGGAAACATTGTGGATCATAACACAACAAGCGACCATCATGAGTTGGAACACAAGCGCAGCAGTAGCGTATACAGCACATGCCTGCATACGGAATGGCGCAATTTCAAGATCAATATTCTGGACACCCCTGGACTGGATGACCTAGTGGGCGAGACCATACCCGCATTACGTGTTGCAGATACCTGCTTATTACTGCTCGATGCACGCCACGGAGTAGAGGTGGGGACGGACCTTGTGTGGGAGCATATGCAACATTACGACCGTCCAGTGATCATTGGTGTGAACCAATTGGATCACGTGAATGCTGACTTCGAAGCTACAGTTGCGCAAGCCAAGATCCACTTTGGCAGTTCAGTTACGGTGATGCAGTATCCGATCGAAGAAGGTGAGGGATTCCATCGCATCATCGATCTGCTCAAGATGAAGATGTATGTGTTCAAGGATGATGGTGGCAAACCTGAAAAACTACCTATCCCTGCTGGAGAGATTGAACGAGCAGAGGAGCTTCATAAGGTGCTGGTCGAAAAAGCAGCGGAGAATGACGAGACCTTAATGGAACACTACTTTGACAAAGGCGAATTGGATGAGGATGAAATGCGAGCGGGCCTGAACCTCGGAATGATGAAACGCACATGCTTTCCTGTTTTCTGTTTAAGTGCTTTGCGAAACATGGGTAGCGGCCGACTAATGGGTTTTATCGATAATGTAGCCTCAAGCGCAACCGAAATGCCCGCGGAAGAACTGGAGGGTGGCGGCTCGCTGAAATGCCAGACCGATGGGCCTACTGTTCTCTTCACATTCAAGACGGTCATTGAACCACATGCTGGTCATATCTCCCTGTTCAAGGTCATGAGCGGAACGGTAAAAGAAGGCATGGAGCTTACCAATGACAACACGGGTAATATCGAACGTATCAATCAGCTCTTCATTATGGAGGGTAAGGAACGAAAGCATGTGAACCTTTTGGAAGCCGGTGATATTGGAGGCACCATCAAACTGAAAGAAACCTCGACCGGACATACATTACACTCACCTGGTAAAGGGATCAAACTGGTTCCGCTTGCGTTCCCGCAACCGCGCATTAGACAAATGATCAGAGCGGTTGATGTGAAAATGGAGGAAAAGCTCCATGCAGCATTGTTGGAGATCCAGAAAGAAGACCCAACGATCGTACTAACCTACAACCGGGAAACTGCACAACAAGTGGTGGGCGGCCAAGGTGAATTGCACCTCAATTTGCTTAAATGGAAGCTTGCGCACCACTACAAAGTGGACGTTGCATATAGCGATCCCCGTGTACCCTACCGCGAAACGATCAGGAAAGCGGCAGAAGCGAATTATCGTCATAAGAAACAAAGCGGTGGATCCGGTCAGTTCGCGGAAGTGAGTCTGCGCATCGACCCTTGGTACGAAGGCATGCCGGACCCGACCGGTGTTAGCGTTCGTGGCAAGGAGGTCGTTGAATTGCCTACCGGTGGCGTATTGGTATTCTACAATTGCATCGTGGGTGGTGTTATCGATAATAAATTCCTACCCAGCATCCTGAAAGGGATCATGGAAAAAATGGAGAACGGACCGCTCACCGGCTCACCGGCAAGGGACATCCGTGTGGTCGTGTTCGATGGCAAAATGCACCCTGTGGATAGCAATGACATCAGCTTCCGGATCGCTGGTCTGCAAGCTTTCCGTGAAGCATTCAATGAGGCCGACCCTCAATTAATGGAACCGATCCATGAATTGCAGGTCCGTGTCCCTGCTGATCTGATGGGCGATGTTATGACCGACCTGCAGACACGTAGGAGTGTTGTCATGGGCGTGGATGGAGCAGGCAGATATCAGGTCATCTTAGCGCATACGCCGTTAGCTGAATTAGGCCGGTATTGCACCACGTTGGGCAGTCTAACGCAGGGCCGAGGAACATTCACCGAGCACTTTCATGCCTATCAGCAGGTTCCATATGAGATACAGCACAAACTGGTGAATGCACATACGGATGAAGGGGTCGCTGCGTGACTGGCCTTGAAATGCTTCAATGATAGCCGGTGGTTAAGCTTATGGTTTTAGGAACCCATTCGCACCTTCCACTATCTTCAGTACATCATTGTTCCGGTCAATATCGGCCACACGCTGAAATGGGTCCAGCGTAATACTGGAAACATCCGTGATCGTTCCCGGTATCACGAGGTCGTAATAATTATCGGTCCATTGCCAAGCCGGTAAATTGGTATAGGCTTCAGAATCACTGTTGGCAGGTCTCGCACCCAGCATTAACGACAGTGGAATGTGATAGTAATTAATGCTGCCATCTCGCAACTGGATCGCCAGATCCACGGGCATTAGCTGATCATCATTTCGTTCAAGACCAATGTGCAATTCATTGCCGATCTGCAGCACGCTACGTATTCCGTAATCGGCAGTGCGCGTTGTGTTGATCCATTCATCAAAATACCAATCCAGCTCCAATCCGCTTTCCTTTTCCATCACGCGCTCAAAGTCGATGGGTTCCGGATGTTTCATACCGCAGGTCTTGTAATACCGCAGAAGCCCACTGGCCAACTTCTTCTCTCCTACCACTGCACCCAATTGTCTCACGAGCACCTCACCAAAGCTGTAGGCCGTATTCGAGTAAACACGGTTGGTCAGGAAATGATCACCATGGATCACTGGCGCTTCATGTTCGGGACTCTTCACCAATGCATAATAACCTGCATACGCCGGAGCATGTGGATCGGTCGGTTTTGGAAATAGCTCATTCATCACTTTCGAACCAGCATACTCCGCAAACCCTTCATCCATCCATGGGTATCGACTTTCATTGCTTGCCAAAACCCCATAATACCAACTGTGAAGTGCCTCATGTACGCTAGTTCCGACAAGACTTCCTAATCTGCGTTTCCCATTGATCAATGTTAACATGGGGTATTCCATTCCCCCATCACCGCCCTGAGCGATCGTGAATTGAGGCCATGGATACTTACCGAACGTAGCGTTCATGTATGTGAAACACTTCACCATATACTCCGGTAACTGACTCCATGCTTCGGTAGTTTCGGGATCATTCTTTCGAAAAAAACGCAACAGCGGTCCATTCGGTACTTGTTCTGTTGTGTGGATATAATCCTTGTCCGCTGACCAGGCGAAATCATGTACATCCTTAGCAACGAAATGCCACGAAATGGTAGAGCCTTTGGCGGAATGACCAGGTTGGACAGGTGCGTAGCCTTTTCCGATACGTTCCGGATCCTGCAAAACCCCTGTGGCTGCCACGGTGTAGGCTGAATCCAAGGTCAGGGTAACATCGAAATCTCCCCAAACGCCAAAAAATTCGCGAGCGACATAGGGGTCCGCATGCCAGCCACGTTGATCATACTCTGCCAACTTTGGATACCATTGTCCCATACTGTAGGCAATACCTTCCGCATTATCACGCCCCGCCCTGCGGATCTGGATCGGAACCTGACCTTTGAATTTATAGCGCAATACCGTGCTTTTTCCCGGTAAGAGCGCTTTCTGCAAGATCACTTTGGTAACCGTCCCCATTTCGATCTGTTCTACAGACTTATTCTCCTGTGTTATTTCCATGAGATGAAGCTCCCCCATTTGTTGAGGTTCCAAGCTGTCGATCCGATCCCCGATCCGATTATCCGGATCCACGATGCTGCGAGAGCGTACGTCCATTTCGCTACCAGGCCTGAACGCATTGAAAAAGAGATGGAAGAAAATCTCTCGAAGCGTATCCGGGCTGTTATTCATATAGAACAACGAGGCATCCGCCATGTACTGATGCGTCCTATCATTCAGTTCCACGTCCATTTTGTACTGTACCCGCTGTTGCCAGCGATCGCATTGCCCATGGACAGATATTATAGAGTTGAGCGCTATTCCCAATAACAACAGTCCGACCACCACATGCCTTTTAACTTCCATAAAGGCAAAGAAACACAGTTCTGCCGATCACCGCATTACATGAACCAGGAAGTCCTTGAAAATGGCCTTTGTAACCTTTTCACGAAGTTTTCCGTTCAGACGACCAACTACGCTCGAAAAACACGAACAGAAATGTATTACTCCCGACACATGAATAAACTGACCGGCATGATCACCGCAGGTCTTTTGTTATTCTCACTTTGTACCGTGAAAAGCACCTATGCCCAAGGTAACCTTGTGGATAAGCGTGAACAAGCAACAGGTTGGTACGTTCCTGTAACCGGCCAAGTAACCCTGCAAGGCGAAAAGGCTGAAGGAGCGGAGATCACACTCTACAAAGAGAATGAGGAGATAATTGTCGTTCAGACCAATCCCAAAGGAAAATATGCCCTTGAATTGGACTTGGATGCGGCTTACTCCATTCAATTCAAACAAGCTGGTTTCCAAACCAAAATGATCTATATGGATACAAGCCTGCCTAAGGACCTTGTAAAATACCCAGCATACGTGTGTAAGGTCGATCTTCTTCCAGAAGGCACTCAGCAGGCTGACCCTTTCTTCACCGACTTCCCTTCGGCCATTGTTCGATATGATCCGGAAATGGGAGGGTTCTATCATAGCGCAGCATACCTCGCCCACATTCAAGCTAAATTCAACAACTACGCAAGCGCAGGAAATTGATCGATCCAACTTCTTCTTCCTCGCCTTACAAAAAAACTTAACTAAAGGCAGGAGATAAGACAAGGCGGGCCCGTAAGCCCGCCTTGCTTATTTTATTCCTAGCGCTCCAACGGCGTCAACGCTGATCGAAATCTATCGTCACCTCAGCGCTTCGTGGATGCGATTGGCAAGCCAATACATAGCCATCCGCAACTTCTTCGTCCGTTAGTGCATAGTTCATTTCCATTTCAACTGAGCCGCTTACTACTCTGGCTTTACACGTGCAGCAGACCGCGCCTTTGCATGCGTACGGAACGTCCATGCCGGCATCAAGTGCAACATCGAGCACAGCATCTCCATTAGCATCTACTTCTAAAACCTGTTCCCTGCCGTCCAATATGACCTTCACACTCGCAGTTCCAGAAAACGCACCGTCATTAGCATGCAGCTGAGGTTTCTTCGCTTCCGTGGTAACCGGGGTACTGAATAATTCGATGTGTATGTTCTTTTTCTTAGCGCCTTGCTTTTCCAAAGCCTCACTCACATTTACCATCATTTGCTCCGGACCGCAAATGAAGAACTCCCTATCCAATGGGTCCGCAACGAAACGGCTTAGCAGTTTTACAGCCTTTTCTGCAGTAATGCGCCCATTGAATAACATATCCTCGTCCTCTCCTTTCGTAAGGATGTGATGCACGTCCAGGCGTGCACCATGCTGCTGTTTCAGCTCTTCTAATCGTTTGCGGAATATGATACGATCCTGGTCCGTATTCCCATAGAATAATGTAAAGCGGCTCTTGGGTTCACTTCGCAGGACCGTTTTCAGAATGCTCATGATGGGGGTTATGCCACTTCCAGCTGCAAACGCCACATAATGCGTCTCATGCGCAGGGTCGATCAGCGTATAGAAGGAACCCATCGGAGGCATCACCTCCAGCTTATCGCCAACTTTCAAATTCTCCACGATCTGTGTACTTGCCCGGCCATTGGTGACACGTTTTACAGCAATTCGGATCTCTTCCGTATCCAACGGGCTGCTGCAGATGCTGTAACTCCGACGTAATTCCTCGCCTTTCACGGAAAGTTTAAGCGTAAGGTATTGTCCATGTATATATTTGAAATCCTCCTTTTCACCGGCCGGAACGTGAAAGCCAATAACGATGGTATCATCGGTCTCCTTAGTGATCCGGGCAACTTCTAGGGTGTGGAATCGTGCCATTCGAGAGGTGGTCATGTATAGCTTATGGACGAGCGAACCGAATTCGTGTTACGAACTAGGGCGCCAAAAATAGCAGTTGTCGACCGGCTAAAGGATGAGTCGGGGCATCTTTACATCACATGCCTGCTTCGTACCTTAGCGCACTAAGGAATAAGATACCGAACAATGGACGATGTGAAGTTAGAAGAACAGTTCATGGGTAAGATCGATGCTGAACAAAAGATCGAGCCCAAGGATTGGATGCCTGAGAAATACCGTAAAACACTGGTACGACAGATCAGCCAACATGCCCATAGTGAGGTTGTGGGTATGCTACCGGAAGGGAACTGGATCGGTCGAGCACCAAGTCTTAAACGCAAAGCAATCCTATTGGCAAAAGTTCAGGACGAAGCTGGTCATGGTCTTTACCTGTATAGTGCATGTGAGACACTTGGTACGACCCGCGAAAAGACCATCGATGACCTTTTGATGGGAAAAGCAAAATATAGCAGCATATTCAACTACCCCACGCTCACTTGGGCAGATATTGGTGCGGTTGGTTGGCTAGTTGATGGAGCAGCTATTATGAATCAGGTAATGCTTTGCCGCACAAGCTATGGGCCCTACGCTCGCGCGATGGTGCGCATTTGCAAGGAGGAAAGTTTCCATCAGCGGCAAGGGTATGAGATCATGGCGGTGTTGTGCAAAGGCACGAAAGAACAACGAGAAATGGCACAAGATGCCCTGAACCGTTGGTGGTGGCCGAGCCTTATGATGTTCGGACCAAGCGATGCTGACAGTACCAATAGTGCGGCCAGCATGCGTTGGAAGATCAAACGACAAAGCAATGATGAACTTCGACAGATGTTCATTGACCGGACCGTCCAACAAGCCGAAGTTATCGGACTTTCGATCCCTGACCCGGACCTGAAATGGAATGAGGAAAAGAAACAATATGACTGGGGAGCAATCGATTGGTCCGAGTTCAATGATGTTGTGGCAGGAAACGGACCTTGTAATAAAGAACGACTGGTAGCCCGTAATAAAGCAAACGACGAAGGTGCATGGGTGCGTGAAGCCGCTATGGCTTATGCGGCAAAGAAGGCGAAACGAAAAGCAGCATGATCACTAGTTGATCACGTGTTGCTGCATGTGCCGGATCATCGTAGGTAAAAAGCACCTTCGGAGAAAATTAGTGATACGCTCAAAGACGAATACAAAGATCGAAAATGACCAAGGAAACTAATGAGAACCCCAATAACTGGCCGCTGTGGGAGGTGTTCATCCAAAGCAAACGAGGGTTGGATCATAAGCATGTGGGTAGTTTGCACGCTGCAGATGCTCAAATGGCCATCGAAAATGCACGCGATGTATATACCCGTAGGCAAGAAGGCAATAGTATTTGGGTAGTGCCGGCCAACGCGATCAGTGCCAGCCAACCGGACGATGCGGAGATGTTGTTCGACCCAGCGGATGATAAAACGTATCGTCATCCGACTTTCTATACCATGCCTGAAGGGGCGAAATATATTTGAGCATACAATGCTGGTAAGTTGATGATGAGTGACCCGTCATCGACTTATTAAATGAACACATTACTTGAGGAAATGACCAAAGAACAAGCCCTGTTCACCTACTTACTACGCAGGGGTGATGACAATTTAATACTCAGCCAACGACTTGGCGAATGGTGCGGACACGGACCACAATTAGAGGAGGACATTGCACTTACGAACCGCGCGTTGGACCTTATAGGACAAGCACGGAACTACCTGCAATACGCCGGTGAGGTTGAAGGAAAGGGACGGAGCGAAGATGACCTCGCTTTTCTACGTCCTGAGCGCCATTTCGTTAACACTAAACTTGTCGAACAACCGAATGGAGACTATGCCCATACGATCGTTCGTAGCTTTTTGTACGATGCTTGGCATCTGCTCCTCCAGGAAGCATTGACCAAGAGCACTGATGAACGGATCGCAGCAATAGCAGGCAAAGCAGTTAAAGAAGTGCGTTACCATTTGCACGCGACAAGAGAATGGGTCATCCGTTTTGGCGATGGCACCGAAGAAAGTCACCAGCGTGTACAAACCGCATTGAATGATCTTTGGACATACACGGGTGACCTTTTCATTCAGGATGAAGCTGATGGGATCTTGGTAAAAGCAAGTATCGTTCCGGACATGGCACCGATCAGGGCGGCCTTTGAAGAAACCGTAAAAGCCGTTCTTGAAGAAGCGACCCTCACCCGACCAGAAGACGGTTACATGTCGACCGGTGGACGCCTAGGTGTGCATAGTGAGCACATGGGCGTATTGCTAGCTGAGATGCAGTATTTACAACGCGCATATCCTGGCGCTGAGTGGTGAACAACAGTTCTAGTGAGTACATTCCTAGGAAAATGCATCCGTAGCCTAACGTCAGAAGTCAATGATCACGATCGCAATAGATCCATGTCCCTGGATAAAGACAATATCAGCGAAGAAGCCATCTACGCGTTACTTGAGAACGTGAAGGACCCTGAAGTGCCTGTTATCAGCGTACGGGAGCTTGGTGTTCTGCGGAATGTGGAAGTGAAGAACGGCAAGGTCATGGTGTCGATCTCGCCAACCTATACAGGTTGTCCTGCCATGGACGTTATGAAGCAGGATATTGAAAGTGAGCTACGCAGTGCTGGTATCACCAATTTCCAAGTGACCCAAGTATTGGCACCCGCTTGGTCCACTGATTGGATCTCCGAAGCAGGTAAAGCCAAGTTAAAAGCCTACGGTATTGCACCTCCCGAAAAAACAGCCGACATCCGTGCATTGAAAGGTGCGGCTCCAATAGTTCCCTGCCCACAATGTGGTTCGAATGATACGGTAATGATATCCGCGTTCGGCAGTACAGCTTGTAAGGCACTGTGGAAATGTAGCGCATGTCTGGAACCTTTTGATCAATTCAAGTGTCTTTGAAAAGAAAGCATAATGTCCTATAGAACCATCCAATTCAATATCACCAACAGCGTTGCTACGATCACGTTGAGCAGACCCGATAAGTTGAACAGTTTCAACCGCGAAATGGCGCTTGAGACCATTGATGCACTTGATGTATGTAAGGAGGATGCAACCATCCGCGCGATACTTCTGACAGGTGAGGGCCGCGCATTTTGTGCTGGGCAGGATCTTGCCGAAGCCATTGCCCCGGGTACCAAGATCGAGGACATCCTGACTACGCAATATAATCCGATCATACGGCGAATTCGCAACATGCCTAAACCCGTTATTGCTGCTGTGAACGGAGTTGCTGCTGGTGCAGGGGCGAACATTGCATACGCCTGTGACATGACCCTTGCTGCGGAAAGCGCCAATTTCATCCAAAGTTTCATCAATATCGGATTGATACCCGACAGTGGTGGCACCTTCACCCTACCCCGTTCGGTTGGTATGCAACATGCATTTGGACAAATGATCTTGGCCCCGAAAATATCGGCCAAAGAGGCTGAAGAAAAAGGAATGATCTGGCTAGCTGTACCCGACGCCGATCTTATCAATGAAGCTACCGTGCTTGCCGAAAAGCTCGCTGCTATGCCAACTAAGGCCATCGCACTTACCAAAGAAGCATTGAACCGGTCCTTGAACAATACCATGGATGGCCAACTTGACGTGGAGAATGAATTGCAGACCATCGCTGGTCGCAGTCATGATTACACCGAAGGCGTGAATGCATTCCTGGAGAAACGAAAACCGGTCTATAAAGGCAACTGACCTTCTTTGCCCGATCTTCGCGCTATGCAAAAAGATATGATCGTTGGTGTTATCGGTGCTGGTACAATGGGGAGTGGTATTGCGCAAATTGCTGCGCAGGCCGGACATGAAGTGGTGCTGTTCGACATGCGCCAACAGGCACTGGACGCTTCCCGATCCGCGCTGAAGAAGGTCATGGAACGTTTGGTCGAAAAGGGGAGAGTAAAAGTAGATGAAGCCAAGGCTATTCAGAACCGGTTTACGTATGCCACTGAGATCAATGCTTTCGCGGATTGTGGATTGGTGATCGAAGCGGTCATCGAGGACCTCGCGATCAAGAAGCAATTATTCGAGCAGCTTGGATCGACCGTTGGCCCAAATGCCATACTAGCGACCAATACCTCTTCGCTGAGCGTTACGTCCATCGCAGCAGCATGCAAATTGCCGGAACGTGTGATCGGTCTTCACTTTTTCAACCCAGCTCCATTATTGCCATTGGTTGAGGTGGTACCAGGATTGGCAACCCATGAACAACACACCAAGGCGTGTGTAGCGCTCATGAAGGCATGGGGTAAGACACCTGTCATTGCCAAGGATACACCAGGCTTTATCGTGAACCGAGTTGCTCGACCTTTCTATGGTGAAGCATTACGGATCCACGAAGAGGGAATAGCAGATATGGCTACAATAGATCACGCCATGAAAACTGTTGGTGGCTTCAAAATGGGACCATTTGAATTAATGGACCTCATTGGCAACGATATCAACTTCGCGGTTACAAGCAGTGTGTTCAAAGCGTTCTTCTATGATCCGCGTTACAGGCCCAGCCTAACACAGCAACGCATGGTGGAGGCAAATTGGTTGGGTAGAAAGACCGGACGAGGGTATTACGACTATTCGACAGATGCATCACTTCCGGAACCCAAGACCGATCGCGATCTACACCAGATGATCGTGGACCGCATCGTGGTCATGTTGATCAACGAAGCGGTAGATGCATTACAACTGGGTATAGCCAGTAAGGAAGACCTGGACCTTGCAATGACCAAGGGTGTGAACTACCCTAAAGGCTTGTTGCAATGGGCACAAGAAAAGGGATACGCGAATTGTCTTTCACAATTGGAAGCACTGCAATCCGAATATGGTGAAGATAGGTACCGACCCTCGCCATTGCTGAAGAAATTGGCGAATAGTTGACGCAATTCCAATGCGGTTCTTCGTGTGAAATTGAGTACCGCATTCAACCAACCGTCCTTGCACCACACACGGAACGACAATCTATTTTCCATGGAAACAAAATTCCATTACCTTTGCCGACCTAAAAACAAACCCATCCCTATTTTCCAATGACGACCAAACTGTTCACTGCACTTTCAATGACCGCACTTTTTCTAGTGGCCTGTGGCCCAAGTGAGGCGGAGATCCAAGCAAAAAAAGACCAAGCAATTGCCGATAGTCTAGCGGTTGAAGCTGGCAAAATCGTCACCTATACCATAGACCCATCTGCCAGCGGGGTAATGTGGTCCGGTAACATGACAGGTGCAAAGATCTATAGCCACAGCGGCGATATGAAAGTGCTCAAGGGAGAGATCATCACCAAGGGAGGTATCCTTCAAAATGGCGAATTCGTTGTGGACATGACCTCGATCAACCCAACGGATGATGGGTATTCCGCCGATCGCCCAAAGGAAAATTTGATGAAACATCTAGCCAGCGAAGAATTCTTCCATGTTGAGAAAAGTCCAACGGCATCCTTGACGATCCTTGGTGTTGAAGGCAATATCGCAAAAGCTGAACTAACGCTGCGCGGAAAGACCGATACCGAGACCATTACGGAGATCGAAATGGCAACGAGTGATGATGGCACGGTTACCGCTACAGGCAAAATGACCTTTGATCGTCAGAAATACGGTGTTGCGTTCCCAGGCCCTGCAAAGGACTTGGTGATCGCAAACAACATAGACCTGATCGTGAAACTTACTGGCAAAGCCAACTAGGTTCCGGGTGAAAGTCGAGGAAGCGTCCGCTGAAAAGCGGGCGCTTTTTTGTTGGTGACCAAACTTCGACCTATATCGATGGATCAACTCGCACTAAAAGGCTTTAGAAGCATCTGAAGACTACCACAATTCGCGTGAGAACACGTTCTGACGCGACTCCCTCTATCCTCACTTCATCGCCGCCACCAGCCATTCATTGTACGGTTTCATGGCCATGTAGTGCTCCATCAATTTCTCCATCAACTTCGGATCGATCACCCATTTGGCAGGCAATTCAGCTCCTACGTAGAACTGCTTGTTCGCGATCAACGGTTCCTTTTCCAAGAAAGCCTTGAATTCTTTTGGGATCACTTTGTTCTTCTCTCCTTGTACACCACCGAACACCATTTTGAATGCTTTCCCGTCCAGAACTTTGCGGAATCCCTTGTGATCGGCCATGATCGCCGTTCTTATCTTGATCAATTGGTCTTTATCAGGCATGTAGGCACCTCCATAGAATTTTACGTTCTCAGGACCGAGCTCGAAATAGATCCCCGCAGCAGTCATATCCTTTCGTCCACCGTGTGAAACGATTGCACTCAAGTTCAGCTTGTACGGGGTTTTGTCCTTTGCGAAGCGAATGTCCCTATTGATCCTGAAGATCGCATCCTTGGGTTCAATATTGACACCCTTGTCATGAGTGTGGACCTGCTTTATCACCGCAGTAACAAAGACCTTGAAAGGTTCCTTCACGCTTTTCTCATACCGTTTTCTGTTCGCATCGAACCACTCCTTAGTGTTGTTCGCGGCCAATTCCTTGAAGAACTGGTTATAGTCTTTGCTGAACCATGTCATACCTTCATTATTTTGCGATCAATATACTGACAAGGACATTCAATGATGAAACGGAAACAACCCCAACGTGATCCGGAATTGTTCGCATCACCGCACGTAGTCGCGCTAGACACGCCGATCGGGAGGATCTGGATAGCTAGCGATGATGAACTGATCACGGCCGTTTCATTCGAACCATTGCCCGTACGGCATGCAAAACTGCCACCGGTTTTACTGAAAGCAGAAAAACAACTGAAAGAGTATTTCGCAGGGAAACGAAAGAAATTCGACCTTCCCGTGCAGCAAGTAGGTACTCGATTTCAGAAATTGGTGTGGCGCGCCCTACAGGACATTCCGTATGGAAAAGCCGCGTCCTATAAAACACTTGGTAAGCACATTGGAGGCCGTGCACTTGGCAGGACTGTTGGAAATGCGTGCGGAAAGAACCCGATCCCGATCATCGTGCCCTGCCACCGCGTTATTGGGAGTAATGGGCTGCTCACCGGGTACATCGGAGGAATATGGCGCAAACGGTGGCTACTTCAACATGAAGGTGCGCTGCCCAAGGAGATCTAATTCACTTCGGTATTACATGCGCTCTATGATACCTTTGCTATCGTGATCACTCCGGAACAGCTTGCAATTAAGGTCGTAGCTCAGATGTACGACAATGACCCGTTCAGTAAATGGCTCGGAATTGAACGGATCAACGTGGCACCGGGAGTTTGTGTTCTTCAAATGACCGTTCGATATGAAATGCTGAATGGTTTCAAGATCGCCCATGGCGGAATTACATATGCGTTGGCGGATAGTTGTCTGGCCTTTGCGTCGAATTCGTATGGGATACAAGCAGTTTCAGTGGAAACTTCAATTAGCCACACCAAGCCCGTGGAAGAAGGTGATCGACTCAGTGCAGTAGCTACCGAAAAAAGCAGAACATCGCGCATAGCGATCTATCACATCAACGTTACCGACCAGAACAACACCCTTGTTGCACTGTTCAAAGGCACGGTCTATCGCACCGGTAAACTGTGGTTTCCAGAAGACCAACCTGATCCCATTACATGAAGGCTGCATACATCGTAGACGCAATTCGCACTCCGATCGGGAGTTTCACTGGCTCGCTTTCACCAATGCGAGCGGATAACCTAGCAGCACATGTGTTGAGAGCCTTGATGGAGCGCAACCCCAAATTGGACCCTGCTGCATTGGATGATGTGATAATGGGCTGCGCGAACCAAGCCGGAGAGGATAACCGGAACGTTGCGCGGATGGCCGTGCTTTTAGCCGGTTTGCCCGTGTCTGTCCCTGGAGAAACCGTGAACCGGTTGTGCGCGAGTGGGATGAGTGCCGTTGTACATGCCGGACGGGCCATTGCTGCAGACCAAGGCGACCTTTTCATTGCAGGAGGCATGGAACATATGACCCGCGGACCGTGGGTGATCAGTAAGACCTCAACGCCTTACGGCCGCGATGCACAGATGTATGATAGCAGTTTCGGGTGGCGGTTCGTGAACCCACTGATGGCCGAGAAGTTCGGTACGGAGGGTATGGGCGAAACGGCAGAGAACCTCTTGGACCAGAATACGATCAGCCGTGAAGACCAGGACAAGTTCGCGGCATGGAGCCATAAGAAGGCTGCTGCAGCTCAACTTTCTGGACGCTTTTCCAAAGAGATCGTGCCGGTCCTGATCCCTCAGCGCAAAGCTGATCCCTTCGTTTTTGACCAGGACGAGTTCATCAAACCTGGATCAACGGTAGAGATCTTGGCCAAGCTTAGGCCGACATTCCGAAAAAATGGATCGGTAACCGCGGGAAACTCCAGTGGTTTGAATGATGGTGCTGCAGCTGTTCTGGTTGCGAGTGACGCAGCCTTGAAAACCCACGGACTGAAGCCGATCGCCCGAATTGTGACAAGTGCTGTGGCAGGCGTCGAACCAAGGATCATGGGTATTGGACCGGTAAACTCCACAAAACTTGCCCTGAAGCGCGCCAGTCTGTCGCTCGACCAGATGGACATCATCGAATTGAACGAAGCATTCGCCGCTCAGGCACTTAGTTGCACAAGGGCATTAGGTATTGCGGACAATGACCCTCGAATAAATCCCAATGGTGGCGCAATTGCTCTAGGCCATCCGCTGGGTATGAGCGGTGCTCGACTATTACAGACCGCAGCTTTGGAACTCCAAGCCACGGGCAAGCGTTATGCCCTCTGTACCATGTGCATTGGCGTAGGTCAAGGATACGCTACGATCATTGAACGGTGTTAACTTTGTATTAGGCCAGCAGGGAACTGATGTTAGTTTCGGCCTCCCAAATCGCGACCTGTCATGCACGCTCAAGAACAGATCAATTTATATATCGCTGAACTACCGGAATGGCAGCGTAAGCTGTTGGTGCGGTTAAGACAGTTGGTACACTCTACGGATGAGGAAGTGGAAGAAACGTGGAAATGGAATTCACCACACTTCGATCATGATGGAGTTATGATCGGCTTTGCGGCTTTCAAGAACCATGTTGCAGTTTGGTTCCATAAAGGCGCTTTGATCAAGGACACCAAGAAACTTTTTGCATCGGATAGCAAGACCGAGGCCAAAGGAATGCGCGGTTATAAATTGAAGGAAGCGGATGTTATAGATGAAAAGGCTTTCGTTGATCTTGTCTCGCAAGCGGTAAAACTGAATCAAAGCGGGGTTAAGCTTGGGGATGCCAAACCTACTCGAAAAGCACTTGAGATCCCTGCTGAGTTCCAACAATGCCTTGAGACCCATGAAGAAGCGTGGAAGAACTGGAATAAATTCTCATATTCCCACAAAAAGGAGTATGTAGAATGGATAAATGACGCCAAGCAGGAAGAATCGCGTAAACGTCGGATGGCCAAGGCCTTAGAAATGATCCATGAAGGATTGGCTAAGAATGATGCCCACAAGGTGAGCTGACCGAGCACTTCATCATTAGACCATCATCAATTTCAGTACGTATAATCTTTTGATCTGCATCAATTTAATTACCTATAGTTAAATTCACACTTTACGCCTTTGCCAGAGCTGAGGCCTCCTTTCGGGATTTGTTAGGCCACCTCTCAGGAAGATACTTGCATCAAGGCTGGCTAATATCCTTAAACCCAAAATTGTATACATAAAAAAAGCCCTTCCGATTCCGGAAGGGCTTTGAATTCATTTCAATTCGAAGGTCACTCAGCGCTATCAGCACTTTCTTCCTTCTTTGCTTGGTGCTTGGCAAAGCGCTTCTTGAACTTATCCACGCGACCAGCTGTATCGATCAACATCATCTTACCGGTGTAGAACGGGTGTGAGGTATTGCTGATATCCAGCTTTATGACCGGATACTCGTTACCATCATCGTAAGTGATGGTTTCTTTAGTGTTCGCGCAGCTTTTGCCGAGGAACATGTGGTCGTTGGACATGTCTTTGAACACGACGACACGGTAATTGTTTGGATGGATGTCCGCTTTCATTGGAATTCTTGCGTTGGGGCGGCAAATGTACTACCCTTTTTGTTCCCCGCAAGCGGAACGTTGTCGAATTCCGGCAGGAATGGTCGAAAGGTAAGTGAAGTGTAGGCTTGAACGCAATGATCGGCAGTTACATGCGTAGTAGTATCGCATCGTCCGATAGGACTATCAGATCACTAGTCTCTATCATTACATCCTGTTCCTATCGTAGTTATCCCTGATCGAACCATCTTTGCCGCCTTGAAAACGCTCCGCACATTCATTCTCCTTACCGTCACGGCGACCATGCTGTTCGCGTGTCGCAAGAACGAACGCTTCACCGATGACAGTGGGATCCGTCTGGAATTCAGCCAGGATACAGTATTGTTCGATACCGTCTTCACAACGGTCGGCACGGTTACCAAGCGCTTTACAGCGCGTAACCCAAATGCCAATGCCGTGCGGATCAATGTTGCTCTTGAAGGTGGATCAGCCTCGGATTATCGGATCAACGTTGATGGTGCTACCGGTACCGCATTCACGGAAGTGGAAGTGCTCGGTGGCGACAGCCTCTATGTTTTTGTTGAAGCTACGCTTGGTCCGGGCGGTGTGAATACCCCGTTCATCATTGAGGACCGGATCCTGTTCAATACCAATGGCACTGAGCAGGAAGTGCGGTTGATGGCCTGGGGTCAGGACGCCCTTTTTTACCCGAACCCGAACGCTCCTGTGCAGAGCATACAAGATTTTCCGCAATTCTCGTACATCGCCGGTGGTTATGATCAGAACGGAGTGCAGATATGCGGACAGAATGTGATCTGGACTGCTGAAAAGCCGATCGTTCTCTTGAATTATGGCGTTGTCGATTCGTGTAATTCGCTTACCATTGAAGCTGGTGCGCGCATATACGTGCATGGCGGTGCCGGACTGTGGGTGTATCGCGGTGGACAGATCACCGCGAATGGAACCTTACAGAACCCGATCACATTCCAAGGTGACCGCCGTGAGGAACAATTCGCTGAATTACCGGGTCAATGGGATCGGATCTGGATCAACGAAGGTCCCAGTGGGATGGACAACAAATTCGAGTACGTATCGATCAAGAACGCACTGATCGGCATCCAATGTGAACCGTTCCCGCTCTATCCGGATCTACCAACGAGCGAAGCGCGATTGATCCTGAACAAAGTACGGATACGCAACTGTAGTGCAGCTGGGATATTGAGCCGTAACTATAAGATCACGAGCACTGATCTGCTGGTCGGCGATTGCGGCCAATACAGCATAGCGTTGACCGGTGGCGGCGAGTATTTTTTCGATCATACCACCGTTGCCAATTATTGGGACTACGAGATCCGCCAAACTCCTGCATTTTACATCACCAACGGGTATCGGGATCTTACTGGAGCCATCCAGCTAGGGCAAATCACCGGATTCAGCCTTACCAACGGCATTATTTACGGTGCCAATGAGAATGAATTCCAGTTCGAATTGGACCAGACCGCGTTACCGAGTGGTTCAATTGAACGCATGATGATACGGACCACCCAAGCAACAGGGCCTGAGTTCGGCCCGAATTATTGGCAGAATCAATCGCCGGGGTTCGTCAGTACGGGTGATCGTGACTTCCACCTTGGCGAAAATTCCAACGCACGGGACAAGTCCGATGCACCATCACCGGATGCGCTCACTGATCTCGACGGGAACTCGCGGTATTGCGGCACAGGAAGCGGTTTCGACCTCGGTTGTTTTGAGTATTGCCCGTAACGGACTTTTACAACTCCAACAGGAACTTCATCGTATCCACGCCATCGGCATAGTCCGAGAGGCCGGGTTGTTGCGTGGCACCGAAGCTCAAGTGCTTCTTCCCTACCACACATTGGATCCGATCAGCATTCTCCGCGATCTTCTTTTCAACGTCCGCTCGATCGCTGTACCGCTCGTAGAATACCGTTCCCACAGGGCTTGTGATCGCTTCATCCTCCTTCAACAAAAGGAATCCATTGTCGAGAAATTCAACTTTATCCAATAACCAGATCGCCCGCGTGTAATCATAGTTGTTCGCGTACTTGTTGTTGTTTGCGATGGCGCTCCATGGAAAAAAGGCTTCGAACAAACGATCCAGCACAAAATCCTGCGGCAAATAAAGCTTCGACACATTTCTACAACCCAAACCGAAGTACCGCAGAATGTCTTCACTTAACGCCGCAAGATCGGCCTCTGTTTCAGTACCATCCAGTATGGCGACACTTACCCTGCTCTTTCGGACAACGTTCGGTAAATGACCGAAATAGTACTCGAAATACCGCGCGCTATTGTTGGAGCCGGTAGCGATCATCGCATCCACAGCGCCCCATTTCTCATCCGTAAATGTGATCTGATCCTCCGCTCCCGGCGCAAAGCGATCAAGTACCGTGATCAAGGCTGGGATCAGTTCCGGGTCTTGTGACGAACATTTCACTGTCGCCCTGTGGCCGCTGAGCCATACACAGATCACATCATGTAAGCCTACCAGCGGAATATTTCCCGCCAATATCAGACCGACCGTGACTGCTTTATCACCTGCTTTGGAAAGTGCGGGATAGGCTGCCACCCAATTGTTGATCGCTTCTGCCGAAAGCGTCGCACCCCAAGCCTTCATGGCATGCCGTACATTCTCTTCCGTGGCCCAGCCATTCACGCTCTGCGCTCGTTGGACCAGCTCCTCCAATTGAGCATATTCCTCCTTATTCAATCCTAAAGCATGATCCTGCCAGGTTCTACGCCCTCCCACTGCCCGCATTACTTGGCCCAATTGGGCTAACGCCGCTACCCTAGCCTCCAAAGGCATAACCACCACCTTCAATTTCTTATCCATTTCACGCATGCTTATCTTTGCGCCCGCTTGTTAGGGTTCATGCCTTGTGCAGTATTCCTTTCCACTTTACGGAACAGGCCAGCAAAAGTAGACGCTCTCGCCATGGCGATCATCATAACCGAAGAATGCATCAATTGTGGTGCGTGTGAACCAGAATGTCCGAACAATGCCATCTACGAAGGTGGTGCTGAATGGCGATTGACCGACGGAACCTCCTTGCATGGGCCGCAGGTACTGCCTACCGGTAACGCTTATGATGCCGACGCTGTGAATACACCGGTGGCCATGGACGTTTATTACATCGTTCCTGATAAATGCACGGAGTGTACTGGCTTCCATGACGAGCCCCAGTGCGCTGCGGTCTGCCCTGTTGATTGTTGTGTTGACGATCCGGACCACCGCGAATCCAAGGAATTATTGCTGGCCAAGAAGGAGTTCATGCACCTTTAAGTGCTGAGCGCTTTTTGATCATTGCCACTAGATAATTGCTGGGGATTGATCCATGGCAACGTAAGTGAAGCTTTACGTTTGATGCGCGATCCGTGTTGATCACTTCGAGTTCGTGAACAATTTCCCAAAAACATGCTACACACTTTGGCATACGATCGGTACGTTCGTGCTCTGATGATGCATAGGTCGATCGTTATCATGTGCTTGATAGCACTCGTTGCTTCTTCCGCTACCGCACAACCGGAGCTGAAAACACGGGCCATTGGATCACTCAAGGCCCTGTCGCTCGCTGATACGGATGTGCTGCGCGATAGCCTGAATACCGTGTTGAAAGCGGATATGCGCGCTCTGCTCGATAACGACGAATCTTTCGGGCGTAATTATGACAGCCTGCCTATGAGCCGCGTCGATGCTCCTGATAATGCCTTCCGGCTCTTTACATGGAATGTTCCGCATGAGGATGGAACGCATCTGTATGAAGGATTTCTACTTGTGAATGCAGGGAAGAAACAACAGCTCTTCGAGTTACACGATTGGACGAAGGGAACACCCTCTCCCGAACTGCGTGAGCTTGGACCGGACAAATGGTATGGCGCCTTGTACTACCAGGTCATCCCAGTAATTAAAGGAGGTACCACGTTCTACACACTTCTGGGTTGGAAAGGCTACAGCAAGGCCGAGACCCGCAAGGTCATCGAAGTGCTCAGTTTCAGGAATGGGAAACCTCATTTCGGTGCACCGTTCTTCGGGAAAGGCAAATTGAAACAAGTGCGTAAGATCTATGCGTTCTCCGCGCAAAGCACCATGAGCCTGCGCTATATGCCCGAAATGGAAGCGATCCTTTTGGATCACCTTTCGCCTTCTAAACCTGATATGGTAGGCCAACCCGCATTCTATGGTCCTGATATGACACAGGATGCGTTCTTCTGGTACAAAGGTGGATGGTGGTATGAAGCGGATATTGATGCCAAGGATCCGAAGGCCAATTTGAAGATCTTCAATGCTCCGCAGCGTGGAGTGAAGCCGTAGGTTGGCTCACGAAGGTCAAGGCGTTTTTGAACGTTCATCTGTTCCCATCTAAACTTCGCGTTTGTCCATCCCCTCCCGCCCGACCTACCTTTGCGCCGTTTTTTAACAAGAAATCGTTCATCCCATGCCTACTGCAACCGTGAAGAAAGTCCATAATTTCAGCGCTGGCCCTTGCATTCTGCCACGCGAAGTGTTCGAGAAAGCCGCAGCGGCGGTGTTGGATCTTGATGGGAGCGGACTTAGCATCCTGGAGATCAGTCACCGTAGCAAACCGTTCGAGGCGATCATGGCCAGTGCACGATCGCTGGTTAAGGAGTTGTTAGGAGCTCCGGACAATTATGAAGTGATCTTCCTCGGTGGTGGCGCTAGCATGGGTTTCCACATGGTGCCTTTCAATTACCTGAAACCGAATGGTAAGGCGGCGTACGTTAACACCGGGGAATGGGCCGGACGTGCCGTGACAGAGGCCAAACTCCATGGAAACGTGGAAGTGGTTGCAACCAGCGAGGACAAGAACTTCAGCTATATCCCAAAAGGGTTTACGATCCCTTCCGATGCGGATTATTTCCACTTCACCACCAACAATACCATCTTCGGTACGCAGTACAAGGCAATGCCGAAAAGCCCGGTTCCAGTGGTATGCGACATGAGCAGCGATATTTTCAGTCGCGCAGTGAATGTCGCGGACTTCGCCATGATCTATGCCGGAGCACAGAAGAACATGGGACCTGCAGGAGCAACCATGTATCTATTTGATCCAGATAAAGCAGGTAAGACGGGCAGGACCATAAGCCCAATGCTGGATTTCAATAACCACGCGAAGAAGGACAGCATGTACAACACGCCTCCAGTTTATGCGGTGTATGTGAGTATGCTGAACTTGGAGTGGATGAAGGCGAATGGTGGTGTTGCTGCCGCTGAGAAACGCAATGATGCGAAAGCTTCGCTACTGTACTCGGCCATCGACAAATTGCCACTTTTCAAAGGCACAACGGCTGTTGAGGATCGATCGAACATGAACCCTACGTTCGTAATGAACGACCCTGCGTTGGAACCAGCATTCGATGCACTGTGGAAAGAAGCAGGGATCAGTGGTATTCGCGGCCACCGCAGCGTGGGCGGATACCGTGCAAGCATGTACAACGCGCTCCCCTTGGAAAGCGTGCAAGTGCTTGTTGATGTAATGGAGGAATTTGCTAAAAAGAACGGATAATTATGCGCGTACACGCCAACGACGGAGTTTCGGCCCAAGCAAAAGAGAGCTTGGTAGAGGAGGGTTTCAAGGTGACAACGGATCACGTTCCACAGGACCGATTGCAGGCCTATTTGAACAAGGAAAAAGTGGATGTGCTGCTTGTGCGCAGTGCTACCAAAGTGCGACAGGACCTCATTGACGCATGCCCGAACTTGAAGTTGATCGGCCGAGGTGGCGTAGGCATGGACAATATCGATGTGGCCTATGCGCGCAGCAAGGGACTGACCGTGATCAACACACCGGCATCATCGAGCATTAGTGTTGCAGAGTTGGTAATGGCCCATCTATTCGGCATGATGCGCAACCTGCACAAAGCAAACCGCGCAATGCCGAACGAAGGTGCTTCACGTTTCAAGGAATTGAAAAAAGAATGCGAGAAAGGTAGCGAACTTCGTGGAAAAACGCTGGGCGTGATCGGTTTCGGACGAATTGGACAATGGACAGCCCGCTATGCGATCGGGGTCGGGATGCGTGTGATCTATGCGGATCATACCGCAACTGCTGAAGCTATCGACCTGGATATTGGCGGTACATCCATCCGCGTACCAGTGAAATTGGTGGAGATCGATGAATTATTGAAGAATTCAGATGCGATCACAATTCATGTCCCAGCACAAAAGGATGGACAACCGGTGATGGGTGAAGCAGAGCTTAGCAAGGTAAAGCCCGGTGTTGTGATCGTTAATACAGCACGAGGTGGCTGCTTAGATGAAACGGCGTTGATCAAAGCCTTGAGCGACGGTCGCGTTCGTGCGGCTGCCATTGATGTTTTCGTGAATGAGCCAACACCAAGTGCGGAGATCCTTTCGTCAGAAGATCTGAGTCTTAGCCCACATATCGGTGCAGCTACTGCGGAAGCACAAGGCCGTGTCGGTGATGAGTTGGCGGACCAGATCATCTCCTGGCGCAGCACGGTGACGGTGAACGGATGATCGAGCTACGGCCGTTCCGTGCGTGGCGCCCAGCGGCGGATAAGGCCCATTTGGTGGGTACCCGTTCCTTCGTCTCCTATACTGCTGAGCAACTTGCAGAAAAGCTAGCCGGTAACCCCTACACGTTCCTGCATGTGGTCCATCCGGATGAAGGATCGAGCCCCGACCTTACGCGAAGCGACCGTTTCCATCGAACACGCATCGCCTTCAAAGCCTTTTGTGATGAAGATGTTGTTGTGCGCGATCCCGAACCCTGCATCTATATCTACGAACAGACCGGCAGAGGGAACCTTTCCAGAGGGGTCATTACAGGCGTTAGCGTCAAGGCTTATCAAGAAGGGCTGGTAAAAGTGCATGAACAAACGCTCACTGCACGCGAAACGCTATTCACGGAATACCTCCAGCACACCGGGATCAATGCGGAACCCGTCTTATTGACAACACCCGAAGGTACAGGTTGGGAATCCCTGCTGGACCCCTATCTGAACACACGACCCGATCACGATTTTACAACCACCGATCGTGTGCGTCATCGCCTTTGGGCGGTTCCTGACCCCAAATTCCGCGAAGACCTCCAACGCCGTTTCGCGGAGCTTCCTGCGCTGTATATTGCAGATGGACATCACCGCATGGCAAGCAGTGCGCGCTTGGCCGTTACTAGTGGATGTACTGATGTTGACCCTTCGGCCTGGTGCCTTGCGTTCATCGTACCACATTCGCAACTGTACATCTACAATTACGATCGCGCCGTAACCACGTTGAATGGCCTCACCAATGAACAATTACTGGATGAATTGAGCAAGATCGGGGAGCTGAAGCAGGTTTCCTCACCCTATGCTGCTCCTGGAATAGTTGCGGTTCGGAATTCAGATCATTGGTATACGCTGCGATTACCAGCCGCTCCGGAAGGTGCTTCCCCCGTTAGTAAATTGGACGCGGCACGGCTGAGTGAATTGGTATTGGGGCCTATTCTCGGTATCCACGATCTACGCACCGACCCGAACATCACCTTTATTCCGGGCATCAATGGTACACGCGCATTGGATGAGATCGTGGAGAATGGAAATGCAGTGCTTGCGTTCCATCTCTTCCCAATAAGTTTCGATGAGCTGAAGAATGTCGCTGATACGGGCGGCACCATGCCTCCGAAAAGCACGTACATAGAGCCCAAGTTGAGAAGCGGACTTACCGTTTACTCGTTGGAGGATGTTTGATCTTGCCACATGACCATTGATCGTGCAGGTTTAGAACAACGGTACAATGCGGTAAAAGCGTCATTGCCAAGCAACGTGAAGCTCATTGCCGTGAGCAAGACCAGAACGGTTGAAGAAATACAGGCATTGTACGATCTCGGACATCGCGCTTTCGGTGAGAATTACCCGCAGGAGGTTCGCGATAAACAGGCGCTACTACCAGCCGATATCGAGTGGCATTTCATTGGCCATCTGCAAAGCAACAAAGTGAAGTACATCGCTCCGTTCATTCATTTAGTACACGCGGTTGATGGGGAAAAACTGTTGAACGAGATCCAGAAACGAGCAAGTTCGGCGGAAAGGACCATAGATGTGCTGCTACAGGTCCACATTGCAGAGGAGGAAACGAAACATGGTCTGAACAACCAAGAGATCGGTCTCTTGCTCGAGAATGACCTAGCTGCGAAATGGCCGAATGTGCGGATCCGTGGCCTGATGGGAATGGCGACCAACACGGAGAATGAGCTCTCCGTTAGCAAAGAGTTTGCGGAGCTGAACGAACTGTTCCTATCGCTGCGGACGAACAATGATGTGGATCCTACTTTGTTCAGCGAATTGAGCATGGGCATGAGCGGAGACGCCCAATTAGCCATAGCGAACGGAAGCACCATGGTGAGGATCGGTACAGCGATCTTCGGGGAACGGTAGTTCGCCTTCATTCGGTACTACGCTGAATCGTTTTACGTCCAACTGCTGGACACTGGGGACGAATTGTGCATATCTTCCTGACCAATTGAAGGCAACCCTCTGATCCAAAACGCGTCTGTTCATCGTATATTCGTATCAAATTCCGGTAGAATGAGGCTAACCGCTACCCTGTCTTTTATATGCTTTATCTGCGTTGCTACCTACGGCCAGCGTAATGTTGAGGTGGGTCTATCGACCGGTATTACCAACTATTACGGTGATCTTGGAAACGTGGATAGCCCCATGCAGTGGAACAGCACGCGTCCCGGAATGATGATCACGTTCCGTGATTTTCTCAACAACCCAAAACGGTACGTTACACGTTCATTGACCGCCGAAGCGCGGATCAGTTGGTTCCGTACGGGTTATGACGAACGCTCACCGATAAAAGGCAAGGAGGTTGGTGAATTGCGCAATTACAAACGTGGGTTAAGTTTCAGGAATGACCTGATCGGCACCAGCGGCCACTTGGTACTGAATGCATACCGCGAGCCTTATCAACCGTTGTTCCAGCAGAAGTTCTTCATGTTCTTCCACCTTGGTTTAGGCGTGTATTACGGTAAACCGAAAGCCGATCTTTTCAATGGTGCAGTTGATATCAACAACCGCTACTATTGGTGGGAAGATGGTACCGTTCGGGATGCACCACGGGGCTCCCCAACTTCCAATGTTATTGAGCGTGATGGCAAGTATGAGACAGACCTCTATAGCTGGCAAACCGAAGGAGGTGATGGCAAGGGTGAGGCGTCGCGTAGATCCAAGGTCTCTCCGTTCCACATCGGTGTGCCTATCGGAGCAGGTGTCCGGTATATGCTTTCCAAGGACCTCAGCCTCGGCGTAGAGTTCACCTATTTGATGTTCACCACTGATATGATCGACGATGTGAGCGATGCGTACTCAACCTATGCTGAGATCGACGAAGCCTACGAAGGTGATCCCGGCAAACAGGAATTGGCACGTTACATCAGTGACCCTACCGGCTGGGGTACGGATGGCTATGTAAGCGAGCGCACTTCCAAGCGTGGTAACCCAGGCCTGTTGGATAACTTCAGTTACATGGGCTTTGAGCTTTCCTACAAATTCAAACGCCGCCCAGCACGCAGGAGCTATGCCCGGATGTAGACCTACCCTATCCTTATTTCATTGCGCAAAGGCCTTTATGGGGCCTTTGTTGTTTTGTGGGGGTGCCGATATCTTGTTAGCGGTGATTCTCTTGCAAAGATCAAGAACCTGCAAGGTGCTATATTTGAAGACAACCAGCTGGATAACATATACGTAAACAGTGACCAGATGTAGTAGCATATCCGGAACTTCCGGATATGCAGACGTTGTCTTCAATTCCGCTGAAACAGTAACTTTCCACAATGGCTGAAAGTGAATCCGAAATGATCTTGTTCCAATCTTCAGATGAACTTGTTGAACTCAATGTCATTCTTGATAGCGAGGTGGATACGGTCTGGGCAAGTGGTAAACAGATCGAAGAGTTGTTTGACAAGACTCGAAGAACGGTTGGCGGACACATTCAAAACCTCTATGCCGAAGGTGAACTTGACGAAAGTTCAACTAGGCGGAAATTCCGCCTAGTTCAAACGGAGGGTAGTCGGCAGATAACCAGGGAGATAGAGCATTTCAATCTAGATGTGGTCATCTCTGTTGGCTATAGAGTGAAGTCCCAAAGAGGAGTCGAATTCAGAAAATGGGCGACTGAACGCCTCAAAGAACACCTGGTTCGGGGATATACGATCAACGAACGAATACTCAAGGACAAACAGGGCGAACTCGAAGGATTGAGAAACGCAATAAGTGCACTGACTGAGCAACGAATTCTAGATGGCGAGAAGCTTACTTCTGGTTTTTTGAACATCATCACGGCATATTCCAGATCATTCGAACTTCTGAATCAATTCGATAGCAGCAGTCTCGAAATTAGTGGACTCAATGATGACGTCATTTATAAAATAAACTATGTAGAGGTAAAATCAGCAATTGCGGAACTGAAAGACAATCTCATAGAAAAGGGGGAAGCGAGCGAACTCTTCGGAAACGAAAAGGATAGATCATTCGCTGGGATCCTTGGAAGCATATCTCAAACTGTATTTGGGCAACTCGCTTATCCCTCGGTTGAGGAACAGGCTGCCCAACTTCTTTATTCAATAATCAAAGGACATGCATTCAGCGATGGGAATAAGAGGATCGGATCATTTATATTCGTTTGGTACCTTGAGCAGAACAAACATCGCTTGAAAAAAAACGGGATGCCGAAGATCGACGAGAACACACTTGTTGCCTTGGCATTGGCTGTTGCACAAAGCCCATCTGAACAGAGAGAACTAATGATAAAGCTGATAATCAATCTTGTGAAAAACTGAAGATATCATTCTGTCATAGTATGGCCGCCTATAGCCAGCGCACGATCTGAGCCACAGGCCAAACAGCCAAACCGTTGCTCAACCTTATCCACTATCCCATCCACTAACCACCCCTCTCTTACCTTTGCGCTATGGCCACTACTATTACGAAGACCAAGCGCATGGATATCGCTTTCGCAGCGCTGTTGAGCGATGATGATGTGCAGATCCTAACTGCGCTGACCCGAATAGAAGAGGATGGAGATGCACGCGCCATCAAGCCGTTGCTGCAGGCGCTCGGTCGCACAAAGGATGCGAAGATCCAGAACCGGATCACGAGCCTCTTGTTCCAAGTAAAAGCCAAGGATGCCACGAATCAACTCTTTGCAGCACTGGAAGACCCTACCCTGTTGGATGTTCGGCAGACCATTCTTGCAACCTTCTGGAACGCGGGTCTGGATCTGCGTGATCATTTGGATCGGTTCGTTGACCTAGCCATTTCCGGAGATGCGGGTGAATGTTTTGAATGCCTGACCGTGATCGAGAATCAGGAAATATGGCCGGAGAAAGACGCACGTCTCGCTTTGAAAAAGGTGAGTAGTGCTGCAAAGTCTGAGACCGATGCATACAAGAAGGCCATACTGGAAGACCTTGTTAAGGCCTTGGAATACCGACTGGGTGTTGAGTAGCACAGAAATTGCATTGACCGGATCGTCGAACACGGATCACTTGCACCCACGTGATCAACCTAGAATTGAATGCGGATAGTCATCAGCCTATTACTTACCATTATTGCCCACACTTCTAGTGCGCAGAACGTATTGATCAGCAACGCCAATAATCCGAATGAGCCGAGCATCATGTTCGATCCGAACAACATCAGTGCGATGGTGGCCGCGGCTAACTTGGACAATGTGTACACAAGTAATGATGGGGGCAATACATGGTCGGAACAGACCTTGACTTCACCGTATGGTGTGTGGGGCGATCCAGCGCTCGATGTGGATACTGCGGGGAATTTCTACTTCTTCCACCTTTCCAACCCACCCGGAGGTAATTGGATCGATCGCATTGTCTGCCAAAGATCCACAGACGATGGTGCAACCTGGTCCGAAGGCACATTTACCGGGCTCAACGGAACCAAAGCGCAGGACAAACAATGGAGCGTGATCGATCGGAGCAACAATAACATCCACCTTTCGTGGACTCAGTTCGATGATTACGGATCCGGTGACCCCAACGATAAGAGCATTATTCTTTACGCACATTCTTTCGACGGTGGTGCCACGTGGTCCACGCCTATAAAGATCAATGAAGTAGATGGGGATTGCATTGATTCTGACAACACAGTGGAAGGTGCTACACCAGCGATCGGTCCGAATGGTGAAGTATACGTTGCATGGACAGGTCCGAATGGTCTTGTTTTCAATCGTTCTTTGGACAACGGAATAACTTGGCTTAGCGAAGAGATCTCCATCGACCCAATGCCAGAAGGTTGGGACCTTGTGATTCCCGGTTTTGGGCGTGCCAATGGGCTTCCCATTACAAAATGCGACCTGAGCGGTGGACCGAACCATGGGACTATCTACGTGAATTGGGGTGATCAACGAAATGGCCCGGATGATACCGATATCTGGCTCACCAAGTCTACCGACGGCGGAACTACATGGAGCGCTCCCGCTCGTGTGAATGATGATACACCCGGAAAGCATCAGTTCTTTTCCTGGATGGATATCGACCAGACCAACGGTCACCTCTATTTCGTTTTCTACGACCGCAGAACCTATGACGATACGCAGACCGATGTCTACATGGCCATTTCAGCTGATGGCGGCACCAGCTTCCTCAATCGGAAGATCAGCGAATCACCATTCATACCCAATGATGGCGTCTTTTTCGGGGACTACACCAACATCGTAGCGCACAACGATACCATTCGCCCTATTTGGACGCGCTTGCACAATGGCCAACTTAGCATTTGGACGAACGTTACACCGCTCCAGGAAATTTTGACCAACGTTGAAACCATACCAACGGATCAAACCGAGGCCATTGACAGTTTTCCGAACCCGAGTTCAGGAATAGCCTATGTGTCTTTCAAATTACACGACCAAGCCGTTGTTCGACTGGAGATCCTGGATCAAGAAGGAAAACTCCTCCATTCGATCAAGAACGATGAGCAAATGGGCTACGGTAAATATGTGATTCCGATCAATACCGGTGAACTTGGCTTAGCGGCGGGCAGCTATTTCTATAGACTGAACATCAACGGCAAGGTTGAGACCATGAAGGCGATCGTGGTGAATTGAATGTTCAAGGCTATCGCCTCTTTTGAATCACGTTACTGCCGTTGTACGACCCTTTCTGGGTCGAAATACTTGCTGGGTATGTCCGAGATCTAATCTCTTTGACCCATTTCAGGGTCGGATAAAGCGGATGTTTCGACCCTGAAATGGGTCGTAGATATCAGAAAAACATAACACGATGCTGTGTTTTGACCCAGAAAGGGTCGCAGAAGCTGTGTTTTCAATGAATGCACCCGTTTGAGCAAAAGAAAGCCCAAACTGAATGTTGGACTCAACGCCCTAGAGACCTATCCCACTTATCCTTCCAACGCTTTCTGGATCCGCTCGTTGATCCCACTGGTATCCGCTGGCACGAATGTCATTCCGGTTATCCGTTCGTACAACTCAACGTAGCGATCGGTGACGCTCTGCACAAAGGCATCGTCCATTTCCGGGACCTGTTGCCCTTCCTTGCCCATGAAGCCTCCGGCGATCAACCACTCGCGGACGAATTCTTTGCTCAATTGCTTCTGCCGTTCGCCATTGGCTTGGCGCTCGGCATATCCATCCGCATAGAAATAGCGTGAACTATCCGGCGTGTGGATCTCATCGATCAACAGGATCTCTCCCGTTCGCGTGCGACCGAACTCGTATTTCGTATCCACCAACAGCAGGCCTTGTTCACTCGCGATCCGGGTGCCCTCAGCAAACAACGCCAACGCATAGCGGCTCATGGTCTGCCATTCCACTTCCGTGCAAAGTCCGCTTTTCAGGATCTGGTCAGGCGAGATATCTTCATCATGCCCTTCATCGGCCTTAGTGCTGGGTGTGATCAATGGTTCAGGAAAGCGGTCATTCTCCTTCATGTCCTCCGGTAACACTGCTCCGCATAATGTTCGCGCGCCGGTCTGATACGTGCGCCAAGCATGGCCCGCCAAGTAACCGCGTACCACCATTTCCACCTTTACGGTTTCGCAGCGTTTGCCAATGACGACGTTGGGATCCGGCGCTGATAGGGCCCAGTTCGGTGCAATGTGCCGTGTGGCCTGCAACATGTGCCAGCTCAATTGGCTCAACACTTGGCCTTTGTGCGGAATGCCGCGTGGCAACACCACATCGAACGCGCTGATACGGTCGGTCGCTACCAAGATGGTGCGGCCATCGTTCAGGTGATAGACATCTCGGACCTTACCGTGATAGACGCTTTCCAACTTGGCAAGCTTAAGATCGGAACGCATTAATGTTCCGGACAAGGTCGTGGTCATTTTTTGTCCGCTTTATTGCCCTCTTCCAACTTGGAAAAAGCGCGTAGAACGCGGATCACCAGTTCATGGCGGATCACGTCCTTTTCATCCAACTCCACCACGTTGATGCCATCCACACCAGTTAGCATCCGCACTACCGGGAGCAATCCGCTCGGCTGGCGATCGGGAAGATCCACCTGTGTCATATCACCCGTGATCACGAATTTGGCGTTCCGTCCCATACGGGTCAGGAACATCTTCAGCTGTGGCAAGGTTGCATTCTGTGCTTCGTCCAGGATCACGAATGCATGATCCAATGTGCGCCCACGCATAAAGGCCAAAGGCGCGATCTGGATCACCCCTTCATCCAAATATTCCGCCAGACGGGCTGCTGGGATCATGTCCTTGAGCGCATCATACAACGGTTGTAGGTAAGGATCCAGTTTTTCCTTGAGGTCACCAGGCAAGAAACCGAGGTTCTCCCCTGCTTCCACTGCTGGTCTGGTAAGAATAATACGACGCACTTGGCGCTCCTTCAGTGCACGTACAGCCAGTGCAACGGCTGTATACGTCTTACCGGTACCGGCCGGGCCAATGGCAAAGACCATATCGCCCTCATCCACCGCTTTCACCAGTTTTTGCTGATTGGCCGTCCGCGCTTTTACGCGCAGGCCCGCATTGCCGAATACCAGAACGTCAGGTTCTTCGCCCCCATTTGCGCCTTTTTCACCGGCCCCCATGATATCATCCAACACTTTTCGCGGCATTTCATTGTAGCGTGCCACGTGCTCTACGAGTTCTTTGAATCGTTCCTCGAATAGAGCAATGTCGGCTTCAGCACCGGTTACTTTGATCGTATCACCTCTGGCGATAATGCTGAGTTTCGGAAAAATGCCTTTGATAATGCGAAGGTTGCTATCATTGGCTCCAAGCACCAATACTGGATCGATGCCTTCTATGGTAATTAGCTTCTCGTTCAATTCTGTGAGTTTGCGTCGGATCATTTACCGGAACGACCGCTGAAAAGCTACGATCTTTTTGTCAAGATCAAAATCGTTCGGCGAATTTTCTTTCAGTTCTTTTTTACCTTCTCAGTGTGGATTAGTCTTTTGGGAACTCCGTTTCCGAGGTTCCTATCCCATTATGTTTGATGGCCCTAAAGGTAATCCTAGCGCTCAGGTTTTCCCATGGCCATAATTACACTCACCACGGACATGGGTCTTAAGGACCACTATGTCGCATCCATCAAAGGCTCCATTCTGAGCCAATGTCCGGATTCGATGATCGTGGATGTGAGCCATTTGATCAAACCATTCAATAATTCCCAAGCGGCATTCGTGCTTCGGCAGGCCTACCCGAATTTCCCGCGAGGCACCATTCACATCATTGGCGTGAATCCCGAGGCCGATGGACAAACACAACATCTTGTGGTACGCCACGACGGGCATTATTTCATTGGTGCGGACAATGGCATCTTCGCACTCTTGTTCGATAGTAAACCACACGAAGCGTTCGAATTGACCATGCTGTTGGATGAGGACCATGCTGCCTTCCCTACCAAAAGTGTCTTCGTCAAAGCAGCCTGCCACCTTGCACGTGGCGGTACTCCGGATGTTATTGGCAGAAAGGTAACCCGGATAAAGGACCAGATCGGATTCCAACCAGCCACTGACGCTCAGAGCATTCGGGCGAAAGTGGTCTACATCGACTCGTACGGCAATCTTGTCACCAATGTGCGAAAGCAACTATTCGACGAGGTCGGTAAAGGGCGAACATTCAAGATCGGTTTTGGCAGAACAGTATATGATATCGCGAAGATCGATAAGACCTACGCTGATGTCCCGGCTGGTGATCGCGTCGCATTCTTCGGTGCCGGTGGACTCCTGGAGATCGCTGTGAATAAAGGCGTGGAAGGCAGTGGTGGCGGAGCTGCCAGACTGTTCGGAGTACACGAGTCAGATGCCGTACGGATCGATTTTGGCGATTGGGTGAGATGATCATTCGTATCGTTAAAATGACCTTTGCTCAGGAACATATCGGAACGTTCCAAAAGCTTTTCGAAGGTTGGAAACCGAAGATCCGTAGTTTTCCGGGGTGTTCCCATCTGGAATTGTTGCACGACCGGGATGATCCACGGGTCTTTTTTACCTACAGCCACTGGAATGTCGTTTCCGATCTTGAAGCATATCGTGTATCCGAGGTATTCGCATCCGTATGGCCCGTAGTTAAACAACTTTTCGAGGAAAAGGCGGAAGCTTGGACGGTGGATCGGGAGCATTAGGCGCCATGATCCTGTTCAGTGCGTAGTGGCTGTTGGGTCACGAAAGCCTTGGCATGATTTCTGGGTTAAGCGCGTTTCAACGATCTTAGCCCCATGTTCCGATCCCTATTATTTGCGATTCTAGTTCTTCCTGTTGCGCTATCCGCCCAAACATCCGCTGACGAGTTATTAGCGAAAGCGACAAATGCGTATGCCGCCGAGACCTATGATCTAGCTCAGGCCTATGCCGATAGCGCGATCGCCCTGAACGGTGAGCTGCCCGGCGCGCATAAATTGAGAGGTGACATAAAGCAGCGCCAGAAAAATTTGCACGGTGCCTTGCTGGATTATGTCATCGCCGAGAAACTGGATGATACCGATCCGCGGCTTTTTGTAAGCCGCAGTGCGATCCACATCACAGAAGGCCGTTTGAAGGATGCGATACAAGACATCAACCGGGCGTTGAAATTGGATCCGGATGACGGAGATGCCTATTACAACGAGGCATGTGCCAACTATCTAGGATTGGATAATAGCGCCGCTTTGCGATCCTTGGATCGTGCGTTGGATCTGAAACCTGCCAGTGCCGACGCACTTTTCCTACGAGGCGTAGTAAAAGGTGAACTTTACAAAGAAGAAGATGGATTTGAGGACATTGAAGCTGCATTGAAAATAAAGCCCGGTATTGTTGGGGGTGACATGAGTGCGGCTATTTTATTGTTCGAGATGGAACGATACGATGAAGCAATTGAGCGCTTGACCAAGGTGATCACTACGGACTCTCTGAACCTGGCCGAAGCACATTATTATCGTGCTGAGTGCTATTATGGTCTGGAGAACAAGGAAAAGGCATGTGCAGATTGGAGGGTCTGTGGCGAGATGGGCGATTCCCAGGCGCAATACATCGTCCGGAATTACTGCAACTCAGAGGAGACGAAGATCCCGAAGAAGCCGAAAAGGGAACGTAAATCGGTCATTGAATTCTGATCTTGCTCTTATCTCGGAATAGATCTTCCAACGCAATTTCCGGTTGAACAACGGTAGTGGTATTACGGCCACACTCCCCTTCTTTTCACAGAACGGCATGGATCATCCAAGCAACGGCATTCGTTCTCGTTCTAGGCACGCTTATCTTGCGGCCCGTTCGGTATGAGGGCATTGATATTGAAAGAGCTCCGAGGCTTCCTTGGTTCACTGATAGGCCAGATCGTTGTGGTGGTATTCCTACTGCTCACGGGCTTATTCCTGTGGGTATTCCCGAACAACATCCTTGATTCCGGTTACGCTGACCTTGGGCCGCTCTTCTTCATAGCACCATGGGTGTTCCTGTTTCTTGTTCCTGCGATCACCATGCGCAGTTTCAGTGAGGAAAAAAGAAACGGGACCATCGAATTCCTGCTCACGAAACCACTATCGGAAATGCATGTGGTGCTTGCCAAGTACGGTGCTTCCGTTCTCTTGGTCCTTTTCGCGCTATTTCCGACGCTCATTTATGTTTGGGTGGTGGACCATTTGGCCTTGGCGCACGCTTTCCCAAGTGATGCCATCGCAAGTTCAATTGCCGTGCGCACCTGGTCCATCACCGGTATTGTGCTGGCCATTATGATCTGGTCCGTATTCAAAAAAGGATCGCGCAGCACGCCGAAATGGACCATGGCGAAACTGATCCAAGCCGTATTCATCCGCGTGGTGATCGCCGGAGGGGTTGCATTACTCGTGCACACGCTACTCTCCTTTAGTGGGATCGATCAAGGAGCGACATGGGGATCCTACATCGGCTTATTCTTGCTGGCGGCATGTTTCGCGGCCATTGGCATTTTCGCATCGTCCCTTACCGATAGCCAGATCGTGGCCTTTCTCATTGCAGTGTTCATCTCATTCTTTCTGTACTTGGGATTTGATCTGATCGCAAGCTTCCAAACATTCGGTGCCTTTGAAGGCATCATTCGAGCCATTGGAATACAGTCGCATTATGAAAGTATGAGCCGCGGTGTCCTGGATCTGCGCGATGTGCTCTATTACGTTGGAGTCATTACCGTCTTCGTTCTGTTGACGCGTACGGTCCTGCAAAGTCGTAAATGGTGATGGCAAAAAGCGCAACATCATCTCCTCGGAACCGGAGCAGCCGTTCGGGCGACCTTCTGGAACTGGCTATCGGCGTGGGGATCGTGTGTGTGGTCCTGTTCATCGGTTCCTTCTTGCGCGTACGGGCCGACCTTACAAATGAGCAGCGCTTTACCCTCACGCCGGCGACCCGTGAAATGGTGGAGGAATTGCCGGATATCGTTTATGTAAAAGTGTATTTGACCGGTGGCTTGCCGGCTGATCTGCAACGGTTATCGCAAGCCGCGAAAGATCTCTTGGATGAAATGCGGGCCTATCAACCTGACAAGATCCAATACAGCTTCATTGACCCGAATGCCAGTACGGACGAAAAGACCAGGAAGCAGATCTACGACCAATTGCAAGAACAGGGTCTGACGTATAGCAGCATTCGCCTTCAGGAAGCTGGTGCGTATTCAGAGCGGATCATTTTCCCTGGTGCGTTGGTAACATACCGCGATAAGACCGTTCCCGTGCAGCTGCTCAAGACGCAACTGCGTGCCCCGGATGCGGAGATCGTGAACCGTTCGCTGAATAACCTCGAGTATGAAATGGCCAGCGCATTCAGACAGGCCATTACACTGAAGAAACCGCGGATCGCGTTCCTCGAAGGGCAAGGTGAACTCTCCGGTATGCAGATCGCGGACATGACCAACCTGCTTAAGGAGCAATACGATGTCAGCACCGTTCGGATCGACGAGAAGTTGGATGCGCTCAGCATAAGACCGGAGAAAATGAATTTCCGCGTGAACAACTATGATGCGCTGATCATCGCTAAGCCGGATAGCACATTCGCTGGACGTGATCGGTATGTCATTGATCAGTTCATCATGAACGGCGGTAAGGTCCTTTGGCTGATCGATGCAATGAACGCGAACCTGGATAGCTTGCGCACGAATCAGGTATCCATGGCACGGCCGTACGACCTTGATCTGGACGATCAATTATTCGCCTACGGTGTTCGCCTGAACAAAGACCTGTTGCTGGATCGCAATTGCGCACCGATCGAGATCTATACGCAACCGTACGGTAATCAACGGAAATTGGAGCGCTTCCCGTGGTACTTCGAACCCGTGATCATTCCAACAAGTGGGCACCCTATCGTATCGAACCTGGACCCGATCCACCTGCGCTTCGTTGGCAGCTTGGATACCATCGCGACCGACAATGTGAAGAAAACGATACTGCTCTCAACATCGGCTTATACCCGGATGTTGAGGAATCCGGTCCGCGTGAGCCTTGGCGTAGTGGAGGCGGATATGGGTTTCGACCGGACGACCACACCCTATTTGCCTGTGGCCGTTTTGTTGGAAGGAAATTTCACATCCGCATTCGTTGATCTCTTGCCGAAGGAATTTACGGACGACCCAACGGTCGGATACCGCGAACAAGGAGCCCGGACCGCTCAGATCGTTATCTCCGATGGCAACGTTATCGAGAACCGGATCGACCCGGCCAAAGAAATGTTCTACATGCTTGGCTTCGATCGCTATGCCAATTCAAAGATCTACGGGAATCGCGAACTGTTGATCAATTGCATGAACTACCTGTTAGATGATAAGGCACTGATCAGCATACGTTCCAGAGCGATCGCCCTAAGACAGCTGGATCCGCAACGTGTGGCTATGGAACGCTCCTTTTGGCAGATCATCGCCGTTGCATTACCGATCCTGATCAGTATTCTCGCAGGCATCGCTTATCACTTGTATCGTCGTCGCAGATCAACTTTCACCGCATGAACAAAAAAGGCATTCTGATCTTGACGCTTGCCGTACTTGGTGCTGTGGCATGGTGGCTGAACACGCGTTCATCGGCTACGACACTGGATGTGCCGTTGAGCGATTTCGCCATTGCGGATACGGCCGGGGTTACGCGCATTTACATCGTGGATCAGCATAAAAAAAGCATTGATCTGCGACGAACCGCGAACGGCTGGACATTGAACAATGACCTCATACCGCAACAACAGCGTGTGGACCTGCTTCTACGCACCTTCAAACGCATCGAGGTGCGCAGCCCTGTGGCCAAAAGTGCGGAAGCGTACACCTTGCGTGAAATGGCTGCCGGAGGCAAAAAAGTAGAGATCTATGAAGGCGGCAATGAACCCAGCAAGATCTGGATCGTTGGGCACGCAACAAAAGACCACTTCGGCACTTACATGTTGCTTGAAAAGCCCGGTATCGGCAGGAGCAGTAACCCCTTTGAGATGAACATGGCAGGATTCTCCGGAGTGCTGAACACACGGTTCAACACCGTTCTGGATGATTGGCGCGCACCGACCGTGTTCCACTTTGCCGACCTGTATGACCTTGCTGGCGTGCAGAGTGAATTTCCACATAACGCAAAGGCGTCCTACCGTATTGAACAAAATGAAAAGGGTGATGTCCAGCTCACCACGCTGCAAGGAGTGCCCCTTCCGATGGATACTTTTTTGGTCAAAGGTGCCTTACTCGCTTATCAGAATTTGAACTACGAGTATATCGATCGTACCATGAAACCGGTGAAGCGTGATTCGTTATTGACGGCCCTGCCGCACCATGTGATCAAGACATTCAACCGAAATGGAAGCGAGCAGGAGGTTAAATTCTGGTATATGCCTTACACGGGAACGGAGCCTACTTTCGATGTATCTCAGCCACTGTACGACAAGGATAGGATGTATGCCTTGGTGGAGGATTCCTTGGTCACGGTAGTTCAGCGTACCACGTTCAATTCATGGATAAAGGCCGTTCCATGTTAATAAGATCGGGCTTTTTTGAGGACCTGTCCGGCTACCTTTGCGATCCAAAATACAATCTAGACAGCCCGATGAAATTCATCGTATCCAGTACCGCTCTTCTTAAGCAGCTCCAATCGTTACAAGGCGTACTTGCCAGTAGCAACACATTGCCCATTCTTGATAATTTCCTTTTTGAGATAGACGGAAAGCAATTGACCGTAACCGCCAGTGATCTGGAGACCACGATCACCGCAAGCATGCCGGTGGAAGCCAAGGACAAAGGCAGCGTGGCAATTCCTGCCCGGATCATTCTGGATACCTTGAAAGCGTTCCCTGAGCAACCGCTCACCTTCACCATTGATGCGAAACACCACGGTGTGGAGATCAACAGCGATCAGGGTAAGTATAAGATGACCGGTTTCAGCGGTGCTGAATTCCCGAAAAGCCCGGTGCTGGAAAATGCGACCGACCTTATCATCCCTGCTGGTACGCTGGCTACGGCGATCAACAAGGCGATCTTCGCTACGGGTAATGACGATCTGCGCCCTGTGATGAGCGGGATCTATTTCGAAATGACGGAAGAGGATATCCGTTTCGTGGCCACTGACGCTCACAAACTGGTGCGTTATAAGCGCACGGACATCAGTGCGCCAAAGGCTGCTTCGTTCATCGTTCCAAAAAAACCACTGAACTTATTGAAGAACACGCTGGCGAATACGAATGCCGACGTGACCATGCAATTCAATGAGAACAATGTCTCGTTCAAATTTGATAACACCTTGCTTGTTTGCCGTTTGATCGATGGCAAATACCCGAATTATGAGGCTGTGATCCCTAAAACGAATCCGAACAAGCTCACGATCGATCGTGCTTCATTCCTAGGTTCGATCCGACGCGTTTCGATCTTCGCGAACAAGACCACCCATCAGGTCCGTTTGCATATCAACGGAAGTCAATTGACCATTAGCTCAGAAGATCTGGATTTCGCCAATGAGGCCAAGGAGAACATGACCTGTGATTATGATGGCGAGGAAATGACCATTGGGTTCAACTCCCGCTTTCTGATCGAGATGTTACAGAACATGGATACGGAACACGTGATCCTTGAGATGAGCGCTCCGAACCGCGCGGGCATCCTATTGCCAGGAGAGGCCAGCGAACATGGAGAAGATGTTCTCATGTTGGTGATGCCTGTAATGCTGAACAATTGATCGGCACGGTTTTTCCATAAGGAACACAAACTTGAACCGAGATGATGAAGAACCTAACGATAGCGCTTTCACTGTTCATTCTGATGAGTGCGAATAAGTGTAAGAATGATACCGATGGCGGTACCAAGAGCATGGATGCAATGTCATCGATCGCGGATACCAAGTGGGTACTGCAGTCCTTAGGTGGAAATGCGCTGGATCTTCCGGAAGGAACCGAGCAACCCTGGTTGAAATTGGCCGGAGAGAACTTCGAAGGATTCGGTGGCTGTAATAGCCTGATGGGAACCGGAGTTGCCTTGGCGGGTGATGCGCTCAGCTTTAAGAGCATTGGATCCACTAAAAAGTATTGCGCTGACGTTCAGCCGACCGAGGATGCTATAAAATCCATGCTTGGAAAAGTGGACAGTTACAAAATGGAGGATGGCCTGCTTAAGCTGATCGGCGAAGGCACCGAACTTGCCGCCTTGAAAGGGATGTAAGCACTAGAAAGTATTAATTGAAAGCCCTTCTGCTCTTTGTGGAAGGGCTTTTTCTTTTTTTGTAAGCGTGACTTCTGTTGCTGCACTCGGCAATTTTTATTGAAGGCCATCCAAAGGCCCGGTGCTGCTTGTCCGATTGGGATCGTATGGTCCTTTCCGTGGATCCATTTCCTGCTGCGGAGGATCCTTGACCCGGTGTGCGGTAGACCACGCGAATGCCATGCAGACCGGCTTCCGTTGGCAAATTCAAATTCTCAAGTTCATCCGGTTCATTTTCGTCCTCATCGTCAAATGTGATCGACACTGGGTCCTGCACGGCCGGCGCAACATCACGGGAGAAATAGGCAATGAAAATACCACTGACGAGACCCCACAGATGGCTCTCCCAACTAATGTGCGGCACCAATGGGAATATGCCCCAAAGCAGCGATCCATAGAGGAAAACCACCAACAGCGACAGTGCCATCAACGTCCGTTGTTTGCGCAATAATCCACTCATGAACAGGAACGCGGCCATGCCATAGACGACCCCGCTCGCCCCAAGATGATAGTTCTCCCTGCCCATTAACCAAACGCACGCACCACCGAACAACCACACGAACGCGATCACGCTACCTGCCTTGCGCGGGTAGAAATACATAAGGCTCCAGCCCAACATGAACACAGCAATGGAGTTGTTCCAAAGGTGTTGCAGATGATCGGAATGATCATGTAACAACGGCGCAACGAGTATTCCGACCAACCCTTTTGTATGCCTTGGTAACACCGCATAATTGCTCAATTCAAGTTGAAAGGTCTCGTCGACGAAATAGATACACCAAAGGAGTATCACAGCCAAGGCCGGCAGTATGGCCGCCATGACCATTCGCGAGCTTTTCTTTTCGGGTCCTCCGGTTACGGGATCTGTTCGTAGTGCTTCCAAGACGATCTGGTTTAACAATATCCACGCCGCAAGAATTTTCGGACATTGTGACAGCGCGTACCTTTGCTCTAAGCATGAGAACTACCGTTTTTTCGATCATTACGTTACTCGTCGTGGCGATCTTGGCAATTTCGGCGAGATCGAGCGTAAACGGACCTCGACCGGATGCTTCAATAATGGTATCCAATTCGATCCAGGATCTTAAACCACCCAGTGAATTGGCCCTCGTAATGCGTGCATTGGCCATACATGCGGATAGCGTGAAGGCTACGCTTGGTACGAAGCGCACGTTACCTCCCTACCCGACCGAAGCAGCCACTTTGCTCACTGCGAAAGCTACCGATGGCATCCACATTGACCCCATTACATTCCCCACGTTTGCGCATGACTATTTGAAAAAACTGGACGTGCTGTACAAAGCAAAAAAGAAAGATCGAGCCCTTGCTTACAACGCATTGATACTTGGGTGCGCCACTTGCCACACGACGCATTGTCCGGGGCCATTGATGCGCATTAAGAAGATGTACGCGCCGATCACCGACAAGTAGATTTTGGATCAGATCCTACACGTCACGACCTTTCCGCCTGGTGTGCGGCAACCTCCGGGGTAGAATCCGCCGACCTTCAGCTTCTCGCCCAATAGAAATCCGGTAACATCCTCCGCGCCTTTTTGTTCCGCAGCGCGGATCACTAATTCCGCAGTGGCCTCGGCGTCATTTCCTGCGCGGTGGTGTTGTAGTGGAATGCCGTGTCGCACACAGAGCGTTTTCAGATCGTTCTTTGGAAAGCCCGGCCACACTTTGCGCGCCATGCTCACGCTACAGAAATACTGGAACGTTGGGTGCGGAATGGAATGACTTGCCAACGTACTGCGCAACACGCCCATATCGAAACTCGCATTGTGCGCTACGATGGTTGCGCCACTCAAGACTTCAGCCACTTCTGGCCAGATCTCTTCCCAACGCGGCGCATCGGACACATGCTCTGGCCGGATCCCATGAACCGCAACATTCCACGGACTGAAATACGGCCAATACCGCGGCTTGATCAACCAGTTCTTGACTTCACGCACCACGCCGCCTCTCACAATTGCAATGCCCAATTCGCATGGGCTATCCAATTGCGGTGTGGCAGTCTCAAAATCAAGTGCAAGAAAATCCATCGTTGGCACGAAGGTCGGGAAGGTTGGGGATAATTTTAAGAGCAAGGTGCTCCTCAAAATATTAGACCATTGGATGCGGAGGAACTCTGGATGAAACGATCCAAGCATTTACAACCCTACAACTTCACCACCTCAGCATCTGCCAAGGCTCCGTATAGCTTCTTCGCTGTTGCCTCGCTAATGTTCACAAGCGGTAAACGCATGGTATCCTCACAGATCCCGAGGACTTTCAGGACGTGCTTTATTCCACCTGGATTCCCTTCAACGAAGAGTAAGTTGATCACATCGTGCAGCCGGAAATGTTCCTTGCGCGCGGTTTCGAGATCACCCTTTAACGCTGCATTAACCAAAGCACCGAATTCACTCGGGAGCGCGTTGCCGACCACGCTGATCACGCCCTCCGCTCCTAGCGCTATCAGTGGGAATGTTAAGGCATCATCGCCGCTGATCACCATAAAATCCGCAGGGCGGTATTTGAGGATGGTGCCGATCTGGTCCAGATTTCCGCTGGCCTCTTTGATCGCGATAATGTTCTTGAGATCCTTGGCCAACCGCAAGGTGGTCTCGGCTGCCATGTTGCTGCCTGTGCGGCCTGGCACGTTGTAGAGAATGATCGGGCGAAGACTGGAACCGGCAATTGCCTTGTAGTGCTGGTAGATCCCTTCTTGGGTCGGCTTGTTGTAGTATGGACTCACGCTAAGTATTGCATCCACGCCGTCCATGTCGAAGGACTGGAACTGCTCGATCACTTCAGCTGTGCTATTTCCTCCAATTCCGAGTACGATCGGAACGCGATTCCGAACGATCTCTTTGGTAGAGATCAGTAGCTGTTCCTTTTCCTTCTTGGTCAACGTAACGCTTTCTCCCGTGGTGCCCATGCTCACCACATAATCCACACCACCAAGGATCTGGTGCTCGATCAATTTTTCCAGACCCACGTGATCTACCTGGCCATTGGAACGGAACGGAGTGACCAAGGCTACACCTAGGCCGCGGAAACGATCATCCATTGTGTGAATTGCGTTTTATGAATTGGAATAGGATGCTTGCTCGGAGTTGATCATGAGCAAATACCGGTGTACTTGTTGGATCAGTTGCGGTAAGCTTTGACCACCAGCCATATCGATCATCATATCCAGGATCCGCTTGTTGCTATCACTCAGCCGCCCAACCTTGAAACGTGCGCGGCTCTTGGCCATGATGTATTGTATCGGTAAGCGGTCCTCCAAGGTGAGGTCAATGATCACATCATATTCCTCGGCCATGAAATTCTCTACGGTGTTACCATGTGGAATGCGGTACCAATTCAGGTCTTTTAGTGTGAACGAGTCGAAGTTCAACTTGGCGTGCAGGTAATGAGGCTGGATCTTACTATCCACAAAACCGATCGCCATGATATGCGTAATGCCAATATCCTCCTTGATCCGCTTCACATAGTTACGCACTTGGTTGTGCGCTGCTTCATCTTCGATCACGTAAACGATGGCCACCTTACGCGCTGCACTGAGGTTACGTGGCAGCGGCTTTCTACCCTGCGGCAGATCACGCAGCAAACGCCGGATGCCCATCCACTCTTTGAAACGGTCGAACAATTTCATGGGTGGATCATCCGATCGAATTCGTCCTCATCAATGACCTGCACCTTCAATTGCTCAGCTTTGGTGCGCTTTGCCGGCCCCATATCCGCTCCTGCCAGTACATAACTGGTCTTGCTGGATATGGACCCAGAGACCTTGCCACCGTTATGTTCTATCGCTTCTTTGATGCTATCTCGCGTGTAGTTCCGGAACACTCCGGAGACCACGAAGGTCTTATCTTTAAGCTTATCTCCGACCAACGTTATTTCAGAGGGGTCCAATTCCATGCGCACGCCATGGTCCTTTAGTTGTTGCAGAACGTCCCGATTCCCTTGTACAGCAAAGAAATCCACAATGCTCTCCGCGATGACCGGACCTACTTCTTCCATGCCCACAAGTGCCTGCTGATCCAGATCTACCAATCGTTCCATACTACCTACGGACCGGGCGATCTTCTTGGCCACTGTTTCGCCCACATGCCTGATCCCTATCGCAAATAGCACGCGCTCGAACGGGACTTTCTTGCTTGCCTCTATTCCCTTCATGACCTGATCGGCACTTTTTTCACCCCACCCTTTTCCAAGTGCTACAAGTTGATCCTTCTTTAGACTGTAGAGGTCAGCAATGTTATTCACCAATCCTGCTCTGAAGAGTTCTTCGACCGTTTCGCCACCGAGGCCGTCCATATCCATGGCCTTACGCCCTACGAAATGTTGGATCCGTCCAGTGATCTGCGGTGGGCACAAATGTTCATTCGGGCAGTAATGCTGCACCTCTCCTTCCAACCGGATCAACGGCGTATTGCATTCGGGACACCCATCCGGGAACCTCACAGTTGGTGCATCAGCAGGCCGTTGTGTTAGATCCACACCTGTGATCTTGGGTATGATCTCGCCTCCCTTTTCCACTTGGACCATATCGCCAATGTGGAGGTCCAACTTCGCGATCTGATCAGCATTGTGGATCGATGCACGCTTTACTGTAGTTCCCGCTAATTGCACTGGATCCAGCTCCGCGACCGGCGTTATGGCCCCCGTACGACCGACTTGGTAGACCACGTTGTTGAGCCTGGTCAATGCTTGCTCGGCTTGAAATTTATACGCGATCGCCCAGCGCGGACTTTTTGCCGTACTCCCCAATTCCTCCTGTACCGCGATATCATCTACTTTAATTACGACGCCGTCCGTTTCAACTTCCAAGCCATGACGATGCGTATCCCAATGATCAATGAATGCCATGATCCCTTCAAGGTCCGTGGCCCGTTCTATGAAGCGCCGTTCCGGATCAGGTACGTGAAACCCCCATTTACCAGCATTGACCAGATTATCGTAGTGTGATCGTGTAGGCAGATCATCACCTTGCATACCGTGAATGAAGTTGTTCAAGCCTCGTCGCGCAACCTCCTTCGGATCCTGGAGTTTCAGGGAGCCTGCTGCCGTGTTCCGTGGATTGGCATACAATTCCTCTCCTGCCGCTGAGCGCTGTGCATTCAACCTCTCGAATTGTTCGCGCAACAGAACGATCTCTCCTCGCACTTCGAATTCCATTGGCCAACCCTCACCGCGAAGGCGCATCGGAATGGCATGCACCGTGCGAACGTTAGCAGTTACCTCCTCGCCTTTCGTTCCATCCCCGCGTGTTACTCCGCGGACCAACCGGCCATTGGTATACGTAAGGCTGATGGCCACTCCGTCATACTTCAACTCCATGACGTAGGTAGCCTTACCAACTTCCTTATCCACGCGCGCAACGAATTCGGCGACTTCTTCCCGGCTATAGGAATTGCTCAGAGAAAGCATCGGCCACTTATGGGTCGCTGACGGGAAATTCTTGGTGATATCACCTCCAACCCGCTGCGTGGGACTATTCGGATCCGCTAGTTCCGGGTAGGTCGTTTCCAGATCATTCAATTCCTTCAAGAGGCCATCGAACTCTTGATCCGAGATCTCCGGTGAAGCGTTCACGTAGTACAAATAGTTATGATGCTCCAGCACTTTGCCGAGTTCATCCATCCGAAGCTTCGCCGCACTATTCTCCATGGCCTTTACGCTCTTGTCGACGTGCTCTACGGATCTCCTTTCTGGCCCGTTCCACCATAGCTCCCACGCGTAGGCCGGCTTTGGCATAGTAGTTCATATCGCTCAGTGTTATCGTGGTATTCCGATCCGCTGCCAGCACGTGCCTATAGCCGCCGCCAACTCCAACAAAGATCCACCAAAAAACATTGTAATCCACGTGTATGGACGCTTCCAGCGGTACCAGTTCATTCGTGGAATAGGGTCGGAACCGATCTGTGCTGTCGCGATAGCTTGTGCGGTACGTACCAAGACCAACGGAAAGCGGAAGACCAATGGTCCATCGTTCCGTCTCCAAAAGGACCCGCTCATAAGCCAAGGTGGTAAAATCGAAATTGGTCCGAAGTTCCCTTGAACCCAAGCTCCCAAGATCCACATTCTCCTGTATGTAGGGGTTACCCAATCCATAGAATCCAACAGCGATTATGTCCTTTTTCCGTTGTGCGCCCAGTCGGAAACCATAGAATGAAACAGGGTCAGCATTGACGAAGGTGCGGCGGAAATCGAAGTTGAAGAGTACGCGGAATTCGGCTTTGACCTTGGCTGTTGAATCTGCTTCTGCGCGTGCCGAGACCAACCCAGCAGAAAACAACATCAGCGCTATGGCCAACGCCCCTTTCATCGAATAGCACTAATGAAACGTGGATTCCCACTCAGATCCTGTGCAATGTTCACCGACCGATAGCCCATATCGCCAAGCATTACACCCACATCCGTTGCGAAAATTTGATGTCCTTCGAACCAGATAGCGCCGCCAGGAATTAATGCGACCTTGGCTTGTTCAGCGATCCGTCGGTAGAATAGTAAGGGGTCACCATCCTCCACGAACAAAGCCAACCCGGGCTCGTGCTCCCGAACGTGGGTCGCTAGAGAAAGCTCTTCTGTTCGCCGTATATATGGTGGATTGCTCACGATCAGGTCAGTTCCATGTGGAATTGCGAAAGAGTCAGCTAATACATCCGCATTTACGAATTGCACATCCAACTTTGTTGAAATGGCATTACGTTCCGCGATCGCCAGCGCTTGAATTGACACATCCAATCCGATAACGCTCGAATCCGGAAAAGCTTGTTTCAGCGCTAAGGCGATGCAGCCACTTCCCGTCCCAATATCAACAATGCGTTTCGGAACTGATCCGTTGGAAACAATGCGTTCCACCAATTCTTCCGTCTCCGGCCTTGGGATAAGTACACCCGGGCCCACAAAGAGCTCCAAGCCCATGAACAACGCATTGCCCAATACATATTGTAGTGGTTCGCCTCTCACCAATCTGCCCAGCGTTGCTTCAAGATCGTTCTTCTGGTCATCAGTAAGTAGATCCAATGAATGTTGTTCCATTTGATACGCATCCCATCCATATTTATGACGGAAAACTTCTCTCGAAATTGCCCGAGACTCCGTGGCACCATGGATTGGCAATAACGCTTCCCGATATCGACCCAAGATGCTATGCACTATTTCCCCACTTTTAAGCACGAGGCGAAAGTAACCCATCAATCACATTTACGCAGGTCCACGAGGTGTTGCACGACGTGATTCCAAGTTGATCGATCACCTTTGCGGCAAATATGCCAGATCACGATCATTGGATGCAACGTTGCTTGGACCTCGCGACCCGCGGGATCGGAGCAGTAGGGTCCAATCCGATGGTGGGCTGCGTGCTGGTGCAGGGAGATCAACTGCTTGCAGAAGGATGGCATAGATCATTCGGAGGTCCGCATGCTGAGGTAGAATGCTTGAATGCCTTTGGTCAAAGCCCGATTCCACCTGATGCGATCCTATACGTGAATCTCGAACCGTGCGCACACCATGGCAAAACTCCACCTTGCGCAGACCTGATCATTGCGCGTGGTGTAAGGCACGTTGTGATCGGTCAGCAAGATCCTTTTCCTGCGGTTTCAGGCACCGGTATCCAGCGCATGAAGGACGCAGGAATTGAGGTGACCGGACCGATCAATGAAGCGCAGTGTCACTGGTATCAACGTCGCTTCCTTACTTCTGTGGAACACAACAGGCCGTACGTTATTCTGAAATGGGCCCGTTCTGCGGATGGCTTTTTGGACCAACATCCCCGAAATGACCGAACTGTTCAGCGCATCAGTGGTGCTGCATCAAACGCGCTGGTCCACACTTGGCGTAGTCAGGAACAAGCGATCTTGGTCGGAAGTCGCACGGTTCTGAACGACGATCCACAGCTGACAACCCGGTTGGTCCATGGCCCGTCTCCGATCCGATTGATCCTTGATCGACAAGGGAACACACCAGCACTTTCCAAAGTCTATGATAGGAGTACACCGTCGATCCTTTTCACACGTGAACGGCGAGATGATATTGATATTGATATTGAACAAGAGTTGATCGGTATTAATGACGACCCGATCGAATGCATATTCAAAGCTGCACATGAACGGTCGATCAGATCGATCCTCGTTGAAGGCGGTGCCGAATTACTGAACCATTTCATCGAAAAGGATCATTGGGATGAAGCCCGAGTGATCTACGGAAAGCCACTATTCGGGAAAGGAACACCGGCCCCAATGCTGTATGCGTCAGCAACGCGGACACTAGCGATCGAAGAGGACACGATAACCTTCCACATCAACCCACGTTCACCTTCCTTACTCGGGATCAACCCGCTTGTGCAATGGTTCTGGTAACGCTTTCCGCAATTTCCGGCGCAGCGATCTTTTTGTTGTTCCGCATTTTCGATAAGCGTAACATTCCTATTCTGCCGGTTATTACGTTGAACTATTTCGTAGCATTTCTGTTCGGAGCATTGTACTCTCAACCTTGGCTTGCAGGCGATCTTTCGAAGCTATGGTTACCAAGTGCCGGTGTAGGGACATTGTTCATCGGCGTATTCTATCTGACTGCACTTTCTACACAACGCGCTGGTGTGGCTGCCAGCACGGTGGCGAGCAAACTCAGTTTGGTGATCACGGTCCTGTTCACTGTCCTTATATACAATGAACGACCAACGATATTGGCGTGGATCGGGATCGTGTGTGCATTGGTGGCTGTGCCACTTTCGGCCATGGGCAAGGGTGCTGAAGCGCGGAACTGGAAGCTACCCCTTTTACTTTTTTTCGGAACTGCATCCATCGATATCTCCTTGAACGCCGTGCAGCGAATGCACCTGACACCGGCAACGGAAGGTGTGTTCCCAACGATGTGTTTCATATGGGCCGGAGGTATCGCATTGCTATTTATTTGGCGCAACAAAATGTTCGCAGCCTTCAAAGACCCTAAGGTCTGGATCGGCGGGATCGTTCTGGGTGTCATTAATTTCTTCGCCTTATTATTCATCCTACAGGCCCTAGCGCATAGTGGACTCCCGGCCAGTACGGTGTTTCCATTGCTGAGTATCGGTGTGATCCTTCTCGGCACAATAGGTTCGTACCTCATATTCCGCGACCGCCCAAGCAGACCGCAATTCATTGGTATCGCTGTTGCCGTTATTGCACTTGCTTTATTGGTGACCAAGTGAACATGGAGACCTCCGATATTTTCAGGACCGTTGCAGGAGATAGTGAAGGGATCTATCGTGAAAAAGGGAGCAAGTTCATTGCCTTTGCATTTCCAATTGCGGATGAAGAGCAGTTCAAGGAGCGTGCATTGTTGATCGCAAAACAACACCCCGCGTCACGTCATGTTTGTTACGGCTGGGTGCTTGGTGATAATGGCGAACACACACGAGCGAATGATGACGGCGAACCAAATGGTACCGCCGGCAAACCAATACTCCGATACATTCAAGGGAATGACCTTACCTATTGCGCAGTTGCAGTGGTCCGTTATTTCGGGGGCACGCTATTAGGCAAAGGTGGGCTTGTACAAGCCTATGGAGAAAGTGCTCGCTTGGCATTGGAGAGTGCATCCATTGTTGAACGCATTGTTAGAGACACGATCCAAGTTGTCTGCAACTATTCGGACTACGATGCGATCAAGCAAGAGGTTCTGAATTCGGATGGCCGGATCCTTGAAACTGCGTTCACGGAAAAGTGCGTAGCACGCATTGCCCTTCCGAAAAGTGCCGTGGATCCATTCATGGAAAAATGGGCACTCAGTGACGCGACCTTCACGCGGACCGATCCATAATGCACCTATTTCTTTTCGAAGTAAGGAGCTAAAGCATCTATCAATTGCTGTGGTGCACGGCAAGGTTTCATCGTTCCTTTTTCAACAAAGACCAACGTCGTCGTGGCCTCGGTCAACAACTCACCTTTTTCATTCTTTACCTCGTAGCGAAATGCAAAACGCACACTTGGTAACACATCAATGTACGTGAACACAGTGATCAGATCGTCATACCGAGCAGGTAAATGATAGGTTACGTGCATGTCACGCACAGGGAGCATCATCCCTTCATCTTCCAATCTGCGATACGGGAAGCCGATGCTTCGCAATGCCTCTACCCTACCTACCTCGAAGTACTCCGCATAGTCACCATAATAGACATAACCCATCTGGTCGGTTTCACCATATCTCACCCTGAACGATGTTCTCTGACTGTACATTGTGGCGAAAGTTAGCCTCATTGGTCACATTCCAAGTGGTGCCCCTTGCACCGCGTCATTCCTTGATGTACCTTGTTCGCATCCTAATGTTGTCTGCTTCTCTTTCCGGTTCCAATGAGCGTATTCTCGCCATACTTTTCTGAGGCTTACGATCCTACCGGATCATTCGCGGCCAATTCTATCTGCCCGGATCTGCCATACGTTGTTGGGTGCGGTTCATCCATTTATCCGACAGCGATCGGTTCTGGGAGAAGTGCATGTAAAATTTTTAATGCGCCCAACACATTTCTACTTTTTTTTTTCACTTTCTTCGATCCATATTTGCGACCCGTTACACGAAGATGTTCTTCAACCAACATGTTCGTAACGATCAACCACTCACCAACCCAATCCCTAACTCTCTGAACATTCAATGAAGAAAGACCACGAGAAGATCTGGGGACGTTGTTTGGATGTTATCAAAGACAATGTGAGTCAACAAAGTTTTAAGACCTGGTTTGAACCGATCCAAGCTTTGAAACTTCAAGAGCATGTTTTGACAATTCAAGTACCGTCGCAGTTTTTCTATGAGTGGCTCGAAGAGCATTACATCGGGCTACTCAAAAAGATCATTAAAAAAGAACTTGGGACAGAAGGGCGTTTGGAATACTCCATCATCATGGAGAACGGTTTCCAAAGTGCCAACCCATATACGGTACGTGTACCGACCAGTAATGCGAGGCAGGTAAAGAATTCACCTGTTTCATTGCCGGTGGATGTGGCGAACAGCCCCATCAAGAATCCATTCATCATTCCAGGATTACGAAAGATCAAGGTTGAAAGTCATTTGAATCCCAACTACTCCTTCGATTCTTTCATCGAAGGAGATTGTAATCGATTGGCACGCAGTGCGGGTTATGCTGTGGCTCAAAAGCCAGGCGGCACTGCCTTCAATCCATTGCTTGTTTATGGTGGGGTCGGCTTAGGCAAAACTCATCTTGCGCATGCCATCGGAATTGAGATCAAGAAGAACCATCCGGAGAAAACCATTCTTTATGTATCCGCTGAAAAATTCACGCAGCAATTCATTGAGGCGGTGAAGAACAACACGGTCGGAGACTTTACGCAGTTCTATCAAATGATGGACGTACTCTTGATAGACGATGTGCAATTCCTTGCGGGAAAAGAAAAAACACAGGACGTCTTCTTCCACGTGTTCAATGCGCTGCATCAGGCTGGTAAGCAATTGGTGATCACGAGTGATAAGGCACCGGTCGAAATGGCGGGAATGGAGCAACGCTTGCTATCCCGCTTCAAGTGGGGGTTGAGCGCTGACCTTCAGACACCCGGTCTGGAAACGCGGATCGCCATCCTTGAGAATAAGATGTATGCAGAAGGTATTGACCTACCGAAGGAGGTGGTGGAATACTTGGCGTATAGCATCACCACGAACATCCGTGAACTGGAGGGTGCCATGATCAGCTTGATCGCGCAGAGCTCGTTGAACAAGAAAGCAGTTACGCTGGATCTTGCGAAACAGATGATCGATAAGTTCGTTAAGAACACGGCACGTGAAGTGTCCATCGATTACATCCAGAAAGTTGTTTGTGATTACTTCGACCTTCCGATCGAACTTCTGAAGAGCAAGACCCGGAAACGCGAGGTGGTACAAGCACGTCAGATCGCAATGTACTTCGCTAAGAAAATGACCAAGAGTTCACTAGCGAACATCGGTGCACATTGCGGTGGCAAGGATCACGCAACTGTGCTCCATGCATGCCGGACCGTGAACAACCTACAGGAAACAGATAAGCAGTTCAGGGGATATTTGGAAGACCTTGAAAAGAAACTGAGCATACACTGATCGATAACTTGATCGAATTTGAAAGCCTCCCCTTCCGGAGGCTTTCTCTTTTTCGCACCTTCGCACCATGCAACCCAAAAAGATCCTAATGGTATGTCTTGGAAATATTTGCAGATCGCCCATGGCGGAAGGAATTCTTCGCGCGATGATCCGGAAAGAAAGCCTGAATGTAGTTACCGATTCCGCAGCCACCAGCGACTACCACATCGACCACAAGCCGGATGATCGTGCGCGATCTGCGATGCGGAACCATGGCATTGACATCAGCGACCTGCGCGGTAGGCAGATCCGACCAATCGACTTCGAGGAATTCGATCTACTTTTTGCAATGGACGCAAGTAACTTGAACAATATGCGCGCAATTGTAGCAACGCCAGAGCTTGCGCAGAAGGCACGACTGATCATGGACCTTGCGCCGGACCACCCACTTCGCGAAGTTCCGGACCCGTATTATGGCGGCGATGAGGGTTTCGAAGAGGTATACGAAATGCTTACCCTTGCTTGCGGAAACTTGGTAAAACAACTAACACCATGAAGAACGGAGATCTGTACTTGATGCCGGTCTGGCTAGGCGAGCATGGCGGCATAGAGCAATTACCTCCGGAGAACATTGCTCTTGCAGCGCGCATTACACTCTATTTCTGTGAACACGAAAAGACCGCGCGGAAAATGCTTCGCCGTATGGTGCCCGATATCGATATGGCTTCATTATTAATGCACCGCTTGGATAAGGACACCACACCAGCAGAAGCACGCACACTATTAGCCGAACTTGCGAACGGTAAGGACGGCGCAATAATCAGTGAAGCAGGTATGCCCGGGATCGCAGACCCTGGTGCATTGTTGGTGCAAATGGCGCATACCAATGGCATTCATGTTCATCCGTTGACCGGGCCAAGTTCACTTTTTCTTGCACTGGCCGCATCCGGTCTGAACGGACAACATTTCACGTTCGTTGGCTATTTGCCTAGGTCCACCGAAGAGCGGAAACAAATGATAAAGCGGTTGGAAGGCGAAGTTGAACGTACAGGTGCAGCACAGCTTATGATCGAAACGCCATATCGAAATGATGCCTTGCTAGCCGACCTGCTTCAAACGTGTAAACCTGAAACACTTCTGTGTATTGCAGCTGATATTACGCAACCAAATGGCTCCGTGATCACCAGACCGGTAAAGCAATGGCGGTTGCACAAAGAACCCGTGGGCAAAAGGCCTGCCGTACTCATTCTTGGTAGATGGGCCTGAACTAATTGAGACAACTTATTCCACTTCGTATTACACCGGACTTCGAACCACGCGAACCAACTTCACTGTGTATTTGACCGGCATATTAGGTTCCAGAACTCCAGGAATTCCTTTCGTACCGAAGGCATATGAAGATGGAAGGAGGAAGCTACCCTCTTGACCTTCGCGCAATAAAGCTATTGCTACTTCAAGGCCGGAAACGACCTGATCCTTATCACCGAATCGGAAACTCAATGGCTCTCCATTCCTATCCGTATCGTCAAAAACCTTCCCATTCTCAATACAAACGCCTTTGTATGAGATCGTGACACCATCACCTTTAACAACTGTAATGTCATTCTTGATCTCACCATCGATCACATAGAATATCTCACTGGTTCCCCAGCGTACCCATTCTCTCGGCTCGAGCTTTTTGTAAGCATCGATGAGCTTCATTTCATAGCCGTCCGGATCAGATCTGCGGAGGTTCTCCAAGGCTGATCTGATCATTGCGGGGGTAAGTATTTCCACTACAGTGACCTCCATTCGAATATGCGTTGTATCGGTTAACGCGTCCGTTGGCTGTTCTATGATCACATTCCATGGCAACGCACTTCCTAACGTGATCACACTAAGGCTATCGCCCTCGTTCATGCGGTCCAATATCTTGGCCATTGCTTTTGTCCGGATGTCCTTTCCTGCGTACCAGCTCTCCGTACTCAAGAAACTTCCCGGCTCTTCTCCAAGGCGTGATGCGCGGATCCTAAGCTTCACACTATCCTGATCCAAGGTGCGGCTAGAACCATCACCCAGCTTGTGCAATTTGATATGGATATCGTCACCGACGTTCTTGAATCCGTCATATGGCGAGGATCTACAACCGACCAAAAGGACAGCGATCACTCCTACGCAGAACCACTTCTTCATCGCTTATTGTCACTCAGCTTCAGCAAACCAATATGGTAGACCAATGAGCTCCGCATCGGGATCCGGTCCTGGTCTCCGATCAAGCCATGTGCACGGTATGATGGTATAAGCACCACGGCGCTATCTCCCGGAGACATTAATTGAATTGCTTCATGAAGGCCGCTCTCAACATCGTCCATTTCAACCAAGAACGACTCGGGTTCTCCAGACTTGGTGGCGTAGGCCGTATCACCATTCAACAATTCCACGCGGTAATTCACGGTGGCCCATTGATCGGCTACAGCATTTGGTCCTTCGACATTCCGCAATAGGCAATATTGAAGCCCTCGGCCTGTCTTAGAGACCTTCAGACCATGTTGTTCTGCGTAGTCATCAATGTCCTGATTCTCTTGGCGAACTGCATTCTGGTTGTATTTGATCAATGCTTCTTGATCCGGCATCGGATGTTGATCAACTTCCGAAGGAATACTTCCACCGCCACACCCCATGGCCAGAACGAAAATTGAGATGAGCCAGATCTTCATGCTGGGAATTCATTAATAAGTCCTGGAAGCAATGCTTTGAAACGGTCGACAGTGCTTTGCAATGGACCTTCATCCTGACCACCTGCGGCATTTCGATGTCCACCGCCTTGGAAATTCTCGCCCAAGAACTTGTCCACGAACAAATTGTTCTTGGAACGAAGACTGATCTTCACCATATCAGGTCTTTCAACAAAAAAAGCAGAGAGACGGATCCCACGAATGCTCAGACCATAATTCACGAATCCTTCCGTATCGCCTTGTTTGAAGTTGTAGCGTTTCAGATCTTCTTTTGAAAGCGATATGATCACTGTGGAATATTCCGGTAACACCTGCATGCGCTCACTTAAGGTTAAGCCAAGCAAACGCAGGCGGTCTTCCGTATTATCATCCGAAATGGAACTGTGAACTGCTTCAATATCCACTCCTTTCTCGATCAACGCTGCTCCAACTTTCATGGTGTGAGCCGTTGTACTCCGGAACCGGAATGAACCGGTATCCGTTACCAAGCCCGTATAAAGACATGTTGCCACGTCCTGCGTGATCAATTCCGAAAGACCCAATGCATTGACGATATCATATACCATTTGGCATGTAGAGCATGCACTGGTATCGGAGAACATAACGGGAGAGAATTTTTCCGGATCCTGATGGTGGTCGATCAACACCCGGACAGGCGCTGCAGCAACTACTTCCTCCAACCCACCCGTGCGTTTGGAACGATTGAAATCCAAGCAAAAAAGGACATCACACTTCTTGATCGCATCAAGTGCAGCGGCAGGGCGTTCCGTAAAACACACGATCTCGGAATAACCGGTCAAACGCGATAAAAAGGCCCCAGCAGGATTCGGCATTACTACCTGTACCGTATGCCCCGCTGCCTTGAGAACCAGGGCAAGACCAAGTGTGGAACCAATGGCATCACCATCCGGGTTGTAATGGCCAACAATTGCAATACGCTTGCTTCCAGCCAGCAATTCCTTCAATTGAACAACGCGTGGATCGGCTGCGGTAAGAATAGACATGGGCGGCAAAGGTAGCCGCCCATGACATTGGTCTTATTCCTTAACTTACCTTATCATGGCGCCTCGAACCCAACTTCAGGTGTGGCCATATGCTGTATCAGAATACCAACGCAACCAATATCGAACTGCTCTCCTTTGGTATTCTTCCCAGTTGATTCCGCACCTGCTGCGATCACTTCAATAGCGATCCTTTTCGTTGAAGTACACGAAAAATCAAGCGATTGGGCCATTTCGTGTTCCGTATTGTCCCAGATCACTTTCTCTACTTCCTCAAACAGCTTCTTCGTGATCTTTGTTGTAACTTCCTGTGTGGTGCCGGTCTTGTTACCGTTTTCATCCAGAACTGGTTCTTTACTGTTCACTTCCTCCACCGACTCAACCGGCATGCGTACTTTTTCCACCAAGCGGATCGCTAGGTTCTCCCCAAGCACTTTTTCATCATGACAAAGCGAGATGTGGTAGTCCTGACCTCCATAAATAATGATGTTCAACTCAGTTTCTGTGCCGACTTTAACATTGGCGCTTTTGCTTTGACCATTCTGCGAAAACCGCTTATCACTTGAACCTTGGCAATTGAACCTGTGAAAATCCGGGCATTGGGTCTGTGCAAAGGCCCCATGGTCAAGGAGCACGAGGATCAAGCCGGTAAGTAGTGATCTGGACATTACGTTCTTCATGGTCATTAGGGTCAGATATTCGGTTGGTCTTCAGGTTTGATCAATTCAGTGCGTAATTCTCCGATCGCTTTTGACAGTTCAAGATATTTGTCAATGGTAAGGTCCAATGTGATCTCATCCCCAAGCACCATCCTTCCGGATGAAGACTCTCCTTTATGTACGCTGCGCGTGACATTGACCTGATCATAGATGTCACGTATTCCAGACAAGCTCTTTGCGAGCGAAGCAACTTCAGGATCGGCACTTTGCACTCCCATAAGCTCGATCAGGTTCTCCAGATTTGATTTTTGTTCGGCTATGCGTTTCATCAATTTCGCGTCAGGTGCAGCTGGATCCATATTCTCCATGACCAAATACATGCTCTCGACCCAACCACCTGCAACAACAAGTGCCAGAGTCGGCCCCATGCTCTCCGCTTGCAATTTCTCGTATGCCTTGATGTAGGCTTCTGTACTTATGATCTCCAACGAATCAGCATTGCCTTTGGTTATGTTCCGTTCCAATCGCACGAACTCCATATCACTGAATGCATTGGAGATACCGAGACCATCCGCTAATTTCTTCGTAGCGAGATAATACCGTGCGATCTCAACACGCTGATCATGAACACTGGCGTAAACCAGGTCAGAACTATATATACCAAAGTTCACTGCCCGTGCCTTCAAACTCGCGTATCTCGATACGTTGGATGTTGGATTTAATGAGGCTTTGGTCTGTTTCGCACCCAAGTTCTCCACGAGAACGAACAATTCATTCGGCGTAGGCATTTGATAGATCACCGAAGTTGTTTGGGCCGAACCATTATCGCCGATGACAAGGTCGGTCGCTTTTTCAGTCACAGCACTATCATTACCACAGGACAGTAACGTGAAAATGAAGGATGCAAAAAGTAGCTTACGGATGATCATGTTCTTAAGGGCAAGAAACACCTGAGACCGGAGATCGGCCGCAAAAGTGTTTTACATACAACAAAGGAATAATGTTTCAGACCTCATATCTTTCATCTGACCGATTACTTTTGCGCCTTCTTTTCAACACCCCCCATGAGCAATAGAACTTTTACGATGATCAAGCCGGAAGCAGTTGCAGCCGGAAACACTGGCAAGATCATCGATATGATCACTAGCAAGGGCTTTAAGGTCATCGCCTTGAAATACACGCGATTGAGCAAAGACGAGGCAGGTATTTTCTACGAAGTACATAAAGAGCGCCCGTTCTACGGTGAGCTTGTTGACTATATGGCCTGCGGTCCTATCGTAGCTGCGATCCTTGAGAAGAACAACGCGGTCTCTGATTTCCGTACGTTGATCGGAGCTACGGACCCAGCGGAAGCAGCGGAAGGAACACTGCGCAAGCGTTTCGCGGAAAGCAAAGCGAAGAACGCCGTGCATGGTAGTGACAGCGATCAAAATGCTGTCATTGAAGGAAATTTCTTCTTTAGCGGAAGGGAGCGGTACTAAAGCGCATCTGCGGCTTATCCGGCCGCGGCACTGGTCTATTCCAGGATTATTTCTTCCACGACCTTTCTTCCAGCTCTTCGGTTCAGGATCTCCTGTAACGTTACACGCATGTAGGTAAGCTCTTGCCGTAGCGGAGCTGAGTCCACCTTAACCACGAGGCGACCTTTACGCAGACGAATTGTTACTGTGTGCCGCGCGATCATGGGGCCGGCAACATCATCCCATGCAGAGGTTATGTCCAATTCGTCCATTTTTTCGCGCATACCATATGCATCGATCAAATGGTCGAAGACCTGACTAAGCGACTGTTCGTTCGACTTTTTCACTTCTGATGGGTATATCGTGTGCAAGGTGGAAGAAACGTACGTCCAGATCCAACCCGTCCAACGCGGTATGCAAGCGCGATGCATCGGTATCGGTGATCAAGACCTGCCCGAACTTGCGATCACTCAATAATTTCAGCAAATGGCGCATGCGTTGCGGATCGATCTTGTCGAAGATATCATCAAGCAGTAAAATGGGCCTGAGTCCTGATCGCGCTTGTGTAAGATCGAACTGGGCCAATTTCAATGCGATCAAATAGGTTTTTTGTTGACCTTGAGAACCGTATCGTTTCAAGGGTTGGTCATTGATCGTAAAGAGCAGTTCGTCCCGATGAATACCAACCGTAGTGTATTGCGCAGCCCGATCCTTCTGTAAGGAATTGTGCAATAATTCACGCATCGACGTCTCCAACAGCGCTGAGCGGTATGTAAGGGCCACCTTTTCGGGGCCAGAACTGATGCCGTGGTAATGACTTTCCAGCAACGGTACCATCTCTTTCATGAATGCCCGGCGCACTTCAAAGACCAGCGTTCCATGGTTCACCAATTGTTCGTCCCACGGTTCAAGCATTTCCATTGATCCTCGCCCATCCATCGCGAATTGCTTCAACATGGCGTTCCGCTGCAACAGGGCACGGTTATACCTGATCAAGGAATCCAAATAATTCTTGTCGAATTGCGCAATAAGCCCATCGATGAACTTTCGCCGGACCTCCGACCCATCCAGCACCAATTGCCCGTCATACGGTGTTACCATCACCACGGGATAGCGCCCAATGTGATTGGCCAACCGTGGATATTCCTTTCGATTTCGGTTGAATACCTTTCGATGGCCTCTACGCACACTGCACAATAAGGTATCCTCCCCATTTGCAGTGTGCAGTGTCCCCTGAACCATGAACTGATCCTCACCGTGCTGGATATTGTGCACATCGATGGGATCGAAGTAGCTCTTGGTCAGCGAGAGGTAATGCACCGTATCCAATAAGTTGGTCTTACCGGTACCATTTGAGCCAACCAAACAGTTCACCTGAGGACCCAGCTCCAGCTCAGCATCCCGATGATTGCGGAAATTCAGAATATGCAAGCGGCCGAGATGGAAATCCATGGATCACAAAGGTAGGAGCCTAGCACAGACCATTTGAGCAGGAATTTTCAATGGTTCTTTCTGGTCCAAACCCGCGCCGGTCAAGATCGAACGATCATATGAGCACAACTGCCTACGATCCAAGACATGCAGGGATCGGGAAAACGCCTATTTTCGCGCCTCGTTAGCAAAAATACCGGCCGTGAACATCGGCTAACCTACATGAGCAATAAGATCACTTCACAAGACAAGCCTAAGGGAACTGAGCAAGACGTTGACCTTGGAGAAGTCTATACACGTACCGAGTTATTCCTGGAAAAGAACAAACAGGCGATCCTGATCGGCGTTGTCGCTCTTTTGGCGATAGTTGGTGGCGCTCTTCTCTATAAGAATTTCGTTTCTGGACCTAAGGCAAAAGAAGCAGCGGAATTGATGTGGAAAGCGGAATATTACTTTGAGATCGACTCTCTTGACCGCGCATTGAACGGCGATACCGAGTGGCCTGGCTTCATTTCGATCGCCGATCAGTATTCCAGCACACCAACTGGCAATTTGGCCAACTATTACCTGGGTGCGATCTACATGAAAAAGGGTGATTATGAACTTGCCATCGACCACTACAAAAAGGCCGATCTGGATGATGATGTGCTTCGTGTAATGGCCGTTGGCAATGTTGGAGATGCATTGGTTGAATTGGACCGGACCGATGAAGCCGTGAAGGAATTCGAAAAGGCTGCCAGCATGGTTCGCAACGAATTCACTACTCCGATGTACCTTATGAAAGCAGGGATCCTGCACCAACAGGCCGGGAATTGGGCTGGTGCAGCGAAAGCCTTCAATCGCGTAGCAACTGAGTTTCCGAATAGCCCGGATGCTAACCAAGCGAAAAAGTATGCTGGGCGCGCGGAGGCAATGGGCGGATAGTCCATGGCCACAGCAACACATAACCTTTCCGAACATGATCCGTCCAGCGTCCCTAGTGGCGCTGGTCTTCGTTTTGCCCTAGTGGTGAGCGAATGGAATCTGGACGTAACCGATGCGCTTCGTGCGGGATCACGTGAGACCTTATTGAAATATGGGGTTGCTTCAACCGACATTATTGAATGTTGGGTGCCCGGTAGCTTCGAATTAGCAAGCGGCGCTCAATACCTGTTGGAGAAAGAAGACCTTCATGGCGTTATCTGTCTTGGCAGCGTGGTTCGTGGCGAAACGCCTCACTTCGATTTCGTTTGCCACGGAACCACGCAAGGGATAATGGATGTTGCCCTTAAGTTCAGTATTCCCGTGATCTTCGGTGTGCTCACCGACGATACCATGGAACAAGCACGTGCCCGAAGTGGTGGTGTACACGGCAACAAAGGCATCGATTGTGCCGTAGCTGTTCTGAAGATGGCTGCGTTAAAGAGCAAGTCGTAGTTCTACTTGGACCGACCTTTTTTCCTTTTTCGCTTCGGATACGCAAGATCCTACGATCTTCGTGGCATGTATAGATCAATACTATTCTCATTCGTGCTTTTCGCTGGAACTTGTTTTGCTCAGGGAGGCCACCATGGCCCGCGTATTGGGTTGGGCATGGCAACGCAGACAACTGGTGCGCTCTTCCAGAACTCAAGTAATTTGCGTTTGGCACCCGTTCTAGGATGGTACATCGAAGCGCCACTTCATCAGCAGGTTGGTCTTTTGGTGGAAGCGCTTTGGCTTACCAAAGGCTCAGCTTACCGAAACCCCGCAATAAGCAATCGTACACAGAATACCTATCGTTACATCGAGATTCCCTTTCTTGCCAAGATCTCCACGAATAAAGAACCCAATGGTCTCTTCCTTCTTATTGGTCCTAGTTTTGGTTATTTGGTCAGTAGTAGGTACAAAAGCTGGACCAATGGGGTGAAAATCGATGATATAAAGATTGACCTGACCAATTCCCAAAGACGATTCCAATTCAGTGGTCTCGCTGGCATTGGCCTTGAAAGTGAACGTATGACATTCGATGTAAGAGCTCAGACCAGCCTTACACCTTTTGATCGCCTTCTTAGGGTGCAGAACGTGGTCTATGCGGTAACGGTTGGCTATCGCTTCTCAACGAAGAAGAAGGAGAAGGATGATGCACTCGAAGAAGATAATTTTTAGCCTATTCGTTCAGACCCAATAGATCACACGATGTCCTTCACTACCGCTTCTTCAATTGGTCGGGTCCCCTTTCGTGAGCATACCTTACTGAAGGTCTTTCTTGGCATTTTTCTGGCAGTCTGGGCCTGGACGTTCTTAGGAACTACGGATCATGCAAACTGGGTTACAGAGAATGTACTTACGGCGGTGTTCATTGTTGGCCTTGCACTGAGCCACCGCAAATTCAAGTTCAGCGACCTCAGCTACACCATGATGTTCGTGTACATCCTACTCCACATCTACGGTGCGATGTATACGTACGCGGAAAACCCTTTCGGCTATTGGTTGAAGGACTCGATGATCTTGGAGCGGAACCCGTACGACCGAATTGTACACTGCAGTTTCGGTTTGCTCCTCGCCTACCCCATGCGCGATTATTTCAAGAACCATTTTCAATGGCCCAAATGGGTATGTTGGGTGTTGCCTGTCGAGATCACCCTCAGTTTCAGCGGTGCTTACGAATTGATAGAATGGGCCGTGGCCGATGTATTCTTCCCTGCTCAGGGTGCGGCATACCTCGGCAGCCAAGGTGATATTTGGGATGCGCAGAAAGACATGGGGATCGCACTTACCGGTGCGATCGTGATCATGCTAGAAGCCATCTCAAAAATAACTTTTGAGAATTATCATTACGCAAGCCAACTGCACCATGCCTAAGAAGAGGTCTGCATGGTATTCATACCGAACGAATGTACGGCGCGAGTTAAACAACCACGCGAACAACCTTTCGACCTTCCAGCGGCGTTTGTAGCGCCGTAATTCCCGTCCATCTTGATGCACTTGTCGTTTTCTGTTACTCCTGTGCGGACATACCAGTTGGATTCCGCGTTTCTTCAATGTGCGTCTTAGTTTGTCACTGTCGTACGCCCTGTCGGCGATCACACGTTTGGGCTTTATGGCACACGAACGGATCGTCCTATCGGCTAGCTTTACTTCATGGGTGCTGGCGCTAAAGGCCCGTACGGTGAGAGGAATACCAACAGCGTCTGTGACTGCCATGATCTTGGTGCCTTTCCCTTTCTTAGTAGGTCCAACACAAGCCCCCCTTTTTTGGCACTTGCGAAGGTGCCATCGATAAAGCATTCGGTAATGTCGATCTTCCCTCGATCGCGTAGATCCGATGCAAGAGCATGCAGCAGTTTATCCCAAGAACCGCTCTTGCACCAGTGTTTGTGGTACCGATGGCAAGTCTGGTATGGCGGGTATCTGCCAGGTAGATCTGCCCATGGTGCACCGGTCCGGCATATCCACAAGATCCCGTTAAGCACCGCACGTGGATCTTGTCTGGGCCTGCCACGTGTTTCGCTCTTATGAAAAATACTTGTAAGCGGTTTTTCCAACACTTCCCATTGCTTGTCGCTGATGTCCATCGCTTTTCTTAGCGAAGTACATTGCGCCAAAGAAGAAGATCAACTGGAACATTAAAAAGTTGATCAAAGCCCAGTGTTCATAGATAACTTAGGCAATGCTTATTTTTGAGATTCCTTCTAGTATCCTCTACGTTAAAAAAGGCTGCACGCAGTACTTGATCGCGCGTGTTAACCTTATACGAATATGAGACCCATCCGTTATCGCTTCGTACGCACCTTACTCCACTCTTTTACTTGCCAGGTAACAGTACCTGTTGCTAAATGGTTACCACTTACATCGTGAACTTTCACAATGCTCGTATGATCCGCTGAATCTGCTGTACGCAATGGTCCTAGGACGCTCTGTTCCAATTCCTCATCTGTTGGAACGCAGACAGCGCTGGCCTTTTGCTTGGCCTGATAATGATATTCCATGTGCAGGCTACGCATGATCAACCGGTATTTTTTCGGATTCAGCTTTTCCAGAACGCTAAGGCCACTGCACATTTCCGATGCGGTTGCCATTGCGCATGCATGGATCCCATTGATGTGGTTGCGATTGATCCGCCAGTTCGGGATCTGAACGGAAATGCCACCTTGCTCCAAGGGAACTACTTTGAATCCATGCGGCCTATTGAACGGGATCGTCCAATTCAAGCCCAGGTTCATGTACCACCGCGTAAACCGGCTGGTACGGGCTTTCGAAAGCAATGTAGGGAGGTGCATGCTGATCATTCTTTTGCCAGGATCGCTACAATATCCGGCTTGAAGTACATGTCGCTCTTCAGCACTTTTCCATCCTCGCGATAGATGGCCTTTCCGTTCGCATCCAACTTGCTCATGTTGCTGCGCTGGATCTCACGGAATACTTCTCCCATTTTGTGCTCCAACCCATGCTTCAACATGGTGCCGCAAACGATGTAAAGGATATCACCCAAGGCATCGGCAACTTCCACCAGGTCTCCGTTCATGGCGGCATCCAGGTATTCTTCGTTCTCTTCCCGGATCAGCTTATACCGCAACAATGCATCGCGGTCACCGATCGCACCGGTCGGTTCCGATGCGTTAGAAATCCCGAACGCATCGTGGAATGCGCGAACATGTCCGGTTGCTTCTTCAAGTGATAAGGTTTCTGTGGTGATGGTCATGCCGTCGAAGGTACAGCACGTCTTTCGATCGGTCTATTCGTCCCTCAACCAATTTTACGATGCTAAACAACGTTTCGGTTAACACCATTTAACGGCGCATTTTTCGCTCGTCCGGAACGTAAGTTGATCTTTGACTTCAACTTAAGGGAAACGCACCTATTGCAACATGGAACAGACATTTTCCGATACACCTGAAACCGTTACATCCGAGAGTATTCGGGCACTTAACGATCGCATTCAGCAGGCCAGTGCTTTTGTGGACCTGATCGATCAGCAAATGGAGCGGGTGATCATTGGCCAGAAGGACATGATCCAAAAGCTATTGGTCGCGTTGTTGGCTGATGGGCATATCCTCTTGGAAGGTGTACCTGGTCTGGCCAAGACCATGGCGATCAAAGCCCTTGCAAGCACGGTGGATGTTGATTTCAGTCGTATCCAATTCACGCCGGACCTCTTGCCCGCTGACCTTATCGGAACGCTGATCTACAGCCCACGCAACGAAGAGTTCAGCGTTAAGAAAGGACCCATCTTCAGCAATTTCGTATTGGCGGATGAGATCAACCGTGCGCCTGCAAAAGTGCAAAGTGCCTTGTTGGAAGCAATGCAGGAAAGGCAGGTAACCATCGGTACCAGCACTTACCAACTGCCACAACCCTTCTTGGTAATGGCCACCATGAACCCCATCGAACAGGAAGGAACATATCCCTTACCGGAAGCACAGACCGACCGTTTCATGCTGAAGGTGGTTCTTGATTATCCGAAGCGCGAAGAAGAAAAAGCCATTATTCGGCAAAATGTACGCGTAGGTGGTATGCCAACTGCACAAAAGGTGGTGAAGCCAGCAGAGATCCTGGCTGCACGCCAATTAGTGCGTGAGGTTTACATGGACGAAAAGATCGAGCAATACATCGTGGATATCGTATACGCGACGCGTAAACCGGATCAATACAAATTGACGGACCTGACATCTTTGATCGCTATTGGTGGATCGCCACGAGCGAGTATCAACATGGCATTGGCTGCAAAAGCCTTGGCATTCACGAAGCGTCGTGGGTACGTTATTCCGGAGGATGTCCGTGCTGTTTGCCCGGATGTTCTGCGTCATCGTATCGGCCTTACCTACGAGGCAGAAGCAGAGAATATTTCCGTTATGGAGATCATTGAACGAGTGATGAATACGGTTGAAGTTCCATGATCTTTTTGAACGCTGATGACGCAGATCAATATGATCAATGCTGATAAATGGCGGGCTGAATGGTTCAATGAAGTGGCTAGTCGTATTCTATATTTTGACGAAGACGCAGAAATTGAACCAATCATTTTCAATCTGCTTTTGGGATCTTCACAAACACTCTGACCATTCAATAGCCCTGGCTTTCCGATCTACAGAGATTGCATGGATACCGCCCAACATACCAAGGAACTCCTGAAAAAGGTGCGCTTGATCGAGTTGAAAACACGCGGCTTGAGTGAGCATATTTTCAGTGGCGAATACCACAGTGCCTTCAAAGGAAAAGGCATGACCTTTAGTGAGGTGCGGGAATACACGCCTGGCGATGAAGTGCGGACGATCGATTGGAACGTGACCGCTCGGTTCGGGCATCCCTTCGTTAAGGTATTCGAAGAGGAACGTGAGCTTACTGTAATGCTGGTAGCGGACGTTAGTGCATCTGCGGATTTTGGAACAGCGTTGCAATTGAAACGTGAATTGATCACCGAAGTGTGCGCCACGATAGCCTTTAGCGCCATCAAGAACAACGATAAGGTGGGTTTGATCCTGTTCAGTGACAAGGTCGAGAAATTCATTCCACCGAAAAAAGGCAGATCCCATATCCTTCGTATGGTACGCGAGCTACTGGAATTCCGTGCTACCAGTAAGGGAACCGATATAACAGAGGCGTTGCGCTATTTGAATAATGTGATCAAAAAACGCAGTATTGCATTCTTGATCAGTGACCTTATGGATGAAGGTTATGATGATGCGTTGAAGATCGCAAATCGCAAACATGACCTGGTTGTTCTACGCACCACCGATCCCCGTGAAGGAGAACTTCCGAATGTTGGTCTGGTGCAATTCATCGATCCAGAAACTGGTGTTGTACGTTGGGTCGATACAAGCAGCCGGGCGATCAGGAATTCATACAGGGCAACTGCGCTGAAACATCAGAACCGTACGCGCGAACTATTGCGCAGATCGGGTGTGGACAATACGACCATCAGCACGGATGCGGGCTATGTAAAACCACTGATGAACCTCTTCAAACAGCGTTAAGCAGGGTAATGCGCACAGTTCTCCTTCTCAGTATCCTATTCATTACTGAAGCGGTCGCGCAGAGCGGCGGCGTTGCTGTTGAACTTGGCTTGGATACCATCCTTATTGGTGAACAGACCACGCTGAAATTGATCGTACACGATGGTGAGGCGTCAGTTGATTGGCCTCTGATCCAGGACACACTGACGAAACACGTGGAAGTCGTTCATGACAACGGGATCGATACCATTGCCAATGCCCCTAACGACCAAAAATTACTCGTACGTGAATTGGTGATCACTTCATTCGATACCGGATATTGGGCGATACCACCGTTGAAACTAACCGTGAATGGCACCTCACAGGAAACCACACCCTTGTTGATCTACGTGAAAGGAATTCCTGTAGGTACTCCCGCTTCGTTGCATGATATCCACGATGTGATCGATGTCCCATTCCATTTTGGCTATTGGTTCTTGGAGAACTGGTATTGGTTCGCGTTCATAGGTGCGATCCTCTTATTAGCGCTGATCGTACTCCGCTATCTGAAGAATAGAAAACCGGCCGAGGCTGCTGCTCCAGTGGCGATCGAAGTCGCCATTCACGAGCGTTATCTTCAGGAACTGCGGGTACTTGAAGGCAAACGACTATGGCAAGCTGGTTCACACAAGGAATACCAATCCAGCCTTACCGATCTATTGCGCGGATACATTGAGGAACGGTACAATATTCCTGCATTGGAGCGCACTACGGATGAGTTGATCCACGAGTTGAAGGTGAGTCCACTTGATCGCGATCAACAGAACCAATTGGCCAATGTGCTGCGTCTTGCGGACATGGTGAAATTCGCCAAAGCACTACCCGCCCCTGCTGAAAATGAACAAATGATGACGGAAGCCATCAGATTCATACAGCAGACCGCACCACTGCCGGAAATGCCAAACAGATCATCGCATGCGAAGTGATCGCGATAACATAGCGGGACCATTCTGGTTGATCATTGCTGCCACGGCCGTGGCTGTTGCAGGTTGGTATATGTTCCGACGGTTCGATGTACTTCAACCCAAGTTATTGATGGGTCTATCGGTAGTTATTCTGCTTGGAGCGCTAAACCTATGGCGTTCCAAACGCAGAACACCGCAGGTACAATTGCCCACACTTGGTGCATTGATCAACGGTCCAATGGACCTGTTCGCACTCCTGCAACCGTTGCCCAGCGCACTTGGTCTGGCAGGTCTGGGTTTCTTGGTATTGGCAATGGCTCGCCCGCAAAGCAAAGAGGATTGGGAAGATGTGCAGCGCGAAGGAATAGACATCGTAATTGCACTGGATGTGTCCGAGAGCATGCTTGCAAAAGATCTTCGCCCTGATCGTTTGGAAGCATCGAAAGCCGTAGCCGCGGACTTCATCGATGGACGCCCGAACGATCGGATCGGACTTGTAGTGTATGGGAGCGAGGCCTATACACAATGTCCGCTTACAACGGATCATCGCGTATTGAAACAACTCTTCGCAGACCTGCAGATCGGGCTGGTCGAGGGACGTACTGCGATCGGAATGGGGCTTGCCACAGCAGTAAACCGTTTACGGGAAAGTGAGGCCCAAAGCAAAGTGGTGATCCTGCTTTCCGATGGTGTGAACAATACCGGATCCCTTCAACCCTTGGATGCAGCACAAATAGCAGAGACCATGGGTGTACGTGTTTACACTATTGGCGTTGGCACGATCGGTAAAGCGCTGTACCCGGTTGATATCTATGCCCCAGGCAAGTACCGCTTTGATTATGTGGACGTGAAGATCGACGAACCGACCATGAAGCAGATCGCGGAGATGACCGGAGGTAAGTATTTCCGCGCGACCGATGAACAAAAGCTCCGTGAGATATATGGTGAGATCGACCGTTTGGAAACGACACGGATCAAAGTGACCGAATACAGCCAGCGGAACGAGGAGTTCTTCCCTTTCGCTGCCATCGGAGCGGCTTTTCTGTTGCTCGCATTCTTACTTGACCGCACCTTTTTACGCAGTATGGCATGATGAGGCCAGGCACATATAAGATCGGGGTAATGGCATTGATCGCCATCATTCTGGAATTGGTCGCCTGGGCAATTATGCTGAGCCTTTGGTGGTACTTGGATCGAGAGGTCCCTGCCTTCCGGTTCAATGAACCACGCGCACTTTGGGCGATGGTGATCGGTCCAGTGATGGTTCTTCTGTTCCTATTGGACATGGCTTGGCGAAACCGGGCCATGAGCCGTTTTGCTTCGGAATCCACCTTGGTCCGGATGGTTCCGGGCATTTCAAGCAGGCGATCACTATTGCGCTTTCTTTTGGTTCGACATGGACTAGGCTTTGTTGTTCTTGCTCTGGCCGCCCCTCAATTCGGATCCAGACCGAATACGGTAAGGTCCGAAGGAATTGATGTGGTGGTGGCAATTGATGTGAGCAATAGTATGCTTTGTGAGGACCTTATCCCCAACCGCATGGAGGTAGCACGTCGCGCAATGGGTCAGTTGATCGAAAAAATGCAGGGAGACCGATTGGGGATCGTTGTTTTTGCAGGCAATTCATTCGTTCAACTCCCTATAACCGCGGATCGATCCGCAGCTAAAATGTTCCTTGCTGGTGTAGGCCCTGGAAATATCGCAACACAAGGGACTGCCATCGGCGACGCGATCGAATTAGCAGCAGAATGTTTCGATATGAAGAACGGTTCCAGCAAGGCGATCGTGGTGATCACCGACGGTGAGAACTTTGAGGATGATGCGGAAGGCGCTGCGCGGAAAGCGGCTGCCGACAAGATCCTCGTTTACACGGTGGGTATGGGATCCGTACAAGGCGGACCGATCCCGATCCGCAGAAATGGCCAGATGCTTGGCTTCAAAAAAGATAGCAACGGAACTACGGTCATTACAAAACTGAACGAAGAAATGCTTCGTGCGATCGCAGGAGCAGGAGGAGGATCATACTCCCGTGCTACCTCCTCATCCACCGGAATGGATCAGATCATCAGCGACCTCAAGGCTTTGCAAAAAACGGAGGTCGGTACCTATCAATACACAGCGCATGAGGACCAGTATCAATATCCACTCGCGCTCGGTATGTTGCTGATCGCATTATCGTTTTCATTCGGGACACGAAGTTGGAGTGTTCGGAACCTTTCATTTGGAAGATGAAACCGTTCATAGCCATAGCTCTCTTTTCAATGGTTGCCTGCGGCACCTCATCGGAGCGTGCTGTGCATAAAGCACTTCAAGCGGGCAATGCGGATATCCACGCTGAACGCTACGAGGATGCGATCACCGCTTACTCAGCAGCACCGAAGGACCCGAGCGCACTATTCGGCCTGGGCAACGCGAACCATAGACTTGCTAAATGGCTGGAAAGTGCTGCTGCATATAACGATGCGTTGCAATTGCAACCAGACAGCGTTAAGGGACCGACATTCTACAATTTGGGAACCACCCAGGCCCGGTATGCATTCGCAGCGGATAGTATTTCAAAGAAAGCCGCCAAGGATTTCACGGGTATCGTTATCGAAGGGAATGATATTGCACAGAAGGTAGAAGGTATCGTGATGCGCGATTCACTTTGGAAACTGAGCATTCAGATGAGTAAGGTCTTTGACTCAACATTGGTCGCTTCGAAAACATCACTCCGGAACGCTTTAAAGGTGGACCCTTCGAACGAAGATGCACGATACAATTTGATGGTGGTACAGAACACCATCGATAAGTTGAAAAAGGAAGAGGAAGAGCGAAGGAAGAAAAATGGAGACGATAAAGACAAGGAAGAAACAAAACTGACCGCTATGGCACTCCAATTGGTACAAAGAGCGGATTCGCTTGTGGAGCAGTACAGATTCAACGAGGCGCTTGATGTGCTGGAAGGTGGGTTGAAACGAGACCCCTCCTTGAAGAAAGAAGAAGAATACATGAAGAAGTTGGAAACGGTAACGGATGCGGCGAAAGCCGAATAGATGATGGTTGCTGAGAACGAAATGAGCAAGTGGATCAAATACGGTTTATGGGCTTTGTTCCTGTGTACATCGCATTGGTCCTTGGCGCAGACCCGAATTGCGGTTGGGGATAGCACCGGAAAGAAATTGGAGGCAACGGATTATTTCAACACAGCGAGCAAGAAATACGTGAAGGAACAGAAGATCGAAGCGTTAAAGACGCTGGATAAAGGGTTAAAAGCTTATCCCGGTGACCCCCGACTGCTGAAACTTGCGGAAGAACTGATCAAAGAAGAAGAGAATAAACAGCAGCAGCAGCAACAACAACAGCAGCAACAACAGGAGCAGCAACAACAACAAGACCAGAAAGAGCAGGAGTCACGGCCAGAAGACCGCAAAGAGCAAGACGAAAAGGAAAAGCCGGAGGATAGCAAGGAAAAGGAGGCGGAAGAAAAGAAAAGTGGTGAAGAGCAGAAACAGGAGCCGGGGCGCATTTCCGAAAAGGATGCGGAGCGTATACTTGATGCCATGGACCGAGAAGAAAAAGCAGTTCAGGATAAAGTGCGCGAAAAACTACGACCCACGGAACGCAGAACGATCGATAAGGACTGGTGATGCATAAGATCTTTCAGCATATTATTTTGGGGTTTGTTCTGCTTGCAGGTTGCGGAAATGCAGTTGCACAGCAGATCAGCTTTACCGCAACAGTGGATCGTAACTCCATTGCGGTAGGTGAGTATTTGAAACTGACCATTACACTTTCCAATAGTCAGCAGGGTTACGGTGCTCCGGATCTCGGTGGGCTGTCCGTGCTACGTGGACCTAGCGAAAGTCAACAGATCACCACGATCAACGGGCAAATGTCATTCGCTTTAAGCCGCACTTGGGTCTTGACCGGCAAGACTCCGGGCAACTACACAATTGGTGCAGCTCAGGTTAAGATCGGAGGTGGGATCATGTCGACCGATCCGATCCAAATAGAGGTAACAAAGGCATCTTCTACAGGACCTGATGCCACCCGATCTCAAGCCCAGAGCAAGGACAAATACATTTTCGCGTCGATCTCCCTGAACAAGAGCAAGGCTTTTGTTGGTGAACAAGTGGTGGCCACATATTCACTCTACTCTCATTATGCCAATTTGAACCTGAACAAACTTGAGTACTCCAAGATGACCGGGTTCTGGTCTGAGGATATCGATACCGGTAAACTGGACTGGGAGCGGGACCTACAGACGATCAATGGCATTCAATACAAGGTCGCGATCCTGAAAAGGCAAGTTCTCTTCCCACAGAAAAGTGGCAAGCTCCGTATAGAACCAATGGAACTTGGATGTGTGGTGGATCGATCCTTCTTCAACCCAGGGACCGAGATCAACTTCCGCAGTAATACGGCAGAATTGCAAGTAGCGAGCCTACCCTCTCCCACACCTTCGGATTTCTATGGAACAGTAGGCGATATGGAAATGGTGGTGAATTTGGATCGCACTTCCGTTAAAGCGAACGAAGCCATTCAGCTAAACGTGAAATACAGTGGTCGCGGAAACCTCAAGCTATTGGACGCACCGAAGCTGGATCTACCTGGTGATCTGGAAGCGTACGATCCGAAGGTGAATGACAAGATCAGTGTTACCGGCACAGGAATGTCCGGCTCCCGTGAATTCGAATACATCGTGATCCCGCGGCACGAGGGAGAGTTCGACCTGGAGCCGATCACGTTCAGCTACTTTGACCCAAAAAGCAATGATTATAAGACTCTTTCCTCCGGTCCATTGCACCTTTCCATTGCAGCGGGAGAAAGTGGTGGAACCAGTTCCGTCCAACGACAGGATCGATCGGATGTAACACAGCTTGAAAAAGATATTCGTTACATACGCACCGGAGATCCAGATCTTCGTTTAAAGGGGAAATGGCTATTCGGATCGACTTTCTGGTTCGCGGGGCTCGGTGCTCCAGTACTTGCTTTTCTGATCTTCCTTGCCTGGCGAAGAAGGCACGAAGCCGCACTTGCTGATGTAGAAGGAACACGGCGGAAACAAGCCGACCGGATCGCCAGAAAGCACATGGCGGAAGCCGGGAAATTAGTGGAACAGAAAGACCGTGCACCATTCTATGCCGCGCTTTCAAAAGCTTTACAGGGATACATGGCCAATAAATTCGGATTGGGGCTGGCTCAATTGAATCAAACCCTGGTCCGCGAAAAACTGGCCGACCTTAAGAACGGCAATGCACTGGCCGATGATTATGTACGACTGATCACTGCGTGCGATATGGCACGGTTCGCGCCTGTTGAGGATCGATCACGCAAGGAGTTGTTCGGCGATGCTGTTATATTGATCGGAAAGATCGAACAAGATCAAAAGAAATGATGCGCCTATTCCATTTCGTATCCCTGTTGGCAATTGCTTGTCTTATTCCATTTTCCAATGCAAACGGCATAGGTCAGGATCATGCGAACACGTTGATGAAGCTTGCCGAGGAAAATTATGCCGAAGGAAACTACACTGAAGCACTTGCCATTTATGACTCTCTGAATGTTGAATATTCAGGAACAACACTGCTTTACAACATTGGTAACTGCCACTTCAAGTTGGGAGATGTTCCACGTGCCATATTGTTCTTTGAAAGAGCACTACGGTTAGCACCTGGGGATGAAGATGTGCTCTCCAATTTGAGGTTGGCACGTGAACAGATCGTTGACCGCGTAAATGCACCCGAAGCGTTTTCGCTTGGTTCCGCATGGAGCCGATTCCGCGCTGGCGGTGATCCGGATCAATGGGCACGTTATGCGTTGTGGTCCGTGCTTGCCATATTCGTATGCCTGGCATGCGCACTTTACTTCAAACAACGGATGCTACGTAGGCTCCTATTTGCCCTTAGTACAGTGGCAGTGATCACGAGCATCATAGTTATCTCATTCGCATCTTATCGTTATCTCGAGATCGACGATAATTCCCAGGCAATAATTCTAACTCCAAAAGTCGATGTCCGCAGCGAACCTAGAGAAGGATCAACGGTACTTTTCGTACTGCATAAAGGAACCAAGGTCGATATTCTTCAGGAGACGAACAGTTGGTTCGAAGTTTCGTTACCGAACGGGACGGTAGGCTGGATGCCGCCGGCAACGTTGGAGCGGATCTAGGCAATTGGTTTTTGTATACGTTATGGCGGAGGCAAGAGCAGAATACCGTTTCAGTTGATCACAAAAGGAACTGCGACCACCCTAAGGATGGTCGCAGCCCCTTTGCTCAATAAAATTTTACGGAAGTTGCTCCAGGCGCACAACCGTAGGCGATACGCCACCAATATTCTGGAGAATAATATCACGATCATTATTGGTGCCGGTGTACATAATGACGCCGTCCAGATTCACATCATCGGGCAAATAACCCGTAATGGTATTCGAAGGTACGATCGAACCAATGGTCATCAGGATCAGATCCCGGTCATTGTCCGTACCTGTATACCGGACAACACCATCAAAATTCACGTCACCACTCCAAAGTGCCCGATAGCCATTTTCCTCATTCAGCGGATCTTGACCGAACATGGGCGTGCTGGCCGAGGTCATGTTGATCATATCCAGATTCGATGAAAGCACTGAATTTGCCATTGCCGCTAAATGATTCCGGTGACGGATCGCCAAACGCTTACCTTGGGTTGTTGTGTTGAATTGAACAACGGAGCCACCTTCTGCGGCCATCACTACACCATCTGCGCGTACCAATGCGGCACGTTGAGCGGAGATCGTACCATCCGCATTCCAGAGTTCCATCAACACCCAATCCACTAACATCTGCGTTCCGGTGCCTACAAGAACAGACGTTTCAATGCCAGTTCCTGCATTTTCAAGTGCAACTCCCATTGCGGAATACGGTTCGGTCATTGGCAACAACCCTTGCATGCGCAGGTTGGTTCGCATTAAACCGGTATTCGTGTCCAAAGGACCGGAAAGCAACACCTTCGCGGATACCGAATTTGATGGACTTTGGTTGCATCCTGTTCCAGGGATCCGGTATACGATCTTCGAGGAATAAGGAGCAAGCTGAACTGAACCCGTAACGACATTGCCATTCAAGTCACTCCAACAGCCTGAAGGATATGCTAACGTCTGCGACGTTGCTTGATCGTTCAGTAAGAGTACGTGGTCCAGTGTTGGATCCAATTCAGCAACGGTAACCTTGTGCAATTGAGCATTATCAACCCAATAACGTGGCTCCAAATAGTTGCTGATGAACAGCATATGCGCCTGGTCCGTAAGATCTGATTGGAAATACATTTCCACATCCCTCCGTTCTGGAGAAAATGGAATTGGCTTCTCTTCAATTCCGTGCGGCAAGCCCCATTCTGATTCACCCTTTATCCCGGAACGAACTACGCCATGAATATCCGACTGAATGCTGAATCGCATGCGGTACCATTGGCCGTTCTGCACGCTGAACAGATTCGTATTCTGAGTGAACATGTCATAATACAGACTATTGTCCGGCAAATACGTTTTGAGCGATCCGCCATCCAAGTACGAATCATCCCGTGTTAACTGACCGTTCGACGGGAAAGCGGACCAACCTGAAATGGATGCATCGATCGCACCGTTTACGATCAGATCACCACTCAACTCACTGATGGTCGCATATTTGGAAGAGCGTAATGGACTCCTCGCACTACCCACATCTTCAGAATGCTCCAGCTGCCATTGTTCCATTGTATAGGTCTTACGCCAGCCACTATTCGTATTGAAGATCTCAATGCTAAGCTCCTCGTATGCATTGAAGTATTTATTGTTCGTGAACGTACCGAAATCCACTGGGCCTGGATCATACACATTGTATTGGTGCATGCAAAGCTGTTCCGGGCGAATGCTGTACATCTGATTTCCCGTATAGACCGTATTGAAATTAGGCACATAATACGGTGCTGTTGCACCGGGGCCTGCGGGATTGCTGAAATCGGATATACTGAGCTGGATCAAATTATCGAATAACACATTATCCTTTACTTGATTGCCCTGAGACACCATTGTGTGGTCGACATGAATGCCTGCACCATTGCAATGGGCCACAGTGTTACGCCTAACAATGGTATTCTTTATCGTGGTATTTCCGAAGTAAAGACCATGACAGATCTTGTGATAGCTGATATAATTGGGTGCTGCGCTTTCCACGTTGCCGACCAGGTCAGTTACCACGTTGTCCTGAATGATCATGCCATCCGCATTATCGAAAGCTATTCCCCCTCCATCGTTGAAGCTGGACATGGCATTGCTGACCACATTCTTCTCGATCAGTGTATTGTTCCGGGCGGCAATACCAATGTAGCCGATACTCTCCAAACGATTGCTCCGAACAACATTGTCCATTCCGGTAATGTTTATACCGATCTGCCCCCAGATATTCTCTCCAAGTCCAGGACGATTTCCGCAATCCGTCAAGGTGTTTCCCTCGATCAAGGTGTTGTCATCGTAGATGTTCACCGCAGTAGCATATACATCGTAGATCGTATTGTTGATGTAGGAATTCGAGTGTCCTGAACTGCTGATCGCCTTATACAAATGTCGGAAAGTGCAATTCCTCACCGTTACGTTGTTGCTTGTCTCGGTACTTACTCCCGCTGCGGTTTGACCTTGAAAACACAAATTCTCGATCAGAAAGTGGTGTTTTTGCCAACCTGGAATGATTCCTTGTGTATAAACGGACCCTATTACATTCAATGCATTAGGGTTCTCATTATTGAGTGCCCAGAAAAACACCTGTCCCGAGGTCGCATCGTAATACCACTCGCCCGGCGAATCCAGTTCGCTCAATTTATTCGTAAGAAAGAAGCCCCAGTCGTTATTATTCAAGCTACTTGTGATCGCACTGAACGTAAGCGTTCCGTTGTTGTAACCTGTAACCGTGCCAGTCTCATAACACCAATTGGTGCTCCTCACCACGACCTGAGCCCCGTTCCAATAACCCGAAGACTGTGTCAGCGCACCACCTGTATTGATCTGCGTAGTACTACCGTTGACGTTTCTCAACCATCCGGTGTTCGGGTAGCGTGCCAATGTCATTGGTTCATTATTCACCAATAGGTACTTAACGGGCCCAGGTGCGGGTGCACGCCAAATATTACCCTGATAGGGCGTCCAATTGACAACTGGAAGGCCTCCACTAATGATAGGCGCTTCACCTGTCCCATATGCACCAAATACGATCGGTGAGCCTTCCGTGCCGTTCTGGTAGATATCCAGTTCCCCTGGAAACGTACCACCACGCTGAAAAAGCACCTGATCGCCGGGAGCGAGGTTCACCATTTGCTGCTGCACGCGAGCAATGGTCTTCCATGCAGTAGCTTCCGAGGTACCGGCATTAACATCATTGCCAGTGGCAGAGACGTAATAGTTGGTCGCTCCTAAATGAAGTGGCAACAGTAGCGCAAGAAAGATCTGAAAATTGCGGGTCATTATTGAAGTCAACTTTTCTTTATTGACGCCGCGAAGGTTGCGCTTCCTGCCTTACTACCGATGCCACCAACGGAGTCTTGATCAACATTTCGACCAGTTCTCCTATGTGCCCGATGGATCCAAGTGCATGCCCAACGATCTGTCCTGAAAATGTGGACCTTACGGCAGCGGCCAACCGATTTTGCTTAGATGGGTGCCGATTTCAATCAATGCAAGTACTTCCGTGACGGTTCGTTATTTGACGTGAATGAGGGTGTTGAAAAAGTGCTTCATTACTAATACCCGACCTGATCTAGTGGATCTTTAAAAACAAATAGTATTGAATAGGATATTTAGCATACATTTGCCGCCCTTTCGGGGCGTAGCGTAGCCCGGTATCGCGCCTGCTTTGGGAGCAGGAGGTCGTCAGTTCGAATCTGGCCGCCCCGACATAAGAGCTGACCATCCGGTCGGCTCTTTTTTGTATCAGGATGCTTAATGATGATCCTGAATTGCACTGATACTTCATGCTGTGGTGCAACTCGTGTACTAGTATTAAAAGAATCGCCATCGTCCAGCCGAGCACCCCGAAGAAATACCGACATTTGCCGTCAAATATTGGTCCCGTAGCTCAGCTGGATAGAGCACCTGCCTTCTAAGCAGGCGGCCGTTGGTTCGAATCCAACCGGGATCACTTGATGATCGAATTGATCTTCAGAAGATACGGAGTCTGAAAATGCAAGCTCGCTTGTAAATTTTCAGGCACAGGATCTTCGATCAATTTGATCCACTTCACGGATCCCAGTGGAAAGGCGAAGCCAATCCAACCGGGATCACTTGATGATCGAATTGATCTTCAGAAGATACGGAGTCTGAAAATGCAAGCTCGCTTGTAAATTTTCAGGCACAGGATCTTCGATCAATTGATCCACTTCACGGATCCCAGTGGAAAGGCGAAGCCAATCCAACCGGGATCACTTGATGATCGAATTGATCTTCAGAAGATACGGAGTCTGAAAATGCAAGCTCGCTTGTAAATTTTCAGGCACAGGATCTTCGATCAATTTGATCCACTTCACGGATCCCAGTGGAAAGGCGAAGCCAATCCAACCGGGATCACTTGATGATCGAATTGATCTTCAGAAGATACGGAGTCTGAAGATGCAAGCTCGCTTGTAAATTTTCAGGCACAGGATCTTCGATCAATTTGATCCACTTCACGGATCCCAGTGGAAAGGCGAAGCCAATCCAACCGGGATCACTTGATGATCGAATTGATCATCTGATTATCGGAGAGAAGGTCGGACACCACCAACCGCGATCGCACTTATTCTGGGCTGACCGCCCACACTACAGCAAACCTATCTGCTAAAGACCTAGTACCTCTGACCTTTTCAACAAAAACAAAAACCCCACTTGCGCGGGGCTTTTTTTTTTTTGCGGAGAGGGGGGGATTCGAACCCCCGGTACAGAATAACCCGTACGGCAGTTTAGCAAACTACTGGTTTCAGCCACTCACCCACCTCTCCTTTTGGGCCCCACCACGTTCGGCGGGGCGGCAAAGATAGAAGTAGGTTTGATATCAGCACTATCTTCTTTCTAAGGTTACCTTTGCAGCCTCAAAAAACATCAACTATTCCTTAGATCATGGCGCGTGAAGTAGTAATTGTATCCGCAGTGCGAACACCTATTGGCAGCTTTGGCGGCAGTTTGGCCGAAGTTTCTGCAACTGAACTTGGAGCAACGGCAATTAAAGCCGCTGTTGAAAGGGCGGGGATCAAACCTGAACTCGTCAATGAAGTGATCATGGGCAGTGTATTACAGGCAAATCTGGGCCAAGCCCCAGCTAGACAAGCTTCCAAAGCAGCTGGATTGCCGAATGAAGTAGCCTGCACCACTGTGAATAAAGTGTGTGCGAGCGGTATGAAGGCCATTATGATGGCGACCCAGGACATCCTATTAGGTGATGCCGAGATCGTGGTTGCCGGAGGTATGGAAAGCATGAGCCGTACACCATATTATCTTGAGAAAGCCCGATACGGATACCGATTCGGCGATGGTGCGCTAATTGACGGTATAAGCAAGGATGGCTTAATGAACGTGTATGATCAGCAAGCCATGGGTGTATGTGCGGATCTGTGTGCAACGGAGAACAAGATCAGCAGAGAGGAGCAAGATGCTTTTGCGATCGAAAGCTATACCCGAAGCGCTAATGCATGGAAGGCCGGAAAATTCAGTGATGAAGTGGTTCCTGTCACCGTAAAGACACGAAAAGGCGACATCGTAGTGTCCGAGGACGAAGAATTCAAGAACGTGAACTTTGACAAGCTCAAGGCCTTGAAAGGCGTTTTCACCAAAGATGGAACCGTTACGGCCGGTAACGCAAGTACCATTAATGACGGTGCGGCAGCTTTAGTGTTAATGAGCGCTGACAAAGCCAAAGAGCTTGGTTTGACCCCGTTGGCGAAAGTGGTTGGATACGCAGATGCAGAACAAGCACCGGAATGGTTCACCACAACGCCTGCCAAGGCTGTTCCGATCGCCGTAGAAAAAGCTGGATTGAAAATGAGCGATATTCAGTATGTCGAACTCAACGAGGCTTTTTCAGTAGTTGGTATTGCGAATACAAAAATGTTGAACCTGGATCCATCAAAAGTGAATGTGAACGGAGGCGCGGTTTCCCTGGGTCATCCATTGGGATGCAGTGGTGCACGGATCGTAGTAACGCTTTTGAACGTGCTAAAGCAGAACAAAGCCAAATACGGTGCAGCTGGAATTTGTAATGGCGGAGGCGGAGCAAGCGCGATCGTCATCGAATTGCTGTGAAAGACCCAGAAACCATGACAGCAGTCATCTGCCCACTTTCAATAGTACCTGTGCGTAAGGACCCGACGGACACGTCGGAAATGGTAAGCCAATGGCTTTTCGGTGAAACCGCAGAAGTGCTGGAACGTACTCCCAAATGGACCAAGCTCGAGTTCGATCATGATGGCTACACAGGTTGGGTTGACAATAAACAGATCGCGGTGTGTACAACACCGAACAACGAGCCCGACCTTCGGGTGATCGATCAGTCCGCGATAGTGGACCTAGGTGAAAGGCAGGTGATACTCCCCTACGGTTCTGTTCTACCATTCTATGAGAATGAACAGATCACTTGGCAGGACAGGCGCATTCCCGTTAGTGCATTGACGAATCAACCAAGCGAGAGTACGCGGGCAGAATTGATCGACCTTCATCTACATCCATATCTCGGTGCACCGTACCTATGGGGCGGACGCACACCTACTGGGATCGATTGCAGTGGACTGGTCCAAATGCTCTACATCTTTCAAGGGATCTACTTGCCTCGCGATGCCTCGCAGCAAGCTGAAGAAGGCGATGTGGTGGAACTATTGGATCTGGTAGAGCCTGGAGACCTCGCATTCTTCGATAATGAAGAGGGAAGGATCATCCATGTAGGAATGATCCTTACACGATCGGAAGAAGGAGATCTGCGAATAGTTCATGCCAGTGGCCGCGTGAGGATCGACAACTTCGATCAGCAAGGGATATTCAACAAGGAGGAGAATAGCTATTCTCATAAGTTGAGGATGGTACGGCGGATGTTGTAACAAACACTCTATCAGAAAAATGGGCGCAGTGATCGAACACTGCGCCCTTTTTGATCTGTTCCAGCTCGGTCAGAACCTTAGCATGTATTGAACTACAGGTAGTATTGCTAACTGTGAATTGCCTTCAATTCTGCCGTCCTGCCTGTTGAAGTATTGGTTAACGTTCGTCTTACCATTCAATACATTCTGAACATCCACTTTGAACTCGTGGCTTACGCGCGGCCTTCCGACACGGTATGAAATGACCAGGTCCAACTTATGGATGGGATCGCCCTTCTTACTCCAAGCCGGTCCACCAGCAACTTCTTCTCCTGCGGCTAGGCTTGCTTGTAAGTCGATCGGAGTTCCGTATTGCCCTCCAAGTATGGAATACCTGAAACCCGTCGTTAATACCCTGTCCTTTCCGACAGGACCAAGCTTCCATTCTTTTCCCGCAAGTGCATTTGCGACAATACCCATATTGAAACGGGAATTCCGCCAAACGCCATCCAACGCTTTGTACCGTGTGTCGCTCAACGAGGCCGTAGCCATGAAATGATAGCCGTGCGTGAAAAATTTCTCCAGTGAGACCTCCAATCCGTAATTGCGTCCAACACCTTTATTCACCAAGGGCTTGGTTGTGAACCAACCCGTATAATTCGTTAGGCTATATGAACTGTTCGCATCATTCTCCACTGGAACATTGAAGTGGTGTTGGTAGTAAGCCTCCACCTTCATCTGTATGTCCTCGGCGAACATGTGTTCGTAACCAAGCACGGCATGCGCAGCTTTTGAAAGTCCGAGCTTTTCATTCGGTCGGATCGGTTTACCATCAGCACCGGGAATTTGAACGTTATAGGTCATGATGGCTTCGGTTCTGGAATGTAACCCACCAGCAATGCTTATGGCCTTGCCGGGATGGAATTGATATTTCAGACCAAGCCTTGGTTCTACGCTTGTGGCATTGTTCAATGAATAGTGCAGAACATGCACCCCACTGGTCATGGTCAACTTTTCATTCATTCGCCACTTCCAGCTTGTGAACGCTTGCAACGTTGTTGAAGCTCCCTGCCCTTCAAGCTCCGTTACATTCCGTTGAAGATCATCATCGAAACTTGCTGACCCCATTCGGAACATTTCGGATGACAGGATCACCCCTGTTCTCAATTTATGACTCGCGCTTAAGCGATTATTGACAACTGTAGATGCCCGAACCGTCCACTTTCCAAGATCACTTGTGTGCTTTCGTTCCAAAGGAGAAATTCCTGTAAAGTCGCTTTCATCATATTCCGTACTACTGCCGTTTCCGCTCAATGAGACGGTAGTGTAAACAAAACTATTATCGCTCAAGGTGCGCGTATTGGTGAGACCGATGACACCCATGCGGGATCCGTAATCCGCACGAGAGAATAGTGTATCTCCCCCTTCGCCTTGGTCCTGATCAATAATATGACTTTTCCCTCCGAGCCCGAACAATGAGAATGTTCCAGCTTTGGCCGTTGGTAGTTTTAGTTTGAATGAGGCATCCGAATATTTTGGAACACCACCGTAATCTACGATCCCAGCGCCATCCAACAGCGCCAATGTGGAATACCGAAAGTTGGCCAAATATGAACCACCTTTCGTTCCTGGAATTGGTCCTTCCGCAGTGAGATCCGTGCCCAGCACACCCAACTTAAAAGTGTACTCCTGTTCCGTGTCGTTACCATCACGTAATCGCATATCGAAGATCGCGCTTAATGCATTGCCATATTCGGGTGCAAATGCTCCGGTGTAGAAATCGGAGTTATCAAGCATATCACTATTCAGAACATTTATCGGACCACCCGTGCTCCCTTCATCACTGAAGTGATTGGGGTTGGGTATCTCTATTCCTTCCAATCTCCAAAGAACACCTTTGGATGAATTTCCTCTTGCAATGATGTCGTTATTGCCGGTCGCATCCCCTGCCACCCCTGCGAAGGAACTTACCATACGGGCCGGATCATTTATTCCGCCTGCAACTCTGGACGTTTCCTCAACACTAATTCGCCGCGCACTAAGGGTAGCCATATCATTTCGGACCTCTCCCTTGTTCCCCTCTCCATGCACTGCGAATTCCTTTAACTGTGTCAAGGATTCTTCCATGCGAATGGTGAGGACCAATTCCTTTGCGCTGTTCACAAGCAGATCTGGCATCCTTTGTTCGTCATATTCGAGCATTCTGATCAGCAGTTCGATGCGGCCCGTGGGCACCTGCGGAATGGCGAACTGACCGTCAATATCCGTGCTTACGCCTAAAAGCGGTTCGCTGCCCACAATAGTTATTGTGGCGCCGATCAGTGGTTGTCGAGAGTCGATATCCAACACTTTACCGCGCACGGTCTGGGTGTTGCCTTGGGCTGACGCTTTCACGGCAAAAGCCGAGATCAGAACTATTAGAACGGACCGAATTGACACTAGCATTTTCATGTTGCTTTCTTATTGATAGTCTCTGAAATACGGATCGATCAGAACCAGCCGACCTTGATGGTGAACGAAGCGTTCATTCCTTGGAGTGCATCCTTTGGTGTAGCAGGCAGATCCAGTTCGCTCGTGTATCTGTAGGATGCGCCCAATGCCAAGCGTACGAGGGGTACAACGTTGATCTCCAGATCAACGCCCGGCTCCACCACCAGAAATGCTTGGGCCAGGTCGCGGTAGTTGGCGTAGTCCACCTCGATCGGACTGCGTGACGAATACTGGTAGCCGCAACCACCAACACCGATCAGTATCGGTAAACTCACATGCACAGGTGATCGGTACGCGATGATAGGCTCGATCAATAGCCCGCCATAACCCATCTCGAATTGAGATCCACGCGTAAGGGAATCACCAAGCCCTTGCAGGTGATCATCGTACTTGGAATTGGGCAAAGCAGTAGTGAGGCCATATCCCGCCAAACCGATGGTAACGCGATGGTTGATCAACCAACCCGCACGGCCGCCGACCAACAATGCATCTGTATCCATGATACGTGTGTACATGGCCGATGGAGCGCCCCAACCTCCATGACTCACCTTTTGATCACCACCAAAAAGTGTTCGTGGCTTTTGGTCTTCTTGAGCATGGCACAGAAGAGGAAGCAGGAAAAGAAAATTCAACAGGATCCGATGAGAAAGGGATTTCATTTGGGGTTCAGGTATTGGTTGTTTTTTAATAGGACAACCGTTCCTTCAAATACCCCTACTCCATTCTCAACTAAATTTCGATCAATTTTCCGATGTGTGAATGAGTGGGCAACACGTTCTGAAAAACTTGCCCCGATCCAGCTAGAACCGCACTCCTAATGCTGCTTTCCAACCTATCCACCCGTAAATGCGCGTAGCACCATTGCCTCCAGTGAATAGCCGGACCGAGGGCGATAATTGGCTCAAATAAAGTCCGTTCTCCGCACTACGCCAATCCGTGAATTGCGTATTGAGCACAGCCCCTCCACTGATCACCAGAGGACCAGCAATGCGATGTCCGTAACTCAGTGAAAAACGCCCAACGATATTCACGGCATCGACCCATTCCTTTTGTTCCACGATCTGTTCGGCCGTAAGATCAATGTTCATGAAACCATTCTTGCTAATGCGTGGTTCCGTCCCGATCCCGTAAAGGAATCCCCATCGCCCATTAGCCTCGATCGCTGGCGAATAGCCCAAGATATTATGAAAGCCTTTTGTGCCCGTTCGTACTTGCACGCTCAGTGGCATCACATTTCCAGTGATCACATCGAAGCGATGATATCCTCTCAATGAAACCGACAATAATCCGATCGCGAACCCCGAAAGTGAATCACTAAGATTGAGAAAGCCGACCTGACCACCCTCACATTTCCGCGCAAAATTCAAGGCACCCACCTGCGTTCCTCTTGCTGTTCCTCCAACAGCATTCAACCCAAATGAGAACTGCGCTCCCGTAATATTTCCCGCATAATTCAAACCGAATCCAACTTGGCCAGCCATTACGGAACCTGGGACGATATTGGCACCGAAAGAGAACTGACCACCCGTGCAGGAACCTGCATAATTCAAACCGAATCCAACTTGGCCTCCACTTACGGTCCTTGGTACAATGTTCGCACCGAAACTGAACTGACCACCTGTTACATAACGCGCATAATTCCCACCGAAGCCCACCTGACCACCACCGACCGTATCACGCGCAATGTTCACACCGATCGCGAGCTGCGCACCTGAAACATTTCGGGCATAATTCCCAGTACCAGCGATCTGTAATTTTCGCACGTCCTTCGGTGTTACGTTCACACCGTAAGACACCTGCATGCCATCAACGTTCTGCGTAGCCACGTTGCAGGAACCCGAGATCTGTGTACCTCGTAACCCACCTTTCACAACATTGACACCGTAACTTATCTGCACGCCTGTTAAGGTATCCCATACGATGTTCGCTAGGCCCGAGATCTGCACACCCTCCAGCGACCGCATGGTGTGATTGACACCCCCAGCGATCTGCACGCCTTGCGTATTTCTTCCCACCAGATTCGTTACTCCAGCGATCTGCATCCCTCTTACATCCCCTCCTATGATGTTCGCAAGACCTCCTACCTCCAACCCGTTCAACCCGCGTGCGTAACCACCAAGAATATTGAGCGATAACTTATTCACCACCGCACTCGCAATTGGACCGTTAGTACTGACATTCGGTATCAGCGAGATCTGCCAAGGCCGCTCCTCTTCGATGGTGATATTCTGCGCTTGATCCAATTCGGACCGCGGGACTAATAAGCGCGTTACGCCAAGATCCTCTACCTGGCAGCGCTCATATAAGCATATCGGTTCTACCCTTTCCAATATGTCCCGTTTGCGCATTGGTACTTGACCGAACGCACTGCCCTTTGGGACATAGATAACGGTGTCATGATATTCTTTCCGCATTACCAGGATCGCCGTACGATCATGGTCTCCTGAAACGGTCAGTTCAAATGCCCCAGAACCATCAGTCGTTACCATGGCACTTCCACCTACTTCATGCAAGTACGCATGCAGAACTGGCCGTTTAGAGTCAGCATCGTAGATCGTACCGCTTATGGTGGATCGTTTTCGATCGCCTCGTGAGCCTAATAGGATGATGTGTTCACCGGTTTCCTTTATCTGAAACCCAGAACCGACCAACGTTCTCAGCGCTTCTTCAACAGTACCGTTGGCGTTAACGCTTACTACACTATCGCCATTCACCACAGCAGAATTATAACTCAGCTTGAAATCACCATCCTTTGCAACCAAGCAAGAGCTTCGCCCAAGCGTACGCGAGAAGCATTGACCTCTACGTGGCGTTCAATGATCTTCTGGCCGAAGACGGTCACAGGCAGAAGGAAGACGACAAATAAGAATAGGCGCAGGTCAGCAGCCATCGCCATCCAATGTGTATGACCCTGGTGATCCCATTGTTAGCGTAAACCCATATGTATCGGCGATCACGCGAAGTATATAATCGATAGGCTCGTCATCGAAGGTTGCCGTGAGCTTACAATGTATCAACCCTTCGTTAGCTAAGCGAATACGCACATGATATAATACTTCAAGCTGATCAACAACTTCAGAAAGTGGCGCTTCCTTGAATTGGATGATCCGGTCTCCCCAGACCTGAGAATGCGGTGCTGGCATTCGCTCTAACAAATGGGCCAACTTAGTATACCGCGCATATTCATCACCGTTCAGGATGACCGTATCCTCGGATGTACTCACTTGCACTCTTCCATGCCGAACCCGCACAAGAACGCTATTGCTCGTATCGATCGAACTCACTTCGAATGCAGTTCCCAGAACGGTGACCCTTACGTCATCCGTCTCCACCACGAAGGGCCTTGCAGTATCTCGTTCAACCTCAAAATAGGCCTCACCGGAAAGAGCAATATGTCTTACATCGCTCATGCGCGAACTAAGACGAGATCCTGGAGATAAGATTATGTGACTGCTGTCGGGTAATGTGGACCGTAGGTATTCCGTTGTAGCCATGAGATCTTGAGTTTGGTTGGTCAATAGAGAACGAACCCCAACGAAAACAGCAGTAACCACAGCAGCGGCAGCCAACAAACGCAATAAGATCCTAGAACGTAAGATCGGAATTACCCGGCCCCTACCCTCTGAAACCTCCATGCGATCACTGACGTTTTGCCAAGCAGCATGCACATCAACAGCAGAACGAATACCGGTCCCGGCATCGCTCCAGATGGCACGCAATACCTCGAGCTCTTGAGCATTCGAAATATCCGCATCGGCCCATTGCTCAACCTCAAGGCGTTCCTCATGAGTACATTCCCCAGCGAGGTAACGCGCGAGCAGATCGCTATCGATATGTGGTCCTTTATTCACGTGTGTTCCTTTCTATGACAATCCATTTCCCATTTACCCCTATTGCCCTCCAAAAAACCAGATAAGCCAACCGATCAATGCGGCTGGCACCAGGTCCGCCAATTCGGCCCTTAACGTCTTCAAAGCCTTGCCCATCTGATTCTCCACCGTCTTTATGCTAATGCCCAACCGTGCTGCGATCTCGTGGTATTTCAACCCCTCGTTCCGACTAAGTTTGAACACCTTTCTGCGTTCTTCCGGAAGCAGCTCTATTGCAGCAAGAACCCGAGCAGACCGATCTGTATACTCTGCTTCGTCCCTATCGGAGTCGGCCACATGACCGATGTTCTGCTCGTCCAAGGGCCGCATGCGTGCGCTCACTTTCATTGCATTCAACGCTCTATTCCTTACAGAAGCAAATAGATACGACTTCAATGATGTCGACACGTTGATCTTCTCGCGATCCTGCCATATGCGGACGAAGAGGTCTTGAACCAGATCTTCTGCTACATCCTGATCCTTGACATACTGCACTGCAAACGCGCAAAGTGGCGCGTAATACATTCTGAACGCTTCCTCAAAAGCATTCCGATCACCAGAAGCGATCAATGCATATGTACCGATATTCGTGATGGGCGCAAATGTAGAAGGCCAATTGCCTTCCGAAAACATGCGCTTTTGGCGTTCCGAAATTCATATAGCTGTCCGAATGGCCGTGTTATTGCTCAAGTGCTGACGAAATTTCCTAAATTGATGGAGTTTTGATCACGGCGTGGTTTATGTGGAGCGTGCAAGCATAACAATTCAACCTAAAATGGACCTGAACAAATTCACCATACGCTCCCAACAAGCCATACAGCAAGCACAGACCATTGCTAGCGGTTACGGACAGCAAGTGCTCGAGAACGGACACTTCCTGAAAGGTATTCTTGAAGTGGATGCGGACGTTACGCCTTTCCTATTGAAGAAATTGAACGTTAACCTTCCTTCTCTTCAACAAGCGCTGGATCGCATTGTGCAAGGCTACCCTAAAGTAACCGGAGGCCAGATCACCCTGAGCCGATCGGCACAAGATGCCCTAACAAAAGCACTTGCTGCCATGCCCGAATTCGGCGATGAATTCGCAAGCGTGGAACATTTGCTTTTAGGCATATTACAAAGTGGAGATACCATTGCACAATTGCTCAAGGATAACGGTGTAACGAAGAAGGATCTTATTGCAGCTATCAAAGAGCTTCGGAAGGGCCAAACCGTTACGAGCCAAAGTCAAGAAGAGACCTATAACGCGCTGAACAAGTATGCGAAGGATCTCAATCAACTTGCAAAACAAAATAAACTCGATCCGGTCATTGGGCGTGATGAAGAGATCCGCCGCGTGTTGCAGATCCTGAGCAGACGCACAAAGAACAACCCGATCCTGATCGGAGAACCTGGCGTAGGCAAGACCGCGATCGCAGAAGGTATTGCGCAACGTATCGTGAGTGGAGATATTCCAGATGACCTTAAGAACAAGCAAGTATTCAGTTTGGATATGGGCGCGTTGATCGCCGGAGCTAAATACAAAGGAGAGTTCGAAGAACGGTTGAAGTCCGTTGTGAAAGAGGTGATCAGTGGCGAAGGTAGGATCGTGTTGTTCATTGATGAGATCCACACACTCGTTGGAGCAGGTGGTGGCGACGGCGCCATGGATGCCGCGAATATCCTGAAGCCTGCATTGGCCCGAGGAGAATTACGTGCCATTGGTGCAACCACATTGAACGAATACCAAAAGTATTTCGAGAAGGATAAGGCGTTGGAGCGTCGCTTCCAAAAGGTGATGGTGAATGAACCTTCACGCGAAGATGCCATCAGTATACTGCGCGGCTTGAAAGAGAAATACGAGAGCCACCACAAAGTGTTGATCAAGGATGCAGCGATAATTGCCGCTGTGGAGTTGAGTACCCGCTACATCGCTGATCGATTCCTACCCGATAAGGCGATCGACCTGATCGACGAGGCCGCGAGCAAACTGCGCATGGAGATCAATTCCAAACCCGAGGAGTTGGATGAGATCGATCGACGTGTAATGCAATTGGAGATCGAACGTGAAGCGATAAAACGTGAAAAAGATGAATCACAGTTAACGGATATCAACCGTGAACTTGCCGACCTGAGCGAAAAGCGCGATGGCATGAAAGCCCGATGGGAAAGTGAGCGCGGGTTGGTTGAGAATATCAACACGGCAAAAGACAAGATCGAACAACTGAAATTCGATGCTGCCCAAGCTGAACGTGACGGGGATTTTGGTAAAGTCGCCGAGATCCGTTATGGTCGCATGACCGAGACCGAAGATGAATTGGCCAAAGCAAAAGAAGCTCTTGCAGAGATGCAGTCCAGCTCCAAGATGATCAAAGAGGAAGTGGACGTTGAAGAGATCGCTGATGTGGTGAGCCGTTGGACCGGTGTTCCCGTAAGCCGGATGCTCGAAGCCGAACGTTCGAAGCTCTTGAAACTGGAGGACGAGTTGCATAAACGTGTGATCGGTCAGGATGATGCGGTACGCGCCGTAAGCGATGCCGTGCGACGCAACCGTGCCGGTATGGGTGATGAAAAACGCCCGATCGGTTCGTTCATTTTCCTGGGTACTACCGGTGTTGGAAAAACCGAATTGGCGAAAGCGCTGAGCGAAGTACTGTTCAACGACGAGAACGCAATGACGCGGATCGACATGAGCGAGTATCAGGAACGTCACGCGGTAAGCCGCTTGGTAGGTGCGCCTCCGGGCTACGTTGGTTATGACGAAGGTGGCCAGCTCACCGAAGCGGTACGACGTAAACCGTATAGTGTGGTGCTGCTCGACGAGATCGAGAAAGCACATCCGGATGTTTGGAACATCCTTTTGCAAGTGTTGGACGATGGTCGCCTTACGGATAACAAAGGCCGGGTGGTGAACTTCAAGAACACCATCATCATCATGACCAGCAACATCGGATCGCACATCATTCAGGAGAACTTCGAGAACTTGAAAGACAAGGATCTGGAAGCGGTGGTTGAAAAAACGCAAGCCGAAGTGATGGACCTGTTGCGCAAAACGGTGCGTCCGGAATTCCTGAACCGTGTGGATGAACTGATCATGTTCCGCCCGTTGAGCAAAACCGATGTAAAACAGATCGTGGAATTGCAGTTGGACCAACTGATGAAAAAGTTGGAGGAAAAGGATATTCATCTTACTCCGAGCGAAGAGTTGGTCGAGCACATCGTGGAAGGTGGTTACGACCCACAATTCGGGGCACGCCCGATCAAACGGATGATCCAAAAGGAATTGCTGAATGCGCTTTCGACGCAGATCATTGCGGGAACTGTTGAGACCAGTATTCCACAGGTGATAGATGTGTTTGATGGCAAGATCGTGTTCCGGAAGCCGATCGATGAGAAGGAGACCCGGATAGATGGCCGAGATGAGAACCGGAACGGAAAGAAATTAAAGAAAGCTTGACAAGCTACCCGAACGTGAGCAGCGCATTGAATACGCTAACCCCTTCTTTTTAAACAAATGCCTTTCCCAGTATTCTGGAGAGGCATTTGTTAATTTAGGGCGGATCGTTGATGGGATCGTGCATAACCTGTTTACTCAAATTGGTGCGAACAGTTTTCCATCGAGTAGTTTGCACTCGAATTAGAGTTGGATATGATGACTTTTACTGCCCAGATCAATACGTTGGTGGATGCACTTCGGAACACGCGTTCCCGCCTTCTTGCACCGTTGGATTTCAGCCAGCAGCAATTGCCGCGGGATCCAGAGATCTTTGTGGAGGATGTGCTGCTTTACGTTATGGACGAATGGGCTGCCGACCTGAGACAATTAGGCCACGTATTGGAAGAAGATAAATCGTGGGACGATAAGGAAAGCCACTACCCGCGCTACTTGCTGCGCATGGCAGGCGGTAACGTTTCGCAACTTCATTTCACGGGGATCTATCCCGAAGCCCTTCACCTGACCGTTTCAAAAGGCTTCCGGAATTCCACACAATTCAGCGATGCCAAACTTGCAACAATGGAGTTGCCGATCACGAATGATCCGAACGTTCTGTTGATCAGTTTGTACGATGGCCTGAAGGGAGTAACCGTCTAAAACCTCACCATGAGGACGCTCTATGTTGTTCGGCACGCCAAGAGCAGTTGGGCCGATCCAGGCATGCGCGACCATGATAGACCGTTGAACGAACGCGGTATGCATGATGCTCCTATGATGGCGAAAGTCTTCAAAGCGCTGAATGAACCTGTGGAACTTATCATTTCCAGTCCGGCGAACAGAGCGCAGACCACGGCAAGCTTCTTTGCAAAGGAATTGAACATCCCAACCGATCAAATTCACTTTAATGCTTCTATTTATGAAGCATCCGTAGGTTCGTTGATGCGCATTGTTCAAGCACTACCGGATCATGCGGAACACGTAATGCTCTTCGGACACAATCCTGGCTTTTCTGAACTCGCTTACTATCTCTGTGACGAAGATCCGATCGCGCTTTCCACGTGCGCCATGGTGCGCATCGATCTGGAAATTGATCAATGGGAGCACGCTAGCAAAGGACTGGGGAACATGGTCTGGCACGAGTACCCGAAGCGGCATCCTGGGCAGGCGTGAATTGTGCGCAGACCAGCGAACGCTCTGTATTTGAAGTGATGCATCCCATAGGGTGCACTGACTTCATACAATGTGGTGTAATAGACAAAACGAATGGCTTTTGGGAGACGTTTGTCTCTAATGGACAAAACGAATGGCGAGTTATCAACCGTTGTTGGAGAACCTAATTGCGATTCTGATCTTTGGGTGTCTGGCGAAACGGAAGTAGGCTCTGCTGGAGAGCAACCTGCCAGGGATAAACCTGATGACTGAGCGATGATCGGATGGGAACGGAACCTTCGGATCAACCGTTCCCATCGCGAGGTCCGCATGCCTTCAAAAACTCATCGATAAATTTTTGTTTCCGAGTCAAGGAGAGGCCATTGTGATTGCGAAGCTTGTTCTTCAGGTCTGCGAAGTAGCCATCTATTGCATTGGTGGTGTTGGGAATATCCAGTTCAGGATAGTCGTACCAAGTGAACAACCAAGGCAGATTGCACGATAGGCTCCGGTGTGCGCTCCGCAGGCGACCGTGCGTATAACGTGACTTGCCGGTGGTTGATTCCACAGTTCGTTCAGCGAGGAAGGCCTTCCATTTGGTATGCCATAGTTGTAGACCCCCAGTGAAGCTTTCCTTATCGGTCTTCTTCAGCATCTGTGTCAATTGGCGCAGCTCAATGGCTGCTGGCAACTTGGGCTTTCTAGAAGCCATCTCAACATAACTTTTGAGAATTATCATTACGCAAGCCAACTGCACCATGCCTAAGAAGAGGTCTGCATGGTATTCATACCGAACGAATGTACGGCGCGAGTTAAACAACCACGCGAACAACCTTTCGACCTTCCAGCGGCGTTTGTAGCGCCGTAATTCCCGTCCATCTTGATGCACTTGTCGTTTTCTGTTACTCCTGTGCGGACATACCAGTTGGATTCCGCGTTTCTTCAATGTGCGTCTTAGTTTGTCACTGTCGTACGCCCTGTCGGCGATCACACGTTTGGGCTTTATGGCACACGAACGGATCGTCCTATCGGCTAGCTTTACTTCATGGGTGCTGGCGCTAAAGGCCCGTACGGTGAGAGGAATACCAACAGCGTCTGTGACTGCCATGATCTTGGTGCCTTTCCCTTTCTTAGTAGGTCCAACACAAGCCCCCCCTTTTTTGGCACTTGCGAAGGTGCCATCGATAAAGCATTCGGTAATGTCGATCTTCCCTCGATCGCGTAGATCCGATGCAAGAGCATGCAGCAGTTTATCCCAAGAACCGCTCTTGCACCAGTGTTTGTGGTACCGATGGCAAGTCTGGTATGGCGGGTATCTGCCAGGTAGATCTGCCCATGGTGCACCGGTCCGGCATATCCACAAGATCCCGTTAAGCACCGCACGTGGATCTTGTCTGGGCCTGCCACGTGTTTCGCTCTTATGAAAAATACTTGTAAGCGGTTTTTCCAACACTTCCCATTGCTTGTCGCTGATGTCCATCGCTTTTCTTAGCGAAGTACATTGCGCCAAAGAAGAAGATCAACTGGAACATTAAAAAGTTGATCAAAGCCCAGTGTTCATAGATAACTTAGGCAATGCTTATTTTTGAGATTCCTTCTAGTGAGATAGCGGGTAATGATCGCTACTTGATGAAATTGGCACATTTGCACCGGGATTCCTCTGCAGAGTTGCAACAGGCCTCGTCGGCCATCACAAACAACGGCGCTTATCTCCACGCCTTGTCCACGAAGGAATTTCAGACCATCCGCATAAAGCTGGTTGGTCTCATGTTTTACGTATTTCCTATACAGGACTGTGCCTGTAGTTGCATCCCTGAACACCATTACACCGAAGGTTCTCCCGAAGTAGGTCGTATCCATTAAAACCACGGCTGAAGATGGCAGAACAGCCTTGGCTTCAGTGCCTGTGTATTTGTCCAACGTCCGCTGTATGGTCCGAATAGAACAACCATACTTGAGAGCCAACTGCCTGTAAGTCTGTTTGCCAGCTTGATACTCAAACCATAGTTCTTCGGGCTGCTTTGTTTGGCCGCCTAAAAATTGCTTACCACAAGTGCGGCAACGGTACCGTTGCTTACCCCGAACCTTGGCCGTATTTGTTAATAACTGGACCACCACACAAAGAGCACTTTTTTGGTTCATGACCTTTGAAAGGCCTCTAACCTAAGCCAGGTAGGACTTTCAGAAGGTTTTACCATTCGTTTTGTCCATTAACCCTACAATGTTAACTGCACCTATTTCCTTTTGTCCATTATCATGGCATAGACACGATCATTTCTTATATGCTCAATATCCATCCCGAAATCCATTGTCTTCATTTTCTGCATCCCCACTAGTTCCACATGGTTCTCATCATGAAGGGTAAATAGATAGAACGATTTGTTATCCACTAGGCTTAACAGGTTTTTCATGATGTCAAAGTCGCTATCCGGAATGTCCTTTCGTTTTTCAGAAAATTCCTGAATTGGAATCTTATAGAAATCATTCAGGATGGTGGCTAATATTTCACTCCCTTTGAAGAACGCATCTATGCTTTCGATCTCCCACACCTGGAAACCCTCATACAACCTACAGGTATCGCTAAATTCGCTAACTATCATTTTGACTGTTTTCTTTGCTTTTTACTCTGATCGAAGATCAGCAAAAATTAGTAACTTTAGTACGAATTGAAGTAAAAAAGCCACCTTCATAGAAGGTGGTGTTGAGAAGTCCCTTTAAGGGGCGGCACGTCAGAACTCGAAACTCTGTTGGAGAGCCTCGACTTTCTTTTCCTCTTTTTCTTGATGCTGAACGTACCGCTTGATCATATCCTCATCCAGACCTAGCGTGCTCCCGAAATAGCCTCTTGCCCAAAAGTGATTCCCCCAGTTCGGCTTCTGTTTGAATTGTGGATAGCTCCTGAATATTTTGATCGCCAGTTTGCCTTCAAATACTCCCAGAAGCTGCGATATAGAAATCTTCGATGGAACAGACACAAGCAAATGGATATGATCCTCTTGAACGCTTAAGTCTTCAACAACGCATCGTTTCCACTCACAAAGCATTCAATCATCATGCTCTACCAGCTCCTTAACTGCACCTTTCAATATCCGAAACCGGTACTTGGGCACCCACACATATGGTAATCGCACTAATAAACCACATGGCTGAGTCGCTTATATTTACCCAGAAGGCAAACATAGGCATGGCCTCAAGCACATGACCACAAGCAAAGCAGATGGTTTATCAAGGAAAAATAAAGCTACTCGACTTTGTTTCAAGAATGAGATAGCTTAATAACATTATCACTTCTCTAATTGACTTTTCAACTTATCCTCTACGCTCGTCAATAGCGCGTGGAAGTTGTCCCCGTATTCTGAAGCGAAAGCATCATTACCAGGAATGCCCAAGCGGATGCTTACCTGCTTTTGCTCGGTCTTTTTCTCCGTTTTATCTTCCAAGTAAATATCCGCCCATTCGATGTGGTCAAAATAGCGCCTCAAGCGCGTAATGGACTTGCGTATCGCGTCCTTCACATCCTCTCCGATGGTGATGTCTACCGCTTGCACGTTGATCTTGATCCCCGTTATGTTCTCCGTGTATTCCATGTTGTTTATTTTTTTAAGATTTCTTCAATATCCAATCCAAGTGCTTTCGCCACACCTTCACCATAGGCTGGATCCGCTTTATAGCAATTATGAGCGTGTCGCACTTGAATAAAGATCTCGGCACCACCCACTTCAGCCGCTGTATTCTTAAACAAGAGCTCTTTTTTATCCGCAGTGAGCAATCGGAAAAGGTTTCCGGGCTGAGAAAAGTAGTCGCTATCATCTTCCCTGAAGTCATAATGATCGGCTTCGCCCTCGATGCTCAGTCCCGGTTCTGTAAACTCCTTTTGTTCTTCCCATTGGCTGTAGCTGTTCGGGAAATAATGCAGTGTTCCACCTTCATTGCCATCTACGCGCATAGCTCCATCTCGGGATGAATTATGGAAGGGGCACTGCGGTTTATTCACGGGTATCTGATAGTGATTCACACCGAGTCGATACCGCTGAGCATCTCCGTAAGAAAACAGTCTGGCCTGTAACATCTTGTCAGGAGAGAAGCCGATACCAGGCACTACATTGGCCGGGTTGAAGGCTGCTTGCTCTACATCGGCGAAGTAGTTTTCGGGGTTTCTATTCAACTCCATTACACCGACATCGATGAGGGGATAATCGCCATGTGGCCAAACTTTGGTCAGGTCGAAGGGGTTAAAAGGACAGTCCTTTGCCTGTGCCTCGGTCATAACTTGGATCTTCATTTTCCACTTAGGGAAGTCGCCTCTCTCAATGGCATCGAACAAGTCGCGCTGATTACTTTCTCGATCACCAGCTATGATGGCTCCCGCTTCCTCATTGCTCAGATTTTCGATTCCCTGTTCCGTTTTGAAGTGGAACTTGACCCATACCCTCTTATTATCAGCATCGATCATGCTGAATGTGTGGCTTCCGAATCCATGCATATGGCGAAAGGATCTAGGTATTCCCCTGTCACTCATCGTGATCGTGACCTGATGTAATGCCTCGGGCAATAAAGTCCAGAAATCCCAATTATGGTTAGCACTGCGCAAATTGGTCTTGGGGTCTCGTTTCACCGCTTTGTTGAGGTCAGGGAATCGATAGGGGTCGCGCAAGAAGAATACAGGTGTATTGTTTCCCGTTAGATCCCAATTGCCCTCTTCGGTGTAGAACTTGATCGCAAATCCTCGAATATCTCTTTCTGCATCGGCTGCGCCCCGCTCTCCAGCTACAGTGGAAAAACGAACAAAGACATCGGACTTCTTTCCAACGTCTGAGAACAATTTTGCTCGTGTATACTTGGAAATATCGTGCGTGACCTTGAACGTTCCAAAAGCTCCTGAACCTTTGGCGTGCATACGCCTTTCAGGGATCACTTCTCGATCGAAGTGGGCCAGTTTTTCTAGAAACCAAAAGTCTTCTAGTATCATGGGGCCTCTCTTTCCCGCTGTCTTTACGTTTTGATTCTCCGCGATAGGCCTGCCCGAAACGGAGGCCAATTTCTTCTTATCATCCTTCTTAGCCATAGTTCTATGTTGGTTTTAATGACGGGAGATCGATCCACAAAAGATCAATTCAAATAAGCAGAGTACATCCAGACCAATTTCTCTTGCTCGCGGATGTAGTCGCTCATAAGTGCGTTGGTTCCTTCATCATCAGCATCGGCAGATAGATCCAAGATCTCACGTTGGAGAGCGATGATGATCTTCAAGGAATCGAGGGTGTCTTTCACATCCTTTATTCCATCGGCTACCTCAGCGCTCTCTTTTACCTTGGCTTCTTTTAGATAAGCGGAGAACTGATGGTTAGGCGTGTGTCCGAGCGTTTGTATGCGCTCAGCCACTTCATCGATCTTTATGAATAGATCCTCATACATCTCCTGGAACTTATCGTGGAGTTCAAAGAATTTATCTCCTCTGATATTCCAGTGATACCCTCTCACGTTCTGATAGAAGACCGAATAGTCCGCCAACAGTTCATTGAGTTTATCTGCTAGGACTTTGGACTTCTTGATATCCAGTCCGATCGCATTCAATTTTGCCATTTTCTTAGTTTTAACGGGTGAGTCTTGTGTGAATTTTATCGAGCCATATCAACAAGGACCTTTACTTCTGAAGGGTCATTGACGAGTGCTTCAAAGCCCTTTTCCACGATCTCGTCCAGTGATATGGTCCTGGTGACCAACTTCTCCACAGGTAGTCTTCCACTGCTGATGAGCGCAATGACCTCTGGGAAGATATTGCGATAACCGATGATGCCTTTTATCGTCAACTCCCGCAAGGCCTGATCCAAGGCATCGTGACTAACATTTTTGGAGAAGAGTGCGACCAAGACCGCCGTACCTCCATTGCGCAAACTCTTGATGCCCGTGTCGAATGATGCTTGTACACCCGCGGCATCAATGTAAACATCGACACCATGACCTGTCATCTCTCGGATCTTCGTTGGGATATCCTTATCCTTGGCATCAAAGGTCTGCGTGGCTCCAACTTCTTTGGCCTTCACCAGCCTGGCCTCTGAAACATCCGTAACAAATACCTGGGATGCACCACTGGCTATGGCGACTTGAACAGTGAGCAAGCCGATCGGACCAGCTCCTGTGACGAGCACCGTGTCACCCATCTTCATTCCGCTCTGCTGGAGTCCGTAGGCTGCGACTGCTGCGGGCTCTACGATGGCCCCTTGCTCAAAGGACATGCTCTTAGGCATCTTGTGCGCCATATACTCCTCCACCACCACATACTTGGCGAAAGCACCATTGGCCGTGAGCCCTACAAATCCCAACGGCTCTGAGAGGTTATACTCTCCACTTTCAATAAAAGGGCTCTCTGGATTTCTGAAGATCGGCTCTACGATCACTCGGTCACCGATCTTGACCTTGGTCACGTTTCTTCCAACTTCACTCACAACACCTGCGAACTCGTGACCCAGTGTTGTGGTGCCCTGATGGCCGTTGAGGGGGTATGGCGCATCAATGGGAATGAGTTGTGGGCCGTGGTTGTACTCGTGGAGATCAGAGCCACAGATACCTGCGAATTTCACTTCTATTTTTACTTGGTCGTCGTTGGGTGTTGGAATGGTGGCCTCCTCTACCCGAATGTCTTTTGCTGCATGCCAGCGAGCGGCTTTCATAGTTGCCATAATTCTTCCTTTTCTATGAACTTCAAACTTACGAAATTAAAGGATGATTCGAGTGAATTGTTATATATGTATTGATCTGCCCTTTTAATGACTTCTGTCAGCGTAGCTGTGGTTAAGAGTTGTTTGTGAAATTAGATTGCCTCAGCCCTGCACCGATAGAGAATATATTAAAGAGAAAACACCAAAGGGATAGAATGAAATTCAAAGTTTTAGACTCCTTAATCTCAAGGCATTAACAATCACGGAAACTGAACTGAAACTCATGGCCAATGCAGCGATCATGGGTGACAGAAGGATGCCGAAGAATGGGAATAGCACTCCTGCTGCTATCGGCACTCCGATGGAATTATAGATAAAGGCGAAAAATAAATTTTGCTTGATGTTCTTCATCACTCCATCACTCAGATGTCGTGCTTTTACGATGCCTTGTAGGTCTCCCTTCACCAAGGTGATCATGGCGCTCTCTATCGCCACATCTGTCCCTGTGCCCATGGCGATACCCACATCGCTTTTGGCCAAGGCGGGTGCATCATTGATGCCATCACCGGCCATCGCCACCACCTTACCAGCTGCTTGTAGTCGCTCTACTTCTTTGAGTTTGTCTTCAGGCAACATGCTGGCCTTGAATTCGGCCAGATCGAGTTCAGTGGCCACTGCCTGTGCGGTATTGTGATTGTCGCCAGTCAGCATAATGACTTCGATCCCTATATCTTGAAGTGCACGGATCGCTTTTGCACTCGTCTCCTTGATCCTATCGCCTATGACCACATAGCCGACTACTGTTTTATCAATGGAGAGATAGGAAACGGTCTTGCCTTCTTGTTGATAGCGCTTCGCCTCCGATTCCATTTCATGACCGATCTCTGCCTCGGCCTGCTCCATCATCTTCGGGTTGCCCAGCGCCACATGCTTCCCCTTGATACTCGCCTTTACGCCCATACCGGTGACGGCCGTGAAATTATCCGACTCAAGTCCACTTGACCCGATATCCACTGCTTTCTCCTTGCCATACTCCACCGTGGCATCGGCCAGTGGGTGTTCGCTATTGGAGTTGAGTGAGACAATGTACTGCAGTACTTCATTTTCACTTAGCGCTTGGCCGAAAGCACCGATCTTCTCCACCCTTGGCCTACCCTCGGTGATGGTACCTGTCTTGTCGATGATGAGTGTATCCACCCTATCCATCTTCTCTAGAGCTTCGGCATTTTTGATCAAGACCCCGTTTTGAGCTCCTTTACCTACGCCTACCATCACCGACATTGGAGTGGCCAGGCCCAGCGCACAGGGACAAGCAATGATCAGGACAGCGATGGCATTCACAAATGCATAGACATAAGCGGGTTCTGGCCCCCATAGCGCCCATACTATGAAGGTGATGACCGAGATGATGACCACCGCTGGCACGAAATACCCGGATACCGTATCGGCCAGGTTCTGTATGGGTGCCCGGCTGCGGCTGGCATCATTGACCATGTGGATGATCTGAGAGAGCAGGGTGTCGCTACCTACTTTCTCGGCCCTCATGAGGAAGGTCTGATTGCCATTGATGGTGCCGCTGCTCACTTGGTCGCCTTGCACCTTGCTCACTGGAATGGGTTCGCCCGAGATCATGGACTCATCGATGCTCGTTTGGCCCTCAGTGATACTCCCATCGACCGGTATTTTTTCTCCCGGCCTTACCCGGAGTATATCGTTCAATTGGATCTCATCAATGCTGACTTCTTGTTCGTGCCCATCCAGTACGCGTGTGGCTTTGTTAGGCGCGAGTTTCAAGAGTTCTTTTACTGCGGTATTGGTCTGGCTATGCGCTCTGGCTTCTAGCAGTTGGCCCAATAGAACCAATGTGAGTATGACGGTTGCTGCTTCAAAATAGACGTGTACCGCGCCTGAAGGAGACTTGAACTGATCAGGAAATACATCGGGGAAGAACATCCCGATAAGGCTGAACAACCATGCCACCCCCGCACCGATCCCAATGAGTGTGAACATGTTGAGATTCCACGTCCTGATGCTACGATAAGCTCGCTCGAAGAACATCCAAGTGGCATAGAAAACGACTGGGATGGAGAGCGCAAATTGGATCCAGTTCCAATATTTCTGCTCCATGAGATCATAGAGCGGATTCTTCGGGATCATTTCGCTCATCGCAATGATGAAGATGGGTAAAGTGAAGGCCGTTGCGATCCAGAACTTTCGGAGAAGATCCTTATAGTTCTTTTCTTCCGCAGAAAGGTCAACCTGCATAGGGACTAAGTCCATGCCGCAGACCGGGCAGGAACCTGATTCATCCTTCACCACCTCCGGATGCATCGGACAGGTCCATTGCGCTGATGACACAGTGGATAAATTCTGCTCCACTACTAGGTCCATGCCGCATACGGGGCAGTCTCCGGATGAGTCGTAGGTCTTGTCGCCCTCGCAGTGCATGGGGCAATAGAAGTTGCCGGTGCCTGTTCCTTTTGACGCTTTCTTCTCAGTTGTTCTGGGCATATCTCCGAGCGGGTGAATGCTATAGCTGCCACCATCGTTTTTCAGTGCAGTTTGAAGTTCTTCAATGGAAATATGCTCCTCCATCACGATGGTACCTTCTTCCTTTTCTAAGTCGACCGTTGCCTTGGAAACACCTTTGACCTTCGAGAGCACTCCTTCCACATGGCTGCGGCAGCCTTGGCAGGTCATTCCGTGTATGTGATAGGTGTGTGTCATTGGTGTGATGAATAGTTAGTTCTTGCACTTTGTTGACCAGGTTCAATGATCTTGATCCACTAGCGTCTTCTACTCACTTGTTGATACGGTCTCCTTCTGTTTTTTCTTACCATCTCTTACATAGACCGTGCTATGCGGGAATGGTATTTCTATTCCTTCTGCGTCAAAGCGTTTTTTAATGGTTTCAAATACATCTCGCTTTATGGCAATGGATTGCCCGTAAGTCGCGGCCCAAGCCCAGGCACGTATTTTAACAGCAGAGTCTCCTAGCTCTACCACCGCAACTCTTACCAGTGAAGTTCCGTCTGCCTTTTCCGCTTCGGTACGATTGTCGAGGTAGAATGGATGCTTGGCACATTCCTCACGCATGATCTCTTTGGCGAGGTCTACATTACTGTCATAAGAGATACCAATGACCACGTACTCGCAGCATTTTTCTTCATCGAGATTGAAGTTGACCACCTTCTCTTTATTGATGATCGAATTGGGAATGACCACTCTTCTGTTCTGCCAAGTACGGATCACCGTATGACGTAAAGTAATATCTGTGACGACCCCTTCAATTGAACCATCAATGGATACGATATCACCCATTCGAAAAGGCTTAAATGCGATGATAAACATGCCGCCTATGAGGTTGGATAATGCCTCTTGTGATGAGATACCTACGATAAGTGCAATGACACCTGCACCACCGAGCGCGGTCTGCGCTACTCCATGCAGTGAGGGTATGGCGAGCAAGCCAAATAGTATACCTGTGAGATATACTCCACCTACGGCCACATATTGCAGAAACTTGACATTGGTAGGGTCTTCTCCTTCTCTGATCTTACGCTGTATCACATGCTTAAACCAAAGGTTGATCGCTGCGGAACCGATGATCGTGACCACAGTCAACACCCCTAAGTAAAAGACCAGCTTGAAATTAGCATCTATGATACCATAAGACCCATCATCAACAAAGATGAAGCTGATGGCCATCACACCGAGGACTATCCAAAGTAGGGTAAGCAGTCGCTGTGCTATGTCAAGAGAGGGCATGAGGTCATAACCTGCTCGCTGCATCCTCCTTTTGAAAAAGCGTTTGTTTAAGAGGCGTGTAATTATAATAAGTACTATGACCACAGCAACCACCAAAGCGGCATACATAAGATCTGAACTGTGTGAGTTGAAGTACTCTTCCATAATTTATTGGCTGTGTTTCTCGATCAAAGACATCTACATCTGCATGCTTGTTCACTTGCTGTTCTTTCGCACCCAGATCGACCCATTCTTAGTGGTCGATCTAGTGAGCACTCCCTTTTCTGTTAGCTCATTGAGTAGCACTTCACTCTCCACTCTTGGGGTACCCGAAAGCACAGAATACTCTTTGGCGGTAAGCGTATGATACGTTGAGAAGAGCGACCCCGGATCCTTGCTGTATTCATTCTTGCTGATGTTCGGGTCGAGCTTAAGAATGGCCATCTCGTAGAAGGCATAGGGTTTGGATCCATGAACAACTTCTTGCCGACCAGAATTGTCCAGAACGATGATCGTTGGAAATCCTCTGACACCGCTTTCTCTGGATAGCTTCAGATCTTCTTCAAAGAGCGACTTGGCCTTGCCATCGAAGTCTGTTTTCAATTGTTCTACGTTCAGCCCGACTGCGGCTGCGGCCGTGGCCAGGTGCTCCCATTTAGCGATGTTCTTTTTCTGTAGAAAGACCATCTCGCGTATCTCTCGCATGAACAATTGAGCTTTGGCTTCATCCTGCAGTTGAGCAGCCTTGAAAGCGATCGATGGAGGATATGAAGAGTCGAGTGGGTCTTCCAGCCACAGGTCGCCATCAATAGGCATATCATAATGTATACTCACCTCGTCCCAATGACCGGCCACATCAGTAGGCCCGCTGATGCCTCCGCTGTTATAACTCCAATCGGGTAAGAGGCCGCCCATGCGGTACTCGATATCGATGTGATCACCATATTCGAGTTTGATCTTTCTCAATTGAGGCTCGATGCCCCAGCAGGAAGAGCAGATGGGATCAGTGAAGTAGACGAGCTTCACTTTCTTATCAGTGGTAGGAGATGGGGTGATGCTCGCCTCTTTGGTTTCGCCTCCGGGAAGTTCACAGCTACCCGTTTCAGGGTCGCATAGCAAGGGATTGTTCTTTGTCTTGTCCTCGTTCATGTTCTTTGCATTTGATTGTCCCTGACATGCTGTAAGGCTGAGCAGTGACGTGATCAGTATAAAGAGATCCAGTCGGATTTTCATCGTTTCATTTCTTCACTTCTTCTGAAGCTGCAAACTCCTCCATCTGCGTGATCAGGTGGTTCTCAACGGTATAGATCTGCACCCATTCCTGTTTGAGCTCGCGGCCCGATCGCTTCACACGCTGATGCTCCCTACCCCGGACTACAACCTTGTTGCCCTCCGTGATGAATTCGAGTGGTTCGAAGTTGATGATCTCGGTCCTGTTGAGGATGCTGTTCATGAATGCCCGCACACCTTCTTTCTTCTCGAACACTCCACTGGGAATGATCTGTGTGCCATGATATATCCACACGGTGTCCTCAGAGACGGTGGCTACGAATGCGTCCACATCGCCACTGGCGAATGCCGCGAACATGGTGTCTACTACAGCTTTTGCTGATTTTTTCATGTTTTCGTTCTCTTTGTATTGTTTATCGTATTTCTTCTACATCTACCACTCTCTATCGCCAACTCATGATACAGTCACCTTGAGCATTCTCGCACTTATCGAGTACAGCCACTGCAATTGTTCCCACACCAGATGCGCCTCTTGTAAAATACGTATCATACGCTCGCTCTTTGCGGTAAAGTGCTCTGACCCTGTTGCGCTGAAGTCTGGTAGCTGATCCTCGAAAAATGCTGCATTGTCAGTATAGGTCTTCGCCACTTCGCAAGAAGCGTCTTTTGTGCATTGCAGCGTCATATCCAAGTTCTGCCTGATCTTCCCGATAGCATGTTCGAATTGTTCCGATGCCTCGGTGGTCTCATGGCTCTGAATAAAGGTACTCAAAGAAGCGAGTGAAGCGAGAAAAGTATGGTTGAGGACAACTAGTTCATAGTTCCTTTCCATCGCATACTGTTTGGACTTGGGCTCCTGTGCCATGCGTTGAAAGGCTGAATTCAGATCGGAGGTCTGTAAAAATGCTTCTCTGCGTGCCAACCTATAGCCGATCGGAAGGTCACCCTTCTTCTGATAGTATTCGCCTATCTCGTGGAGGAACTCCTTATTGGCCCGCAGGCTTTTCTCGATGCTCGCCTTGATCTCAGTCGACTCCCACGTGGGCCACAGCCAGCGCATCGCGGCATACGACAATCCTGCACCGACCAGGGTGTCGACAATGCGGAACTTGATCACGGTCATGATATCAGGACTGAGCAGGGCAAAGATGAAGACCACATTCAAGGTGATGAAGATGGCTGCCGACCTGGCGTTCCTCTGCGCGAGTGCAATGGCAAAGACGAGAAAGACGATAGCTAAGACTCCGTAGGCATAGGGATTCTGTATGAAGAAGACCATGCCGATGGCGACAAGCCCCCCGATGAGTGTGCCAACCATACGGTCTTTGGCCCTACTTTTTGTGAGGCCGTAACTAGGTCGCATTATGACGATGATCGTCAGCAGGATCCAGTATGGATTCTGAAATGGGAAGAGCGAACCCAGTGTATAGCCGATCATGATAGTGACGGCCAAGCGTAGAGAGTGCCTGAATATGGTGGACTTGAAACTGAAGTTCCTGAGTACAAGATCCGGATCTAATTCTTGAGAAACAACAAATCGTTTAGCTGCTTTTCTATCGATGATATTGATATCTATGGTGCCTTTTTCGTCCAATAGTTGCTTTATCCTTTTTAGTTTTTTGAATTGCTTTTCCTGATAGCCTAGCAGATTTTCGAGCATGAGATATTCCTCAGACCTTAGTGTTCGATATCTTGAGGATAATTCAATGCGTGTTGCTTCAAAACATTTTTCCAATGCATCGCTTGCTGGGAGTTTTCTTGTATCGTTTCCCGCCTCGGAGATCCTTCGCAGTTGGCGCGCCATTTCGTATATTAGATCCTGAATTAGTTGAAGGTATCTAAGATTAGCGCTGAAGAGCACGTCCATACGATCGTAGTTTACCGGATTGGCGATGGCAGTCTCCATCATTTCGACCAATTGTACGAATACTAACAGCCGCCTATCCTGATAGTCGGAATGACCACGAGTAGATCTCTTACTGATCAGTATCCTTCTTAGAGACTCGTGCTTTGTAGTAGGCTCGCTTTGCAACTTCATGTTCTTGGACATCAAGTCTTCGCGGTCGTTGTACGGGTCGACCAATTTCCTGCGAGTTTCTAAGAACTCAGCTGTGAGCACATAAGTCTCCGAAAACAATTCTTCTGTTTCTTCGGTAGGGTGGATATGATACCAGATCTTAGCTAATAGCAAATACCAGACACCTCCTAGGCCAATGAACAGCGCGAATTGATAGATCGCAATTTCTTCGGCGTCGTGAGCAAAGCTGAGTACTAAAGCCAGTAGACCAGAGAAGCTGACGAGCGAGGCCCTGAATCCATAGATCGAGAGGTAAGCGATACCAAAGCCGAGAAAACCGATCACGGACAGGGCAAGCCAGGTCTCATAGTGCAGATAACCCCCGATGAATCCAACGACCATGGCCAGTGCCGCTGAGGTGAGAATACCGATCTTTTTGTGGCGGAAACTCCCACTGATATCGCTGGGCGAACTCCAGAATGCTCCGAAACAGAGAGCCAGACCGATCTCGTACTGGTCGAACCGTATGCCCAGTATGATAGGTAGGGAGACTGCAATTCCGACCAGTACAGCTCTTGAGAAACTGGTACTCTTTAAGATTTGTAGTAGCTCCTTGAGGTACTCGGAAATATAGGTGGTCGGCTTTTTCAACATTCGCGATACTATTTCATAATGCTAGGTGGTCATCGCTATTTCGAATGCGTCTTCGTGTTTGAGGGTGACCTTGGACTTGAATGCTTGGGCGAGATGTATTGCGTTATCCAGAACATTGACCGAAGAGTCGTTAAAGTCGGTTGCAACGATGATGTTTTTTAGTGATTTCATAATCACTGCCGTCCGGAACAATCCTAGCTCGGCAGATTGACGTTCTGGAAGACCTGGTTTTGTTGAACTGGTCTGCTGGACACTAAAGTTAGGGTGGTCCGAAGTTAAAAAACGTAAGTTGTTGAGTTGGTGGCGATCCGAAAAGTGTAGGATCATCAGGGCTCAGCAACAATTCCTTTAGATCCACATAACGCATTAAATGCAATCGCACTAGGCCCACCATCGTTGAATATGCTGGCTGGATCTTGAAGGAGAATAATTTGCGCTTGATCGTTACCAATAGATCCGCGATCAAGGCGCACCAGATCTGGATCCGGATCGCGTTCTCATTGTCACCTAGGAAGTCGGTAAACTTCAGGTTCTGCTTGAGACGCTTGAATAGTATCTCAATTTGCCACCGCTGTTTATAGGCTTGGGCTACGTTCACCGGTCCCATTTTACCCATGTTGGTAATGAATTGCAAGGTGCGTTTGAAGGTCTGGTCGTAGTAGGTTATCAAGCGCAACAGTATAGGGTTGAGTTCGCCTTCGTGGCCCAGCAGAACCCATTGGTCTTTGAGTACTCCAGCCTTCTTGGCGCTTGCGCTTACCGTGCGATCGCGAAGTATTTGCACCTGTGCTTCGCAGGTTTAGGCGCGTAACAAAATGCACCCCGGTCTTACCCCAGTGCCTATACAAAGGGTAGTTCATGTACGCCTTGTCGAACACCAATATGGTTCCCTTGGCCATGTTCTTGAACTCAGGCATGAACTGCTTGTCGTTGGTGGCCGCTTTGGTAATCCGAATCAGAGATGGCACTTCTTCAGTAAGGTGCATACCCATGTGGACCTTCACCCCGCCCTTGCGTTTTCCGTCGGCAGGAGTGCGCCCACAAGCCTTCATGATCTCTTTGAAAAGTGTAATTGTGGTTGAGTCTACCAAGAACAAATTACGTAGCCAACGTTCGTTCTTTGGCAAACTGCTGTCCGATAAATAGTGTCTATATCGGCGGTATATGTCCGCAAAAACCCTAGCGAACAACTCTGGTGGCCGCTTCTTATTCGCATCGCTTACGGTGCTGCGTTTGGGCAGGTGAGTAAACCCCAAGTGTTTCAGACCTTCGCTATAACCCGCTAAACCACTGGTGAGTTCGCGAAGCCCTGAAGTTCTTTGCAACACGGCAAAAATCATAGACCCCATCAAGGTCCATGTATTGAGCTTCTTTACAGCGAAGTCTGCACCGGTTTCAACTACCGCATTATGGAAGTCTTTTCGGTTGATAAGCGATAACAGCTGTCCGTAAACCGGAGTTCCAGCCTTTGCCTTAATTTTGCCCATGGTACCATTAATTATGGAAAGGGATCCGCGACGCAATCAGGGGTCCCTTTCCTATTTTAGCAGTGCAAAATTATCCGGTCCGTTCTATTGTTCCGGACGGCAGTGACTTGGGAATCACTTTTAAGCAAATGGGCATTTCGTGAGTATAATAGGTTCGGGTAGAGATTTGACCAAGCGGTATGTTCAAAATCAAGAAAAGGAATAAAAGAAAGTCGAGGCTTAGCAAAAGAGCTTCAAATACTGACGTACCCACCCTTTTCTGGGCTCAACAATGCCACCTCCATTGAACGTCGACTTACACTTAAATTTGGTTTTTCAAGGCCCATTTGTCATTCTGAAATTCGGCTATCTTCAATTCAGAGCAGGTGATTTGTACTTCTTTAATCTCTTATCGATACCCTAAATAGAAATTGCGCCAAAATGTCTCCCGCCTTTCGAATTATGCTTAAATTAACATCCGAATAATTTCCAATTGTTAACCAGGAAAAACATTAGCCATGAGCAAACAAAGCTTAACTAAAAAAACTAAAGTTGTTTTTCCATGGCTAATCATGATCTTGATGTCTTCCGTAACTTTTGTTGGCATACTATCTGAGTTGATGCCATCGGGGGTTCTTCCGCAAATAATGGCCGATTTAAATATTAGTGAGGTGCAAACCGGTAACCTGGTGGGTTACTACGCCATCGCTTCTGCTATTTTCGCAATACCTCTCATTTCAATGACAATGCGTTTCAACCGCAAATATTTATTGTTGATCTTGCTTGGTGGGTTTGCTATTTCCAATATTGTAGCAGGGTTTTTAAATGACTATACCGCTATTATTGCCCTAAGGGTCGTCGGAGGAATTTGTGCTGGTGTGATGTGGCCAATGATAGCAGCTTACGGAATGCGACTTGTAGATGAAAAGCAACACGGGAAGGCCATCGCAGTGATAATGGCAGGAAATACGTTGGGTATTAGTATCGGAATGCCCATTGTTACTTCTATCGGAAACAACTATGGATGGCGTACCGAATTTATTGGTCTTGGAGTCGTTATTCTTATTATTGCCTTGATCAGTTTTTTTACATTGCCATCCACACCGGGAGAGAAACTTACCAATAGCTCCTCGCCCTTAGCACTCTTAAAAATACCGGCAGTATTGCTTGTAGTTCTGCTTACACTGCTTGGTGTGATCGGGCATTATGGGGTATACGTGTATATCACAAGCCTAGTAGATGAAATTCAGCTGGCCGGAGGGATCGAAAGTGCCTTGCTACTTTTTGGTACGGGCTCTTTGATTTCTGTTTTGTTGGCAATAAAATACACCGACAAGCACTTGAGACTGCTAACGATATCCATGTTTGCTTTGCTAATTATTTCTATGGCTGTTTTTCTCATGTTCGGTAGAACTATAGGTATGGGGCATTTAGCCTTCTTTTTATGGGGGCTGTCGTTTGGCCCGCTAGTGACCTTGTTACAAGCGGCCGTAAGCAGGCAAGTAGAGAGTGCGATAGATGTAGCCACTTCGGTACAGTCTTCCGTATTTAATTCATCCATAATGCTTGCAACTTCTGTAGCAGGGCTGCTACTCGGAATTTATTCTCCCATGAGTTTGATCTATTTTGCAATTGCCTTGGCTATACCGGGTCTGCTCATTTCCTTTTTTGCTAAAAAGACGTTAGGTTAGCTTTGTATAGAAATTCAGTTTGTAATGAAAAAGACCGTTATCTTTATTGATAACGGTCTTTTTGTGTTAATGCGCAATAATGCAGAAGTATGTTTATAGACTCAATGGAATTGAGTACGCCATTTCCTTTCTGCGGAATAGGAAGTCCCCATTACGTACAGAAGCCAATACATCAACTCTTTTCCGAATGGCTTCGTAAACCGAATCTTCATTCAACACAATAAAATTGGCTGCTTTACCTACTTCTAAACCATAACTGTCCTGAATGTTCATGCAACGTGCACCGTTATAAGTGATTAGATCAAAATTTGTTTTTACATCATCCGAAGACATAATTTGAGCTAAGTGAATTCCATTGTCCAAAATATTCATCATGTTACCATTCCCCATTGGATACCATGGATCGTTGATAGAGTCTTGAGCAAAAGCTACATTTATTCCGTATTCTATAAATTCCTTCACTCTCGTTAATCCACGACGTTTAGGATAGGTGTCTTGACGACCTTGTAGATAGACATTTTCAGTTGGACACGAGATAAAGTTAATCTCACTCTTTTTGAATATATCCATCATTCTAAAGGCATAAGAATCATCTGCGGAACCAAAAGAACACGTATGACTTGCTGTGGCTTTACTACCATAACCTTCTAAGTAAACAAGTGCATTTAATAGTTCTAAAAAGCGCGAATGCGGATCATCAGTTTCGTCACAATGTACATCAATCAATTTGTCATATTTTAGAGCAAGCTCAACAGTATCGTGAATGGATTTTTCACCAAACTCTCTAGCAGGTTCATAATGTGGAATTCCACCTACTGCATCAGCTCCCATTCTAAGTGCTTCTTCCACTAAATCTCGTCCACCTTTATACATGTACATTCCTTCTTGTGGAAAGGCAACAATTTGAATATCAACAATATCTTTTAAATCTTGTTTCATTTCCAACATTGCTTTTAGCGCTGTAAAGTTGGGATCTGTCACATCTATATGTGTTCTAATATGTTGTACACCTTGGGAAACTTCGTCTTTAATCCCCTTCATAGCCAACCTTTTTACGCTTTCTACAGTTAGCGTTTTTTTGAATTGTGGCCATAATTCTATCGCTTCGAACAAGGTTCCAGAACCAGCACCTTCTTGCCCAAGTTCCGATAATGTATAAACATAGTCTAAATGTAAATGTGGATCTACATAAGGTGGCAATACTAGTTTGCCATTAAGATCAATTTCTTCATCGCATTTGGGCAAATCAGTTCCTATTTGACTGATTTTTCCATTTTCTACAATTATTTCAGTTGCAGCTTCGTTGCGATAAATTTTCGCATTAAAAAACTTCTTCTTCATGGTTGATGAATTTAACGTTAGTGAATATTTTACGTTCTCTATTTCTGTGCATTCGTACCAACCCATTTTTCAAAGGCTTCGATAAAGCTCTTCAAGAATCCTTTGGTGGAGTCGTTCTTCAGGTTTCCTTCAGCGTCAAAAAGTTCGGTAGCTCCACTGATGTAAGCTTCTGGTTGTGCCATAGTAGGCACGTTAGCGAACGTTAGAGACTGCCTCAAATGGTGATTGGCTCCAAAGCCACCGATACCACCAATGGATACGCTTACAATAGCGCCAGGTTTTCCGCCCCAGGAATTTTGTCCATAAGGTCGAGAACCGACATCTATGGCGTTCTTCAAGACCCCAGGTACAGAGCGATTGTATTCAGGAGTGAAGAATAGAAGCCCGTCTGAAGCATTGATCTGTTCCTTGAACGATAGCCATTCTTCAGGCGGATCGCTTTCTAGATCTTCATTGAACATTGGAAGGCCTGATATATCCACCAGTTCCATTGACAATGCCCCTGGTGCCATAGCCATCATAGCTTTGGCTATTTTTAAGTTAAAGGACTCTTTACGAAGACTTCCTACGATAACTGCAATTTTATGCTTTTTCATGACAGTGCGTGGATCTGTGCTGTTTCGATTTACGTTGGACCGAAGCTACAGAACAGAAGCGAAACTTCTCAGATCTGCTAAAGAGTGATGGTCGGGGCGCAGCATAGAGCTTTGTATATCGGCAGATTTAATCCGCGCGTTGCTGTGCAAATGACTGATCTACGCGAAGAACCTTTGTACATCACACAACCTATCAAAATCCGTTGATAGCTCCTGTATCCGACAGATGTGAACAATTGTGGTATGTAATTGAAGACTATCCCAATGCATTTATGGCACTGAAATACGCCCTTAGCAATACGTAGAAGAACCATAGTGTGTCCAATGGGCTGGTGACATGACCATAGGTAATCACAATTTCAGAACTTCCGCTGCATTAATGCATAGCGTCTTGACATTAAGCCTAATCATACTACTAGAAGGAATCTCAAAAATAAGCATTGCCTAAGTTATCTATGAACACTGGGCTTTGATCAACTTTTTAATGTTCCAGTTGATCTTCTTCTTTGGCGCAATGTACTTCGCTAAGAAAAGCGATGGACATCAGCGACAAGCAATGGGAAGTGTTGGAAAAACCGCTTACAAGTATTTTTCATAAGAGCGAAACACGTGGCAGGCCCAGACAAGATCCACGTGCGGTGCTTAACGGGATCTTGTGGATATGCCGGACCGGTGCACCATGGGCAGATCTACCTGGCAGATACCCGCCATACCAGACTTGCCATCGGTACCACAAACACTGGTGCAAGAGCGGTTCTTGGGATAAACTGCTGCATGCTCTTGCATCGGATCTACGCGATCGAGGAAGATCGACATTACCGAATGCTTTATCGATGGCACCTTCGCAAGTGCCAAAAAAGGGGGGCTTGTGTTGGACCTACTAAGAAAGGGAAAGGCACCAAGATCATGGCAGTCACAGACGCTGTTGGTATTCCTCTCACCGTACGGGCCTTTAGCGCCAGCACCCATGAAGTAAAGCTAGCCGATAGGACGATCCGTTCGTGTGCCATAAAGCCCAAACGTGTGATCGCCGACAGGGCGTACGACAGTGACAAACTAAGACGCACATTGAAGAAACGCGGAATCCAACTGGTATGTCCGCACAGGAGTAACAGAAAACGACAAGTGCATCAAGATGGACGGGAATTACGGCGCTACAAACGCCGCTGGAAGGTCGAAAGGTTGTTCGCGTGGTTGTTTAACTCGCGCCGTACATTCGTTCGGTATGAATACCATGCAGACCTCTTCTTAGGCATGGTGCAGTTGGCTTGCGTAATGATAATTCTCAAAAGTTATTTTTGAGATGGCTTCTAATATGACAAGATCACTCCACCAGCTCCCGATACAAGGTCCGCCGCTGCAAAGACCCGAATGTCCGGTAAACGAAATAGACAAACCCGTCATTCACTTGTACCTCTTCCGGAAACGGATGTCCCAGCGCAAATGCTTTACCGAAGGAACCGGTAGTGGTATCTATAGCACGTAGCGTGGTGATCGGTCCATGTGAAAATTGCGCATAGACCGTTCCAGTACTTGCATCCTGCACTAAGTGGTCCCAACGCTCTCGCCCGCAGCTTTCACTGAAGTGCACTTCGCCTGCGGGTTGCAAGTCCAATGCGTATTTGCGGATGGTTTGCTTGTATTTGTCGAACACGCATAACGTGTCGTTCATCCGGAACAATGGCGCATAAGGCACTTTGAAATAAAGGTGTTCGTAGAATCGTGTCATATAGCCCGCAATGATCTCCTTGTCGATGCCAAGTTCTGTTTCCAAGTTCATGGCGATGACTTTGTTGGTACCGGTCATGTACTTGTATTCACTGCGGAACAGCTCAACCAGAAATTCATCCTCTACGGAACAAAAGGCGTTTGCTTCATTTCGTTCCGGGTCATACGCAATGTGGCTGAATGCAGGATAGGTATGGGAAAGGTTGCTGCCCAATAAATAGCCAGGCACACTGTCGGTCCATGGAAGGATCCCGTCATGAAGCACTTGTTTATCTATTGGATGCAGGATGATATCCGCGCTTTCTTCATGGGCATACCAAGCCATTGAACGGCCCTCAATGATCGGCTGCTGATCGCGATCATGGTACAGTGCAAGTACCTCTCCATCCAGGTCGACAACAGACCGTTCATTGAACAGCGTATCCAACAAATACATCCGTGCGCCTTTGAATACTTGCTCGCCAACCGATCCAGTGCTATGCCAGAGCTTTGGCTTTTCATAGACCAGCACCCACAGGCCATCACCGTTCACATGGTAAGCCCCAACATGCAGGTCTTTTCGTTGATACACCACTTCCGGCCCGGACCTGATCACAACAGGCAAAAGCTCTTCGGACCTTGATGATAAGTACACAACCAATTGTTCGTCCTGATCAACTTCGCTCCACTTGATCGTTCGACGTTGGTTGTAGTAACCAGTGAACGAGAACTCGAGCTCAACACTTCGCTTCGAGCTGGAACGTAATTTGAATTCCCCTACATTATCTGTGATCGCATCGCCGTGTTCTCCACCTTTTACATGCACTCCGGCCAATGGAAAGCCTCCTGCGCTATCCAATACCAGTCCCGAGTAGGATCCATTTTGTGCGTTGCACAACGGTCCCATGGAGAACAGTAAAATGACCAACATGATATGGATCTTCATCCCCAATGTGTTACTAATTTAGGATGCATGGCATTCTGATATTGCATAAATTCACCTCAATTATTACGTGTCCGATCAATTCTTTGCATGGCAGAACGGCTCAACTATGACCATTACAAAGTGCTGGGTGTGCGCAATGACGCAAGCTCGGAAACCATTAAGCGTGCGTATCGTGATCGTGTGAAACAATGTCATCCGGACGTGAATGCTTCGCCTGGTGCTCACACGCGGTTCATCCTGGTCAGCGAGGCCTACAACGTGCTTAGCGACCCGTATCGCCGCATGATCTTCGACCATCATTTGGTCGGTCATTGTTCAAAACACGTCACTCCTAAAGCAACGGATAGACGCCGGAAAGCTTCGCATCAACACGACGCGGAACAGGATCGTAGTGTGCCTTATTTTGCATTTGTCGGACTCCATCTTACAGGTTTGATCTTTGGCATTTCGATCGTTCTTGGCGTTATGGCCGGCTACACATTGCTTGATTGGCCAGCATACGTAATGCTCTTGACCGTACCCGGTCTAGTAGTAATTCCCGATAGTATTGATGGGTTGAGGATCGCAATGCGCAGCAATACGGATAGACCGTGATGATATTGCGCTTCTGTGATAAGTTCAATATCCCAAAACAAGAAAAGACCTTAAAAAGGTCTTTTCTTGTTCAGATCATTTGAATTACGTCAAACAGGGACCATCCATCCATATGGATCAGCAATCCTTCCCAGACGGATATCGCTCAGAACAGTGCCAATACTATTCGCGATCTCACGGTTCGAAACTTCGGGAAGCTCGAAACGTTCTCCGTTGTGCGTAATGCTTTGGATGTGTGCGATCGTAGCAGCAGTTCCAGCTCCAAATGCAGAACGCAGTGTTCCTTTTCGTGCCGCTTCCACTATTTCCTTTACGCTGACCTTCCTGGTTTCCACTTTGTTTCCTTGATCACCGGCGATGCGTAGAATGCTATCGCGTGTAATGCCATGGAGTATGGTCCCATCCAGGTCAGGGGTCACCAGTGTACCATCGATGTTGAAGAATACGTTCATCGTGCCGCTCTCTTCGATGTGTTCATGGGTAAGTCCATCCGTCCAGATCAGCTGATCGAAACCTTCCTTAGCTCCTAACATCGCGGGATAAAGACCACCCGCATAATTTCCTCCGCACTTCGCCTCACCAGTACCTCCTGGAAATGCCCGGCTGTATTTGGTCTCTATCTTTACATTCACTGGTTTGGCGTAATAACCTCGCACAGGTCCAGTGAAAATGATGAATTTATAACCATCGCTCGGTCGCACTCCGATGTATTCATCACTGGCGAACATGAACGGACGGATGTACATCGCGGATTCCTCTCCGTCCGGGATCCAATTGCGATCCAAACGCACAAGTTCGATCAATGCCTCCAAGAACAGATCTTCCGGTATATGCGGCATGCACATGCGTTCCGTGCTCTTGTTCATGCGCGCTATATTCTCCTTCGGTCTGAATATGGCGGTCGTACCATTCTTTTGTTTGTACGCCTTCATTCCCTCAAAAATGGTCTGGCTGTAATGCAACACCAAACTTGCTGGACTCATCCGAAGATCTGCGAACGGTGAAATTGTAGGTGTCCGCCACTCTCCATCCTTATAGTCCATCATGAACATATGGTCGCAGAATACTCGACCGAACTTGATATTCGCGAGGTCTGTATCAGGCAATCGTGAGGCAGTGGTCGGTTGTATGGCTATCTTTTGCCCGGTGGTTATCATCCAACTTCGTCTTTATCTGTTAATAACAAATGTAGCGTTTTGGACATGCCACGAACTGACATATCCGTTCCACAAGATATAAAAGATGCTAACTAAGGGCGGTTATTCGCCACTATCGATCAATGAGGTCCTCCAAAAATACTGGGGACATACTGATTTTCGACCCAAGCAGGAAGAGATCATTCACGCTGTGATGGCCGGTAAGGACACACTTGCCCTTTTACCAACAGGAGGTGGAAAAAGCGTGTGTTTCCAGGTGCCCGCGCTTGCCATGGGGAAACTTTGTTTGGTTGTGTCACCATTGATCGCATTGATGAAAGACCAAGTTGAACACTTGCAAAAGGCAGGTGTGGCAGCACGCGCGATCACTTCCGGAATGTCCTATCCGGAAATGGAGAATGTGCTCGAAAGCGCAGCCGTTGGCAAACTTTCGTTCCTCTATGTTTCGCCGGAACGGTTGGGAAGTGAGCTTTTCGAAGCTCGTCTTCCACGGCTTCCTTTGGGTTTGATTGCCATTGATGAAGCACATTGTATTTCACAATGGGGTTATGATTTCAGGCCGGCGTACTTAAAGATCCGACTTGTACGGGAGCGGGTGCCGAACATACCCGTGCTTGCACTTACGGCATCAGCGACCAGCGTGGTGGCAACGGATATCATGGAGAAACTCGCCTTCCGTGGACCGCACATGGTACGAGGCAGTTTTCTACGGCCTGAATTGGTCCTATGGACCAGCCAAGGAGATGATAAGCACGGACGTTTGCTTCGGGTAATGCAAAAGGTTGATGGTAGTTCCATTGTGTATTTAAGGACCAGAAAAGGAACGATCCGTACAGCCCGATTCCTACACCATCACGGCATCTCGGCAGAAGCATATCATGCGGGGCTAAGTTCCGCCGAGCGTGATCGTATCCAAAAGGAATGGACTTCCGGAAAACTACGGTGCGTAGTAGCTACGAACGCTTTCGGGATGGGGATCGACAAGCCCGACGTACGTGCCGTTGTGCATATGGAGCTACCTCCGGATATGGAGAGCTTGTACCAGGAAGCAGGACGCGGTGGGCGAGATGGAAAAATGGCTTATGCCTTCCTGATCGTAGGACCTGGAGATGATGAGAATTTGCGCGACCGCACACTGGCGGCTTTCCCTGAACTTACGGATGTGAGGCGTGTTTACCAAGCTTTCGCGGATATCCATGGGATCGCACTTGGTTCAGGTGAGCTGGAAACGTATGATCTCGATACAGCGGCGTTGAGCACTCGCACTTCCTTGCCGCCAACCGTTGTTCACCATTCGCTCAAAGCATTGGAGCTCGATGGCAAGATCGTGTTATCAGAAGGCGTTAGTTCTCCTTCTCGTGTGTTCATTCGTACGACACATAAGGTTGTCTATGACTTGCGTGTTACCAGCAAAAAGCATGGACCCATCTTGGAAGCATTGCTAAGACTCTATGGTGGTCTCTACGAGGAAAGTGCGGTTGTTGATGAAGTTCGTCTTGCAAAACTGATAGGTACTGATGCCCGCAAGGTCAATTCCTTATTGAAGGAATTGGACCATCAAAAAATGATAGCCTACAAACCAAAGAATGATGCCCCTACGGTAACGCTGCTCACACCGCGCGTGGATTCCGACCGGCTTAGGCTTGACCCGGCCGCTTTGGAACTGCGGAAACAACGTGCCATGCAACGTTTAGAAGCTATGTTGGCATACGTAAAGAATACGAGCACCTGTCGGGTCCGCGTCCTACTCTCCTATTTCGATGAGCCCGACCTCAATGATTGTGGCCAATGCGATGTATGTCGAGCGGCGGTTGCTTATACACCGGGTCCTGTCAGTAGCGCAGTGAATGAGCCCTTGACGGAATTCGATATACCCGATCGTGAGAAACGGTGGAGGAATGACGAATTCGAAAAGCCATCAGCAAAAGATCAATGAATTCTGTTCTGAACACGCTTCCTTCCAGCTTCTATCAAGGAACGGATGTTGTTCGTATTGCACGTGAACTACTTGGAAAAGTGATCGTGACCAACTTTAACGGGATACGCACTTCTGGTATCATTACGGAAACCGAAGCATATGCAGGAGCGACCGATAAAGCTTCTCATGCTCACGGAGGCAAACGCACAGCGCGTAACGAACCCATGTACGCAGCGGGAGGAATTGCTTATGTATATCTATGCTATGGGATCCATCATCTATTCAATGTGGTGACCAATGTTACCGGTGTCCCGCATGCGGTCTTGGTAAGGGCCATGCATCCGACAACGGGGTTACCAACCATGAAGGAAAGACGTGGTTCCGATACGCTCACCACCGCTGGTCCGGGTACGTTGACGCAAGCGCTCGGCATTCGGACCGATCATTCCGGAACAGACCTTTCTTCCGGCCTAATTCGGTTGGAGGATCATGGAATTACTGTAACGCCATCGCACGTGATCGTTGGGCCACGTATCGGGATCGACTATGCCGGACCGGATGCTTTATTGCCATATCGATTCCGGATCGCACCTTCGCACCTACTATGAACAACGACCGCATTATTTTCATGGGTACTCCAGAGTTTGCTGTGGGTACACTTAACGCATTGGTCTCTGCTGGGTTAGATGTAGCGGCTGTGATCACGGCACCCGATAAACCCGCAGGACGTGGGAGGCAGTTGCGTGGATCGGCAGTTAAAGAGCGCGCATTGGAATTGAATATTCCTGTACTTCAACCACCCAAGTTGAAGGACCCCGCATTCTTGGAAGAACTGGACCAGATCAATGCGTCGCTTTATGTTGTTGTTGCATTCCGCATGTTGCCAGAGGTCGTATGGAACAGACCGGAATATGGTACGGTCAACTTGCATGCATCCCTATTACCTGACTATCGTGGAGCGGCTCCGATCAACTGGGCGGTGATCAATGGTGAACGTACCACGGGCGTTACCACATTCAAGATCCAGCATGCCATCGACACTGGTGATATCCTTTTACAAGCGCCACTGGAGATCGGACCGGATGAAACCGCTGGTGAACTGCATGATCGAATGATGGTCATTGGTGCGACACTCATGGTCCGTACAGTTCATGACCTGTTCAATGGTACCGCAATAGCCAGACCACAAGTCCTACCAGTAGATCGCGAACCGCGTGTTGCACCCAAGATCGGACCTGAACGAACCCGGATCCATTTCAACGGAACAGCACGTTCAGTTCATGATCTTGTGCGCGGTATGTCTCCATTCCCAGGAGCTTGGTGCCACTGGCAAAGTGAAGGAACTACTTCTCACTTCAAGGTATTGCGGACACGAATGACCAATACATCGTGTACAGAGGAACCGGGTACTGTGCGCATTCTTGAAGGTGTAATGCAAATTGCATGTTCAGACAAATGGATAGAAGCAATGGAGGTACAAGCAGAAGGCAAACGACGGATGAACGCTAAAGAATTCGTACACGGTCTTCGAACCATTCATGGTATCTCACTGTTGTGAATTTACGTTCACTTTGATATGGGTCCTGCTAAGATAAGCGCTGAACTACCGTTGACTCAACGACTAGTAAGTTCAAAACGAGCGGTTTCTAAAAACCTTGCTGGGGGCGGGATACAGAGACAGTTATCAACAAAACGCCCTGTTTATCAACATTCTGACCCTTTTACGCCTGAAACCCTTGACAGACGGGCATTTCCAAATACATTTGTCCCAGAGTCCACTAACAACTAACCAATTCAAAAACTAACTGACATGGGATTGAACAAAGCAGAATTGATCGAATCGATCGCAGCAGATGCAAAACTTTCAAAGGCTGATGCAAAGCGTGCATTGGATGCATTTGTAACTAGCACTACCAAAGCGTTGAAGAAAGGCGAGCGCGTAGCTCTCGTTGGCTTCGGTACATTCTCCATCACCAAGCGTGCTGCACGCAAAGGTCGTAACCCACAGACCGGTAAGGAGATCAAGATCGCAGCTAAGAAAGTTGTGAAGTTCAAAGCTGGTGCGGATCTTTCCAGCAAAGTGAAGTAAGAACTTCCACTTATCATTCTTGAGGATCCCTCGCTTCGGCGGGGGATCCTCTTTTTATGGATATACCATCGTCCGATCCCCTGCTCTTCTGCAAGAGTTGTACATGGATCATCCATTGAGCATTACACTTGTATCAATGACCGATCAAGAACTCTACGAGAAGCTTTCAGCCTTTGTCACGGACCATAAACGCAACTTGTTCGATGAGCTTGCTGCTGAGCGAACCTATCATATAACTGCGGTAATGGAGGACATCTATCAACCGCACAATGCCAGTGCCGTGGTCCGTACTGCGGACCTACTCGGAATTCAACGGCTGCATATCATTGAGAACCGCAACAAGTTCACCGTGAATCCCGACGTCACATTGGGGTCTTCCAAATGGGTGGACATAGAACGGCATCATGAACATGAGAACAATACGATGCGGTGTATTGAAAAACTGCGCGATCAAGGTTATGGGATCGTAGTTACTTCACCCCGTGCCCCAGAAATCACACCGGGCACCATTGCCCTGGATAAGCCATTGGCATTCTGTTTCGGAACTGAATTGACAGGGGCTAGTGACGAGTTGATGGAACATGCTGATCACCAATTGCGCATACCGATGTACGGGTTCACGGAGAGCTATAACATCTCGGTCTCTGCCGCCATTACGTTGTACACCGTGATGGAAAGACTACGCACAAGCGACATCAAGTGGCGCTTATCGGAGAAAGAACTGTTCGAACTGAAATTGAAATGGACGAGAAAAACAGTACAAAGCGCAGCGCATTTGGAAGAACATTTCAGACGCACATCAGATCCTTCTTCGACTGACCATTGACCCGGAGATCATCAATGGTACCAACGATCATCTACGATCGTGTCGTTCAATGAAGCATCATGGGATCGATCGCTTCTTTGCGATCGAACTTGAACGGCACATGCACGTCTCCCATGAAGCTGTTGACATATCCGCGTTGAAAAGTGAAACCTAATTCGTATGACCCTCGTTGAAGCACGCGAATACATTTGGCGAAATCATTAACAAGAACAAAACAATGGGAAAAGGTGATAAGAAAACCAAGAAAGGAAAACGCACCATCGGAAGCGCTGGTGTTAGTCGTCCTTCGAAACGTAAGAAACGTGCAGCTGCTGCCAAGAAAACGACCGCTGAAAAGGCGGCACCGAAGAAGGTCGCTAAAAAGGCTGCTCCGAAAAAAGTAGTTGCGAAAAAAGTTGCGACCAAGACAGCCGCTCCGAAAAAGGCTGCGGCTAAAACAGCCGCTCCGAAAAAAGCGGCTGCTAAAAAAGCTGCCCCGAAAAAAGCGGCTGCTAAAAAAGCATCTGCTGTAAAGCCGACCGCGAAGAAAGTTACCCGTAAGAAGGTTACTAAGCGTGCTGACGCGAAAAAGCCGACCGCTAAGAAAGTTGCTCCGAAGAAAGCTGCTAAGAAGACCGCGAAGAAGGTTGTAAAGCGCGCTGCCGCAAAGAAGCCAACTGCTAAGAAAGCTGCTCCAAAAAAGGCAGCGCCTAAGAAGGTTGCAAAGAAGACCACCGCTGCGAAGAAGAAGTAATTCTAAATTCGTTACAGAAGCAAAGACCCCTCATCAACGAGGGGTCTTCTGCATTATGGATATTATACCCATTCGAACTACAGAATCCGCCGATCTACTCGCTCTTCGGACTATTCCATAATTCGAAATGGTAATGGGTCCTACTACGGTTGTAGACGCAAACGTATCCACTCATCTCCTGCATGCTCGAATACGATCCTGTCATGCATTCGATCTGCGCGTCCCTGCCAGAATTCGATCCGTACTGGCTTAACACGGATCCCACCCCAATGCAACGGGCGCGGAATATCCTCTTCTCCAAAACGTTCAACCCACCGCGAATACCGTTCATCCATTTCTTCTCTTGTCCCTGCGGCTCTGCTCTGATCACTTGCCCACGCACCGATCCGACTCTCGCGTGGCCGTGAAGCAAAATATGCATCGCTCTCTTCGGCAGTGACATGTTCTGCCTTTCCCTCAATTCGTACTTGCCGTTCGAATTCCGGCCAGAAGAATGTTAACGCAGCACGCGGGTCGCGTTCCAGATCCATTGCCTTGCGACTATTCTGGTTCGTATAGAACACGAATCCGTTCTGATCGAATTTCTGTAGATAAACAATACGGCAGCTTATCGTAACCGAGCCAGCCGTCGCCAACGACATTGCTTTCGGTTCCAGAACATTTTCAGAGTTGGCCTCTCCGTACCAGCGATCGAACAAGGCAATGGGGTCATTACCAGCCTCGTTCTCGATCAATTTATGCTTTCTAAAATCCGTTCGCTTGTTATCCTGATCCATTCTCTTCTCGAATTTCTTGGCCGCTAAGTTATTCGCCAAACACACACTACTCGAAAGCGTTCAATACACCCTACCAATTTCAATTGATCACTGATATTCACGAAAAGGAATTCCGCTGCCAAGCTTATCCTGCAAGCCTGATCCGGTATTGTTTCCAAGCCAAGACCGTACCTTGTAGCATAATATGAGCAATAACTTTCTTGATCTACGACCAGAGAACAAACTCGAACCAGCGCGAGGAAGGTTATTGGTCAGCGAACCGTTTCTACCGGATCCCTATTTCCGAAGAACCGTTGTACTTCTCTGTGAGCATAACGATGAAGGGTCTTTTGGATTCGTATTGAACCGGCATATGGATATGGACATCGATCAACTTATGGATAGAATGCCACCGATAGGATCGAAAGTGAGCATCGGCGGACCCGTGCAGAGCAGCAATCTTTATTACTTGCACACGCTCGGACCACACCTTGATGGCAGCACTGAAGTTGTTGATGGTGTCCACATGGGTGGAGATTTCGATCAGTTGAGATCCATCCTCAGCACAGATCCAAAACTGGCAAGGCACGTGCGTTTTTTCGTAGGGTATTCCGGATGGACCGAAGGTCAGCTTGATAAGGAGTTAGCTGAACGTGCATGGCTGGTCGCCAATGTCGACAAAAAGCGGATCATGCACACCGGTAAAAAGAACATTTGGGCAGAAACGCTGCGCGATATGGGACCGGAATTTGCTCCACTCGCCAATTTTCCTGATGACCCGGCGTTGAATTGACCCGATCACTGGTCTAGTGTCTTCTTGATCAAATGCTCCAATAACGTACCTGCCAATCTATGCGTGTAACGCTTTGTGCGGTATGTCGCAACCCAGCGAATTCCGGAGACGGCGTTCGTAAAGAACAACTCATCCGCAGCCAATAAATTCTGTGGGTTCAACGAGCACTCATAAACTTTGATCCCGTGTTTCAGTGCCAAATTGATCACCTGTGCGCGCATCACACCACCTATGCATCCATCGGTCAGTGAAGGTGTATATAGCACACCATTGCTAACAATGAATATATTCCCGCTGCTGCTTTCAATGATATTTCCACGCTCGTTCTGCAGCATGCAATCATCCAGGCCACGGTCCGTACACCACAATGATGCCATCACATAAAGCTGGCAGTTCAACGTCTTATGAACCGAAAGTTCATTGATTGGCTTACGGGTCTCTGGCCAAATATCCACCATCAACCCCTGTTCATTCAATGTGTGATGTTGATCCTCCAAAGACGTTACTTCAAACGTGAATCCTCCGGTATTCGAAGTCGGTCGGTAATTTCCATTTCCGCCACGATATAGTGTAAATCGGCATCTCCCTCCGTGAAGACCGCACTGCTCGGCCAACTCCAATGCGTATTGTTCAAAAGAACGTACGTCCAGACCAACTGGGAGCCCGATCCGCAACAATCCTGCACCCGTTACTAGTCTTGCCCAATGCGAATCAGCGAAACACAAGCGACCTTTAATGATGCGCATGCTCTCGAACAACCCATCTCCATAATGGAATGCGCGGTTACGTAACGTTATGACCGGTTCGTTTCCGGGCACAACTTTACCATTCACGTTCACTAGGTCTTTCATCCTCTTGATACTACGTTCAACACAATAGGAAGCAACTCCCCATTTGCAGGTACAAGAATACCACGAACTCCCGCTGCTTCGGCTGCTTGCACGTCGCGATCCCGATCTCCGATCATAGCGGACCCTTCCAGTTGAAGGCCATGCCGAGCAATAGCTCGTTCTAACAGCAATGATCCTGGCTTGCGACAAAGGCACTTTCCTTGTTCAGGATGATGCGGGCAATAGAAAATATCGGTCAAGTGAACACCTGCTACTGAAAGTTCGGCCTCAAGATACGCATGTACTTTGGCAACATCATCATGCCCATACATACCCAGACCGATGCCGCTCTGGTTGGTAATTACGATCAAGGCAAATCCTGCATCCTGTGCCTTTCGCAACGCTTGCGCAACATCCGGTAATAGCTCCGTATCCTCAACCTTCCACGTATGGATCCCGCGCTCTTTGTTGATCACTCCATCGCGATCCAGGAAAAGTGCTCTGCGCTTCATAGACCAAGTGAAGATTGGAAACTACCAATGCTAATGATCAGCTGAGGCTCCAATAAGGCTGTGTACACAAGGCCAAATACCGCTCCATAGAAGTGGGCATCGTGCGCGACATTGTCCGTGCTTTGCTTATCCATGTACCACGAATAGGCCAAATACAGACCACCGAATACCCAAGCTGGCATTGGCACCGGAATGAATAGCATTTCCACGGATCGGGTCGGTAACATTAAGATCTGGGCGAACAATACGGCACTCACTGCTCCGCTTGCACCCACTGCTCTATATGAAGGGTTCAGAATATGTTTCTTGTAGGATGGGATCGACGCGAACAACACTCCACCGAAATAAAGCCCTAGAAACGGTAGTAGCCGACCTCCATCGGTGATCATGGAGTACAACATTTCCACGCTCGTGCCGAACATCCAAAGCACGAACATGTTCACGGCAAGATGCGTCCAGTTGGCGTGCACGAATGCATGTGAAATGAAGCGATGGTATTCCTTACGCGCATTGATAACATACGGCTCAAACAACAAATAGGTGTAGAATTCCCTATTGCTGAAGGCTATGATCGATACCGCTGCGGTAACGATGATGATGATCAGAGTGATCGAGATGGTCAAAATTCCAAGGTATGTGCCGAAGATATCCCCTTCGGATCAATACGTATGATCACGCACGATCCGCCAACCTTTCCGCTCCTTTGTCCAAAGCAATGAAAATCCACCACTTAACGTATCCGCCGTGCGTGCCAACGCCCACGTCCCGGTCACCCAAGCATGCTCATTGCCTACGGGAACAACCTCATTAATACCGAAGTTCAACTGCCCCATGGCGGCTTTGTCCGGATAAGAGCGCTCATAATTCGCTGTAACACCTTCCTTTCCGCACGTGGTTCCTTTGGAACTGATGAAACAGATCGTATCCGAATAACTGCTCATGAAACCTTTGATGTCTCCTGCGTTCCAAGCTTTTTGTTGTTCGGTCATGGCCACTCGGATAGCGCTTTGATCGCGTACTACTGGCCCGTCACCACAGCTGAATAGGACAATGATCGGAAAATACTTCCACATGCCGATATAACTACTAGGAAATGCGTTGCAAGAAAGGCCCCGGTATCATACCGAGGCCTTTCTCAAAATTCCAGTAGCGCGAGGGAGACTTGAACTCCCGACCTCAGGATTATGAATCCTGCGCTCTAACCAGCTGAGCTACCGCGCCATAAGTCCCCAAGCTGCGATCCAAGGGGCGGCAAATATAAAACTTGATGCCATAGGTTCCACGAAACCTGTGATAGTCATGGAAATGGTTGAAAATTACATCGACTTGCAAAGGCACTGGTTTTCTCTATCTTTAGCCGCAACGCAGTGTACGCGAATATTACCACCATGGCCAAGAAGAAGACCGTTATTAAAAAAGGCAGACCGAACTCGCCTAAGAAGAATTCAACGGTTAAGAAGAAGAGAAAAACTGTTACACCCAAGAAAAAAACTGCGCCTGTGAAAAAAGCTGCAACATCGAAAACTGGGCGCATAGCTGCCAAAAAAAGTGCAGGCAAAGCGAAACCAGCCACGACCAAGAAGGTTGCCGGTAAGAAGCCTGTAGCGAAAAAAAGTGCATCGAAACCTGTTTCTCGTACTAAAACCACCATCGTAAAGAAAAAAGCAGCCAAGGCGGCAATTCCCAAAGTGGCGAAGAAAATAGCCCGTCCGGCACCGAAAAAGGGAAATTCACCCAAACCATCAGCTGCATCCAAGGTTCCGAAAAAACTGGCCAGCACAACCAAGAAGACCGCAAAGACACCAAAGCCTGTGGTTGAAAAAGTTATTGCGAAACCCAAGATCATTGCCAAAACAGTGACTAAGAAAGCCACAGCTCCGATCGCAAAGCCAACTGAAGCGGCCGCTCCGGCCAAAGCAATAAAGAACAGCCCCGCAGTACCTCTAAAAGAGGCCAAAAAGCCGCTGAAGCAGCGGGTCCAGATGGAATTCAACGTGCGCAGTGCGCCTACCGTACTCTACGACTTGATCTCCACTCCGAGTGGATTTGCGGAATGGTACTGTGTGGATGTTGATGTTCAGGATGACCAGTACACGTTCAAATGGGAGGATGGTGAAGAAGAGGCCACAACGTTGATCGGGCGTAAACTGGGCGAGGTGATCCGTTTCCACCGAAATGATGATGAGGATGATCCGGATTCATTCTTTGAGTTCCGCATCCGTATTGATGATATGACCAATGATGTGGCGTTGATCGTAACGGATCATGCTTGGCCGCGCGAAGTGGAATCCGTGCGTAATCTGTGGAATACACAGATCGGGTCACTCATCCGTGTACTTGGGGCTTGATAGCGCTCATCCCTTCCTACTCTTTTACTCCCGACCTTTGTATCCGAACCATTCCGGAATGAAACGGTTGCACATCATGATCATCCGGGCTTTTATAGGGCCCTTGCTGATCACATTCTTGATCGTGCTGTTCATTCTGGTCATGCAATTCCTATGGAAGTACGTCGATGACCTTATGGGCAAAGGACTCGAGTGGTACGTTCTATTGGAATTGATGACCTATGCTACGGCCAGTTTTGTGCCCTTAGCACTGCCACTGGCCATTCTATTGAGCAGCATAATGACCATGGGTGGCCTGGGAGAGAACTCCGAATTGGTGCCGATGAGATCCGCAGGTCTTGGGCTTTTCAAGATCATGAGCCCGTTGGTCATTTTCATTGGGCTGCTCTCGTTGGGCTCATTCTATTTCAGCAACAACCTGTTGCCAATAGCCAATCTGAAATTCCAATCGCTTTTATGGGATGTTACGCGTAAAAAGCCTGCCCTGAACTTACGCCCCGGTATCTTTTACAACGGTATTGATGGCTTCAGTATCCGTGTGCAGGACAAGGACAAGGAAACCGGTACATTGTATGACGTGTTGATCTACGACCACAGAGCAGCGTTCCAAGGAAACCGGACCGTGGTGCGTGCAAAGACCGGTACTATGAGCCGCAGCCCGGATGATCATTACCTATTCCTTTCATTGCACGATGGTCATTTCTATGATGAACACGGACCAGCCGGTAATGATGATGCCAAATATGCCATGATTCGCGGGACGTTCAAAGAGGATAGGTTGCGTTTGGACCTTACTGGCCTGGGTATGGTCCGGACGGATGAGGACCTCTTCAAGGACCATTACAAGATGCTTACCATCGGCCAGTTACAGGTGGCAGAGGATAGCTTGTTGCGATCATTGGATATGCGCATGAGTGAACAACAAGCACATTTACGGAACAGTCTTTACATTTTGCGGGACAAGAAGTTGCATAAGCAGGATACACCTCCCGTTCTTTCGAAGAGTGAGCTATTGCTTGAACCTGCGGAAAAGGCCTTGGAACCCGAGCTCGACCTCCAAGCCCGGAACGCTGTGTATGACGTTGCGACCAATATGGTGCGGAACAACGTCAATTACATCCAACGCAGTTTGGATGAAAGGAAAGGCCGAATTGAACAGGTGAACAGGTTCCGGATCGAATGGCATCGTAAATTGATGCTCGCCTTCGCTTGTCTTGTATTCTTTTTCATTGGTGCGCCTCTGGGAGCCATTATCCGAAAAGGTGGAATGGGACTACCAACCGTCTTCGCTATCATGTTCTTTCTGGTATTCCACATCATTTCATTCTCCATGGAAAAATTAGCCATTGCAGGAGGCATTACACCTTGGCCAGGCATGTGGATCAGTACATTGGTCCTCCTCCCGGTCGGTGTTCTATTAACGTGGAAAGCGGCAACTGATAGCCCACTCTTCGATGCCGATTCGTATTATCGCGGTTGGCAACGTATTCTCTCCCTCTTTAAGCGGTCCGATGCGAATTCTTCAGCTTTGTAATAAACCCCCCTACCCGCCCATTGATGGCGGCACCATGGCCATGCACAACCTGGCCAGGGGGTTGATCAATGCAGGGCACCATGTTAAGGTGTTGTGCATTTCCACTGCTAAGCATGCGTTGAACATGGATGCATTGCCAAAAGAGTTTCGCGAAAGCACCGGTATTGAAGGCGTTTTCGTGGATACTTCCCTGAACGTGGTGGATGCGTTCAATGATCTGCTCAATGCGGACAATTATAATATCAGCCGATTCTTCTCGCCCGATATGGATATCCGATTGATCCGGTTATTGAGCGAAGAGAAGTTCGATATCATTCAGTTGGAGAGCTTGTTCATGACCCCGTACATACCTACCCTTCGCAGGTATACCGGTGCGCCCATTGTTCTGCGTTCTCATAACCTGGAACATGTGATCCAGGAACGGATCGCTATTGGCGAGAAGAATTTTCTTAAGAAACCCTACCGAAAATTCCTTGCCAAGCAATTGCAGGAATATGAAATGGCCGTTCTCGACCGCGTGGACGGCGTCGCGGCGATCAGCCCAGCGGACGCTAAGCATTTCGTTGCCCACGGAACTAAAACCCCGATCATCTCCATACCGTTCGGTGTTGAACCCAATGATTACGAATGGGCACCGCGAACTCATTCCAAAAAGCCCGTATTCTTCCACTTGGGAAGTATGGATTGGTTGCCTAATGAAGAAGGAGTGAGATGGCTGTTGAAGTCGGTTTGGCCAAAAGTGATGGAAAAACGACCTGAAGCGCGTTTGAATCTTGCCGGGAACCGAATGCCGAAAGACCTCATGGGCACCAAGAACAAAGGTGTGCTTTGCCGGGGCCGCGTGAAAGATGCGTTCGACTACATGAAGGCCAGGGACATCATGGTAGTGCCATTGTTCAGTGCCGGCGGCATGCGCGTGAAGATCATTGAGGGCATGGCACTGGGTAAAGCGATCATTTCCACACCCATCGGTGCGGAAGGCATTGCGTACTCGGAGGGTAAGGAGATCTTAATTGCCCGCAATGCAAAGGAATTCGTTGAACACATGATCGCACTTATCGATCACCCTGAAAGGTTGGAAGAATTAGGGCAACATGCCCGCGCGTTGATCGAATCCGCATATGAAGAGAAGAAGATCATCAAAGACCTTGTGGCATTCTACAAGCGTTTGGGCAAGTAATAGCAGTTCGCAGGAGAATGAAGTTGTTGGTGATCCTTTCCCGTGTTCCGTATCCGTTGGAGAAGGGTGATAAGCTCAGAGCATATCACTTGATCCGTCGTTTGGCAGACAAACATGAGGTCTTTCTTTTTTGCTTGAGCGATACGAACACCGAACCTGAACATTTGGATCATCTCCATCAGTTCTGTAAGCACATCGAGGTGGTACGGTTAAGGCGGTGGTCCATCTTCTTGAAATTGTTCGGCGCGATCTTTTCCCGACTACCATTTCAGGTGGCCTATTTCCATCACCGCAGCGCACAGCAACGGATGGATGCTGCCATTGAACGCTTCAAACCCGATCACGTATTGTGCCAGCTCGTGAGGACAACGGAGTACGTGCGACGCAAATATGCACTGCCGAAGACGCTGGATTACATGGACACCTTGAGCAAGGGTATGGAACGAAGAACCGAGAATGCTCCTTGGTTGTTCCGCCCCTTGTTCCAGACCGAAACACGGCGATTGATCCGGTACGAGAATCTCATGTTCGACCAGTTCGATCACAGTGTCATCATCAGCGCGCAGGACCGCGATTACATCTACCATCCTTTGCGTGATGAGATGGCCGTGATCCCAAATGGCGTGGACACGGACCATTTTGCTCCGTTGCCGCTGGAACCGAAATTCGATCTGCTCTTCACAGGCAATATGAATTATCCGCCGAATATTGATAGTGTGGTGTTCCTTGCTGAGCAGGTATTACCGATCGTGCGAAAGGTGCGTCCGGAGACCAGCCTACTTATTTCCGGTGTTGATCCCAGCCAAGCCGTACGTGACCTTGCCAAAAATGATCCATTGATCTCCGTTTCCGGTTGGGTGAAAGACATTCGTGTATCCTACGCTACCGCACGGATCTTTGCCGCTCCCATGCAGATCGGAACCGGCCTCCAGAATAAACTACTGGAAGCTATGGCCATGCGCATACCGTGCGTTACATCGGCCTTGGCGAACAACGCGGTCGGCGCACCTGCAGGCACCGCGATACTGATAGGCAACTCGCCGGAAGATTACGCAGAACACATTCTGCGCTTACTGAATGACCCTGCCGAACGCCAACGAGTTGCGGAAAGTGGTTACGATTTCGTTCGTTCCCATTTCGATTGGGACCGCGCTGCGCAAGCCTTGGATGCCTTGGTGAGTGACCCGCGTCCGGTTCATTGACCAAAGACTGTGCTACCCTGCACCTACGTACCTTTACACCATTAAGCCGTTAGTGTATGAAGAAGCCGTTCAATACCATTGAAGAAGCCATTGCTGATATCCGCCAAGGAAAGGTGGTTATTGTAGTGGATGATGAGGACCGTGAGAATGAAGGTGATTTCTTGACCGCTGCCCGAAATGCTACACCGGAAGTGATCAACTTCATGGCCAAACATGGGCGTGGACTGATCTGTGCGCCGCTTCTCGAAGAACGTTGCGAAGAACTTGGGCTGGACCTGATGGTGAATGACAACACTGCGCTGCATGAAACCCCTTTCACGGTGAGCGTTGATGTCAAGGGACGCGGGACCACCACGGGCATTAGCGCCAGTGATAGATCCCAGACCATGTTAGCGTTGATCGATCCAGAAATTACAGCCAACGATCTCGCAAGACCCGGTCACATCTTTCCGTTGAAGGCGCGTAAGGGCGGAGTTCTACGCCGAACCGGACATACGGAAGCAGCTGTTGATCTCGCTCGCTTGGCAGGATTCGAACCCGCAGGTGTGATCGTTGAGATCATGAACGACGACGGCACCATGGCCCGTTTACCAGAGCTACAATTGATCGCCGAAAAATTCGACCTGAAGCTCATCAGTATCGAAGACCTGGTCGCCTATCGCATGCGCACTGAGCGTTTGGTGGAACGCCAGATCGATGTGAAACTTCCTACGCTGCACGGTGATTTTGACCTTGTAGCATACAAGCAAAGCACGACAGGTGAAGAGCATTTGGCCTTGGTAAAAGGCACTTGGGAACCGGATGAACCGATCCTTGTGCGCGTACACAGCTCATGTGTTACCGGTGATATTTTCGGGAGTTGCCGGTGCGATTGTGGACCACAGTTGCAGCAGGCCATGGAGATGATCGAAAAGGCCGGAAAGGGCGTGATCGTATACATGCAGCAAGAAGGTCGCGGCATTGGATTGCTCAATAAATTGAAAGCCTATAAACTGCAGGAACAAGGAGCAGATACTGTGGATGCGAACCTGATGCTCGGCTTCGATATGGACGCACGGGATTATGGCGTTGGCGCTCAGATCCTATTCGACCTTGGCGTGCGAAGAATGCGCTTGCTAACGAACAATCCCAAAAAGCGCACGGGGCTAGTAGGCTATGGCCTGGAGATCACGGAGAATGTTCCGATCGAAATTGCAAGTAACGAGCACAACCACAAGTACCTCAAAGCGAAGAAAGAGCGCATGGGGCATTCGTTGAAGTTGGGGGAGTAGGTCTTGGTCACTGGTATTGGGTACAGGGTATAGGGTACAGCGTATTGGGTACCAAATACCAGTTATACGATTTCGTCATGCGAGGTTGTACGCATTCAATCAAACACGATCGTACCCGTATACCGTTGTTGCCCATCGCTCAGTTCTACGAAGTAACTGCCTTTGGCTTGTGCGGTAATATCCAGTTTAATGCCTGTTTCGGAAGAACGCACGGGGCTACTTTGTACGGCGCGGCCTTGTGCATCGAAAATGGTAAGCACCAGATCCGAAGTATACCGCAGGTCTTGTGGTAGATCAACAGTGCATAACCCGTTGTTGGGATTGGCGTAAATGTGCAGTTGCCCTCCACCAAGATTTCCGAAGGTTTGTATGCCGGTTATGGCGCTGAATTTGGCGATGAAGCCATCATTTGCACCAGATGTGGTTAAGCCTTGACCTAACTGTAAAGGTTGGGTGAAGCCAGCAGAAATAACCACTCCGCCATCATTCGTACCCAGAACGTAGACCCGCGCCGGTCTAACCTCTCCACCATGCAATACGCCTAAACAGTTTCCACTCAGGTCGAAACGTGCAATTACAAAATCCCTATTGGTGGTTGGTTCAATAACGAATTGACCGATCGTAGTAGACGAATTGATTTCAAAAGCAACCTAGAATGTGCTTTCACCGCTCATTGATAGTAGTGCTGCCGAATTGATCGTGCCAACCATTGGCAAAGTTTCTACCCATTCTGGATTACCAGCGCTATCTGCTTTCATTAGAAACCGAACCAACTGGTCAGGAATTGAGACCACTGTGTCATTTGGTACATACAAACGATTTATGAAAGCTCCAGTGATGATCAATGCTCCATTGGAAAGAATTTCAAGATCATGATATAATGCAAGACTATCTGCACCTAGTTGCTGGGTTGCAAGAACTTGAGTACAAGAAGTATCGATCCGCGCTATCAATGCATCCCAGCCTGATGCTGCGGGCGTGAATGTTGTTCCCAACAAATTAGAATTCTCAAAGCAAGCACCAGCAATAATTAACGTGCCATTATCATCTGCGGCCCAAGCATCCCCAATATTGTATCCGATGTCCTTCGACCATATAACCTCACCTCCAGGCGAATACTTTACAAGAAGCAAATCATCAAATAAAACAGTTCGGGCCGTCTCAGCATAAATATTCCCACTATCATCTATCGTCATTCCATAAACAATGCCCCATGGAACGGTTTGCAACCACAAGCACGTACCATTCAGGTCATATTTAGCGACGAACATACCGCGCCCTGCGGCACTTATGCCTGGCCCAAAATAGGCATCTTCGGAGTCGTAAGTTCCTTGAAGTACTATCGTGTTCGTTATAGAGTCATACAGGATGTTGCGACCGTATTCTGCTTCATTTACATCCTCAGGAACCTTTTCACCACCCGCAGTAACGCCCCATACGTAATTTCCCGATGCATCAAATTTCGCCAAGAAAATATCCCTAGTTCCTAATACAGGGAATAAAACGCCGCCGATTGTGCCACCAGGAGCATTGTAGCCACCAAGAGCGCCTGTTACGTAAACATTTCCGTTTGCATCTTCGCAAACGCCGTTCACTGTTTCCGACCAATTACCACCTATCTGTTGCACCCACTGAAGATCTTGGCCTTCGATACTTGTCGGAAAAAGCAAGGTGATGCTCACACTTAGCGCCAGAAATATCTTAACTAAAGTCATGTTCAGTTGCTTTTAAGAATCGTAATGCTCTCTGTGCATTCTAGCGCTCTCCAAATGAGTTGGTAAGCTCCGTTAGTTAGAGATGATAGATCGATGGTAGAATTGCCGGGAATGGCCTTCCATCTGCCCAGACTTTTGCCCAATAGATCAACGAGTTGAAGTGAACCGGTCGCTTCTGAGGGTAACGATACGACGATATCAGACTGAAAGGGATTCGGACTTACTTTCAAGTAGTGTTCAACTAAAACAGAAGGGGCAAATTGCAACTGCAGCGCCTGTTGACCATTTTTTGCCTGTGCCGTATAACTAGGCTGACTTTCATTCAGGGCAATGGAGTTGTAACTATCCTCCGAACAATCCGGATAGGTGGTGCCTAAGTAAATATGTACTTCGACCATTGCCTTCAATCAAACTTCATGTCCTTCGCATCGCTGCGGAAGATGTTCGCGATCTTCTGGCGGAATTCCCTGAACGTATTGAACTCTTCGCGGTAGCCGATACCAACTCCTTGTGTCGTGGATGCTTGTGAGGCCCTGTTCAAATTACGGTCGTTGCTGATGCTGTAGCCTTTCATTCGCAATTTACCGTCCTCGGTCAGCAGGTATTCCAATTGGAAATCGCCTACCAACGCATTGGAGTTCTGGGTTGTTTGAGCTGCCCCATATTGTACGCCTACGTTCGTGCTGAACAGTAATCGTTCATTGAAGAGCTGCGTGCTCAAGGCGACTTCGAGTTCCTTCTGTGTTACGTTATCTCCGGGTCGATAATTCAAGCCAAGATCGAAATCACTGCTGATCTGCGATAGCCAGTTGCTCACTTGATTGCTCATAAGCTCGAACCCCGTCGCACTTGCTCCAAGGTCTCCCGTACCGGGTGAACCTGCTCCGGTATAGTTCGGCGGTTGAACGAATCTATTCATGACGATCAATGCGAAGACCTGTCTATTCAATTCCTGTTCGGTGCTTAGAACGCTGTTCACCTGGGTCCTGATGCTTTCATCTACGGTTGGAAGCCTCACACTGAAACCGATCTCCGGGTTCAACAAGCGATCCTTCAAGCGCATGGTCACATCCACTGGCACACGTTTGCGGTACACATCGTTCTTCTCGTACATGATGTCATACAGCGGTGCGCGAAGTCGATAGACGGCCTCAAGATCCAATTGTGCATCCAAGGGGTCGCCGAACCAGGTAATGGTTCCTCCGGGTGCAATTTGGAATCGTTTGTTCACTACATTCCGTAGGGTGAAGAGATAATCTCCTTCATTCACTTGCACCGCACCTCTCATGTCCAGACCACCAGCTTGATCAACGCTCATTTCAATATTCCCGGTTCCTCTACCTCTGAGTATGTCTCCCACTGTTGGATCGAAGATCAACTCGAACATGGCGTCCGGCGTTACCTCCACATTCAGGTCCAATGTCACCCCTGTCAGATCCACTACCCGCACCTCCACATCAGAACTATCGCCGCTTACGAATTGCACGAAACCGATGTCCGAAACATCGGTGCTACCGCCGAGCGGTAAATGGATCGATGTGCCCGGTGAAGTCTTGGCATCGACGGTGATCTCCATGTTCCCAGCATAGGCACTTAGTTCAAAATCTCCAGTGCCATATGCCTTACCGTAGAAGAGTTCATTCTGGGACAGATCCGTATTCAATACAAGCATCGTATCCAATTCACCGGAAACGTTGAAGTTCCAATCCTTCAATCCCTTATGCTGGATGGTTCCATTGATCACCGCCTTATGTCCTTCTTCATCCCGTACGACTACCTGGTCCAACGCAAACATATCCGGACGCACCTTCAACTCATGCGAAAACCTGTACAGCGTATTGAGGTAATCGATGCGAAGACCGGCATTCGTTAGCGCTAATTCACCAGCGATCTGCGGATCGATCAGTTTTCCGTTCACCGCAATGCTTCCGGATACAAGCCCTTGTATCTCGCTTATTCCTTTCGGCAGATAGGGATCTATGAAGCCAAGGTCGAAGCGATCCATGATCAATTCCATATCCATTTCTTGATCATCCTTCAAACTGATCTCTCCTCTGAAATCCAATGCCTTGATCGCTCCTCGACTGAGGACACCGCTGAGGTCCACGGCTTTTTTTGCATCCACCCATTGCGCAGCGAATTGCAGATCTCCAATTGGATGTTCCTGTACCTTAAGACTATCCAAGCACATATAGCTGAACATTTTCGGCGTATTACGGATATCGAATACAGCGCCATCGCCGGATACCATACCGCTCAGTTGGGGCCCTTCATAGAACGGATCGATGTTGCGTAGATCAACGTTCAATAGATCGAAGTGCAGCGCATCTCCAGGGTCATCGGAGATCGTGCCATCCAAGGTTATCCGCTGCCCGTTATTCAGCAGTGTAAGTGAATCGATACGGATGGTGGATCCTTCGATCCTTGCATGTGCCGGTTTCAGATTCAACCAATCTCCCCTGCCGAACTGCAAATGACTGGGGAGGAGATCCAGTGAAAGCGAATTGGGTGAATCAACGTCGCCTAAAAGATAGAGGTCGCCATTGGTGCCGCCATTGCTATCATCCCATCCAAGGGCGAATTCCAATTCATCCTGATATGCTTTTCCGGTGAGCGACGTGCCAGCGAACCAAATGCTGTCCTTCCAGATCTGGCGATCACTTTTAACGCTGAACAGGAAAACATCCATGGTCTTTTCGGTAACCACCTTCATATTGTTGATCCGCATATGACCGTAAGACATTCCAGGCAGATCCGCGACCAATTCAATATCCAACGAACGGCTATCCAGGGCTCCTTTTGCTGTTGATCCGCTGTCGATCTTCAACCCTGGCATTACCAGATCCAATACCGGTCCGGTATTCTTGGTCTCCAATGTGAACCGAAAATTCTGTTCGGCTTCAGCGAAGTCCACTTTATCCTCCAGCGATGGGAATACGCTGTAGATCACGTTCTCAATAGTGCGGGGCAACCGTGTCGGCAGAAACTCTCCGCTCACCTCCACATCCGCAAAAGACGCATTCAAGTTCAATACATTCTCTCCATCCATGCGGCTGCTTACAAGATCAATATCGCCCAATTCGTGCTCTTGATCCCCGCGACAGAATGCAATATCACGCATCGACAATTTGCCCAATAAACTATCAGGGGATAATCGCCCTTGTGCATCGACATCCATCCGCAATGTGTTATACCCATCAAAAGGTGCAATACCGAGTGCTGTAAGGTTGGCATGCCCCAATTCTGCATGGAAATCCACCAAAGGCCATCTACCTCGCATATCAGCCAGTCCTTCGAAATCCAGGATCAACGCATTATCGTTCACGGACAATGCACCATTAAACAGATTGCGTTCCAGTTTCCCCTTGGCGGAGATGCCCTTTATACGTACTCCATTCACCGTGAAGAACGGGAAGTCACCTTCCACTTCAGCCCGCATGCCAGCAATATCCTTTCCTTTCGCGTTGATGCGGATATTAGCAGCCAAAGGGCCGAGAATATCAGCATGCAATAAGGGACCCAATCGAATACTGTCCGTTGCCAGCCTACCCGACAATGAGAAGTCCTTGCGCAACGTATCCCGTTCGAACGAAATATCCGTTCGCATTCCACCGATAGCCGTATTGGCCACTCCGTATGCCGTGAATGAGCGGATGAAACCCGTAAAATTTCCTCGGAACTTGATCGTACCAAGTTCCTTCAACTCCTGTGGCACCTTTAGCCGATCGCCGGATATGAAAGGTGGCGCCGGTAGTTGCGCAAGATCTTGATGATCCGTCAATAGCTCGTCGAGGTCCAACAACATGAACGTATTCTCAATGTCCGGAAGACCACTCAGCTCTGCGCTACCCCGAAAGATGGACCGTTCACCGAACGCTATGTCCAGGTTGCGGCCTTTAAGCTCAGAAATTGTTCCACGGATGTTGCCCTGGACATCTATCGGAAAGTGTACACCTTCCAACTCTGGTGCGAAGTAGCTGATATCCGCAAAATCCAATCGTGAAGGTTTCAGGTCGACACGTATCATTACCTCATCAATGAAACGGCTGTAGGCCGACCAATTCTCAGAACTGAATTGCATGCGCCCTTCGACCGAGGTGACAGGTGTGCGCAAGGCTAGACTATCAATAATGATACCCGAGCCACTGACATTGGCGATGCCTGTAAGTTGGTCCACTCGGAAACCGCTTCGTTCACGCAAACTGAACTGTTCCAGATGTGCGGTTATGGAATCCCCGATCACGGCAAGTTCGTAGCCGGCCAAACTCGCTTTGTTCACATCCACATGGGAGAAGTCAATGCCGAACGGTTTTATCGGAACACGCGCATCGTGAAACGAAAAATGCAACCCATCTATCACGAACCTGTTTGCTCGTATCGTCCAGATCTCGGCGGTTGTTGTCGTGTCATCATCCTTGAATTGGGCGAATAAATTGGTAAGGTTACTGTGCTCGTCGTCCGCTGCTATAGCCAAAGCAAAGCGCCCATTCTCTAACTCGAATGCATTCAGGTTGATCGTATTGGCATCCGCATCTATCCCGATACCCTTCACTTTGAGCGTGCCAACGGCAAAAAGCGTATCATTCCTAAGATCGCCCACATAGATGTCCTTGAGTACTATTGGACCTAGGGGTTGCACATAGATGCTACCAATACGAACCTCGGCACCCAATTGCTCCGTTGCGAATTGACCGGCATACTTAGCAACACTGCGCTGTACGGCGGGTATGGAGATCAACAGCAGGAATATGACTACCAAAGCGAGGACAAAGAGCACAATGGTGCCAATGCCACGCAGTATCAATTTGAGCCAGTGATATGCCTTGTTCTCCGCCAACGCCCTTAGTTTTGTCCTCTATCCTTAGCAATCATTAAGCCTGATCGCATTACCCTTTACAAGATCTCCCAAAAGTAGCCTCTCTGCCATGCCTGTGAACGGATCGATCATAATTCTAGGAATAGAAAGTTCCTGCGATGACACGGCCGCAGCTGTTCTGGTGGATGGTGTGGTGCGCAGTAACGTGGTGGCCGGGCAGGATGTACACCGGGAATGGGGTGGCGTTGTTCCCGAATTGGCGAGTAGGGCCCATCAGGAGAATATTGTTCCGGTCGTTCATCAAGCGCTTAAAAAAGCTGGTATTACGAAGGAGGAATTGAGTGCCATTGCCTTTACACAAGGACCCGGCCTGATGGGTTCTTTGCTGGTAGGAGCCTGTTTCGCGCGGTCTTTTGCTCAGGGCCTTGGTATACCGTTGATCGCAGTAGATCACTTGAAGGCGCACGTACTAGCGCATTTCATAACGGATGATGATCCACGGCCTACGCCTGAATTCCCATTCATCAACCTTACCGTGAGTGGAGGCCACACGCAGCTAATTCTTGTACGCGGGCCGCTGGATATGGAGATCATTGGCACTACAGTGGATGATGCCGCTGGCGAAGCGTTCGACAAAGGTGCAAAAGTGATGGGACTGCCCTACCCCGGTGGCCCGTTGATAGATAAGTACGCAGTAAATGGTGATCCCAAGAAATACAAATTACCGGAGCCGCAAATGGCGGGTTTCAACATGAGTTTCAGCGGGATCAAGACCGCTTTCCGGGACAAGGTGCTATTCAACGAGAAGAAGACACCAGGTTTCATTGAAGTTGAGTTACCGCATCTCTGTGCATCATTGCAAGCTACGATCGTGAACACCGTTATGAAAAAACTGTACAAGGCTGCACGCGCGCACGCTATTACTCGCATTGCCATTTCCGGTGGTGTTAGCGCGAACAGTGCATTGCGGACCCAAGTACAAGCAATGGGTGACCGCGAAGGATGGGCCGTTTTCGTTCCGCCGTTCGCGTATTGCACGGATAATGCGGCCATGATCGCCATAAGTGGCCATTTTCTCTATCAAAGCAGCATTTTCGCAGCATTGGACACAGTTCCAATGGCGCGTTGGTGACAACTTCTGCACCGTGGCACGCGATCCGCAAGGGTTGGCTCCGTTACATTTGCACCGGTACATGCTAGCCTCTACCCATTTGCTTCTTCGACCTATTGTGCGAGCGGTTTCGCTTTGCGCGATGCTCAGTTGCGCATTTCAAGGGAACGCTCAGGATGCCAAACAACTCATCGCAACGGGAGATTCGCTGCTCGCATTGGATAAACCTCAGCGGGCGTTGGATGTGTACGAGCAGGCGGTTCAAAAAGCTAGTACTGCAGAGACCCACATTGCAAGGGCCCGGGCATACTACGAATTGGACCGGCTGGACCTATTCCTGAAGGATGTTGACAAGGCGCTGCGGTTGGATACGGGTAATGCTGAAGCACACTTCAACCGGGCCATGTATGCCTATCGAGCGAATGACCTGGCCATGGCGGATTACCACGCTACCAAGGCACTGAACCATGCCACTGACAAAAAGCTTCAGACCAGAACACTGATCCTACGCGGAGAAACGCGTGCGGAACTTAAGCGCACCATCCCTGCTATTCTGGATCTCGAGGCCGGCACTGCTGTTGACGACAGTGACCTGGAGGTGTTGCGGACCCTGGCAAGGTTGTATGACGCTGCGGGTAGGCATGAAGATGCATTACGTATTCTGACCTCGCTTTGTGTTAAGGATTCTACGGATGTTGGCCATTGGAGCAACCGCAGTTTCGAGCTGATCGCTCTGGGACGCTATCCTGAAGCACTGATCATGGTGGAAAAAGCCCTGGATATCGACAAGGATGAACCTGTGGCATTGAGCAATAGAGGTTACATCTACTACACCATGGATCGTATCAAAGAGGCTGATCACGATATTGATCGTAGCCTGCGATTCTATCCCGCTAACCCTTATGCTTTGCGCACAAGAGCGTTACTACGTATCCGAAAAGGTGACCGCGAGAAAGCCTGTGAAGACCTTACGCTTGCCAAAGCACTTGGTGAAATACCCGAAGTGGACAGATTAGTGAAGGAGCATTGCGCCTCTGACAATGCTCCTCGGTGAGCTATTGAAATCTACCCTACGTTTGACCCGCTATTGCAGCACGACCCGCTGTACGCTGCGCCCGCCATCGGTTTCTTCAATGACCAACAGATAGGTACCGGCACGGAGGTGATCCGCGTTGATCGTCCACATTCCGTTCAGACTACGTATTGGAACGATCATTTCACGGCCTGTTGCATCCAACAATCGGGCAGTTGCGTTGATCGCCGTTGAACGCACATCAAATTGTCCATTGCTCGGATTTGGTCTCACGTACACCTCTAGTTCAGGCACATCGGATATGCGGTCAATACCAGTGTCCACCACCTCGAATACATCCAAACCGCCTTCTACCAAATGACCCTGGGCATCATCCGCAGCTAAAACACGCAGCTGCATATTAGCGGTCGGAACAAGGAAATCGGAGATCCGTATGTCCACAGACTGCCAAGAGCCCATACCAGCTGTTTGTGCTGTGATCAACTCTACCTCAACGGATTCAAGGCCATTATCCAACGATATTTGCATTTGGTCGTTCGGCGTACCACTTCCACCGGCATTAAAGAACCAACGGCTATACCGAACATGAGGTTCGATCATATTGGATGCATCAAATTCCGGTGAAACAAGGCTCGTACTTCCATCGTCCACATCATCATCACCAGCTCCACCGCCACCATTACCGGTAACATAGGCTTGGCCGCTGCAATCCCCGCTCACATCAACATCCGGGTTTGACGTATTGCCTTGTAGATCAGTACCGATCGGAAAGCCACGCTCCCATATCCCGGCGGTGGCACCATTGGTCTCAACGTCCCATCCCAGATCCAACGCAAAGTCGTCATAATAGCCTGATGGCAACTGGATCGTCAATACGCCGGTCCCCGTATTAATTGACTGTGTTGAAGGACACACGGTATGCCATCCCCAAGCCCCCGCTAACACGTCATAGTCATCCGAATAAACCGCTGACAATTCGAACATTCCGGATGCATCACTTGTGGCAGTGAATGCGTAAGCATCATTGTACACCAGAACTTGGGCGTTCGGCACAGGGTCATTGGTCAACTCATCTACAACACTGCCTTGTAGCGCGAATGACACCAAGGGTACCAGTGCAACGTCCAGATCCGTGATCTGACCGTTCACCAACACCACATTATCCAAGGTCTGGCTAACATACCCTGGAGCCGAAACGGTTACTTGATACGTTCCAGCGAGGTAATAACCGGTCGCATAGTTACCATCGAATTCCGTGATGTCAGAGACTGAAAGACCTTCGATGATCACCGTGGCCTGTCCGACAGGAGCGCTTGTATTCGCATTCGTGATCATGCCTTCCAAGTAGCATCCGCGCTGATAGTCGGGACCGAGGATAACGAGACCGCGCTCAATATCGCTGCAGATCAAATTGCCGCTTGGAAAATAAGGATACACGCCCCAATCACCATTGAAACCATCTCCCTGAAAATTCGGAGAAGTATCATAATGCCCCACTTCGATCATGTTATTCGGATGGGTCACATCGTAAATGACCACGCCATACGTGTAGTAGGATGTTACCACATAATGATCCAACCAATATGTATTGTGCGGTATGGTACCTGAGCCCGGATCGCTTTGAAGTTGATCTTCGTACAAAATATCCGTTGGATCACTGATATCATAGGAACCTACGTAGGAATCCGTGCGTTCATCCGTCGTGTAGAGGTGGTCACCGCTATCATCCAACCACACATTGTGCGTGAAATTGTTCGGGGTGGCTTGCGTGCCCAACAACACAGGTGCCGCTGGATCCGAAACATCCACTATGGAGAAGAATCCATCATAGATATGCCCCGCATACAAGGTATCGCCTCTTGCGTATCCGTCATGTACATACCATTGTTCAAATGCACCAACCTCCACTGGTACCATGGGATCTCCAGTAATGTCATACATGATGGCCCCTCCTACTCCACGAGATGATCCGAAAACGTACAACCGCCCATTCTCATCGATGAACAAAGAATGTGATGTTTCCCAATCGGGTGCTTGCCATACCGTTGCTGGCAGGGCAGTGCTTTGCGGTAATGGGCTTAGATCCACGATGGTGAGCCCGCCACTGTTCGCTTCAGTTGTAACATACGCATGGTCATTATACACCTTGATCTCTCTCCAGATACTCGCTGGGCCAGGAAAAAAGAAGAGTTCTACCGGGTTCGCGGGATCGGTAACATCCACAACAGCAACCCCACCAGGGTCATTGCTATTCCCGTTCACGCCTACAATGGCGTATTCATTCCCCTCCTCATCCGTATAGCCCCAAAGGTTGCTGAGATCGCTATTGCGTGCTGCTTGGTAATCCAATCGACCCAATTCCGTAATGTTGATCTGCGCCTTCGAGGTGCCAGGGTCGAGTAAGAACAGCGTGCCGACGATGACCGCTGCTAGAGTGTGTTTGAAGATCATGCTGCAATGTAGGGAGGTATCCTGATCCTTTTGATGAAGATGGTGACTAAAGGTGGACATTCTTGTTTTCGTGCCGCAGAACGGCTTTTAGAATACACTGCAATTGTGGACCACAAATTCATTACGAATACTGGTGTACTTCTCCTGTGCCAGATCATACCTTTGCGGCGGCTTTTCCGCCCATTACGGTGAGCCGAATGCATGGCTAATATTCTACGTTCCGTTCTCTGGTCGATCTTGTTCCTTTCCACCACAACAATTTCCTTTGGTCAATTCGCGACGGGAACGTTGGTCAATTCCATCGTGGATACACCATTGCTCCAAGCCGTGGACCTTGATGGCGACGGCGACATTGATCTGGCCGGGTCATATACGGACGGTTTTTTCAAATGGAACGAGAACACGGATGGTGCCGGCACCTTTGCACCAACAACTGAACTGATCCATTCTGGAGGTTCCAGCCAATTCGCCGTTTTCGCGGATCTTGATGGTGACCTTGATCATGACCTGGTCTGGTATCATGCGAACGATTCAACAGTGCGCGTTTCCTGGAACAATGCAGGAAATTTCGAAACGCCTGTGATCATTGGCGCATTGCCCAACAGTTCAATTGGTGCCCTGAAAGTGGCCGATGTGAATGACACGGAGTTACCTGAGATCATCGTAACACTAGAGAGCAACGGTGTGGGCCATATAGCGATCTTCCCGAATGTTGCCGGGGTGTTCCAACCGAAGATCGAGCTTCCTGAATGGTTCATGGGAGATGTCCCCACTGTGCTGCTTACGGGCGACCTGGACGATGAGGAAGGAAAGGACATGTTCGTGATCAATTCAGAGGGCTTGACCATGGCAGCGCTGAATACCAATGGAGATGGATCGGAATGGACATTGGACACTCTTTTTCAGATATTCTCCTACCCGTATACCAACCCGCAGCTGATCGATGTTGATGGTGATGGTGATCTCGACATAGCAGAAGCGAGTAGCTCCGTTGTTCAATGGGCGGAGAACATTTTGAATACGGATCCTCAATTCGATGCGTTCAATACACACGAGCTTGAACCATTCACTTCTGCTGGAAACGGAGCTTTCGGTTCGGTCGGTTGTGGCATAGGATCCTCGGTGGTGTATGTTCCAGCCGATCCACAACTTCCTGTTAACTGGGATACGTATTTGCCCGCAACAAATGGATTTACCGGTAGCGTGGAGTTGCAGAATGTCCCCCGCGGTTCGAACTTGATCCTGGCCGATGTCAATGCCGATGGTAGGGACGATATTATCATGACCACCTCGGTCGGAGCAGAAGTGTACTTCAGCATCGTTGAACCGCCTACCACGGTCATTGAGCTTCCGACATTTGAGACCTACTGTAAATCAGGACCACCGATCGAATTACCACAAGGAATTCCCTCAGATGGAGAGTGGAGCGGACCTTGGGTAACCAACGGCCTATTCTACCGAAGTAACATCGGTTTCCAAACAGATGTTGCTGTGGCCTATACGGTCCGTGAAGTACAGGGTTGCCCGGTTGCTGGACTTGCTGACCTGCATGTTGTAACAGCCCCGATCGTTGAACCCGTTCTAGGCCCGGTGATATGCCGCGGAACCGGTCCGTACCTCATGACCTCTGAGCCATCGAACACCGTGTGGAACGGACTAGAGCCTGGAAACATTCTTGACCCCATGACCTACGCTGGCCAAGTGATCAACTGCGTCTACGAAGATCCTTCCGGTATCGTTTGTGGTACCGTGGTCGGTCCGTTCAATGTTTGGAATTCCATTTCTGCAGAGCTTCTACCCGCTGGTCCGTTCTGTGTTACGGATACGGCTCAACAGATCTTTCCAGCGATCGAACTCCCCAATAATAACTGGATGGGTGACGTGAACGTAACTGGTGATAATACCGCGTTCTTCGACCCGACACAAGGACCCGGTGAATACACCATAGTGCTGCAACGCAACGGTTCAATGGCGCAAGAATGCGGTGCCACTGACACGCTTATCATTTCTGTAAGTGACGCAATACCGCAGATCGATGTTACCACACTCCCGCCCTATTGTGCAGGACAGCCGGTAGATCTGAGCGGTGCAACACCGACCGGTGGCGAATGGAATGGTAATGGAGTCATCAATGGGCAGTTGGACCCGAACGTTGTTGGCCCTGGAACACACATTGTGAACTACGTGTATCAAGCACCTGAAGGGTGTTCTAATTCTGCTGAGGTCACCGTGGAATTCGTTGCTGATATCGTGCTGGACTGGAATGCCGATGACCTGCAATTCTGTACTGTCGATGAACCGGTTCAATTCACTGCAACACCTGCTGGTGGAGTTTGGAGTGGAGACGTTACATCGAATGGTGTGTTCGATCCTTTCTTCTACACGGAAGGAATGTACCTCTTGCAATACACCTGGACGGATGTGAATGGCTGTATCGTTGCAAGTGGTATGGTGGTGCCGGAGATACTTCCGAATACGCCTGTCACGATCACTCCGATCGGTGTGGTGTGTTTGAACCATCCGGCATTTGAGATCGTGGGATCCTTATCGGGCACGTGGTCCGGGTCCGTCAATGGAACCGGGTCAAGCATCACCTTTGACCCATCGACACAGGGAGAAGGCACGTGGCCCGTAATACTTATCGCACAAGAGACCGGCATGTGTGCAGGATCAACCTCGATCAACGTAGTGGTAGATCTGTGCGTTGGAATTGAGGAATTACCCTCGGAAGTAGGGATCACACTCTCGCCGAATCCGTTCAATACACAAAGTATGCTCACGGTTCATGGCACGGGCAAAGCCCAGATCGATGTGCGCGATGCTACTGGACGTTTGGTATTGAGCAATACGATAGCGGTACAAGGCTCAACAATACATACGTTGGACCTAAGCAATGAAGCGAACGGCACGTACAGCATCAGCGTATTGCTCAATGGCAGCGTTCATTACCTGAAAGCCGTTAAGGTGAATTGAGAATGACATCTACGTTCAGCAGAACATCGGGCCAATATTGATCCGACCCAAGAAAAAATAAAAGCCCGGCATTGAATGCCGGGCTATCGTTTTTTAATGCGTGTTCCTAAGGCAGAACCAAGGATCACGAGCGACTCAATCCAATCCTAGTTTGATCTGCTTGCCTGGGGAATCTCCTAGTAGCGGATCGTTAGGCGAACGTTCATCTTCTTCAGCAGCTTTTGCTCGACGGAATTTCTTCATCGGCGATTCCTCCAACCCTTCTTCCTCCGGTGGATCAAGATTGCCTATCTCATCATCGGAGATCAACATGGATTGTTTTTCCTCCAGGTCCGGGGTCATCGGTGTGAAGACCGGATCCATAAGTTCAAGATCCTTCACTTTGTACTGTGTAAGTCGGTTACCCAATGCTTTATAACCTTTTACCGTGATGAAGTCCTCCAGGTCCACAACCTCATCGGGTCGATCATTGCTGCGCTTATCAAACCGAACGGTTATGTTCGGATGCGGAACCAAGCTATGGATCGCCAATTTGCTATCAGCATGATCCGTAATGAAGTGCACCGGTTCCTTGCTCTGCTCAACCATGAATCGCTTCACTTGGTATTGCTGCTTCTCACCTTCCCAATACACCGCACTTACAACGACCTTCGGATTCCATTTCACGATGGTCAATGCCGCATCCGGGAAGTGCGTGCTCAATGTGAACGGGAAAAGTTGATAGGTACCATTGCTCAGTATGGCAAGGATCCGATCATCGCCTGTGAACCGACCGAGGTATCGACCGTGGCCGGTATCATTCAACCGACGTATCGTTTCATCGAACCAGATCGGTATCGCTCCAAGCGTTGATCCGCCACGTTCCTTTTGGGTGATCTTGCTCACCAAATAACGCGTCAGCAAGTTTCCCTTGGATCCGCGACCTTTCACACCCAGTTTCGCAAAATCAATATCGAACTTGTTCTTCCGCAGATTCGGCCGTGGACGTAGCAGGATCTGAACGGTCTCTGAAGCACCGTCCGGGTTCACCGTGAAGTACTCGATCTTGGAGCCTTTGACACCATTGGTCATATCGTACTCCTTGTCCCGCGTAATGGCCGTTACCGTAAAGCGCTTCATGAAATACGCACCCTTCGGACCATCCTGGTAGATCAAGTGGTAGATCGTACGGTCATCACCTTTCTTCCAAACGCCGACGTGCAGAATTCCTTTGCCAATGAATTTTTTATCGGCAACCTTGGTCACCATCATCGTTCCATCGTCGCGGAATACGATGATATCATCAATATCTGAACACTCGCCTACCAGCTCGAAATTCCGTAGACCCCATCCGGCAAATCCTTCGGCACGATCCACGTAAAGCTTACGGTTAGCAACGGCGACTGCCGTAGCAACGATCGTATCGAACGTGCGGATCTCGGTCTTGCGCTCGCGGCCCGCCGCATACTTCTTCTTTAGGTCCTTGAAATGCTCAACGGCGTGGTCCACGATATGATCCAGCTTGTTCTGCACTTCGGCCAATGTGTCTTCCAAATTGCGGATGTGTTCATCGGCTTTGAACGCATCGAACTTGGAGATCCGTTTGATCTTGATCTCCGTTAACCGCACGATATCCTCTTCCGTAACCGGGCGACGCAATTCATGGATATGCGGCTTCAACCCTTTATCAATGAATGAGATCACCTGTTCCCAGGTCTCAGCATCTTCGATCTTGCGGTACACTTTCTTTTCAATGAAGATCTTCTCCAACGATGAGAAATGCCATTGCTCCTGAAGTTCTCCCTTCTTGATCTTCAGCTCCAACTCCAACAGCCGCAACGTATTCGCGGTGCTGATCCTCAACAGTTCGATCACTCCGATAAAGCGTGGCTTATCACCACCATTCGGGCCTGTACCCGTTTCGATCACAACAGCATTGGGCGCAATACTGATCTCGCAATCGGTGAACGCATACAATGCATCAATGGTCGTATCCGGACTAACACCAGCTGCCAAATGGATAAGGATCTCCGCATTCTCGGCGGTGTTATCCTCGATGTGCCGAACCTTGATCTTGCCCTTGTCATTGGCCTTGATGATGCTCTCGATCAAATTGGTGGTAGTCGTACCGAACGGGATCTCGTGGATGATCAGCGTCTTGTTATCCTCCTTTCGGATCCGAGCTCGCGTACGTATGCGACCACCGCGCTTCCCTTCATTGTAGTTCTGCGCATCGGCCATGCCGCCTGTTGGGAAGTCGGGCACCAGATCGAATGAACGTTTCCGAAGGCATGCAATACTTGCATCGATGAGTTCCACGAAATTGTGCGGAAGCACTTTGCAACTCAGACCTACGGCAATTCCTTCTCCACCTTGCGCCAACAACAACGGGAATTTCACAGGTAGATTAACGGGTTCCTTGTTCCTGCCGTCATAGCTCAATTGCCACTCGGTCGTCTTCGGGTTGAAGACAACATCCTTCGCGAATTTGCTGAGTCGTGCTTCGATGTAACGTGGTGCAGCTGCACTATCGCCGGTAAGTGTGTTGCCCCAGTTTCCTTGGCAGTCTATCAACAGGTCCTTCTGTCCAAGTTGGACCAGCGCATCACCGATACTGGCATCACCATGCGGATGGTACTGCATGGTATGTCCGATGATATTCGCCACTTTGTTGTAGCGGCCATCATCCAGATCATCCATGCTATGCAGGATACGGCGTTGCACGGGTTTCAGTCCATCGTACAATGCTGGCACTGCACGTTCCAGGATCACGTAGCTCGCATAATCCAGGAACCATGTCCGGTACATACCGCTTACCGAGAACGCTGCGTTGCCGCCTGTTCCGGGAATGCCTTTACCCGGTTGGTCTTCACCACCGGTCTCTTCCTGTTCTTCGTTCTGGTCCAATTCTTCGCTCATCCGATCTTTTACAATGCCGCAATTGCACACACGCTATTACTCGCTCCCTGTCCTCCTTGGCTTCTTCGCAGCGCAAGATCCCTACAGATCACGGCACCAAGCCCAACATCTGATATCGTGAAGGTCAACAATGGATGACCTGAGAAGGCCTCTGGGGATACCCCGGTTCCGGTCACGTAAACTTCATACTCCGGAATTGGGCTCAGGAAAAGGTCTTCGCGCACACGAATGTCCACCTCAAGATCATAATGCACCTGTCCATCGACCGTATACGTCACTGTGCGGCTATCCGCAAGTTCAAATAAAGATGGACCCGCGTAATCAGGATCAAAAGGATTGTTCGTGAGTGTATCAATATCGATCTTCTGTTTGCCACAGCCCGCTAATGCTAGCAGACCAATACCGATCGCAACGCAGTATGCTCCTAGTTTCATTTGTTGATCGGGATCGTAATACCAGCCATCCAAAAACTTCCCTGCGCATCAGGGACCCAGGCCAATCCTTCGAACCGGACCTTTTCCTTATCCTCGAATACGGGTTTATCACCACGTTTCGTAACAAGCCTGAAATACACCATGGCTCCCGCTGCCACTGTTGTAATGGCGGCGCTCACATAAAGCCCTGTTCTTGCTTTTACAAGATCATCGTTATGCTCAGGAATGGTCTTATCCTTCAGCACGGATATTTCTCCTGGGGTACTTAGCTCTTCATAGGCCATCCGATCCGCATCCAATTGGTTCTTTGCCGACGCGTATATACTGTAACTGACCCCCGTCCAGACCAAACCGCCTGCAAGTGCTACGGTCGATATGATCCGACTCCTACGCACTGAATTATACCGGCTTAACGCATTCCGGTAGTGTTCATACTCCGGACTATACGGTAGCCTTACCACAAGATCGGTGGTGTGATCAGCCACAACGAATACAGGCGTATCAACAACCATACGTTCAGGTGCCCACACCGAGAAATGATGCAACCCCTCGGACAACTCCACTTCCCGTTGCTCCATTTTGAACTGCTTGTCCACTACGAATTTGAAGTTGTGTCCAGGATCCACCAATAAGCGGATCTTGCCCGCGGATTGCGCGGATACCACGAATGGCGCAACTAAAAAAAGATACAGGTATGCACTGCGCAAGGTCATACGTCCATTTCCACTTCGTTCGCCTCCAATTTGCGCGCAATGGTCTTTACCGGATCTTCCGCGATCTCTTCCACAAGATCCTTCTCCACCACCAAATTGGCAATGATGAACTCTTGGCGTGTAGGCGTGTTCTTGCCCATGTAGAAACCGAGGAGTTCCTGCACCACGGCATCCTTGGTGATCATCACTGGCTCCAAGCGGATATCCTCGCCAATGAAGTTCTTGAATTCATCCGGACTGATCTCACCCAATCCTTTGAACCGGGTGATCTCCGCGGTCTTGCCCAACTTGATCAGCGCACGTTGCCGCTCCTCGTCGCTGTAACAGTAGATGGTCTCTTTCTTGTTCCGCACACGGAACAGCGGCGTTTGCAGAATGTATAAGTGATCGTTCTTCACGAGGTCCGGAAAGAATTGCAGGAAGAAGGTCATGAGCAATAACCTGATGTGCATACCGTCAACGTCCGCATCCGTCGCGATCACGATCCGATTGTAGCGCAGACCGTCCATGCCATCCTCGATGTTCAGCGCCGCTTGGATCAGGTTGAATTCCTCGTTCTCGTAAACCACCTTTTTCGTTAATCCGTAACAGTTCAATGGCTTTCCTTTCAAACTGAATACGGCTTGCAGATTCACATCGCGGCTTTTCGTAATACTACCACTGGCACTGTCTCCTTCCGTGATGAAGAGCGTGCTACCCTCTTTGCGGTCGTCCTTCTTCGGATCGTTGAGGTGGATGCGGCAATCGCGCAATTTGCGGTTGTGCAAGCTTGCCTTCTTCGCACGATCCCTGGCCAGTTTGCGAATGCCGCTGAGTTCCTTACGCTCCCGTTCGTTGTTGAGGATGCGTTGTTGAAGCACATCTGCTACTTCCGTATTCTTGTGAAGAAAGTTATTGAGCTCGCGGCCCATGAAATCACCAATGAACGAGCGCATGCTCTGCCCACCTGGTTCCACTTCCAAACTTCCCAACTTGGTCTTGGTCTGGCTTTCGAAGACCGGCTCCATCACCTTTACGCTGATCGCTGCCACTATACCGGTGCGCACATCGCCTGCTTCCCAATCCTTCTTAAAGTAGTCCTTTATCGTTTTGGCAACTGCCTCCCTGAACGCTCCTTGGTGCGTACCTCCTTGCGTGGTATGCTGGCCATTCACGAAGCTGTAATACTCCTCACCATAATGGTTCGCGTGTGTGATGGCCACCTCGATATCATTGCCTTTCAAGTGAATGATCGGATAAAGCGGGTCGCCATCCATCTTCACCTCCAGCAGATCCAAGAGTCCATTCTTGCTTTGATACTTCTGCCCGTTGAAGTAGATCGCAAGACCCGTGTTCAAGTAGCAATAATTCCAAAGCAAGCGTTCTATGTGCTGGGTCCTGAACTGGTAGCTCTTGAACATCTCCGCGTCCGGCTCGAACACCACTCGGGTTCCGTTGGACTCGTCTGTCTTCACCAATTTCTCGTCCTTCCGTAACACACCGCGATCAAATTCAGCCCGCTTCATCTGGCCATCGCGTACACTTTCGATCTTGAAATAACCGCTTAAGGCATTCACCGCCTTGGTACCTACTCCGTTCAGTCCCACGCTCTTCTTGAATGCCTTACTGTCATACTTGGCACCGGTGTTGATCTTGCTCACAACATCCACCACCTTCCCTAACGGCACACCACGCCCATAGTCTCGCACTTCCACGCGTGTTCCTTCAATGATGACGTCCACTTTCTTACCGTGGCCCATCACGAATTCGTCGATGCAATTGTCCAGCACTTCCTTGATCAGGATGTACACACCATCATCGAAACTGCTACCATCGCCTAGTTTCCCGATGTACATACCCGGTCGTAACCGGATGTGTTCTTTCCAATCGAGGGACCGGATATTGTCTTCGTTATAGATCGCTTCACTCATTCTTCCACCTTCTGGAACCCACTATTCTCAACGCTTTTCCTTTGATGGGACGAAATTAGCGCTTAGGGCCGGGCCGATGAAGGGTGTTGAAAACTTGGGAGCCATGTCATTTTATCCCGAACAGACGCGGCGAAGCGCCCTCATTACCAGTGGAAATGGACCATACCCATTGACCAGAAAATTGGTGCTCGCCGCTACGGCATCTGCTCCAAAACAGTGGCGGTGGGCACTACGCCACCGATATTCGTGAGGATGATATCGCGGTCGTTGTTCTGTCCGGTGTAGAGTACGGTACCGTCCAAGTTCACATCGGCAAGGAGATAACCCGTTACGGAGTTCGTAGGCGTAATCCCTCCGATAGTCAGGAGGATGAGGTCACGGTCGTTGTTCTGCCCCGTGTAAAGGAGCTCTTGGTCCGGCTCAGTGTTTCCCGCCCAAAGCAGCATTTTATTACCCGAAATTTTGCGTGCGTTAGTGCCGTAGGTGATCGTCGTGGACGTTGTGAGATCAATGGAAGTTGCTGTGCTGCTGAGCGCAAAGGATGATCCGGACATACAGGCCAAATGATTGCGATGACGGATGGCGATCCTGTAATTTCCTGGATTCACACAAAATCCTAATGCACTCGTTCCATTCACTGCTACGATATCTCCATCACGCTGTAAAAGTCCCGCCCGGGTTTCTACAACTGCATAGGGCGAACTGGTTCCGCGTAACTCGACAAGGACCCAGTCAACAATGGCGTTATTACCGGACACGGCCAGAACAGCTGAAGTAGTGGTCAATGCACCAAGGACCGTGTATCCCAGTTGGCTGTAAGGTTGTGTTGTGGGGATAAGACCATTCGTACGCAACCCATCATTCATGAGCTGGGTACTTGAATTATACGGACCATCCAAAAACACTTTCGCTGCAACGACCACGGTAGGCGCCAATTCGCAGGGTAACGCAAGCGTTACGAAATTACCGATACCCGAATACGTTAATTGCCCACCCGCACAGATCTTTGCTACACGAAAATTATAGGCTGTACTGGGTAGTAGCCCTGTAACCGAATACGAGGTCTGTGTGACCGGAGCGACCGTTGTCCAGTTGCCTTGCGGCGCAACCCGATACTGTAATGAGAATTCACCTAGCACCCCATTCGATCCCCATTCCAATAACGCACCATTATAGGTTATTGAATCAGCATTTAGATCCGATGGCACAGGACAGGACTGCGCAACGGCATTGGCATACAGTAAATAACATTGGTCCGCACTGAATGCTCCGTTGTAGCCAAAAACGTGGATGATATAATTCCCAGGCGCTGCGTTCGGATAATTGATCGATTCGGAGGACGTTCCTGAAGCTTGTGAGTATGCCAGTTGGGTACCTGAACTATTCCTAAGATAAAGATCATAGTCACCGGCCAGACCCGATAGGGTAATATAAATATCGCTTGTAACAGTGGTCGTGAATGAATAATAATCAACATCCACAGCTGTTGCGATCAACGCATTCAATTCTCTTGGAAGCACTATTGCACCGGCAGTTGTGATCGAATTATTGGGTTCCAAATTATCCGGACATGGAGTTGCTGAAATGAAAGTGTATGTTGCGGAGTAACCAGAATTGGTGCCTCCACAAACGCTTAGTACACGAAAGTCATAGGATGTGGTCGCAGTTAATCCTGTAAGCGGATAGGTGTTGCCCGCAATTCCCGTTACGGTTGTCCACGTCCCGCTTGAAGTCGGTTTCCACTGCAACGTATAAGTTGTAGCTCCGATCGCTGCCCAGGTCAATGTAGCCGCTGTTGCGGAAACTCCAGCTGCAAAAAGGCTTCCGGGAGCATCGCATGAATTTCCACAAACTGTTAAGCAGGACGCACCATTGACAGCAGTCACGATCCGGCCAGTAGGTTGAGGACCGAAGCCATTGACGAACTTTATTCCTGCACTGACCAAATGGCAATAGCTCATGATCGTGCCACCCACCGCAGATGTAGGTACCGGGCCTATTGGGCAACTGCCTTCGGAGTACTGTGAACCGTAGGTGGGGCCGCAGCCGTCTATCGCCGTATTGTTCCCATTCCATGAGCAAGCATGCGTATGCTGACTTCCCAGACTATGGCCTTGTTCATGCGTAACTACTTCAACGCTCCAACTGTAAGTAGGGACATTCGAATAGCTGGAATAAATTCCACTGTAGGCCATGCGGTATCTCGTTTGCGCGTTACATAGCGTATTAAGCCATGCAACCCCACCATAACTCCCTAGGTCGATCAAATGCGCCATGTCACCATTAAAACTGGTACGTGTAACACCGAATTGATTCAACCTACCATTGGAAGTTGTTTGTCCGTAAGGACTTGCTACATCCCAAACAAATACTTCGGATAGTGTTACATCGATACCATCATTGGCGAACAATGTTGCCGACTGATTGAATAAACCGGTTATAAAAGATGTGGTTGCAGCCAGACTTCCCTTGTTCTGATAAATGTCATAGCCGACCTCCCAATAGTATCGAACACATTTCGTTGTGCGCGAAGCATCCGGCACCGGGTCCGTTCCATGATCCGATACAACAGAATGCGTAGCTTCCGTAGTGCCACACATCGTATTGTTGATTCCGAGGAGGTCATCTTCATGATATAGAATATGAAAACCGGTCCTGTCATTTTCAAGTGGACCAAGTACCCGCTCGCCCGATCCATTACTGATAATTCCCATCACCTGTTCTTCAAAAACACTTAGTGCGACCACTGAATTCGGGTCACCCGCTATCATGCCTCGGTAATGTGCAGCTTTTGCCAGTTCCACGCGGCGCCCTGTGCTGGCCGCTATTAAGGAAAAATCATCCGTCGTAATGTCAATGCGCTCAAGTTCCAGTACCACGTTACCCGTTGGTGATGGCAGCGTTAAACGGATAAAAGCATCAACTTCCGCGATGAGCTCGGTACACTTGGTTGCATCCAACTGTAAGAGGGTTGCCGCTTTGCATGCATCCTTCCAAAGGGCATCGGTACTTGATGAACTCGGAACAACCTTGAAAAGATCCACTGGAACGAAACGGGTCCCTTTCGCGGTCAATAATTCGATCCGCTTAGCGACCAAACCGCCATGATGCGCTTCCTGCGAATATGAATTAGAGAACACAAGAGCAGCACTAAGACTAAGTAGGAATATCCTCATCATGGAATTTTTTGATCCGATCAGCACTTACAAAAACAGAGGAGATAGTGTCACTGTGGGAGAGTGAACTAGCAGTAAATGCGTTGAACGGGGAAGTGTTCAGCCATTGCAGCAAGAAACCCAAAACTAAGCAAGTGTCAAGGACAGGAACAGTAAAATTCGCCGGATCGATCACAAAAAGATATGAAGACCACTGTATTCAGTCATCATCCGATCAATTTTCATGGTCTGCATCGGAACCTCACCACCGATGGCCTGATCACCTTCACCCAATGGTATTCGTTCAGATCACTTTTGCTGAAGTGCTGTGGGAAAATAGGATATCCGTTCGCGATCTACTTCAGTCCCCGCTTCACGAGCAACGGTTCCACGCGTGGATCCCTGCCTGTAAAGTCGCGGTACATCTGCTCTTCCGGCTTACTGCCACCTTGGCTCAGGATCGCTGCGCGGAACTTATCTCCGTTCGCACGGGTCAATCCGCCGTGTTCGTTGAACCACGCGAAGGCATCGGCATCCATCACTTCGCTCCAGATGTAGGCGTAGTAGTTGGCCGCATAATCCGTCCAGCTATGATTGAAGTAGCAGCTCTTGTAGCGTGGTGGTACCTGCGCAATGTCCAAACCGTACTTCTTCAAGGCAGCGGCTTCGAATGCGGCAACGTCGGTAACACGCGGTGCATCGGCACTTAAGCTGTGCCATTCCAGATCGAGCAATGCAGCGGCCAAGTACTCAGTGGTGGCATAGCCTTGGTTGAATTTGCTGGCCTTCCGTAGTTTCACTGCGAGCTCCTTCGGCATCACTACACCGGTATCGTAATGCTTCGCGTAGTTGTTGAAGACCTGCGGCACCATAGCCCAATTCTCATTCACCTGACTTGGGAATTCCACAAAGTCGGTGCTTGTAGCGGTACCGCTGAACTTCGGATACTTCTGGTCGGACATCATGCCGTGCAGCGCATGACCAAACTCATGGAAGAGCGTGGTCACATCGTCCCAGCTCAAGAGCAAGGGTTGACCAGCAGCGGGCTTGATGTAGTTGCAGTTCTGGGTGATCACCGGCTGATTTTCAAGCAAGGTGCTCTGGTCCACGAAGCTGCTCATCCACGCACCGCCGTTCTTGTTGTCGCGTGCGTAGTAGTCGCCGTAGAACAGACCGATCGCTTCACCGTTGGTGTCGATGATGTCGAAGACGCGCACGTCCGGCTGATAGACCGGTAGGTCCTTGCGCTCTTTGAATGACAGTCCGTACAACTGGTTCGCTGCGTAGAACACACCGTTCTGCAATACGCTTTCGAACTCCAAATAGGGCTTAACGGCAGCTTCGTCCAGATCGAATTCGGCCTTGCGCACTTGCTCGGCGTAGAAGTCCCAATCCCAGGCCTCCACTTGGATACCCGCTTTCTGTTTGTCTGCCAAGGCCTGCAATTTTGCGAGTTCCGCTTTTGCATTCTTGGCGGCCGCCGGGGCCATGCCGCTCAATAACTTCATCGCGGTGGCCGGGTCCTTCGCCATCTGATCGTCCATCACATACGCACCCCAATTCGGGAAGCCCAACAGCTTGGCCTTTTCCGCGCGCAACTGTGCCAACCGGGTAATGATCTTGCTGTTGTCGTATTCGCCGCCGTGGCTGTTACGCGAGATCGACGCTTTGAAAACACGCTCGCGTAATGCGCGATCTTTCAAGTCGGTCAATGCTGGTTGGGACGTTGTGTTCCGCAGATCGATCAACCACTTGCCCTCCTGCCCTTTTGCCTTTGCCGCCGCTGCTGCCGCTTCGATCGCATCTGGAGTTAAGCCATCCAACTGCTTCACATCATCCACGACAACGGCCAATGCCGCACGCTCTTTCAATATGTTATCCTCGAACTTGGTCTTCAATCCAGCTTCTTCCTCGTTCAACTTCTTCATCTGCGTTTTGGCCTCCTCATCCAGCAAGGCACCAGAACGCACGAAGCGGGTGTAGTACCGCTCCAACAAACGGTCAGAAACAGGGTCCAGACCTAATGTGGTGCGCTGGTCGTACAATGCTTTAATGCGGACGAAGAGTTTCGGATCCAAACTGATCGCATCACCGTGTGCTGCCAACTTCGGTGCTAGATCCTCTTTGATCGCTTGCAAGCTGTCGTTTGTTGCGCTTCCAGTCAGGTTGAAGAACGTGGATGAAGCACGTACGAGCATTTGACCTGTTCTCTCAATGGCCACGATCGTATTCTCGAATGTAGGAGCATCCGCGCTGTTCGCAATAGCTTCCACCTCTTTCAACTGTGCAGCCATACCCTGCTCGATCGCCGGTTGGAAATCACTGGTCTTGATCTTATCGAAAGGTGGTGCATGAAAGGGCAATGTACTTTCTGCTGCGAAGGGATTCATTCGGGTCTCTATTGTGGTTTTCTCAACATTCCTATCGCCACAAGCACAAATTAGTTATGATAGCACGGCCGTGGTGCCGATCATGGAAGCTCTATTCTTCATTCGTTCTGAAACTAAGGGGTCGCAAATTTACCGGTACCACGGAGTACCGATCGCCCGTCCATGGAGCTATTGCGCCATTGAACATTGCGGCTGGATCAGGATAAGGAAGGGCTATGGCTAGGCAGATAATGAAGCGGTGAGCTTGTGTTCGTATCGGCCTTCAGTATCCGAAATCGCTTTGCACCAAAGACTCACACATTGAACAAAAAGTGCATCACATCCCCATCCTTTACGATATACTCCTTCCCTTCCACGCGCAGTTTACCCGCAGCGCGACAAGCAGCTTCGCTGCCTAGCGTAATGAAATCAGCGTAGGCCATGACCTCGGCTCGGATGTAGCCTTTCTCGAAATCGCTGTGAATAACACCAGCTGCCTTAGGACCTGTATCGCCTTGGTGTATCGTCCACGCACGGACTTCTTGAACACCCGCAGTGAAGTAGGTCTGAAGTTTCAACAGGTGGTATGCTGCGTGGATCAATTTGTTCACCCCCGGCTCATTCAAACCCATGTCAGCAAGAAACATTTCGCGCTCTTCCGGGGTGTCCAGCGATGCGATCTCCGCTTCGATCGCAGCAGTGACGAAGATCACTTCTGCATTCTCATGTGCCACTGCCGCCTTCACTTTCTCGACGTATGCATTACCGGTTACCGCACTCTTCTCATCCACGTTGCACACGTACATCACGGGCTTGGTGGTAAGAAGTTGGAACTCGTTCAACAATACGGGATCGGTATTCTCATCGATCGCTGCGCGGGCACTTTCGCCTTTCAGCAAATGCTCGCGGATCTTGGAGAGCAGTTCGAACCGCTTCTTTGCATCCTTATCACCAGTGCTCGCTCCTTTCTCAACTTTCTTGATCCGCGCCTCAACCGTTTCCAGATCCTTCAATTGCAATTCGATATCGATCACTTCTTTGTCACGGACAGGATCCACATTGCCATCCACATGAACCACGTTCGGGTCATCGAAGCAACGCAATACGTGCAGTATAGCATCGCACTCACGAATATTTCCTAGAAATTGATTCCCAAGTCCTTCGCCCTTGCTCGCTCCTTTTACCAGACCGGCAATGTCAACGATCTCCACCGTTGTAGGTAGAATGCGTTGTGGCTTTACGAGTTCCGCAAGCTTATTCAACCGAGCGTCAGGTACTGTAATGATGCCAACATTGGGTTCTATGGTGCAGAACGGAAAATTCGCTGCTTGTGCTTTCGCATTGCTCAAACAATTGAACAAAGTGCTCTTGCCTACATTCGGTAGGCCTACAATGCCGCATTTCAATGCCATGGTGGAGGTTTTCGGGCCCTGCTTTGGCAGGCGGGCGCGAAGGTACCTGAACCAAAACAATCAACATCCACAAAATAGTAGAGCGGAAGCAATACTGCTCCCGCTCTAACTGAGGTTGGTCCAAAACCAAAAGTACCAACCTTTGATCAACTCCCTTGGTGACATATAGACAACGCAGGAATGTCAATGTGTTGCCTGCGTGAATGCATTATTTCGACGAGCACGGAATTAATTAACGATCAAAGACCCTTTTCGCCCGATCGAACAACATGAACAATTCTGGCGCAACTGCAATGTATGAACAGCACTTTTGAAAAGTTCTGCACACACCGGTTCTCCCCGTTCTGTGCTGGCTACTTTTGGCAGCTTAGCATAGCCCCACAATAGATGCCTACATCCCCGACCGTTGTTACTCAATTGAACATTGCCGAACTGGAACGCACGGCCTCCCAAGTAAGACGGGACATCGTACGACAGGTTCATGGAGTACAAAGCGGTCACCCCGGTGGTTCGCTTGGCTGTACCGACTTTCTTACAGCATTGTATTTTCATGTCATGCAGCATGATCCTTCGGTATGGGATATGGATGGAAAAGGACAGGACCTGTTCTTTTTGAGCAATGGCCATATCAGCCCGGTATTCTATAGTGTTCTTGCTCGCAGTGGCTATTTTCCTGTGGAGGAGCTTTCCACGTTCCGAAAACTCAATACGCGTTTGCAAGGTCACCCAACAACACACGAAGACCTGCCGGGCGTTCGCGTTGCAAGTGGCTCCTTGGGTCAAGGACTTAGTGTTGCCATCGGGGCTGCGTTGGCGAAGAAGCTAAACAATGACGACCGCATCGTATACACCTTGCATGGTGACGGAGAGTTACAAGAAGGGCAGATCTGGGAAGCCGCGATGTTCGCTGCGGGTAAGAAAGTCGACAACCTGATAAGCACCATAGACTACAATGGTCGACAGATCGATGGGGATGTTGATGATGTGATGCCACTTGGAGACCTGCGTGGTAAATGGGAAGCATTCGGCTGGACCGTTCTGGCGATGAACGGGAATGTTATGGCCGAAGTCGTGAAGACCTTGGATCAAGCCAAGAAATTGACTGGCAAAGGAAAACCAGTGATGATCCTGATGCGCACCGAAATGGGCCAAGGCGTGGATTTCATGATGAACAGTCATGAATGGCACGGTATCGCACCGAATGACCAACAATTGAAGGACGCGCTGGCACAGTTGGAAGAAACACTTGGTGATTACTGAAAAATGATCAGAAGATCAGCCCCGGATGATCGTTCCACGCTCTCCGGGGTGACTGATCAGAATAAGGAAGACACGCTGTCGCGGTAAGAATGAGCAAAGAATTGAATGGAACGGGATCATGGGGCCTCAGCACGAATGGAGAGTTCGGCACGCTTTTCTCGTTGTAGGTTGAATGACTAACACAATGTGGTACTATTCGCGTTTTTTCCCGAAGCATTTCTTGGCTATTGCTTTCGCTATGGGTATCGGAGGAAACGCGTTTGCCCAAGAACAAGCACCCGAACCTGCCCTTACGCGCATGTTGTTCGTAATGGACGCCAGCAATAGCATGAATGCGTTCTGGGGCAATCAACCGAAGATCAACACCGCGCGTGAACTCTTACTGAAAAGCCTAAAGGAATTGGAAGGGCAACCGGACCTCGAACTGGCATTGCGGTTGTACGGGCACCAGACCGCGATCGTCCCTGGAAATCAGGATTGCGATGATACCAAGTTGGAAGTTCCGTTCAGCGCGAACGCAATTCCAGCTATGCGCAACGTATTGAACAGCGTGCGTTGCCAAGGCACTACACCAATAGCACGATCATTGGAAAAATCCGGTGGCGATTTTCCTGCGACCGGTCCGGGCGATCGAAAGGTGAGGAACGTGATCATTCTTATTACAGATGGCATTGAAGCGTGCGATGAGGATCCCTGTGCGGTCAGTCGCGCACTGCAAGCAAAAGGGATCACGCTGAAACCCTTCGTTATCGGTGTTGGCCTGATCGAAGCGGACAAGTACAGCCTTCAGTGCGTTGGAAATTATTTTGATGCAAGCACACCGGAACTTTTCGAACACGTGCTGAAAGTGGTGGTGACGCAAGCGTTGAACAGCACAACGGCTCAAGTAAGCTTAATGACCGAGAACGGCCAACCCACTGAGACCGACGTACCCGTGACGTTCTATGATCAGAAAACCGGTCTACCATTGTATCACTTCGTACACACTATGAACGACCGGAATATTCCGGATACCCTGAGCATAGACCCGATCCATACCTACCGCGTGGTAGCTCATACCTTACCCCCTAGCGTACGCGAAGATGTGAAGGTGCGGCCTGGCATACACAACATCATTGCCGTTGATGCAGGCCTTGGGACCTTACAACTCAACTTGGGGAGTGGCCCTCCGGATGCGCAGACAATTCCATGCATCATCCGTCGCAAAGATGAACTATCAACGCTTCATGTCCAATCCCTAGGAACCAGCCAACGACTGCGCACCGGCTTTTACGATCTGGAGGTGCTTACCCTACCCCGCCTTTTGATCACCGATGTAAAGGTCCAACAAGGCAAGACCACTGAGATCGCGGTTCCACGTCCTGGCACATTGAACATTCTGCCCTCGGCAAGTGGGCCGGGTGCCATATTCGTAAAACGTGGCGATGAACTGGAATGGGTCGCTGATATGGACCCGCTTTCCGTGCGATCCCAATACCGGTTATTACCCGGCAACTACCAAGTGCTTTATAGAAGTGGTAAGGCACAACGAACCGAACTATCCATCACCAAGGACGTCACCATTGAAAGCGGACGTTCAACAACCGTTAATTTCTAAGAAATGACAGCGTTCCCCCAACTCGATCAAAAAGACACACGTAGTGGTTTCGGTGCAGGACTCCATGAACTCGGTAAGAAGGACCCGAACGTTGTGGCATTGTGCGCAGACCTTATCGGCTCGTTGAAAATGGATGCCTTCGTAAAGGACTTCCCCGATCGCTTTTTCCAGGTTGGTATTGCTGAAGCCAATATGATGGGCATCGCCGCCGGTCTTACCATTGGAGGTAAGATCCCCTTCACCGGTACGTTCGCGAATTTCTCGACCGGACGCGTTTATGATCAGATCCGGCAGAGCATCGCCTATTCCGGTAAGAACGTGAAGATCTGTGCTAGCCATGCAGGACTTACCCTTGGTGAAGACGGTGCAACACACCAGATCCTGGAGGATATCGGTTTGATGCGCATGTTGCCGGGCATGACCGTGATCGTGCCGTGCGACTACAATCAAACCAAGCAGGCCACCATCGCCATTGGCGCCCATGAAGGTCCTGTTTACCTGCGATTCGGTAGACCGAAATGGCCGGTGTTCATCCCAGCTGTCATGCCATTCGAGATCGGTAAAGCGCAACTGTTGATCGAAGGTTCAGATGTAAGCATTTTCGCCTGTGGTCACCTCGTTTGGCGTGCGTTACAAGCAGCAGAGGAATTGGCCAAGCAAAGCATTAAGGCCGAAGTGATCAACGTACACACGATCAAACCTTTGGATACGGAAGCTGTCCTACGTTCCGTTAGGAAGACCGGATGCGTGGTGACCTGCGAGGAACACAACAAGTATGGTGGTTTGGGCGATACCATTGCTCAAGCATTGGCTACGCAATTTCCAGCACCGCAGGAATACGTCGCGGTGAACGACAGCTTCGGGGAGAGTGGGACAGCAAACGAATTGCTGAAGAAATACGGGTTGGATGTTCCGGATATCGTGGCTGCCACCAACAAGGTGATGAAGCGGAAAAACTAGAACATGCGATCGGAGTAGTATGACCGACCTCTCAGACGGTGAACTGCTCGCGCTATTCCGAAAGGAGGATTCGAAACACTACGCATTCAATTTGTTGGTGCGTCAGTATCAGCAACGCTTGTACACATCCATTCGTCGTATGGTCACCGATCATGACGAGACAAAGGACGTGTTGCAGAACACATTCATAAAAGCATGGAACGGTCTGGATAGCTTCAGGGCCGACGCTCAACTCTACAGTTGGCTCTTCCGTATAGCGCACAACGAGAGCCTCAACCATTTGCGCAAAATGAAGCGCGGCCTATTCACAAGTGAAGCCATCGTCCTTGAAAAGCTCACGACCACCTTGGATAGCAGTGAACATTTCTCCGGAGATGCGATCCAACGGAAACTGCAAAAGGCGATCATGCGATTACCGGATAAGCAACGTGCGGTATTCAACATGAAATACTTCGATGCAATGAAGTATGAAGAGATCAGCGCGATCACGGGAACCAGCGTTGGCGCGCTGAAAAGCAGTTATCATATTGCGGTGAAAAAGATAGAAAGTTGGCTTACGACCGAGCGATGGAACAGGTAATTCCTTGCCTACCAGATCGGACAGACAACTATTCGCTTTTTCAATTAGGTATCTTGGATCCCGCTACTTTTCTTTGAGGACCTTGCGTGGATCATTCGATCCGATCAGGTACCGTCTATTTTAAAAAAACATCACTTTCTTGAACCAAATGAATATACTCTCCAACTACCGTGAACTCTCCGTGTACGGAACCTCGGTCCTATGCATGTTGAACATGCCTGGCCTCTCCGCACAAACAACGCACAACCCTCAACAGGAAAGCTGTGGTTTCGATCATCGCCACAATGAGCTAATGCTTACTGATCAAGGGTACCAACAACGTGTGAACGCCTTTGACCAACAGGTCTTGAACTTCACTCAGGATGCACAGCGAGGTGGTGGCACCTTGTATGTTCCAGTAGTTGTACACGTGATGGAAACGGGTACAGCGATCACGGCGATCACCGATGATCAGGTTCAGGACGGTATCAAATGGCTCAATGAACGGTACCGTAAAGTTCCTGGAACACCTGGTGATGGGAATGGCGTGGATATCAATATCGAGTTCGCTCTGGCCGTGCGCGATCCGAATGGTAATTGCACCAATGGCATAACGCGGCGCGATATGACCGGCAACGCAACCTACATGGCCAGTGGTGTATTCGATGATGTTTCGGGAATTACCGATGCATCGTTGAAGCTTTTGGATGTTTGGCCACAAACGCAGTTCTATAATATCTGGCTGATCTCCGAGTTCGATAATAACAATGGTGGTAGCGGTACCCAAGGCTATGCCTACTTCAGCAGTAGCCACGGCCAACCCAATGATGGCACCGTAATGCTGGTGAATGCGTATAAGAACCGCGATGGCATTACACTGGCTCACGAGCTTGGCCATGCGTTCAATGTATACCACACCTTCCAAGGAGATGATGGAGGAGCCTCGTGCCCCGCCAATGGCGACTGTAATGCTGATGGAGATCTGGTCTGCGACACCCCACCACATATCCGCAGTAACAGCGATTGTGATTTCAGCGGTACCAACGCTTGTGATGGTGGTTCGGCAATCTCACTTTTCAAGAACAACTACATGGACTACGCTGGAGATGCGTGCCAGAACATGTTCACCACTGGGCAGAACACACGTATTCAGGCAGCGATCATTGGACCACGGGCATCCTTCCTGGCTGTAAATGGCAACCTGTCATTGGTGCCACCAGCAGCGCCTATGTTGGATTTTTATTCTTCTCAGGGCTTTTTGTGCGGAACCGGACAAAGCGTACAATTATTCGATAAGTCCTCCTGCATACCGAACACGTTCCTGAGTGGAACAGGCCTACCGGGCATCACGTTCTCATGGAGCATCACCAACGGCACCGAAACACATACTTCCGTTCAGCAAAATCCGGTCTTTACATTGACTAGTGCGGGCGTTTACAACGCTTCAGTAAGTATTAACACTGGTCTTGGAACCTTCACTAGAACAGAGCAAGGCATTGTAGTTGTGGCCGCAACTCCGGTGAATGCTTGTACGCCCACATCAAGCAACGCTGGCAACTTCGCACAAACGGTTAATAATGTTGTCTTCAATAGCATTTCGAATGCAACAAGCACCATTACGAATGTTGCTTATACCGACTTCTCTTGTGCCCAAAACACAGTGGTTGCTGTTGGAAACACGTATTCATTGGCAATCTCTTTGCGAGCTGGGGGCAGTGGTGCCGAATTCATGAATGCCTACATCGATTACAACAACAATGGAGCTTTCGAGGATCCAAGTGAGTTGGTCGCATCCGGTTCCCAACCTGTGAATAGCTCAGGTACAGTAACTGCTAACGTTACCATTCCCGGAACTGCGGTTACCAATACGTTGCTGCGCATGCGGATCTATGGTGAAACATTCTCTGCGGTCAGTTCGACCAAGCGCAACTGCACATCAACATTCTCTATTGGTGATGTTGAAGATTACGGCGTTTATATTTCCAACAGCGTTGCAGCGGTGAGCATAGCGGCTGCTCCTGGTAGCACCATCACGTACGGCACTTCGGTAACATTCACACCAACACCAGTAAATGGCGGTGGTGCCCCGCTGTACACATGGTTGCGCAATGGAGTGGATGTGGGAACAAGTGCAACCTACGTGAGCAACGATCTACTTCCCGGTGAAACGATCCAATGTTCCATGGCGTCGAACCTTGCTGGTGTGATCGCATCACCGGCCTTATCCAACACAGTTATCATGGTTGTCACAGGTCCGCCCTTGTCTGAATTCAATGAAAGTATTACGCAACTATGCGCAGGCAATAGTGTGACTTTCACTGACGCATCCTTGCTTAGCCCTACTTCTTGGTCATGGAGTTTCCCGGGTGGTACTCCTTCGAATTCAACAGCGCAGAACCCGGTTATTTCCTATGCAGGTCCTGGCACCTACACTGTTACATTGATCGCCTCCAACGGGAATGGAACTGGAACAACGCGAACAAAGACCGATCACGTTACCGTGCTTGCTGTGCCTACGTCGGGTTGTACGGTAACTCGAAGCACCTCTCCCGCTGCGGGTATCGGGATCACGAATGTGCAGTTGAACACGATCAACAAGACCACGGTCTACAACGGTGCGGTCATGAACGACTACACATGCTCCGATGCAACCACCTTGAGTGCGAACACATTGTACACCATCTCAGTGACGGTAGGTAGCCCGAACAACCAGTGGTTACGGGCTTACGTGGATTACAACAACGATGGTGACCTCGTGGATCCAGGCGAGGAGATCTTCACACCAGCCACTGGTACAGGTGTTCGCAGTGGATCCTTCACGACACCGGTTGCACCAACTACCGGCACGTTGTTGCGGATGCGCGTGATCACCGATTTCACTAACACAACAGCGGGTCCATGCACGAACCTACAATACGGACAGGTTGAAGAATACGGTATCATCTTCAATGCGCCTTCTGCGATCCAAGTTGCCGCAAAAGCATTCTTGAATGGTCCGTATGATGCATCGACCGGACTCATGAAAGATGATCTTCGCCTTGCTACCTTGATCCCCACCACGGAACCGTTTACGCTACTTGGATATAGCTTTGAAGGTGGAGGTGGAGAGACCATTGCACCTTCCGTATTTACTGTGACCGGTGCAAATGCGATCGTGGATTGGGTGATCCTTGAGTTAAGAACTGGCCTGATCCCCGCCATCGCAGCATCGAGAAGCGCTTTGATCCAACGTGATGGCGATATTGTGGACTTGAATGGCACCTCTCCCGTTAGCTTCGGACTTGCGGCAGGAAATTATCACGTCGTGGTGCGCCACAGGAACCACCTCGGCATTGTGACCTTGAACCCTGTTCCACTTAGCGCGGTTGCTGCTACTGTGGATCTTACTCAATCAGGGACTGCAACATTCGGTAGCAACGCGAGAAGATCGATCACCGGAGCGTTTCCTACACTAGCCCTATGGGCAGGCGACGTCACATTCAATGGCGAGATCCTCTATACCAATTCAGGTAACGACCGGGACCAGATCCTAACAGCGATCGGCGGCATTGTCCCTACCAATACCATAGCCGGCTATCGCGCTGAAGACGTGAACATGGATGGATCCGTTGTTTACACTGGACAGGATAATGACCGCGACATCATCCTTACAAATATCGGAGGCGTAGTTCCAACTAATTCCATTTTGGAACAACTGCCTTGACCTTGGTGATACAAGATCTTCTGATCCGCACATATCAAAGCGACAAAGCCTCCTTTCCGGAGGTTTTGTTCGTTATGATACTATGTGTTCGAACGGATCAAACCAAATAGCAGTTGATGCGTCCAACAAGCAATACCATGCAGAACGATCACTCCAAAAACGAATTTAATGATGCCCCGCTTCTCCGGAGCATTCCCAAACAAAACCCTTTTGTGGTACCCAATGGATTCTTCGAACAGTTCCCACATCAGGTCCAAAGCCACATTGTCGCAGCAAAAGCACAGGGCTCCGCTCCCGCTTGGTCGCGGCTTCTATCCAAACCTGCATTGATCGGAAGTATCAGCATGATCCTTATGGCGTTGTTGAGCTGGTGGATCTGGAAGCCTACTGATCAAGCACCGGAAATTGCACAACAGAAGATCGCGCAGGAGGCCGAGATCCTCGTTGTGGAAGACCTTGACGACCAAGATCTCTCTGCGTTATTCGCGAATTCCGACAATACCATGGCCGATGTGGATCTTTCCATGGACGACGAGGTGCTGATCGATTACCTGGAGAATGAAAACCTATCGCTCTATTTTTTGACCGAAGAACTATGAAACGAACACTTCAACGGATCACCGTATTGATCGCCTTTTGCGCGGCAGTATTCGCGCCAGTGGTTGCACAGGAAACGGATGATGACCAGCAGCCACCGAAAGAAAAACTAGCTGAGCTCAAAGCACAGAAAAGTGCCTACATCACCACCAAATTGAACCTGAGCACTGAACAAGCACAGCAATTCTGGCCCATCTACAATGAGTACGATGCGAAACAGGATGCCATCCGAAAAGAAGCTAGAGAATTGAGCCATGGCGCTCGCAATTCCAGTGGTGAATTGTCGGAGTCCCAAGCAGCGGAAATGATCGTAAAGCACTTGGCCAATCGCCAGCAGGAAGTGGATCTCGAAAAGCAATACGCTGAGAAATTCAAAAAGAGCATCGGTTCTGTAAAGACCGTTCAATTGCGCCTTGCTGAGCAGGATTTCAACCGTGAGGTATTGCGAAGGTTGAAAGAGCGGATGGGGAGCAGATCCGGTGATCAAAAATTCAAGAGGTGAAGGTGATCATACCATGAGGGATCCGTTGTCATGGCCAGCAGTCACTATGACGGACTTTCGAACGATCTTTGCGACCAATGCCCGATCTGCATACATCGTTCCTCGATCACTTGGCCCAAACAAGTCCGCACCCACTTGCTTTGGATATCGTACATGCCGAAGGGTGCTACCTCACCGATCGTTCGGGTAAACGGTACTTGGATCTTGTCGCAGGCTTGGCGGTGAACAACACAGGCCATCGGCACCCGAAAGTGGTAACCGCCATCAAAGCCCAATGCGACCGCTATCTGCATGTGATCCCCTATGGCGAGTTCATTCAGGAACCACAGGTCAAATTCGCGGAGAAACTTACTTCCCTGCTACCGAACGGCCTTGACAGTGTCTACTTCGTGAATAGTGGTACCGAAGCTATGGAGGGCGCACTGAAACTGGCAAAACGCATCACTGGCAGAACGGAACTGATCGCATGCAAGAACAGCTATCACGGAAGTACGCATGGGTCACTGAGCATTACAGGTAACGAAACGAAGAAGTACCGGTCCCGTCCGTTGTTGCCGGACGTGCGTTTCATGGCGTTCAATTCACGTGCAGACCTTGACCTGATCTCCACAAACACTGCTGCTGCGGTAGTTGAACCGATCCAAGGTGACGCCGGGATACGTGTACCGGACCATTCCTGGATCCGTGACCTGCGTGCTAAATGCCTCAAAACCGGAACCATGCTCATATTCGATGAGGTGCAGACCGGTTTTGGACGCACGGGAAAACGGTTTGCTTTTGCCCATTTTGATGTTGTCCCGGATATTCTGGTTCTCGGAAAAGCACTTGGCGGAGGACTTCCAATGGGCGCTTTTGTTGCTTCAAAAGAGCACATGCACTTGCTCACACACGATCCAACGCTGGGCCACATTACCACATTCGGTGGGCACCCCTTGCCTTGTGTGGCGGGACTAGTCGCTCTCGAGTTGCTAGAGGAGGAAGATCTTGCGGAGAATGCTCGGATAATGGGCGCATTATTCAAGAATCTGCTCATTCACCCTGCTATTAAAGAGGTACGCGGTGAAGGCCTAATGCTTGCGGTGGAATTGGGAAATGCAGATCTCGTACAACACGTTGTTATGGACTGCTTGCAAGAAGGTGTACTTGGCTTCTGGTTCCTATCCTGCCCTACTGCATTCCGGATCGCGCCTCCGTTGATGATCAAGGCTATGGATGTGGAACGGGCCTGTACTGTTATCCAAGCTTCACTTGACGCAAAGACCGTTTAAAGCGCTACCTTACTCGCTGAAAAAGAGATCATTATCCAGCTCAGAAACAGAGCGACCGTTCTTTGGACCCGAAATACCGTAACCTGTCCAAAGCGACCGAATATGGATCCAATTCCTCCACCATGGTGATGGTAACAAAGACCCTTTGTACTTTAGGCCACGGATCGGACACAGAATAACCCCTTTTTACGCAGAGGAATACCATGAAACACCTAATACTCGGACTGACCGCTTGTACGTTGTCCTTATCGTCCATGGCCCAGCAGGCCCCACGACCCTGTGGTACGGACCTTGAACGGCAACGTCTTATTGAGACCTATCCTGACTACCTTCAAATGGAGGCGGAAGCGGAAGCTGAAATGCGTGAATTGCTTCGGAACAGTGGCAATGAGCGCGATGAGAACACGCTCTACACGATCCCGATCGTTTTTCACATTATTCACCTGAACGGCAGAGAGAATATTTCCAACGAACAGATCCTCGATGCGGTTGAAGTGCTTAATCGTGATTTTCAATTGATGAACCCTGATTCCGCGAATGTGCATCCTGCATTTGCTGACCGGATCGGTAATCCACGGATGCAGTTCGTACTTCCTACAATTGACCCCTATGGCAATTGCACGAATGGTATTGAGCGCATTAAATCACCACAGACATTCCTTGGCGAGTCTTCTTCCAAATTCACTCCGTGGCCTCGTAATAAATACCTGAATGTCTGGGTTACGGACAAGATCGCAAGCGGTGCAGCAGGATATTTCAGTGGTGCGCCCAGTTTCGCTGATGGTGTTCTGATCCTTCATGATTATGTTGGACGGATCGGTACGGGTGCGGAATTCACTTCCCGCGCGCTGACCCATGAAGTGGGCCACTTCTTCGACCTGAATCACGTTTGGGGTGAGAACAATGGCGTACCAGGTGATAACGCAGGAATCCACATGCAGAATACCTGTGGTGATGATGGGGTGGAGGATACGCCGATAACGAAAGGATGGAATGTTTGCCCTAATGATGAATCGACATGGGCAGTTTGCGATCGCCAATCGATGCGCAACAGCATCTTCAATTTCGATGATGTAACCACTTCTTCCGGGACCGTGGACCCTTCAGTGGTGATACCTGCACTTGATTCCATCGATTTCCATGTGCGTGCCAATTTCAGTTCATTCAGTGCAACGGGCGTATCCGCTAATTCTGAAGTAGCTGGAAAGTTCGCATTCTCCAACTGGTCAACAGGGGCCAATGACGGGGAAACGGATTTTGCGGTGCTGAATGCGAACCCGATCAATGCTTCCAAGTATTATGAGATCACCGTTACTCCCGTGGTAACGGACTATATCTCGGTAACTTCCATCGACTTCAATATCGACCGGAATACTACAGGGGTGCGCACATTTGCTGTAAGGTCCGCGAATAACAATTTTACCACTAACCTTCCGCTCAACGTAAATGGGGACCCGAACATTTCCGTTCCAAGTGGAAATGTGGGCTTTTTCACCAACGACGCTACGGGGCAATCCGGTACGATCACTGTGACCGTTCCTGGTCATACCAATTCAGCTACACCTTTGACCTTCAGGATCTATGCGTGGAACGCGGAAGACGCGAACGGAACATTTATTCTGGATGAGGTAGTTGTAAAAGGTGTTATTGCGGCTGTTGAGAACGTGGAGAACTACATGGAGTATTCCTACTGCGCTAGTGCGCACATGTTCACCGATGGACAGGTTGCTCGCCTACGCGCTTTTGCTGAGACCACGACCAATCAGCGTAATAGCCTATGGAGCGATGCCACATTGCAAAGCACAGGTGTTGCTGATGGGTATCAGTGGAATTGTGCGCCAAAGGCGGATTTCTATGCTGTATTGGGTCCAAACTTCAATGGCACAACCGATATTCCATTCTCCCCTACTGCTTGTGCGGGTGATGTTGTTCGATTCATTGACAACTCGACAGGAGCTTTTCCTGAGGTTTGGGCGTGGACATTTGAAGATGGCACTCCATCAACTTCTACTGAGCGTAACCCCAATGTGGTTTTCAGTTCCCCCGGTTGGAAGACCGTTTCCATGGGTGTGAGCAATGCCAATGGTGGGGATACCAAAGTGGATCAATATGCGGTACTTATCGGCGGGAATGGGTTCGCAGAGCAAAGTAATTACAACGAAGATTTCGAGAACGTGGCCGAGGATCTGAACCCGTACATCGCCATGAACTATGCCGGCAATTTCACGCAATTCCGGAAGTACACTGATGGTGGACACAATAGCAATTCCTGTGCATTCCTGAACAGTGGTGATCGCTACCCGATCAACTTCATCGACCCAACGAACTTAGGTGACTATGATGAATTGCTGACACCAAGCTTCGACCTCCATTATTTCCAAAGCGCACAGATGTCCTTCTGGTATTCGTACAGTACAACAACCACCAATATCGACACGGTCAGTGAGCGTCTGGAGTTGTGGTCTTCTACCAATTGCGGGGCGACATGGCAAATACGTACCAACATCAACGAAGAAGAACTGATCACTAACGGAAACCTAATGGAAGGGCCTGGCACTTGGGAGCAAAAGACGATCACGCTTCCACCCTCCTTACTGAACCCGGATATCCGCTTCCGCTTCCGATACATCAGCAGCGAGTTCTCAGGTGATCTGTACATTGATGATATAAACATCAGTGGACCTGTAGGCATCGAAGCATTGGATGCACAACGTTTATTGAACGTATTCCCTAACCCTAGCAATGATCGCTTCACGGTTCAAGCATTCGGAATGGATAACTACAACACACAAGTTACCGTAACCGATATGCGTGGTGCAGTGATCTACAATAAGACCTTGGCTCCGACCGGTGACAATGGTATTGAGATCAGCAGCATTGAGCTGGGTATGGCCAACGGCTTGTACATCCTGCGTGTGAGCAACGAACTTGGTACCAGCACACAGAAACTAACAGTAGGTAAATAAGACCTGCTTCCATTACATGAAAAGGCCCGGAGCTCGCTCCGGGCCTTTTCATGTTCAAGTGTCCCGTCCTAGAACGTGCCGACGGAAAGCATGACCAACGTACATCCCTCCACGACCTCAATACCTTGATCGGCAGCTAACTTCGAGAGCCGTTCGTTCTCCGCACCCGGATTGAATATGATGCGCTTCGGTCTTAAGGCAAGAATGCGCTGCTCCCAAGCCTCCTGGTTCTGAGCGCTCATGTACATGGTAACCGTATCGATCGGCCCACCTTCCGGAATGGTGGTCACGATCGGCGTGCCTGCAATATCTCCTTCGCGCAGACCCACAGCCACTACAGGATGTCCCGCATCCAATAACCGGAGTGTGGCCTTGTTCGAATAGCGCTCAGGCTTTGAACTTGCACCAAGCACCAGTGTGAGTTTCCTTTCCATAATGCGTTCGTCGCGATGGTCGAATTTCCCTTACACGGCCATGCCGTTGCGTAGATCCTCGATCGTATTCTCCGGCAATTTATTCAGATCAAGTAAGAGCAATCCATCCAACGCATCGTTGAATTTAGGATCTCTGTTGAATCCGATGATCCGGCCATTGAGCAAGAGGTATTTCTTCAATAACACAGGCATTGCCTTTTCATTCGGATCCACGTCGGCGATCATTCTGTCCATCTTCTTCAGGTCTGCATTGGATGCTTCTACCAATGCCTCGCTATCCCCTTTATCCAATTTTACCCGGAAGCGATGTCGCGGCCGTACGTACTCGGCCAATGCGCCATCATAATGATTTCGCTGCACGAATTCCATGATCAGCATTCTGGAGAAGCGGCTGTAATTACCACTGATGCTTACCGGCCCGATCAAATATTGCTGATCCGGGTTCGCCGTTACGTGCAACATCAATCCACGCCAAAGCATGTACAGCGGAAGCCGTTGTCTTTGGTATTCAGAAGCAACGAATGACCTGCCCAATTCAAAACTTTTCCGCAGCACCTTCTCCATTGGGCGATCCATGCGGAACAGTGTATTCATATAGAATCCACGCTTTCCATAACGCGCCATGATCCGCCGACCATCTCCAATGCGATAGGCCCCTACTAGTTGCTCCTTTTCCCGATCCCAGAGGAATAAGTGGTCATAATACAGATCGAATTCATCCAGGTCAACCGCTTTGTTGGTTCCTTCTCCAACAGAACGGAACGTCAGTTCCCGCATGCGCCCGATCTCCCGCAATATCCTCGGGATCCGATGACTGGTGGACAAGTAAAGATCGAACTCACCTTGCGTGTTGATCTTCAGGTCAGCTATTTCGGCGATCTCGTTCACCAATTCCTTGGGGTCCACGCGTTGCTCAACCTCCTTTGGTCGTTGTGGAAAACGCAACGGATTGAACAGCTCGCGTTTTACTTGAAGGCCACTGCCCAATGCATACGTCTTGGCCCGCAGGAATCGTGTGAGCTGATCCGCTGAACGGAACGCAGCGATCTCATTGGGTGAGATCGGTCGCCCGATCCGCATGCGTAATGTTTTTCCGCGCATACGCATCATCTCGCTTGGAAGGGCCAATGTCCTGAGGTTGGGATTGATCATGCCGAGCATTTGGAACAGCATGCTGTTGGCGCCATCGAACCAGATCGGGATCACGGGCCTGCCGGATCGTTGGGCCATTTTTATTGCCGGCAGTTTCCAACGTGGGTCGGCCACGGCCTTTAGATCAGTGCGCCAGCTACTTACTTCACCTGCCGGGAATACTGCGAGCGCATGTCCTTCCGAAACGTGTTCCATTGCCTGTCGCATGCCCTGGAAACTGCTTTGCGATCTAAGTTGTTCGAATGGGTTAACGCCAATGAACCGATCCTTCAAAGGTTCCAACTGCTGCAGCAGGAAGTTGGCCATGACCTTCACATCCGGTCGCACCGATCCCAGAACGTTCACCAACGCCAATCCATCGATCGCTCCATACGGATGGTTCGCAACGAAGATCAATCCTCCTTCACGGGGTATGTTCTCCAGATCCTGCGGTGCAACCTCCAGTTCAAGTTCCAAATGGCGGAACACCGCGGCCGCGAATTCAAGATCTTTGAGGTCTTCAATGCCGTTGTAGAACCGTTCCAAGCGTTTAAGCCCGCTCACTTCGGTCAACAAGCGAATACGCGGATCGCCCGGACGCATGTGGCTGGCTTTTGCAAGGTCGGATGGATGCACCAATCGCTTCATGGAGGTGTGCGAATGTACCTCTCCGCCTGTTCATGGTCTTCCGGACGATCAGGGCTATCGCCTATTAAAATTCACGCAACCGAATTTCTGCGACCCTTTCTGGATCGAAATTCGTGCTGGGCACGGCCGAGACCTAATTTCTGTGACCCATTTCAGGGTCGCATAATGCAGATGCTTCGATCCGCCGTACGGCGGATCGAATAAATTAGAAAAACAGAACACGACACCCGTCTTTCGATCTGCCGTAGGGCAGAGTCGCACGATCTGAGTTTCAATGAATACAAAGGTTTAAGAGGCGATAGCCCTGCCCAGGCAATTGCAAACCAAAATTCCTTCGCGATCCAGCGGTAGCGATAGATCGGACCAGCAATGAAAGGATGCCTAGCATCGTAATTCCGAAGTTCCTCCGCTAGAGGTCCAGAATACCCACAATGCGTTCGCTCATAAGCTCACCTCCCGGATAATCACGGGTATAATCCAGATTGATCCAATGAAGGCCATCTGCATCGGTGTGGTGATAAAGTGGTGCATCGCCAACCTCCTTGGTGAACAATTCCTTGCGGATGAGGTAAGCTGCACGCTCCAATTGCTCATCCGTTCCGATCTTCATTTCTGGATAAACATGGCCCTCAGTACGCACCAAGCGCACTTCACCACCGATCGCCTTGATGCAGGTGGCCATAAGGACGGCATGATCATCACAATCGCCTGCCATTAGTTCCAAGCTCTCGTCCGGCGGTGCGAAATACTCCCCACCCTTCACGTCCGATACATATTTCCAATTGTGATTGATCTCCTTGAATATGGAAAAGGCCTGGACCATCGTGAACTCATTATTACCAACTTTCACATCACTGAAATTGGCGGTTGCCAGCTTTACGGCAGTCTTGCGTACTACAGGCTTCGGTTGCACTACCAATCGACGTAATTTGTCCGCATCATGGAAAGGTTTCAGCCGTTGCGACGCCAATGGGGCACTTGCTGCCGTATCCCGCAAGGACCGCAATAACTCCGCATAATCCTCATACATATTGCCGAAGGTGTAATGACCAATAACGCTGGACACGGTCAATGCCAATGCTCCTATGATCAGAACACCGTAGATTGCGATCTGAAAACGACGTACCAGAACAATGAAGGCGATCAGGATCACAACGAACGTAAGTATGTGATCCACACGCACACCCTCTCCAATAGGCAGGGTCAGTTCCGGCACGAATGGCAGCAGAATGATGAAGAGCGGCAAGGTCAAGAGCAAGGCAACGAGGTAGATGATCACCGCATGTGCCAAGCGATCACCTAACACCGAAGTGTGCGCTTTACTAGTTGTTTCAACCGCCGTCATCGTTTATTCGATCCAAGCCGTGGACCGGTGAAATTGCAACCGATCAACCTCTTTCTACGTTAAGGACGCTACAAAGTTGAGATCCGCATTTCCGCAAGACTTAAATTAACACGATTTAACCTCGATGCGATGTCTTCTTTTACCGCGCCGATCGCAGCTTTCATCAAAAAAAATAGGCTGTGGAACATTGCTTTGTTGATCCAAGGCCCACTTCGGGCTTGCAAAATTCGTTCCGGCGGGTAGATTTGCGCCCCATGCATTACCGCCTTCATCCGCTTCTGGTCCTTATTCTGGTGCTTTGCTATGCTGGTATTGCCAAAGCACAGGAGCTAAGCCCTGACATTGGAGGACCAGAAAGTGATGACGAAATTGAACTTTTATTGGAGGCCGACGATACGAAACCGAAAGACGCAGCCGCTAACGAAGCCGTAGACCTCTTGTGGGACGTGAACGATTCGTTATTCTTGATCCCAGGTTATGACCTTTACTGCCATTGGAACACGGATGCATTGTTCAACAATACCGGCACACATCCTTTCATGCATGACACGTTGCGCTTGTATCTGAGCCGTGATGATCATGATCATGAATTACCGTGCAAAGGCCCGATCACGTCCGGTTACGGGCCGCGAAAAGGACGCATGCACCGTGGAGTGGATATTGATCTAGCGACAGGAGACCCAGTTGTATGTTCGTTCCCTGGCATGGTGCGGATATCCCGTTACAGTAAGAGCTTTGGCCATGTCGTGGTCATACGCCATTACAATGGACTCGAGACCGTTTATGCACATATGAGTAAACGTAAGGTAACTACCGGTCAATTGTTGCAGGCAGGCGATACCTTAGGACTAGGTGGCAATACGGGCCGTAGCTTCGGCAGTCATTTGCATTTCGAGGTACGATTCCTTGACCAACCGATCGATCCAGCACTGGTGTTCGACCTGAGCGATGGAACCTTGAAGGCCAAGACGTTCGATATTACTCAAGACCTGTTCGGCGGAACAATACGATCCAAAGGACAGACATCCAGCAATAAGGTTCATATTGTTCGCAGAGGGGACACGCTTTCCGGCATTTCCAGGCGCTATGGCACCTCCGTTTATGCATTGTGTAAGCTGAACGGGATCAGTAAGACCCGAACTTTACAGCTGGGACAGAAGATCCGCTGTAACTAAGTTCTACAATAGGCCCTTAGTGCATCTGACCGATCAATCGATTGATCGTGGTGGCCAGTTCCACGTTATCTATCGGAGATAGAAAATAGTCCTTTCCAGAGCGTAGCCGCAGTAGAACAAGATCGTTCTTGGACTGCGGCATCTTGTCGATCATTGACCGGCCCATTCCAAAGGTGAAGGTGGTAAGACCTAGATCCACCGAACAGAACCGGGTCAGGTCCTTGATCAGGTCACTCGCTTTCATCCGTGATGCACTCTTACCCTCTCCACTTGACTTGGATCGGATGTACTCACGGGCTGCCATGCGATCGATCATACTGGCATCGACCAATTCCGACATTGGTACGGTCAGTTTGTTACGACCGTCATGCAGTATCAGCTTCTCCGTGCCCACGATATATGTGGATCGATTTCCAATATCCCGGAATAAAGCAATCGATACTCCAATGAATGCAACGGCGGCTATCCCCACTAGTGCCAACAAGCTGTCGGTCAACGCCACTGCTATGGCACCGATCAATACTGCAAAGGGGATAAGCCAGAGCATGAGGAGCGTATTGCTCCACATTCGTCTAGTACGAAACTTTCTAACTTTCATTCAGCCAAAGCGCTCCTTCTACATAGTGAAGCTCACCAGCGTTCTTATTCAACCCAGATCCGCATTGCAGGATCCGGGGTACTATGGGGCGGCTTGTACCACGCCACTTTTTGTACCGAAGGCGGGACTCGAACCCGCACGAGCTAAGCTCACACGCCCCTGAAACGTGCGCGTCTACCAATTCCGCCACTTCGGTATTGAACGGCTAATAATTCAGGGCTGCAAATGTAATACATGGTACATCCTCTTGTCCGATCAGAATTGGCCAATTTCACCAAAAACCTGAATAATGGCTTCAACGGCTATCGGCCATTCAGACTATCTTTCCGGCAATGGGCGATCAATTAGCACAGAACGGCTTCAAACGAATGATGGACGGACAACACGTGGACCTATTGGACCATGTACGTGCGGTCCTTGATTCCGACCCGAGTGTGACCGTGTATGTTGGTAGCGATAGTCATAATCGCTCGCACCACACCGTATATGCTACGACCGTGGTGCTGCGCTTCCATGAGAATGGCGCACAAGTGATCTACCGGCGAGAACGCGCCCCCAAGGTCAATGACCTGTGGACGCGCCTTTGGGGCGAAGTGGAGCGTAGTTTGGAAGTGGCCCGATACCTCAGCGATACGGGTCAAGTTCTTATTCATGGGATCGATATGGACATTAATAGCGATGAACGTTTCCCAAGCAATAAGCTGCATACTGCGGCTGTAGGATATATCCGAAGTTATGGTTACGAACCCCATACGAAACCGGAACTCCTGCCTGCTACGTGGGCTGCGAATGTGCTGTGCAATCGGGGGCGGCATTGACGATCCAACATGTTGCCCCCAATTAACTCAGTTCAGCGCGTTGTACTAGGATCAGAACCGAATGGCCTGAAAGCACGAAGCCCCCGAACCATAAATGGATCGAGGGCAACGTGACTCTTCAGATTGACCTCTGAACTACTTGGACACTGCTTTTAACGGCAGTCCATCGCTTAAGGTTTCGGAGGTCTTCAATTATTCTTGAATACCGATCAATTCTCGTCCGGTAGGAAGCTGTGCTTTTCCGAGTACCTCAACATTTGCCCAATATAATCGGAAGGGAAGCTCAATGTCACATCGGTCACATTGCCTTGTGCATCCTCAACTGCCGTCATTTCTGGCTGGATGAACCCGGAATACGGTGCGGTCTTGATCTTCTCCGCACGCTTAAGTACTTGCGCATGGAGGATAGGATCCACCTTCACGCCATAGTTCTCGACCAATGCCTTTCCGGCGGCGAAATCGCCTTGGCTCTTGATCCGTTGTACTTCACGTAGAAGATCACCGAACAGAACACGCAACTTGTCGTAGTCCTGGATATCGTAGTACGTGTTTCCATCGCGTTCCACTTTTGCGATCACATTGTCCTTGAGGCCTTTCTCGAAAACCCAAGCACTCACCCACATCCGGTTGCGCATATGAGCCTCCTCCACGTTCTTTCCGATCTTTAAGCGACGCAATTGCACTAATAGACCGTTGCGGATGTAGGAATCGTATTCCGCCTTACCCACTTCCAAGCTCGGCATAACACCTAGCTCCATCAGTTTTGGATCCAGAAGGTAATAGAGTGCAACAAGATCCGCACGCCCTTCTTCCAAGGTACTTGCGTAGTTCTTCAACGTAACATCCGGACCAGCAATTCCTTTTTCCAACTGACCACTAGCGTGACCCACTACCTCGTGCAATGCGGTGTGCAACTTACCAGCCAATTGTCCATGTTCCTTGGCACGCGCGATCTCCTCCGGATCATTGCAGAACACTTCCAGACTGCTGGAACCAGTGCTCTTCTCATACGCATCGCTGATGTTGCCAAGGCTTACGCTCTTCGAACCATGTGTTGCCCGGATCCAGTCCGCGTTAGGTAGGTTAACACCGATCGGTGTGCTTGGAGCAGCATCGCCAGCCTCGCCAACCGTATTGATGAAGCGATAGGTGATACCGACCACGTCCTTCTTTTTATGCTCCGGCTTTAGCGGGCTATTGTCCTCGAACCATTGCGCATTCTCCATGATCTTGCTCATGGCCTTGCTCGCTTCTGGATCGTTCACCTCCACGATCGCCTCATAGCTACCTCGCTTGCCCAATGGATCGTTGTATACCTCAACGAATCCGAGGATATAATCCACTGTGCTCTTGGTGTCCTTTACCCAGGCCACATTGAAATCATCCCAGGTCTTCAGATCTCCTGTGCGATAGTATTTTATCAGTAGTTCCAACGCAGTACGCTGTTCCGGTGTTTCCGATACGGTCATGGCCTTCTCCAACCATTTCACGCTCTCTTCCAAAGCCGGGCTGTACATCCCACCAACCTTGTACACCTTCTCCATGAGCTTACCGTCCTTATCCTTTACCAGCTTGCTGTTCAATCCATAACTCAATGGCTCAGCATCATCCAAACTTCCCATTGTTGCATAGAATGCTTCTACATCTTTCGCTGTAACACCTTCTCCGTAGAAGTTCACTGCACTGGACGTAACTAGATCCGAATTATCGTCAAGGCTCACTTTCTTAGCATCCACGCTCGGGTCGAAAATGGCAGCGAGCACATCACTTGAAAGGCTTGATCCGCTCTCCTTCAATACCGCTTCGAACCACGCTTGGCCGAACTCTGGCGTATGCTTATCCATACTGTAATGGTGGTGGATACCGCTGCTGAAGAACACTTGTTTGGCGTAGGTCATGAAGTTGGTCCAATCGGCCGTGGTCTTATCGCCTTTGTAATTCTTGATCACGGCTTCCAAAGCACGACGGATCTTCAGGTTATGCTTGTAGTTCTGGTCGTACATGATATCGCGCCCAGCAAGACCCGCCATGTTCAGGTAATAGCACATCTGCTTCTGCTTCAAGCTAAGCAGGTCCCATCCTGGAACCCGGTATCGCAGGATCCGAATATCAGCGAATTGGTCCGCTTCCCATTCGAACAAGGAATCCGGAACTACCGTGGCGGTGCTATCGGTCGTTGTGGTGGACTCGGGTGTATTGCCGGATCCACAGGCCATGAATAATGGAGCTATGAGAAATGCAAAAAGTACGTTACGCGTCATAGGATGTCTAGGTTTGGGCGGTGAATATAACCCCAACCTGAGAAATGTAAGGTGCTTTATCACTTCACCCTGAAAGCCTTAACCCTTCTTTGATATTTGCAGCAACCGCGCTTTGGCTTCCTCCATCACTTTTTTCATACGGTGGTACGCCGCGAGCTGCTTGTTATAGCGCTTGAGGTCCGATGGGTCCAACTGAGCCACATGCAATAGATCCATTTTGTCGGCAAGGTCATGGATCTTTACCCGAATGGCCAACCCATCAAGCATTACGCGGTCTATATACGCCTCATAGGTTTCCGGAGGAATTCGACTGATGTGCTCCAATGCCTTCAGAATACGCGCCGAGAATCCCCTTTCCGCCAGATCCGATACCGTTAGGTTGCTACGCTCCAGCACATCATGCAACGCACCCAGGATCTGTTCATCCAGGTCGTGGCCACGCATCATCACACGCATTACGTGCAGGATGTAAGGTTTTCCGAAACGATCCACTTGTCCCCGATGGACCTTTGCAGCAATACGGATCGCTGTTTCGAGCAGGTGATCTTCCATACTTGGACTACTTGTTCAATGGGAGTCTAAGATCCAAGGCTTGTCTGTTCCTACCTATTACACCAAAGTCGGTCTCCATCCGAAATTCCTTCGTATTAGGACGTTCCGCATTTATTTCCGGTGCTGAAACAACGGTTCCCAGCGGCTGTGCGAACTTGAAGCTGAACTTGTATTTCATGGTCTCCAACATGGCGCTCATGTCCATGTCCGAGCTGTCTTCACCTTCCGCTTCATCCTCATTCGCTGTTTCGGCCATGCCAGCGCCCAATTCATAAGCGTGATCATTGTTCACCCGCACTAGGTCGTTGCCTTCCCATTTGAAGAACTCCGTGGTAGTACCCGAGCTATCCTTCATCAACACATTCAACGCGGCATTCAGCGCAACAAGGTCCTTGAACTTGAAGCTGACACGTTGAACCAATTCCACCTTCTTGTTCACCTTCACCTTTTGGATTCCCGGGATCTTCTGCAATGCTGCTACCTCTTCATCCATGTCCATGGTACTGAGACCTTTCGTACCACTAGCACCGCCATCCTTGCCGCCGCCGTCAAGGCTCTTCATAATCTCCCCCAGTTCACTCAGGTCCACCACATATTCCATGGTGCCACTTCCATCTTTCTTGAACACATAGTTCTCCTCAATGGTCAAACAACCGGTGAAGAACATTAGGATAATTGCTGCTAGAAGCGGACGAAGTGTATGGCGCATGATCTGATCTAAGATGGGTTGCAAGTTATGTGATCAATGAATGTACCACTGTGCCAGATGGCATTATTTCCACAACCGATATACCATAACGCAAAAGCCCCCCGACATGATCGAGGGGCTTTTGCAATTAATGTTCTGATCTGATCAACGCACCAATGGCACACGGAAGCTCTGTACAAGATCTCCATTGGTGACTCGTACGAACCAGATACCCGAGTTCAATGCATCCGTAGCAATTACCGTGCGGCCCGGTGCTGCTGCGATCTGGCGCTGAATGTGCAGGCGACCTGTTGCATCCAACACTTCCACTTTCACAGTGCCTTCGGTGAAGCTATGCTCCATTACGATGCCTTGTGCGTTGCTCCACACATTGAGACCTGCCGCAGCAATGGTCGCAACACCTGTGCTCACTTGAACCACGACATCCTGTGTGGTGATCACTGCACAATCATCAGCAGTTACTTCCAACGATACCGTGTACGTACCAGGCTCGGTGTAGGTGTGCACCGGGTTCGTCTCTGTGCTCGTGGTGTTATCTCCGAAGTTCCAGAAGAAATCTCCGTATACCGTGCTGTTGTTGGTGAAGTCAATGGCTTCATTCACAATAGCTGTTGCCGGTGCATCGAATGCAGCAACTACTTCGGTAGCGTCGATATCGATGTAGAGATCCTGAACGATTTCACCACACACTGCATTGGTGCTGATGTGTACGGTGTAGTTCCCTGCATTGCCCGTGCTGAACGTATTCTCACCCGTAGCTCCGAGTTGCTCCAGAATAACGGTGCCAGTTGGTGTGGTCCATGTGATATCGGCGGTGTTGTTGCCTAGATCAACCGTTGCAGAACCATTTGCGCCGCAAAGACCAGGCTCCAGTGTCATTGGAACAGCAGCCGTGCTGTGGATCATGAAGCGTGGTGTGGTGCTTGCTCCAGCAGCAAGTTGGAAACTGTATTGCACGCCATCGGTCAATGCGGTGATGGTTCCTGTCTGGAGGTCTTCCAACCACATGCACGAGAAGGGGTTTCCGCTGATCCCTGCTGTGATGGTGTACGTACCAGCAACATAGCTCTGCACTTTAACAGGAATGCTCAACCCTTCGGTGATCGCGCCGTATTTATTGAATACCATGGACTCACCGGTAGATGCCAAGGTAGCGATCATTGGTGCGGATGGATCGCTGAAGAAGATCTTCGGCGCATCGATCGGCTCGAACTCAGGAACGCCGAGATCGAAAACAACCACGGCATTATCGTTGAAGCTATTCATACTGCTGCTGATGTTCAATCGAACGATCGGGAAAGCCGGCACTTGCAAGCCACCGAACAACGGACCACCATTGCCAGCAACCTTTGCTGTTTCAGCAACCGAACTGTTCGTAGGACTTGCTGCAGTCGCTTTCAACCAGAAACCTTGTGAGCTGGCGATATCACCGTTCAAGTTCGTACCCGAACTGGACTGTGTTCCTTCATCCCAGGTCTCCGTAGAACCGTCGAAGGGATCGTAGACGTAGTATCCATTGAACGTATTCGCTCCCAATGTCACTTCCGTGAAGTCGATGGCAGATGGAAGCGGGTTGCTCACCAAGTTCCAACCATCTTCAGTAGCACCACTGCCAGTTGTGAAGGTCACTTCAAGATCAATAGGGCCGCTCGCGATGTTCGGTGGACCGGTTACATCTACAGTAAACGCAGCAGTAGTTGTGAGGTTATCACCGCACCATGCCGCGAATCCTTTGCCAGCATCCAACAGTACAGCCGTACTCATTACGCCTTCCAAACCTGCATCTGCAAGACCTGTATTGGTCTCGTCATAATCACGAATGCTCGGCCAGAGGATGTTGCTTCCCACAGGGTTATCGAAGTTAGGATAATCCGATCCGGTGAACCCGGCGGTAATGAAGTCCGCATCCCAATCCGCAATGTCAGCTCCATCCACTGGACTACCTAGCAAACGCCAGCGGGTAGCACCTGCAGGAATGTAACGCTGCACGGTCATATCACCGGAGTAGTTGGCCGTAGCTCCTACTTGACCCAAGTTACCAGTGTTGGTCGCATCACTCAGGAGGCGAACCGTTCCACCCGTCGCATCGAATGTACCGTCAACGATATCCAACGTACCGGTGAAATCCACGTTACCGGTCAATGTGGTACCCGCTGCTGTGCTAACGGTAAGGTTGGACAATACTGGAGTTCCTGAAGTACCCAACGCAGTTGCCGATGTGCTCAGCAATGCCAAGGTGGATCCATACGCTGCGGTAATGGTTCCATCAAGATCAGCGGCGGTTCCGAAAGCACTCAGGGTTATGCCAGTGTTCAATACCAATCCGCTGCCCGTCTGCACGTCCAAGTTGCGGACGTACGTGTCGTTGTTCACGGTGACCACGTGCGTGTTCTGCAACACCATGTTATCGCCGATCGTGAAGTTCACTGCTCCAGGTGTACCCATCATCGCAGTGGACCAGATCTCATCATTCACAGCACCTGTGGACTGGCTGTAATAGGTATTTCCACAGCTTACGTTGCTGAATGCGAAATCATCGAACTTCAAAAGTCCACCGAGCGAGGCGGAGTAAGCGGCATATTGAGCCACGAAATCCATAGTAGTGTACGTCGCGTCCGTGCCGGTTCCTTGAGAAGCCAATGCATCAAAGCCGCCGTTTGTATCCAAGAACAATTCCCAAACACCTGCAGCGCTGCGCGTTACCCGGAATCCGGTCTCACCGGTATTCCAATCATAAGCGCTGGTGACGATCGCAGTGCGCGTTCCGCTGATCCCGTTATCCACCCGCCACAGCGTAACGAGATCCGTTGAACCAAGCAGATTCACGCCGACAGCGTAACCATCCACGGTGCCGGAACTCACATTCGCTTCGTTGGCGGCAATCCAGAACCAGAACTTGTTGGATGTCGAAGGATCGTTGTTGTAGCCGTTCTGCCACTGCCATGAAGCTGCGCCCGTAGAAAGGTCCACACCGCCCATGGCCTTGCTGATGTAGCTGGAGCCCGCCACATTCTGATCCACTTCGCGCAGTGAGTATGCACCGTTGATCGGGTTCACGCTGCTTGCCGACCAGCGACCAGCCGCATTCTCCACCCAACCGTTGAAGTTGCCGTCTTCGAAATCATCCTGTACGGTGGCGGCGAAAGCATCGTTATCCGTAACGGTTAGCACGTTGGTGGCTTGCGAACCGATGAACGGAATGCCTTGACCACCACCGATGTTCTGCAACGTGAACGTCAAGCTCTCTGGACCTTCGCAAAGCATATCGTCAGTGATGGTGATGGTTACCGTTTCGATGTCACTGCTCGTCGCTGGGAATGTTACGGTTTGCGTGGTGTAGCTGTTCACATCTGCTGCACTGCCACTCGTGATAGCCACATCAACTGTGGTCGCCGTTCCAGATGGGTTGGTGATCGCCAAGGTGAGTGCCACCGTACCGCCGCCTTCAGTTCCGCTGGATGTTGCCGAGACGAACTCCACGCTGGTGCAGAGGTCGTTGTCCGTGATCTCCAAGTCGTACTCATCATTCGTTCCAACAACAGCTGTGCCCTGTCCGCCGGTGATGTTCTGCAACTGGAACGTAATGGTCGCATCGCCATCGCAAAGGCTATTGTCGGTAACGGTGATCGTTAATGTTTTGTCCGCACCACTTCCTCCAGGGAAATTGACCGTTTGGGTGGTATAGCTATTCACACGACCCGGAGCACCAACGATGATCACCACATCCACATCGGTATCGACCGTAGGGTCTTCATCGGTGATCTCCAAGGTGAGGTCTACTGTTCCAACATCTTCGCTAACAGTGCTGCCTGTGGTTGCGAATTGGACGGAGGTGTTGGACCCCGAAACAGTTCCGTTTGTGGTGACATTATCTATCGATAGACCCGGAAGGCTACACCTGTGCCAACTGGATGTATTCGCCCAACGGACTTAGCCGCTTGATTCTCACACGCGCTGGGAAGTGTTCCACCTACTGTGTTTTAACACGCTACAGTTCCGCCTGTCTGAGAAAAGTGGATTGAGCTGGGAACGTAAGGAGTTATCGTCGTCCATGAACCAGACGTACCAACACGATATTGGCAGACAACACCTATAGCTCGGCCGGTCGTAACGGAGATCATTTCTACATCGTAACCGACGACAACATTGACATAACCTGTTGAATTAAGTGCCATGGCGATCTGATTAACTCCATTCGTACCGTTTGAGCTCGTTTGAATGTAGAATCTTGCGTTGGAACCATTTGCTAAACCGTGTGACCCGCCTGTAGCTGTCGCCATTGTTTGGGCAGCTATGGTCGCATCTCCAGACGGTACAGACCCCTCGGCTAGAGCTTGAGTGCTAACAGTTCCTCCGCTCAATCCGTTCCAACTAATGAAACCAGTTGGTGGTGAGGTGAATGTGGCTGTACCAAAATTCTCTGTAAACGGTATTGCTCGTGCTGTTGGATTGGACTGCGACCAACCAATCGATGGACAGAGAACACCTACTCCAATTGCAAAATGTAGCAGGGTATTGTGAAAAGATCGAATCGTAAAGGAATTCCTCATGGAATAGGGGTTTGGTCCTTGGCTGGGTGGTCCAAGGTGTTTGGGTTTATGAAATAGTGGCACAATTTACGGCAAACCTATTGATCGGCAAGCTATTGTTGATTACTTGCTAACACCGGATCATTCGCGGGATAGGCACATTTGGGACGGTCCGGGTGGTGGGTGGTCACCCTAAAGTTTGCACAGCCGGAGGATGGATTCCGGTTAATCTCCATTAAACGCTTCAGACTGCTCCGTGATGCGTAGCCATAGGCTACGTTAATAGTTGCATGCGGGCGTAGCCAAAGGCAACGCCTAGTTCAGTACCTCACCCTGCCGTTCGGCAGGCGAGGTCCCGGCCTCCGCCATGCGGCGGAAGAGAGGGGGATATGGCTTATGGGTTGTTTTTTGTATTAGCTTTTGGTAACAATGGACTTGAATGGACTCGTATGGACTCCCGTTCTTCACTATGTGATGAACGCTGTTGCTTTGCAACAGCACGGGTTCCTTCTTTCATCGCTTGCTTCTTTTGTGAACCCGTAGGGAGTCCCCGGCGTGCGCCGGGGTAAACCTCGACTCCGACATTTTCATTCTGAAAATGTCAAAGGTGCCTTTCAGCACCTTTAACGGGTTCACAAACTAAAAAAGCGCCTTGCGGCGCTTAGTTAGTTTGTGAACCCGTAGGGAGTCGAACCCCAAACCTCCTCATCCGTAGTGAGGTGCTCTATCCAATTGAGCTACGGGTCCATTTTTTAATGGGCCGCAAAGATAGAATAAAGAAGTGAACCATTGCAGTGTGTTGTTGAATGATCAATGGAGCGCATTGGATCGACCGCTTGCGCTACACCCAACCGTTCATTTTGTAGTAGCCATAGGCCACGAGTTCCCGCAGGCAGGTGACCTCCAGCTTCAAATAATTCCAGAAATTATAGCGTAGCGCTAGGTTATCGCCTAGATCAGGCACATATGCTTTTCCACCGATCTTCTTGTGGCGGTAACTGAGGTCGATGAACATGGGATTATCGAACGCAGGCACTCCGGATACGTTGGTATAGCCCAATTTCCGGAAGACCGCTAAGCTGCGGTACATGTTCTCCGGTGCCGTAACCAGCGCGACCTGTTCCAGTTTCATTGAGGGGTCATTCTCCGTTAGCAACAAGGCCTGTTCCCGTGTATTCGTGCCTTGCAATGCCATGCTGATCCGTGATACTGCAACGCCTCGGATGATGAGTTCTTCTGCCATGAGCTCCGCCACGGTGGTATCCAATGGGTGCACGAGCAGTATACGTGCCGAGGGGTTGTCCATTGCTACTTCAGCAGCATAATGCAACCGCAACAATTCCGGTCCGGAGGGCATTCCTGATCCACCCAGAACAATGATGCTATTGACCGGGCCCGTTGTAACGCCACCTGCCATCCCCAGCCAGCGATGCATGTGGTACGGCGCACTGGTGAATGCTCCCACAACCAGCACGATCGCAATTCCACCGACCCAAGGTAACGTCTTGATCAATGATCTTTTGGCAAAGCCCAACACCTGCTTTCCAACGTTGGACAACTTGCCAAGGCTTTTGGATATGAAGCTTGTATTGGTGGGCATCTCAGTTTACCTGGACCTGAATATGCCTGAAGGTAGTTCGCACTACGGTTTGTAGTACTTCAACGCCTCGTCCATGTACGCATTGAGATCGGCGACACGGCGTTCATCACTTGGGTGCGTGCTGAGTATTTCCGGCGGTGCTGCTCCCCCACCCGCGCTCATGCGCTCCCAGAAGATCGGTGCTTCGCGTGGATCGTATCCGGCCATTGCCATGAATACCAATCCCATTTTATCGGCTTCGCTTTCCTGCTTCCTTCCGTAGGCCAATAAACCCAGCTGAGAGCCGATACCATAGCTCTGGAGAAATATATTGCCGACCAAGGTCGGGTTCTCATCGTTCGCAACGGACAGCACTGTGCCCAACCCTTGCGCGGTTACTGCTTGGCTCATGCGTTCATTTCCATGGCGGGCAATGGCATGCGCGATCTCATGGCCCATGACCACAGCTAAGCCATTGTCATTCTGGGTTACAGGCAGTATCCCGGTGTAGACAACCACTTTTCCTCCGGGCATGCACCACGCGTTCACGGTAGGGTCATCGACCACGTTGAATTGCCAATCGAACCCATTGATCCGGTTGGATGCATTGTTATCCGCCAGGAATTTGGTGGCAGCTGCTGCAAGTTTCTCCCCGATCGTGCGCACGCGGACCACATTATCATTCGCTGGAGGTAGCGGTTGATTCTCTCCCAGGAAACCTGCGTATTGGGTGTTGGCCATGGCCATCATTTCACCCTCACTCACAAGATTCAATTGGCGGCGGCCCGTAATGGGCACTTTCGCGCAGGCTTCGAGCATAACGAAACCCAATAGCACGATGGCTACTTTACTTTTCAGGATGTTCATTGGATGTCTGCACTCAAACCCCGTTCCAAAAGTTGTGTACACCGCGGTTCCAGTTGATCGAAGGTTCCACGCTTAACGCTGCATTTACCGTTGTAGTGTACGATGGAAGCACATTGTTCCGCTTGGATCTCATCGTGTCCGCAGATGTCGATCAAGCACATGATGACATGGTCGAATGTATTGACATCATCGTTGTGCAGGACGATCTCACGGATGGGGCCTGTCTCGTAAAGGACCTCAGCGAGCAGTGCTTCTTCAGGGGAATACTGTGCGTGCATGGGCGGCAAAGTTATGCCATCTCTGGATCATTGGTTTGAACCGAATGATGTCTACTTGACCGTAATGTATTGTGCTCTCTATGCATGGTGACCTTATTACCGTTAATGTCCCGCATCAACAGTGCGGGAGTTGATGAACGTGAATGAATATTTTCTTGCTGTCTTGCTTCGCTCGGTCAGTGAACCACAGATGGACGCGGATGTTCGGGTCACGGGGTTACAGCATATGAATGCCTACTTGGTGTCTTGCTTCGCTCGGTTTTTTTCCACAGATGGACGCAAACGGACAGAGATCAACTTTGGACTGCATGGACAACCTCACCCCTGCCCCTCTCCCAAGGAGAGGGGGAAATGCGCGCATTGCTCGCAAACTGCTCTTGGATCTGATCGAATTACTACCGAGGAGATGGCTTTGACCCGGATCAGGGTTGGGCTAGGATCGACGTACCGAACTTTGCCAATAGTGCATTTGCTTCGCTCAGCGGGATGCGCTTTCCGTTGATGTATGCCGTTACGTACGCGTCGCTGACACCGAGTGTAACGGTCACATCCTTGCGTGTTCTTGCAGCGTCAGTATCCAGGAACATGCCCGTTGTGTAACGGATCTTTCCTGTTGCCGTGCGTTCACTGTTCAATGGCTCAATGTTGAAGATCCGATCCAATGCAACCGGCTTACTGTACACACCGACCTGAACTGTGAAGAACAATCCTTTCACGGTCTCTACTTGTTTCGCTGGTGCTGCGCCGGGTTCATTGTAATACGCGGTAGCATCAACGGGTGGCGTGTAGCTCGCTAACACTTCTTCGGCAGTGGCCGGATATGTGGCCAAAATGGCTTCGTCGGTATTCGCAGGTGGCGTAGTTACAGGTACGGTGGTAGCGGCCGGTACGGTGGTTGAAGTTGCAGGAGCCGGCGTTACAACGGTAGGCGTTGGTGTGGTGGATGCTGGTGCCGTAGTTATAGCTGCACTAGCAGGCTCTACACCAGCGGCACCCGTCTGGCGCATCGCATCACCTAATGGTATGCGTTTTCCGTCCTGGTAAGCAACAACGAAGGCATCACCGTATCCTCTTTCACGTACTAGATCCTTGGCTTTCGCGGCGCCTTCGAAACCGGTGAACATACCGGCGGTGTAGCGTACGAATCCATTGCCTACGGTCTCTCCGGTGATCGGTGTTAGTTCGCTGAATGCGTCCTTCGAGATCCCGGATTTGAATGCACCGATCTGCACTTTGAAAACAATGCCTTCCGGTATTGCTGCGTCAATTGGAATCGCTTCCGTGCGAACAACCGGAGTTGAACGGATGTCGAATACATCTTCCTTCAGCACGGCGGGAATGGTTCCGGCAATTGCAGGCGATGGATCGGATACTGGTGTCGGTGCTGGTGCTGGTGCTGGTGTCGGCACAGGCGAAGGATCTGCGACAGTTGTGCTTGGTGAAACGAGATCGGCGATCGGATCGTTCACAACGCTTGTACGTGTTTCGAGTGCAACCGTCTCCGTAGCGAGATCCGTTTGCATGGTCTGCATCACCATGGATGCTTTGTTGTTACTGTTCAATGCGGCAATGCGCAGACGTTCTGCCACATCGCCGAGTGAATCCGCTCTGGCCATCATTCTACCAGCCCGTAGTTGCAATAAACCAGCGGTCTGCGCGGCTTCATCCGCAGAAACAGATCCACCTGCATTCTCTCCCACCCTGATCGCTTCTGCTCGAAGCGACTCACCAGCAACGCGATCCGCTTGTGCATTGCGTGCTGCTTCATCGGCCGCATTCTGTTGATCCTGGGCTTTAGCACGCGCTTGGAAATAAAGGTTCTGATCCGATCGTGCCTCGATCATCGTGAGCTCTTCAGGGGTCATGTAATAGTATCTAAGCATCCGCTCCCTGAACAACTCGCTCTGCTTCATTTGCTGGAGTTGGATGTCCAACATACGCGCTTCACGATCGCGTTGCACAGAGGCGGTATGCAACGAATCCGATAGTGCTGTATTGCGCACGGCCAGGATCTCCAATTCAGCTTTGTCCCTCTTTTTCGCTGTAGATGCTTCCGTCAAATTCACGGCCGCCAACTCTGCTTTTTCCAATGATGATCTTTCCAGATCAATTGCCTCACGGACCGCGGATTCTGCCATGACCTGAAGTCGATCAGGGTCCTTTATCGTAGGTTCTGGGAAAACCGATGGATCTGAGATGTCCTCCACTTGCAGGAATGACGCATAATACTCGATGGGTCGACGTCGATCCGTGGGCTGTTCACCGATGATCCGTTCCGCAATAGCATCGGCTCTATCCTCAGCTGCGGGTACAATGGTCCCTTCCGTTGTGAGTACCGTCTTTGCGGATGAGCCCTCGCTTGTCGCGGCTGTTGGGTCGTTGTTCAATACAATTGGATCCCCTGTGGTGTTCACCGCTGGTGCCGTTATGCTCGGTTCTGATCCGTTCTCTTCCAAGGTTGCACTTGCTTCCTCACTAGTACTTTCGTTGTTGGCCGGTGGGGTATCGGCAACGATCGGATCGGTACTAGTTGGATCTCGATCCAGGGTCTCCGCTACGGTTTCTGATGCTGATGTATCGATCACGGAAGTCGTAGCTGGTTCACTGATCAAGTCTTCTGCTTCAATTGGGATCACTACTTGATCAACATTATCCGTAACTGTTCCACTTGCGGGTACTGGAACTGGAACCAGTTCCGCTACTTGATCGATCGGTTCGTTGCTCTGGACCGGATCAACATTATCCTCCACGACTTCGGATATCAGTTCATTGTTCTGTTCTGCTTCTGTACTGCCCTCCGTCAATGAAGCTGCGGGATCCGAGATCGTATCCGTATCCGGAGTTCCAGTTGCCTGTGCGATCTGATCTTCGGCTTGGTCGGTCGTGTCATTCCGGACCGGATCCATGGTGTTCAGATCGGTGATCGCGACATCCGTTCCGGAATCTTGTTCCTGTTCGCTATTGGCAGCAATTTCCTCAGACCGTTCCGCAACTGGTTCCGGGATGCCCAATACGCGAGAAGCAACCGTAACGTATTCGAGTTGTTCTCCTTCCTTGAATTCGTCGCTCAGGATATAGTTGTTCACCGTAATTGCCTCGTCGATACTGCGCAACCCTTCCAGCTCCGATCCATACGCGGTACGATACAAGCTATCACGCTCAAAAATATCATTGATCCGGTCCGCTTGCTTGCGCATTTCGGCAGCTTGTTCGAATTGCATATCGGCATCTGAGCGCAATGCTTTGGCCATGACCCACAACGGCTCGTCCACCAACAATGCTTTTGACTTCACAACGGCCTCCAATGTCTTAACACTGTCCTTCGCTTCAGTAAATTCGCTCTTCGTTAGGAACGCGGACCGTTGGCCCAGGTCCGTGCGGATGATGTAGCGCTCATCGTGCAACTGACTCATTTCCTTGATCAACTTATCGTACTCCTTATCTCGTGCATGGCCCATCAGCAGGTTGTTGAGCGAATCAAGTTCCCCCTGGATCCCATCGATACGCGCGAGGTCGGCCGTTTTGAATGCAAGTGCATTGTCCAAGCCATCTGCCCTGTGCGCAAGATCACTTGCGTAGACATTCTTCGGATCGGGGTCTACGCTGATGAAACGGTCAAGAATTGGATGCCGCGCTTTGGCCGTTTCCGGTTCTTTCTCTTCTTGGGAACCGATCACTTCTGAAAGTTGGATCGAATTCATACCGGGTTCCTCCGGCTGTGCCTCCGCGACCTGCTGCGCCACGGCGGCGTACTGTGCTCCTGTTTCAATACGCTCCTCGCGCATCTTGCTCAAACGTGAAATACGCGGAAGGATCGTTCCTGCTTGGCTGGAATCCAATTGCAACACTGCGAGCTGCCTTACCATCTCACCACGGAGACTATCGGCGAGCATCAATTCCAATCCGTTGAGACCATCAGCACGATCAATGGGATCGTCCATTTTCAAGATCCGGGCCTTGTCCTTGGAATAGTCGCTATACAGGTCCGTGATCAAGAGGCTGTCCTTAATTCCAGGATCGAACGTCATCGGCACTCGTTCCATATCGGCTGCTGTAGGTCGCAGATCCTCATCGGTGGCGATCTCGGCATTTGCCTCTTCCGGCTCAGGCACCGGTGCATTCAATAAAACGTCGAGTTCAGCCATGCGCTGTGCGATCTCCTGCTTCTTTCCGGCGTCCTTCTCCGCCTTTTCAATTTGACGCAACTCGGCGAGCTCATTCTCCAGAACGAATCGCTTAGTGGCCGCATCCAGCTCAGATGGTGCTTCAGTGTTCATTACAACCAGTGCATCATTCTCGCCTGCATTCCTGATCTCTTCCGGTGAAAGTTCCTCTGGCGTTGATGCGGTCTTCTCACTTGTCGTGGACGGCACTACCGAAGGGTCGGCTGAACTAACTCTGGTTCGATCTTGATCACTCGTTGTAGCTGGGTCCTTTGTTCCAGTTCCATCGGTGTTATTGGTCTTTCCTGCTATTTGATCATTGGTGCCGTTGCTATTCTCACCAACAGAAGCTAAGCGAACGCTTGGCAATGCAGAAGCGGTGGTATCCTCATCCGGTTTTCCTTGTCCTGTTGGCACATCCGCAACGTCGGTATCGGGCGAAGTCTCTTGGGTAAGTTCCTCACCGGCGACCTCGTTCTTTCTGGTATCAACGCGTTCCGTGACCGATTCTCTTTCCGCAGCACGAGTGGCTGTGATACCGTTGCTTGCCGTAGCCGCATATGAACCGTTCCAATCGAACATGCGCGCTTCTACCTCCGCCTCATTGGTACTTAGTTCCGGATCGTAGCGTTCATCCACTTCAATATTCGCGATACGCGTACCGATGCCACCAATACGTTGACCCAAGGAAGCCACATCATTCTTATCCGGATCGGCTTTGTTCCCGGAACTGGTAGTTGCAAGTTTCTTCGTGAGCATCACTTGCCCCTTCATGACCTTGGTCTCGCGATTGAGCACATCGGCCTTAGCGAATGCGGCTTCGGTCTCATCATGCAGGTATCCCAATTGGGTCTGGTATTCAGCGATCTCTTTTTCCAGCGTTTCCTTCTTGCTCCCTCGCGCTTCCACCACTTCGCGCTTTGCCCTGGCCAGCCTATTTTTCAATTCGGTCTCATCCAAGCTTTTCGAATTGGCCTGTGACATGGCTCTATCCCCTTCTTCCTTCTTCGCGGTGGCCGCCCTGCGCTGCAGTTCCACAAAATCCTTTTCACCACCGGGTCCTGCTTTTTCTTCCAGATGTTTGCGCAATGCGATCAGCAATGGAAGCGCTGCTTTATCGTTGTTCGCATTGAGTGCTTGTTGAACGTCGTTGGATCGTTTGGTCGCGGCAATACCGCGTTGCCGAGCAGCTGCACTTTCGGTCTCCAGATCCAGACCTGTTCGTTGCGCAGCGCGTGCTCGCATGTGTGCATCACGCGCATGCTGCCGCTCGCGCGCGGCATCGGTCATCAGCTTGTTCTTGGCCTCCTCACTCGATGCAGCATTGGCCTCGGTCAACAATTGCTCTGCTCGCGCGGCTGCCTTTTCCGCATCGTTCACCGATGATATTGCAATTCCGAAAGCTTCTTTGCTATCGCTAAGCATCTCATTGGCTTTCATCTCTTCCTCTGCCGCGTCGTTCTGCGCCAATCGCACCGCCGCAGCTTTATCGATATCGCCCGTGAAACCGGCTGCGGTCATTACGTCGCCAATGACCTCTGGCGTCGGCACCACCGCGATCTCTTGGGGCTTTACAACATCAAGCCTAGCCCGCCGTTTGATCTCATCCAACGCCAGCTCAATGATGTCGCCATCCAGTGGTGAATCGAAGTAGTTCCGGATCACAAGTTCTTCCGCACCGCTCTTATTCACCAATTCGATCTCTTGCCGATAGGCTCGCGGCGAATCATTCGCAGGTACATCCACGATCCCTACATGCTTGCGCCCTGTGGGGCCACAATCAACTTGATACCGGAACCGACCACTCCTAGGCAGAGAAATAATGTAGGAGCCATTGATATCCGTTTGAACGTCGATAACGGTTTCCCGTGTGAGGTCATCCACTACAACGATGTGTGCTTTTCGATCAGAAGCATCGAAGCCATTCGCAAAGGTGCCTTTTAGCACCGTCAGGTTCAATTTGAGCTGCTCCGTTGCAACCCGATACACGTGCAGATTCCCTTGACTACTGCTACGCGCACTCGCAAAGCAGGCCTCCTTTTGTTCCGGATCAACAATGTAGAAGATGTCGTCATCCGGTGTGTTGACGGCAAAGTCCATATTCTCCGGTCTGCCGAACGCATCCAACCCTTTATCGAACGATGCCCGGAATACATCATAGCCTCCCATACTGGAATGCCCTTTACTGCTGAAGTAGAACGTTTTGCCATCCGGATGCAGGAATGCAAAATCCTCATCCTGATCGGTGTTGATATAACCCGCCAATTTTACGGGAGAGGCATAACTTCCGTTGACAAGTTCCGACCGATAGATGTCCAGACCCGTCTTGCCATCCTTGCCGTAGCTCCCGAAATAGAAGGTCCCCCCTCTGTCCGGCAAATAGACCAAGCTGCGCAGCTCTTTCTTCTTGTCGTAACTGGTCTTCAGCTCCTCGGGCATTACGACGATCTTGCCCCCGATGTCACTGAGGTCATAGAATCGGAAGAAATCCACATCATTGACCTCCACCTTATTCCGCACCTTAATTTCCTTCAGGTTACTCAATAGCTTTTCGCCATTCCGACATTGCTGTTGCAGCGCTTCAACGGGCCATTTCTCAAGTGCCTTCCTATCGCCCGTGCCAACGAACCGCTGATAGGCCGTCTGGGCATCCTTGAATCTGTAATTGAGATGGTAGGCTCTGCCCAACCAGTACCACGCCATTGTGGGAATTGCGGGAAAATCAGTGGCATATTTCAAATGACCTATTGCCTTTTCCTTATCAGCACCTCCGAAAAGAATACACGTACCGAACAAGTAGTTCAACGTACGATCGCTGGGTTCCAAGCTCACCAACTGCGAGTACATCGGCATTGCTTCGGCAAACTTCTCCGCCTCGAACAATGCATCGGCCTTTGCACGCAATTGTACATCGCCTTGCGCAAGAAGCAAATTCGGTAAGAGCAGTATCAATAAGATTGCTACAGAACGGAACGATCGGTATTCTGGGTCGGCGCATTTCCTTCCGGCCTCGCTAATGATCACATTGCGCACCTCAACAGGACCTTTCAGGATCTTTTCCATCATCGATCTTCACTGTTCTTTCTCGCGAAAGACATCTTGTTCTCCTCACCACGCAAAAGCCGGGCTATATTCTCCCGGTGTGTAAAAAAGACCAACAAACATAGGATTATTGCAAAACCTACTTTGACCGCACTGGCTTCATGGTAAATGAGTGCTACAGCTATTGGAAATGTTATTGCAGCACCCAAGGACCCTAACGAAACATATTTGCTCAGAAGGAATACAACGAGGAATACGATCAGACAGATCAATGCAGCTCCTGGATGGACAGCGAGAACACCGCCCAGCGAGGTGGCCATTCCCTTACCTCCTCTGAACTTTGCCATGATCGGATAGAGGTGCCCGAGTACAGCCGCGAATAGCAATGCTACACGCAACCACATCCAAGGCGCAGTATCCGGTTCAAGGTCACTGAAATTCGGGAGCAGGCGAACGGGAATGAACCCTTTCAGGATGTCTATCACAAGCACAGGTACCCCGGCACGCCAACCCAATACCCTGAACGTATTTGTTGCTCCGGCATTCCTGCTCCCATGCTCGCGAACATCCACTCCATAGAATGCCTTACCCCACCAAACACTTGATGGTATGCTGCCGAAAAAGTACGCGACAACAATTGCACTGATGCTATATACCCAAGGGAACTCCATTTATCACAACCTGAAACGTTCTCGGAAATCGTCCACTTTACGTTTCGTACCGATGATGAACTGATAGGCCGGTTCGTCCTTTTTCGCATCAACTGTGCGCTTATCATCCTTAAGCTCACTGATCATTGTATTGAAACTTGCATCGCTACTATAAGCGTAAAGGTAATTCCGTGTGTATTGGAAGAAGTAGTAGGTCTGGTCATCAAGAGCCAAATAGATGGTCATGATGTCCCCGCTTCTCTTCCGTTCCAGATGCACTTTACCCTTTACCATACGATAGACCGGTTTCTTCAGAATGGTCGCAACCGCGATCTCGCCATCGCTCAACCAACTTTGTTCCGGGCCATCCCATTTCAAGCGGACATCGCCAAGTACGATCGGCTTCACCAATTCATCGGGTAGTTTTTTGATCTCTCCTTTAATGCTCAACTCACTGATGAGCTTATCGGAGGCCTCCAATCCAAGTACCTCGCGCAACATCTTCTCGTAGTTGGTCTTTGCGAGATCCATTGGTTTCTGATCAGGATAGGCCAATATCTCCGCTGCCATCCGTTCCAACGCATTGTCATGGAACAAGAAGTCCGCCATCATGACCATATTGCCGCTGGCCAGATCGGCTTCCGCGTCGAACCGCATATTACCTACGTTGGTCAATTTTATCTGACCAAGTTCACGCCTAGATCCACTTTACCATCAGCGAGCACTGTGCAATTGTCCACGGCCAATGCTACCAGATCACCTGGAAGTTCACGTTGGCGGATCTTGTCCTTGTTGGAGATCATGTACTCCTTCCGCCCTTTGTCATAGAACAACAGGCCCTTCGCACTGATCACTTTCTGGTCCTTATCATCCTTCGTTCGGCTCAAGAATGTCCCGTACATACTGAAAGGGTCTTCATAGGTGAGGTAAATGCCTGCACCTATCAGAGCGCCCTGATCATCATACAAGGTATCCGCAACCGGGATGAATACTTCAGCAGGGTCGATCTCACCAGTGAATGACATCCAGTTCCGAGCAAGTCCTTCGCAACCATGTTGGATACGGGTGCTACCACTGAAGGTGAGATCCTTGGCACTGGCCACCAATCGCACATCACCGAAAAAGTCGAACGCCGGGCTCAGTTGAAAGTCCTGTTCCTTGGTAATGGAGCCAAGCGCGTTGGTCTGATAGGCCGTATCCACATTGATGTTGCGAAGCTCTATCTTAAAGCTCTTGTTGTTCTCATCGACGTAATCAATGAAGCCTTTTCCGCTGTACTGACGTTTGGCCTTAATGACGATGTTGGCATCGTATATCTTGTGATATTTGGTAACGAAATTGGCCAGTACCTCTGCGTGATCGAGCGGATCCATTTCGGCATTCTTACGGACCCTTACGGTGAGGCTATCGGGTGTGATCAACGCATCCGCGACCTGGATGTATTGCACACTCGTTGCCGTGATCAAGTGTCGTTTAAGATCGTACCGGGCTTTGGGCGCCATGAAACTAAGCGAGTCCTGATCGGGTCTGCTGCTTATGAAATTGGAACCAGCGAGCTGCAGATCCTCGTTGGCTGCCGCAGCTGTACGATCGCTTTCCAATTCGATATCGCCCTGATCCATGAACCACTTGAACCGGTCCATGTAGCAGAAATACTGGTTCACCGGGAATTCCACTTTCGTTTCATCTCCGTTGCTCACGAATTCTCCGACCCGCTCATCCAGATCAATGGTACTGTTCACGTTGTCCGTGCGGAATGCAATGCTGGCCGTGTCTCCTTCGGTCAACCGGAAATCACTGGTATCCGCGTGGATCAACATCGTCTCAAATTCATACAGATCGGACCTCAATGTGGCATTTCCGAAATCCGCCAGACCAGCCCCGGTCATTCCGGATGGTTTCAGATCGGTGGTACCATGCAACAATGTCTGCCCACCGAACATTGCCATTGGCTTGCGTAACATTTCCGTGCGCAATAGATCATCGGCAGGTGTTAACCGTACGAAGAGGTCGCCTCCTTGTACCTCAGGCACTTTTGTGGGAGTTGTTGCGGCCACGTTGGTCAAGGTATCCGCACGGCCCAAGGTGCTGTCGGGCATGAAGATCAACGACTTGGAACTTACCGTCGTTGTGAGGTATTCCAACGTTCCATTTCCTTGCAGGCCTCGGCCGTTAAGCGTGATGGTAGCGTTGAATTTCGCTTTGCGGCCGTAGAGCGGCAACCCAGCTGTTCCAGTGGCCCGCTCAAAGCCCAATGCATAATCATTCTGTAGGGTGATTGGTTCCTTGATGTCCGGGAATATCCCGCCACTTACCAAGGTACCATTGAACGTAAGCCCCTCGTTGGTAAAGTTGTCCAGGCTATCGATCTGGAATGGATCGGACCGGTAGTAGAATTTATCGCGGACATACACTCCGCGTTGAATATTACCACGATCATAGAATACGAAACTCTCTTTGGCACTGTTGAATTTCGGATAGGCCGTATAGTCCTTCTGGTTGATACCGCTTTTGTTACTTGGCGCATCGATCTCCAACGTACCACTTACCTGTTCCAACACATTCTTAACGCGTTTAAGCGTGTGCTTGCCTTCGTCATTCTTTTCAAAACTGGTGGCCATGAAGCTCACGGAATCGACGTTGAGGAGATCAATGGTGAACGGTTCATAATGGAAGAAGTATTCCTTGCCGAAATACTCCAATCGCCCGGCCTGAATGACTCCGCCGAACGTAAAATCCCTTCCTTTCTTGACGATCACCGTCTTATCACTGGGAAAGATCTTAACATCCTGTGAATCACTCATAAGAATTCGCGTTACGCCCATCAGCGTAAGGTCATTGTTGAGCAGATTGATGCTCGCATTTACTGAACCGTCCATCTCACTGTTGAACTGGAGCGCGTCGTAATCCCGTTTTTCGGCACTGTTAAGAATATGCTGGCGCAATCTGGGCGAGGTTTCCACCCATTCCGTTTCCACATCATATTTCAGGTAGCCCTTGTTGGCCATGTCGATCATTAACGAGGTGATCTGTTCTTTCTGGATCTTGCTGTAGACCGCGAATTCCCCAGCGTAGAATTTCCCTTCGTTCTGTTTGCTGAAATCATTGAGACGGACCAGTGGATGGACCGCGTCGATACCCAGCATGCTCGTATATCTCTTCAATCGGAAATAGTCGAAACTCTCGAAGCTCGCTTTATTCTGTGTGCTACCGGAAAGGTTGCCCATTTCGATCAATGGATCTCCTTGTTTCCAGGTCAGCACTTCGAAATACATATCGAGCTCGTGATATGAATCAAAGAAGGGAGACTTGCTCATTCCTTCATCCTTCTTGATCAGGGAGAGCTGCTTCTTATCCTTAAGAAAACGGAAACTGACACTCGGGTGATAAAGGGAATCCTTGTCCAATTTCACGTAGACTGCAACGTCATCGCTCGTGATGCGTTCGGGCTCAATGGAATACATGAGGCCACTGGTAACAATGAATGGTCGCTTATCCCTGTACATCGTGAGGTATGCAGGCTCTTCTTTGGTACCATACCCTTGCAGTTTGGCCCCTTGCAATGTGAATCCACCTTCGAAATCCACACCTTCCGCAATATCCTGGATCTTCTGGCGCCGATCATATCCTTCGAACCGTGGATAACTGGCATTGTCCTCTTTTACGTTGGCTAGTACTTTATCGGTCAGCTTACCAAGTAGGATCCTGTCGAAATACGGATCCGTCAATCTTACCGAATCGATCTCAAAGGCGGCGCTCTTCATTTTGATCGAATACGCATGGTCCCAATCCACATAGGTTGCAGTTTCCTTCAACCCGGCTCGCACCCAATTCACTTTACCACCCTTCCCTTCCCAAAGCTCCTGTGTAGGGAAATAGGTCCCTGAAGTTCCCATGATCACCGCACTATCTCCCTTGGCCAAGCAAACAAGATCGGACCTAGGGAAAATGATCAACGGGATACTATCGAATTGAAAGGTGAACTTATTGGTTCGGCTCTTCCACTCGGTACTAGCGCTTTTGAAGATGGTGCTCTCCCGGAACAGCCCAGCACACATGCCCAGAAATGTTACAACGTTCTGTTTGCGCCCACTTTCCACCATTTGTTCAAGGCCGCGTAACCACGCATCCATTTCCTCGCTGGTTCGTCCGCTATTCGGAAAAGCGGTGACAACGCTCATCAGATCACGGAAATCCGGGAATGCAGAGAAGCGTTTCTTCAGCATGAAGTTCGAAATATTCATGATCTGGACCCGTTGGCGCTCATTGTAGAAGCTCCCGTTCCAGACCGGTGCGAACTCTTCCTCCATGAACTTCCTGCCTTCCTTTCGATCCGCATCCATGATGAACGTGGTCATTTCTGCCAGAAAGGTCGCTTGATCCGCAGTAAACGGTTTGGTCTGCGCATTAGCCGATGGAGAAAGACCAAACACCATGACAATGCTCAATACGATCGCCATGACCGACGGCGCGAATGACCAGCTTAAGCGTGAACGAACATTACCCTGCAGAACTGTGAATTTTTCAAATTCCACGGCTGGTTTCTGGCACATAATTCTGTTCATGGTAATACACCTTGATCCATTCTTGGTTCACTCTTGACCCAAAGGTCGTCTACATCCCAATAAAGCCCAATCCCCTTCGTTCAACCGTTCATGTATGGTAAGCCCTACTTCTTTGGCGCGTTGGATCAGCATGTGCCTGTCCGTTACGACAAAGCCGCTCAGGAACAACAGACCGCCGGGGAGTAGCGCATCATACATCAACTGCATTGCTTCGAGCAAGGTGTTGCGTTCTATGTTGGCCAAGATAGCATCGAATCGTCGATCGCCCATTGCTTGTGCATCTCCAGTTTCCACCACGATATGCTCACAGTTGTTGCGCAGAACATTCTCACGCCCGTTCTGCATCACATCAGGATCAATATCGATCGCGACGCACGAAGAAGCACCCATTCGTTCCGCTAAAATGGCAAGCACTCCGGTGCCACACCCTAGGTCGCAAACGCTCTTATTCTTTAGCTCAACATCCAACATGGCCAGAACCATCATACGCGTAGTTGCATGGTGCCCAGTACCAAAGGCCATGCGGGGCGTAATGACCAGTTCATGCTCAAAACCCGTTTTGCTCGGATGAAAGTCCGCACGGATCCGGACCTTGGATCCTACTTCAACCGGTTGAAAACTGCTTTCCCATTCCGCATTCCAATTCCTTGCAGGCATGTCCGCTTTGGTCCACGTAACGTTCACATGTGGATCCCGCAGCGTCATCAATTTCCGCAATGCGGATGCGTCGAACTGTTCGGCTTTTATGTACGCCTTCAATTCGCCACTCTCGTGGGAAGGGTCCGTAAAACTCTCATCGAAACTGTCATAACCGAGCTCGCCAAGTTCGACCATTAGAATGTCGCGCCAAGGATCAACCGGGGCTAGCCGGAATGTTACTTCAGTGTATGTCAATGGAGTTGTTTTTAATTGAACACTACGTTCGTGGTACCCCTTGGAACAAAGCGCGTACCGATCGTGTACTTAGGTCCTAATGTAAAGTACGTTATGGCTTGTTCGTCTTCCCGGCTATTCGCACAAGCTCCAGAAAATCCGAGGCCTTGAGGGCAGCACCGCCAATAAGGCCACCATTAACATCGGCGTTGGAGAATAGGCTTTCGGCGTTGTCCGGCTTGCAGCTTCCACCATAGAGGATCGGCACGTTAAGTGCGACCGGATCACCATGCGATCTGAGCAGACTGCGAATGTGCGCGTGCATTTCCTGTGCTTGTTCAGCGCTTGCCGTAAGTCCTGTGCCGATCGCCCAAACAGGCTCATAGGCCACGACCACTTTCACCAATTGCTCGTTCGCGAGGCCACCAAGCGCCTCTTTCATTTGCCCACTGACCACATCGAAGTGTTTCCCAGCCTTCCGTTCCTCCTCGCGTTCGCCGCAGCAGTAGATCGGAATTAGTCCATGGGCCAAAAGCGTGACGATCTTCTTTGCAACATCGGCATCGGTCTCGCCGAAGTACTGGCGCCTTTCACTATGGCCAACTATGCATGCGCTCACCCCGATGCTCTTAAGCATGGCCACACTTACTTCTCCGGTGTAGGCGCCCTGTTCAGCGAAATGACAGTTCTGTGCAGCTACAATAACGTTGGGCAAGCGCTCTGCTGCTTCTGCCAAGAAAGGATATGCAGGTGCTACTACGACCACCACATTCTGCGGCAGTGTATCCCGCTCTTTCGCGATCTCATCGATCAATGCCAACGCTTCCGCGTGGTCCTTATGCATTTTCCAGTTGCCCGCTACAATGGTCTTCATTGTGGGCAAAGATCGCATCATCCTAAAAACAAGGTCTTTTTTCGATCAATGAACGATGAACAGAGGATCGTGATCAACTTTTTCCAGGAAGTGCAGCAATTGGAAAAACCTATTTCAACGTCCCATCAACTTCAACGATATCCGGCACGTCATTATCGTGCCATTTGCCGCGAACTGTTCCTTGTTGCAATAACAAGATACCCGGGTTGCTGCGGATCACGGTCTTCACCGTTTTCTCATCGCATTGCAGGAAATCAAATGATAGCTGATGCTCATGGCGCATGGTCTCAACGTCTTCCCATGTGTTCGCGCTAACACCGTATACGTACCATCCTTTCTTACTGGCGGTATCAGCAAGTTGAGCGATCTCGGCAAGATGATCGGTACGCGTCGACTCAACGTTATACATCATGATCAGGAGAACAGGAGTCGGTTCAGCCAAAATATCCTCGGTGATCTCATTGCCATCACCATCCGTTAACAAGAAATCCGACACTTGCGATAGGATACCCGGTTCCAGTTCAACGACACGCGTACTGTTCGGAACATTCACATAAGTGCTATCATTCCACGGATAAGGCTTACTTGTATCGAATTCCGTCACCTCTCCGGTAGCGATCTTTTTGTAGCTGACGAACGTTTGGTTCACCGGTGGCTTAGCTACCGCGCGTTGCTCAACAATGCTATTACCCACAGCATAAGGCCTGTAGTCACGGATAGGCAAATGTGCAAAGCAGTACCAGGTGAACACCAAAGTGATCACTGTGACCCATGCGGCAGTGATCCATTCTGCCTTAACTCCTTCTATGGTCTTCTTGATCACAAGATAGCCGACCACACCGACCAACGTGAACCATACCGGTCCCCACCACGTGAATATCCAGCTCCAAAAGGCTACCAGGACCAAGCCAACAGGCAGTAGGATCATGTCATCCGCGGTGGTATTCCAACCCGTATCCGCACGCATGAACGCGGCGAGCAGGATCGGAATGAGCAGAATGAATAAGATCGCATCCTTCGAAAAGCTTTCCCATGGCGTTAGGCTGCGCCCAACGGAACCTTTCATTGCATCGCCAAAACAGCCGCAATCACTCACGCAGGTCATCTCGCGTTCAATCTCTTGACCATTCTCCATGATGGTATAGGTCATTGGTGTACCTGTATCATGCCGATCATTACACGTGCCGGTGAACGCCGTAAGCCAGCCAAAGAAGATCGTGAGCAGAACCAATGATACCGTTGCCAACTTCAACCTACCACCCACCAGAACCGCAAAGCCAAGCACGATCTCTGCCAAGCAAGCGAGCACAGCTAACCCCAAAGCATAAGGCATTAGACCGGGCATGTTCAACGCGCTTTCAGCAAAGTACTCCTCCAATTTATATGAGAAGCCCAAAGGGTCATTGGCCTTGATAAGGCCACTGACAATGAACAATGAACCAACGAGGATCCGACAAATGAGAATAAGAATGCGCATGGGTCAATGTTTATTTGCAAGCTGTTCAACGCTTCGGGGCTAAGTTATAACCAAGCCACTTGGGCCTGCCCATCTTAACATACGATCAACATTTTACACGAATTCTGGGGATCAATACCGAGGGAAGTCGTTGCCGCTCTGGTTTGCATTAGTGGCGAGGAACGCCAATCGTGAGGCACGTTCCGTCATTAGGCGTTGCACTTGGGGTGCAACTTTGGACTCGTACTCCTTACTCCAAAGGATCTGTCCGTTCAAAGGCATGAAATTCGCCATACCCATGGGCATATCGAAGAAGGAGAGATCCATACCTGATACCGGCTCGAACATGATGATACCGATCTCCAAAGAGACCTCCTTGCCATCACCTTGCCATTCACCACCGTGCGTATCCACACTGAAACATTTCGTTACGCGACCGTCCTTCACGAACCGGATGACATAGTAGGCACCATTATCGAGATCAACGTTGTACTTTCCATTGGCTCCGGTATAGAACGGCTTCAAACGCTCACCATCCTTATAGACCTTGACCATAACACCGGACATAGGTATGTTGCCCTCTAACTCCGTAACAAGACCATACACTCGTAGATGAGCCGCTGACACCGAGCTTCCAAGTACCACAAGAAGAGCTAAAAGAAGAATACGCATGCTGTTCGATGTCATTCGCAGCTTGCAAAGCTATCGTCGAGGACCCGCTTGATCAAGCGAAGATGCCTCAACTTCGTGATGAGTTATGAACAGTATAATGTGGTTCAACTTTGCGGAAGTAAACCATTTCGGAAGGATGAACTACCCCTTGCCTTCGTCCTGCTGGATCATTGCGAACGCTGCATAATTCACGATGTCCAAAAAATTCGCATCAATTCCTTCGCTTACCAATGTCGCACCCGCATTATCCTCTATCTGCTTGATGCGAAGCAACTTCATCAGGATAAGATCCACCAAGGAGCTAACGCGCATGGACCTCCATGCTTCGCCATAATCATGGTTCTTCCGTTCCATGAGATCCCGTGCTGCATTGATCCGGGTCCGAACAAGATCCGTAGCTTCATTGGCGTTGATATCAGGCACATCCACTACCCCTTTCCTCAATTGCACTAAGGCCATGGCAGCGTAATTCAATATTCCCACCAGCTCTGGTCGGATCCCTTCACCGACCTTATTCTCACCTGTCTGTTGCAGGGTACGAATACGCTGCGCTTTGATGAAGATCTGGTCAGTTAGTGACGGAACCCGAAGGATGCGCCAGGCCGTGCCATAATCCTGAGCCTTTCTAGAGAACAGGTCCAAGCATTCCGTAACTACACGATCATACTGATCAAGGGTCTTTTTCATTCCGCGGGGCGAAGGTATTGGTAAGTGCAGGATCTCAATTCAAAATGACCCCGATCCCGAAGAGGATCCAGAATTCCGGACATTTGAGGCGTGGAACAATTGAAGACTACTTCTTGGCGGGTAAAAGACCGCTTGGTGAATCCGAAGTTTCCCTTGGTCATGGGAATACTGAACGTTACACCGGATTCATTTCATCCAGCGAGTCGTGTGGGAACAGATGGTGCATTGCGCCTCGCTGAACAAATGTTGAATGAAGGTGCCGCTATTCTGGATATCGGTGGAGCAAGCTCCCGACCAGGGGCAAAGCCCATCTCTGCCGAATATGAACTGAATCGCGTTCTGTCTGTGATCTCTGCCATTCATGAGCGGTTTCCTGAGGCGTTGATCAGCATTGACACGTACCATGCACGCGTAGCGAAGGAAGCTGTAGCCCATGGTGCTAGTATGGTGAATGATATCGGTGCCGGCAGGTTGGATGAAGACATGCTTACAACTGTTGCTGTACTTGGTGTTCCCTATGTTGTAATGCACATGCAAGGCACACCGAAGGATATGCAGAATGAACCATTGTATTCCGATGTGGTAGAAGAGGTTGTGCTCTTCCTAAGTCAGCGTATCAATGCAGCCCATAAAGCGGGTATTGCCGACGTGATCATTGACCCGGGATTCGGTTTTGGGAAGACCACTGTACATAACTATGCTTTATTGAACGGACTTGAACAGATGGTTGCGCTTGGATATCCTGTTCTCGTAGGTGTTTCCCGTAAACGAATGATCAATGAGGTCTTGGGAATTTCTTCCGGTGAAGCACTCCATGGCACATCCATACTGAATACCATCGCGATCATGAATGGTGCAGTGATCCTGCGCGTGCATGACGTAAAAGAAGCTGTGCAGGTGATCAAATTGGTAGCAGCAACTCGCTGACCGATCAGAAACGTGCTCTTTTCCGGTTACGCGTGATCGTCGCATTCTTACCCGAGCGTTTCGCTTCTTTCTCCTGTCTCGTACGCTCTCGATCATACATGATCATGGCCCGTGCCAACTCAATTCTGCGCTGTTCGGTATACTCCACATCCCAGTTGAGATTGCGCACGCTATGCTTGTATTGCGCTAGGCCGAGCGGCATTTCAAAAACTGCAAAATCAAAGCCATCGATCCACTTGACCATGGTCATTTGCAAATACATTTCATAGAATGGTACATCCGGGAACATGGGTACGTCCCTGGCATCAATGTGCACATGTTTGGTAACCATATCTTCGCGATAGAACCAAACGAGATAATCATACCCGCGCTCCAGAAAGATCTCGTATTTCCCATTCCAAGAGGTGATCACCGTTTCTCTCTCCACGCTATCCTTAACCAAACGTACCTGTACACCTTTCAACCCTTCACCGGAATAATATTCGGTCACATCACCATGCAGTTGGATATAGAAAGCGCTCGTATCGGAAACTTCCGCAACCAATAAGGTAGCTGCAACAATGCAACGGATCAGACCTGAATGGATCGGTTGCTTTATCTCAAGCATCCAATGCTGTTCTTTGAATTTGTGACCCATGTGCCGCACTCACCCTATCTTTGAATACATGGGTCTTAGAATCCATAAAACACACCAAAGAGGTATCCTTGCCAATGCCTCGCAGACACAGTGCAGTAAAGCACAAAAGATATCTCAACATTTGACCAATATGCAAAGATACCTAAGTCGACAAGTTCTGGAAAGACCCTGATCAACAGTTATCAGCCCTGAGCTATGTAGATCTTTTCCGATCCTTAACGTTCCATTCACGTTCCATGCCCCGCCCAAGCTAACTTTGCCGCCTTCCATGGCAGCTAGTAGAGACCGGTCCCAATTGCGATTGAACCGCGTATTCCGCATTACATTCATCTGGGTTTTAGTTGGCTTTATTGCGGCTTTGTTCGAACACAATGTGTTGCTTGTACATGGTATCCCCAGCACGTATGCCGAGCATTTGAACGAACGGTTCATCACCTCGTTACTAGCGGGTTTATTTGGTGGTGGTATCTACATCTTGATCCTTAGAGACCGTTTACGCAAATACTCGTTCGTGAAGGCGATCACCATAATGGCCGTGATCATGTTCTTTGTGATCACGTTCACGGGGGCTGTTGTTCCTGCTTTGAGCGCTAGTGACCCGTTCGCGAACGTATTCCTCGAACACCTAAGTAGTCCGCGTTTCCTAGGTCAATACATGTTCTGGACCATATTGGTCGGAGCCAGTGTTTTCATGGTGCGCCTTAACGATCAATTCGGAAGCGGAGGTATTGCCTATTTGACCGGACGATACCATAAACCGCAACAGGAAATGCGCGTATTCATGTTCCTGGATATGCGTTCTTCCACCTCCATCGCAGAGCGATTGGGAAACGTGAAGTATTTCCAATTGTTGAACGAATTGTATACCGATATCACCGACCCTATCGTGGATGCACGTGGAGAGATCTACCAATATGTAGGTGATGAAGTAAGCGTTACGTGGCCCTTGCGGCGTGGTATAATTCGCTACCGGTGCATCGTGTGCTTCTTTAACATCCGCAAAAAGCTCCGGACCAGAGCTCCATATTACAAAAAACGCTACGGTATTGAACCCTTATTCAAAGCAGGATTCCACTACGGCGAGGTTACCGCAGGTGAAGTAGGCCGAGTGAAGAAGGAGCGGATCTTCAGTGGCGATGTAGTGAATACAGCTGCCCGCATCCAGAACAGCTGCAACGCACACGGTGTGGATAATTTGATATCCAAAGATCTATTGGATGTGCTCCAACTGCCTGAGACATTCAAGGTCCGTGAGATCGGCAATATCGACCTACGCGGAAAACGGTTCACAACGAGTTTGTGGACATTGGAGGAGTAGAACGAGATCCACCTAATAAGTAGATACTCGCCCGCCTCTTAGCACCGTGAACAACCCGGTAGGACTAGGATAAGCGATCGCATCACCATAAAGATCGAAGGTATCGATATTGGCCTCTGTTCCGAACCGTTCCCGTTTACCATCCACTATACCGCGTAACTCACGGTTCAGGTCCAGGTATACAAGTTTGCTGCCCACTACTTGCCATCGTTCCGGAACGTACGCTTCCACTAGGATGACCTCATTGCCATTGAACATTTTCAGATCACCTTCGTCCAAATAAAGAAGGATCTCGTCCTGCACCCAATAACCGCTTGGAATATCAGTAGTGAGTCGCTGCGTAACACCATTCTTCCAACAGCGCAGCCCACCCGCACCATCCACCCACGCAAAGATACCGTTTCCCGCTTTTGCACTTACTGGGCGCAATTGGCTAAAGACCATATCCGTTGTTCCATCGTTCACTTTGAATTGGTTGGACCTATCGTCCCAATAACCAACAATTCCATCACCAACACTCACAATTCCAATATCTGTGCTATCGCACAGGACCTGTAATTCACCTTTCGCGAACCGCCATATTATTCGGTTCGCTCTATCCAGGATCACAACTTGACCTCCCGCATGACTCCATTGTGGTTTATCCGTTGCTACTTGCACATCGACCAGTGTTTCCTCGTGGTTCCGCCACCAAACTGATATCGTCTTCTTTGCTGAATCCAAGTAGACAATGGAACTATCTGATACTGTGAATTTTGCAACCCCGGTCGAGATCACTTTAACACTTCTGGATCGAACCGTTTTCAACGTATCGGCCTTCAGCCATGCGATGCGACGACCAGTTCCTTTTACCTCCCCTACTCCGTTGGGTTCAAGGAGATGCAAACTGTGCCCTTCGATCGTGAAGATCTTCAACGCTCCATTGTGATCCAAATAGACCAGTTCGCCATCCATGGCAAAGGTCTTTTGAGCTGGTCTCGGCTCCAATTTTTCGAATCGTTCATTGGCGAACACCATGAAGCGTTCATCCTTCGAGGTGAACGGAACGGGCACTTGCGCTCGAAGTGCGACCGCTGTTATGAATAGCAAAAAGCCCAACCATGCCTTTGCTCTTAATGATACTGATCGTTCTTGTTCCATGTTCGGGAATCGTGCTAAGTTCGTGAAAATGGCCGCTTGTACCGCGGGACAAATAATGATCATCCACTAGCCTACCCGTCGAAACCACGATCTTCGCAACATGACGCTTGAACATGGATGATCTATTTGCCCGGTTCTTAAGCTATATCTTTCCGATAAGGACCCATACAGCAAATGGGAAATTCGGACCGTTGGAAATACGGTGGGAGAACGGACGAAAAGTTCTCAATTCGGCTAATGGTAACCAATCTTTCGGCAGTTTACACCGTGTTTGGCAGAATACGTTGCATGAGGTATTCAAAGACCTACGACCAAAAACCGTACTAATGCTTGGTTTTGGTGGCGGTAGCGCGGCCTATATTCTTCGGAATGAATTGGATTCCAAGGCATCTATCACTGCCATTGAGCTGGACCCCTGTATGATGGATCTGGCGACCAGCCATTTTGGTGCGGATGGTATTGAAAAGTTCACCATGATCCAAGGGGATGCAGTTGTCCGGATCCATGCGATAAAAGAGCGCTTCGACCTCATTCTTGTGGATCTATTCGAGGATCTGGACCTCGCTCGTGGCGTTGATACGAGCGGGTTCAGCCATGGTCTACGGGACCGCTGTGAGCAAGGTGGAATCGTGTGTTTCAACACCGTGGCATATGATGAAAAAAGCGGTAACAGAAGCCAAAAGATCGCAGATCATTTGGGGCGCGTATTCAATACCGTTACCGAATTTCGTTATGAAGGCGTGAACCGGATGTTCATAGCTGATCGATAACCTGTACAACTATTTGGCGATCGGTTCCGTCAATGGTCCGAAATTTGTCCTCTCGCGCACGCATGTTCACTATTACGCAGATCCAACGACCGTTCCGGTTCTTGCTCCTCCTTGGAGCTGGCCTGTTCAGTGCGGTCGTGGTTGCGCAACCAACGTGTTCCTTTTCTTTAGGCAACGATACCACGGTTTGTCAAGGCCAGTCCGTCCCGTTACAGGCTCCACCCGGCTTCTCTTCCTATTTGTGGAGTACAGGTGACCTAGGAGATAACATCTCAGTGAACGCATCGGGAGTCTATTGGTGCCAAATTTCATACCCTTCTGCCGAATTAATAACCAATGGGAATTTCAGCGGCGGAAATACTGGCTTTACCTCCGACTTCACTAGTTCGACCAACCTACAGGTCGTTGGGAACTATTACGTTGGCACCAACGCCGCTGATTATCACCCGTTATTCGCAGGGTCAGGTACCGGAAATTTAATGATCGTGAACGCCGGTCCGGCTTCCGCATTGGACAATGTATGGTGCCAGACCGTATCCGTCTGTGGCGGTCAGACCTATACATTCAGCTATTGGACACTTTCGGTCTCCAATTCGACACCTGCTCGTTTACAATGGCATATCGATGGTACCGCCTTAGGCCCGCAAGTAACGCTTCCAATATGGGCGAATGGTTGGCAGAACGTTACACAAACATGGACCACTGCACCAGGACAGACCTCTGCAACGGTCTGCTTGCGGGCAATGAGCGGTGATGCGGTCGGCAATGACTTTGGACTTGATGATATTTCATTGACAGGCACGGTGGTCCTGACCGATGATATCCTCGTTACCGTTACGCCGTTGCCGGTTGTTGACCTCGGACCGGATGCTACACTATGCACCGGGCAGTCATTAACGCTCGATGCGGCAGTTCCAGGCGGGACCTATCTTTGGCAGGATGGCTCCACGGGATCTTCATTTCCTGTAACAGGACCTGGAAATTACAACGTCACGGTTACCGCGAACAATTGTTCAGCCAGTGATGCGATCACTGTTGCTTATGATCCCTCACCAGCGGTCGACCTCGGGCCTGATACGACCTTGTGTACTGGACAAACACTATTACTGAATGCGAGCAATCCCTCCGCATCCTACACTTGGCAAGATGGATCGGGCAATTCTAGTTTCAACGTTTCCGCGCCGGGTATCTATAGCGTGAACGTGCAGATGAATAATTGCTTCGCGAGTGACCTCATCGAAGTATTCTACAGCCCTTTACCGGTGGTTGATATCGGCCCGGACACCGCGTTATGCGCTGGCCAAGCGCTTCTGTTGGATGCGACTACGCCTAATGCTTCATATGTGTGGCAGGATAATTCCACGAACGCAACATTCAATGTTACCACTGGCGGCATGTATAGTGTGGACGTGACGGTGAACGGATGTTCTACCACGGACATGATCAATGTCAGTTATAACCCTTTGCCAATAGTTGACCTCGGACCGGACCAGACCGTATGTCCGGGTTCCAACGTACTCTTGGATGCCACGGCTCCAGGTGCAACCTACCTCTGGCAGGATGGCGCATTGACCCCGACCTATACCGCCTTTACCCCTGGTCTTTATTCAGTGGATGTAACACTGAACAATTGTACATCGAGCGATGCATTCACCTTGTCGCATTATGTGTTGCAAACCGTGGACCTGGGTCCTGATATTACGATCTGTCAAGGTGCCACAACTTCTCTTTCCGCATTAATTCCGGGTGCCACATTCCTATGGAGTACGGGGGAACTGACCAATTCGATCACTGTTGGCAATGCGGGGATCCATTGGGTAGATGCTACCTTGAACGGTTGCGTAGTTCGAGATTCAATAACCGTATCCGTAACTCCGTTGCCGGTGGTGGATCTTGGGTCGGACGTTTCGTTATGCCAAGGTTCAACAACCACTCTTACGGCACTGGTTCCGGGTGCCACATTCGTATGGAATACGGGAGAACTGACCAATTCGATCACTGTTGGCAATGCAGGGATCTATTGGGTTGATGCTACCCTGAACGGTTGCACGGGGCGAGATTCCATAGCCGTATCCGTAACCCTGTTGCCGGTGGTCGATCTTGGACCGGACGTTTCATTCTGCCAGGGTTCCACAACTTCTCTTACTGCATTGGTTCCGGGTGCTACGTTCTTATGGAATACGGGAGAACTGACCAATTCGATAACGATCGGCACTGCTGGAACATACTGGGTGCAGGCAACACAGGGGACCTGCACGGCAACTGATTCAATAGTCGTAACTGTTGCGCCTGCTCCGGTTGTTGATCTTGGAGTTGACCAAACATTATGCAACGGCACATCAGCCACGCTCGATGCTACTTGGCCTGGTGCTTCCTACCTCTGGAGCAATGGAGCTGTTACTCCAACCATTACGGCGAGTGCTTCAGCTACGCATAGCGTCATCGTCACCGTTGGTAATTGTGCGGCGTATGATACGGTTGTTGTGAACGTGATCACCGCAACACTCGTGGATCTTGGTCCGGATGTTTCGTTGTGCCAAGGCGAAAACGTATTGCTCGATGCAACCACAGCCGGTGCAACCTACTTGTGGAGTACAGGAGCCATCACCCCAACGATCACTACAGCAACCTCAGGAACCTATTGGGTGCAAGCGATCCAAGGAATTTGCACCACGACTGATACTGTGGTAGTGACTGTTGCGCCTGCTCCGGTTGTTGATCTTGGAGTTGACCAAACATTATGCAACGGCACATCAGCCACGCTCGATGCTACTTGGCCTGGTGCTTCCTACCTCTGGAGCAATGGAGCTGTTACTCCAACCATTACGGCGAGTGCTTCAGCTACGCATAGCGTCATCGTCACCGTTGGTAATTGTGCGGCGTATGATACGGTTGTTGTGAACGTGATCACCGCAACACTCGTGGATCTTGGTCCGGATGTTTCGTTGTGCCAAGGCGAAAACGTATTGCTCGATGCAACCACAGCCGGTGCAACCTACTTGTGGAGTACAGGAGCCATCACCCCAACGATCACTACAGCAACCTCAGGAACCTATTGGGTGCAAGCGATCCAAGGAATTTGCACCACGACTGATACTGTGGTAGTGATTGTTGCGCCTGCTCCGGTTGTTGATCTTGGAGTTGACCAAACATTATGCAACGGCACATCAGCCACGCTCGATGCTACTTGGCCTGGTGCTTCCTACCTCTGGAGCAATGGAGCTGTTACTCCAACCATTACGGCGAGTGCTTCAGCTACGCATAGCGTCATCGTCACCGTTGGTAATTGTGCGGCGTATGATACCGTTGTTGTGAACGTGATCACCGCAACACTCGTGGATCTTGGTCTGGATGTTTCGTTGTGCCAAGGCGAGGATGTTATGCTCGATGCAACCACAGCCGGTGCAACCTACTTGTGGAGTACAGGAGCTGCTACCCCAACGATCACGGCAGCAACTTCAGGAACCTATTGGGTGCAAGCGATACAAGGGATATGCACGACTACCGATACAGTTGTAGTTACCGTTGCACCAGCTCCCGTTGTTGACCTTGGAGTTGATCAAGCGTTTTGCAACGGAACTTCTGTAACACTGGATGCTACTTGGCCTGGTGCTTCCTACCTCTGGAGCAATGGAGCTGTTACTCCAACCATTACGGCGAGTGCTTCAGCTACGCATAGCGTCATCGTCACCGTTGGTAATTGTGCGGCGTATGATACGGTTGTTGTGAACGTGATCACCGCAACACTCGTGGATCTTGGTCCGGATGTTTCGTTGTGCCAAGGCGAAAACGTATTGCTCGATGCAACCACAGCCGGTGCAACCTACTTGTGGAGTACAGGAGCCATCACCCCAACGATCACTACAGCAACCTCAGGAACCTATTGGGTGCAAGCGATCCAAGGAATTTGCACCACGACTGATACTGTGGTAGTGATTGTTGCGCCTGCTCCGGTTGTTGATCTTGGAGTTGACCAAACATTATGCAACGGCACATCAGCCACGCTCGATGCTACTTGGCCTGGTGCTTCCTACCTCTGGAGCAATGGAGCTGTTACTCCAACCATTACGGCGAGTGCTTCAGCTACGCATAGCGTCATCGTCACCGTTGGTAATTGTGCGGCGTATGATACCGTTGTTGTGAACGTGATCACCGCAACACTCGTGGATCTTGGTCTGGATGTTTCGTTGTGCCAAGGCGAGGATGTTATGCTCGATGCAACCACAGCCGGTGCAACCTACTTGTGGAGTACAGGAGCTGCTACCCCAACGATCACGGCAGCAACTTCAGGAACCTATTGGGTGCAAGCGATACAGGGTTCGTGTATCACAACTGATACTGTATTGGTAACAGTACTAGCAACCGATCTTATTGATCTTGGTGCAGATCAACTTCTATGCAATGGCGAAACTTCGATATTGTTGGATGCAACAGTAGCGGGTGCCACCTATTCTTGGAATACGGGGGCCATCACATCAACCTTGCTCGTTTCAACGAGCGGCACCTATGCAGTTGAGGTCACGTTCAATAGCTGCTCCTCTGTGGATACTGTGCAGATCGAATTTGGAACATTGACCATCGATCTAGGTCCCGACACTGTGCTTTGCCCGGGAGCATCCTTGGTACTTGACCCTGGGTTAGCGAACGGGACAAACACATGGAACGGCGCGATCGCTGGTTCATCATTCACTGTCCTGGATGCCGGAACCTACTGGGTGGAACATGTGCCGATCGCGGGTTGCTCCGCAAGTGATACCATCGTTGTGACCTATGCACAAGGCAATGCGTTGGATCTAGGTCCGGACCTTCAGTTATGCGACGGAGAATCGACAACATTGGACGCCACACTACCGGGCGCTACCTATCTCTGGGAGAATGCATCCACTAGTGCAATGCGTTCCGTGAGTACGACCGGTACCTATTCCGTAGTTGCCACTGTTGGCCAATGTGCTTTGTATGATACGGTGAGCGTTGTGTTCAATCCACTTCCATTGGTTGAGATAGGACCTGACACAAGTATTTGCCCCGGAACAACAACCACCTACGATGCCACTGCTGCCGGTGGTATCTACCTGTGGAATGACGGATCGACCGGAGCAACTTACACTTCGGGGAATGCAGTGAACGTGAATGTTGAAGTTACTGTTAACGGGTGCACCGTGACGGACAATGCCGTGATCACGATCCTGGATGAACCGATCGTTGAACTGGGTACCGATACAACATTATGCGAAGGCACATCGCTTCTATTGGATGTAGCACAAGCTGGTGCCACATATTTGTGGAGCACGGGAAGTACACAGCCTGCATTGACGATCGATACGGATGGGACGTATTCCGTGGAGGTTACTCAGAACGGATGTATGGTCACGGATGCAATTGACGTAGCTGTTTTCATGACCTCGACGTTCAGTATTGGAAATGACGTTGTGCTCTGCCCGGGTGAGTCGGTTATCCTTGATGCTACACAGCCGAATGCGCAGCACACGTGGAGCACGGGTGCAAATGCCGATGCGATCTCGGTCAACGGTGAAGGGATCTATTGGGTGAATGTGGTCATGGCCGGGTGTAGTGCGAGCGATACCGTTGAAGTACACGTCGTTGATCTTACCACACCGGACCTTGGTGCCGATATCATTTCGTGCGAAGGGCTTACTGTTCCCCTTTCCGTAGACCCTGGAGATGTGGAGGTATTATGGTCGACCGGCTCAACGCTATCTGCGATCGATGTGGATACCGAGGGTTCCTATTCCGTCACCTATTCGTTGGAAGGATGCACCGCTACGGATGTGATCAACATCAGCTTCAATGACAGCATAACTTCGCTGGAGATCGGCCCGGAAGCCGTGATCTGCCCGGGCCAATACGTGAACTTGAGCGTAACGGAGATCAACGGAATAAGCTACCTCTGGAGCAACGGATCCACATCGCATAACACGACCGTGGATGCAGCAGGAACCTACACTGTTTCATTCACTGGCCAATGCGCTTTCGGCACCGATCAGATCGAAGTGTTAGTAGGTGATTGCGACATGTATGTTCACGTTCCGAATGCCTTCACGCCGAACAACGATGACATCAACGATGTGTTCCTTCCAGTGGTCAGTGGTAATGTGGAGAACTACAAATTGGAGATCTTCGATCGGTGGGGTGAATTGATCTTCACAACTTCGGATCCAACCATTGGATGGGATGGATCAGTAAAAGGCACGATCGCCCAGGATGGCGTGTACGTATGGAAGATCAACTACAGGATGGGCAATGTTCCTGCAGCGAATTCTGAACGGATCATTGGGCACGTTACCCTACTCCGTTAAGTTCTCTGCTTCGTCGAACCCTTCCTGTTTCCAAATGAATGTGTTCTCGCTTATACTGAAATAAGCGAAACGTTCATTTTGTTCCACCCGTGCAATTCGCGGCTGGATCAGTTCTACTTCATCGAAACCTAAAGGGACCACAACTACACCTTTCAGGTCCAGCAGGCCAGTTCCACTGTCCGATCTTGCAACGAGGTAACCGTCCTTAAGGTCCAACAGATCCGTGTATTGCAATTGGATCACTGTTTGCCCTGTGCTGTCGATAGCTCCGAAATATGGTCCGTTCTTCACACGAGCCAGTCCATCGACCATCTCCCAGGCCAGATCGTACTTATCACTGATCAACACCCTGCCAGTACGATCCGCGAATCCCCATTTGGTCTTCTTCTTGAATGGTATCAGCGCTCCGGTGGCTTGGCCAACATCGGCATTTTGTAAAGCAATGATCGGTTTACCACTCGTATTGATCAGTCCCAACTTGCCTTTCTCCTGCACTTTGGCCAGGCCGTTATGGAAATCGCCCCAATTAGCAACTCCTGTGGGGGCTTCGTATCTGATAGGGATCACGAGCGTTCCTGTGATATCCGCATAACCACATTTCTTGTCCTGCACCACGAGTGCCAATCCGTCCCGAAAAGGACCAACGTGATCATAGGCCAATAGCAGGATCAGATCACCATAAGGGCCAAGTAGCCCTAGCCGACCATCCAACCGTACGCGTGATGTTGAATTGGTGAATCCTTCGATCCAATCATACTGGAATGGAACGACAATATTCCCTTGAACATCGATCACTCCGAACTTCCCATCCATTCCCACAACTGCCAAACCATTTCGGAACGCACCAGCACTGTTGTAACGGAACGGGATCACCTCCTCGCCACGCGTGTTGATATAACCGAACAACCCATCCACGGATGCGAAAGCAAGTCCTTTTGAGAACTCGCCAACATCATTGTACATCAGCGGTACGACCAGTTTTCCCGAAAGGTCCACAGCACCAGATCGCCCATCGCGCTCCACGGTCATTAATTTCTCCACCGGATCCACTACTTCATCATATTCTATAGGAACAACCTGCGTTCCGGATCGATTGACCGTACCCACCAATTTATTCTTACCGACCAGCGCTTGACCTCCCTCGAAGGGTTCTGCGAACTCATATTGCGCATCGATGCGAACAGTTCCTGCATCATCAATATAACCCCACAATTCTCCCTGTTGATAAGGTAGCAAGTGCAAGCTCGCTATCTTGTAATCCTCTGCCAACTCGTTCAAATAAGGATAATCCGGATTGGCTTGAATGAATGCCGTTATGCTGGCGGCACTAAGATCACGTGTGCTGATCGCATATATCCTTCGCCAAGCTTCTTCAACCTGCTGACTCGTTGGATACGTTTTAATGAATTTCCTATACTCCGCTACGCTCCCTGTGGGTGTACTTATGCGAAGGACTTCTTCCTCGGCCTGCTGCACATACGGATTCTCAGGATGGTCCTTGATGAAGGCCAAGTAGGATGCCAGATCACCGATCCTCGTTGCTTCCGAATAGACCGCTTCATCCAATCGCTTCCGTGCTTCATAGGATTGACGTGCATTCGGATACTTCTCCAAGAAAGACCGGTAAGCCGTTGATGAACCCTTCGCCTTCACCTCATCAAAGGCTAATTCATCACGAAGTGCGATCGCCTCAAGTACATGCGAACTCTTCTTGTAGGTGGTGATGAACTTATCGAATCCAGTGATGGAATTCTGGCCCAACGCTTTTTCCCATGCTAACCCGAAAACGCTTTCGCGTTGAGCCAACAAAGCCGCGTTATCGACTTTCACCTTCGCCAATTTACTTCGTTCCTTATCCGAAGCAAGCGTAAAAGCGGCATCGGCCCTTTCAATGTATATATGGGATGAATCCAGTTGAAAGAACGGATTATTACTGCGCCCTGTGATAACACTTAGACCATACCAAGCACCGGCGGGATGCTTCTTGATCTGTTTAATGAAAAGCTCCTTCGCACGAAAATAATCGTGTTCAGCAAGTGCTTCAAATGCCCGCTCCAGTTTACCTGCGAGCACTGGACCAGAAACGAAAAACACCAGTGCAACCACTCCCGCACGGACCAAATACTTGAACATTGGCCACAAAGTTAGCCGCGCACCGATCGATCTTTCCGATCTTTGCACTCCTGCATCGACCATTGATCGTTGATGGACGAAAGCACCCGACGTATCCACACCATTCTTACCCCACGCAATGCTCGAACAGCATTGGTGGTGATCGCTGTGATCACAGCGATCATGGTCTTCGCGTTGCGTAACGCTAAGTTGGATTATGATTTCGAGAAATTCTTTCCAACCAACGATCCGGAACTTGAGCGTTACAACGCCTTCCGAAAAAAGTTCGGTGGCGATAACGATTTCCTGATGATCGGCATTCCGCGTGAAGCAGGTATCTACAACGTGGAGCTGCTTTCCAAGGTGGATTCATTGACCTCTGCTCTGGAACGCCTGGATAATATCAAAAAGGTGAGTTCTCCTACCCGCCTGACCGAACCGATCATAACGCCCATCGGTGTATTCCAGACCCCGTATCTCAGGTTCGAAAGCGACAGTACGTTAACAGCTGACTCGACCCGTATCGCGCAGGATCCAAGGATCCACGGCACATTCTTCTCCGAGGACGGAAAGGCCATGTTGATGCTGATCGATGCCGGAACGGGACTATCGAAATTGAAAAGCGACGCGTTGCTCAAGGATGTGGAACAAGCCATAAAAGCAAGTGGATTACAGGACGTGCAATTGGCCGGAAGGATACACGGACAGTTCCACTACATACGGATGATGTTGGAAGAGTTGATCCTGTTCCTGACATCGGCCATCGTTCTTCTTGCGATCTTTCTTTGGTGGGGCTTCCGATCGTTGTGGGGAGTATTGGTTCCGATCGGTACGGTTGGTCTAGCGATCCTATGGCAAGTTGGTGCCATGACCTTGATGGGGCAACCACTCAGCATCCTGACCATGTTGCTACCGACGATCCTTTTCGTGGTGGGCATGAGCGATGTTGTGCATATCCTCGAACACTACTTGGATGAGTTGAGAGCCGGTCTGCCCCGAAGGGAGGCGATCGCACACACCTACAAGCATGTTGGGCTACCCACATTCCTGACAGCATTGACCGCGGCTGTAGGGTTTGCTACGTTGGGTGCGGCCAATATCCAGCCATTACAGGAATTCGGATGGTTCACAGCGATCGGCGTCATGCTCACCTTCCTGATCGCATTCACCCTTTTACCCGCGATCCTGATCTTCATCAGCCCTGGAAAACTATTGCCTGTAAGCGAGAAGCCTTCACCATGGGATAAGCGGCTGCCCAGGTTATTCCAATGGACAATTCGCAACAGAAAATCAATACTGATCGGGTTCTCCTTGATCATAGTGGCAGGCATCCATGGCATGTCGAAGATCCGTGTGAATACGTTCCTGCTCGATGCGTGGCCCGAAGAAGAAAAAGAACGACTCGGCGTGCGGTTCTTTGATCGCCAATTCGGAGGTGTACGGCCTTTTGAACTAGAGATCACTGTGCAGGATACGACCAAAGGGATCTGGGATCATCGCGTGCTCGGTGAGATAGAGAAAGTGGAGCAAAAAGCAATTGATCTTTACGGTGCAAAGGGTGTTCTATCCCCAGTTACTGTAATGCGATCATTGAACAAAGCATTCAATGGAGGGCAACGGGAATACTACCGCATACCGGATAGTACCGAAACATTGCGCATGGTCGGCAGAGCGAAAATGCTGAGCGGAGCCTACCTCGGATCGATCGTTTCAGCAGACCGAAGTATGGCGCGATTGAGCGGTCGTATGCTGGATGATGGCAGTGCAGTGAACAAGGAACGCAACGTCGAATTCGAGAAGTTCCTTGAAGAGCACACTGACCCGGAACTTGTGAAATTCCACCTCACGGGCATGGCTTACCTGATCGATCGGAGCAATGAAACATTGAGTACCCAACTATTAGGAGGAATGGGGCTTGCCATCGTGATCACTTCGTTGATCATGCTATGGTTCTTCCGAGATCCGCGCATGGTGCTTGTGGCGTTGATCCCGAACTTGATCCCATTGCTTTTCGTTGCAGGGGTGATCGGCTATTTCCACATCGACCTGAAAGTAAGCACAGCGATCATTTTCTCCATCGCATTCGGGATCGCGGAAGATGATACGATCCATATGCTCGCCAAATTGAGACAACAATTGCGCGCTGGAAAGTCACCGATGTATGCACTGAAACGCACGTACCTCACCACAGGAAAAGCAGTCACTGTTACAGGATTGATGCTACTATCCGGCTTCGTTACCTTGATGCTTTCCAGCTTCGGAAGCATCTTCGACATGGGACTACTGGTGACGCTTACTCTCGCATTCGCGTTGGTCACGGAACTCTTATTGATGCCCGTTCTGGTCATGTTGATCAGACCAAAGGGCATCACTAAAAAAGGCCATTAGAACATTGAATCGTACAAGCCTTTGAAGTCAGGTGAGTCCATGAAATAGTCCTTTCCCAATTCCACGTACTTCTTTGCCTCGCTTTTGTTACCCTTGGAGTCCTGAAAATCCGCAAAGCGGATGATCGCATTCTTCAATAACTTCTTTTGGTCGGGTGGCAACGTATTGAGGTCACCGGCATCGGCGATGGCCTTATCGAATGCCTTAACGCTCAGATCACCTTCCTTGGCCAAATTGCTTTTGTATTGTGTGATGGACAATAACAACCATGGTCCCGGATTTTCCGGGTAATAACTCGTCATTGCATCAAAGATGCTTTTTGCTTTACTAAGTCCTTTCGGATCGTCCAACCAATTCTCCCCTTCCTCGGCGGCCTTGGTATTCAGATCTGCCCAATAATCCTCGTAGTTGCTGAAGAACTCGTTCTCCTTATCCTTCTTGCGGTACTTTTCCGCGTATTTCAATGCGTCCTTGGATGCCTTTGGGTAATCGGTCTGGTATTTTTCATCCTTGGTCATCTCGAAGTAGCTCATGCTCATATACAAGTATGGTAGCGCGTCCTTCTTGGTGGCATCGCTCAGGGTATACCCTTCCGCTTTATCCAGAACTTTCTCATATTTCTCGTCCACGAACATCACGAGAAGGTCTTCGTAAACGTGTTTCTGCGCTTGTACACTCAAGTGGAACAACGCTAAGGGTGCGAGGATCAGGAGCTTATTCATCATTCTAATTTATTCGTTGCATATCAAAGGCAATGAACATGCCGAAGATAGGATCCTTTCGGAAAAAATGCATGATCCTTTTCAAAACCTGAACTTAGCGACCTGAAATTTCCTCCGCATGCGCATCGATATTCTTACCGCAGTACCTAAGTTGCTCGACAGTTGGTTCGGGGAGAGCATACTTCAGCGTGCTCAGAGTAAAGGCTTGGTGCACGTAAAGGTCCACGACCTTAGGGATTGGAGCACGGACAAGCACCGCAGGCTGGATGATGCTCCGTTCGGCGGCGGTGCGGGAATGGTCATGTCCGTGGAGCCGATCCATCGTGCAATTGAGCAACTGAAAAGTGAACGATCCTACGACGAGATCATCTACATGAGCCCGGATGGTGAGCTACTTGACCAAAACCTTGCTAACCAACTGAGTCTGAAAGGCAACCTGATCCTTTTGTGTGGGCATTACAAGGGCGTGGATGAGCGAGTTAGAGAGAATTTGATAACACGTGAGATCTCGATCGGAAACTATGTACTTAGCGGTGGCGAGCTGGCTGCAGCAGTTCTGAGCGACTCCATAATACGCTTGATACCAGGCGTATTAGGTGATGAAACATCGGCCTTGAGCGATAGTTTCCAGGATGGTCTGGTGGCACCGCCGACCTATACCAGACCGGCTAATTACAACGGATGGACCATTCCGGAAGTGTTGGTAAGCGGCCACCAGGCAAAAGTTGATGCTTGGCGCCATGAACAGGCGTTGGAGCGCACCCGGGAACGACGTCCGGGACTCCTTTCTGAAAAAGGTGAGGGGGACCCTGCTGTAGATCGCTGAAATCTCCGTACGTTTGCGGCCCCAAATCCGGAGACCGAATCCCCCGAACCTGTCGTGGGCGCTGGGTAACCTCCCTAATAATACATCAAATGGATAGGATCAAACAACTCGAGAAAGAGTACGCCCCACTGCAGGAACTTGCCGCTTTCAAGGCAGGCGATACCGTTACCGTTCACTATAAGATCGTAGAAGGCACCAAAGAACGCATTCAACAGTACCAAGGTGTGGTTCTCCAGCGCAAAGGTTCTGGAAGCACTGCCACTTTTACCGTTCGCAAGATCAGTAACAACATCGGTGTAGAGCGGATCTTCCCAATAGCAAGCCCATTCATCGATAAGGTCGAAGTGAACAAGCGTGGTGATGTGAACCGTGCCCGGATCTTCTACTTACGTGAACTTCGTGGTAAGAGCGCCCGCATCAGCGAAAAGCGCCAATCCGCCGGTAAGGACGAGAACAACAAGGAACAAAAGATCAAAGTTGCCAGATCCGAAAAGCCGAAAGCGGCCAAGAAAGAAGTGGCGAAGTAATATAGACCCGTTCAAAAGCAAAAGCCTCCACCATTCGGTGGGGGCTTTTTCTTTAGGTTCGATCAGTGTTGCCAGTGATACATTCACAGAATAGGTATCATGATCAGTGCAAATACTGGATATTTTCTCTTCTGACGTTCCATACGATCATACATCGCATGCTAAGCCCATCTAAGTAGATTCTACGCACTGCGTTGATCATCTCAACGAAGGCGCGATAATGTACGATGCTTCGTTACGATCCAACTATGCAGATCGATCGATCCTCCCACTCAAAAATATCCACGGAATTACACCAACTCCTTGTTCCGGTTCGGGATATCCTCCTTATTGAATGACACGTTCTCGTCCTCTTCCTTGAGCTTCATTACAAGTGCCAATGCATCCGGCACCACGTCGCTACAGAGCACTACGAACGCGCCTTTGGGGGCCGTTGCGATCGCATGCCTTATGGCTTCATCCTCCTTCTTGATGATCGTATATTTTTTCTTCGGATCAACTTCGTGGATGCCTTTTACCAATAGTGCAATGATCTGATCATCGCTCTTGCCACGGAGGTTACGGTCCTGGCGGATGATGATCTCGTCGAACATTTTGGCACTCAATCGTCCTAGGTTTATCGTATCGTCATCGCGCCGGTCCCCTACTCCTGCGATCACACCGATCTTAGGGCTAGCAGATACTTTTTCCACGAACTTTCCGAGAGCCTCGAAACCATGCGGGTTGTGCGCATAATCCACTACTACTTGGAAATTGCGGAATTGGAACATGTTCAAACGACCCGGAGTTTGAGCCGGTGAAGGAACAAAGGTTGCTAGTGCTTGACGCAGTTCTTCGATCTTAACGCCTTGCACATAAGCAGCCAACACGGCTGGCAATACGTTCTGGATGTTGAATACCGCTTTACCTCCGTAGGTAAGCGGCACGTTCACGGCTTTTTCGATCCGCAGTTTCCATTCACCTTTGCTTATTGTGATGTAACCGTTCTCGTAGATAGCGGCCAAACCACCGAGCTTACAGTGTTGGCGTATGAGTCGGTTCTGCTCATCCAAACTGAACAACGCGATCTTACTGTCACATTGCTTGCGCATGGCCATTACCAATTCATCATCAGCGTTCAGGATCGCATAGCCATCCTTTCTTACGCTTCTAGGTACAATGCTTTTTACATGTGCCAATTCATCCAACGTATTGATATCCTTCAACCCTAAATGGTCGGCGGCAACATTGGTGCATATACCTACATCGCAATGCTCGAACCCAAGACCGCTGCGTAGCATACCACCACGGGCAGTTTCCAATACGGCCATGTTCACCAGCGGATCCTTCAGAACGAATTGCGCACTGAGCGGACCGGTGCAATCGCCGGTCATCAACAAACGGTTCATGATATAGACACCATCACTGCATGTCATACCTACTTTGAATCCACTGTTGCGCATAATGTGCGCGATCAACCGTGTGGTCGTGGTCTTTCCGTTCGTACCAGTGCATGCAATGATGGGTATTCGACTAGGCGCCCCGGGCGGAAAGAGCATATCCACAACCGGCTCGGCCACATTGCGCCCTAGGCCTCCAGTTGGATCGAGATGCATGCGGAAACCAGGTGCTGCATTCACTTCCAGCACAGCGCCTCCATTCTCCGTAAGCGGCTGTGTAATGTCATCGGTCATGATGTCGATGCCACAGATGTCCAGGTCGATGATGCGACTGATCCGCTCTGCCATGAACACATTGAACGAGTGTACTATCTCAGTAATATCATCCGCGGTTCCGCCCGTGCTCAAGTTAGCGGTCGCTTTCAAATACACCACATCATCTTTCTTCGGTACCGATGTGCGGGTCATACCCTCACGGGCCAGCAGCTTTTCCGTGTGATCATCTATATCGATCTTGGTCAGCATTTTTTCATGACCATAACCACGGCGTGGATCCTTATTCACCTCTTCTGTTAGTTCCTCGATGGTACTCTTGCCATCGCCTATAACACAAGCCGGAGTGCGTTTTGCAGCTGCAACGAACTTATGGTCGATCACCAGCAATCGATGGTCCAGTCCGGTGATGTATCGCTCCACGATAACGCTGCGACTGATGTCCTTGGCTTTATGTAGGGCTACAACGGCATCTTCCCAGGTCTTGATGCCGATCGTTGCACCTCTACCGTGGTTTCCGCCTATCGGTTTTATCACACAGGGGTAACCCACCACTTCAATGGCATCCTTCAGCCCTTCCTCCGTCCGTACGACACGGCCCTTTGGTACTGGGATCTCATAACTCTCCAGTAATTGCTTGGTCTCTTCCTTGTCGCATGCTATTTCCACACCGATGTTGCTTGTATGGCTGGTGATGGTCGCGCGAATGCGCTTCTGATGCACGCCATGGCCCAACTGTACCAAGCTCTGACCATTCAACCTGATGTAAGGTATACCTCTGGCCACGGCTTCTTGCACGATGCTTCCGGTACTGGGTCCTAAACGGGATTCTTCCCGTAGTTCCCGCATCTTCTGAATATCCTCCGCCAGATCATATTTCTCACCGCTGATCAAGGCTTCGGCAATGCGAACAGCAGCCTTAGCCGCATAAAGCCCTACAGGTTCCTCCACATAACTGAAAACAACGTTATAGACACCATCCTGGCCGGTACTTCGTGTACGACCGAATCCGGTGTCCATATCGGCCAAGGTCTGTATCTCCAAAGCAATGTGCTCAATGACATGCCCCATCCACGTACCGCGCACGATGCGTTCAAAGAAACCACCTTCATGTTCTTCGCTACAACGATGCGAATACAGCGACGGCATCATTTCCTTCATCCGCTCATAGAACCCCGGTATCTTATCCGTTGGCCGTTGCTCCAGATCCTCGATATCAAGACGCATGATAATAAGGTTGTGACGCCGCACGGACCAATGGTTTGGGCCTCGCATGGCCTTAAGTTCAAGAATGCGCATGTATAACGGGTTATCGCGTGAATTTAATGCTTTACAACGTGGGATCGTGCTTGTGCATAGTGGCATCTACGAGCACTTTTCCTCCCACAACGGCGGAAGATAGGTGACAGGTCGGTGTTCATCAAAACTTCACATTCAGTTACCATATATATTGGAACCTTCTATTTTCGCCCCGTCCAAGGTGATGGAGTGTTGGATAATTATCCTTCGTTCCATGCCCTGACCGTAAGGATCAAGTTGTTGTAAGACTTATCATTCATCAATTGTCGAGCATTTCGGCATCAGGGGGCGGGGGATATCAACATGAATAGGGCACCCAAAGGAAAGTTGATCGCAATAGGCGGCGCTGAGGATAAAGGAACTGCTGACGCTCCTGGCCACAAAACACTTCACGCCTTCATAGATGACAGTATTCTTCGGCGCGTGGTTGACGAAGCCGGTGGGTCAAGTGCCCGGATCGCGCTGATAACAGCTGCGAGTATGATCCCCGAAGAAGTTGCGGAGAACTATTTGGAAGCATTCAAGAAACTAGGCGTTACCGATGTAGATGTTTTGGGGATCAGGGATCGTTCGTATGTAAAACCCGATGTTGTGAAACGATTGGCCCGCTGCAGTGCTGTTATGATGAGCGGAGGCAATCAACTTCGGCTTACAACGATCTTCGGAGGTACTGCTTTTCTGGAATTGATGAAACGCCGGTATATCAACGAGACCGGTTTCGTGGTGGCGGGAACAAGTGCAGGTGCTATGTGCATGAGCAGTACCATGATCTACCAAGGGCACAGCTCCATTGGTCTGATAAAGGGTGGTGTAAAAATGACCACAGGGGCTTCATTGATACATGATGTAATAATCGATAGTCACTTCGTTGAGCGCGGGCGGTTCAGCAGACTTACACAAGCCGTTGCCGGTAACCCGAATGCAATTGGTATTGGACTCGGAGAAGATACCGGCGTAGTGATCACGGAGGGCAATATGCTAGAGACCATTGGAAGCGGACAGGTAATGATCTTCGACGGTCATGATATTATGTATAGTGATCTTGCGGATGTGGATGAAGGAAGACCCTTCAGCGTTGAAGGCATGAAATTCCATATAATTTCCAAAGGGTATTATTACAGCTTGGAAAGTCGTCAGTTCGCCGCCGTCCGTGTTAACGTCAAGGGCTGACCTAGCGTGTAATTCATCCGTTCATCTGCGCTGGGTCTGCGATTCTTGATCATTCCTGAATAGTATTTCGTTACGATCCGGAACTCTGCCTTTTCCAGGATCCAAAGCAAGAACATCACTATGAGCGATCTATTGACCGGTATTCTGAGCAACGTTACACCTTCGTTGGTGCAAGGCGTGGCCGGCAATCTCGGAGAAAGTGAAATTGGAGTAACCAAGGCGATTGACGGAATGGTGCCGACCATGTTGGCCGCAATGATCGGTAAGAGCGCTAATAGCGGCGCCATGAACCACCTGTTCACTCTGCTCACTGACCCTAAGAGCGGTGCTTTGCTTGACAATCTTGGGAACAGCATCAGCAATGGTTTTTTCAAGCGAGCAGCTGGTAACAATGATCTCGTTGGCGGTTTCCTGAAGAGGCTTTTCGGCGATAGGTCGTCCAACGTCATAAGTTCTTTCAGCAGCCTGAGTGGGCTGAAAACCCGTTCTGCCGGCCCCGTGATGAACATTGCAGCGCAACTGGTCATGGGCCACTTGAGCAGATCGATGACGAGCAATGGATTTGAGGTCGGGTCTTTCATCGGATTGCTGAATGAAGAGAGAAGCAGCATCATCAAGGAATTACCTCTAGGCATCAGCGGACTTTTAGGGCTCGATAATAACCTGGACCCGACGGACGCACCGGTACGAAGCAACAAGACCGCTCTGATCATTGGTCTTGTTGGGGTCGGTCTGATCTCGTTCTGGATCTGGGATCGCTACGATGAACCAGCGGTGGAAATACCACTATTGCAGAACTCAGAACTGACTATCGACCCTACCGACACCACTACCACGAACGCTGTTGTTGCAGTACAAAAGAATGTACCGGGCTGGTTCCATAAACTGGATAACGGATACGAGCTGATCGGTGATAGTGCGGGTATCGAACGAAACCTCTTTCAATTCATTTCCAGCAATAAAGTGGTGGATACGACCTCATGGTTCAACTGTGACCATATCGTATTCCAGGAAGAAAGCACAGCGCTCGACATGGACCAGAGCAAGGACCAATTGAACAACATAGCCGCGATCATGAACGTGTTTCCGGATGTTGAATTGAAGATCGGTGGCTACACCGATAGCAGGGGTAGTTCTACCGAGAACCAAAAGCGTTCACAGGAGCGAGCAGATGCGGTACGTACCGCATTGGTCAAATTGGGTATTCGATCCACACGCATAGGATCGGAAGGCTATGGGGACCAATACCCGGTTGCCGGAAACAATACGGAAGAAGGTCGATCACAGAATCGCCGTGTTGCGATACGCGTTACTGCGAAGTGATCTGTTCTAGCCGTTTTGTCGTGGGCTTTGTGGGGTGCAGGGTCGCCTGTGGCAGACCCTGCACAGGTTTAGAAGTAGTTTTTGGGAAAACAGTTTAGTCGTGGGCGTTGAGGGGGTGCAGGGTCGCCTGCGGCAGACCCTGCACAGGTTTAGAATATGAAGCTCTCACAAGCGCGTGCGGACGCTGTCTACACGGCATTGATCACTATTGGTGTGAGTTCCAAACGCATGGAAGCGGAAGGCTACGGTGACCAATACCCCGTTGCCGGAAATAATACGGAAGTCGGTCGTTCGCAGAATCGCAGGATCGCGCTGCGTGTTACTGCGAAGTGATCTATTTAACCAGTTTTGTCGTGGGCTTTTTGGGGTGCAGGGTCGCCTACAGCAGACCCTGCACAGGTTTAAAAAATCAAAAAGGTTAAGCTCATGTACGCATAGTAAGCCCGTAGAAGAATGACCCACGAGATTCAAATCGAAAAATACGAATTACACAACAAGCGCCTCAAGGCTCGTACGGTGTTCGCTCCACTTTGCCAATGTGCGTATAAACGATCCAAATGGCTAAGTCTTCCCATTGTATATCATAGACTAGCTCTTTTGCATTTACCGTTTCGTTCGCAACTTTTAAGTACATGCCCGACGCGCTATCTATAACAAAGGAATGAGCACCACCGTCGTACAACATATACTTCCTTAATCTGTCTGCAGGATAACAATACAACTCTATTGCAACACTATCTGGTGCTAACCATGCGTGATGTCGAATTAGGTGCTTAAATGCCTTGTCTCTAAATGGGGCATCCTCGGCCCCTAAATCAGTTGTTAAACCATTGGAATTGCGTTCAGCACCGGAAGCGCTCAGGCTATCAAAATGAGCTTGCAAACAATTGAAAAGTAGCGCAAATGATTCCCGGTCTAAAGTTCTATTCACTTGTAATTCTGGATAAACAGAATCGAGCACTGCATCTCGGTTATATAACTTTACCACAGATACATCGGGTAATGTCCACCAACCCTTGCCAGAATAATACATACTATCAATTAATTGATGCATAACTACCATATTCAAACCATTCATTGGGCGTGGTCGATAAAAAATTGGTAACCAAAACAGTTCCGGCCTAGCAATGTCCAAGCCATCAGGAACTAATTCCCCCCCATCAGGTGCAGATTCTTTATGGTAGATTCTTGAAGGACGATAGCGCTTTGCGACAATTCTACCTCCAAAAAACAATTCTGAAATACGAGCAAACGTGGAATCATTATACACATGCTTGGCCTTAGGCGAATCTATAATGAACCGTCTTCGACCTGGCATGCGAACTCTCGAACCAATTCGTTCTTCGAATTTACGTATTTCGGAACTATCGACACCCAGTTTAGGCATAGAGAGTGCAGCATTGATTAAATCAGTGTTGCACAATAAATCATTTTGATAGTTTCTTTCTTGGTTTACTGAACAACCCAAAATCAAAACCATACAAGTAGCTGCAAATAATAATTTAACGCCGTACTTACTCATGGCTCTACTCGAGATAAAACACGCTGTTGTGCTTCTTTGATTCGGTCTTCTTTCCATTTATCACGTGGAAATTCCTTTTCTTTTCCATCAGTTTGCACAATTATAGTCTTGTTATTCTCCTTATCTGCTTTTTGATGTGCAAAGTCAAATAGTTCAAGACCATGTGTATTAAGTGGAACTGTACGAGACCTATCATTAACATACCTGATTTGACCAGCACTAGAAGAATACATGAATGTGAAGTATAAATCCCCGAGTAATTTGCCTATAATACCTTTGTCTCCACTTTTCGGGAAAATAGAGTCAAAATCGGTTGATGCCGGAATTGAAGAATCATTATCAAATTCTGCATTTGGAAGTCCCAAATCCACAAGCCTAAATCCTAAAAAAGGTTCGTTTCCACCCGTGCCTTCTTTAGGATCTATAGCAAGGAAAGCACCACCCGATATCTCTTCATTGCGATACCGTAACAATTCACCGTTGCTCAAGGAGCTGCGCAGAGCAATCGTATCGAATGCGCGCACCGGATAATTGTTCAACATGCCCCCGTCTACGTATAAACCTTGGTAGGCCAAGTTTTGGGCTTGGTCGCCCTTACGCACGCCTCCTTCAATATATACCGGCTTAAAGGCAAATGGTATGCTCATGCTCAGCGCTACTGCCTCCACAACAGGAAAATCAGGCGTGTGCCAAACCGAAAAATACCTTGGCTCGTGTCTCGAAATATTCACACCAGTAAGGACAAGGTCAACGCCAGTAATATTGTAGAATTCTTTGAATGACATGTCCCCATCTGGTGCTTCGTAGTTTTTGTATGCTTTGAAACGGGCCGCTACGAGTTGTGTCTTTATTAGTTCTCGGAAAAAATCTCGAGCAGCAAAGCCTGAAAAAAGACCACGATTTAACAGAAGACTGTGCAGGTAGGCAGCAGCATCGTTATGATGCTTGAATTCGACATTACGATTCGTTGGATAGGCATACGGAACTGGAAATGGCATGGGTAGTCTGTCGAACCCGATACTCCGTTGTTTATCTGACTGTAGGTCATCTCTCAAAACCAGACGTTTAAGAATATTCGCCCACTTACGATAGTATTTTGTAATCGGGAAAAAATATTGATGTAACCCATCTGCAATGAACCCTTTACCCCAGCGTTTAAGCATGCTCAGTACTTCAGGGTAATTATCCCAATTGTGTTCACTACGCTCCTCTCCAAATTTGTCTGGCCTATAGACACGGTTTGCCGTAGAATTCGGAGCATCGAAGAACTTTTCAGTAGCGCTCCATTTTTCGGCAGAGCCTTTGGAGTCTCCATGATCGATTATAACATCATGCATTCTAAACCTCTGCAGGCTCTAGTATTGCATCGTCACTAAGGAACTATTTTCTTAGATGTCGATAGATCACTGAAGAGAACTGAGCCAAGCCAGGGGTGAACCAACTCCGCAGCTAGGGTTAAAGCCCTAAGAGACTTAGGGGTACCTCTGGCTTTCTCAGGTCTAAGGCTCGGATAGAATGCTAGGCGTAAGGGCCTATTAGAGTCATGGAGCATCGGACCTGTCGCTCAGCCTCAACAGCGATCATTTGTTGAACCTCAAAGTAAACGAAAATGAAGCATTGGATCGGTATCGATGTGAGCAGTGCAACCTTGGATTTCGCATTGCTCGATGAACACGGTGTTCACTTGGAGAGCTTGCAAGTAAGCAATGGTCGTACAGCCGTAATGACGCTAATGAACAGCTGGAAGAAACGATACGGAGTTGACACCGGGGAATGCCTAGTGTGTTTGGAACCTACCGGGCACTATACGTTGATGTTGCTTAATCTGATCGTGGAGCAGCACTGGCATGCTTGGTTGGCGCACCCGCTCGATATACAAAAGAGCATGGGCATCAAGCGTGTGAAGAACGACAAAGTGGACGCTTTGCGGATCGCGCAATACGCACGCACATTTCGAGAGAAAACACGTTTGTTCACAGCACAGAACCTCAAGCTCGATAAACTCAAGCACCTGCTCACACGTAGGCAACACTTGGTTCGCGTCAGAGCCATGTACAAGAAGCATCTCTCGGACCTGAACCGCTACATGGACAAGGACATTAAAAAGGCGTTCGACCAACTTGACAAGCGTTTGATCGTTGCTTCGGATCGTGCCGTGATACGCGTAGAGCAACTGATCATGGCACAGATCAAAGCCGATGATATAACCAGTGAACAATACAACCTGTTGCTCACGATCCCTGGCGTAGGCCCACAATTAGCGAGCTATTTGATCGCGCTCACCGATGGCTTCCATCGATTTACGAACCCACGCGAACTGGCATGTCATGCTGGTGTAGCTCCATTTGAGCGTAGTTCTGGTAGCAGTATTCGCGGACGAACGCAAGTATCACATCAAGCCAACAAGATCCTTAAGACCATGCTCCACATGGCTGCACTTGCCAACGTGCAACGCGAAGGAGAATTAAAGGTCTACTTCCAACGCAAAGTATCTGAAGGCAAGAAGCCGATATTGGTTGTCAATGCGGTCCGTAATAAGATCATCCATTGTGTTTGCGCCGTGATCCGCAACAACCGGCCCTATGAGCAGCGGCAATTAGTGCAGAATTGATCGGATTGCCGTACTTCGTATGTCGTGTCCAAACGGAAGCAGGCTCTGCTGAAGAGCAACCTAACAGGGATAGGCATGATGGCAACGGCCAACAACATGGATCAAGGGTGGGCCTCATCCTTGGTTCATGGCTGGAGTCCTAATGCCTGAAAAAAACTTTACGTTATGCTTGTTTTTAACATAGAATAAGTCTGCCGTAGGCGACCCTGCAGCATCGAAGATATAGCGCCACCATGCGCATGGTTACACAAGGTACAATGTGTTAGCGTCAAAGTCATGTTCTTGTTTTCACCATGGCGCGCCTTTACCATCGAGGTACCCGAATTCCTAATATGCGGTAAGTGGAGCATTCCGATTCTCACCACGAACATAGAACGCGAAACTGGAATGTTGGTACTCAACCGCATCGTCTACCAGCTGCCATTTCTTGGATACAGGGTTAGCATGTATGTAGTGCAGTTTCTGTTCGATCATTTTACCACTGAAAAGCTCCACTAGATCTGTTGATGTGGCAAAAACGCGATGCTTCTGGCCTCGTGCAATATCAGAAACTCGAAGACCTTGTTGAAGTTGTGTTAGAAGTTCATTCTGCTCTGAGGCTTTCAAACGTTCTATGATCTCGTATGCCATGAACCTTTTACCGTTACCAAGCACCGTATTGATCGTGCCTCCCTCAGGTACTCGGATCAAGAAATGTGCGTGGTTGGGCATGAACGCATAGCCCAGAAAGCGATACCCTTTGTTGTAAGCAATGTGCATCCACTTGTAGAGGATGTCATAAGCATTTGTTGCCTTGAACAATGGTAACCATTGGTAGCAGGTAAATGTCGCGAAATAGACCACGCCGTCCTGGGTTCGAAGTTTGCGCGTGGACATAAGTCCGAAGTTATGGGTTCGGAATCTTTTATGGGGTGCAGGGTCGCCTATGGCAGACCCTGCACAGGTTTAAACTCCGAACCATGACGAGCGCTCAGCGTTGCCACCTTGGTTGCGTGGCGGATAGCCATTCCGTAGAAGCAATGAACTGATAGACCTCCTTTCTCAGCGCTTTTTGCTCATCGGTCGTATTGAATCGCCCCCAAACTTCCATTGCCATAATTCGATCAGGTGCTTCCTGCTTCGCCACAAAGCACTGGACAAAAACAGTATCGCCTTGCAAGAATGGGTCGCATTCGAAGACACCGTACCAGCCACCTATCGAGGAGCAGATGTGCCGCACGAACCGTACATCAGATCTTTCTCCAGTGAGAGGATCTGTATGGAAATACGAATCACCTCGATAGTCATGCTCGTTGTTCTCATATGGGCCATTTCCAGGTTCGATGCGGTCTGTGATGTAGAATGCGACTAGATCAATTCCAGAAATCGTATTCTTTACAATTATTGATGCCACACCATCAGGATCAAGTTCCCAATGCTCTCGCTCAGGAAGTGAAAGTGCATAGATCTCATCATCAACGTCCAATGTATCTGTAAGCTGGGCTGGCGATTCTACTAAGCGACATTGTGGCCTGCACATGCTAAGCATCGCGCATACGCTCCAGAGGAGAATTAACTCTGTTGTTCGAATGACCGATTTCATCTTCAATAGAGAATACTCATAAATGTCTTCATGAATGCTTTCACCTCTAAACATCTATACCTCTACAGGATCTGCCGTAGGCGACCCTGCGGCATCGAAAGTAAATATTTGAAACCGTCTTATTGGTGCATTTTCGCCCATAGATCCAGAAAGCGTATAGCCAGAGTTCGTGAAGGAACCCGATCGCACTACGGAAGATGATATCTTCGGCCGCATGAAGGACAACCCGATAATTAGCAGGTTCCGCGCTGTGGCAATTGCAGAAGGATGGAGCTATTTGATCCTGCTTGGGATCGCGATGCCACTGAAATACATTTGGGATATGCCCCTGTTCGTGAAATACGTGGGGTGGGCGCATGGCGTTCTCTTCATAGCCTATTGGGTACTGGCCTTGCCGCTGTTCACTAAATTGAAGTGGGATCTGGAGCGGATCGTTGGTCTTGGCCTTGCATCGATCCTGCCTTTCGGTACGTTCATTATGGAACGGAAGTGGCTGCGCTGATCGACCTATCGATCCAATTTCACGAATCGTTGAATTGAACACTCGGTGCCTGATCGTATCGCGATCGAATAGGTACCCACTGCAAGCTCTTTCACAGGAATAGTGAACGAGGATACATCTCCAAATGTACCAGCCCAAACTATCGCTCCTTGGATATCGTACACTTCGATCTGTACTGCTGCTTTCTTGTGCATTTTAATATTCAGAAGATCCGCTACAGGATTCGGATAAACCATGATCCCTGCGGTGAGCGGAGGCATGTCATTTGTTGACACTGTAAGTAAGCTCGTGATATCACAGGTCTGCACCGAACGTGCAAACGTGCTCGCTATGACCTTGGTTCCAGCGGCGTTGAACTCGATGTCGAACACTGGCATTAACGGCATATTGTCGCCTAACCGATTCCATTGAAGGCCACCGTTCACGGTATAGTATACACCAACATCGGTGGACACGAAGATCAAGTCCTCGTTCCCATTCCGTACAAGAACATCGTTCACCGCAACTTGTGGCAGATCACCGGAGATGTCGATCCAACTTGTACCGTTATTCGCAGAACGATGTATGTGCGGAATATTCTCTCCTTCGCGATAGCCGGAATGCGTAACATAAACTGCATTTGCCAAATTCGGAGAGGCCACAACTGCCGTTACATAACGCTCTGGTAACGTGCCTGTCACATTGTTCCAGCTCGCGCCACCATTGGTCGATGCCCACACATTCGCATCACCGGTACCGACGTATATATTGCTGGCACTCACTGCGGATGGACTCAGTGTTGTGATCGTGTGTACCCTACCCGTTCCTCCATTCGAAAGGTCATTGCTGATCGGTTCCCAAAAGCCATAGGGCGCACCTTCCATTTTGTACATCCGTTCAGTTCCACAATACAGGACGCTTCGATCAAATGGATCGATCGTATAAGGCATGTCCCAATTCACACGATCATTCTCATCGATACCTGATACGCAATCGAAATAGTCCGATCCACCATTATCAGAATACAGCACGTAGCCATATTGAATTTCCACATAGCTCAGCAATGGATCCACTGGATCGAATTTGGGCAGGAAACCATCGCCTCCTGCCATGCGTTCCCAGCTATTAATGTTCGAGGCGTTTCCTCTGGACGTACCGTTGTCCTGCACACCGCACCAATAATCCGCTACCAAATGCGGGTTCTCTGCGGCATGGTAGACCTGATTCACGGGGATATTCTCGATGTCCTCCCACGTACCTCCTTCGTCATTGGTCCGATAGATTCCTCCATCCGTGCATAAGAGGATCACGTTGCCCGTAGTGAACTGCAGATCATGCTTATCCGCGTGAACTTCGTACGTTCCCCAAGATGGCGTAAACATATCCCACGTATCTCCACCATCTACGGATGTGTAACTATCCACACCCAAAATATAGACCCGCTCAGCATCCGAAGGGTTGACGTGGATCTTTCCGAAGTACCAACCGAACGTGCTATGCAAATTGTCGACCGTTGATATATCCAAACTGGTCCATGATGCACCAGCATTAATGGTCTTGTAGATCCCCTCCACGCCATAAGTGGAATCCGCAACAATTGCATAGAGTGTGTTCGGCGCAGAATGGGCAATTGCAAGCCCGATCCGTGAAACGGGATAGTTCGGTAGACCATTGGTGAGTTGCACCCAATCCGAACCACCGTTGGTTGTTTTCCAGATCTTTCCATTCGGCCCGTGGGCCACACTTTCGGAATTACTCCGAATTCGATCGAAGGTAGCGGCATAGATGACCTGTGCGTTGCTCGGATCCATCACCATATCGATCACGCCCGCTTGATCACTGACGAACAATACGGAAGTCCATGAGTCGCCACCATCTATCGTCTTGTACAATCCACGGTTGTCGTCACGTATGAAAGGTTGGCCCATGGCCGCTGCATAAACGGTGTTGGAATTCGTCGGATCAACAATGATCGATGCAGTTACATGTTGGTCGACCAGTCCCTTGTGCTGCCATGTTGTACCGCCATCGGTGCTTTTGTACACACCGTCGCCTATGTAGCAGAATCCTGAGATATTAGCGTCACCAGTGCCAACCCAGATCGTATTCGGGTTGCTCGGATCAAATGTGATGTAACCGATGGACAAATAGGGTTGTTCATCAAATACAGGAGTCCATGTCGATCCGCCATCCGTTGTCCGGAAAACGCCACCAGTTGCGGCGCCTGCCAACATTATGTCAGAGTCCGTTGGATGGATCGCAATGGTATTGAATCGCCCCCCGATGTTCCCAGGACCTTCAACCGTCCAGGTCAAAAGATCGCGTTCCACTTGAGCGCTTCTTAGTCGAAGGGCTTCAGCAACACCCTTTTTATAGGCGACCAGATCGAACACTGCATCGGGGTACGCACGCTCCAGCAACATGCGTTCATTTACCACCTGCGGACCGCTCGGATGGCCATTTTCATCCTTCGACCTATCCTGCATTGTGGCATGGACCAACCCGAGGATGACAATGCATCCAAAAGCCAATACGATGTACTTACCTTTTTTCATTGATCAGGAGGTTATCATTGACGAGATCGAGTATAACTGACGAGGAAATGTAACGACATTGCAAGCTACATTAATTCCTTGTTAACGCCGCAGTGATCCTTGTCTATGCTCAGATCTGAGCAATCATCCAAAATATCAGATCACCAATGGACCTGGATCGTCACAACTGCGCATTTCCATATCGCTATGAACATTTGCTTTCGTATATTGACTGGCAAGTTGGAACCGCAATTTTGTCATAAGCAATGGCAGATCTGATCCATGGCTCAGTCTTTGTACATTGAACAGCGTAACTTTATTGAATACTTATTCAGCCAAGAGCACAAGCACATGAATCGAAATCAAAAATTGATCGGCCTTTTGGCCGCTGTTGCAGTAGGTGCCGCACTCGGAGTGTTGTTTGCACCTGACTCTGGAAAAGAAACCCGGAAAAAACTGAAGAAAAAGGCATCTAAAGCAAAAGATGACCTCGGCGATGCAATTGATAAAGGCCGTGTAGAATGGAGCAAGGCAAAAGGAAAGGTATCCGACGCCGCATCCATGACATCAGAGGAAGTGAAGGATTTCATCCGATTCCTCGTCGATGAAGGGAAAGACCTTCGTTCACGCTTAAAGGATGATGTTGAGGTATCCGAAGAGGATCTTTCCGAGAAAGTTGAACGAGCTGCTGAGAATATTCGGCACAGTGCAAATTGATCATTATGCCGGAGCAAAAGGAAACGGAATTCAAAGAGCGCTACAGCGCAAATGGTGACGCCACGCCTGGGATCGATGATGTTCTGGGCACCGTTCTGGACGATTCCAAAGAGTGGTTGGATGCGCAGGTCGCTTATTCCAAATTGGCAGGTAGCGAAACATTGGGCAAGTTATCCGGAGCGCTGATACTAGGCTTTGTCATGGCCTTGTTCATTACCGGCGGACTTCTCATGTGCAGCATTGCATTGGCCATATGGCTAGGGCAGCTCATGAACAGCTTGGTACTTGGGTTCCTTAGTACGGCTGGTATTTTTATTTTGCTCGCCGCTACTGTATATTTCCTTTTCGGCCCGGTGATCCGGAATTTCATAACGCTTTCCATCATCAATACCATCCATGAAAAGGATTGAACGCTTCAAGAATATGGATGAAGTGCTTGCTGAGAAACAAGTCCTCCGAGCAGCACGCGCAGCCCAGAACGAACGTATGCAGGCCCATCTGGAAACCTTTCGCGACCCGGATCTTCGCAAAGCTTTGATCAGCAATTCCATTCAAGAAGCCATTCAGTCCATCTCTCCGTTGAAGGCACTGAAAGCTGCGTTCGGTAACGACAATGGGATCGCTGGCAACCTGCTCGGAATTGTGCTTGGTTCAACCGGGAAAACCATAAAAGGAAAGGCGCTCGGATGGTTCGCGGGTCTTGTTCTACCCGCCATTGCAAATGCGTTCATGCAAAGCAAACGCGGTGAGCGGCTCGTCCACGAACTTGGTCGTTCATGGGAGCGTATCCGAAACCGATTGACCGGTGAACACGAAGAAGTGTGATCTTCGTACGGTAACACGATCAAAGACCATGACCGGATCCGAAGGACTAAAGCGCTATGTTCTGCTATTGCTCGCCACGGTGCTCACCGTTGTGGCGCTCTTCTATGGAAGAAGCTTGATCCTCTTGGTCGTTGGGAGTGGGCTATTAGCCTTCCTAATGCTACCCATTGCACGTAGCATGGACCGCTTCGGACCGAAATGGTTGGGGGCAACAGTTGCCACGCTGGTCTTGTTGATCGTAGTTATCGGCACCCTTTTCTTAATGGGATGGCAACTAAGAAGGTTCGCTGATGACCTTCCAACGCTGAAAACAGCTTTGGTAGAAAAAGGAACCATGATACAGGCATGGATCGCCGACCGGACCCACATGAGCCAACGTGAACAGTTGAAATGGTTCAATGAACGCGTGGGCGAAATTGCGAGTACCGGTGGTAAGGTCGCAGTAGATCTTTTCTCAAGCACAGGCAATGTGCTGGCGAGCATAGTACCAATACCACTCTTCGTGTTCCTCTTGATACTGTTACGCGATAGGTTCCGAATGTTCTTCAAACAACTCGGTTCTACCAGTGATGGTCTGGTCTTGGACATCATGATACGGATCTCCAAACTATCCCAAAAATACCTCAAAGGTGTTTTCACCGTGATCGTGATCCTCGGCGTACTGAACAGCATCGGCTTCCTTATTCTTGGACTGAAATACGCCATCCTTCTCGGTTTTTTAGTGGGTTTCCTGAATGTGATACCGTACATCGGCGTAATGATCGGCTCGCTCTTCCCCCTTTTGATCGCCCTGATAACCAAAGATTCCTACATGTATGCCGTCGGTGCTTTAGGCGTTTGCGCGATAACACAATTCCTGGAGAACAACTTCATTACACCGAAAGTGGTTGGGTCGAGTGTGAGCATTAACCCCTTGGCCAGCTTGGTAGCGCTTATCGCAGGCGGAACGCTGTGGGGCCTTATTGGTATGGTGCTGGCCATTCCAATTACGGGAATGATCAAGATCGTATGCGATTCATTGCCCGCTTTGAAACCATACGGTTACATCCTCGGTGAGGATCATGATTTCCCTGAGGAAGACCGTATCAAGATCCCCTTTACAGAAAACTGGCGAAAGGGAAAAGCGACAGTGAATAAAGACAACTAGCGGAAGATCGCAGTTGTAAGTTCCTGATCATGCGATACCTGACCACGGTACATGCCCGGACAATTGAAATCCAGGACGATGTTACCGTCTCGATCCACAGCAATAAGGCCGCCATCGCCATCCAGCTTCGGTAATTTTTCATGGACCACTTCGCGCACCGCATCAGCAAGCGAGAGTCCTTTGTACAGCATCAGTGCGTGCACATCGAAGGCAACAACAGCGCGAATAAAGCTTTCGCCGTGGCCAGTGCAACTGATCGCGCATGAATCATTATTGGCATACGTACCTGCTCCAATGATCGGGCTATCCCCTATCCGCTGGAACTTCTTATTGGTCATGCCACCTGTACTCGTTGCGGCAGCCAAGTTGCCATTCGCATCCCAAGCCACAGCACCTACGGTCCCGAATTTCCGTTCCTTGTCAGCATGATCCAGTTGTACGCGATCAGTCCCTGCAACTTCCTTCCATTGCTCATACCGCAGGTCGTCAAAGAAGTATTGATCGTCCTCCAACTCCACACGTTGCTTATGTGCAAACTCAAAGGCACCGTTGCCGCTTAACAGCACATGTTCACTATGGTCCATCACTTTGCGGGCCAGCCCGATAGGGTTCTTTACATTCTGCACACCCGCTACGGCACCGGCCTTCAGATCGGATCCGTTCATCAAGCTCGCATCCATTTCATGCTGTCCATCGGCATTGAACACCGACCCACGACCCGCATTGAATAGTGGCGAATCCTCCATCACACGTACCGCGACTTCCACCGCATCCAAGGCAGCTCCACCTTTCGAAAGGATCTCCTGCCCCCTTGTCAACGCTAATTCCAGCGTGCTGTGGTAGGCTTGCTCCCGGCTGCTGGTCATTAACTCCTTGGATATGGTTCCGGCACCTCCATGCACGGCCAACGCGAACTTCATCATCTGAACGATCAATTAACGCGGTGAAAGTAGGGCACCGCCAAACCGATAAGTGCACCAACAGCGTAACCTGTCAACACATCCGTGGGGAAATGCTTGCCCGCTCTTACACGCAAATATCCCATCGCCGCAGGCGCCAAAGCAGCGCCGATCCAGGTTACGGTCTTCACCCCGCTCGAGGCATTGCTCCGTTGCATCATGCTTGCACATGCGAAGGTTAATGCAGCCGTGTTTGCGGTATGTCCACTCCAAAAACTGAGTTGGTCGTTATTGGATGGGACTAGCACCTCCGGTGCATTGCTGTTGTAGAGGTAAGGGCGCGGTCTTCGTACCAATTCCTTAACCGTATTGGTAACTCCGCTAGCCAATAGGCCGGAGCTCGTAATGATCACGATCGGTACTAATGGCTTCGCTTGCTCATCACCAATGATCGCCGCGGTGAATGATGCCGCCAGTGCAACTCCGAATAAGACGTTGCTGGTCGTATGGGCGGAGGGACTCCATTGGCGCGTTGCCACCCGATCTATTCCAGGGATCCTGTCGTAATCCAGAACGGGGGCAGGTGCGGTCCTGTTCCGGTGTTCGAGAAAGAACGAAGTTCCATGGGAAATGAGTCCAGCACCAATGATCGCGCTTTCACGGACCGGCTTCAATTCAAACCCACTTTGGGCATGAGCCACCGTGGTAATTGAACAGAAAACGACAATGGCCCTGAGCAGTGCTCCTGGCCATTGTCCAACATTCGAAATGGATTTCACCTTATTCCGCGATCAGCACACCGTTGGCCAAGAACATCAAACTGGTTTCGGGTTCCGTGATCTTCGCGATCTCTTCTTCGCTCTTTCCTGCATCTTCTGCATAATGCTGCAAAGTGGCCACATCGGTGGTTTCCTTCTTTGCATACCCCTGCATAATTGCATGCTTTCCTTCCAGCCCGGATGTAGGAACAAAGAAGCCATAATCCTTGAAGCGGACCTTCATCACCTCACCGTCCTTCAACATCACATCCATCCAACAGCCTTTCTTGGTGCAGCTGGTGATCACTTCACATTGCACTTTGGTCGCAAGTGAATCCGTTGTTGTCATTGCCTTCAAAAGGTCTTCGGTGGTAATCGCTCCATCGGGGGTGATGGCATCGCCGAAGCTCTTCATTGCGACCTGTTCAGTCCTATCCTGCGCTTTAAGTTCAGGCGAAGTCGTGCATACGACCGCTAATAATGCGGTTACTGTGAGTAGTATGATCCGGTTCATTTTCAATTGGGTTGTTGCAAATATCGGTATAAGCAAGGATCATACCATGCTGATCGTCATGTGTTCAAACCGGACCTGTTGGCAATCTACCATGAATTGCCGCTCCAGTAAAGCACTATGAGGGTACGTTTGCGCCGAACATGTTATACCATTTGGAAATAGAGATCCTTCTGATCTGCTCGCTCTTTTCCGCCCATGCTTCTTCAAAAAATAGTTCCGTAGCTATGGCTATGCAAATATTTTTTGAATCGCCTGATCAAAAATTAACACGTGCCTTCGGCAGTCAGTATCGCATCTTGGGACGAATCTCTAGATCCAAATGGTATTAGCACAAAAGATCACCATAGGCAGACTTGAGCATATCGCTCTTACCGACCTTGGCGTTCCACGTGTAATTGCCAAGATCGATACCGGTGCTTATCGCAGTGCTTTACACTATCAGAACCTGGGGATCCGCACCGTGAACGGCGAACGGAAGTTGGTGGTGACATTTCAAATGGGTGGCGTTCGTAAAAAGATGATCTTTTCACGCTATAAACGGGTAAAAGTGAAGAGCAGCAATGGTTCCATCAGTAATCGCTACCTGATCAGCACCGTTGTTCAATTGAACGATCATGCAGTGCGCACGCAGTTCACGCTGTTCGACAGGAGCGATATGAAGTTCCAAGTGCTACTTGGCCGAAAATTCCTGCGCGGCAGATTCGTCGTGGATGTAGGAGAACGGTTCTTATTGGGGTAAGGGTTCCAACCAAACCGCGATATTCGAGCTATTCGATCGCGGATCCACCCAGAAGGACGCGAGTGGTGATCAATGTTGAATTCCTTCAACCCCCACACGGAATCAGATATGTTTGGGGGCGGAACAAGGTTGCAAGCCGCTGTTCTGCATTAAGCGAAGCTCAATTCGCGCTACAACCGAAGTTCAAGCCATGTCTAAGTATGCCGCTCAATGAACTTCACGATCTCGCCAGCAATATCTTGGCCAGTGGCCTTTTCGATGCCTTCCAGACCGGGGCTACTATTCACTTCCAATACCAAGGGACCCCGATCGCTTTGAAGCATGTCCACGCCGGCTACGTGCAGGCCCAAAGCCTTTACGGCTTTTATGGCAGACACTTCTTCTTCGTGCGATAGTTCGATCAATTCCGCAGTACCGCCACGGTGCAGGTTGCTACGGAACTCACCTTCCTTGCCCGTACGCTTCATCGCTCCAACTACCCTACCATCCACTACGAAAGCGCGGATGTCCACGCCTTTGCTTTCCTTGATGAATTCCTGCACGATGACACGGGCCTTCAAGCTATTGAACGCTTCGCAAACGGCGACTGCACTTTTCTTGGTCTCGGCCAGCACTACGCCCAATCCTTGGGTACCTTCCAACAATTTGATGATACACGGCGCACCACCCACGCTATCGACCACGCTGCCTACATCTTTGCTGTAATTGGTAAAGACGGTCTTGGGAATGCCTACTCCGCTGCGCGTAAGGATCTGCATGCTGCGAAGCTTGTCCCGGCTGCGGACCAATGCTTGGCTCTCAATGGTGGTAAAAACTTTCATCATTTCGAACTGTCGGACCACCGCAGTGCCATAGAACGTAACACTTGCACCAATTCGTGGGATAACTGCGTCCACATCCGTGATGGACTCACCACCATAAATGATCTGTGGGTTCTTCTTTTCGATGAAAATATCACACTTTATATGATTTATCACGCGCACGTTGTGGCCGCGTATTTCACAAGCCTCCACCAATCGTTTGGTAGAATACAATTTGGTATCCCGGGATAATACTACGATGTTCATTGGAAAAGTAAGGGCGCCAAAGTAATGAACCAACCCACTGTTCATCACAATTGTCCATAACATGCCTCTATTATTTCGGGGCTATCCGGAAGTTCAGTATTTTTCGCAACCCAATTCAAGGGCTTCACGATGGCGCCTAAAAGCGAAGTAAGTACTGAATTCTCCAAAGGCATATCGCCTGATCTGAAGCAATCCTTTGAAAAGAACGGTTTTCTGCACTTCCGGAATTTCTTGGACATTCATGCAGTTGAAGCCATACGGACCGCGATAAATGAATTAAGCCGAAGTTGGGTGCAACAGGACCTGAAAGTATTGAACGGTACACCGATCAAGTTCGGACGTGACGTTGACGGCACTCCGATCGTACAGCGTTTTTGTTTCGCATCGCAATACCACCCTGTACTCGAGGAATTGATGAACGATCCTCGATTGAATTTGCTTCTGAACCTCTACGATGAAAAAGCACGCTTCGGAACGCACGAGAAGGATGGCTTGGTGATCAATCATTATGTAAATTCCTCTGAAAGCAACTTCACACAAATGGGTTGGCATACCGACTCTGTTCGTGATCTCTTTCTCGGTAAGAAAATGTACCCCATGTTGAACGTTGGTATCCACTTGGATGATCAGGATCCACGGAATGGAGGATTACGTATTTTACCCGGAACACATAAGCAACGTAAGTCCGGCATCCTATTCCGCAAGGTGCAGTTCCTGGACAACAGACCGGACCCACGTGAAGTGGCTTTCGACATTAAGGCTGGCGATCTTACGGTACACGATGGTCGCGCTTGGCACAGGGTTCAACGTTCCTCCTTGATCGGTGAAGCAAGCCGCAGGCGAGTGATGTATATACCGATCATTTCAGGGGAATTCCAACTGAAAACAGCGAATAGCAAAACTCCGTTCTATCATCGGTTCCAAGGATTTGTTAAGTGAGGCCGTAGGTGTTGATGGAGAAAGGATACGCATTGATAACCGGTGCAAGTCAGGGATTGGGACGAGCAATTGCTTTGCAAATAGCTGAACGAGGTTATGGCATCATAGCTGTTGCGCGTACACGGGTCAAGCTGGAAGAAACGGCCGCTGCATGCAGAGCTCTGAACGGTGGACGCGTGCGTATCGTTGAAGCCGACCTCACCGCACCGGATGCTATATCGAAATTAGCTGCTGACGTGATCTCTTCCGGTGTTCAATTGGACATTGTGGTGAACAACGCTGGCGAAGCTATTTGGGGGCGATTCGCAGAAAAACCGCTTGCTGACCATCTCCGTATGATGAAGCTGAACATGACGGTCCCGGTGGAATTAACGCATTTGCTTATCCCCCATCTCAAGCAAACCAAGTGCGCCTATATTCTGAATATTGGAAGCATGGCGGGGTACAATGCGATGGCTACGTTAAGTACCTACAGCGGTAGTAAATCCTTTATTCTACGGTGGTCGCGATCCTTGAGAATGGAACTGGACGCAACCGGCATCAAGGTCTGCTGCGTGTGCCCGGGTAGTGTGATCACAGGATTCACCGAAAGGGCCGGCATGCAAGCGCTGGACGAACTTGCGAAGAAATTCGGGCACCCTCCTGAGCCAATTGCAAAAGCTGCGTTAAATGCCATGTTCGCTGGAAAGGCCGAGGTGGTTCCTGGTCTGATGAACCGCATCACCGTATTCGCAATGGGCCTAATGCCAGAAGGGCTTGTTGAGCGAATTGCCAGTGGCATCTATTTGAAAAAACTGAAGTGACGGAATTCAGGTTGGGCTGATTTTCGTTGACCATTTTAACGTAAGTGCACTTGCACGCCATGACAGCCAAGCCGCAATAGGTGCTGCAATAACATCCACTGTCCAATGCACATGTTGGACCAGAACACCTATCCCTACGAAAACCGTTACGGCCATGAACAAGGTTCGCCAATTCCGACCCGGAACCACCAAGAACAAAAGGAATGCGGTCGCAGTATGTCCACTGAAGAAAAGATCTTTCTCGAATGGTACGTCAGAAGGATAAAAGAGCTGGGCGAATGGATCTTGCAGCGTTACCAGATCGATAGGTGGTACCAATGGCACCAGGATCATGCAGATCATGCGGAGTGTAATGAGCATGATGTAAGCTTGAAAACCACGCAAGAGCCGAACTGGATCTTTCAAGGTTATGATCATTGCCAATACCGCTGCGCTGTACAAGACACCAAAGATCAGCGTGGACAAGTCCTTGCGCGGCAAGTAGTCCAAGAACGGTTCAAAGGGTATTATCCCTGGACGGGTGAGCATCAGATCGAACACAACGGGCAATGCTGCGATCATTGCTGCCGCTGCTATCAATGTTCCAATAACTCCTCTGGAACTTAATTCTCTGCGCTTCACCATTGGACCACTTATTTACGGCGGTTCCGAAAGTAACCTTGTTCACACTAGTTTCGCGGTGATGTGGGGATCCTTTAAGCATTGGTGTAGGAAAGATCCGTTGCGAGCACTTACTGTGATCGCCTTTGTTCCCCGGTTGATCGCTGCTTTTTTCAGTGAAGGATACTTCGCTCACGATGACCATTTCCTTGTTATTGAAGCGGCTGGGTCCTGGGTGGATGGTGCGGATTACAACAATTGGCTTCCCTGGAACCAAGGTGATTCTCCCAGACCGAGCGGACATAGTTTTTTCTTCGTTGGTCTACATTATCTGTTCTTCTACATTCTGAAGACCATAGGCGTTTCCGATCCGAAATCGATGATGATCGCTGTGCGCATTTTGCTCGCAATTTGGAGTTTGGTCGTAGTACGTGTCGGGTATAGAATAGCCCTGCGTCTGTCCAACGCCGAGATCGCTTGGCGGACCGGACTCTTTTTAGCACTGTTCTATTTCATGCCTTTCCTAGCGGTAAGGAACCTTGTGGAGGTCGCCTGCATCCCATTCCTCATGTTAGGAGCATATCACTTGGTACGCAACAAGAATGAGATCGGATTGAAAGATGCACTGATAGCAGGCATATGGATAGGACTTGCAATTAATGTGAGGTTCCAGACCCTATTCTTTGCCATTGGTCCTGGACTGGCATTCCTCTTGCAAAAAAAGTGGAAGCACACCATCTATTACGGAATCGGAATTCTGGGTCCCATAGTGGCATTACAAGGCATGATCGATATCATCCTGTGGGGTATACCTTTCGCGGAGATAACGGAGTACGTGCTGTACAACCTTTACAACACGACAACCTATGGCGTGCTTCCTTGGTACAATTACCTCCTTTTGCTCGCAGGCATTTACCTGCCATTCCTGGGGCTGGCGGTGTTGTTCGGTTTCGTTCGGCGAACCGCTCCCCTTTTGCTTTGGCTTCCAATGCTGCTTTTCATTGCTATCCATTCCTATTTTCCGAATAAACAAGAACGTTTCCTTCTGCCTATAATCCCTTTGTTCTTCGTAGTTGGTCATGTTAGCTGGGAACAGTATCTCGCAACATCGAAATGGTGGCAGAACAAGGCAGGTTTGTGGCGTGGCCATGTACTATGGATACATTCATTGAACTTTGTGATCCTGGTCGTATTGTGTTTTACCTACAGTAAGCGCTCCCGTGTTGAAGCACTTTACTCACTCCGTGATCATCGGCCGTTGAAAGGAATCGTCATCGAAGACACCTACGGGAAGGAAGCACCTATGCCACCGCTATTCTATTTGGGACAATGGGATACAAATGTGTTGCCTTGGACAGACCCGACCGCAGATCTTGCGGTTGTTCTAGATGATTACCCTTTGAACGAGAAACCGGAGATCATTCTATTCTTCGGGGAAGAGGATATCAATAACCGCATTGCTAGGGTAACTGAAGCAATGGGGCCTTTGCACGAGATCGGGCGATCGGAACCGGGCCTGGTGGATCGTGTTGTTCATTGGTTGAACCCGGTGAACCGGAACGAAACCATTGTAACAATGGCCACGGGTCCACAATGAACCGAATTAATTATCCAACCATTCGGATCGTCATCGCGAAAGGCTAAATAGGAGGTGTGCGCACGAGTACCGTGACCTGTTCACACTTTGAGAGGTTGTGCAAGATCCATTTTCATCAGTCAGGTTGGATCTTTTGATATCCGGTACGCGTATTTTCGCACCCGAAATCGCAGCTCTTAACAATCAATGATCGACTTTACTTCTTTGGATTTTGCCGTTCTGTTAACATCGCATGGATTGATAGCTCTTTTCACCCTTACGGTGTTGGAGATCGTGCTGGGGATCGATAACATCATCTTCATTTCGATAATCAGTAATACGTTATCCACACGTGTTGAACAGCGCAAGGCTCGGCAGATCGGTCTCGCGTTGGCCATGATCACCCGCGTTCTGCTGCTGCTATCCTTAAGCTGGGTAATGGGGCTGAATGAAACGTTGTTCACATTATTCGGACATGACTTCAGCGGACGCGACCTGGTACTGATCCTAGGAGGACTGTTCCTGATCTACAAAGCCACTGTGGAAGTACATTCCAAGGTCACTGGACACGATGAAGATCCACTGTCCAACATCAAAAAAAGAGGTATGGCCATGGTGATCTCGCAGATCGTGGTGGTGGACATTGTATTCTCGTTGGACTCCGTGATCACTGCCGTGGGTATGAGCAATGAGATCGTCATCATGGTCCTAGCGGTCATCATTGCCGTGGTCGTCATGATGGTAGCAGCAACCACGATCAGTGACTTTGTAGAGGATAACCCTACTGTAAAGGTCTTGGCCTTGGCATTCCTGCTAATGATCGGTGTAGCACTATTGATCGAGGGCATGGGCGAACATATCAATAAGAATTATATCTATTTCGCCATGGGATTCTCCGTACTTGTGGAGACGCTCAACCTGAGAATGATGAAGAATAGAAATAAGACAATAATGAAGGAGCGAGCCGATCAGGAGGCAGAGGACGCACAACGCGAAATTGCATCCGACGGGCGCGAACAAGGTTCAGGGAATTGACCCGTCCAGTACATTGGTCGGTGTAATTCCCCCTATATTTATCAAAATGATATCCCGATCATTATTGACACCGGTATAGCTCACTACGCCGTCCATATTAACATCTTCCGCATGGTAGCCGCTTAATGTAGCGGTAGGCACGACCCCACCGATCAAGGTCAGTATAAGATCACGATCATTGTTCGTGTTCGTGTAGACAATTTGGTTGTCTCCGTTCACATCACCGGCAAACATCACCTGTTTTCCACTCAGTATTTTTATTGCGGCACTGCCTCCATACAATGCTGCGGTGCCATTGGTAAGATCAACGCTCGTTGGTGTAGAGGAAAGTGCATAACGGCCCGCTGCCATGATACCCAAGTGCGTTCGATGCCTCACTGCTATATAGTATTGATCCGATGGCATGTTAAGCGTTACCGGAGAGGTGCCGTCCGTACTAACAATATCTCCATCGCGCTGCAATAATGCACTCCGTGTGGCCACGACCAAAGCGCTATCATTCTTGGCACGAAGCTCTACCACCACCCAATCCACGATCGCATTGGCATTCGAAACGGACAATACCGAGGCAGATGTTGTTTCTCCCCCGCCGCCGCCTGTGTGTGTGTATCCTAACCCTGAATATGGCTCGTTAAGCGGCACAACTCCATTCGCTCGTAGATCAGCCTTCATCAGGCCATTTGTCGTATTGAATGGCCCCTCCAGGAAGGCCCTGAGGCTAACCTTTACACTGGGCGACGAGAGCGGAGGAGCGAAACCGTTCAATGTGGATACACCCGTATTCGCGGAATCCAACCAATCCCGCAGTCTGGAGACCGAAGAAACACCATCCCAACTTGCACTGAACTTTGCACATCCAGTAGGCAATGTTGTGGAATTGGTACAATCCTGCGCGCCTTCATTCATGTGCCCGACCATTCGTTTGTTCTGATCGAACAATGGGCCGCCACTGGAAACGCCTTCAACGATACCTTGGTTCCAATAGCTCCTCCATAGTTGAGTGCCACCTGCAGAATAGGAAGTCAGCGGATTCGTATCGAATGTGATCTTTTTCACGTCGTAAGCTGGATGATGGATCACTGTACCCGTTTGTGGTGTAGCGCCCGATCGATCCCAACCCGCATAATAAACATCATATCCGGCGGCTTGCGGCGAGTTGGTAAGTTTCAACAATGCAAAATCATCATAGTAATCAATTGCCAAAAGCGATGCACCAGTGAGCGTCTGCACGGTCTGGCCGGTATCGCCAACACAAGCAGGGGCCTCATAATTGAAGTAGAACACATACTGGCTCGTTGTTGGTTGATAACAATGGTTGGCCATATGGAAAAGCGGACGACCTGGAGCATGCACGGCATTGATCAAATTACCGGAACATCCACCACCATCCGGACGCAAGAACATGGCAACCGACTTTTTCTGATCCTGCCAGGCCGCTGCTTGTGGACAGTTCACATTGATGTTGCACGTGTGGCTTGCATATCCTGGCCAGTAGTCCCGCAAATAGCCAGCTTCCCTGAAATTGAACAGGTCACGGTACCCGTGCGTAATACTTGCTACGTGCAAGTCGCCAGTTGGAGACTGAGCGGGCACACGATACTCGATCACCACGGCATCGCCTGGTACCACAGCTGTGGCCATGGAACCATCGTCCGGGTTCCGGTTCGACATTGTAAATCCACCGATGTAGAAATTCCGATCCTCGTTGTACAAATGAACAGTCGCACTTACTGGCAGTTCCCATTGATCGAACTGAACACTTAGCATGGCCGCACCCGGACTTCGCAGAAGTAAGCGGCATGAACGATCGCCATTCGGCAATTGGGTCCAGACACCTTCTTGCACGACATTCGCTGAAAGAACCCTTTGTACGCCGTACTTCAGTTCATCCGAGCCAAGGTCTTCTGAATCCACCAATGCCTGTACATCCAATGGATGAAGCGAAATACTCGGTATGGTGGACCTATCATCGTCTCCGTTTCCCCAATTCAAAGGGGGCTGAGCTGTTGATATCTGGCCATAACAGAACAGTCCGCATGAAAGAAACAAGAAAGTGGTGATCGGTCGCATTTTGGGAAGGCGCAAAGCTAGTTGAACAGGATGCCGTTCTAACATACGGGATAAGAGTCCTTAAAGACCAATTATCACGAATTCAGTTCTTCGATTCTCGGCCCTTCCGGCTTCGGTATCGTTGCTCTTCAAGGGGACCGTAGGCCCTAAGCCTTTGAAAGCTAACCGTGACCCAGCGATCCCTTTATCCTGCAAATAGCCCATTACGGTGAATGCTCGGTCATTGCTAAGCACCATGTTCTCCTGTGTGTTACCTACGTTGTCCGTATGCCCTTCGATCCGGATCTTCACCTTTGGGTTCTCGGTCATGAATTCGATCAACTCGTCCAAAATGAATTCCGAGGTCTTTGATATCTCTGCCGAGTTCGTAGTGTACTTGATATCGTTCACGCGGTAGCTCTTCCCAACCGCGATCTTCTGCACGGTCATATCCACTTTCGCGACACCGGCTCGTACCGTATCCTCCAGCGAGAAACTGTGCGTATCGAACACATGATCCTTCTTCTTTACCGTCACCACTACGTCGCTATTCTCTTTCAAATTCACAATAGTTGCGTAACGGCCATCCGTGCTATCCACATGGATGATCTCGGTCTTGCGTGTATCCATGTACTTGATCTCCACGGTCGCGTCCTTCACCACGCGACCCGCTTCGTCGCGAACCGTTCCTTTCACGATCAGGATCTCTTCCGGCCGGACATCCACAGGCAGGTCGAAGCCATAAATATCCAACCCACCAACGCCCTGGAACCTACCACTGGCAAAGTAGGCGGTTCGACCGTCAGCACTTACGATCAATCCGTGTTCGTCCTGTTCGGTATTCAATGGGTTCCCAATGTTCTTGGGTTTTCCCCATGTGCCATCGTCTCCTAATTTGCTAAAGAATATATCGTAACCACCGATGCTCTTATGGCCTTTATCAGGATCATCTTGCGGTGGTTTTGCCGCGAAGTACATGGTGCGGCTATCCGAGTGCATGAACGGTGCCTTCTCATCTCCCATGGTGTTGATCCCGGGCACTGGGCGTGCTGGCGCCCACTCCCCTTTCTCATCGCGGGTGCTTTGGAAGATATCCGTTGCATCCGTGTTCTGCCGATTAACCGCAAAGTATAGCGTGCGGCCATCGGCACTCAACGTCGGTTGACTTTCCCATCCATCGGGCGTGTTTATGTTCGGCCCCAGGTTATCCAGGCCGGTCCAGATGTAGGTCTGGCCACCCTTGTCCATATCGAACTTGCTATCGTAATGCGTGCGGTATATGTCGCAGTTCACATAGCCGCGAGCATCCGCCGGTGAGCATACCGTAACGAACATTTCCTTATTGTTCACGTTGATCGTTACTCCGCCATATCCATCTCCAAGGTTAAAGGGTTCAGGCAGCGCTTCTCCAGCATTGAAGTCCGACTTGCTATCCGTTCGGCGGGCTTCTATCAATTCCTCCACATCGCGTGAAACAATATCACCTTTTGCCTTCACCTTGCTTTTTCTGGTGATGAACATCAACTCGTTATCGGGCGATAGCATGGGCAGGTATTCTTCAGCCGGTGTGCTCACTCCGCGAACTATCCTGGGATCCAACGGTGCAGTGTTCTTGTAGAAATCCACATAGAATTGGAGCTCGGGCATTACAGCTTCCACATCAGCGTATTTCTTGTCGTAGTCCTTAGTGAGCTTCGTAGGATCATCCGTCGGGAATTCACGGAACGCTTCGAAAGCTTTCGCGGCCTCGGCAAATTCATCCTGCGCATAGTGCATGATCCCCATATGATAGGGCACGTTACTGTGGAATTGTGGGCATTTGGTCTCCAACTGATCAAAGTACCTGATCGCCGCATCATATCCTTTTCCGCTCTCTTTTCCAATGCGATAGGCAGACATTCCCAGTTCATAAAGACACGTTGCGCATTCAGCATCGTTCTCCAACGCTTCCTTCAACTTATGATGACGAGACTCCGCGTCCTTGGCCTTTTCGGCATCGGCAAGCAGCTTCAGGATCTTCTTGTCCGTAGGTGGATCACATGGTCCGGGTTCATCCTGTGCAAATGCACTTGTACCGATCAACAGACCCACAATGACCAGGATCCTGGTTAACTGAATGCTCATACTTCTCTTCGGGCGACCGTATTGGAGGTCGTTGCTATTTCTGTGCCGATCTTGACATACCATGACCCGTAGGGGCGGACCATGGTCCGCCCCTACGGGTCATGGTTATTTTACGGTCGTGTTGGTTTCCTCCGCCTTTTTTATCATGTCATCACCTTTATTACGCGCCATCACCACGATGCCATCAGCACGTTTATCGGCCTCAGCAACGAATTGTTGTTCTTTCTTATCCGCTTCTTGTTTGGCTTTATCCGCTAGTGCTTTCGCCGCCAACTTTGCCAATGGATTCGTGACCTTGGCTAATTCATCATCTGCTGCTTTATAGGCTTGGGACTTAATGCTGGCTGCTTCCTGACGTGCCTTTGCCTTGATGTCATCCGCTTGTTTCTGGGCCTCTGCGATCAATTTGGCGGCCTCCTCACGCGCCTTTGCAACAACATCTTCCTTGACCTTAATGATCTGGTTGTTCAGCTCTTCCTTGATCTCCGTAACGATCATATCCTTCACATTGGACTCTCCACCTGCGAACTGGGGTTTGATGATCGGTTTTTCGATCGTTCCTGTGATCTTGATGGTGGCATCCAGCTCTTTAGGGACCTGGAAATTGGACCCGATCGCTTGATTTGCTTTTCCCAACAATCCAGCAACAGCCGAGGTTGCTTGCGCACCGAAAATGTCACTCGGGATCTTCGCTTTCATGTTGTAGTCGATCGCTTGGTCCTCGAATGCTGTGCTACCACCCACATTGGCTTTGATCCGGTCGATCTTCACATCGAACGGGTCGGTGATCATCTTACCATCCGCGAACCGATAGCTGAACGATACATCCTGCAATGTGGTATTCTCTATGCCTTGTATCTTCAATGCTTTCGCAATATCCACCAAGGGTTGAAACCCATCGATCCGTACGTTCTTCGTGTTCAATGTTCCAGCACCCGTTAAGGTATTCATGTTCGGCTCCATCTTCGCATTCAGATCCGCTTGCATGCGCATGGCGGTACTGAATTTCCCTTTCGCCGTCTTTGCTATCGGTGCCATTTTCTGCACTGCATCAACGTATTTCACGGTCTGCTCAATGTCCAGGTCCTTCACCTTATATCCCAGATCGATGTTGGGTCTGCTCAGATCCTTGGCATCATAGAATCCATCCATGTTCACGCTACCTTCAAATAGATTGAAGAATACATCCTTCAGGTCAACGCGACTATCATGAATGTGCATTCCCCCTTTCACGTTGGTCAGGTGCATTTCATCATAGATCACCTCTTTCACGGCCATACCCATTCGGAAATTGATATTGCTCGGTACTTCGATCACGCTCATTGAACTCGTATCCGCAGGTGCTCCTTCAGTTGTTGCAGTTTCAGGACCCATCAATTCGTTCATATCGAACTTGTCGGCGGTCATATCAAAAGTTCCTACGAGCGTGCTGTCCTTCAACCACCACTGAAGGTAGTTATCCATTCGCCCTTTAGCTTGGATGCTGCTACTGCCAACGGTTCCATCAAAACTGGTAAGTGCCAGGAATTGGGGACTGAATTCAAAATACAAGCTGTTTATACCTACCGGGATCGGCAACGAATCGCTCTTGTATGCCATATCCAAAAGGATCAATTTCCCATCCGCAGTAAATTTCTCATATCGCTGCGCCTCGATATCGCTCATAGCACCTTTCATGCGAATGTCCGCCGTGAGGTTACCTTTCAATTCATCTCCTTTTTCCAACGGAACCACCTTGTTGATGCTCGCGAGATCCACGTTGGCCTTGAGCTCAGCATCCACTGTCGGGTTCGTTGTGGGCTTTACCAAAAGCATGCGTGCCTCAATAGGATTGCCCGCCATCTTCAGAGCGAAGCGCTTCAAATTCACCACCATTCCATCCGTGTCCTTTCCATCCGGACTGGTCACTTTCAGATCAACGAAAATATTCTCGCAGCTTTCAGGGAGGTCCGGATATTTGAAGCGGCCATTATCGATATTCAGATCAACCCCGAAACCAGGCATGACCTCCTCTCCATAGGTTCCCTTCACATAGCCGCCGAAGGCCACTTTCCCCGACATCTCAACGCCCTTAAGGTCCTTTGCGAAGGCTGCAGGGATCAACGATAGGATCATTTTCAGGTCGGTCCGTTGTGCTGCCCATGTGAGGTCCATAGCGATATCATCCGTAGGCATGGCCAACCAGCCATCGAACGCAACGGCGAGCTCATTGATCTTCAACTCATTTTCCTTGAACGTGAATTTCATATTCGCCAGGTCCATGTCCAGATCCGCATCCAATTCGGCCTTTACTTGTTTAAGATATTTCACGCCATCGTAAACAACGGTAACACTGTCGATGGTGGTCTTTGTTTCAAGCGTGAAAAGATCCTGTCGGAAATCGCCGCTTCCCTTGTGTTGCACATTGGCCAGATCCATGCTCACGGGTAACGAGAGATCCTCGTAGATGATATGGCCGTTCTCAATGAAGTATTCCCTTAACCCGAAGCTCAGCGAACTAGCCGTATCGCTTGGTGTTTCAACTGCTGCACTATCCGCTATTGCGATGTCGTAATTGGCCTTTCCATCTTCCAGAACACGGATATGGATGTAAGGCTTGATGAGACCCACACGTTTGATGTCGATCTTATCACCGAATACGCTCTTGATATCAATGGTCGCTGTTAGCGAACCGATCCGCGCAAGGTCAACGCCCTCGAATGGTGCATTACCACTCACCTTCACATCGGCAATATCCACTGTAAGGTCCGGGAAGCTTTTCAGTATGGTGATGTCCCATTCGCCCCAGTTAACGATGGCATTGATATTCTTGTTGACCTCAAGCTTCACCGCAGCTTCAATTTTATCCCTGAATACATAGGGTAGTATGATGGCCGCAGCCAGAACCAGCACAATAAGTACTGCGAGCGTAATAAAAATGCGTTTGATCCACTTGGACATTTTATAGGTAGTGAATGGTGATGGGTGAATGGTGAAGAGCTTTGACGTTACCGCAGCCTTGGGTCGTGGAATGGTCTTTCATGAATACCGCAGAAGTTCAATGCACTAACGAACTACTTTGAACTAAATTTTTCTTGAACATACAAAGATCGCACCGCTTTGGATCCGCAGAAGCCTTTCTGTCACTGATTCGTCACACTTGATCGTTGAACAGTTTTTCGCCTTGCCAATGGGCCACCACACTACAACAGGTAGCGTCACCGGTAACGTTCACGACGGTGCGGCACATATCCAGGATACGATCAACGGGCAGTATGATCGCGATCCATGCGGGATCCAGCCCTAATGAGGTCAGTACCACGAACAGTGTGATCAAGCCTGCGCTTGGAACGGCGGCAGCCCCAATGCTGGCCAACGTTGCTGTGAGTACAATGCTTACTTGTTGGATGAACGTTAGATCCACCATGTGGAACTGAGCCAGGAACACGACCGCTACCGCCTGGTACAAACTGGTGCCGTCCATGTTCACCGTGGCACCGATCGGCAACACAAAGCTCGCGGTGCTTTTGCTTACTCCGATATTCTCTTCCACACATTCCAACGTAACGGGTAACGTGGCAGCGCTGCTACTCGTACTGAACGCCAATAACTGTGCAGGACTGATGGCCTTTAGGAACCGCAGGAATATATTGCGACGCATCAACAGGGTCATGAGCGTAGGATAGATAACGAATACCACTATCGCCAACCCCAGAATAACCGTGATGCTATATCCGGCCAGCGATTTGAACAATTCAATTACCGCACCAAGGTCGTTCCCTGCTATGCGGGAAACCACCCCGGCCATCAGCGCGAACACGAACCAAGGTGCAGCCTTCATGACCACATCGACCATGGTCATGAATACATCGTTCAATCCATTCATCAGCGCGATCACAGGTGCGGCACTTGCACCGGGGATCATCAGAAGGACCACACCGAAGAAGATCGCGAAGAAGATCACCTGCAACATCAACGCATCGTTGAAACTGAGGAAAATGTTGCTTGGCACCATGTCCACAAGAAATTGCAAAGGGCCTTCTTGCTTGGTGTTACGCGCCAATTCAACCTTACCGGTCAGCCAATCGTCAGTAGCTGTTTCATCGTGGGCCGCCATTACTTCTGCAACAACCGCAGCGTTGGCGGGGTCGCAACTCAAACAGCGGCCATCCTTCGGCTTATCAACGCTGGTCGTGTTGTTCACCCATAACTCATACGTGATCCGATTTCGTAATCGCGCATCATCGTTCGCCATTTTTCCGGGCTGGATGATGTTTACCAACACCAGACCCACACTCACAGCAATGAACGTAGTCGCCAGATAAAGCGACATCATTCCTAGACCTGTCCGCCCCAATTTGGTGATGTCGCTCAGACCACTGACCCCACTTATTATGCTGAACAATACAAGGGGGATCGCGATCAGTTTCAGCAGATTGATGAAGATATCACCGAACGGAGCGATCCAATCCAACGTGAAATGGCTCCAACCCATAATGCTGGACAATACCGCCCAAGCCGTACCTGAAATGAGGCCAATAATGATCTTGACCGGTAGCGATATTCCTTTCTTCTTTTCTGCTGCGGTCATATTCGAGCTGATCGTTGTCTTAAAAGATGATCCATCAGAACCAAACAGGCCATAGCTTCCACAATAGGTACAGCCCTTGGCACCACACATGGATCATGGCGGCCTTTTGCTTCTAGGATCACCGGTTCGCCTTTTACATTCACTGTTTGCTGCGCTTGTGCTATGGTGGCGGGCGGCTTAAAGGCCACATCGAACAGAATATCCTCGCCATTGCTGATCCCACCTTGTGTTCCACCGCTTCGGTTGCTCGCAGTCTTGATCCCTCCCGCTTGCGTGACCGTGTATGGATCGTTGTGCTGTGAGCCTAGTAAGTATGTCGCTCCGAAGCCGCTGCCGATCTGAAACCCTTTGGTGGCATTGATCGAAAGCATCGCCTTTGCAAGATCAGCTTCCAACTTATCGAAAACAGGTTCGCCCAGCCCCGCAGGTACTCCACGTACAACACATGAGATCACGCCTCCGATCGAATCACCATCGGCACGGACCTTTTCGATCAATTTGGTCATGCTTTTCGCAGTGTCCGCATCAGGACATCTTGCTGAATTGGTCCAGATGCTATCCAGGTCCATGTCGCTATATACCCGATCCAACCGTACCTCTCCAACGGCACTTACATACGCGCTTACTTTTATTCCTTGCTTGGACAAGAATTGGCGCGCTATGGCCCCGGCCACTACTCTGCATGCTGTTTCACGCGCGCTGCTCCGCCCTCCACCCCTGTGATCACGAATGCCGTATTTCTGTTCCCACGTCCGGTCTGCATGGCTTGGGCGATATACCTCTTTCAATTGGTCATAATCAGAGCTATTCGCATCCTTATTGCGGATCAAGAAGCCAATGGGCGTACCTAATGTCATACCTTCCATTACGCCACTCAGGATCTCGACTTCATCGCCTTCCTTCCGAGTTGTACCTAAAGGCGTGCTGCCAGGTCTTCTTCGGTCCAATTCTGCTTGTATGGCTTCCACGTTCAGATCTAGACCCGCAGGGCAACCGTCAATAACACCACCAATAGCAACGCCATGGCTTTCTCCGAATGTGGTTAGATTGAAAAGAATTCCAACGGTATTTCCGGGCATGGGGCGAAGATAACCGGGGAATACGATGATCAGCTGAAGTGAGAGGATTAACAGATTTGCTGATTTGGACCCTCAGTGGATCCCAAGTTCCTGATGTGTAAATTTTGCAATTTCAGCACTCCCGACCAGATCACCTATTTTCGCTCGAATTCAACCCTTTCCACTTTATGATACGTAATTGCTGCGTTGCTATTCTTGCTTCCATCTCTTCACTTTCCGGCTACTCACAATGTTCCGAAGATGCCACTAATAAAGTATTGCTCGTTGGCGACAGTTGGGCCTTTTTCATGGGTGTGGACCAAACCATAAATACCGTCCTTGAGCGCTGGGGGCACTCGGATGCACGATATCTGACCAACCTGACCATCGCTGAGAACGGTGCTGAAACAGATGATTTTCTGACCGCTGAAAAACAGGACGAGATCGAAGCGCGTTTGATAGCTGAACCTTCGATCAAAGTGGTACATCTGAGCATTGGTGGTAACGATGTTCTGGGCGATTGGAACGTTGAAATGACCACCCAACAAACCGATTCCTTGGAAGCATCCGTTCGAGCGCGTTTAGTTCAAGTGATCGACTTCATCCTGAACGTGAGGCCCGATGTTCATGTGCTTTGGAGCGGCTACATGTACCCGAATTTCGAAGAAGTGATCGAGAGCTTTGCACCGCTTCAAACGCTGCACCCGTTCTATGGTACGTGGGAAGACATGGGTTTTCCTTCGTTCGAGCAGATCAATAATGTAATGATCAATTTTTCTGCGGGTATTGAGGCTTACACTGATACCATGCCACGCGTACATTTTGTGAATTCGCCGGGTTTCTTGCAATACACCTTCGGACAAGAAAGTAACTTGGGAGTGGCTCCCGGTGGTACGTACGACCAGTTCACTGCTCCTTTACCGAATGGATTTCCTACTTATCCTTCACCCATAAGCTCCATGCGTGACTATGGATTAACGCGTGATTGTTTTCACCTTTCTGCTGGCGGCTACCGTGATATGATCGATCTGCACACCCGTGAGTTCTACCACAAATTCTTGATGGATGACCTATACCTGCTCGCTGGAACGGGTTCCGAGAATGGCTCGGTTTCTAGCACAGGCACGATCTCGAACACATTACAACTAGGACTGAACGGAACCGAAGAATTCGCTACCGCGCTTACCTTCAATACGACGGTGATGGATATGCAACCGGTTGAAAAAGCAAGTATTTTTCTTCGTCGTGATAGTTTGACCGGTGCCAACCCGATTGGATCTACGCTACACGTAAAGGCGAAGCACGGTGTTCTTGGTACAACAATGAATGTTGAAGCCGTTGACTATATAGCTGTTGCAGATGCAGAAGTTGATGCCTGTCGTTTTGGTAGCAACGATGGCAACGGCCGTTGGATCCGTATCGACCTTCCGGAAGAAATGCTCCCCTTTATCTCGCAGACGGATATCACTCAATTTGTAATTTCTAGCACTGCTACGTCTCAAGGATCAGTCTATTTCACGGATGGAACCGATCCTGAACTGGCTCCTGTTCTGAACATTAAATACGGCGAGATTTCGACGTCCATTGCTTCGACGAACACGGACACTGAACAGGTACTATTTCCGAACCCCACGAACGGGATGATCACTGTAAATGCCGAACATGTTCAAACGCTTCGCGTTATGGATATGCTCGGAAGAACGGTGCTTTTCCAAAAGAACAATGTTTCTACACTTGACCTTTCGTCACTCCCAAATGGTTGCTATTCCGTATTGGTGCAGTCGGATCCTGGGAACTCAGTGCATCGGGTCGTAAAACAGTAAAGCGCTCGCAACGCGTGTAGGTGTTCCGCCGGTAATCAGCTTGCAGAACGAGCCGTGTAGAACTTGTCTTTCCAATTGAATTTTATTCAGGAGTTTCGATCTTTCTTTGCCGCAATGCATCGCCTATTGATCACCAACGCCAAGGCCCTAGTAGGCACCCATCCATATGGAACTGAGATAGTTGCGGGTGCTGCTATGGCTAGTTTGCCGCAGGTGGAAAATGGCTGGTTACTCGCCGAGGATGGCCTTATCTCGGCGTTCGGCGAAATGGCCAACTTGCCTAAAGATCACGGCGCAAATGAAGTGATCGATGCTAACGGCGGGTATGTTCTACCCGGTTGGTGCGATTCGCATACCCATACTGTTTTCGCAGCGCCCCGCGAAGAGGAGTTCGTGGATAAGATCAAAGGTCGTACCTACCAAGAGATAGCTGCAAAAGGCGGTGGGATCCTGAACAGCGCCAAGAAGTTGCGGGCGATGGACGGAGACACGCTATTCGATCAAGCGAAGGTCCGTTTGCAGGAAATGATGAAACATGGCACTGTGGCCGTGGAGATCAAGAGCGGGTATGGCCTCACTGCCGAAAGTGAACTAAAGATGCTTCGCGTTGCACGCAAACTCGGTGATGCCTTGCCTTTGCAAGTACGTACTACGCTACTTGCCGCGCATGCAGTGCCTCCTGAATTTGCAGATGACCGCAGTGCATACATCGACCTTATTGTGAACGAATTGATTCCGCAGGTGAAGCGTGAAAACCTCGCGGACTACGTGGATACCTTCTGCGAGACGAATTACTTCACCGTTGCCGAAATGGAACGGATCCTCATTGCTGGCGCACACCATGGTCTACCGGGAAAAGTACATGTGAACCAATTCACAAGTATTGGAGGAATTCAAGCGGCTGTTGCGCACAAAGCACGGAGCGTGGATCATCTGGAAATAATGGAAGAATCGGATATCGATGCATTGGTCGGGGATGGTAGCACTTCGAGCGCAGCCGAGAAGACCATTCCAACCTTACTTCCGAGCTGCTCGTTCTTTTTGAGGATCCCGTATGGCCCTGCAAGACAACTCATCGATCGCGGTCTTCCGGTCGCGTTGGCAACTGACTTCAATCCCGGTACTACGCCAAGTGGAAATATGAATCTGGTACTTTCACTTGCCTGTATCCAATTGCGCATGCTGCCCGAGGAAGCAATCAATGCCATGACCTTGAACAGTGCTGCTGCCATGGGTCTGGTGAAGGAGCTGGGTAGCATTGCGATCGGTAAACGCGCAAGTCTTATCATTACCCGCCCGGTGCCTTCGCTGGCCTACTTACCCTATGCATTCGGGAGCAACCATATCCAAACCGTGATCATCGATGGAACACCCGTCTGAACAACACCCGGGATCTGATCCTTCTCGTACATTCATCCGACCACCAGGGTTGGAATTTGCCATGGGTATCACTCTTTTCGGGGTGATCGTTCTTGTGTTCTTTATTGTGCAATCAGGTGTGTTCATTAACGGGGTCATCGATCGATCACCGGAGCTGCGTGAACAAGGTTTCTCATTCAGCCTGCTCAATGAACCATTGATGCAGGAAAGAATGGCGACCTTAATGTCCAATGGCGACCTCATTGGTCATGCTGCTCTTTGGAGTGGCCTAGTCGGTCTACTGGCGATACTGCTCTCAGTTCTCTTATGGAAACGAAGCCTGACCAGCCAATTCCTCGGACTGCGTATTCCAAGTATCAAACAGTTCCTGATCTGGGCCGGGATCTTCGTTCTACTTGGACTTATCATTGAAGGGTTGGCCTATCTCTCGCCGGTATTCCGGAGTGATTTCATGACTGACATCCTTGGTAACACCACCAATATGGTCTGGCTCTATTTAGGCGTTGGGATCATGGCTCCACTTTTCGAGGAATTCCTTTTAAGAGGATTATTGTTCGGCTCTGTTCGGCATCTTGCAGATGAGAACATAGCGGTAGCTGCAACTGCTGGCGTTTTCACTATCATGCATATGCAGTATACGGCGGCAGTGATGCTGTTGATCTTGCCATTGGGTGTGGTCCTAGGCTATGCCCGTGCGAAGAGCGGTTCAATTTGGGTGCCCGTAGCACTTCATATGTTGAATAATCTGGCGACCGTGGCTTTTCCATAGGTCTCTCTGAACAGAGCCCCTACCCTGTCTTAACTTCGCAACCCGAAAGAATAATTGCACCATGGAACGTAGATTGATCGAGTGTGTACCCAATATCAGTGAAGGAAGAGACCAGGCTAAGATCGATGCGATCGCCGCTGTTGTGAAAACCGTTGCGGGGGTGCAATTATTGGATGTGGATCCTGGGAACGCAACGAACCGGACCGTGATCACTTTTGTTGGGGAACCGGAACCCGTCATCGAAGCGGCTTTTCTTTTGTTGAAGAAAGCACAGGAATTGATCGACATGCGCAAGCATAAGGGAGAGCACCCACGCTTTGGAGCTACGGATGTTTGCCCACTAGTGCCGATCAGTGGTATCTCGATGGAAGAGACCGCAGAATACGCCCGCAAACTGGCTGAACGCGTTGGAAAAGAACTCTCCATTCCTGTGTATTGCTATGAAGCAGCTGCACGTGAGGAGAAACGGAAGAACCTCGCGAACAATCGCAGCGGTGAGTATGAAGGGCTGGCCAAGAAGATCGTGGACCCAGCATGGAAACCGGATTTCGGACCAAGTGAATTCACAGAAAGTGTGGCACGCAGTGGCGCAACTGCTATTGGTGCTCGAAACTTCCTGGTGGCATACAATGTGAATTTGAATACCACCAGCACGCGGCGTGCGAATGCAATTGCCTTCGATATCCGGGAAGCGGGTCGCATTATCCACGAGAAGGATCCCGTAACAGGCAAGCCTATTGTTGATGCCAACGGAGAACCCAAAAAAGAACCCGGTAAATTGAAGGCCGTGAAAGGCATCGGATGGTACATCGAAGAGTACGGCATTGCTCAACTTTCCTTGAATCTGACGGACATTACCGTTACACCGGTGCACATCGCCTTCGATGAAGCTTGCAAGAGCGCGGCAGAAAGAGGGATCCGTGTAACTGGAAGCGAGCTGGTGGGCCTTATCCCAAAACAGTCACTGCTGGATGCCGCCGATTTCTTTTTGAAGCGCCAACAACGAAGCTTGGGCATCTCCGAGAGCGAGAAGATGAAGATCGCGATCAAATCGTTGGGATTGGATGATCTGCGCCCTTTCGATCCGAAGAAAAAAGTGATCGAGTACATGCTGGAGGAACCTGGTGCCGAGCGATTGGTGAGCATGGACCTGAAGAAATTCACGGAGGAGACCGCTGGTGAAAGCCCTGCGCCAGGTGGAGGTTCCGTTGGTGCCTACGTTGGTGCTTTGGGAGCGGCCCTTGGTACTATGGTGGCGAACCTAAGCGCTCACAAACGAGGCTGGGATGATAAGTGGGATCAATACAGTGAGTGGGCAGTGATCGGTGAGAAACACCGCAATGAGCTTTTATACTTGGTGGACGAAGACACGCGCGCTTTCGATCGCATCCTCGCTGCACTTGGGCTACCAAAGGGTTCGGATGCTGAAAAGGCTGCTCGTGCGAAAGCCATAACTGAAGCTACCAAAGGGGCTATAAACACCCCACTACGCACTATGGAGGTGTGCGTTGAAAGCATGGCGTTGATGCAAGCCATGGCCGAGACCGGTCTGCCAGCCAGCGTTAGTGACGCTGGTGTTGGAGCTGTTTGTGCACGTGCCGGGGCCATTGCGGGTTACCTCAACATTCTTATCAATTGCTCAGGGCTGAACGATGCGGATTTCAAAACGAAGGTTTTAGCTAAAGCGGAAGCTTTAAGATCGGAAGCTGAAGCGTTGGAGGCGGATGTCATGCGCGTAACACTTTCGAAGATGTGAATGTGGCATTGAGCTTTGCGTAACATTACAAGTTTTCCAGTTGAATTCAGTAAGACCGTTGCATATCACACATGTTGATGGGTGTGGCGGTTCTGGTGTACCATAGCATCCCAAGCAGAACAGAACGAGGCTAATTACTTCGTTTTCACAACACTTGGGCCAATTCTTGCGTATAGGTCTTTTAGCGCATCTTTAGCGCCTTCAGTAGGAACTATATGATCGGTATCGTTACATAAGAAATGGTCGCGAAGCACAAACCACCTCATTGGAGCAGGAGAGTACTCTACTTCTTCCCGGTGCAGTTGCTTCTGTTGCATGCCAAGAAGAATCATTTTCTCTTGCTGATCTGGCTCATCCTGTTCGGATACGTTACAGAGAACATGGGTGTGAAATATGGTGTACCCAACCTCTTTCTGTTCCCCGAGTATTTTGGGCGGGTCAGTTTCTGGTCATACATGATCACTGGGTTCGCACTCGGCGGTTTCATTACCGCTTTCAACCTGTACACCTATGCCATGCATGGCTACCGATTCCCCTTCATTGCTACGCTGGCAAAGCCGTTTCTGAAATTCAACGTGAACAATGCGGTGATCCCGATCCTGTTCATCCTTACCTATCTGTCATGTAGCGCTCAGTTCCAGTATTACAAGGAGTTCGTTGATGGAGCTGACATCATTGTAAACCTCTTGGGCTTCGTTGTCGGCGTGCTGGGATTCCTGTTCGTTGCACTGATCTATTTCACCAGCACCAATACGGATATCATCAAATTATTGGGAAAGGATCCAGAACCCTTCAGGCCGGACGAACCAATGATGGATATTCTTGGTCCTCATCAAACAATGGGACCTAGAAAAAGATCGCAACGCCGAAAGGCCAGCCGCTGGTTGCGGCGCGCCCAACGAACGGAAAAATGGAAAGTTGAAACATATTTAGGCCCTCGAGGCAGGTTACTATTGGCTCGAAGTAGCGAGCATTACGATAAAGAATTGCTACGTGATGTGCTTTGGCAGAATCACATCAATGGCTCGATCTTCGAAATGGTCGTCGTGCTGATCTTTATTGCTCTAGGAGCCTTTGGTGATCTGCGATTCTTCGCTATTCCAGCCGGAGCCAGTGCATTTCTATTCTTCACAATGATCCTAATGATCATCAGCGCATTGTACAGTTGGATGCAAGGTTGGACATCAACTGTTATTCTGGGTGTCATCATCCTGCTCAATGTGGTCAGCCATAGTACGGAAAAATTCATGTACGATGATCAAGCATATGGGCTGAACTATGATGTTGAGCCCGCAACGTATGACCGCGATGTGCTCTATGCCATGGCTAATGATACGGCCAAATCACGCGCAGACGCAGATGCCATGCTAGAAACATTGGAACTCTGGAAAAAAGACAATATGGCATTGGATGGTTCAGGTAAAAAGCCGACCATGTTGATCGTGAATACCAGTGGTGGTGGATTGCGTGCAATGCTTTGGACCCTGCGTAGCATGCAAGTTGCGGACAGTTTGCTGGAGGGCACGTTGATGGATCGATCAGTGTTGCTAACAGGGTCGTCCGGTGGCTTGATAGGCGCTACCTATTACCGGCAGCTCTATTTGGCCGGGCTGTCCGATACGACACAAGACCGTAATGCATCCATTCTGGTAGGTGAGGTCGCAAGCGATATGCTCAACCCCGTTGCATTCAATTTTGTCACCAACGATATGTTCTTCCGTTACCGGAAGGTGTATGACGATGGACATGCCTATACATTGGATAGAGGGCATGCGTTCGAACGCCGTCTGAATGAGAATACACGTGGCCTGTTGAATGTACGTTTCGGAGATATGGCCGGTGCGGAGCGCGAAGCACGCATTCCATTGTTGGTGATCAACCCCACATCCATCAATGATGGCCGCCGGGTGGTCATCAGTGCACTGCCAATGGCCTTCTTGACCAATATTCATCCTGACGCCCCTGTGATCAACAACGGAGAAGCCGAGGCCATCGACTTCCACCGCATGTTCGCGGATCAAGGTGCCTCAAGGCTTAAGATCTCAAGTGCCTTGCGAATGAACGCTAGTTTCCCATACATAACGCCAGTGGTCACATTGCCTAGCAAACCTCCAATGCGCGTCATGGACGCAGGAGTGCGGGACAACTATGGTTATCGTGTTACACTTGCTTTCCTTCACACCTTCAGGAAATGGATCGACGAGAACACCTCCGGCGTTGTGATCCTACAGTTAAGGGATACACAGAAAGACCTGAAGATCCATCCAAGTAGTGGTTCGTTATTGGCCCGCCTGCTTGATCCGGCTGGAAGTGTGTACAGCAACTTTGTTCGGGTACAGGATCAGGATTTTGACCTGATGCTGCAACAGGCGAGTGGCTGGACCGAGGTGCCCTTGCAGGTGGTCGATGTGCAATTAAGACATGATGAGGAGGAGCAGATCTCCTTGAGTTGGCATCTTACCGCTCTAGAACGCTCTCGCGTGTTACGAACGATCCATAGTGAGGAGAATGTCGAGGCGTTCAATCAACTGAAAGCTGCCTTTGGCGGAGCTAAGACATTTGTTGATGGAAGCGCACGAGGCCCGGCAATGGGTCCGGTTCCACTGAAGTAAGTGTCATACCGCGATCCAATAAACACTCCGCCAGTAGCTCCTTGAAGCCGAATGAAACGGATCCCGTAGCTGCAACATTCGCTCGCTGCTCAGGCGAAAAGAACAGTACAAGCAGTTCAGCCATTGCGTGGAACCGCGACAGGATCAGTTCACGAACATAACGTTCCTCTCTATGAACACTAAGCTTCGCTGTATAAGAAGCCAATGCGCGAGCAGGGAATGCTGACCGATGTATGCTCTCGAGGATCAAAGAAAGATCCGGCCCATCCTCACCGAACAAGGCTTCGATCAAATGGAAGGGCATCCGCTTGTAGAACGCATCTTGTAGGATCGTTCGGCCAATATCCGCCCCGCTGCCTTCATCGCCTATTATGAAACCTAGTGATGGCATAGGTCGAAAGAGGTTGGTCCCGTCCCAATACCCGGCACTCATTCCAGTTCCTAATATCAAGACCAGACCTGGATCGCTACCGCATAAGCCCTTTGCAGCCCCCAGTATATCCGTATCCACTGCTATTTCGGCAGTAGGCCAGATCCTGCTCAATGCCTCCGACATGCGCTGTGTGCGCTCCGGGGATCCGCATCCTGCGCCATAGACCTGCACATTACCATGGTCAACGTAACCGGGAAAATTGGTCTTGAAATATCCCGAAACACTTGCTACGAATTGGTCAGCATCACCATTCAACGGGTTAAAGCCGGATAGTACTTCGCCTTTGTTCGGAAATACCCGGACCGACCTGTCCGGTTCCATGAATGCCCACCTGGAAGACGTGCCGCCTATTTCTCCGATCACCGTAATTCCAGCCATGACCGAAGACTCAAGTAGTGGGTTCAACCCAACTTATTGAACAAGAACTTATTCTGACTTACCAAGCCGTTCTTCACAGCATACATAACGACAGCTGCGGTGTTATTCACCCCCAACTTCTGCATGATGTTCCGTCTGTGCGTTGTGATCGTATGTGCACTCAAATGTAATGCCTCGGCAATACGCGTATAGCTCTGGCCTTCTGCGATCAATGATATTACTTCACATTCGCGGTCACTCAGCGTAACCGGGGTGCACGATAAGGGTTCGGTGAGGAATTGTTCCATATCGAAGCTGGACTTTCGCAACGTTTCCAGGATCTTTCCACAAAAGAACTTATCCCCATCCGCAGTTTGCAATACCGCATTGATGATCTCATCAATATCGCAATCCTTCTTAATGTAACTCGTTACTCCTGCGCGTATAGCCCCCATCAAAGCAAATGCTGATGGATCGGTGGTGATCGACACGAATAGGGTGGAACGTGAGCGTTTTCTTCCTTCGCGTATTGCTTGTGGCCCGAATCCTTCAGCCGTGTGGTCCAATAATACGATATGCGGTTTCAAACGCACGATCTGCGCCTGTAGCTCAATTGGATCCCTTGCAACACCAACCACTTCGATCCGAGGCACATCCGCAAATATGCTCTGTAGCCCTATTAACGATAACTCACTATGATCCGCTAGAAGCGTTCTTACCAACATCCCTTATTTAGAATCAATCTAATGATGGCAAATGTAGGTGTGAAGTAAACGCAACCCAACAAAAGTTCTTCAGGATCCGATCGTTCAAACCGGAAAGGTCGCACTCTCGTAGCTAAGCAGGGTGTTTGGAAAGATCTGAATGGCTTCTTGTAGCAGTGGCCCTGCACTTTTATAACGCGAGCTGAAATGACCAAGGAGCAATTGCCCTACTCCGGCCTCCTTGGCCACTTGAGCGGCTTGAGCAGCTGTGCTATGCATCGTTTCCTTGGCACGAGCGGCGAATGGGGAAGTGAAGGTTGCTTCATGATACAAGAGGTCAACGCCCCTCAGAAAGGGGATCAACGCCGGTTCGTATGCCGTATCTGAACAATATGCATAACTACGCGGTGGTGGCGGGTCTTCGGTGAGTTCGGTATTCAGTATCATCGAACCATCCGGAAGTTCCAGATCGGCGCCTTGTTTTATGCTCGAGCGCATGTAATGGGGGATCTCGTCAACGCGCTCCTTCCGCAGGCTTCTAGGCCGTAGTGATTCGCGGAACACGAAGCCTACACATGGTATGCGATGTTTTAACGCCAATGTGGAAACGGATACTTGCACATTTTCCAGGATCACCGTTCCACTCTCAGCTACGATCGGGTGAAACTCCAATGAAAAACGCAAGTAGGTTCCCGAAACACGCATTTGCAGCTCGATGATCTCTTTCAGTTCGATGGCGGCGTATACATGCAATTCGGCTTGCCTCCCCATAAGATGCATGGAGCTGATGAGACCCATTAGGCCGAGGTAGTGATCCCCGTGCAAATGGCTGATGAAAATGTGCCCAATGCGTTGCATATTGATGCCAGCCGAGCGCAGCCTTTCTTGCGTGCCTTCACCACAATCCACTAGGTACAATGCCTCATGGATGTTCAGCAATTGCGCCGTGGGATAGCGCCCCCTTGCCGGTAAGGCAGCTCCTGTTCCTAACGTGGTCACATCGAATCGTGGGGTGGACATTGCTCATGAAGAAGGCCCCGCATGTGCGAGGCCTGTCTTATTCGTTATCATCTGTGCAGATCAATGCCTAACGACCATACGACCTGTGAATACATCATTTCCGGACTCAACCTTGAAAAGGTAGATCCCATCCTGAAGATCGGTGCTTTCGTATGGTACTTTGTTCAAGCCGTTCTTGCCAGCCACGGTCTTTGACCATAGTTTTTCACCTAATAGGTTGAACACGCTGAGCTTCACTTGACCTGAGCGGGCCATTTGGAACTCGATGTTGGTGTTCGTGGTGAATGGATTCGGCACGGCACGCGCTGAACCTGTAGCGATCAACTCCCCTTCCAGAATACCGACATTGTTCTGGGAGATCACAATGCTATACCCGCTAAAGGTCTGCGGCACTGGAATAACTTGTCCGAAGATGTTTGTAAAGGCCGTAACCTCAATTGCCAAAGGGAAAGTACCCTCTGTGGTAGGCACGCCTGTAATAATTGCACAACCCAATTGGCCAGTTAAATAGGAGCACGGTGCCGGAGTTTGGCTGTTACACGCATAACTAAGACCATCCGGCATACCGGAGAGACCATCGAGTGCAATGGAATCCAGAACCACACCAACATATTGAGGATCGATCAAACCAGCATCCGATGGAATGATCATGTTCAACACTTGCTCGTAAGCTATACCGACCATACCCGGTGCCATATTCGTGGTCGTATCCGGCCAGATCCCGTAAAGGCTGTCCGCATAGATCGGATCAGGAGTACATGCCTGAGCCATTGCGCTTCCAGCACTAGCTGCGATGATCACTGAGAGTATTACTTTTTTCATTCAAACGGATTATTGGTCTTTGTTAACGTCCTTTTCGATCTCTTCCATGTACAACAGATCAACTGCTTCGGCCGGTGTTGGTGTTATCGACAACACGCTCTCCAGCTGAGAGATCTGTACCAGTTTCTGAACGGGTTCCTGCAAACCACATACCACGAGCAATCCATTAACGCTTTTGCACAAGCGATTTGCTACCAACAATGCACTGAGTCCCGAGCTATCGCAATAGCGCGTAGTGGTCAGATCGATGATAACGTTCCTCACTCCCGTCTTGTTCAGATAGACGAGCTCGCTCTTCAGTTCCGGAGCACAGGTAGTATCAAGTTTGTCCACATTGCTGGTCACAAGTGTGTAACGTCCTTTGTCTTCTATGGTAAAATTCATGGTGATCCGCGTTCCCGCCAAAGATATACTTGGATCGATACGCCCGACATAGGTTACGTAATACCTAGTTTCAAACAGGTAGACGTGGGATACGTGCTGCAAGCAGATACAATACGGCCATGCGCACCGCTACCCCATTGCTTACCTGGTCCAATATTATGCTATTGGCATGGTCGGCTACTTCGCTACTTATTTCAACTCCACGATTTATCGGACCCGGGTGCATGATCACGATCTCCTTTCCGAGCCGCTTGTATCGTTCCAGGTCCAAACCATAAAGCATAGCATATTCACGAAGACTTGGGAAATTAGAGATCCCATCCCCTTTTTGCCGCTCCATTTGGATGCGAAGCATATTCGCTACATCACACCAGATCAGTGCTTTATCTAAATCATGTTCAACTTTTACTCCAAGATTTGTTATATGCTTGGGAATAAGCGTGGCCGGTCCGCATAACATGACCTCGGCACCCAGTTTTTGTAAACAGAAGATATTGCTCAATGCTACCCGTGAATGAAGAATATCTCCCACGATCAACACTTTCTTACCGCGGACCTTCCCAAGTTTCTCCCGAATGCTGTAAGCATCCAGAAGTGCTTGGGTGGGATGTTCATGCGTGCCATCTCCAGCATTCACGATACTCGCATTGATATGCCTGCTTAAGAACATGGCTGCACCGGGGTCCGGGTGTCGCATCACCACCATATCCACTTTCATGGCCAGGATGTTGTTCACGGTATCCACCAAGGTTTCACCCTTGCTCACGCTGGAACCACTGCTACTGAAGTTGACCACATCGGCACTTAACCGTTTCTCAGCAAGCTCAAAGCTCACACGCGTTCGTGTGCTGCTTTCGAAGAAGAGATTAGCAATGGTGATATCGCGTAACGATGGAACTTTCTTTATCGGCCTGCCCAGTACTTCCTTGAAACCATCCGCAGTGCGGAAGATCAACTCAATGTCAGCAGCGCTTAGATCCTTTATGCCCAACAAGTGCTGCGTGCTAAGCTGGTCGCTGGCTTCAGCATTCTCGATCTTGGTGCTGGACTTCTTCATTATCGATCGTTGAGCAATAATACCTGATCCTTACCGTCACTTTCCTGCCACTCCACATTTACGCGTTGGCCATCAATGCTATCCACCCATTTGCCCACATAATCAGGCTGTATCGGGAGTTCGCGACTGAAACGCCTATCCACCAGAACCAATAACTGAACACTGGCCGGCCTGCCAAAAGCGAGCATTGCATCGAGTCCCGCACGGATGGTGCGCCCTGTGTATAAGACATCATCAACTATCACCACTTTCCGTTCATCCAAGCTGAATTCCAGATCGGTCGTTCGGGGTGCAGCGGGTGTGGACCGGTGACGAAAATCGTCCCGATGGAAGGTGATGTCCAGTTCGCCATAATACAAATTCTCCTTGCCTATGATGCGTTGCAATTCCTTGCGTAACCGCCTAGCCAAGAACACGCCGCGCGGTTGTAAGCCGATCAGCGCTACGCCGCTCATGTCGCCATGGTCCTCGATCAACTGGTAGCACAACCGCCCTACAGTAAGCCCAAAGGCTTTAGAGGTGAGGAGTGAAAGCGGCTGCATGGCGGCGAAGATACCGGACCTAAGGGAATGTAGAATGTAGAATGAACAATGAAAAATTAAGAATGGATTAGACAGATCCATCCTTTAGCTACTTACTTCCTACGAGATCGTACGCGGGCTATGATGGTATTGAGGCAGGTGGCTGTATAAGAAAAAGCCCGGTAACCTTGCGGCACCGGGCTTTTCAATTCACTTGGAACGTAGCTTACGCTTCGTCATCGTCGTCGTCTTCCACGAACTTCTTGGCTTTTTTAGCCTTACCGGTCCGCTCTTTGGATTCCATTGCGCTCTTCAGATCGCTCAATACGCTGAGGTCTCCTAACGTGCTCTTTTCAACCTTTTCGTTCACGCTCTTCAGTGCTGTCGCACCACCGCCGGAACCTTCCTTGCGGACGCCTTTCTTGCCACCAGCTGCTGGAGCGGATTCGATCACCTCTTCACCCTCTTCGAAGGTGCGGGTGTGGCTTAGGACGATCCGGCGTGCTTCGGCATTGAATTCGAGTACCACGAACGGTAGCTTCTCTTCCATTTCGGCTTTGCCACCATCGGCCTTCTTCAGGTTCTTGGCCGTTACAGTGCCTTCAACTCCATAGGACAAGCTCACGATGAAGTTCTGACCAGCGCGGCCAGTGATGGCTCCCTCGTGCGTGCTTCCAGGTACGAATACCCCTGCGAACACTTCCCATGGGTTCTCCTCAACTTGCTTATGGCCAAGGCTCAATCGACGATTCTCTCTATCGACCTCCAATACCATGACCTCGATATCATCACCCACATTGCAGAATTCGCTTGGGTGCTTGATACGCTTGGTCCAGCTTAGATCGCTGATGTGGATCAATCCATCAACACCTTCTTCCAATTCGGCGAAGATGCCGAAGTGCGTGAAGTTGCGGACTTTCGCCTGATGCTTGCTGTTGACCGGGTATTTCGCTTCGATCTCCGCCCATGGATCAGCAGCGAGCTGCTTCATTCCTAAGCTCATCTTCCGCTCTTCACGGTCGATGTTCAAGACCACGCAATCGATCTCCTGTCCTTCCTTGAGGAAGTCCTTCGGACTGCGCAGATGCTGGCTCCAGCTCATTTCGCTAACGTGCAATAGGCCTTCTACGCCTGCTGATACCTCAACGAATGCACCGTAGTCGGTGATCACCATCACTTTGCCCTTCACTTTGTCGCCTGCGTTCATGTCAGCGCTCAATGCATCCCATGGATGGGCGCTAAGCTGCTTCAGACCAAGTGCGATACGACGCTTCTCGTCGTCGAAATCCAGAATTACAACGTTGATCTTTTCGTCCAACTTCACCACCTCTTCCGGATGGCTTACGCGGCCATAGCTGAGATCCGTGATGTGGATGAGTCCGTCCACACCGCCCAGATCCACGAACACTCCGTAGCTGGTGATGTTCTTGACGGTACCTTCCAATACCTGACCTTTCTCCAAGCCACCAATGATCTGCTTCTTCTGGGCTTCCAGTTCGGCTTCGATCAGTGCTTTATGTGAAACAACAACGTTCTTGAATTCCTGGTTGATCTTCACGACCTTGAATTCCATGTTCTTGCCAACGTACTGATCGTAATCACGGATCGGCTTCACATCGATCTGGCTACCTGGTAAGAAGGCCTCGATGCCGAATACATCAACGATAAGACCGCCTTTGGTGCGGCACTTAACGTAACCGGTAATGATCGCGCTGCTTTCCATGGCGCCATTGACCTTGCCCCATGCGTTGTGAACGCGCGCGGTCTTATGGCTGATGATCATTTGACCACCCTTATCTTCTTGCTTCTCAATGTACACTTCGACCTTATCGCCGATCGCGAGGTCCTCCTTGTACCGGAATTCACTGATAGGAACAACACCTTCGGACTTATAGCCGATGTTGATCACTACTTCCTTCTTATTCATACCCACCACGGTACCCATCAACACCTCGTGTTCCTGGATGCTGCTGAGGGTGTCCTCGTAGGCCTTTTCCATAGCCAAACGAGCTGTGGTAGCCTCAGGGGTCTTTCCTTCTTCCAATGCCGCCCAATCGAAATCCGCTGGTGGTTCGGCGAAGGTTACTTTGTTATTCTCTACTACTGACATGCGTTATTACTTGTATCCCGTACCTAGGGGGTGGTATACGAGAGGGTTGGTTGGTTAACCTATGCCACCCCGGCATAAGCTTCCCCGAAAGGGGGCGCAAAGGTAGTGATTTAGAGGATCGTAGGGTCAGAAGTTCAGACGATCAGACAATTGAGCGCCTGTGTGGTCGAAGAGAATAGAACGCTGATAACGCAGAAAGGACTGATGAGCGCCGATAAGGTCAAATGCGCCTCCATGGCCTAAGAGCCTGGATGAGATTATCCGGTCGAACAGGCACATAACTGAAGGAAAAGAACAGAGTTCCTACTATTACCTTTGCCTGCCTATGCGCAGTTTCGATATCCCTACAAATTACCGCAGTGATCTTATTGGTCGACTGAAAGCCTTCCGCAAAGTCCAGGACCCGAAGAAAAAGGACCTTTCACCTACCCTGCTTGACCTTGGAGCGGTGCGTTTTGTATTCGCGCGGCATTTCGGGTTCTGTTATGGGGTTGAGAACGCGATCGAGATCAGCTACAAGGCGTTGGAAGAGAATCCGGGAAAACGGATCTTTCTGCTGAGCCAAATGATCCACAATCCTGAAGTGAACGCCGATCTGGAAAGCCACGGACTGCGCTTTATCCAGGATACGCATGGCGAGATGCTAATGGATTGGAATGAGATCACCAAGGACGATATCGTGATCATTCCGGCATTCGGTACAACCATTGAAACGGAGAACCGACTAAAAGCCATTGGCATTGACCCGTTGATGCACAACACCACATGCCCGTTCGTGGAGAAGGTGTGGAAACGCAGCGCGCAGCTTGGTGTTCAGGACCATACGGTGGTGATCCATGGCAAAGCCGCACATGAAGAAACGCGTGCTACTTTCAGTCATACCGCCCAAGGTGCGCCAGCTGTTATTGTGAAGGACATGGCCGAGACCATCGAACTCGGCCGCATCATTAGCGGTGAAGTGCCATTGGAGCGATTCCATGAACTCTTCGGGGAACGTTGCACACCCGATTTTGACCCTGCTACCCAATTGGACCGTATCGGAGTCGTGAACCAGACCACGATGCTGGCGACAGAGACCCAGGCCATTGCGGACCATCTGAAACAAGTAATGCTCACGAAATATGGTGAGGCAGAACTGAAAGCCCATTTCGCGGATACGCGGGATACCCTCTGCTACGCAACCAACGATAACCAGGACGCCACCAACGAATTACTGAAGGCCGATGCAGATCTAGCATTGGTAGTTGGCGGATACAACAGCAGCAATACCAGTCATTTGGTGGAATTACTCGAACAGAAATTCCCGACGTTCTTCATCAACGGCGAGAAGGAATTGTTAAGTGCTACCGAGATCGAGCATTTCAACTACCCGTTGCATAAGCTTGAACGCTCCAAAAATTGGTTACCCACAAAACGGCCATTAACGGTCATCCTTACCAGCGGTGCCAGCTGCCCGGATACCTTGTTGGACCAGGTTATGCTGAAGGTGTTGGTGTTTGTTGAGGGTGCTGAGGATCCGGTTTTGGTTGTTGATGAGTTAGTTGGGTAATTCAAGAAAATGAATCTCCGGATCGCGACCATATTCTTTTTAATCATTTTAGTTGGTCGAAGTTTTGCTTGTTCATGTATAGATAACGGACTCGCTGGGAATTTCGCAAGATCCGTTAATGTCTTCGAAGCCGTAGCGATCGGTTCAAGGATCGTAAAGACCGATGACCCTCAGTCTCCACAAATGCGTGAGATCGTGTTGTTCGTAGGACACCAGTACAAAGGTCATGTTCAGAGGAAAGTGCATATTCGAACAAAGATCAGCGGCGTGTCTTGCGGGTCATTACTTCCTTTTGGTGGCAGATACCTTGTCTTTGCGTATTCCAGCGAGGCCGAGGGATCAATGCTTTACACGTCATTATGCTCAGGAAATAAACTCTTTCCATTCTGGAGGTTCGGATTGCGCCAAAATGTGCGCCGATTGGCTCGTGGAGAAAAGATCCCAGTGACGTCGAAATGGGCCAAGGTTCCAAGTTGGTAGTGGAGAGGCACAGGGCAAGAAGAATCCTTTTGGATGTGTAGTAAACCGTCTAATTCAGCCGGGATGAAACCAAGTTGCCCGCTGTGAAGTCAAGCTACATCTTAATAAGAATAATCCGCACACTGAAGTAGATCCCGATAGATCTATAACAAACAGCGTAATAGCTGTACCTTACGTCTAGAAACAAAAGCTCTGCTTCATGCGCCTCACTCTATTTGCACTGATCCTATTCAATATCCCGCTTGTTCTGGCGCAGAACACCCCCATTTCGCTTGTACCGGACGTAACCGTTGAACACTATTTGGATATACAGCCGAATGTTTCGCGCATGGTATATGACGCTGTTTCTGACAGATTGCATTACCTGACCGTTGATGGTGACATCTACTTGATCGATCACGGACCAACCGGGCCCATGGACACGTTGTTGTTCACGAATGCGGACCATGGTATTACAAATGCACAGGGAATGGTGTTCCACGATAGTGCGTTGTTCATCTCAGGAAATATCTCCAATGGAAATTACTGGGAAGGTGTTGTTGCGCGTGGATCGTTACTTCCTGATGGCTTGCGTCAATGGAACGAACTGGCCCGCACTGAACCATATGCGCGCGGAGGCAAGGACCACGGATTCAATGGCCTTGCTGTTTCGCCGGATGGGAACTCATTGTTCGTGAACAGTGGCTCGCGAACGGACCACGGCGAGGTACAGGATATGGGAGGAGTGTTTCCGGACATGCGGGAAGAACCGGTCTCTGCGATCGTGCTCATTCTTCCGATCAATGGAGTGGATATTGTCATCCCCAATGACATCGGTACCCTTTCAACTTCTGGAATGCTCTATGCACAAGGGGTTCGGAACACTTATGACCTGGCCTTTAATTCCGCTGGGCATTTATTTGGTGTTGAGAACAGCGGAGATCACGATGATCCGGAAGAGATGAATTGGATGCGCCCCGGTTTTCATTATGGCTTTCCGTGGCGGGCCGGCGGCAACCCGAACCCAACGCGAGCTGCTGGCTATGACCCTACACAGGATCCTTTATTGAACCCTGGATTCCCTTCTGCCGCAACCGAATTCAACTACGACCCACTCTTCCCCGCTCCACCGAATCTAATATTCGAGGAACCGATCGTTAACCACGGTCCTGATGCGGATAAGATCCGGACGGAGACCGGTAGTATCGTGGATGCTTCGGATTCGGGGATCCCGATAAGTACGTTCACGTGTCACCGTTCTCCACTAGGGTTGATCTTCGATAACCAAAATGCACTTGGTGGCGATTATACCGGTGACGCATTCGTTGCGAGTTTCACTCCCGGCGGTGATACGACTGGTTTCAGCCCGTTCGCTCCGTGGGGAATACCCGTAGTTCCGGTTGATGAAAGTGGTGATCTCCTTCATTTGGAATTGTTCTATGATGCCGTTGAACAGGAGTATTCCGTTTCAGCTCAGCGCATCGTTAAAGGATTCTATTTACCAGTGGATGCGGAGCAAGTAGGCAACGAGATCTTCGTGATCGAGTATTGGATCAACACCCCGCGGTCCTTATGGGTGATCACGTTGCCCGGTGCGGTGTCCGTTTCAGAGAACGATCGTATGAACCTATCAATTTCGCTCTTTCCCAACCCTGCGAATGATGTTCTACAATGGAGGTTGGATCAAGGTTCTGTCAGTAGCGTTGAGATCCTCAGCATACAAGGCCAGGTGTTGAATTCTTACCGCATTAGCGGAAAAACAGGCTCTCTTGATACAAGCGGGTTGAACGATGGATCCTACTTCGTGCGGTTCCTTGTGGACGATGGTTGGGTTACGCGACCGTTCATGGTCGTGCGATGAACAGCGCTGGATCACGCTTCTGCAACCACACCGATCGCTTTCACGATCACACCCATCGCAATATCGAACTGTTCCGAGGAAGTAAGTTCACTATTGTCGATCACATGCGCATCGGGTGCTTGGATCAGTGGGTCCGCAGCACGGGTTGTATCGTCCTTGTCACGGCGAGCAATATTGCGTAAAACTTCTTCGATACGGACCTTGGTTCCGCGACCTTTCAATTCCAAATAGCGTCGTTCGGCACGTATTTCCGGCTTTGCGGTCATGAAGAATTTCACCTCGGCCCTCGGAAATACCACGGTACCAATGTCCCGGCCGTCCATCACAACTCCCCCATTCTTGCCGCTCTCTTGTTGCAACTGGACCAACTTGGCGCGCACCTCAGGAATAGGACTCACCAGCGTTACCGTGTTGCTCACATCCATTTCACGGATACGGTGTTCAACATTGCGTCCATCCAACCACGTCTCGCTGCGTTGAGTTGCATCGTCATGTTTGAAACCAATGTGGATATGCGGAAGTACCCGCAATAACGCAACGTCGTTCAATTCATCACCATTCACGAGGCCATTCTCAATACAGTACAGTGCAATTGCCCTGTACATCGCACCACTGTCGATATACGTGTAATGCAAATGATGAGCGAGCTGCTTGGCCAACGTACTCTTGCCACAACTGCTGAAACCGTCAATGGCTATGATGATCTTTTTGGCGTGACCCATTATGCGGCCGCCAAGTTAATGGCTTGCCCTCTGCTGGAAAGAAAAGAGTGATTTGCGGGACCGTTAAAGCTGCTTTATCCGAAGATCGCAATGAAACAGGACATCGCAATTGCCCATTCAAGAAGGATCAACCCTCGGCTTTCTTAATATCCGCGAACCGGAAGGCGATGGAGAATGTATTCGAGATACCGGCCAGGTGCAATTGGGAGAACCCATAACTGATATGGACCTTGCTCACTTTCAGGCCCAAGCCAAAACTGATCCCAACAGCTCCTGGCTTATCACCGATGACCAGCTCTTGGCGACGACGGTAGTTGTAGGCCAAGCGCAGCATGAAATTCTTGCTCAATAGAACCTCGGCACTTGGCACCAAATGAAGCAAGGTCTTATCCAAGGTCGTTACTTTTTCTTCGATCACATCTCCGGTAGTCGGGTCGATCTGCACACTGCGGTTCGGGTCCACATACGTCAGGTCCCAGCGCTGTAACTGCTCCATCATCAGGCCCAACCGGAACGGAGCGTGCTTGAATTTGTAGGTAATACCCAGTTGAACTTGGAACGGCAGCTTCTCGCGTTCGGCAGTGTAGGTGGAGGTCTGGTAACCGATGTTCTTCAATACCGCGGCAACCGTTAACCCGAGCTTCTTCTTGTAGAACACTCCGCCGATATCCGCAGCCCAAGCCGTGCTGTTATAAATATCCAGATTACTGTTGATGAATTTCAGATTGGCACCGATGCTGAACAAACTATCGATCGGATGGGCAGCACCGACCTGGACCACGTACTCACCTGCCTTGAACTCGCCGAGTTCATTACCGATCTCATCCGTCCGCTGGAACGTGCCGTAATTCACATACTGAACGGATCCTGAGAATGTCGTGTTCAAGCTATCGAAATGATGCGAATAGGCAGCGTAGCCAACATTTATTCCCTCAAAATAGGGCAAATAGCTGAGGGCTATCTGTCGGCCGGTATTCTTGTTCAATAGCGCTGGATTGAAGAGTCCGAGATTGAGGTCATTGTCCTGAACAGCGATGTAATTACCGCCCAGCGCTGCTGCTCGTGCAGAGCTTGGAATATCCAATATTCGAAAGACCTTATTGCCGCCGACCTGCTGCGCAGAAGTTAATGTGCTGGCAAGGATCAAGGCTAGTAGGGTAATTGTTTGGCGCATTCGCGAAGGGAACGAAGATAATGGGCTGGTATTGTTGTCGCCCGGTAAAAAGTAGGTGTGACTCTTGTAAGACAAAGGAATTGATCCATTAGAAATGCTCAAGGCAATAAAAGCGAACCGTCACCGTAGCTCAGAAAGCGATAATCCGATGCCAATGCATGGTCGTAGACCGATCGCCAATCCTTACCTAGAAATGCCGCTACCAGTAAAAGCAATGTGCTTTGCGGTTGATGAAAATTCGTAACAAGGCCTGTTGCAAAGCGGAACGTATACCCCGGGGCGATCAGGAGCTTGGTCTCACCTGAAAGTTGGTATTCTTTCTTCTCCATTAGACTCATGATCACTGCATTCAGTGCGTCTTTTGGAGTTGGCAGATCATTCTCATCGTAGGAATAGGAATCCCATTGATCGATATCGATCACGTTTGAACCGATTCGTCGTAGCAGCTTTACTCCATGCCAATAGATGCTTTCCAATGTGCGTAGCGCCGTGGTTCCTACTGGAATGACCGGTCCTTTGCCTAGCTGTTCGCTCAACTGCAGTAGCATTTTTAGCGGTATGCGCACTTGCTCCGAGTGCATGGCATGCTGGTCCATTGTTGCGCTCTTTACCGGTAAGAATGTTCCTGCTCCCACGTGTAGCGTGAGGTCCGTGGAACGTATGCCACGCTGTACTATGCGATCCAATATCTCCTTGGTAAAGTGAAGGCTCGCAGTTGGTGCGGCGACCGAGCCATCGTATTGCGCAAAGACCGTATTGTACCGCGTTTTATCAGCAGCTTCATCCGGCCGTTTCATGTAGGGGGGTAGCGGCACGTGGCCGATGCGATCAAGAACTTCCACAAAACTCAGTTCCACGGGGGTCCATGCTAGCCGAATGCTTTCTTGACCTTTACGCATGGCCCGGATCTCTAACCCATTCGCCGTTGCGATCAACTCCTCCCCTGCTTTCCAGCGCTTCGCATTGCCGATGAAGCATTCCCATTCACTTGACCCGGATTCCACAAATGCTAATTCCACAGGTTTTCCTTCCACCGGTGAAAGGCAAAGCACTTCGATCCGCGCGCCGGAAGCACGATGGAATATGAGGCGAGCATTGACCACCTTGGTATTGTTCAATACCAGCAACGCATTGGATGGGATCAGATCCGGTAACGAACGAAAGCTATGATCACGGATCACTCCCTTGTCGAAGAGCAACAATTTGCTGGCATCCCTTTCCGCCAACGGTTGCTGGGCAATACGCGCTTCCGGTAGGTCGTACGTGTAGTCCTGTATGGAAAGGGTGCGTGGATCCATAGTGCGGATCAGTTGATCAGATGTTCCAAAATCCGATGATCACTGTTTCACGACCCTTGCAACAGAAACCTGCTGATCCTGTTCGATCTGGATCACGTAAACTCCAGTACTCCATTCCGCAGTGCTTAACGAGATCACTTCGGTAGAATTGTAAGACTCTTTGTGTACCACCCTGCCCGTGATATCGACAACGATCAACCTGACATTTCCACTCCGCTGATTTAGTAGAATGTTCAGTTCGGAAGATGTCGGGTTCGGCCATACGTTAATTCGATCTACTGTATTTTCATTGACCCCAACGACCCCAAGAACGTCGATCACCGATTGGTACGCATTCACTTTTCCGTAACCCCAGCGCGTGCTTCCGCCAGTAGGTATCGTTCCGGTGTTCTGATCCACGCGCGCTGTTTGTCGCAGAATGTCACGGATATCGGCAGGTGTTAAGGTTGGATCCACTTCCAGCATCAAAGCAACAACACCTGTGGTTGCTGGAGCAGACATGCTTGTTCCGGAGAATCTGGCAAATGGATAAGTGCGGCCTTGGAAATCAATGTTCAGGATCGATGTGAAGGCATTGTCCGTGAACGAGCTGATCGACGATGCTACAGTAACTCCAGGTGCGGTTACATCCGGTTTACTGCGTTCATCCATCGTAGGACCGAAGGATGAGAAATTGGCAATGGTACCACCAACCCAATTACCGTTGCCTAACTGGTATTCGGAGCTGTATGCTGCCACGGAAACTACACTTTCCGTACACGCGGGTTCACTGATACCATATGCTTTGTCACCGATGGAATAGCCGGCCAATGGAGCTTGAAAGTCCTGACCCCAATTACCCACATCATTCGTGAGTTCGGTAACGTTCCAAAAATGTACCGTCCCGCTTGTAGCAGCAGCTTTCAGCGTGATCTTCAACGCAGCACTCGTATTCTTTACACGCAGTCTGAAATGGGGTCTTCCGTTCAAAGGATGCGCTGCTTCGGTCGTCAGGTTGTAGAATACCGTATCCACACCTTCCACTAGGAATGAATCAACATAGTCTACTTGCGTGGATGAGCCATACCACGGACTTTCTTGGAGTGTTGCTCCACCATTCGATGTAATTGTGAATCCAGTAGAGAACGAAGCACCTGCTTCACCCCACATGCTGATGCTCTGGCCCCACATTTTCGGATGTGCGCTATACGGGTAGAACTGGATCCGTGTACGCATCGTATCCGCAGCAAAATTCTTCTTTATGTGGAAATTGACATCGCCATTATTTCCCGCTGAATTCACAAAGACCACTCCTTCCTGTGAGAACTGATCGATGGCTTGACTGATCAATGAATTACCATCCAATGTTCCCATCCAATGCAGACCCCAGCTCATGTTGATCACCAAGCGCTTGTCATCCTGTTCTGCGATGGTCTTCATCCATTCAAAAGCATCAATGACGGCAGCGGCATCAACCAGGAACGTACAGAAAAGGTATTGTGCATCGAATGCAACTCCTCTGAAGTAGGTTCCGGCTCCACCTCCACCAGCGATCCCAGCTACATGTGAACCATGTGTCGCATAGCCGTAGATATTCACCGTATCGGCTTCAGCAGCGAGTAATTCGGCGGGCGTTGTAAGCTCGGTGCCATACGAAAATGCCGCTGGCGCTGGGCCGGCTTGGCGGTAATGATCCCACGCAGCTCGAACGCGACTCGTGGTCAACGCCGTGTCATAGAACATTGGATGGGTGTAATCGAAACCCCAATCCGTAATGCCTATCAACACATCTCTTCCCGTATAGGTCGAGGGAAGGTTGATGCCCATTTGCACACTATCCGCATGAATTGCCTTGATCACTTTGTCCAGTGTTGGAGCCGTCTTGCCCGCAAGTTCGCTATAAACTAGACCATTGATCTGGTGGATGGCATCCAAGTGATACGCATCGATGCGGAAGGAAATAACGGATCCTTTTTGGGTTCCTTGCATTACGACCCCGTGCTCAACCGCGCTTGCATCGAACGAACCATTCACCTTTCCTAAAAAGCCGACCATGCAGCGTCCATGGATCATTGCGGTCGGATAATAGCCTTGCGTTTCGTTGGTCAATTCTTGCGCTTTAGGATACTTCTCAGCCAAGCCTTGCAATTCTTGCAAACCCACGCGTGTGGTGGCGGGCAAGGTGTTCTGCGCTGCAAGGAATTGCGATGTGATAAGTGCAAGTACGAGAATGTATCGGGTCATGGAACTGTTGCTTGGATCGTCTAAGTAACACAATCGGGGTTTAGGATCATTCATCTCGGTAGGGCTATCGCCTCTTAAAATTCACGCAACCGTATTTCTGCGACTCTGCCGTACGGCAGAGTCGCAGGATCTGAGTTTCAATGAATACAAAGGTTTAAGAGGCGATAGCCCTGTTCATCTCGGAGCACGTACTGCCGGACCTTATCAAAATAAGAAACTCCGAGCTAGGCCCGGAGCTTCTCTATTCTTCAATTCCGCAGTGTCTTTATGCCACCTTCAGCGCGTTCTCAACTTTCTCCTTCAACAATGCGTGTTTCACGACCTCTATCATTTCTGAAACGTACGTGAATCGCATGCCCTTGGTATACCGTGCATCGATGTCCTCGATGTCCTTCCTGTTATCGCTGCTCAATATGATCTCTTTGATGCCCGCACGTTTTGCTGCAAGGATCTTTTCCTTGATACCACCAACCGGTAGCACACGACCACGCAAGGTGATCTCACCGGTCATGGCAACGAACTTGCGCACTTTTTGTTGGGTGAATGCACTCGCGATACTTGTTAGCATGGTGATACCCGCACTTGGCCCATCCTTCGGCGTTGCACCTTCGGGCACGTGTACATGAACGTTCCATCGCTTGAAGACCTCACTATCCACACCGATGATAGCACTGTGTGATTTCAGGTATTCCAATGCAATGATGGCGCTTTCCTTCATTACATCACCGAGGTTACCCGTGAGGGTAAGTTTGCCTTCTCCTTTGGTAATGCTGGTCTCTATGAACAGGATATCACCACCCGTCGGGGTCCACGCTAAACCAGTAACAACACCGGCCACATCGTTGCCTTGGTATTTATCCCGCGCATGGCTCGGACCGTAGATCTTCACCATGTCATCCACACCGATCGTGATAGAGTATTTTTCCTTCAACGCGATCTGCTTGGCCCGGTATCGCACCAATTTGGCAATGCGCTTCTCAAGGGTACGCACACCACTTTCATCGGTATATTGATCAATGATCGCTTCCAATAGACCCTCGCCAAGTTTCAAACGCGAAGGCTTGATCCCGTTCTCCGAGAATTGTTTCGGCAACAAGTGCTTAATGGCGATCTGCAATTTCTCTTCCTGCGTGTAGCCGTTCACTTCAATGATCTCCATGCGATCACGCAAGGCCGGATGGATCGTGCTCAGCGTATTTGCTGTGGCAACGAACATCACACGACTCAGGTCGAATTCGATCTCCACATAATTGTCATAGAACGCGCTATTCTGCTCGGGGTCCAATACTTCGAGCAATGCGCTCGCAGGGTCGCCGTGGAAGTCCTTCCCTACTTTATCGATCTCGTCCAACACGAACAATGGGTTGCTGGTTCCTGCTTTTTTCAAGCTCTGGATCAACCGGCCGGGCATTGCGCCGATATACGTTTTACGATGGCCGCGGATCTCGCTTTCATCATGCAACCCGCCCAAGCTCATCCGCACATATTTGCGTCCAAGCGCCTCGGCCATGCTTTTTCCCAAACTGGTCTTACCGACACCTGGAGGACCATACAGGCAAATGATAGGCGCTTTCATATCACCTTTCAGCTTCAGTACGGCAAGGTGTTCGATCAAGCGTTCTTTCACTTTCTCCAACCCGAAATGATCGCGATCAAGGATCTTCTGCGCATTCCGAAGATCGAACTTATCGTTACTGTATTCGCCCCAAGGCAATTCCAGTAGCAGCTGCACGTAGCTGTATTGCACACTGAATTCAGCACCTGCCGGATTCATACGTTGCAACTTGGTGACCTCTTTCTCAAAGACCTCCTTCACTTTCTCGGTCCACTTCTTCTTATCCGCCTTTGCCCGCATTTCCTCGATCTCCTGTTCGATCGGGTTGCCACCTAGTTCGTCCTGGATGGTCTTTATCTGTTGATGCAGGAAATACTCCCGCTGCTGGCGATCTACTTCAGTGCGGACCTTGCTCTGGATCTCATTCTTCATCTGGAGCATCTGTAGCTCCTTGGTGAGGTGGGCAAGTAACAAGTTGGCCCGTTCCCTTAGATCGGCCACTTCGAGCATTTTCTGTTTGTCCTCAACCGTAGCGTTCATATTGCTACTGATGAAGTTCACCAGGAAACTCGGGCTATCAATATTCTTGAGAGCGAATTGCGCTTCCGTAGGAATGTGTGGACTCTGCTTGATGATCTCGGTCGCCATGTCCTTGAGCGAACTGATCAACGCATCAAAGTTCTTGTCAGTCTTCTCTGGACGCAGCTCCGCAAACTCCTTGACGCTGGCCGTGAAGTAAGGGTCGGTCTTCGCCATCTTCAAGATCTCGAAACGCTTTTTGCCTTGAATGATGGCAGTTGTACTTCCATCGGGCATACGCAACATGCGAATGATCGTTGCGATCGTCCCTACACGGTTCAGGTCCTCAGCGTTCGGTTCTTCGATCTGGCCATCCTTCTGGCTCACTACGCCAAGGGTCTTAGTACCGCGGTACACGTCCTGGATCAGTCGTATACTGCGATCGCGACCTACTGTGATCGGGATCACCACTCCTGGAAAAAGCACGGTATTCCGCAAAGGAAGGATCGGAAGTTCGGCAGGGGTCTTCTCTGCATTCATCAACTCCTCATCCTCAGCCGTAATAAGCGGAATAAGCTCGGTCTCGTTCTCGAGTGCGTCGCTACCGAATAAAGGGTTATCGTTATGTATGATGTCGCTCATCGACGGATCGTCAGGTTGTCAGTTGCAAATGTATTACCAAGCCATGTCCATTACGTAATCGGTTGATAACGTGCACAGGCTGTTGCCCATTGTCAAGCACCGTGCCGTGGTGGATGGGCTGACATAACTTCAGGATAGCAGGAATAGACCGACACGTTCATTGTTGGAAAGGCAGTTCACTGCCCGCTGAGAACGGCTCCGGAAAATTATTCAAAAGAAGATCGGCTCAACCCTTCGCGATGGTGCAAATATGCCGTAAGACGTCCTCATCCAACTGCGTGAACGGGATCTTGCGCCGCTCCATGACGCGCTTCGCCGTATTCAAAGCCCGCTCAATGTCATGGTCCACGAAACCATCCGCACCGCCCCATGCGAAACTACGAATATGCTTGGGTGGGAAACCGCTACCAAAAACATTGGCACAAACGCCAACTACCGTGCCCGTATTGAACATGGTATTGATCCCACTTTTACTATGGTCGCCCATGATCAAACCGCAGAATTGCAAGCCTGTATCAACCTGTGCATTTTCTGAATAACTCCACGCTTTTACCTCGCCATAGGTATTCTTCAGATTGCTGCCATTGGTATCGGCTCCCAAATTGCACCACTCTCCCAATACACTGTTTCCCAGAAAACCATCATGCCCCTTATTGCTGAAACCTGAGATGACACAATTGTTCACTTCGCCCCCAACCCTGCACTCCGGACCTACCGCGGTAGGCCCATAGATCTTGGCACCCATTTTCAGCTGCGAATGATCGCCCAAAGCGAACGGACCACGAATGATACAGCCTTCCATGACCTCCGCATCTTTCCCGATGTAGATAGGACCACCGTTGGTATTCAGTATGCATGCTTCTACGACAGCACCTTCTTCCAAAAAGATCCTATTGGGGTCACCCACGACCGTATTCAATGCGCTTAGTCGCTGTGATCGGCGGCCTTCTGTGAGTAGTGCAATGTCCTGCTCAATTGCCTTTCCGCAATGTTGGAAAAGATGCCATGGACGATCGAACGAGATCACTTCAGCCGTGAATTGGATCTGTGCAGCGTAGCCTGGTACCGAATCCCAATCCATGGGTTGCGGTCCACCTTCGCTTTCCGAACAATAGGCCAACGGCTTTCCGTCCTTCACAAGAACTTGACCAGGTTTCAGGTCGAGGACAGCACCTACCAATTCATCGGATGGGAACAACGCTCCGTTCACTTCGAAATTGGGCGAGGCATATTGAGGCAGTGGAAAAGCCTTGGACAAATAGCCCTCCGTTCTGTAGCCTACGCTTAATCCTGTGCGCACGTACCAACCCTCCGATAACCGAAGGATACCAGGTCGCAGTTGACCAACCGGACGAGTGAAGGTGAGTGGTAATAAGTGGCTATGCAGGCCAGCGTCTGATAGGATGATGGACATCGTCGCTTTGTTCAGCGTGGAAAGTTACTTCCTATTGTCCATTGCGGATCGATGATCGTAGATCCTTGACCATTCAGTGCTGCACCAAGCTGTCCGACGCTCATCACTGAAAAATACTGGGATCACACGATATCGAAGAACCCACACACCCAATAAGCGATGCATGCCAACACCGCGCTTACGGGAATGGTCAGTATCCACGCCCACATCAATTGCAACGTTACGCCCCACCGCACTGCACTTAACCGCTTGGTGGCTCCTACACCGATGATCGCACCTGTTATGGTATGCGTTGTGCTTACAGGTATGCCCATTTGCTCGGTCATGTACAGCGTCATGGCACCAGCACTTTCAGCACAAACACCTTCCAATGGAGTAACCTTTGTGATGCGCGTTCCCATGGTCTTAATGATCTTCCAACCACCGCTCAACGTACCTAAACCTATTGCGGTGTAACAGGCAAGGGGCACCCAGTTCGGCATATCATTAAGGCTTTCTTTTTGACCACCGGCAACCAATGCCACCATAATAATTCCCATGACCTTTTGCGCATCATTCCCGCCGTGGCCAATACTGAATGCCGCAGAACTGAGCAATTGTAAGCGCTTGTACAAATTGGCGGTGCGTTGAGCGCTGGGTTGGCGGGTCATATCCCATGCATACGCGATCATGAAGATCAATGAAAAAACGACAAGTCCGATCTTTAGATCATTGTTCTTAATAACGAAGATGGCGGTTACAGCCGTGGAGATCGCTATCAATAACAAGCGCAACCAGAGTTTTTGAATGATCGTAACCAACGTGATGAAGATCGAAATGACCATACCCACCAAAGGCGCCAAGAAAATGAATACCGCAATGAGACCGATCTTTTCCAAATTGATGCTGCCGATATCGAAGCCTGCACCTGCCAATGCAGCACCGGCAAAACCGCCGATAAGTGTATGTGAGCTGCTGCTAGGGATACCGTACCACCAAGTGAGCAGATTCCAGGTAATGGCTGCCACTAACCCTGAAAGCACTACGCGTAGCGTGATGTACTCCTCATTCACCACTTTGGCGACGGTGTTGGCAACATGGTGCTCACTGAAGATGAAGAAGGCAATGAAATTAAATGCCGCCGCCCACATCACGGCTTGAAAAGGGGTAAGCACTTTGGTGCTAACGATCGTAGCGATGGAGTTCGCCGCATCATGGAATCCATTGATGTAATCGAACACCAAGGCCAACACAACAATTACAACAAGCAGTGTTGTCATGCCATCCGAATATGGTGGAACGGCAGATCGATCATACGGCGTGTGTTAAGCATATTTCAGCATGATGGACTCCACCACGTTCCCGGCATCCTCGCACTTGTCGGTTGCCAACTCCAAGGTAGTATAGAGATCGCGCATCTTGATCAGTTGGATCGGATCCTTCTCGTTCTCGAAAAGGTGTTGGATCGCTTGATCGTAAACCTCGTCGGCCTCGTTCTCCATGCTATTGATCCGGATCACGAGATCGCCATAGCCGTTGGGCTTATTCATGTGCCGCAAGGTCTGCACAATGAGCTGCACGATCTTGGCACCTTCGTTCACCAAACGCGCTAATTCGCGACATGTCTCATCGGGTTTTTCAATTGAGAACAGTCGAAGGTTCTTTGCCGATGCAAGTATGTAATCAGCAATATCATCCAAACTCGAAGCCAGTGAGTGGATATCCTCTCGATCGATAGGCGTAATGAAATTGCGTGCAAGGTCCGTGAAAATGGTATGCGTAAGATCGTCATTCGCACGCTCGGAGATCTCCAATCGTTCCAAGATCGCATTGCGCTGTGAACCCCGTTCGGTATTCATGATAGCGATAAGGTCCTCGCTCATTTTCCGCACGTTCGCAGCACTTGCCTCGAAGTGATAAAAGAATATACGATCGCGCGGTTTGAAGACGTTCAGTAAGGATCCCAAGGACATCCGGAAGCTGTTAATAACCGCCCAAATGTACCCTAACGGTCCTGTTCCAGCAGATCCGTACCCTAAAGTTAATATCGGCTTAACATGGATCGACCAACGCGATCTTCCTGATCGGCTGCTGAAGGTGCTCTCTACACCACTGTACCTTGCGCCTTCATTCCAAAACAATGCTGTACGAATTCAATGGCTTCAAACCCGTGGTGCATCCGAGTGCATTCGTTCACCCACAGGCGGTGGTTACCGGCAATGTGGTCATTGGCAAAGATGTCTACATAGGCCCAGGCGCTGCTTTGCGCGGGGACTGGGGTGAGATCGTGATAAGTAATGGGTGCAACGTTCAGGAGAATTGCACGATACACATGTTCCCTGGCGTCCGTGTAGTATTGGAAGAGTCCGCACACATTGGCCACGGTGCGATAATCCACGGAGCGCACATCGGCAGAAATTGCCTGGTTGGAATGAATGCTGTTCTGATGGACAACGTGGAACTTGGCGATGAATGCATTGTTGGCGCGCTCGCCTTTTTACCGGCAGATAGTGTCTGGGAGCCACGAAAGGTCATTGTCGGTAATCCGGCCAAGGCCATTAAGGATGTTAGCGACGAAATGATCGCGTGGAAAACGCAAGGCACTGGGCTTTATCAGAGGCTACCCGTTGAATTGCACGCTACGCTAAAGGAATGTGAGCCACTCCGAGAAATACCGAACGATGGACCTACGATCACTGCGCGTTATTCTACCTGGAACAAAACCCGCAAACCCTGATGGCTCAGAGGAAGAAACAATTGCTCGCTGTTGAACAGGAACAGTTGAACCGATTACACACGATCGTGGAGAATTCCATCCGAGAAGAAGAACTGGTGGTAAATAACCTGCTTCATCCGCCGAGCGAAACACTTAAACGAGGTCAGCGTATTTCCGATAAGATCGCACGGTTCGGAGGTAGTTGGGCATTCATTCTGATCTTTCTCGGCATTCTTACAGTTTGGATCGTTTTCAACGTTACCGTGGTATTGAGCGATCGGTTCGATCCCTACCCTTTCATTTTGATGAATCTGATCCTTTCCTGTGTTGCAGCTATGCAGGCACCGGTGATCATGATGTCCCAGAACCGAAAAGAAGAACGCGATAGGATGCGCGCTGAGAACGATTATTTGATCAATTTGAAGGCCGAGCTCCAGATCCGCAGTTTGCACCAGAAGGTTGATCTTTTATTGGAGGAACAGATAAAAACGTTGTTCGATGTACAAGCTCAACAAATGGAATTGTTGACCCGGATCGAAAAACGGTTAACTAAGTGATCTGAGGGGATCGCTCGATCAATTGGATCGTAGCGTTCAATCCGGATAGTGCTTACCAACGGGTCAGCAGTCGCCTTCCTAACATGCTGAATATGGTGTCGAAATGAGTCGTATTTCAATAGAATTCCTCCTCGAAAACCTCACGCAGTTCATCCATGGTGATCAGCGTCACATTCTCAGGTAACTCATCTATGGCCATCAGGTCCAAGGAACCCATGTAGGTCATAGTGTTGTATTCGCCAATGGCGTGATCCATTAAAATGTACATCATTCCCAGCCAACGCTCATCCTCTCGCGAAGCACCTTCGATCACCAGCCCGACGTGGATCAGCTCATTTTCAGGATCATAGGCATATGCCACATTTACTTCGGCCAACGCTACAATAAGATCGTGGTATTCGAATACGGCCAATGGGTCGTTAACCGGCTTACGGAAACGCTGCACTTGCCAACCTTCAATGACCGGGTAAAGCTCTGTGAAATGCATTACTGGCTCCAGCCCTTCGTTGCGACCATCCGCAGTGACGATCAAAATGTAACCGCCTGCATCATCCAAACTCAGTTCAGGAAATATATTCGGATGGAAACCATGCATGCGATGAGTCATTTCCTCGTAGACAGGAAGCATCTCCCGATCACCCTCTGCCAGACGCTCAATGGATCGCTGATTCTGTTTGAACCAGGTCCAAAATTCAACGACCAATTCCGGGCTTTCCCAGTTCTGTTCAGTTATGCGCGCTTTGTTCTGTACTGCCATGTAGTGGATGAATTCGTGCGTGGCTTCCTACATTCCCAGTGTTCATGGGTGGATCATGGATCCGACTCCTACGGATCCATGCATACGCATTTCGCCACCCATTGGTTTCATGATCAACACCTAAGCGTGGACCAACAGTTGACCTAGCGTGTTGCGCACGTTGGCCACCTCAGGTACTTTGTCCTTATCCTTGTATAACAGTCCACTGGACCATCGTTCTTTTGACCCGCTCCGTGGCATTCCAGTGAATTCATTCTTTGGCCGGGCTGCGGTTGATCGATGCAGCTTGGTTGGCATAAAAATGTGATCCATGCACTTTCCACTCTTTCAGGACCTGATCATCATTCTCGCATTGGCGGCGGGGATCCTGTTGCTGTTCAGACGTTTCAAACTACCGGGAATACTTGGATTCATTCTTACGGGTATGATCGCCGGTCCTCATGGCCTTGAGTGGGTTGGTGAAGTGGACAAGGTTGAGGCAATGGCCGAGGTTGGCGTTGTGCTACTGTTGTTCGTGATCGGTATGGAGTTCAGCCTTAAAAAGCTTGCCACATTGGGGCGTACCGTTTTTATTGGCGGTCTGTTGCAAGCCGGACTTACCACAGCTGCGGTTGCCGGGATCCTGGGGTTGTTCGGCATAAAAATGGAATCTGCGGTCTTCATCGGATTCCTGATCACCTTGAGCAGTACTGCTATCGTATTGCGTGTGTTACAGGAACAAGGAAAGATGGATTCCGCACACGGGCGAGTCGCCACGGCCATCCTGATCTTTCAGGACATCATTGTGGTGCCTATGATGTTGGTAACCCCAATGCTTGCGGGAAAAAGCACGAACGTAGGTATGGATCTATTACTGCTTCTTGGTAAAATGATCGTGCTTCTGGTCGCCGTATACTTCAGTGGGCGTTTCGTTGTACCACGCTTATTGAAAGCAGCTAGCCAAGGCAAAGGGAACGATCTGTTCATCATCACGATCGTTGTTATCTGTTTCGCAGCCGCATTTGCGACGCAGGCGCTTGGCCTTTCTCTCGCATTGGGAGCATTCTTCGCAGGCCTTGTGATCAGCGAGACCGATCATGCATACCACGCAACGGGCATCGTCCTACCCTTCCACCAATTGTTCATGGCGTTCTTTTTCGTGAGCATCGGCATGTTGGTGGATCTTGAACAATTCTTTGCATCTCCGCTGCTTGTGATCGGCTTGACCATGGGTGTATTGCTCTTAAAGACGTTAATGACAATAGTCGCTGTATGGGTGCTCCGTTATCCATTACGCACGGCGATCTATTCCGGTCTGGCTCTATTCCAATTGGGTGAGTTCGGTTTCATACTTGCCATTCCAGGATTGGAAATGGGTCTACTAAGCAAAGAACATTACCAGATCTTCCTGAGCGTATCGATCTTGAGCATGGGCGTTACTCCGATCGTGCTGGAGTACTCGGATCGCATTGTACGGAAGATCTTCATCAGCTTTTTACCGGGCTCCGTTGGTGAGCGACTGGACCGCATAATGCGTGTAAAGCAGCAGCAGGAAAAGTCATTGGAGAAGGTCCTGAAAGACCATGTCGTGATCATTGGTTTCGGATTGAACGGACAGAACGTTCTTAAGGCAGCCCAGGAAAACAGTATTCCCTGCGCCGTCCTGGAAGAAGACCCGGATCTTGCCGATAAGGCAAAAGCACTGGATGTTCCTGTGTTGATCGGTGATGCCTCGAACCTGCATCTCTTGGAACAAGCGCACGTGGAACGTGCACGTGTGGTCGTTATAGCGATCAGTGACCCATCAGAAACACTCAAGATAGTGGCCGGTGTTCGCTCGCTTACTGCAAAAGCACATATCATCGTTCGCACACGCCACGTTGCAGAACTGCAAGCCAACTACGACGCGGGTGCGAATGAAGTGATCCCCGAGGAATTCGAGACCAGCATCGAGATCTTCCACCACGTACTGCGGAAATATTTGATCCCCGAAACCCAAATACAGGATCTGGTCGCCGAGATGCGTTCCGACCATTACGGAATGCTTCGCGGCAAGAAAGGGAACAAGATGAAACGCAAGGAAGAAACATTGGTGATCCCCGGGATGGAGATCGCTACTTTACCTGTTACGCTCGGCAGAAGCAAGATCGTTGGCAAGACGATCGCCGAAACCGCTCTACGAGACAACTATGGTATTACCGTGCTCGCTATTCGACGCAACGGCCGTTATATCTCGAACGTTAAGAGCAGTGAACGTATCATGACGGATGACCTGCTCTACATGCTGGGGTCTCCGGAGAACATCGTAAGGATGGACCGTGATATTCGATGAAAAAAATGTGGCCGGACGGATCAGAATTTGATCTGTGCGGCCACATTGATCGTACCCTCCTACGCTCTAATTCATCTGTGGCTCCCGTGCGGATCGTTGCATGAATACACCGATCAACAAGGCTGCAAGTCCTAATATCATGATCATAGTCGGAATGCCACTTCCTCCGCCATCGTTCCCACCGTCATCATTTGGTCCATCAACCGGTGCGTAAGGCATTTCCAACCCGTTGCGTCGTTCAGGACTCATCTTTCCTTTTACCTCTTCCATGTACTTACGATCATTGCTCAGATCCCACCCGGTAAGCGCATACAATTCATCCATTTCGCGGGTGCGCTTGTAGAACAGTGTTTCCAGATAGTCCTGACCTGCGGAACAGCTCAGATCTCCCTCAGCCGGATGCGTAAGTATGTAACGTGCTTGAAAATTCTCGGTGTTCGGCGTTACTTGAAAAAAGAGATCCTGTGGAAATTTCTCCCGACCGTAGCGCACATGTAATCGCGTGAAAAAAACCTGGCCTCCACCTCCTTGTGGTAAGGCCCAATCCACGCCAGCCTCTGCAAATTCGGCGGGCATCGGAGGTGGACCAACGCACGGATCGCACTTCATTCCATCCCAGCTCGGTGTAACGTTCCAAGCATACTCCAAGGCAATGGCATTCTTACCTTCCTGCTTCCAGTTGCGATCGAAAAGATCCTTGTAGAATGGACCGAACTTCTCTTTGGTGAACAAGGGAATGTTCCGATCGCTTGGAACTTTCACAGTGCGGTAGTTCACGCATTCTACACGACCAGTGCGCGTAAAGGCATAAACGATCATATCCTGCACGCCACTGCTATTGGCCATACCCAATCGGATAGGCAACATGAATTTCTCACTTTCAAATGCGACCTGGATCGGCCGTAGAAACTCGAACCCGCTTTGCTGCATGCGTTCAAGGTCCACCTTCACCACAAAGAACTTCAACCCGCTCTTGATGTATGGATCCAGTACGTCATGGGCTGTCGTAGGGATCTTGTAGCCATTATCCAAGAGCCATTGTTCAAGGCCATTGCTTTCTTTCGCTCCAAGGATCAGAATGTCATACTCCCCAACGCTGTATTGGGCTTCAATGGTCACTCCATAATCCTTGGTCGCCTTTTCTTTGAAAAGCCTACTCATTCCTGTGGATTTGGTCGGCATGACATCCATCAACATTTCGTTCTCCGCATACTCCCATCGTTGGCAAGGATTTTCGTCCCAATATTCCACTAGCCGTGGAGCACTGTAAGCATCCAAGGCACCAAAAACACGGCGCTCCACAATGCGGATATCGTTTCGTTGTAGAATGGTCGGCACTGGGATCACCATAGCGAAATCCTTCACATTGCCTTTGAAATCGTTGCTCATGGTAATGATCGTGCGCTGACCATCGCGGACAAGGATGACCTCGCTGCGATCGTTGAAAAGCGTGGCATCGGCCTTGGCCACATAGAATCCGCAGAAAGCGGAGGCGCTGCCGGCCGCACAAATGGCAGCAATGGCAAGCAAACGGTTCGTTCTCATTGTGTAGGTGTCGTTCTGTTATGGTTTGATCGGAATTATGCTGGAGGTCATTGACGGAACGCCGGACCTCCCATGGGTTCCGGTCGATCCAGTGCTGCTGTTATCGTTCGTTCCTGGTAGCCAGCTGAAGCGCTCGCCTTTGAAGGCTAGGTCAAGGATCGGTGTAATGGAACATAACACGGCCAATGCCCATACAGGAGCGGTATGTATGTATGCAAACGTGCTGATTGCAAACGTGATGACCGCGATCAATATGCTCCAGACAATGCGCGCTTTCGTCGCATTCGGAGTGGTCATGGGGTCGGTGATCATGAAGAATGTGAACAGCAATAATGACCCATTCATCAGGCGATGCGCCCAAACATCCATGCCCCAACCGAGGTAAAGAACTGTTCTACCCAGGTCAAGCAAGGAGAACGTCAATAAGAACGCGACACTAGTGTCAATGCGCCCTACGCGAAGTAGGACCATCAACCCTGCGGCAGCGACCAGGAAAACCAACGCAGGACCTGAGCCCCATTGTCCAGGACTGACCCAAGCATCATCCGCAAGGAGAAGCGCACCAACGATCCCAATGTTGGCAGGATTGAGAACATGCTTGCCTTTAATACGCACAAGAAACTTTGATGATATGGCAATTGAAGCTGCCAGAACCAATGTGGAAATGCTCGTGGCATGGAACAACAAACAGAGACCAAGCCCGGTAATTGCTGCACTTTTCAACGCCGTCCAAGGCATACCCTTCCATTCAATAAATACTGTCTGTACGATAAGACAGGTTCCCATCAAGGTGAAATACCGGATCCATTCAGTGTCCCACTGCAACTCCAATGTGCCGTAGATCAAAAAGATGCCAAGAAAGAGGATCTGGAAATGGCGTGCATCCCGCTGCAGGAATTGCAGAGGTGAAAGCATAGCGAAAGACCGTAGTTGAGCTAACATGCAACCTCCCGTACACTGCACCGAACAAATGGTTCATTGTAAGCCACTTTCCGATGAACCGATCCGAATACCGCTTATTGAGCAGAACTGAGGCCATTCAAGGCCATTTCACCATGGTCACCTATATTTACCACGGTTATCCTGCAATTCCACCTCCCGGATACATGAAGAAGAAGATCATCATCGTAGAGGACGAGGCCATTATTTCCCTTGGCTATCGCATGCAACTCCAGCGATTGGGTTTTGATGTTCTTGGTACCGCACGGAGTTTTGAACAGGCTATGGATCTTTTGGCCAAGGATAGACCGGACATCATCCTCATGGACATTTACTTACGCGGGACGAAGACCGGTTTGGAACTAGCGCAGGAGATCCATGCCGTAGATCCAATCCCTATCCTATTCCTTTCCGCGAGCACCAGCCCGGAGATCATTGAAGCGATCCATAAGTTGAAGGGGTGTGATTACCTTACAAAACCTATCAATACGGATTCGTTGGAGGAGATGCTCGAAATGCTGGCACAGAAGGATATTGGATAATACTCACGCTTCCACGATCCGTTTGACCTCTCTGGCCACACGCTGACCGCGATTGTTGACGGCAACGGAGAATTCCACTTGATCACCTATCTGCAGATCCGTGAACTCAGCGTTGACCAGATCATCGTGGATGAAGAACAGATTATTCTCCGGGAACCGGATGAACCCATATCCGCTATGTAAGCTCATTACATCACTCGTTCGGCGATCCTCAGGATCAAAGGTCATGGGTTCTTGAGACTCCTCATCGAACTCACGCGCTATGGTCTCTCGCAATACGAACATCTCCCGAACTACAGGATCATCGCTTTGTAGTCCTTCTTCGATCAGGTCGTGCATGGGCAAAGGCCAACTCACTTCATTCCAGAGGTCTGTGCTGGTCTTCGTGGTCTGTTGCTCTCCTGTTTCCTGATCCGTGTATTCATAATCCCAGCCCATTAGCATGGTCTTACAACCTAAGGCATGCAATTTGCGAACCAAGGGAACATGATCTCCATCGCACGCTACAAGTACGACAACATCATAGCGCTTCAACATGCACAGCTCGTACGTCTCAAGGGCCATGAGCACATCAACACCCTTTTCCCTTTTACGCCCTTGCTGGTCCTTTACCGGCAAATAATGACTCTGCACATTGTTGTACATCAGAACGTCATCGAAGACCCGATCGTAGTACAATTGGTTGGGTTTGTCATTGGCATCGCGCGCACTGAACCTTCCTCGAAAAAAATGAGCATCAATAATATGGCACAGATTCGGTTTGGTTCCTTCACGCTCAGCCACCATGTGTTTCACAAAGTCATGCAACCCTCCGATATGTAAACGCCGATGATGAGGATGAACATAGTTATAGTAGTTGCTGACATGTGTATAATAGCTTCCGTCATAGAAAACACCCACCTTTAAAGAATGGCTGCCCTGAATGGTCTTTTCCATTTAATGTTATGTTATTTTACTACAAAGGTAACCTCCCACTTGGGCTTATCCCCTTTAACTTACGCCACGTGAGCCGTATGCTTTCCATATTCCTATTCGTATTGTCCACCTATACTGGTGTCACACAGCCCATATCAACGGATGTTCCTGTAGCATTGACCGTCACCAGATCGGTCAGCGTTCCACTGAATACACTTCAGTTGTTCGACAAGGCGATGGAGTCGTACAAATGGACCTTCGGAAAAGAGCCGGGTGCCCAATTGATCCGCAGCGATCGTGAATCCGGCATCATCGAGGCCATAGCCCGTGTAAACTTCAGGTCCGATCAGCTTAGTATGAGAGAAGAAAGTATGGGGGTCATCGGATATAAGATCCTGATCAATACGCATGCCGGTGAATGCACGGTCCTTGTTACGGAATTCATCCATAAGGGAAATCATGGCACCAATCGCGCCGCGATCGATCTGGGCCTGCTTACCATAAGTACGGCCCCCATCGACCCTCCTATACGGATGGCTCATTCCAACTTAGTGAAGCTATACAGCAATGCCAAGGAGTCCGCAAATGATCGTGTGCTCAAGGTAATGCAGGATTTCTGCTCTCGGATCAGGGTCGGTAATGAATAGCCATCCGTTGATCCGTTACTAAGTCGCGAACCGTTAGAACAACCCGCTAGGGCATCAAGTCATCTCATCATCGCGTTTCTGGTGTGGAGATCAGAGTGATCGCTGCGTAACCAACCTTCGCTTATTTCCGTTGAAAGGTGTCGGTAACATGTTCAAACCTTCATCCCTTTCCTGGCGCAAATGGCCCTTCGTGGCTGCTTTGTTATCCATTGCATTCATCGTTTATGGGATTTCATTGATGTCCCGTTCACGCGAACTTCAGTCCCGTATCGCACATGAAGTGCGGCTGTTGGATGAGCTGACCGAGCTGAACGACGCGATCCATCAATTAGGATTGGTCCATCGTGTGGATGTGGAGTCGCGGCAGTACAAGTGGGCCAATGAGTTGAAAGTTCTGAATGATAACGTAGTTCTGACGCAAAAACTTTACTCGGATGCCCCCGGAATGGATCGATTGATCAGCTCTTTGACCCCCGTTCTCACTTTGGCGGACTCTCTTCATCGCGATGCCATGCAGCCAGGCATGGATGTGACCCAAGCAAGAGCGACGGAAGCCGTATTCCAGATCATGGTACAGCGTGCACAAAAAGTGGTGGACCGTACTGCACGTAGTGTCCATGAACAGGGTATCAGTCGGCATACAGGCACTTTAAGCGCCCGTTGGAACGAAGCACAATTTCTTTTGATAACGGCTTGTTTGTTCGCAGTTGTTTTCGCCTGGTTGGTGGGCATCAGCAACCGATTATTGATAGAGGCCCGTTCCCGTTCGGAACAACTTGCCACCGCAAAACAAAATCTGGAAAGCACGAACAAGGAATTGCTCGAGACCATGTTGAGCAAAGAGGAGAAGGAGGTAATGATAAAGGAGATCCATCACCGCGTGAAGAACAACCTGCAGATCGTAAAGAGCCTGATCCGGTTCCAAATGGACCAGGTAGAAGATGAACGAACGAACGAAATGTTCAACGAATGCGTGAACCGCGTTAGCGCTATGGCGCTGGTACACGAACAGACTTACTTAAGCAAGGACTTAGCGAATATCGATGTAAGCAGCTACCTGGATCAATTGATCCGCGATATCTGTGCCGCCTATACGATCGATATGAAACTTGATCTGGACATTAAGATCGAAGTCCCAACTTTGAGTGTCGATACGCTGATCCCACTAGGGCTGATGATCAACGAGATCATTTCGAACTCGCTCAAATATGCATTCAAGGATAGAAAGGAGGGTGTGATCATGGTGCATATCTATGGTGATCAGCTAACAGGAATTTCCTTGCGCATCGGAGACAACGGCATAGGTCTGCCTGATCGCAGCCGCTGGTCCCGTCCAGAAACCTTGGGCATGGAACTGATCCATACGTTGGCCGAGCAATTGGATGCTACGGTGGAACTTGCTAGCGGTCCAGGCACAGTGTATGAAATAGTCTCTACGCCGATCGTCAAGTTGAAACGTGCTTGATCGTACCGAACAGCCGGAACCGCACCCAACTCCACACGCTCTACATTTGCGCTCGACCTGCTAATTGGCCGGCCTGAATTGACATGCGCAACCTTTCATTCCTAGTAGTTCCTCTATCCACACTTTGCTTTGTCTCATGTGAACAGAGCGACACATCCGTACCCGTGAAAAAAGATCTCGATTACCCCACTACACGTGCTGATGCAGCGGCAGGTGACACCTTGCACGGAACATTCGTAGCCGACCCCTATCGCTGGTTGGAGAACGACACATCCAAGGAGACCGCGGAATGGGTAAAGGCACAGAATGCCGTTACCAATGCGTATCTCGATAAGATCCCCTATCGCGATTCCATTGCGCAGCGTTATGAAGAACTGTTCAACTTTCCAAAAGTGAGTGCACCGACGAAGGTGGGCGACCTATTTTTTCAGTACCGCAACAGTGGTCTACAGAACCAAAGCGTGATCTATGTAAGGAAGGGGATCGATGGCGAGGATCAGGTCTTCATCGACCCGAATGAAATTGATACAAAGGGTACCACGAGTATTGGTCTGATGGGAGCCAGCAATGATGATAAGTATATGGCGGTTAGTGTGCAAAAGGCAGGAAGTGATTGGCAGGACATTATCCTTTGGGACCTGAAGACCATGAAAGAACTGCCTGATGTATTGAAATGGGCCAAATTCAGTGGGGTGGCGTGGTTCAAGAACGGGTTCTTCTACAGCCGCTATCCAGAGCCTACGAAAGGGACCGAACTAAGCGCATCGAATGAATGGCAAAAGGTCTACTACCATACCATGGGCCAGCCTCAAGAGAATGATGTTCTGGTCTATGAGGACAAGGAAGAACCACTCCTATATATGGGAGTGAGCGTTACTGAAGGCGAAGAGTTCGCGACATTATATATCTCCACGGGAACGGATGGATTTGAACAGTATTACTTCGACCTGCGCAGTGGCGGCATACCGAAGCCGGGCGCGCCTTGGACACCCTTGCAAACGGGATTCGATCATAAGACGAGCATCATCGACTTTGATCCGAAGAGTAAGCACCTTCTTGTAATGACGGATGTGGACGCACCGAATTACAGGCTCGTCAGTGTGGATCCTTCACATCCTGAAAAAGAGGCATGGAAGAACATCATCCCAGCCAAGGACATGCTGCTTGAAAGTGTGAGCATTGGTGGCGGTAAACTGTTCGCCCATTACCTGAAGGATGTGACCACACGCGTGATGCGCTACGATATGGACGGCACCAATGAGACGGTCATTGAGCTACCCGGCCTAGGCACTGCGGGAGGCTTCGGTGGGAAGCGCGGTGACACCTATTCGTTCTACAGTTATACTTCATTCACCGACCCTGGCACGACCTACAAATATGATTATGCAACAGGTAAAAGTGAAGTGTATTTCCGGCCTGAACTTAAATTCGATCCGGACCAATTCGTGACCGAACAAGTATTCTACACGAGTTTGGATGGTACTAAAGTGCCAATGTTCATCGTCCATAAGAAAGGGCTGGAAAAGAACGGAAAGAACCCTGCTTTGCTTTACGCCTATGGTGGATTCAACATTAGCTTGAGCCCAAGTTTCAGTACAAGCCGCATGATCCTATTGGAACAAGGAGGCGTATTCGCTTTGGCCAATTTGCGCGGTGGTGGCGAGTATGGTGAAGATTGGCATAAGGCAGGCATGAAAGAGAAAAAGCAGAACGTATTCGATGACTTCATTGCCGCCGCGGAATACTTGATCAAGAACAATTGGACGAGCAGCAAAAAATTGGCAATCGAAGGGGGTAGCAACGGTGGCCTGCTCGTTGGAGCTGTGATCACTCAGCGCCCCGAGTTATTCAGCGTTGCATTCCCGGCAGTTGGAGTAATGGATATGCTACGGTTCCAGAAATTCACTGCAGGCTTCGGATGGACGCCGGAGTATGGCAATGCAGATAACAGTAAGGAGGAGTTCGACTATTTGCGTGCGTATTCCCCACTGCATAATATTGAACCTGCATCTTATCCTGCCACGATGGTGATGACAGCAGATCATGATGACCGTGTGGTACCGGCGCACAGCTTCAAATTCATCAGCACACTACAGCCAGCACAAGAAGGCAATGCTCCTGTGTTGATCCGCGTTGAGACCAACGCAGGACATGGTGCCGGTAAGCCAACGAGCATGGTCATTTCTGAACAGGCCGATAAATGGGCGTTCTTTTTCCAGAATATTGGAGTAACTCCGAAATTCTCAGCTACTGGAACACATTAGCATCCGACAAAGATCATAGGCACAAGGCCCGATGTTCATCGCATCGGGCCTTGTGCTTTTTCAGCTAGTACATATTGGGGTACACACATCATTTCCACCGCGTAAGAGAACACCAGCTCGCCTTTCAAATTCAAGGATCGAATTTCATGACCCGCTTCCTGAAGATGACTTGCAGAGAGCGATCAAAGCCTGATCTACTGGTCGGATCGATCGTTGCCGGACCGAAGTGAGTTCGGTTCCCTGTTCCGGATCAATTTTTTAATTTGCTATATAATGCGTACATTACTAACACGCTTAGGACAAAGCGGTAGTAGTTAGGCACCGTTGCATGACGAGGTAATCTCGTGCATTGGCCTAACTGCCTTACCGATACCATGAGCGGAATGGACACACTTGTGAAATTCCTTGAACCATATGGACTTAAAATTACTTCTATCTATTGCTGCTATTGGACTTAGCGGAATTGTTTCTGCGCAACATGCGTCTGTTGTTTTCGACCCGGAGCGCAATGCGCTCAATGAAGGTCTTCCCCTACCCGCCGAGACCAAATGGATGGTGACAGGGCCTGTTGCCGATCGTCTGCAATTAGTTGAATTGCAGCTTTTCGATCGGGTAGATATGAAGCGCTTGCTATACACAGGTCGCTGGGAACGGTCGGAATGGAGCAGTGATCACCGTTTCCTTATTAACGTCGATGAACTTTTGAACGGGAACAGCGACTATACCGTGGTGCTTGGATTCTACGAGCCAGTACCTGAAGATGCCGCTACCGCTGTAGCAGATGCTCTTTCAAGTGCGATCGGTGCCTATTTGGATGAGAACATCGAGATAAAACGTGACAAGACGAAGGTCTTGAAACCAACGCGACAAATGATGGAAGAGATGAACCTGCTCGTGACGAACGGAATGAGCAACTACCGGACGCGGCTCCAACTTCCTTTCGCCGGTTTCTCCCAGATCATAGAGGATAAGTTGGACAAGATGGATGCAACACGTCTGAGCATGTCCAAATTCTCCATCAAAGGATCCGAAGAAGAAGATAAAGGTGATCGTAAGATCGAATTCGCCCGGGAAAGAATAGATGGACTGAAGACCTTGGTCGATTCTGAATTACGTTCATACGCAGCGCGTGAGTTGATGATCTTACGTGATCGGGTCGTCATGGCTGATGTACCCACAGCAAAAGTGAAGAATATCATTGCGCTTAACGCTGGTTATGGAGCTATCTACAATAGCGGCGGGTCAAGCGATCTTTCCATCGGTCAAGCACCGTTCTTAGGTCTCAGCATTCCGTTGGGTCGTAGGTCCATGACCTGCAAGGTCCTTAGTAACAGCTCAATTTCCGCCGGAATATTCCTGCAGAATACAGAGAACGAATACGGGGAACCAGTGACCGGACCTTTGGTAGGGCGACCACTCTATTTGGCCTATGGCTACCGTATATTCCGCATGATACGGCTGAATGCTGGTGGTGCATTGTTGCAACATGATAGCACGCTGTCCGATGGTTCCACGAAAAGCACGATCTACGGTAGTCCGTTCATCGGCGCCAGTTTGGAGATAAATCTTTGGTTGGGTCTAGGAAAATGAGGATCAACTTAGATAGAATACTGCTGATCAACGCCCTGCTGTTCTCCTTCTCCGGGATGGCGCAGCAAGACCTGTTCCGTTCACGGATCGGGATCATGGGCGGCGTGGATCGCTACATAGGTGACATCCAACAGTCGTACAGCGATGTGGACATCGAGAAATCTTCAATGATCGGTGTCAACTATCAACGATCGTTGAGCTACGGTACGGCTTTGTATGGCCAATACAGTTTCCTACGATTCTCCGCGAACGATATCGATCACGGGAACCGGCAACGTGCATTGAACTTCTTGACCGAAGCACACACATTCGAACTTGGCCTCCAGTTCAGAATGGACAACGGAAAACTGTTGCGGTACGATGCACGCTTCGCACCTTTCTTCTCACTCGGCGTAGGTGCTGGATTGTATAATGTGTACGGTGATCTTTACTCCGCTAGCGGTTCTCGTTATAATTATTGGAGCGATGGCACGATACGTGATCTCGGTGAGAATTCTGCTTTTGCTTCTTCGGCGGTAGTGATCGATCAGGATGGCGTGTATGACACTGAGTTGACCTACAGACGAACCGAGAACGGTAAACCGAGCGAACCGTACTACATCTATGTACCTGCGAAACTTGGCGTGAAATGGCGGATATCCGATCGTCTTTCCGCGGAAGTGTTCTATGGCTTCAACTGGACATTTACGGATTACTTGGATGATATCCATGACGCTTACCCGATCGACCTCACCAATTCCGTGGACCGTTATGCAAGCAACCCCACCGGTAACAAGGATCCACGGGGCAACGTGAATGATAATGATCATTACCATTATGCAGGGCTTTCTTTGTCCTGGAACTTTGGTAGGCGCTCACATGATTACAGAGTGACACCGATCTATATCGATCATGGCATGACCACACCGGTACGAGTTGATACCGTTGCCGTTATTCCTCCACCACCTCCACCGCCAGCCGCGGTTGAAGCACCTAAGGTCATCAACATTGTGGTGGAGCAGATCACAGTCGGAAAATTCGTTGTGGATACGTTGGTCGTAACCACGTTGATACAGAAGTCGATCACACCAACCAGTGCCGATACGCTCTTGACGAATTCCATTATTGCTGACTCGACAAAGGTTGATACGCTTTCACGCGTTAACCCTATTCTCCCGAACGATACAGTGGTTGGGCTTGATACGACAACAGTGAATAAGATGCTCGACACGTGGGTGAAAACGGATGATTCTCTGGCTGTAATTCCCGACGCGAAGATCATGTTGTCGGATAGTATTCGTTCTATGAATGATAGCATCAGATCGTTACCGGAACAACGGTTGGAGTTGGATAGCATAGCACCGAAAGCACTCAGATCGGACACCATCATCGCTCTTCCAAAAGACAGTTCGATCGTGAAGCCGCCTGTAAGAATAAATGGTATTAACGATGGTTCCGGTGTTATACTTGAACAGGACAGTTTAGTGCCGGCCGTAGCACCGACCGATAGTTTGAAGAGCTCAAAGGCTGACCAGATGGTCGCACCCTTATCCGATACATTGGCTGTTCCGGAACCAAAGGTCATTGTGCCAATACCTCAACCGGCAGTGATAAAAGCGGATTCTACCCGATCAGTTCCCGAGCCAGTAGTGCCGAAGTCAGTTGAGCAAGAACCTGCTCAGCCGGAAGGGAGCGTCACACCAAAGAACAATTCACAGAGTACAACTGCTCCACCGCCGACCGTTGTTCGTAATGAACCTGCACAGTCAACGAACACGGGCACCCGAACAACAGAGCGTGTTGTAACAGTTCCGGTCATCGTGCGTGATGATGCACAGAACCAAGCATTGAAGGATAGTCTCAGTGCACTTGAAGAGCGTAATGCACGTTTACAGCATTTAGCCGATAGTTTGGCCAACGGAAAACCAGTTGACATCACCGTGCCGGTCAAAACCTCTGTTCCTGATAGCGGCTTGCTGAATGACACGCGTTACCGCCAACACACACAAGCATTGAACGGTGTACTGGTTGAACGGATCAACACGTTGGAGCGATATATCGACTTCCAGAAAGAACAAGGGAATGATAGTATTGTAGAAGTGCTTCGACTGAGGATCCTCGACCTGGATAGCAATGTTGATGGACTGCGCGATTCACTTCGGGTCGCAAAGGATCGCATCAGGACCAAAGGAGCAACACTTGATAATACTTCCGGTAGCAACGTAAACAACGGAGCAACCGACACCTCGGCGGGAGCGGGAACTGCCTTATCGGATACTGTTTATTTCAGCAGCAATTCCTACACGATCAACACCGAGAAACGAGAGCGTATTACGATGGTGGGCAAAACCATCAGTGGCTCCACTTACGGTCATGTGCTGGTTACCGGACATTCGGACCAAGCCGGTGATGCCAGTTACAATTTGCGTTTATCCCAGTTCCGAGCAGATGAAGTAGCCCGTCAATTGGTTGAGGCCGGTGTACCACAGGACAAGATCGTGACCAAAGGCCTTGGCGAAGAACTATCGCGCAAGTTGCATTCCTTGAGTGAGCGCAATGTGATCATCCAAGTGGTATTGAGCCAGAAATGAACTGTGCCGGTGGATCTATTTGTTGAGCTTCAACGTGTAGACATCTTCCCTGCGATCCTTCAAATTCCGCACACTTCCTCGGTGATGAAGATCCTTGAGCAAGCTCAGATCAACATCCACCACGAGCACCATTTCCGTATTTGCCGTTGCTTCACTTTTTATCCCCGTGCTCGGGAAAGCAAAATCACACGGCGTGAACACAGCACTCTGAGCGTACTGGATATCCATGTTGCTTACCCTTGGCAAATTGCCCACACTACCAGCAATGGCCACGAAGCATTCGTTCTCAATAGCACGCGCTTGTGAACAATGCCGCACACGGGAGTATGCGTTCTGCGTATCGGTCAAGAATGGCACGAACAGGATCTGCATGCCTTGCAGGGCAAGTAAACGCACCAATTCGGGGAACTCGCAATCGTAGCATATCAATATGCCGACCCTACCACAATCCGTGTCGAATACCCGCACTGTTTCTCCACCTTGTATGCCCCAAGCTTGTTTCTCGTTCGGTGTGATATGGATCTTGTCATAGCGTTCATAAGTACCATCACGACGGCACAGATAGCCTACATTGAAAAGCTTACCGTCCTCCAATAACGGCATGCTTCCACAGATGACATTTACATTGTACTTCACCGCAGCACCCAAGAGGTATTCACGGATGTGTAAGGTATGTTCGGATAATAATCGGATGGCCTCGGCTTCATTCACTCCTTCATACGCGGCCATTAACGGGGCATTGAATAATTCCGGCAGTACAGCAAAATCACTTCCATAACCGCTCACTACATCCATGAAAAAATCCAATTGGCTGTACAATGCCTCGAGGTCACGGTAGGGTCGCATTTGCCATTGGATAAGTCCCAAACGAACATTACGCGACCAACTACGCCCCAACTCCTCCTCGTTCTGGTAGATGTTATCCCACTCCATCAATGTAGCGTATTCCATCGAATTCTTGTCGTCCGGCATATAGCCTTTCATCAATTTCACAACGTGGAAATCATTGGCCAATTGGAATGAAAGAACAGGGTCGTGTATCTCTTTCTCCTTCACCTTCTGTATGTATTCCTTCGGACTCATTTTATCGGAATACTTATGGAAATTCGGGATGCGACCGCCGAACATGACCGAGCGAAGGTTCAGCTGCTCACACAGTTCCTTTCGCGCCTCATATAACCGCCGTCCCAACCGCATGCCACGGTATTCAGGGTGAACGAAAACCTCGATACCATACAACACATTGCCCTTGGGATCGTGCGTATTGAAGGTGTAGTTGCCCGTGACCTTAACATAGTTATGGTCAAGCCCCATCTTGTCTATATCGATGATCAACGTAAGTGCGGTACCAGCGATCTTTCCATTCACGAATACACCGAACTGCCCTGCAGGGAATAACGAGATCAGGCGCTGTATGGACTCCTTCTTCCAGTACCCTCCACTCCAAGCTGGGTAAGAAGCCCGCATGGCTTCGGCAAAGTCCTCGAACGCACCAAGGTCCAGTGGCATTATCTCCACCTTCTCTTGTTTCCTTCTTGCCTTTGGCGCCTTGGAAGCTTTAACTATTTTCTTGCTCATTCCTTCAACTACATTTTACCCGATACATGCTCGGGGTCTTTGGTCTCATATTCACTTCTTCTTTCCTGCCTTCGGCGGGTCAGAGGAAATGGATGTAAAATGTTTAACGCCTTGCAAGCGTGCTTCCAACCATCGGTCGGCTACTGCGATCTGCAAGGAGTCCGGCGGTTCTTTGAAATGGATGGAAACAACCTTATTGAACGTTTCCGTGCTATCAGCTTTGTGCTTCACGGGCATGTCCGCGATAGCGATCCAGGCAATGTTCGTATTCATGGCTCGTGCTTCATCCATCAATGATCGATGCAATTGGGTCATGTGGCCCAAACTATCATTCAACGCATTGTAACGCGCCAACATAGCGCGTTGCTCATCCAATTGCGTACGCATTCCTTCATTCTCTTTCCTGTCTTCCTCGCCCAATTCCTGCAAACTCAGCCCCGTACGGATCTCCAACCCGGTACCTTCGATCCCATAGGGTTCCATACGCCGTCGTAGCTGTGCCTCCTGATCCTCTGAGATCCCATTGCCCAAATAGGTCAGCGAAATATTCCTATTCGGTGCATCGACGGTCTGGTGCATCAAATAATTCTCAGGAATACTGCATTCCGCAGCAATGAATTTCTCTGCTTTGGTCTTATAGACGTTCTGCCCGACCAACCGGTAGGCCAAGTAGATACTTGGCACTACGGTCGCTATTACGATCAATGTCGTGTATCGTCGGATCCTTGACGATATCTTTTCATCCTTCTGGGCCACGGATGGATAACCTAACCAACGTACCGTAAGCAATGCGGAAATGCTAATGAATACCGAGTTGATGGTGAACAGATACAATGCACCGAAAAAATAGGGCATGTTCAAATGTGCGAGACCGAATCCTGCCGTGCAGAGCGGTGGCATTAGCGCAGTAGCAATGGCCACACCCGGCACAACGTTACCACGGTTCTTTTCCTTACTTGCTGTTGCAACGATCCCGGCGAACCCACCGGCCAATGCAATAAGTACGTCCCAGATCGTGGGTGTGGTACGCGCAAGTATCTCTGAATGTGCTTCGCTCAATGGACTCACCATGAAGTAAAGCGTGGAGGTGATCAAACTTGCCCCGACCGCGAACCCTAGATTCTTCAATGATCTTCTTACCAGCAATAGGTCCATTACACCAAGCCCGGCACCCACCGCAACGATCGGCCCCATTAGCGGTGAAATGAGCATCGCACCAATTACCACCGCAGCAGAATTCACGTTCAATCCTACGGATGCAATGATGATCGCGAACACCAGGATCAACATATTGGTACCATTGAACTTCGCGTTGTTCTCAATGGACTTCATTGCCTTGCTCGGCTCCTCAGCGTCGGCTCCTAAACGGAGGTATGCTAATATGCGGTTGATCCAGTTCATGACTCGTTCTCCGGGCAGCGAAGATCAGCGGTTCTTAGCAACAACCACTACTGAATTCGATAGTACCGGCTTTACATCCGATCAAAGTACTATTTTTTCGCTACCCACCCTATGGTAGAGTCCTGTACTAGAACTAAGGATCCCGTAACAACATAGATCAATGTGATACCAAGTTCCCAGCCGCTTTGCATTGGTCTTCTTCATTTTAATGGTACTCAAGATGTTCATTTCGGTTGCATATTTGCACGCTGCATCGGAGTAACGTTCCGATCATCTCCGTTACACCACTTTGTTCGTCTGAAATTCCATATTTTTTCAGTTCATTGACCGGGCTTCATTATATAGCGTGATGTTGCAATTGAAACCAGCTAACTATTCCGTGGCCTTGAGCCCTTCTTTCGGTGCCCTATTGATCTTGACCGGTGCATGGTTACTCTATTCCCGGAAGGAACGAGTGATGTCCATTTTGCCATTCAGGGAAGATCAGGAGCCAATGGTACTGTGATCCTAATTCCGCAACACCACCTGCGCTACTTAACTCCATCACCGAATGCATAGTCCGACGAAACTTGGACAACTTCCTGCCACAGCGATCTGTGGTAACGACATTACCAGTAGCTGCCTATATGTGAGCGCACTTACGATCGGATATGCTGGACCTTGGGCATTCGTAGCCTTGGCACTCGTTGCCGGTGTGCTCTTTCTATTCCGAAAAATATACGGTGAAGTGGTTGGTGCCTTACCGCTCAACGGCGGCGCCTATAATGTGCTGCTAAATACCACTAACAAGACCAGTGCCACTATGGCAGCATGCCTAACCATACTGAGCTATATGGCAACCGCCGTTATCAGTGCCTCCGAAGCCATGCACTACTTGCATAGCATGATCCATTCTTTGCCCATTATCATCGCCACATTGATCGTACTTGCGTTCTTTCTCCTGCTTACCATTGCCGGTATTGGTGAGTCATCCATTGTGGCGGTCATCATCTTCATTGTTCATCTATCATCCATGGGCCTTCTATTGGTCCTTGGTGGCGTATTCGTAGCGAACAACGGAATATCGATAGGCATGATGAACTTTGATGCCCCCATTCCCATGGGTGGCATGGCAGCCGCTCTGTTCTTCGGTTTCAGCACCGCCATGTTAGGTGTCAGTGGGTTCGAAAGCTCCGCCAACTTCGTGGAGGAGCAAGCGCCGGGGGTATTCCGTAAAACGTTACGCAATATGTGGATCGCAGTTACCGTGATCAATCCGCTCATGGCCCTACTCGCCATATTCGTTCTGCCCTTGGCCACTGTTGGAGAAAATAAGGAAGCGCTATTATCATTCATGGGTAACGAGATCGGCGGCCAATGGCTAAGCACATTGATCTCCGTTGATGCGGTCCTTGTTCTTTGCGGTGCTGTACTTACCAGCTTCGTTGGAGTTAGTGGTCTCATGAAACGCATGACACTGGACCGTGTGCTTCCGCAAATACTTCTGAAGGAAACCAAACGTGGCAGCTCGCCGAGGATCCTGATCTTGTTCTTTTTACTCTGCGTTAGCGTGCTATTGATCACCAATGGTGAAATTGGTGCGTTGGCAGGCGTTTACACGATATCATTCCTGATCGTAATGGCCTTCTTCGCATACGGAAATTTCCTACTGAAGATCAAGCGTGCGAGATTGCCTAGACCAGAGACCGCTAAAGCTTTCGTGGTATTCATTGCTATGTTGGCTGTTGTCTCTGCGCTCTATGGAAATGTGCGCTTACACCCGGAACATCTGGTCGTTTTCCTCCAATATTTCATTCCCACATTCCTGCTCACGTTCTTTTTCCTTAAGCGCAATGTGATCCTGGAATACCTGATGGTGGTGGTATCCAGCTTCCTCGATACGATGCATCATGTTGCCACGCTCAGCAGGCTTCGGCTTTCCAGGACCATCCGCCAGCTTACAGATCAGGAGTTCGTGTACTTCACCAAGGGGGATGACGTGGCAACATTGAACCACGTAATGATGTATGTCGAGGAGAACGAGATCACCAAGAAACTGAAGGTCGTCACGGTACTGAAAGAAGGGGATACGGTCTCCGAAACATTCCTCAGCGACCTGGACGTACTGGATCGTGCATACCCCGACATTAAGATCGAATTCATTTCAATGCATGGCGTATTCGGGCCGGAATTAGTGGACTCGCTCAGTGCGGATTGGGATATCCCCAAGAACTTCATGTTCATCAGTTCACCCAGTGATCGATTCACTTACCGTGTTGCGGATCTTGGCGGAGTGAGGTTGATCATTTGAGGACATAGCACAATTGTTCAGAATGACCGGTACTAACGGTTATCTTGCTCGATCAACTTTGCTTCTTTTGTTCCATGGATAACCATCATCCTCCGCACAGCCCTTTACGCCGACGTGTTTTCCAGATCATATTCGGAACGGACACCCCGGCCGGTAAACTGTTCGATGTGATCCTTTTGATAGCCATTGTGATCAGCGTTCTGCTGGTGATGTTGGAGAGTGTTGTTGAGATCAAGTTAAAATATGGACATTGGCTTTACATGGCGGAGCTTGGTTTCACTACCTTGTTCACCGTCGAATATGGTCTCCGGCTGTGGAGCATTAAACGTCCCATGAACTATGCCAAGAGTTTCTTCGGCATAGTCGACCTGCTTTCCATCCTCCCAACGTACATCGGCCTTTTGATCGGCGGGGCACATACGCTGATGGTGATCCGCGCTCTGCGCCTGCTTCGTATCTTCCGGGTGCTCAAATTGGCTCGCTTCGTCTCAGAGGCCAATGTGATGGTGAAGGCCTTCCAAGCAAGCCGCCGCAAGATCACCGTCTTCGTGCTCGCCGTTCTCACCATCGCCGTCATTTTCGGAACGTTGATCTACATGGTGGAAACACCGGATGCAGGTTTCACCAGCATTCCCCGAAGTATCTATTGGGCCATAGTAACACTTACCACTGTAGGCTTTGGAGATATTGCACCGCAAACTGCTCTAGGCCAAGCGCTCGCCTCAGTTGTTATGATCCTCGGTTACGGCACCATTGCTGTTCCTACGGCCATCATGAGCGCCGAGATGATGCGGATGGGCAGTGAGATCCCTAGGAAATGCACGTATTGCCATGCCACGGACCACCTCAAAGATGCCAAGTTCTGCCGCAAGTGCGGAACAAAATTGCCACCGATCTAGCGCACCTATGGAATTCATCCTCCGCCCTTGGCAAGCTGGTGACCTTGTTTCGCTTGTCCAGTACGCGAACGATCGCACCGTTGCCGACAACATGATGGATGCATTCCCTTACCCCTTCACACCGAGCGATGGCCATCGGTTCCTTGAGCGCTTCATGGCACATGATCCGCAACTGTTCTTGGCGATCTCCGTGAACGGAATTGCTGTGGGCGCTGTGGGCATCCATCCGGACGACGATGTATACCGCCGCAATGCGGAACTTGGTTATTGGATCGGTGCACCGTTCCGTGGCAAAGGCATCATGACGTTGGCCATTCAACAAGCCACTGCTCGGGCATTTTTGGAGTTTCCTCATATCGATCGGATCTATGCCCGCCCCTTCGGAAGCAACACCGCTTCACAACGTGTGTTGGAAAAAGCCGGATTTATTCTTGAAGCGCGCCTTACGGGAACCTTCATCAAGCATGGGAAGATCGAAGATGAATTGATCTATGCATTTCATAGAGTGCATGGCACATCCATGGGTAGGACCAACTAAAATATGAGCTCTTAAGCGGACCTTGTGTTTACACCCCGTGTACGACAAGCGATGACCGACTTTTTTAGTACTGTAGCGAAGCGTGATCCGCGATCACATTACCCGTCCTATTGTCTCTTCGGTCCGCTTATCCAGATCGGCGAACAAGGCTGCTTCCAATTGATCCATTTCTCTCTGCTCAAAGGTGCGTAAGAACATTCCGTCCTGTAGCAAATGGATCTGCTTACATATCGCGATCAATGGTCCAAGAACATGCGAAGTGATGAACACTGTTCTCTCGTGCTCCACCAACTTGCGAACGATGGCTTCCAACACACGCACCGCTGCCAGATCCAAACCATTCATTGGTTCGTCCAACAGTAAGACGGGACGATCCAACTTCAAGATCCCTAGCAATGCAAGTTTCTTCCGCATTCCTGTGCTGTAGGTTGAGATCAATTCGTCCAATGGAACTTCCAACAGTTCGTTAACGCCATCGATCGTCGTAGTGGTATCTTTTCCTTGGAACAACGCCAAGTACTCATGACCAGTAATACCCGGATAGAAATAATTCTCCGCTTCCAAGAATGCGGTGTTGGTATGATCCATCGGCATGTTCTCATATATCACTCGCGCGTTCTTCGATCTTCCAAAACCATATAACGCGTTCAAGAACGTTGTCTTTCCGGATCCGTTCAAACCTACAATTCCATGGACTTCTCCGGTCACGAAACCGAATGACGGAATGGAAAGAACTTCCTTCTCGCCGTACGAGCGTGTGAGGTCAGTGATCTGTAGCATGAAAATATAGATCGAGGTTCTCGAGCGCTTTACGTCGATCGGTAAGCGCCATTAAAAGCGGCAACAAAAAAAGACCCGGCAACAATGCGAACACTGCACCAATGGCAATGGTCGCGCCATTCGCGGTGAGCCGCTCATTGGGAATGTATTCTTTGTACTTGAGGATCACCGCCAACGCGATCACACTCAATTGACCAAGTCCGAACAGGCCATGGATCCACCACCACTCCGGACGCGCGATCGTTGCTGCGATCAATACCGGAGCCATGATCAGCAACATGATCTTCAATGAACCCGCGATCTTCTTATTCAAGATACTCCGCGCATCCGATGCAGTGACCAAGAGCATTGCGCGCGATTCGCACTCTTCGAACTGCGAGGCCATGATCATTGTAAGGACCCATGTTAGGAACAAGGGCAATGCCGGTAACCAACAGAACGCTAGTGCCAAAACCCAGATCACAAATGCGAACGGATATGTGCGCTGCAGCCCCGCCTTCATTTCGAACAACAAAGCAGGAATGCGGGAACGCAACCAACGCATATGGGTTCCTACAGGATCCATGACCGGCATGAAGACAAGTGCGATCATGCCGAACAATACAGCACCAACTTCAACCCAAGCGTTTGCCATCCCAAAACCGATCATGACCGGCAACGCCAACAACAGATACTCGAGCATCAACGATCCATTCGGTTGTGCGATATGCTTGCGAACGAATCGGAGGTCAGGTCGACGCTGGTGCCAGCCAACCACGGCCAATAGAAATGCACCACTCAAATAATAGCGCATGTTGGAATCGCTCACTACCAACTTTTCCACGACGATCGGTATCGCGATAATTGCAATCGCCAAGAGCACGACCCACCATCCGGGATAAGCCCGGCGGAGTTGGGTAAGACGCAAACGCACTAATGTGGTGGGAAATACTGGTACTGACACGATCAAGGCCAATTTGCCCTCAAAGATGATGATCGATCATGAACTTTGTCACGTGCATTACATAACCGGTAGGATCACACCACGTGTGGTCATTCGAAGTTAGTTCTGTTCGGATGCAAGTAGTCAGCGTCTTCCATTCAATGCTATCCATCTTAATAGCTTTTCGAAAACACCTCAACTAAAAAGAAGAAAGGAGGCCATATCACAGGATCTAGATCAGCAATCAACTGTACAATTCTCGCTCATGGATGTATTCACAACCCGTTCAAATTTTATCCTGCTTGATCAAACGCCGATAGCTGCGAACGAGCCTATCCTGCGAACAACCCATTTTGTAGAGCAAGAACATGTAATAAAATATCCACTGCATTCGGTGAACGCCATTCAGAACATACTTGCGCGCACTGGTACGCACAATCCCACTTAGCACTCGAAAACGACCCTTTTGTTTTAAGCGACAAACAATGTCGTTGTCCTCAAAAACGATCAGTTCTTCCTTAAAACCTCCGATCCGATCAAAAGCTTCCTTAGTAACAAAAAGGCTTTGATCTCCATAGCGGAATGCATTCACATCAAAGCGCGTGAACCAACAGTTGAAACGTAAGAACCAATGGTCATGGTCGAAGCCCAAGCGGAAACATCCGGCCGCCGCACCTTCCGCAAGTGCGACAGAGATCTCAGCAACAAAGTCCGGCGGTGGAACGCTTTCGGCATGTAGAAAGTAGAACGTATCACCCAATGCGTTGGCAGCTCCGGCATTCATCTGCACAGCGCGCCCCTTGAGTGAATGCACTACAGGAATACCCAATCCTTCTACTTCTCGCACCGTGCCATCGGTGCTACCTCCATCCACTACCAACACTTCGCACTGTTCAATGCCCGCGCAACTGCGAAGCGCGATCAACGTTCTTCCGATGTAGCCTTCTTCACTGTATGTGGGGATGATGATACTCAGCATTACTGTGAATCGCCTTTCGAACCTTGCGGTGTCGCCGTTACATAAATCCTGACAATAAGCAGTGATCGGAACTGTTGGTTCTTGCAACTTGCAATGTAAGCTCGCATTCACATGAACGCATCCAACGAACTAATTGAAAAAAGAAAGAGCCTTCACATTATGATCTCGCGCTTCTTCAACGCGGTTATCCATTATTTGCGCTGCGCAGCGAGTTTCTCAAGCTGTAATCACTCGCGCACTACGCGATGCATGATCCTATGGTTGGGTCAACATGTTGGTACGATGCGCTATTTTTACACAATGCGCGGTCTTTTTATCCTCCTGATCCTTTCCGTATTGCACGTCCATGGGCAGACCTCGGTTCTCTTCATCGGCAATAGCTACACGTATGTGAACGACCTGCCGAGTATGACGCAGCAACTTGCCCTCTCCCTAGGGGAGGACATTACCGTTGCGAGTTCGGCACCAGGCGGGTACACGTTGTTCCAACATTCCACGTATGCGCCTACGATCACAGCGATAGAGTCGAACTCGTGGGATTTCGTGGTGATGCAGGAACAAAGTCAATTGGGTGCATTGCCTGCGGATGTCACCACTACGGAGATCGCCGCGATCCAGCTGATGGCGACGATCGAAGAGAATTACGAATGCACCTATCCCGTCTTTTACATGACCTGGGGCAGGCAGAACGGCGATCCCGACAATTGTGCCGCCTTCCCTTTCATGTGTACTTACAACGGTATGCAACAGGCATTGAGGAACAACTATGTGTCACTCGCCACTTGGAACGATGCACACACCGCACCCGTCGGGGCAGCGTGGAAACAAGTGCGCGATACGTACCCGCTCATCAACCTGTACGATGCTGATGGATCCCATCCTTCCGTGGAAGGCACCTACCTCGCGGCATGCGTGTTCTATTGCACCTTTTTCCAAGTAAGTTGTGTTGACGCAACATTCAATTCAACACTTCTACCGGAGACGGCGGCGATCCTTCGCAGTATAGCCAGCGCCACGGTTCTAGATGATATTGGCACTTGGAATCTCGACGAACCGAATGGAACCAATGCCCTACTCGATGGCTTCATCAATGGACCCGACTTCATCACCCTGATCCACTACGGGCAAGGCACGCACCTCTGGACCTGTACCAATGGCGAATCGTTCACTACTGCAACGGCCACGTTCACGTTCCCGACATCGGATACGTACTTCGCCACGCATATCTACAATGACCCCTGTGGCAATACCGATACCGCAAACTTCACGTTCAATTTCGCGGTCAATGTGGATGATCAAGATCCGGGATCGCAGTACACTGTGATAGCTGGTGCGCCTGGAGTGGTTGAGGTGCATGGTGTACAAGGAGGAGGCACGCTCACCCTGTTCGATCTGCAAGGAAGAATGCATTCCAAGGATCGGATCAACAGTTCAACTGAGTATGTCGCCAGCCCTGCCGGACTAATGTTCTGGACCCTCATCGACATCGAGGGAACGGTTATGAAGGGGAAGGTGTTCGTGCGGTGAACTTTTACGCAGCCTGCTATTGGGATGCCGCTACGCGGAAGAAACAAGACACAATTCACAAGGCTCAATTATAAAGTTAAGCCAACCTTGAGCACATAATTCTCGAACTTCGCCCCTATGCAACTCGAAAATTATATCGCTGGAACCTGGGTGAAAGGATCCGGAAAACAAACCGAACTCACGGACGCCAGCACCGGCGAACTCATCGCAACAACCAGTAGCGGTGGTCTGGATTTTGGCGCGATGCTGAACTACGCACGCGAAACCGGTGGACCAACGCTGCGCAAAATGACCTTCCCGGAACGCGGCAGAATGCTGAAAGCACTCGCCATGTATTTGATGGATCGCAAGGAGGAGTTCTACCAGATCAGTTACCGCACCGGTGCGACCAAGGCTGATAGTTGGGTGGATATTGAAGGCGGGATCGGAAACGTTTTTGCCAATGCGAGCTTGCGCAAACAGCTCGGCAATATGCCGTTCTATGTGGATGGACCTCCTGTACTCACGAGCAAAGGCGGCAGCTTCATGGGCCACCACATCATGGTGCCGAAGGAAGGTGTTGCAGTACACATCAATGCGTTCAATTTCCCGATCTGGGGGATGCTGGAAAAATGCGCCGTGAACTGGATGGCTGGAATGCCAGCGGTGGTGAAACCCGCTACCGTTACCAGTTATTTGACGGAAGCGATGGTGAAGGCGATAGTCGCCTCAGGCATCTTACCTGAAGGCGCCATCCAATTGATCGTAGGCAGCGCCGGTGATCTTTTGGATCATGTGGAGAGCCAAGATGTGGTGACCTTCACCGGAAGTGCAACCACCGGACGCATGCTGAAAGCGCACAAGCAGATCATTGCCGAAAGTGTGCCCTTCAACATGGAGGCCGATAGCTTGAACAGCATTGTGCTTGGCCCTGATGCCACACCGGATACCGAAGAGTTCTCGCTCTTCATTAAAGAAGTGGGAAAGGAAATGACGTTGAAGTGCGGCCAACGCTGCACCGGTGCGCGACGCATTATGGTTCCAGAGAACTTGGTAGAGGATGTGCAGATCGCATTGGGCAAACGCTTGGGCGGAACAGTGATCGGTGATCCGCGCGCAGAAGGTGTGCGCATGGGAGCTCTTGCCGGACAAACACAACGCAACGAAGTGCGCGATAACCTCGCCGAATTAATGAAAGGCAGCGAGCTGGTGTACGGCGACCCCAACAGCGTGGACGTGACCGGTGCCGATTCCGAGAAAGGTGCATTCATGAGTCCGATCCTACTACTGAACAAAGATCCATGGAAGAACCAACAGTGCCACAACATCGAAGCCTTTGGACCGGTAAGCACATTGATGCCCTACACCGATATCGAAGAAGCGGTAGCACTTACCAAACTCGGCAAAGGCAGTCTCTGCGCGAGTATTGCGACGTACGACGATAAAGCAGCACAGCAATTCGTGTGGGGTGCAGCAAGTCACCACGGACGTATGCTGGTGATCAACCGCGACATGGCCAAGGAGAACACCGGACACGGATCACCGCTCGCAACATTGGTACACGGCGGCCCCGGACGTGCAGGTGGTGGTGAAGAGATGGGCGGCAAGCGTGGTGTATTGCACTACCTGCAACGCACCGCCATCCAAGGATCACCGACAACGATCACTGCGTTGACACAACAGTACCAGCAAGGTGCGAAACAGAACATCACGCCGAAGCACACCTTCCGCATGCATTTCGAAGAGCTGAACATCGGCGACACTGTGATCACCGACAAGCACTTGGTAACGTTGGATGACATCAACAACTTCGCAGACCTCAGCGGCGACAAGTTCTACGCCCACATGGACGAGAACGCCCTCGACGGAACTGTCTTCACCGGTCGCGTGGCACACGGTTACTTTATCCTATCGCGAGCAGCGGGTCTCTTCGTAGACCCACCTAAAGGACCTGTACTACTCAACTACGGCATCGAAGAAGCGCGCTTTACAAAACCTGTTTATCCGGGCTCCACGATCCAGGTTAAGTTCACCGTAAAGGAGAAAGTGGATCAGGAGAAGAAAGTGCTAACGGAAGATTCTCCGAAGGGTGCGGATGTGGCATCAGGAATCGTCAAATTCTTGGTCGACGTCGTAGACGAAACAGGAGAAACTGTCGCAATAGCAACCATCCTGACCATGGTAAGAAAGCTCGACCAAGAATGATTCATTTAAGAGCCTGCCCCGGGCCTCGACCCGGGGTGAAGTTCCTTGTTGATGTTGTGGATGAAACTGGGGAGACGATTGCCATTGCTACTATTTTGACGATGGTTAGGAAGTTGGATCAGAAATGATGGCGAACGTGAGGATTGTTGTTTCTTTGGGCGGGTACATGCTCAAATTCATTCTGAGGCACTCTTTCCACTGCAAAACTACACTCGTCGTTCCTCCTCGCCTACTGGCTTTCCGCCTCAATCCCTAACGCTAAGGAACGCGCGTTATTCAAATTCCAAATCGACACTAAGGATTGAGTAGGTTAATATCAATCTAATCACCAAGCATGAGGCATCTTAACTTCCCTATTGTGCGCCGGATCCGACTGTCACACTTCTCGCTGTACAATCTTCAGGACCACATTGAATTTTCAATCCAACCTGGAACGACATGCCTTGCAGGGGCCAATGGTCTTGGGAAATCTACATTTTTCCAAATCATCAATTACGGCCTAACAGGAGTTGTTCCACGCCCAGGACAAAAGTTCGTATCCGTTGATGATTACTACCGAGATATTTCAAGATTCTCCAAGGACTACTTTCAAGGGCGTGTACAGCCTGAGGACCGTGACATTGCAGAAATCGAACTTGAACTCACAATCGGAGATCGAACAATTACGCTAATTCGAGGATTCGATGAACCTGATGCGCTGCGGTCACTTGTCATTACAAACGATGCCAGGCACTTTGATGAGATGACACCCGAAGACCGGGAGGCAAATTATCAGGCCGTATTAACTCAGCACATCGGACTCTCAACGTTCAAGGAGTTTGTCTTCATCCAATCATTCGTGCTCACTTTTGATGAACGACGTCATTTATTGTTTTGGGATCCGAAAGTTCTAGAAACCTGCTTGCTTCTGTTTGTAGGAATTGATAATGAACAGCGGGCAGATGCGGAAAGACTGAGACGTGAAATGGAAAAGGCGGATTCAAGGGTTCGAAATCTGCGCTGGAACATGACACAGCAAAAAGATCGGCTTGACAGCCTCAGACAGGTACTCAGCGGGAATGAACTTGTAGACGATGAGGCAAGCACATATGAAGAATTTGAGACACTCCTTGACCGAGTGAAAGAACGATCAAATGAGGTCGATATAATTCAAACCAAATTGCGCGATGCCAAACTCGCGCTTGCTGAAGGCGCTGCACGAGCTTCCGTCATTCGAAACGACTACCAACGCGAGTTCAGCGAACGCGTGACGGCAAAGCACTCAGTAGAGAACGCACCCGCAATCCAGCTCGCACTAATTGAGCACAAATGTGCTATTTGCGGTACTGAGGGCATCGCAGTTGTAGAGCCTGTAAAAAAGGCTATTGCGGAGCATACTTGTCCACTGTGCAAAGCTGCAACTGACCGGGCTACCATTCCGGCAGCTGTGCACCAGCGCCTTAAAGAGCTTGATAAGGAACTGGCCGAACAGAAAAAGCGTGTCGATTCCAGTGTGCTCCTTATCACTCAGCTTGATGTCGAAAATGACATACGCGTACGTTCACTTGAAACTGTGCAAACAGAGCTTGACGCCTTTGAAGAGCAAAATCGAGATGTTGTTAACCGAGGCAGACCGGTGGACGCTAATCATGATCAAGTCATTGCAGCATATGAGAAAACTATTGCCGAAATCGATAAGGAGCGTTTGAAGCAGAAGAGTAAAAGTGCCGAAGCTTCTAAAGCTTACAAGCAAATACAAAAAAAGCTAGAGCAAGAATACCTGAATATTCAGGAAGACTTTGTTCCTAAGTTTAACACTTTAGCCAATCTCTTTCTGGGTGTCGACTTAGATATCCAACTCGAAACGCGCGATAAGAGTGTTACTCTGGCGCTAACAGTGAAGAAGACACAGCGACATGCGGAGCATGACCTCTCCGAAAGTCAGCGCTTCTTCATCGACATTGCACTAAGAATGGCGCTAGCTAACTACGTTTCATCAGATACCATCAAAGCTCCCCTTTACATAGATACACCAGAAGGCAGTCTTGATCTAGCTTATGAGTCACAAGCCGGACAAATGGTGGCTGAATTCGCCAATGACGGACACCCTGTCTTCATGACAGCCAACATCAACACTTCTGAACTTCTCACCGAGATTGCGAAGCAATCGAGTCTCGGGTTTGGACTCCATCGCCTGTATAAGTGGCGCGAACTGTCTGAAGTGCAAGAGAAGCATGAAGCAGAATTTGAGAATCGCTTGAATGCGCTGGATGCACTCGCACACTCCAGAAATATATGACCAGTCCGCAAGCATACTTTGACTCGCTCCTACTGGGTTCACGACTGACACAAACGGTTAGGGGCTTCTCAAGATCAGAGTTACACCTACTTGCCTACGCAAGCTGCCTGCTGTCATTGTACGGAGGCAAACCAGTTTCAGATTGGGAATATGAATTTAGCTCCACTCCATCAGGCTTGCCGTTCTCGAAAAACCTTGATGATGCACTGGATTACTGTATACGTATAGGTGACATCACGGATCATGGAGAATTACTACAGATTACTTCTGATGGACAAACCAACCTAGGTATTTGGAAGGAACACACTATCAATCAAGAAAGGTTAGCCTACCTCAACGGAGCAGCGGATTGCTTGCTCTTGTTCACACCGAGTGTCATCCGTGAAGCTTTTGCTTACGAGCCCGCACTTGCATTTATTAAGCGACACGCCCAAACAGCTTGGTTGTTCAGTGATCCAATCGTAGATAGACTCCATGATACATTTGGGGAAATCAGGGAACTGCTACCCTATCAAGGTAGTGACCTTTCCCTCCCACTCTCCGCTTGGCTTGAATACTTGCTTACCATAGGCCGAACACATGAGCATAGCAACTAGGAAAATTGATACAGACGTCATGCATCGCGCATTGGCGAATCAGCCATTAATAAAGGCTCAAGAGGTGTTTGGTGAAGAGGGTGTCACACGGCTTAAACAGCTCTTGAACTTTCTTCGCATTCAAGGCCAGTTCTGCCGTGTTAATCGAAAAACGCAACTCACTGTCTTTGCCCCAATAGGAATTCATTCGGAACTTGATGAGAAGCGCCTTGTCCAAGCCGAACGAATTCTCAATGGTAAAACCATCAACGGCGTACTCGATTTGGCAGCAATTGAGATAAGACCAGACGGAACTGCATTTCTTTGGAAAGGGAATGTAAACTCACCCCTTCAAAACCAGACCGACGCTATTGTTTACAGTTTAGTTCAAGAGGTCGAGGAGTTTCGGATTGGCGAACAATGCCTGACTGTTGACAAATTCCTACCTGGGGCACCAAGTCAGTTCCTGCTTCATCATTTTGATGACCTGCGCGAAGCCCTGCTGGATTACGGGCATAGCCTAGCTCGCCACTCTACATGCCCAACTTTGCGGGAAGCTTGGCAAGATCCAGATAGACGCTTCTGGTTCGGGCCAGGACCAGAACACCGGCTACGTACCTCTCTTAGCCATTACCTGCGCTGTTGTATGCGCTTTGATGACTATTGGGTTCGCCCCGAACAAAATATCGATGAAAGCCATCCGATTGACATCAAGTTAACAGCCCAGATGTCTACGAGAGAGGCACTTATTGAAATTAAGTGGATTGGTAAATCCCGTAGTGGTGATGGTGCAAGATTCACTGCCAACTATGGCGAATCACGTGCAAATAAAGGTGCAGAGCAACTTGCGAATTACCTTGACAATCACAAGCGAAATAGTCCTGCTTCGGACACGTTGGGTTATCTCGTTGTTTTTGACTGTCGCCGCCATGGAGTAAAGGCGAGCACCAAATCACTAACAGCTAAACAGCAATGTCATTTTGCGACACGCGAAATCACCTATAACCCAGATTACCATTCCACAAGAAGTGACTTTGAAAAACCAATCCGCCTTTTCTTAGAAGCCTAAGTATGCCAAAACATGCAGTTCGCTCAATTACCAATGCCGTAGATAACATGGTGTTGCCTCGTCATCGATGGTACCCAATTAAGGAGGGCTTCAGTGCTTCTCTAATTACGGACGCACTTTCAGAGGTCGATCACACACCACGGAATGGGATTTTCGCCATAGAGCCTTTCAGCGGTTCCGGCACTAGTCCTCTGCAATATGCTTTAAGTGGAGTTGAGTGCCTTGCCTTTGAAGTAAATCCGTTCCTCGCTTTTGTTGGTCAGGCCAAACTTGAACAATCAACGCCCCGTATCCTTTCAAACGCGTTTGAGTGGACGGTCAAGGGCATTCGACAGCCTCTGAAGACTTCGCTTGAGTCCTATTCCACCTTCTCACAAGCTGGAGGCAAGAGTAAATGGCTATTCAACAGGTCCGTACTTCGATCCTTCATGGGAGGCTGGGATTCCACCAAACGTTTCGCACGTCCTGAGCGATCGTTAAGCCGTTTGGCGCTTATGAAGGCAGCCATGGATAATTGTAATGCGTATCCTGATGGCAAATGCCTCCGGTACAAGCGCATGGACAACTATCGGTCATTCAATGCGTCCTCTTTTCTCAGCGCATACGAGGCATACATTGCTATGATGAAGGAGGACGTAGTAGCAGCCCCAATATCTGGTTCCAAGTCCAGTGTTGAGCGCATGGATGCGCGGCGGCTCAGTACACACAGGGATATACGAAAGTTCGACCTCTGTGTCACATCACCGCCTTACTTGAACTCCTTCGACTACACAGATGTCTATAGGCCGGAGCTTTTCTTGGGCGGTTTTGTTCGCACTAACGCAGACTTGATGAATATTCGGCTCCAAACGGTCCGGTCGCATGTGCAAGCAGCCTGGGCGAAGCCATTTAATGACGACTTCGGTATCAACTATGCAAAAGCATACAAAGAGTTAGTTGTGCGCAAGGAGCAACTTTGGAATCCGAACATCCCCAATATGATTCAAGCCTACTTTGAAGACATGGCCGGACTATTGAAGAACCTTCGGAACAGAGCAAAACCAGATGCGGTCCTAAAAATTGCCGTTGGCACCTCCGCATATGCCGGAGTGGTAATCCCCGTGGATTTTATCCTCGCGGACATCGCTGAAAAGGTAGGTTGGCTTACGCAGGAAGTACAGGTCATTCGCCGTTTACGTAGCTCAGGCCAACATTGGAATCATGAAGCACATTCGACGGAAGTTCCAGCACTAAGGGAAAGTATTGTGGTTCTGAAGGCGGATGGTCAAACGTATTAAGATGCCGCGGAGCCTTCACGCCCACTTGACCACTAACCCTATGCAGGCTCTAGTATTGCATCGTCACTAAGGAACTATTTTCTTAGATGTCGATAGATCACTGAAGAGAACTGAGCCAAGCCAGGGGTGAACCAACTCCGCAGCTAGGGTTAAAGCCCCTAAGAGACTTATGGGTACCTCTGGCTTTCTCAGGTCTAAGGCTCGGATAGAATGCTAGGCGTAAGGGCCTATTAGAGTCATGGAGCATCGGACCTGTCGCTCAGCCTCAACAGCGATCATTTGTTGAACCTCAAAGTAAACGAAAATGAAGCATTGGATCGGTATCGATGTGAGCAGTGCAACCTTGGATTTCGCATTGCTCGATGAACACGGTGTTCACTTGGAGAGCTTGCAAGTAAGCAATGGTCGTACAGCCGTAATGACGCTAATGAACAGCTGGAAGAAACGATACGGAGTTGACACCGGGGAATGCCTAGTGTGTTTGGAACCTACCGGGCACTATACGTTGATGTTGCTTAATCTGATCGTGGAGCAGCACTGGCATGCTTGGTTGGCGCACCCGCTCGATATACAAAAGAGCATGGGCATCAAGCGTGTGAAGAACGACAAAGTGGACGCTTTGCGGATCGCGCAATACGCACGCACATTTCGAGAGAAAACACGTTTGTTCACAGCACAGAACCTCAAGCTCGATAAACTCAAGCACCTGCTCACACGTAGGCAACACTTGGTTCGCGTCAGAGCCATGTACAAGAAGCATCTCTCGGACCTGAACCGCTACATGGACAAGGACATTAAAAAGGCGTTCGACCAACTTGACAAGCGTTTGATCGTTGCTTCTGATCGTGCCGTGATACGCGTAGAGCAACTGATCATGGCACAGATCAAAGCCGATGATATAACCAGTGAACAATACAACCTGTTGCTCACGATCCCCGGCGTAGGCCCACAATTAGCGAGCTATTTGATCGCGCTCACCGATGGCTTCCATCGATTTACGAACCCACGCGAACTGGCATGTCATGCTGGTGTAGCTCCATTTGAGCGTAGTTCTGGTAGCAGTATTCGCGGACGAACGCAAGTATCACATCAAGCCAACAAGATCCTTAAGACCATGCTCCACATGGCTGCACTTGCCAACGTGCAACGCGAAGGAGAATTAAAGGTCTACTTCCAACGCAAAGTATCTGAAGGCAAGAAGCCGATATTGGTTGTCAATGCGGTCCGTAATAAGATCATCCATTGTGTTTGCGCCGTGATCCGCAACAACCGGCCCTATGAGCAGCGGCAATTAGTGCAGAATTGATCGGATTGCCGTACTTCGTATGTCGTGTCCAAACGGAAGCAGGCTCTGCTGAAGAGCAACCTAACAGGGATAGGCATGATGGCAACGGCCAACAACATGGATCAAGGGTGGGCCTCATCCTTGGTTCATGGCTGGAGTCCTAATGCCTGAAAAAAACTTTACGTTATGCTTGTTTTTAACATAGAATAAGTCTCCGCTTCGGGACCCTGCGTTGTCTACCCACCCGGGCCAAGCCAATACTCTGGAAGTATCACCCATGTGGCCCGGGCCGTGTACCCAACTCGCACGGGATTCCCTTCCCCATAATGTGATCAAGGTCGGCAGTGCTCGGCACAGAGCAGTACATACGGGCCGGCAGGTACTCCTGTGCTTGAGGAGAGAAGCTTATGCTAGCCCCTTCAATACCAACCTACCCACCAACCACCTCAACCTATGGCCTGCCTGTGGCATGGCAACCATACCAGCCAACGCCAGAAGCCACTGGACTAGGGACCAAAAGCCCAAACCCAAGCCAACCAAGAGGCCAAGAAACCTTACCCACCGGAGGCCGCCGTCAATACGAGGGGTTTATGGACATATCGGGCATTTACGGCCCGCTCGTGCGCAAGGTCAGGCGTAGTGCTGGACAACTACAGTCGTCGAGGTGGGCAACTACAAGCGTAGTGTCGGGCAACTACAGTCGTAGTGATGGGCACCTACAGTCGTAGTGGTGGGCAACTACAGTCGTAGTGGTGGGCAACTACGGTCGTAGTGGTGGGCAACTACAGTCGTAGTGGTGGGCAACTACGCTCGTAGTGGTGGGCAACTACAGTCGTAGTGGTGGGCAACTACAGTCGTAGTGGTGGGCAATGTCAGTCGACATGGTGGGCAATGTCAGTCGACATGGTGGGCAATGTCAGTCGACATGGTGGGCAACGTCAGTCGACATGGTGGGCAATGTCTGTCGACATGGTGGGCAATGTCAGTCGACATGGTGGGCAATGTCAGTCGACATGGTGGGCAATGTCAGTCGACATGGTGGGCAACGTCAGTCGACATGGTGGGCAACGTCAGTCGACATGGTGGGCAACTACAGTCGACATGGTGGGCAATGTCGTATGACATGGTGGGCAATGTTCATGAACCTAAGGGGCAATGTTCATGAACATGGGAGGCAACCTTCATGAACATGAGGGGCAATGTTCATGAACATGGGAGGCAACCTTCATGAACATGAGGGGCAACGTTCATGAACATGGGAGGCAACCTTCATGAACAGTGAGGGCAACGTTCATGAACAGTGAGGGCAACCTTCATGAACAGTGAGGGCAACCTTCATGAACAGTGAGGGCAACCTTCATGAACAGTGAAGGCAACCTTCATGAACAGTGAGGGCAACCTTCATGAACAGTGAGGGCAACCTTCATGAACATGGGAGGCAACGTTCATGAACATGAGGTCAACATAGGGCCACATTTAGCAGCCTGACCCATAGTCACTTACACCACCCTATTCCCCATTACACCTTCGCAAAATGCACCAAACGGAGCCCATTCTTCGTATAGATCAAGAGGGAACACAGTCCTGTTGGGGCTGGCACGATCGTCATTCCGACCTCCGGCCATCCAGCCGACCACTCCGCCGAAAGATCCATCGTGAGCTCCGACCGTCCCGACTTGAAGTATTCGAAATCGGGAGCCTCCTTTACGGCGCGGAGGGGCTGTTAAATGAAGATCCCACTGCAAACGAAGTAATCCGGTCGAAACGGCGCGTGCCGACGCTATTTGGCAGCGAAGAACGCCGGTTTGAGGGCAGAGCACCGCCAATTGCGAGGGCAAAACCAAAAAGTGCTTTGCCAAAATGAAAAAGACAAAGGAGAAAATGAAAAAGACAAAGGAACTTGCCGCAAGTGCAAAGGAGAAAATGAAAAAGACAAAGGAACTTGCCGCAAGTACAAAGGAGAAAATGAAAAAGACAAAGGAACTTGCCGCAAGTGCAAAGGAGAAAATGAAAAAGACAAAGGAACTTGCCGCAAGTACAAAGGAGAAAATGAAAAAGACAAAGGAACTTGCCGCAAGTACAAAGGAGAAAATGAAAAAGACAAAGGAACTTGCCGCAAGTACAAAGGAGAAAATGAAAAAGACAAAGGAACTTGCCGCAAGTGCAAAGGAGAAAATGAAAAAGACAAAGGAACTTGCCGCAAGTACAAAGGAGAAAATGAAAAAGACAAAGGAACTTGCCGCAAGTACAAAGGAGAAAATGAAAAAGACAAAGAAGAAAATGGCGTGATCCTTTAACAAAATGTTTCTCGCATTGTTAAATACCACTTACTTGTAGGCAATGGGCTACTAGTTGGGCCATGGATCGCACGCATCCCGCTGGAGCTTGCGAGGTACATTTTCCGGCTGCTTGGCCCAGGTGATCGATAACCTTTGCAGCTCACTGTTCGTATACTTCCTTATTACTGTCGTCACGCATGTGTACTAACTCTCCGCAAGGGTACCGCTTCAGGACCTTGCGTTCTTGGTCTTGACCGCACGGTCCCCACCAAAGCGTAGTAGACTTTGTTGAGTTGTAAAGTGGCCCTGAAATTCTTTTCCTCACAGCAGCACGAACGGACAACTCCTTTCCGCATCTTCGCGTCACTCCAGCACCATCGACAGTGATAGAACACATGCGCTTTCTCATCTTCGCCCTGGTCGGTGTTCTTCAAAGTCTCTTTCCGCTTTTGCTCCACTCCCAGACCAGCGGTATCTGGTGCAACAGCACCTCGTCCGTTTCCCCGGAAATCATTCAAGCAGCGCGTAACTATCACCCCGGCCGCAGTGGAACGCGCTACCTGAAGGTGAAGGTGATCATTGCCTCACTGAGCGGGCCCGGTGGTGATGCTGTAACGACCAGCGCGGTGCAGCGCGACCTCGATGGCACGAACGCGCTTTACGCACAGAACAACACGGACATCCAATTCGAGCTGTGTGGGCCGGTGCAGGTAGTGGATAACGACAACCTCTATGCGCTGTGGAACTTCGACCCGGAGATCCTGAACCCGTATTACGAACCGGGCTATGTCACGTTGGTTTACGTGGCACTATTGCCCAACGGTTTGGCGGGCTTCAACTTCGGCAACTTGGTCTTCCTGCAAGGCGCGGATAACCCGCGTGTGCTGGCCCATGAGGTCGGTCACTTGCTCGGCCTTCCGCATACACACGACGCATTGTTCGAAGCCGAGCTGGTGGACGGTTCCAACTGCACCATCGGCGGTGACCAGATCTGCGACACGCCTGCAGATCCCAACCTTGGATTGGCCGGGATGATCGACTATGCCAACTGCACGTACATCGGCACCAGCACCGACGCGAACGGTGATCCCTACATGCCGCAGACAACGAACATCATGTGCTATTCGCCCTGCGACAACAACCTCTTTACAACCGGCCAAACGCAGGTGATGCAGTACGTGCTGGACTTCGTGAAGACCGATCTCCATTCAGATCCCGTGTCGATCGCCATCGATGCGTTCGACACACGCCAATGCCATAACCATCCTTCCATCCAACTCTCCGCTGCGCCTGGCCCCGGCACTTTTGATGGACCCTTGGTGAGCGGCACCACGTTGATGAATGCGCCGAACACTCCGGGCGAATATTCCGTGACGTATTCACCCAATGACCTCCCGTTGGATAGCTCGGAACACATCGACCAGTCGTACACCCTGTATGACTACTACGGCAACTATACCTACAGTTACGCGCTCTTGGACAGCATTCGCCAAACGGTGCGCGCGGGCGAGACCGGTCGTTTGACGCAAGTGGAATTCATGCTGCACGATAGCTTGCCGAACAACTTCACGCTGCGTGTATATCACGGCGTTGGTGCCGGTGCGGTGCTCCTTCACGAAAGCATGATCGCGTCGCCCGCGATCATGGATACAAGTTGGATCACCTTCCCCGTCAGCAGTCTGGTTCCATGGAACGCGGATACCATGTACACGGTGGAACTCACCGCTGAACATGCCTTCCGGCAAGTGCTGAGCTTCGGTACCAACTGGGCCTATTACGACTACACCCGTGGCACGAGTAGCGTGGATGCATACCACGATGCCGCCTTCCGCACATGGGTCAATGCCCTACCACCGTGCCAGAGTGCTATCCGCTACTACTCCCTTTACGAAGTGCCGCCGCATTACATGCTCAACCTCGCCGATGCCTATTGCGTGAGCGAGGTTGATACCGTGTGGCTCTTCGGCGACAATGACTTCTCACCGGATGCCGAGATCTGGATCGAAGGGGTAAATACGAATGGTTTCTTACCCGCCTCCCTCGGTGAAGGCCCCCATGAACTCACTTACATCAACACCGCGTTCGGTTGCACGGACACCACACTATCCATCATCACGGTCGCCGCACCCGTACTCAGTATTCCCGCCATCAACGCGCCGCTCTGTATAAATGCTGAACCCTTCATCCTGACCGGCGAACCGTTCGGCGGATACATCACGGTGGATGGTATTCGTGATAGCCTGCTTAACCCATTGGCCCTTGGCCTTGGTGCGCACATGGCCAGGTACTATTTCGACGAAGTGTTGGACACTATCACCTTCACCGACCAGAACACCGGCTTTGGCAGCTATAGCTCCGGCGAACAAGGCACAGCTTCCCCAGGCACCGTTATGTGGCAGTCCTTCACCCCAGCCTTCAGCGGACGATTGGAGCGTTTCATCCTATCGCTCTACGGCATCGAAGGACCCTTCAGCTACGCGGTGCGGCTCGTGCACGGCACGGGGCCCGATGGCCTCCTCATCGGCGCGGACACTATCACGAACAATGCGGGTACTTCCTACCCGGATATGCTCGGAAGCATTCACCCGGAAGTGTACCGCGATTCGGTCTACACCATCCAGTTCGAACGCATCGCTGATACGCTCAGCACCGCGGACCTGGTCTACTACTTCACCGATGGAACGCGTTATCCGCGCGGCACCGGGCAATACGCCACCACGGCGGATATCGACTTCTATTTCGCGGAAACAGTTTCACACACATATACCTGTTCCGATTCCATCGCTGTGCCCTTCACTGTGGATATCTGTACCGGCGTGCAGCAGTTCGCTGAAGGCACGGTCTTCCTCGGCCCCAACCCTTTCACCGAGTCGCTCACCTTGCATTCCAACATCACCATGCGGTATACGCTCTACAACGCTGTGGGTGCCGAACTGCTCACGGGCACAGCGCCTAGCGGGCAGAGCATCACCTTGCCCACAGCACAGTTAGCTGCTGGGCTCTACACCGTGCGTTGTTGGCCGCAGGATGGAACCATATCGCGCACAATGAAGGTGGTGAAGGTGGACTGAGGACATTGATCTCACGTGTCCAATGCACCCGGTCGATCGCTCAGCATAAAGCCCACCTTACTATTCAATTCAATTTAGATCCGTCAAGCGCATTCTGTGCGATCGGCATGGATAAATTCAGTCAACCGCACTCCACATGTTCACGCAAACTCTTGAGCGATACTACATTCGACAGCCTTAGAAAAAAGTCCATCTGTTCGCCTAGGACAACAACTGTTATCCTTTAAACCGTCCCAGTTTCTCCGAAACGGGACCTTGCGTTCTTCGCCTTGACAACAATGTCCCCCCCAAAAGCTAGGGAGCCGGAAGGGGTTACAACAGGTTGATGAATTTCTGAGTCACTAATTCTCCGAACGCCCCATCAAACCTTCACAAAATGCACCACGCTTACCCCCTTAGCCGTAAAAATTAATAGGGAGCAAAGTCCTGTTGGCGCTGCACTAACGTCCGCCTCAAGTGTGCGGCCGGTAACAGTGTATGGCCCCATGTGTACCCGACGACCAATGGCATCGAGCAGGACGATCTGCGACGGTAAATCTGCTAGGTCTACCCACAGCCGGTCGGTCGCTGGGTTCGGGCGGAAGGCCGGTCGTTCGGCTGAGGGTTGTGTGACGGAAGTTGTGATATCCAACGAAAGGTCGTCGAAGTAGGCGTAGTACGGGCCGTATTCCGAAAGACCAGCAGGTAAAATGACCAGGCGGATGTTCTCGGTAGGGAATCCTGTTGGTATGGTAACAGTACTCTGACTAAAATGCCATGTGCTATCGATCCATCCGATCGAGCCGAAAAAGGTGAATGGATCATAGGCAACGATCACTTGGTTACCATCGAGGGTGTTCGGATCCACCCCCTTGATCCATCCGCTAAGCGTCCATGTACCTGGTGTGATCCATGGCAACGGTTGATACAGGGCGACGCTGTCCGATGTGTAAATGCAACCGACCGGTGCGTGGCTCTGTGCATTCAGTCGCAAGCTCCAATCCCCGGTACCGCCCGGAACCTCGGGTGAAGCCGTCGGGTTCGCGCACGGTTGCGGACTCACCCAACCCGACAAGTCCTGTTCGAAACTGCCGTTGATCAATTGGCCTTGTACCGAGAAGGCTAACAGAATGAATAGCACGCTAACGGATCGCATGGGAGATGGTTTTACCAAAGATAGATCCGATCCGTTCTTAAACCTTCGCAGCGTCGCCGTCTCTGGTCCTTGCGTTTTTTTTGGATTATCCCCTTAAGCCGCCGCAGAGTTCCTGCTGAAGCGTGGGAGACGCTGGGGAGGTTTAGCCTTGAACAGCGTGGTTAGGTGCGCACACTTAACTTTCCGCCGATGAAGTTATGACCTACCTGATGAGCAGAGTGAAGTGCTACCGAATCTTTTAGGCCTGACCGACCTACGTAAGGTTGAGCTATCGGAGGCGGAAGGTTTCTTGCGGGCAGAGATCATGCTGTACGACGATCTTGAAGATGCCACCTCCTTCGATCTGGACTACCTGCTTCAAATGCACGGCTTGGCACTCGGCCACCTTTATGCTTTCGCTGGGAAACTGCGCACAGTGAACCTGTCCAAGGGTGGCTTCAACTTTCCCTCCGCCAAGTTCTTGGACGAAACGATGCGCAACTTCGATCAGCTCATGTTGCGCCCACTTCCTGAAACCTATTTAGACAAGGATGAACTTATCCGGGACATCGCTCTGGTCCATGGCGAGCTGCTTTTCATCCATCCCTTTCGGGAAGGCAATGGTCGCACAGCGCGGCTACTGGCCGATATGATGGCCCAAAAACAAGGCCACGGAAAATTGCGCTGGGAACAAGTGGGGCGTGTGAATTTCGACGCATACATAAACGCAGTGCAACAAGCAGCGCTCGACAACAGAGCACCGATGGAAGCGATCATCCGTTCTGTTTTCCCGGTGTGACCTGCACCTTCTTCAACAAAGCCAGGGCCTCCTCCATGGAGATCCGTATGCCTTCAATGCTGAACGATGCGATCAGGCCAAGCAGCCGTTCCTCTTGCGATACTGGTGGCTTTCGGGATTGCTTCGGGGTCATACCTCAAAGATAGGCAATACCATTATCAATCATTAGTGCTCTTGAGCGCGTCGTTATTCCTTCAATACCCGCCGCAACTGCTCTTCAAAAACCGCTTTCTGTTCAACATTCGCAATGTGTCCCGCATTTGGTATCATGATCAAATGATCCGCAGGTAAGTGGTTGCGCGATGCAATGCCTCGGCCGACTGCCGGTGGTATCAACCGATCGCCTTCGCCCCACAACACATACACGGGCATGGACCACGTGTACTGCTTTGTAGCATACTGCTTTTCCCGGTCCAAAAGATCCTGTAATAAACCAAGGTAACCCGGTTGCTTTTCTTTCGCGTGCTCGTAAATTGTTTCCGCGCGAACGCGGGAACTTTCGGTGGATCGTAAAATGCGATGGCCAATAAACGGTATTGTTCGTCAGGGTTCTGAGGAGTGAACAACCCCTTCATGTCGGCGGCACCAACGGAACGCGCAACGCTGTCAGCCATTGCCTTGGTGAAATCACATGCAGGACCATCGTAGATTACTAAGGTTTTTACCCAGTCCGGATGTTGCTCAGCGAAGTTCGCCGATATGGCACCACCGTACGAATTGCCCACCACATTGATCGGCTCTTTCACACCTAGACTATCGAGGATCAAGGCGAGGTGCGCCACTTGTTGATCCACACTGTTCCCGCTCCATTGCTTCGTGCTTTTTCCATGGCCGATCAGGTCGGGTACGATCAGTTCATAGGTCTTGCTTAATCCGGCAAGGTTCCCGGCCCACATTGCATTGCTGCTGGTGATGCCATGAACAAGCAATAGTTTGGGCCTTGCACTTGTCGCTAGATCTTTGCTCACCCACGTGTAATGCGGCCCTGCTGCATCGGTGAACGTACGTGACACCATGGCGTTCTTTTCGTAGGCTTTTACGGCCGCCTTTTCCATCTTGCGTGGAATGTTGCATGCCGTGAAAAGCAGCACCAATAGAATTACCGGAAAAGTATTGCGCGTGATCATGCGGCTAAGTTATTTCACATTGAGCCGGAGTGTTCATGTTACTGACCGATCTATCATACGGCCAACATACGGCCAAATGGAAAAGTGTTATCAGCAGAGATCGGAGATCTACAACCCATGTCCGATCCGCCAGAATTAGGATCGATCTTTTAATCCTGATACATTTGACCACATTAAACCAGACCACATGATAAGCCGCATTTTTACGATCGCCTGCCTTTTCGCCATGTCGTTTCCCATGCAAGCGCAGTGGATGCAAGTAGGAGATAGTGCCAACAGTAATATCAACGTAATGAAGGAGTATAACGGCACACTATACTTCGGTGGCAACATGACCCGTTTCAACGGACAGCAGACCTACGGTTCGATGACCTACAATGGCACCACTTTCGGCTATCATAGCACACTGATCGGTGGAAATGGCTTCTCATGCTTGGAGGAGTACAATGGAAACCTTTACGGAGGTGGAGGAATGGCCCAATCCGGCCTATCTGGAACGGTACTATGGGGCGGAGGCTCTTGGCAAGCTGGTCCAATAGCAACCAATAATGTTGTGAATGTGAACGCTATGTTGGCATGGAACGATCAGTTGATCATCGGCGGCGGCTTTACCACTCCCGCGCCGTTTATCATGCAGTATAACGGTACAACTTCTTCCGTGATGGGCGCAGGCTTCGATGCTGGTGTACTCGCACTGGCTACATACGATGGGCGATCTATACGCGGCAGGCTCTTTCACGCTGAGCGGTAGCACCGTGCTTGACAAGATCGCCAAATGGAATGGTTCCGCTTGGGTGAACGTTGGAGGTGGTATGAATAACAACTGCTCCGAACTGGTGGCATACAACGGCCAACTCTACGCTTCAGGTTCTTTCACTATGGCTGGCAGTGTTAGTACCTCCCGCATAGCACGATGGAACGGAACGACCTGGAGTGCGGTGGCAGGTGGCATCACCACGGCCTTGGGTGGCTATGTCTCTACTCTTCAGGTAACATCCGCTGGATTGCTCGTAGGCGGCAAGGGTATGAACGCCGGTACTGTGACCGATGCCAACGTGCTACTGTTCAATGGTACCAGTTGGAGTGCGGTACCAGGCATCCCGACGAACGAGACCGTACTCGATATTGAAGAATACCAAGGTCTTGTCTATGCCGTAGGTTACCGCGGTGGCTTAGGGCCTGCTGGTCACGTTTACAAAAACTCCGCTGTTGGCTTCGAGGAGTTGGATGCATTCCCTGCTCTTCTGATCTACCCGAATCCGACTAATGACCTGCTACAACTGCAAGGCGTACCGGCCGGCCAAGTACGTTACGAAGTGTTGGACGCTACAGGCCGTATGTGCATGGTTGGTTCTTTGAACAACACAGTTGACGTTTCAGCACTATTACCCGGTGCGTACCAGATCCGTATAACAACTTCTCAGGCAAGCACCATCCGCGGGTTCGTTCGGGCGCGATAAGGGCTAGTCAGAATGACCGCGCATACTTCTGTTCGTTTATCTGCGATCTTCTCGTAATAAGGTAGGTCTCCATTTCGATTGGTTGGCGGCGATCAAGCCCCCCTTTACATTCCTATCCCGATCTTCGCCCTGATGCAGAACGAAGACCTCGTAAGGCGGTTGCGGAAATTGAGCCGTACGGTATACATGCTTCAGACCGATCTGCGACACGGTCAATTGAATAACGCTCTGCTTGAAGAGATCGAATCCCAAATGGATCATGGCATAAGCACGGAACCGCGTTGCACTGGTCTTGTTCCGTTGGTGGATACGGTGCGGGAGAATACCCTAACACCACGCCCGGAATTGTATACCGATACCGCTCGCGCTTGTGAAAAACTGAAGGACGCGATCAGTGATCTGGTGGAGCGGCTGGGCTGATCGTAATTATTGCGGACAAGTTCCTGCTATGCATCACACCACTTAAGACCCGAACTGTACGAGCGCCGAGGTCCAGGACCTCGGCGCTCGTGCTATTTCTCGGCGTTAGCCCACTCAATTCTGGTGGATAACATTTCCAACGCCACTGTCCGAAATATTCACCTCAGGTTGGCCTCGGTAATAGATATTCCCTACCCCATTCAAGTGGCCTTCCAAAAGATCGCTCACGGTTACCTTAACGCTCCCCACACCGGACTGTCCGGCATGGCAGGTCTGAACCGGGAAGTTGAAAGCATTCACGCTACCTACGCCATCGTGCTCCAGATCCAAATGAGCTGCAGATCCCGAAAGATCCAATTTACCCACACCGTTGTGTCTAACGTGCAATTCGTTCAGATCGTAGAATCCGCTAAGGCTTGATGTGGAGATGCCTTCGTGCGTCAGGTTGTGGATCAACGGCATGACAACGTCTACCGTGAATGAGATGTGCTGGTAATTGTAATGATCATCCAGATCAAGGATAAGGGTATTGTCCTCAACACGCGTTTCCACGTGGGACATGACCACTGGGTCGGTAGTCACTGTCACGCGGAAATCGGTACCGTATATGATGTTCGTTCTGATCGCACCTTTGATCAGGACGTTCTCGAATCCTGCGAGTTCACGGTCCTGAGATGCGGTCGTTCCCGACCCGTGGATCTGGTCCTTCCTGCAGGAAAAGAGCGTGGTGATGACTAAAAAGAGTAAGAGAGAGGTCTTGATGGTTTTCATTGTGAATTGTGTTTCGTTTCTAGGTATTTACACGTTGGTTCGTGCCGTGCTTCATACCTTAGACCATCTCAGTCCGAAATACCCCTATCCTCATTCAAACATTTTTCTGATCCGCGCCGCACCTGACCCTCACACGATCACTGAGAACCAACATTGGTCACTTTACCGATCTCCAACATTGCGTTGATTTGTAGTACCATGAGTTTACAAGATCATCCAGGATTCAAGCAGGTACTGCACCTTACTTCGTTCCGGCCTGAGGAGATCCCCGCATTCCACGCTGCACTTCGATTGGCATTGGACCACCGCGGCAAGCTCACCTTGTTACACATCGGTATGGAAGACCATGATCATGTGCCGTGGGATCGATTTCCACATGTTAGGGAAACGTTGGAAGGCTGGGGTCTTATGCCCAAGGATAGTGCGCAGCAAGACGTTTTTACGACACTGGGGATCAAGATCCATAAACATGCTCTTCACGCGAAAGATCTGAAAGAACCCGTGGCGAGATACTTGGATGAAAACCCGAGTGACATGGTAGTAATGGCCACCGAAGGACGATCAGCGCTGCGGCAATTGGTGTCGCCATCGCGCTCGGAACCCATCGCGGATCTATCGAACATACCCACGCTCTTCTTGCCTACCGATGGTCCAACACCCTTGCGCGAAACGGATGGAGCACTCAGCCTGAAGCGGATCCTGATACCCGCGTTGAATGTTGCAACGGCACTGACAGCGATAAGGCCCGTATTAGCATTGGCCCGTTGTTCCGTAGCGCAACCGGTGATCGTACACATTATGCACGTTGGAGACGATGCGCACGCACTGGATGCTTTGCAATTACCGAATATTCCTGAGGCAACATGGGAACGTTCGGTGCTACGTGGAGCAGTTGTGGAAACCATTTCGGAATTCGCAGCAAGCTGGGGACCGGATCTCATTGCCATGGCGACCGATGGCAGGGACAGTTGGAGCGATGCGCTGATGGGCACGACCACCGAACGGATCCTGCGCGGCACCAAGCGCATGATGTTGGCTGTGCCGGGTAAATAGGAACGTTGTGCTCTTCTGAGCAGAACAGTTCGCTACGGATAAGCCCCTTCACAAATTTTTCGCTGTTGCTCAATGAAACCAGGGCACGCCAATGCCCTAAGGAATTTCACGTGATCGCGATCTTTGCGCACATGTGCCCGAAAGCCCCAAAAATCAGGGGTTCCCGGTATTCCTTCCTGCAGGTTGTAGCAACGTTCATGTAGCTTGCCATTCAACATGAAACGCAAGCCGACCGTGCTATGTCCCGGCCAGATCGCGGGCTTTGTTTGGCAGCGATCCCATGCAGCATCAAGTAAACCGGGCTGTTCCATCAAGAACGAAACAAGGCTATCATACGTAGGGTGATGAACGGTGTACGCTGTAGATCCGTTGTTAATGAGCACTCCCTTTTTCTGTGCCTTCAACTCGCGCTTCATCCAATGATCAATTGCTTGCACACGTCCGCTCTCAAGCGCACGAGCGAATCGTGCTGCGTTCTGCGCATGGAGCGTAAACGGGATCACGAAGAAGACGATCATCATCGCCTTCATCGTACCAGCCATCTGCGCAGATCTTCAAGGGCTAGCTGTAAGCGTAGATCGCTTTTCTCTGAGGGCATGTGATGATCCAATGAGAAGTTGTCCAGTGAAAACATCGAGTGTTTCATAAAGAATGCGAATGTCGCTATCAGATCAATTAACCGTTACCGCCAGCGCTAGCGAGAAATTGAAGGATGCGATCTGTGACCTGTTGGAACGGCTTGGGTGAGCTATAAAAAACTCTCCCCGGAGCGCTCGAAATGGCACGTGTAGCCGTTCGGGTTGCGAACCAAATAGTCCTGATGCTCTGGCTCCGCAGCCCAGAACTTCGTGTACGGCTCCAACGTCGTTACCACCTTTGCGGGCCACTTACCTGAAGCATTTACAATGGCGATCACTTCTTCCGCTTCGCGCTTTTCATCTTCATTCTGAAAAAAGATGGTCGACCGATAACTGGAACCGCGGTCGTTGCCTTGGCGATCGATAGTGGTTGGGTCATGCATCCGGAAAAAATAGTCCAGGATATGTTTGAAACTGGTCTGCGATGGATCGTACGTGATCTCGATCCCTTCCGCATGGCCGGGGTGATTCTTGTAGGTCGGGTTCTCATTGGCACCTCCGATGTATCCCACCTCCGTGTCCAGTATACCTGGCCGTACACGGAATAGATCTTCCATGCCCCAGAAACAGCCGCCTGCGATGTATGCCTTTTTCATAACTTCCATTTTAATTCTACTGATCGATCCCGGATAAAACTCATTGGGCTGATGATGACAGTTCCAAAGTTAGCTGTAAGCTAATTGTAATAATTCCCAAAAGACCTGAACGGACGTTGGATCCGATCGTTGGAAGTAGTTGTCACAGAAGATCGTTACTTCCTATCTTCAGCCACCAAAATTCCTTTACTCAGCCCCATGAACGAAGCGATCCGCGCCCTTGAACCGAAAGCACTTTGGAACCACTTTGTCGACCTGAACGCTGTACCGCGTCCGTCGAAAAAGGAAGAGCGCGTTATCGCGTTCGTAAAGAAATTCGGTGAAGGCCTTGGGTTGAAAACCGTTGTGGACCATGCTGGCAATGTGATCATTAAGAAGCCCGGAACCAAAGGGAAGGAAGGGTTGAAGCCGGTCGCGCTGCAAAGCCATTTGGATATGGTCCATCAAAAGAACAACGACACCACTTTCAACTTCGATACGGATGGGATCCGCATGAAAGTAGAAGGTGATAAGGTGAAGGCGGAAGGCACGACGCTCGGAGCGGATAATGGCATTGGTGTGGCTGCGATCATGGCATTGCTGGCATCTACCGATATTCCTCATCCTCCGTTGGAAGCACTGTTTACAATTGATGAAGAAACCGGAATGACCGGTGCGTTCGAATTGAAAGGTGGAATGCTCGATGCACACATTCTTCTGAATTTGGATACAGAGGAGGACAATGAATTGACGATCGGTTGTGCCGGCGGGCTTGATGTAACGGCATCGGGTTCGTATAAGGAAGAAGCCGCTCAGGCTGGTGCAAAAGCGATGCGTTTGGTCGTGAATGGCTTGAACGGCGGACACTCAGGAACCGACATCCACAAGGGTCTGGGTAACGCGAACAAGATCATGAACCGGTTCCTGCTCAACGCACTGGACCAAGGCGTACGTGTGGCAACGATTGAAGGTGGTAGTTTACGCAATGCGATCCCACGGGAAAGCGTTTGCATCATCACCGTACCTACGGATCAGGAGCACGCATTCAAGGCGTCGTTCACCGAACTCAAAACGAAGATCATATCAGAATACAGCACGACGGACCCAGATCTAAAGATCTCACTCTCCCCTACCGAGTCTCCCGCAAAAGTGATGGCACTGGAAGATCAGACCCGGTTCCTACGTGCTGTACAAGCATGTCCCAACGGGATCTACCGTATGAGCCCGGATGTTGAGGGCCTCACGCAAACATCCAACAATGTTGCACGCATTGAAGTGAAGGACGGCCAATACAAAGTGCTTTGCCTTACGCGTAGCTCCGTGAATAGCGAGAAATTGGATGAAGCCAACGCGATCAAAGCCGTCTTCGAATTGATCGGTGCGAAGGTTGAATTCACCGGTTCCTATCCCGGATGGATACCACGCCCGGAAGCCAAGATCGTAAAGCTGATGAGCGACATCTACCGCGAGCGTTTCAAGAGCGAACCACATGTTCTGGCTTGCCATGCCGGTCTGGAATGCGGTATTCTTGGAACCAATTACCCCGAGATGGAAATGATCTCCTTCGGCCCGACGATCCGTGGAGCGCATTCACCGGATGAGTTCGTAGTGATCAGCAGCGTGCAGAAATTCTGGGGGTATTTGTTGGAGGTGTTGGCACGGATCTAGGGCGAGGTAGAGACACCCTCTCAGAACGAACTTATCCGATACGTCTTGCCTTCTTGCTTGAATAAATAACCGTTTCCGTTGGTCTTCTCTTCCAACGCCTTTTCATTCTCGAATAGTTCCTTGAAGTATTCCTGGATCGCCGCATCCGACATGGTCACTTCGCTTCCGTTGGATAAAGCCTCGGCGATGTATGCATCGATCAACTGTGGAAAGGCCTGCGCGAACATGTCCTCTGTGGCGAACACATCGCAACCCACTACCCTATCGCCGGTGACTGCCACAACACCTACAATGTGCTTTACCGATTGCGGTAAACGCCCCAGCCGATCCTTGTACTGCTTTTGCGCTTTCGCGAATTTCTCGTCGCGCGTTACGTCAACATAGCTGCCCGACGGGGCGTTCGCATCATGCTTGGCTACATTCTTCGCTACTTTATCCCAGACCTCGCTTTGATCTTTTTGCACAGCGGCCGCTTTCCGTACCTCTTGCGGAACAACACCCGCCGTGTTATTGAAACCCTTGCCTGTGCCGCCTTCGCTCCAGCGCCCGTGCTCTACACAGAACGCTCCGATGTCCATCGTGGCGCCGGGTGGGATCAGCACATCTTGCGCCAACATGCGATCCTGCTTTCCACCGACAACTACTTCGCCTTGCATTAAGTAGATCGTATCGGTGGATGTGTTCTTCGCTTGTAACGTGTTCACGGTACCCCCACCCTCTTTTTCGCTCACCTTCAATCGTCCATCGGCCAAGGCTTTGTTCATCGGCACGCTTTGGCCGATGTCTTTATGCGCTTCGCGGAATACATCGTTGGCGATGATCGGGTACAATCGCAGCTTTTCGCAGGTGTAACTCGCGTTGGTTTCTTTGCCTACCACTGGTGTAAGATTAGCCGTGTTGTATTGAGCTTGAGCTGCAGTTGAACAGATCAAAAGTGCTACCGCTAATGCGGATATCGTTTTCTTCAGAATTTCCATGTTGGTGTGTGGTTGATCCTTCCCTGTGTTGGTAAGAAGAACATTCAACTGTACACTAGTAGGAGCGTATGGTTCGATCATCTCCAACATTGTATATATTTACAATGGAATGAATTCATCGAGACGCCTATTAAACTTGTCTGGATCTTTGATCATTGCTGCGTTTTTGCTTTCATTCGATACAAGAGCTCAAGTAAATTTCCCTTTCCCGGATAGTGCGGCTGTCTGGGTACAATCCTATTGTACGATCCCGAATACTCCCTGGCCTCCATTGCCGCCAGTGATCTGCACAACGGAGAGCATATCAAGTATCTGCATGAACGGAAGTGACACGTTGATCGGCGGTATTACATACAAGCAGGTGGAACTCTGCAACATGGCATATCTAGGTGCAATAAAGGAGGACTCTTCACGCGTGTTCTTCCTGCCTAAAGACTCGATAGATGCCTTTCTGTTGTATGACTTTAATGTGACCGTTGGCGATACTTTGAGCGATGTATTTGTGGATGGAGGACTGGCATTCAGCGGAGTTTCTCAGTTTCCGCAATTAGTGGAGTACATCGTGACGCAAGTCGATACGATCGAAGGTCGTAAAGAAATAACCTTAGGTCAGCAATGGGGCGGGCCAGAACAAGTTTGGATAGAAGGGTTTGGGTCACCGTACGGTTTGTTCTCAAGGCAAGACCCTATCAACGTTTCTGGTTACTTGGCAGGAATTGACTGCATGAGCCATCTCGATACTATCTGGTTCTTTTTACCCGGAGACATTCAAGCTACCGTGGGCAACTGCACTCCTCAATACCTTGGAGTTACTGACATCTTAGAGCAATCTATTTTATGCTACCCTAATCCAGCATCTGACGAACTCAACTTTTCCCTTCCTACTTCTGTCATTTCTGCTGCCCTTTGTGACTTGCAAGGGCGAAACACTGGGGTTATGATTCCTACCACTTCAGAAAATATTAGCGTTAATATCGGTCATTTGCCTGATGGTGTTTACGTATTAAAGGTACGCTCAAGGCATAACGTCCATTCCATTCGTTTGGTCAAATCAGCAGGAGATGAATAAACTGTATTAAGGTACATTTTACCGCTCAATTCGTCAATTCACTTTCCATCATCCGCTTCAACACTACCAACAAACCCATGGCCAACACCATGATTCCGGCCATGATGTACCATGTACTTGTGTACCCGAATTGCGCGATCAAATTGAGACCTAGGGTATGGCCGAAGATGTGCGCCACGCTCCATGACATGGTGAACAACGCCATGTAGGCACCGGGTGGTCCTTGGTCCGAACGATCATAAGCAAACCTGTTCATGAATGGGAAATTCAGCATCTCCCCTACTGTCATCAACGTCATTCCAACCCACAGGAAACCGATCACTGGGAACCAATTCAACACGGCAAAACTTAGTGCGAACAACACAACACTGATCAATAGGATCCTGTACAGATCGAACTTCCGGTCCTCGCAGAATTTGATCAATGGCATTTCGATCAAGAAGATCAACAAGCCATTCAACCCTAACAGCACGCCGATATACGTTTCACTTAAGTTGTGTACTTCGCTATAGAACAACGGAATGGTGCTGAAGTACTGTAGGAATGGGACACTGATCAACACCATGGTCAGCAAGAACAGCCAGTATGGTCCATCGCTGTAGGGTGACCGTGTAGCTGTTGAACGCGTGGCTTGGTCATTTTGCTGCGCTTGTTTGCGCGGCAACCAGTACAACATGATCCCGACCGCGACCAAACACGTAATGCCATCTACCCAGAACAGGCCGCTGTAACCAAGGCCAGCAATGATCAACCCGCCAATGGCAGGACCCAAACTAAAGCCTAAGTTGATCGCCAATCTTATCAGCGTTACGGCACGCGTCCGGTTCTCCGGTTTGGCATACGCTCGTAACGCAACAAAGATCGCCGGTCGGAAGGTATCCGACACCAATGTAAGCGCGAAGATCCCGAAACAGAACGGTACAAAGCCTTGGACAAATTGCAACAGAATGAATGCAATACCCGACGCAACGAGCGCGCCGATCATGACATCATAGAACCCGAAACGGTCGGTGAGTTTTCCTCCTAACCAAGACCCTAGAACGGAGCCTAGACCGAAACAGCTCATGATCCAACCAACCTGTTCCATGCTCAACCCCATATCCTTGGTGAGGTAGAGCGAAAGGAAAGGTACCACCATGGTACCCGCGCGGTTCACGAAAGTTACCGCCGCGAGCATCCACACTTCGCGGCGCAGCCCTTCGAAGGAATGGATGTAGTAATGATATGCGCGGGAGAAGAACTGCACGCGGCAAACATAGAACAAACGCTAGGGCGAACTTGTTACGTTCTTCAACTCAATGCGGTTGTATAAGACCCAGATCATGATCGATGAAATGAACACTGAGATAAGCGCAATGGGTGGTATCCAGACCGACCAACAAGAAGCACCGGACAACTGATCAAATTCCTTAGATCGGCGAGCGTCGTACCGATCAATGCAGCACGCATTGATCACATACCCGGTTCACTATAGAACAACCAATTTCCCGGTCTGCACCAATGCGCTGTTCTCATACAGCTTGAAATAGTACGTTCCGCTACCCGGCATTTCATGAGCCATGGACACCGTACCAGCCGCAATTGGAATGCTGCCGATCGAGCGACCCGTTACGTCGTACATGTGCAATTGACCTATAGTACCTCCACGTAAACTGCCTTGTATGGTGACCCTTCCGGTACTCGGATTCGGAAAGATCGTTAGTGGATCACGCTCCGAAATAGCATTCGCGCTCACCGTTTGGCAAAGTCCCGGCATGTTCGCATCCAACCAATCGAGTCTTAAGGTGATCCATGCTTTGAATGCCGTGATCTCATCCGCGTAAGTTGTTGGCACAGGGCCAATATCCGGTGCTGGACCGCTAATGCCTAAGATAGGCCATGTTTCAAAGTGACGCGCTTGTGCATTTTCTACACGACCGACAATGCTATCAATGTATTGGAACATGAAAGCCGTATCCAACATCGTTGTCCGGTAATTGGTGTACGTGCAATGGAGTTCATTCCGGAATGCCTCATCCTCCAATAAACGGATATACCAGCCACAGGAATTATTATCCGTTGGGCAATTATTCACCTGATGTGCCCAACCGGATCCATCGATCTGGGATACGATATCACACTCGTAGATGTTCTTCCAAGCCCAATCGAAATCCCAGACAGGGCCAGCCTTTAATTTCGACCCGTTCGAATTTTTGTCCTTGTGAAAAAATACGCTCTTCTTGAAGCCATCCCCATTCCTTGCAACTTCATTCACCAGAAAATAATCAATGAACGACTTAACATCCATGTACTTCCGATAGCCGGTTTCGTTGTCGCTGAAATCCGATGCATAAAGCGTTGTCTCCAAACTGTCCACAAAAGCTGCGATATACGTTTTCTGTTCGATGGTGATCAGATCCTCATCTGGATACTCATAGGTAAAATGGATATCCAGCTCAGGATGGTCAATTGGCGAGTAATTCGACTCGAAACTGTTGCTACTGTTCCAAAGATTCTGACCTATGATATAGCCACCCGTCAGGTCGTCCCCACTAATATCGAATTCCGTGAGCTTAGCGATATCAACGCGCCCAGCATCCCGTTTGATCTTTTCGCCGAATACGTAGATCCCTTGATATCGGTCATTCACGTTTACCTCGCACAAGTGGGTCCGGGGTGCGTATTGTCCCATTTCCTGTGAGATCCGGAAGCTCAATTGGTTCTTGATCAGGGATCGATCATTGAAATTCGATAGAAGCACCCAATCATTTTCCTCCGGCATGTTCAATAGAGAGACGTTCAGGTTCTCACCCAAGGAATCCCTGGTCTCGAATCCATAGGGTCGTTGTAAGTAACCCGCAGAGCTTGCCCCACGCACTTCAATACCAATGGAACCGGAGTAAATGTTAGGTGGGTCAGTGGGATATGTGAGGTTTCCAGCGCCACTGTATGTGATCTCCATCAACGCATCGATCTTGGGCCCATTCGTTATGACCTGCCCCAATGTGTTGATCTCCACGATGGGTAACTCAGAACTCTCAAGCTCTACAAGCTGGGGAGTAGCCACGCACAGCTGGAATGTACCGGTTCCTGTGCCATACCCAAAAGCCTGGATCCAAACTGAATCCCCTGGGGTCAATGATGGTATGAACAAATTTCCATGATATCCTTCACCACCATCATCATCACACCCGCTAGGACTTAGACCAGCGCATGAAGTCCCGGTCCATATTGCAACCGCAGTGTCGTCCAGATCTCCATTATCCGCAGTGTTCACTACAACCGTCCCACCTTCCGGAACGACCATGGCATACCAAACATCATGACCTTCATAACCCGCACACCCAGGATCCAACCCGCTACCAGGTGCCATTGTGTTGTCCACAACTATGCACGTGGTCGAATCAATGGGCAACGCCGAACACGGTGAATAGCCATTCTGTGCTACCACCCATGTTCCAGACCAGAACATAAAACCAATAAGAAATGACGAACGCAAAAGGTCCGTCATACTTGAGCGGGAGTATACCATTGGAGCAAGATGGCGATTTATCTTACGCCAAGTCAATCCAGCTGGCATGAAATACGAGTCCTTCATTGTGTAAAATCCTTAAAATGAGCGTGATCCAGTTGGAATGAACCCACAAATAAAACACTACACGACCAGATCAAGTGCCGTTCATGTTCAGCGGTTGGATCTAGATCCAGTTCGCATCTTATACCATTTCGTCATACAGTCTCGACCAATTTGCTCGCTCTTTTCCAACCATGCTTCTCAATAAAATAGTTCCATAGCTATGGCTATGAAAAGATTTTCTTGATCGCCTGATCAAAAAATAGCTACACAACTTTAGCCGTTTCTGTAAGATGAAATGGTATTAACACGATGAGCTTGCACGATGGGAAAGATCCAGTTCGATCCGGACAAACTGGAAAAGCGCCGTTCCAATCGTCAGCAGGCACTACAAATTCTCAGGCAGCACCTTGACTTCAAGCGCCTCATACGCATCGGGGAAATAACGCTTCAGCACACCGACGTAATAATTGTAAGGCTTATGGTGAAAGAAACTCGGTTCCTTTTTGTATTCGGGCTTGCTTGGCGTTGACGATCCGTCTTCTACGGTTTCATTTCCCGGCTTTGGTTCCACTAAGACCTTTGGATACTCGAACACATCCAGTTCGATCTTCGTGGCCATCGGATAATAGTTCCATTCCTTGCGATAATCCGGCATCACCACTTCGCCAACTGCTCCTTCCACACGTTTTGCTATAGATACATCCGCAGCTCCGGTGATCTTTTCCATTCCACCACTGAACAGATTCAGTAATGCGTTCTTTGCATTGTTCTTAATGCTTTGGCCACCGGTCATCATGGCCAAAATGTTCTGCATCGAGAAGGCGTTGCCCTCGCTGTAGGCGATCGGCATATCCGGTACAGGATCTTCCGGTTCGATGATGCTGAAGCTGGATAGCCTTGTGCAATACTCTCGTTCGTACTCAGTGGCGAACGCCCTATCACCGACCATGGGCGCAGCGAATGAATACGTCTTGAATTCCATGTGGGTCGGAAGTTTACGCCGTGGCAGATGCTCCAAATAGGCACGCATTAAATGAGCTAAAGCACCGCCCTGACTGTGACCGGTAATGATCACATTACTTACACCTAGCTTGTGCAGTTCCTTCAACTGACCGAGAACCTCCTCCGCTATTGTGCCGATCACAAGTGCAAAGCCTGCATGTACCGCAGCGCTGGTATCCTCCGCAAACTCGTAATCAAATCTGTTCCCATTTATCACCATGCGGCCTTCCGCTGGGATCATGCTGGAGTGAACGTTCACCATCCAGCTCATCATACTCGCGGTTGATCCACGGAACTCGATCACGCCAACATTTCCCTTCCTGAATACCTCGAACTTCGTGTCCAATGGTGTAGCCACACTTGAATAGATCCGTGTGTACCCGCCGGGTATCATCTTCTCATCCGAACCATATAGATCAATGAAGGTGTGCGTGTTGCACAACATGATCATATCGCGCGCTTCATCCGGTTGAAAACCGGGCTGTAATTGGCCGAACAGCCCCGCATTGTTCACTAAGAGGATCGAAAAAAACGCGGACAGGATGTTCTTGATCATTCGTGGGTATGGAAATAGTACGTAATGGCAATGAAAAAAGTGTGCCACTAATACATCTCCACAAAGAAAAGACCAGTTCGCCGATCCACGGCTGAATACCACTTAGTATTCGTCTAACGCACCTCCGTTGCAGCCGGTACCGTTTCATCATGGGTCGTGTCCGTCCTTCCCAGAAAATAAAGCGCAGCCATCACAACTACCGCAACTACGATCAATAGGAGCACATTGGTATTCCGCGTCAAACTTCCGATACCCTTCACGTCCTGCGAACTTCCGGGATCATGCGGATAGATCGGATCCAATGGGTCGTTGCTCGTGTGCTTTTCCATGGTAATTCAATTTTAGTTGAAGATACTACAAAAGTGGCACTTTCCCAATTCAGGTCACTCACCTTCAGCCAACTTCTACCCGATCTATTGAATACTCAAGACTGAACAGGATCGTCCATAAATGGAACAGGCGCCCGATCGGAGCGCCTGTTCCGAATTGATCACTAGAGGCTTATTGCACCACTACACGCTTCGCTACGCGATCATTTTCAGTAACAACCCGGAACACATAGGTTCCAGAGGTCACTGTTGCTGGTAGATCGAAACGATAGGTACCGCCTTGTGACAAATTGCGGGTCTCTTGCATTACAATACGACCGGTCAGATCCAGTAGCTCGATCGTTCCCATACCATTCTCTCCATTGAACTGCAACACCAATTCATCTACCGCAGGGTTCGGATAGACGCTCCAGGTCCCGGATCCTCTTCGTAGATCCCGACATCACAGGATGTACCAACAACGCTAACGCTATAACTACCAACTTGACCAACGCTCGGATCCAAAACAACTGGCATCAGATAGGTGCCGGGTTCCAGATCGTTCCAGAAGTAAATGTAGTTTCCATCACCACAGGCCGTGTTGCTGAAACTGGTGAACGTTACCAGGTCACCAGCTGGACAATCCCTGCTGAAGAATCCGAAGACGTTACTGAACACCGGATCCTGTCCACAATAGCTTACTGTAACATCCAAACACACCGTGGTAGTGAAGGCATGCCAGAGAACCGGAGCACCTGCGAATGAAGAGCCCGGTACCCAGTCATTAGCGGCCGTTGCGTTGGTGTTATCTCCATTGAATACCAACGTTTCTCCAAGCACCAGCTCATCCGGTGAAACCTGATCGCAGAAGTCATTGAAACAGCCCGTAGCACTGACCTCAATACTGTAAGCACCGATCGAGTTCTGGCCAGGGTCCAATACCACAGGTATGTAGTAGGTACCCGCCGGAACAGCATCATACGTGTAGATGATATTCCCATCAGCACAGGTGCTGGTGGTACTGAATACCGTTACTTGATCTGCTGGGCATGTGGTACTGAGGAAGCCGAATACGTTGCCGAATACAGGTGATTGACCACAGAACGCAACCGTTATATTCGAACACTGCGTAGTTGTTACCGCATGCCAAACAACAGGTGCCCCACTGAAAGGAGAAGTTGCGACGAAGTCATTCGCAGCCGTAGCATTGGTGTTATCACCCGTAAAGGTGAGCGTTGAACCTACCTCTAGTGATCCCGGCGTAATGGTTGCACACAGGTCATTGAAACAATTCGAGGCATTTACTGTTACCGAGTAAGGTCCCACGGAACCGGCCCCTGGATCAAGCACGATGGGAACGTAGTACGTACCCATCGGTAATTCATTCCAGTTATAGATCACATTACCATTTGCACAAGTTTCCGTGGTAGAAAAATTCACCGTATTGTCTGCCGGGCAATCCGTACTCAGAATTCCGAACACCGTTCCCCAACCTGCAGTGGTTCCACAATAGCTTACTGTGATATTCGTGCAGGACTCCGTTGTGAAGGCATGCCACTTGACCGGTGCTCCAGCAAAAGGTGAGGTTGTTACAAAATCTCCGGTAGGTGTTGCATCCGTTACATCACCTGTGAAGGTCAATGTTTCCCCGACCGAGATCGGGATGGCAGGTGCGTTATTGCAGAAATCCAAATTGCAAGCCTCAGAGCTCAAAAGAATACTGTATGCACCAACGGATCCTTGTGCAGCATCCTTTACTACAGGAAGTTTGTACGTGCCAGGGGCCAAGCTATTCCAGGTGTACACCGTATTTCCGTCGCCACAACTTGTTGTGCTCACATTGGAGAATGTCACAAGGTTATCTGCTGGGCAATCCGTGCTCAAAATTCCAAATACATTGCCCCAAGCTGGAGATAATCCACAAAAACTGACCGTCACATTGGCACAATCAGAAATTGAGAACGAGTGCCAGAGGACCGGTGCACCAGCAAAATTGGATCCTGGCGCCCAATCACCTGTCGCTGTTGCTGATGTATTGTCACCTGTTAGCGTTAGCGAACCCCCGAGCGGAAGCGACTGTGTGATAGCCGCACCGCATGCATCAACGCCTTGTGCTTTGACCGTACCATTCAGGAAAGACCCGATCGATACGGTGATCATGGTCAAAATAGCTGTGTAATTATTCAATGTCATGACGTTCAGGGGATGAATTTACGGCCGCTAATATAGATTATCGATCAGCCCTGGTAAAGCATGGCAACACCTCATATCAACGCGCTAATGTGGAGAACGACCCAGCAAACTACTCCCGTTTTGATGGCCACATCCTCCATATCAGGATCTTCTTTTGAATATGGACACGTATGCACCTGCGGTCAAGCTCAGTTCAGTGAACCAGATCTTTTGCTTGGCTCTAGCTGGGCCGTGGTCCTGCAAAAGAATGTCGCGCAGATCCAGATATCCGGGTTGTACCTGATATTGCAGAAAGAACGTATTGCGCCATTTCAATCGTAACCCCATGGTAGCGGAAGCCCCCCAGCCAGCTAGATGAAGTCTTGTTGCTTGGCGTTCCTCCAGAAAAGTAACATCGGTCCACGGCATTACCATGCCCGCATTGATGCCCAACAACACCCCCAACTGAAGTCGCTGACGCGATCCGGACCAAAAAGGTGCGTGCGTTTCCAATCCAAGTCGCACGAAATTGAGACCGTCCGTATGCTCATAAAGCAAGAGATCCGGGTCAACCACGATCGGTTCATTGGTGTATTCCCGACCATAACGCCAAGAAAGCTCCGGGTCGATGGATCCATCCATAACAGCCACCTGCGGCGCCCGCATTACATACTTCATATGATCCCAGCCCAATGATATGCTCAGATTATCTTTGATATGAAATCCGACCCGAACGTTGAATTGTGGGATCGTGAACTTGCTTGGGTTGAAATACACATCGGGTGAGAACCTTTCAGGATCATCAATGGCCTGTACACCCTTTAACTTGAATTCATACCCCTCTCCCTTGAATGATATATCGGAATCCCGATAGTAGGAACGGTTATATCCCCAGTAAACATAAAAGGTGTGCTTAAGTGGGCGTGACGTGAATTGCGATACACCGGATTGGGCTGCAACCAAGTTACCGATAGCGATAATGAGGACTGTCAGGGACTGTTTCACACCTGCGAATTTACCTCTCTTTTATGCATGCGAACAGTTCGGTTCCGAGCAAGTACCAGTCGTGTCCTATGCTTTAACAATTTGGTGATCAGAAAAAACGTAGGCCGCAGCTCTTTGTGGGTGTCAGCGTCGCAAGGGTTCAACGCGCTTTATGCGCACTTTCATCACGTTGATACGTAGCTTGCGCTCATCAGAACCACTTTATGCTTTCAGTACCAGTTAACACGGACCCCACATACGTAGAACCCACCAGCTATTCAGCATTGGACCGGTTCTTCTTGAAGTTGATCCGGGATAAGCGTGATCTTCCATTCGTCTATCTGCTCCTTCGCGTTACCGTAACATTGATACCAATGGCGGTGCTTCTGTACATGCCATTCGTACCCACGTGGTTATGGTGGGTCATTGCTTTGACCTATCTGTTCATAAACAACATCACGTATAAAGGTCCATTCGGGTTGATGTTGCATTGTACCACCCATCGTCCGTTCTTCAAGAAGGAATACGGTTTCCTCAATCAATACCTACCCTGGGTCCTAGCGCCTTTCTTCGGACAATCTCCGGAAACGTATCGCGCACACCATGTAGGAATGCACCATGTAGAGAATAACCTGGAGTTGGACGAAAGTAGCACGATGCCCTATCAGCGGGACTCGGGTATGGATTTCCTACGGTACTACCTGCGTTTTCTATTCACTGGCATGTGGACGCTCGTGGCGTATCTGATCGGTCGTAAAAGGAATAAATTGGCGATGCAAGCAGCACGTGGTGAATTCCTGTTCTTCGTTTTCTGTGGATTGTTGTGCTTGGTCAATTGGCCGGCAACCGTTGTCGCATTCATCCTACCGTTCATCGCATTCAGATTAGTGGCCATGGCAGGCAATTGGACGCAGCACACCTTTATTTGTCCGGATGAACCTGGGAACGACTTCAAGAACAGCATCACCTGCATCAATGTAAAGTTCAATCATAAATGTTGGAATGACGGTTACCACATCAGCCATCACATCGACCCAACGATGCACTGGACCGAACACCCCAATTATTTCCACACGCACTTGAATGACTTTGCGAAGAACCGAGCTGTAGTATTCTCTGGATTGAATTATGGGCATGTCTTCCTGCTGTTGATCAGGGACCGTTATGATATTCTTGCCAAACACTTCGTGAACGTGGGCAACGTCCATTCTTCCGAAGAAGAAGTCATGGCATTCCTTAGGAGCCGAGTACAACCAATTCCGTTCACCGGACAGAGGATCGTAAAACCCATTCCTGCATGATCCTGTATGAAAAAGGCCGGACCTTCTTTCGAAGACCCGGCCCAATTTCAAATCAGATCGTTCCTATTTGAACAAATTGCCAAGCATGCCTTTGGCAACGTCAGCAATTCCACCACCATTACCGCCTAGCAGACCTTTTAGCATATCCGCATTGCCACCGGACTTTTCCGTGATCAAATTGGTCAACATGGGGAGCAACATCGCGCTAACATCACTGGCCTTACTGCGATCCAGACCTACCTGACCGGTAAGCTTGCTCAATAATACGGTACCAATTTGGCTTAGGATGCCATCGGCACCAGAGCTGTTATTAGCACTGCTGAAAAGGTTCATGACATCGTCCATACCAAAGCCATCGCCGCCACTAAGCACTTCTTTTGCGCTATCGGCAGCTGCCGTGATGGACCCATCCGTTTGTTGTTCATTGAGGCCCAAATTGCTCATAAGCGCTGAACCTGCTTGTTCCTTAAGGGAAGAAATTATCTGATCGAACATCGTTGTTTAGTTAGGTTCTAGTTTCGACGAGTAACCGATCGATCCGTCACTTGCCATCATGAATTACCCTGTAAGTTCGCCGTATCGTTCTTGTTATGCAATTTCGCACCGTTCCAAATGGTTCGAACGAACTAACTTACATTCCATTCGCCCCCTGAACCGAACGAACCACATTTCCATGAGTGACGGCCACGTACATAGCACAGTTGAAGAAGGTATTGCAACCATTTCATTCCACCATCCCAAAAGCAACAGCCTACCTGGGCATATTCTCAGAAGCATTGCAAGCGCTATTGAAACAGCGGGCAATGACACGAATGTGCGCGTTATCATTCTCCAAAGCGAAGGCGAAAAAGCCTTTTGCGCTGGTGCAAGTTTCGATGAATTGTTGGCCATTGATGACATTGCAGCAGGCACTGTTTTTTTCAGTGGCTTTGCCGCAGTGATCAACGCAATACGCAAGGCTCCGGTATTTGTAATTGGACGTATCCACAGCCATATCGTTGGTGGTGGTGTGGGCTTGGCTTGTGCTGTGGACATTGCCTATGCTCATGAAAACGCATCCGCCAGGCTCAGTGAATTAGCGATCGGAATTGGTCCGTTCGTAGTGGGGCCAGCAGTTGAACGCAAGACCGGCAACGGGGTTTTCGGGCTATTATCGGCTACCCCTGCAACGCGGCGTAGTGCTGCGTGGTGCGTGCAGAACGGGATCTACGCGGAACTATTCCCGACCATGGACGCGCTCAACAGCAAAATTGAAGAGCACACGAAAGAATTGTCCACCTATAGTCCTGAGGCAATGGCGGAATTGAAAAAGATCATGTGGCGTGGTACCGAGGATTGGGATACCTTACTCGCTGATCGGGCCGCAACCAGTGGCCGGTTGGTACTGAGCGATTTCACACGGAACGCCATCGCGAAATTCAAAAACAAATAGGCACCAATACGCCAAAAAACGAGGAACATGCATTGCAGCGCGACCAACATCGATCCAGTTCGGAACACTATCCATAGCAACCAACCCATGTTCAAGGGGATACTGCTCTACCTTTTCTTGTTGCTGTGCGCATGTATTCCTTTTCATACTGCTGCGCAGAACGCCCCGCCTAGCGTACAAATAACGAATGTGATTTTGGATGAAGGATCAGCAATGATCACGGTGGAATATGATCTGATCGACCCTACCAACGACCTGTGTACCGTTATGTTCTCAGCATCACAGAATAATAGTGAAACATTTCTAGCGGACGTTACAACCGTTACTGGAGCGATCGGGAACAACATTGCACCGGCATCCGGCCTTTCGATCAGTTGGAATTATACTGGAATTCCGTCACTTGGGTCGGTGATCGTCAAGGTGGTGGCTTATGATGACAACACGCCTGATATTCAGGAAATGGTTGATCAGGTCACTGAGCAGATCATACAAGATCGGTTGGGATACATTGCGATCCCGCGCAACCATGTCGCTGATCCGGACGGACTGCAAGCCGTACGTGATTCGATCTGGAACACGTTCAGCATGCCTGGCTTTCAACGATCCTCAATTGCAGTGCCGTTCGGAGCTGCCCAAGCTGACAATGTAGTTGGGCGTAAACCGGGATGCGTGAACGAGGCAAGCACTTTTATAGTGGATGCACATTATGACGCAGTGGCCAACGTTCCAGGCGCAGATGATAACGCTACCGGTGTTGTCGCGACGATGTCCATTGCTCGCATTCTTTCGCAATACAATTTCAAGAACAGTCTGCGGTTCCTAGGCTTTTCATTCGAAGAACAAGGACTGATCGGTTCACAACATTATGTACTGAACAGTATTCCAGCGTGGGAACAGATCAACGGCGTGTTGAATATGGAAATGATCGGCTTTTATAGTGATGAACCGAATAGCCAAGAGGTGCCACAAGGTTTCAACATTCTATTTCCGGATGCCACCACAGCAATTGAAGCCAATGAGAACAGAGGTGATTTCCTGACCGTTGTCGGCAATGTGGCCTCCCAAGCGTTGATCAATAGTTACCTGACTGCGAGCAGCACATACGTATCTGCTTTACGCACCATTGCACTTGCGGCACCGGGCAACAGCGAGATCGTGCCAGACCTTCGCCGCAGCGACCATGCCGTGTTCTGGGATAGCGGAAGACAGGCGCTGATGCTTACGGATGGTTCCAATTTCAGGAATCCCAATTACCATACAGTGAATGACGCAATAGCCACGATCGACATCCCCTTTCTTACCAATTGTACAAAAGCCACACTTGCCGCCGCAGCACTACTTGCAGAACCGATCAATGCGGGTATGGATACTGCCAGCTTGCCCGGCTTTACAAGGTTGCCGGAGCGTTACGAACCAAGTCCATTAAATGCAGTTGTTGCTCCGAACCCTGCGCACGATATGATCACCGTGCAGTTACCAGACCATAATGGTAAACAGATCTTCGCTGAACTTGTTGGCCTGTCCGGTAAAACGGTCTATCGCAACACCTTCCAATCTACGATCGGTAACGGAATTTTTACATTCTCTGTTGAGGATCTACCTACAGGATCCTACTTGCTCAAACTCTCAATTGGCACACGAACGACCACCCTGAAAGTGGAAGTGAATTGATGCCTACCGCAAACGATCTGCACTTCGCACCAGCGCATCATCGGCTTTTATGGAGCGCTCTGCCAAAACGCACAATACCAGTATAGCGAGCGGCATGTAGAAGGATAGACCGTACGTGCTCACCAGCACATGATCCACCATGAGATAAGCCTGTACGGAATTGTCCGTGATGAACATGAATGCTGTTACCGCGAGGGTCAATAGGAATGCGGCCCGTACGAAACGCATTTGACGCGTTCTGTTCTTGTACAGGAAAATACAGAACAGCAACCCAGCGCCGATAACGGTCAATATTGCCGCGAATGGGATCCTGAGACCGACATCCGCCACCTCTACCCCATCTTCTGCGTAGAGCCCGAGAGTCTTTAATTGGTACGTTCCATCATTGCGCTTGTATGATGATATTGGAAATAGCCATGTGGCAAAGGCCAATAATGCCGCTAGTAAAAGAAACAAGGATTGCTTGCGTTGTATCATTCGAGGGTCTACGTGCGTGGCGGAGCGGCGAAAATACCGGCTACGAATTGAAAAAAGAAGATCCCTAATGGGACCAGCCAGCAAAAATGCAAAAAAACCATTGCCATTATCATATTATCCCCGTAACATTGCATTCGTATTGCACTGGCCGGACTATCCGTCTTATTGACGCCCGATCCACTCCGAGTCGGTTCTTTTGTCCCTTTATACTGTAAGTTGACTGAGCCTATCAGGCTTTTCTTTGGACCCGAACCCGGGTGACCCACGAACACTTTACCATTTATTCGTCCATGTACGACCAGAACGCGTTGAGCGCAATGAAACTCTCCGAGCTAAAAGAGATCGCAAAAAAGCTCAATCTTAAAAAAGCAGATACGTTGCGTAAACAGGATCTGATCACCACGATCCTTGAAGAAGAAGCGCGCGATGCTAAACCAGCGAAGCCAAAGGGGCCGAAATTCGTTGAAGATGATACAGCGATCCTTGCATTGGCCACTGCTGATGAAGAGGAGACTGAAGAAGATCCCGAGCAAGAGCTACCATTGAAAATGGGAGAAGAAGAGGACGATGACGATGATGACGATCAGGATGATGAAGATGATGAAGATGGGGATGATAATGATGACGACCAAACTGAAAACGCGCGTGATACTGGTGAGAAAGTTAGTGATCGGGTGAATCCGAAAGATGATGGCGCTGCTGATAGGAAAAGAGCACCACGCGAGCGAACGGATAGCGATCGACGAGAACAACCTCGCAATGACCGTAGCCGGAATGAGGACCGTGAGAGTCCCAAGAACGAGGACCCGCAGCAACGCCAGAATGAACACGGTGATCGAAATGATCGGCCGGATCGCCGTGACCGACGGAACCAGGGTGAACAATCTCCTCGCAGCGAACAGGAGCAACGTGGACCAAATGACCGTAACCGAAATGAGAACCGGGACCGCGGATCAAATGACAACAGGAATGATCATGATGGCCAACGCAACGATCGCAATCAACGCTCGGAAGGGCGCAACGAGCCTAGGACCGATCAGCGCAACGAACCTAGGACAGACCAACGCAACGAACCTAGGACTGACCAGCGCAACGAGCAACGCCCACAACGCGAGCAATTCAATTTCGATGCTTTCGTAGAGACCGAAGGTGTGTTGGAAATGATGCCCGACGGTTATGGTTTCCTGCGCAGCAGTGACTATAATTACTTGGCCTCACCGGATGATGTTTACGTTGGTCAGCAACAAGTGAAACAGTTCGGACTGAAACTCGGCGATACCGTAAAAGGCTATGTTCGCCCACCACGTGAAGGTGATAAATTCTTCCCGCTGGTAAAGGTGGATACCATCAATGGGCGAGATCCGGAATGGGTGCGTGACAGGGTTCCGTTCAAATTCCTTACTCCGCTTTTCCCGGATGAGAAATTCAATCTGGTCGCGAAAGAGACGAATGTGAGCATGCGCGTTCTCGATCTTTTTGCACCGATCGGAAAAGGTCAGCGTGGATTGATCGTTGCTCAACCGAAGACCGGGAAAACGGTGCTGTTGAAGGACGTGGCGAACGCTATTGCATCCAACCACCCGGAAGTGTATTTGATCGTACTATTGATCGATGAACGTCCGGAAGAGGTGACCGATATGGCCCGTAGCGTGAATGCGGAAGTGATCGCCAGTACATTCGATGAACCAGCATCACGCCACGTGCAGGTTGCTGGCATTGTTCTGGAAAAAGCAAAAGCCTTGGTAGAGTGTGGCCACGATGTGGTGATCCTGCTCGATTCCATTACACGTCTTGCACGTGCGTATAACACGGTGCAACCTGCTAGTGGTAAGATCCTTTCCGGTGGTGTGGATGCCAATGCATTGCAAAAACCAAAACGTTTCTTTGGTGCGGCACGTAAGATCGAGAACGGTGGTTCATTGACCATTCTTGCTACTGCACTTGTGGAGACCGGCAGTAAAATGGACGAGGTGATCTTCGAGGAATTCAAAGGAACCGGTAACATGGAACTGCAACTGGACCGTAAGATCAGCAACCGCCGCATCTTCCCTGCCATCGACATCATGGCCAGCGGTACACGTCGCGACGATCTGCTTCACCACAAGGACGTGTTGCAACGCACATGGATCCTGCGTAAACACCTTGCTGACATGAACTCCGTGGAAGCCATGGAATTCGTGAAAAAGCACATGGAGGGAACCAAGAGCAACGAAGAGTTCCTGGTGAGCATGAATGGTTAAATTAGCCAGTGATGATCAAGAGAAGGTATCATGTCCTAATTGACACGTTCTCCTTGCTATGGCCCTAACACTCTTCGCTGCTATAGCTGTAATTGCTCTGCGACTATTCCTTTTCTATTCCGGAAACCCGCCGGAGGGTACCGACTTCATGTTGGTGCATTTTTTCGCGATGGTCACGTTGATCTATTTCACAGGGCACCGCATGTTAGTGCGCGACCGTACCACTCGTTTCCCGGACCTGATGCGGAACGAGTTCAGCAATGCTGCGATCTATGCCTTGATCATGGGCGTTTTCCTTTACCTATACTATACGTTCATCGACCTGGATGAATTTCCGCAAAAGATGGAAGAACGCATAGCTGCATTGGTAGCTGCGGGCAAGACCGAAGCAGATGCACGCGAAAGCCTTTTGGTCATGTTCACACCATTCAACTACGCGAGCATTACGTTCTTCACATTGCTTGCGGTTGGGGCATTCAATGCATTGGTGATCGCGGCAACCCAACATAAATTGTTACGCCGGTTCATTCGGTGAGTATGTGGATCGAGTTGATCGCCGCAGCAGCTCTAAGGATCGGGCGATCATCTCAAGTGGCATTGTACTAGCGGATGATCTCACGCAATGAATGCCTCGCTCATGGCTTGAAGGTCCAGGCCGCCGAAGTTGCCACTGCTCATCATAAGTAGAACACTTTTTTCACGCGCATCCTTTCGTACAGCGCCCATTACAGCAATAGGGTCATTCAGCACTTCTACTTCACGCGCAAATGCTCTTTGGATGCGTTCAGGCGGAATGGATGGTAACCGTTTGAGCTGAACGGCATGCGGATCATAGAATACAATAGCACGGTCAGCATCATCCATGCATCCTGCATATTGATCCAGAAAATTTTCACTGAGACTACTGTAGGTATGTAGTTCCATGCAGGCTACCAATTGCCTATCCGGGAATTGCTCGCGTACCGCTTGTACCGTGGCTTTCAGCTTGCTGGGTGAATGTGCGAAATCCTTATACACCACCCTACTCGGCGTTTCCGCCAATTTCTCCAATCGCTTTGCCGCTCCGTGGAAACTACCGATGGCTTCATAGAACTGTTTATCGCCAATGCCGAGTAAATGGCAAACATGACGAGCGCCTTCCAGGTTCTGCAAATTGTGTTTACCGAAAACCTCTAAAGGCAAGTCTCCTTTCGAGGTGATCAACACCGTTCGACCTTCATCTATTCGATGCGGTGGAATACCGTATGGAACGCGATCCACGTTGACGTCCTTGGCTTCGCAGAGGTTCCGGACCTCGCTATCTTCTTGGCAATACACAAGTTTACCACCGGGCTCGATGGCATCGATGAACAGCATGAACTGCTCAACGTAACTCGCGAATGTTTTGAAGACGTTGATGTGATCCCACGCTATTCCGCTGATCAGTGCGATATCAGGTTTGTACAAATGGAATTTCGGGACAGGCTCCAAGGCCGATGCGAGGTATTCGTCCCCTTCGATGACCGCTACTTTGCTGGTCTCGCTGAGCTTCACCATGCAATCGAATCCGTCCAACTGCGCGCCAACGAGGTAATCGAATTCCACCCCCGCATGCCGCAACACATGCACGATCATGCTGGTTATGGTGGTCTTACCGTGGCTTCCGCCGATCACTACGCGTGTCTTATTCTTTGTGCGCTCGTAGAAATAGGTGGGGTAGCTGTAGATCGGTATACCCAATTCTTGTGCGCGGATCAGTTCGGGGTTATCCAAGCGCGCGTGCATCCCAAGGATCACCGCTTCCAATCCAGAGTGGATATTACTTGCATCCCAACCCAGTTTATCCGGTAACAGACCCAATCGTTCCAAGCGCGTGCGGCTTGGCTCAAAGATCTCATCATCGCTACCTGTCACCTCAAACCCCTGCTGGTGCAAGGCAATTGCCATATTGTGCATGGCGCTGCCGCCTATCGCGATGAAATGTACGTGACGCATGGCACGAAGATGATCCGTCCAGACCGACCATTCGACGCGAAATGACAGAGATCATTCACGGGTATTTGTCGATAGCATGAACAGGGTTCACTATTCTTTCGATCATTACGACCTTTACACCATGAATCTACATGTGATCGATACGGGTTTCTTCAAACTCGATGGTGGTGCCATGTTCGGTGTGGTGCCCAGGACCGTTTGGGAGAAACGTCATGCACCAGATGCGAATAACCTCTGCACATGGGCCATGCGCTGCCTCTTGATCGAAGAAGGAGATCGACTGATCCTGATCGACAACGGGATCGGCGATAAGCAGGATGCAAAATTCTTCGGGCATTACGACCTGCATGGTGATGACTCACTTGATAGCTCATTGAAAAGAGCGGGATTCAGCACCGATGAGATCACGGATGTTTTTCTTACCCATTTGCACTTTGATCATTGCGGTGGCTCCATCAAAAGGCAAGGCGAACTGCTTGTTCCGGCCTTTAAGAACGCTACCTATTGGAGCAATGCCGATCACTGGGAATGGGCCACAAAGCCGAATCCGCGCGAAAAGGCCAGCTTTCTGAAGGAGAACATTCTTCCGATCGAAGAGAGTGGACAATTGAAACTGGTGCCTGCTTCGCGTGCGAAAGCTGACGAGAATGTGTTCGTGAAGGATGTATTCCATTCCGTGGATATACTTACCGTGAACGGCCATACCGATGCCATGATGATACCACACATTGCATACAAAGGGCGAACACTGGTATACATGGCCGATCTATTGCCGAGCGTGCATCACATACCGTTGCCTTGGGTAATGGCCTATGACACGCGGCCTCTGTTGACCATGACGGAGAAAGCTGCATTTCTTGAACGTGCTGCGGATGATCAACTGGTTCTCTTTTTCGAGCACGATGCGACCAACCAATGCGCAACACTGGAGCGCACGGAGAAAGGGATCCGCTTGAAAGAAACCTTCCCGCTTAGCGCATTATAGTTATGTGTTACACGGTCGCATATCTGACCAAAAAGAAGATCACCTACGCCAAACGTGCGGGTGCAAGTGAAGATGAGGTAAAGGAACTTCAACTGCAATTGGAAGAACTTACGGCAACGCAGCCGGCCATGTTCCACATCAGCGGGTTCGCACATCCTAAGTTGCTGTGTTTTACACGGGATGATGGCCCGAGGTTCGATCTGGTGCGTTGGGGCCTTATTCCGCACTGGGTAAAGGACCATGCACAAGCCGCAATTGTTAGCAGACAGACGTTGAATGCACGTGGTGAAACCATTTTCGAGAAACCCGCATTTCGCATTGCAGTACAGCACCGGTGCTTAATACTCGTGGATGGGTTCTTCGAATTCTTCCACTTTGCGAAACGTACATTTCCGTACCACATCCGGTTCAAGGATGATGCGCCGATGGCCTTAGCCGGGATCTCCAGCAATTGGAAAGATCCGGAAACGGGAGCATCGATCAACACCGTGAGCATCGTCACTGCCGAAGCGAATGCTTTGATGGCCAGGATCCACAATAACCCTAAGGCCAAAGGGCCACGCATGCCATTCATCATTCCGAAAGAATTGGATGAACTTTGGCTTTCCTCAAGCACTGACCGTGATCGGATATCGGACTTGATCTCACCGTTCACTGAAAATGACCTTGAGGCGTTTACCGTAGCTCCTTTGCTCGGAAAACATGCATCACCGAACACGCATCGAGCCATTGAACCCTTCGAATATCCAGAATTAGCACTTTTGGGATGATGATAGGATCCTGTTCGCTACCGATCGTTTACTTTTCATCCTTCAAGAACAACAAGCTTCTGGCATTATGAGATCATTTACCGCTTCTACCCTGATAGCATTCGCGTTTGCTACTTGTTTGCCCAATACTACAAGTGCGCAGATCAACAAGTCAGGTACCGTCCATATTGCCGCAGGTGGTGCTATCGGTTGGCATTATACCAAGAATGAACGAATGAACCGGTTCTCACCAGAGATCGATGGTGGCTTTTCGTTGGGAGCTGTGCTCGACGTTCAGGTAGGTGTGATCAAACAATTTAGTTTAGGTGCAACGCTGGAACCAGGGGCCCTAGTGCTTTTTAGCGGTGACTTTGATGCGGGAACCGGTTTTCGTACAATGGGATTCAAAGGACGGGGATACTTGCTCCAAAGTGACAAATTTGCTTGGACAGTTAGCTCTGAAGTAGGCCTTGGGAGATTGAAATATACCGACCGTATGGATGAGGGTGAAGTTAAGTTCATTGATACGGGTGTCTATTATGGGATCAGCATGGGTGTTGGTATGTACTTCAGTGAACGCGTAGGGCTCAACATGGACCTGAACTGGGTGAGCCTGACAACAACAGATCATGACATACAGAAAGATGGCGTTGTTCCACTCGCGACCGACGAGTACTACTCCTACACTCCGCTTCCGAACAAGACCAGAGGCTTGCAGTACAGCATTCAGGTAGCGTTCAAGTTCTGATGCTTACCACAGATCGAACCCGAAGATCCGCAGCGTAGTATAAGGTTTACCGAGTTTGATCACCCCATTCTCTTCGTGCACCGGAAAGGTCTCCACGTTCACGGTAAGCCCACCTCTGCATGCTCCTGTTATTGGATCGAAATGAAAGCGATGAAAAGGGCAGACCACGTGTCCCTTATCCAACCAACCACCGCTGAGCGATCGCCCTTGATGCGGGCAACGGTCTTGCATAGCGCGTAACGTTCCTTCATGACGTACGAACAATATCGGTTGCTTACCGAGCATCACGCGCAACAGGCCACCTTCTTGCAAGGATGCTAATCGCGCATCACGGATCGTGCGCCAACGGATGGAGTCTACGAGCATTGGAGCCAAGCTACGGCGTTGCACCAATTGCTGTGCGCTTGCATTGATCATTCATCAACGGATCGGCGTGAAAAAATGAATGCACCATCTTCCCGAACATCGTGCAACTTAAGTCCGTTCTCTTCGCTCCAACGCTTGACGAAAGAGCGTAACTTCCACGGCAAGTCACCTGCCAGTACGACCTGATCAGTGCGTTCGGAGATCAACTCAAGGTCCTCTTCTGCCAAGTGCTTCGTGTCATGTATAACGATCGCATCTACCGCGGATACTTCCGGCTCCTGCACCATATGATCATTCTGGGAGAAGAACAGCACTTCGATCTGAGACGAACACCAGTATCCATTGCCGATCAACGAGTTTCCAGTTCTGCTTACGTTTTCTTGGACACGATCCATATCTATCCACTCCACCGAACGCGCACCTAGGACACGTTCATGACGTGCAACTTTGCTTTTGATCCATGTTCGATCTTCAGTTCCGTTTGTATCGCTCAACACCACCAATGACCGACCCGTGGATAATGCAGCATGTAAAGCACCACGATCGTCATAGATGGTGAATTGATCCAGCTCATGTGACCGCTCGATACGGATACCGATGCTTACGAATACCGCGGCAACGCTCAGCGACCCAATGATCAGCCCTTGCCGCCATCGTAGTATCCATGCCGACATAAAGGCGACAATAATGACATAGAGCAAGATCATTTCCATTAGACTCACGCGCATCGGAGGATATGCGTATGGCAATTGTGCGAAGAATTCAGTGGTGATACCAACGCCCATCAACAAACGTGTAAGGACCCACGTGATCGCCGCACCGATCACAGGTACTTTGTACAGCAACAACAAAAGAACGGATCCATAGACAGCAAAGCCCGCTGCTGTTACGACGATCAGATTTGCTGGGATGAACCATGTCGGAAATCCACCGAACAAATAGATCGATAGCGGCGTAGTGAGCGTTTGTGCAGCTAATGAAACCGCAACCAAGCTCCAGACCTTCCGCAACAACCAATTGTCCGGTGACCAGAGGATCTCGATCGGACGCATGAAAAGAATAATACCCAAGACAGCTAGGAATGAAAGCTGGAAACCGATCTCAACAAGCATATGCGGATCAATGATCAGCAAAAGAAATGCAGCTGTGAATAGGCTGTTCAATGAATTGTTCTGCCGCGCAAACATGTCGGCCAGCGTAAAGAAACTGAACATGATCGTGGCCCTTAGCACACTCGGCGAACCTCCCGTCAGCCCTGCATATCCCCATAATGCAAGTATGATGAAAGTACCTCTGATCAACCGCACTTTTCTGCTTTCCCCGGACCAACGGAACAAAATGAAGAGCATGCCATAGATGAACCCAACATGTGTTCCCGAGACGGCCAACACATGTATGGTCCCGCTCCTGATGAATGAAGTACGTTGCTCACTTGTCAATTCATCGCGCAACCCTAGGACCAATGCCTTTACCAGAGCTCGTTCCCGTGTTGGCACAGCACTCTCGTCGATCCATTTCGATACGTGCTTCCTTAAAGAACTGAATCCATCCGTCCACGTAGCAATATGTCCGGTCACTGACCAATCATCACGCGGCGCGAAGATCTCATAGTCCATTCCTCGTGATCCAGCCCACGCCTTTCTGTCGAACCCACCAGGATCCGGCACACGTTCGATCGGGGTCACTTCTCCAACAAGCACCAACCGATCGCCTGCCATTACCGTTGCTCCATCCTCTCCGCGTAACAAGGATATCATCAACTTACCTGAGCATTCCTTCCACTCTTCCTCAGTAGTATGTGCTTGGATCTCCCCTTCGGCACGGAGCAATGCTTTGCTTATACCAGTTACTTCAGTGATGTTCACGGTCCATTGTCCCGTAAGATCCGCAATGCTGGATATGTTCTCGGGGTCCGAGTTCGGATCGCGCAGCGTGTACCAGAACACACCGAACACGAATGTCCAACACGCGAATAGGACTCCTCTTCGCCATCGTTGCTCGTAACGCGCCTTGGAACGCAGGGCGAATACAAGAGCCAGGGACGTTACAATACACAATACGAGAACAGGTATCAATCCTGGATGGGTTACATACGCTACCGAAATGCCCATGATGAAAGGTGTTGCAAGGCGCACCATGGGGGCACGCACCAAGGCACTCCAGAATAATCCTGAACTATGCATTAGAAAATCTACTACGGCCTGAAATGGCTGTGGTATCAAGCGCTTCGCTCGATTTCAGTTCGTCAGCATAGCTTCTGCTATGCCTTCTCACTGAAACCCTTGCTACCGTTGCCATTTCAACCCTCGCTACGAAGTTCCAATGCACAGTTCTGGATAATGTATCCTGCATGCGATCGACCTTTCAGTAAAAGAAGTAATTCACACAATGCAAATAGACAATGTCAATTCACATTACTTCTTTTGGAATGATGAAAATACAGAAAAATCCTACGACCAATTTTAGGGTGCCCTACTGCACTTCCAATACGAAGCACTTCAAGTAGTGCGATTCTGGAACACCCCAAAGGATGGGATGGTCCGTTGGTTGGGTACCGTAGTACACTTCGCGCAAGCGGCGGCCAGCATCCACACCGGCTTCAGCGATCATCTTGCGGAACAATTCAGGACCCATGTGCTGGCTACAGGAACAGGTTACCAGAAAACCACCTTTCGTTATGCATTTCAATGCACGTAGGTTGATCTCCTTGTATCCACGGTATGCATTATCAATGGCACTTTTACTCTTCGCGAAAGCGGGTGGGTCCAACACAATGACGTCCCATTGCTCTCCCTTGGAACTGGCGTCCGTGAGGTAGTCGAACACATTTGCCTTACCGAAGCTGATGTTCTTCAACTTATTGAGCGCTGTATTCCGCTTTGCTTGGGTAATGGCATCTTCACTGATGTCGATCCCGTAAACTTCTTTGGCACCATAGTGCGCGGCGTGCAGGCCAAAGCCGCCAGTGTGCGTGAAGCAATCCAATACCCTATTGCCGGAACTGATCTGTTGCATGGCTGCATGGTTCGCTACTTGATCAAGAAAATGGCCTGTCTTCTGCCCACCCGCCACGTCAACGGAGATCCGCAAGCCGTTCTCGTCGATGATCAGATCAGTATCGAAGGGTTTGTCAGCAAAGCCTTTGTATTGTTCAAGTCCTTCTTTTTCGCGGATAGGTACATCGTTGCGCAAATACACACCATCCGGTTTTATCGTAGCGTTCAACGCTTCCAATACAACATCCTTCCAACGCTCCATTCCGAGCGTTAGGAATTGCACCGATAGCACTAACTTCTTCGTACCGACGTCCTGGAATTTATCCACGACAAGGCCGGGCAACCCATCGGCTTCACCGAATACAACTCTACAACTGGAACCATGCCCCATGCGTAGGCGATATTGCCAAGCAGCAACGATCCGCTCAGTAATGAATGCTTTGTTGATCCGATCTTCCAAATGCGGTGTCAACAACCGGATGCGGATCATGGATGCAGGATTGATATAACCTTGCCCCAAAGGCCTGCGACGCTTATCGAAGACCTGCACGATATCACCCGGGGCGTACTCCCCTTCTTCCTTCTGGATCTGGGTACCGAATATCCATGGGTGTCCGTTGCGGATCCTGTCCCGTGTATCGTCTACGGTAATTCGCGCTTGTGCCATGCGTTACAGTGTTTACCGAAAATACCATCGGTCAGGACGGCTCCTGATCGCAACTCAACGGAGTGTCAAGGATTCGTTCCAAAGCTATTTCCCACCTGCTCTTCTGCGCGGAAGAATTCCACGGAACTAACGTCCACCAAATGGACATCTTTGTAGTAGTGGTGCAGAATATCCATGTAACCGAGCCCTGAACGTGCCATGCGCATGGACCCTTCTTGGCATAAGCCTACGCCATGCCCGAAACCTCGTCCTTCCAATACCACGTTATCACCTTGAGCATGCACGGAGAAAAAGGTGGATCGTAGTTTCAGATCTTCGCGAACATTCTTCAAAGGAACCAACGGCCACGTATTCGCCAAATAAAGATCACGGCATTCCGGTGCGTAGTTCAGAACAGCATGTAACTGGTCCTTATCATTCGTCCGGATCTTGTACTTAGTGTTCAGGTAATGCAGCCATTCCTTGCGTGTAAGTGTCTTCTTCCAAGTAGCATGAGGTGATGCCAAACAGAAGGTATCCTTGGTCGCTCGCAAATAGGGTTCCCGCTTGGACCACAGATCTTCGGCATTCACGGTTTCGCCGCCGCAATTACTGTGGAAAGTAGCATGGATCAGTTTGATGTTCGGATCAACGAGCACAAGTCCTTTGGTAGCTTCCACAGCTTGATGAATGCTATCGTTCGTATTTATGCCATAGAATACTTGGCAATGAACGCCATCGCATAATTGAAATCCGTCCAATGCATGTTTGCGTGTATTGCTTAGCGCATAAGTTCGGCAGCTTACGCTCTGCAATTTGTAATACTCCACGTGGTGCTTATTTCCGGCTTCGGCCTTCACCACTCCTTCTGTGTAAGCTTCAATATCTGCTGCATCCACCAGCTTGAAAGACCCACCGTTGTTCGTGATCGTAAGTGCGCCGGGATAGGTCCGTTCCGCCAATTTGTGATCCATGGAGCGTAGCCTGAATCCGCCACTTTCCAGCTGCGGCACAAGTTCCACAGAAGTGGTTGCAGTAAACGCTAGCGACAGTGACTTACCTTTGATCTTCCCATCAACGAGATCCACCAGTAAGCCATCGTTCGCTTTGACCTCACCGATACGTTTACCATCCACAAGCACCGAACAGTTGCCTTTTGTGCTCATGACCATGATGTGCCGAACCGTCCGGTCCTGCAATAAGCCCACGCTGATCGTACGGTCTTGAGCCTGCACAAATAAGGAAGCAAGTGTAAGGAACAGGCTTGAAATTCGTTTGATCATGGGTACTCCGTCGACGTACAGATCCCGACGAGCGCCCAAATGTATCGGGTGGCCTTGTGTACTTCAGGACGCAGGGTCCAGAGTTATCCACACGGCTTTGGCAACCTTTTTAGATGCTCCAGGGCCTCCTAGTTTTTCGCGCAAGGCAGAAAGCCCCTCGATCATGGTGTTCCGGTAGTCACCTGCGGAAGAAATTCTTTCCAATTCGGTACTCAGACCTTTTTCGTTCAGGTCGGATTGGATCAGTTCCCTTACCACTTCCCGCTCCATAATGAGGTTCACCAAGCTGATGTACTCTATGTTCACCAATCGCTTTGCCAGCCACACATTTATAGCGCTACCGCTGTAGCAGACCACCTCTGGCACTCCGAATAAAGCGGTTTCCAATGTTGCCGTGCCACTTGTAACGAGCGCGGAGTGCGCTGTACGCAGAATGTCATAGGTCCTGTCCTTGACCAGGGTGATGGGTGCGTCGCCGATCAGATCAACATAATCCGCGTCCGGAACCGAGGGAGCCGCTGCCACGACCGCACGGAACTGCGGAAAATGTCGAACGGCATTGATCATGAGTGGTAACATGCGCACGATCTCTTGCCTTCTGCTGCCCGGTAAAAGCGCGATCACAGGACGGCCATCAGCACCCGGCAAAGGCAACACCTCGGAACTGCCCTCCTGCTCGATGGCATCCAACAACGGATGGCCAACAAAATCCACATCCATGCCATATTGCGCGTACCACTCCTTCTCGAACGGAAGGATCACATACATGCGATCCACGACTTTCTTGATGGTATGCACTCTGCCTTTCTTCCACGCCCAGACCTGAGGGCTGATGTAGTAATGCACCGGTATGCCTTTTTCATGCGCCCACTGCGCTATTCGTAAATTGAATCCGGGGTAATCGATCAGGATGATAGCGTCGGGTGTGAAAGCTGCAATGTCCGCTTTGCATGCATCGATGTTGCGCAGGATACTGCGCAAATTCATGATCACCTGTGTAAAGCCCATGAAGGCCAGCTCGCTGTAGTGCTTTACCACATCGGCACCAGCAGCAGCCATCCGATCACCACCCCATCCGCGAATTTTCAGCTCCGACTTCGACCCGGCTGCTTCATTGAACAATGCTTTGACCAAGTTGCCTCCATGTAGATCTCCGCTGGCTTCACCTGCAATGATGTATATGCGCTTGCTCATAAAGCTACCAACCATAACGCAACGACAACAACTGCATAAACAAAGCTCGCGAGGATCACTCCTCGCATCGCCTTTGGCATCTCCTTACGATCATACCAGAAGAACAGCGGCAAATTTGCGATCAGCGATAGCGATAGAACGGGCGACTGATACGTGCGTGTGCCCAAGAAAAGATCATTCACGAAATAGGAGAACGTAAGATGTGGACGGATGCCCGTAACATACATCGTGGCATAGATGACAAACCCCAGTAGTGGAACCAGAAGTCCGGTGATCAACCCTAGACGCAAACTATCCGATGGCATGGTCCCACGTATTAAGGTCGGCAATTGTATGGTGCGCGGTCATATCGAATTGAACTGGAACCATACTTGCAAAACCGTTCCGAACTGCCCAAACGTCGGTATCCTCACCGTGATCTTCACTTCGGAACTCACCGCGCATCCAATAGTATTCCTTGTTCCCGGGATCCAAGCGGGTCTCGAATTCATCTTCCCAATTGGCCCTGGCCTGACGGCATACACGTAGACCTTTGAGAGCCACACCGGTATTCCGCGGAATGTTCACATTGAGACAGATACCCTGTGACATGCCGTGCTTCAACGTGTTCTCAGTAACACTGCGGATGATAGGACGTACTTGGCTGAAATCGGCATCTACCGCATGGTCCATCAAACTGAAACCAATGCTCGGGATCCCTTCCATTGCACCCTCAACAGCAGCGCTCATGGTACCGCTGTACAATACGTTGATACTGATGTTCGCCCCATGGTTGATCCCACTGACCAGCAGATCCGGTTTGCTACCGCCAAGCAATTTGTAGATCGCCAGTTTCACGCAATCAACCGGTGTACCGGTACAACTCCATGCTTCCACACCATCCATCAGTTCGACTTTTGACAACCGCAGAAAATTATGGATCGTAATGGCATGTCCCATTGCACTCTGCGGTTTATCCGGTGCAACTACGATCACACGGCCATAGGGCATTATCTCTTCCACCAGCGTGCGAATGCCGGATGCGAATATGCCATCATCATTGGTGACCAGGATCAGCGGGCGCTTGTCTTTCATGGGTGGCAAAGCTATTGGTCATCTTCTAAGTGGAAAGAACCGGCCCATCACCATCTTTGTTAAATGAAAACCCCAATACTACCCCCGAACGCTGCAAAACCCATTGCACCCTATACACCTGCAATTGCCGCAGGTGGTTTCGTATTCCTGAGCGGACAGATCGCGTTGGACCCTGGAACAGGGGACTTGCGTATGAACAGCATCGCGGAAGAAACTGAGCAGGTAATGGAAAATGTTCGCGCCCTTTTGAAAGAAGCCGGACTCGGTTTCGAACATTTGGTGAAGGTGACCATCTTCTTGAGCAACATGGACCATTATGCCGCTGTGAACGACGTGTATGCACGTTATTTCGATGATGTACCTCCTGCACGGGAAGCAGTTGCCGTGAAAGGTCTACCGCGAAATGTGAACGTGGAAATAAGCGGTATTGCAATATCCGGATAACCGGACTGACCTGATTCAGTCTACCTTTTTGGGGCGCAGAATGGAGCCATACAATGCCGTCATGGATACGGAGGACAGCGGTCCGAAAAAGCCAAGATACACCCACGGTAATACGATATGCGGGAGAAATATGCCCACCAATTGAGCAATGGCGTAAACCATGAAACCGTTCTTTCGTCCTTTATAAATGAGATAAGCACCAATGCCGCGAACCACGGTGCGTAGCAGTAAGAGCGCCATCAGCATTGCCCCGTGGTCATAGATCAAGTGGGTTAATTGTTCAATACCGGGAAGCGCATCATAGCCTCCCATCAATTCGATCTGGGGTTCAATTGTTCCCACGAATTCATCGAATGTGAGTTGCTTGATACCTAGCATTCCGATCATCCCGATGCTATAGAAAACCACAAATGCGCCAATGTTCATGAAGCTGACCGTAAGGAGTTGCTTCAATAGGGGTGCCTTTTTGTTCCCATGACCAAGTTTACCTTCCTCCATGGCGGCGAAAATAGCTGCTAACAATAGATAGGACGTTATAAGATCAATGGCTTTCACGAACGAGCTGCGTGGTTATCCGCGATCGCTAACTTCGCACCCACTTTCGGAGAGTTGACCTCATTTCCCGGTCATCTACTTCGAAGGATGATCCGGGGCATTTCCCGAAGTCTAATTAGAACAAGACAACCGCATATTCCATTCTTCCTATGACCTATGACCTGATCGTTCTCGGCAGTGGCCCTGGTGGCTATGTTGCTGCTATCCGTGCCAGCCAACTTGGACTCAAGACCGCTATTGTTGAGAAAGAAGCACTTGGCGGTATCTGCCTGAACTGGGGCTGTATTCCTACTAAAGCACTACTGAAAAGTGCGAATGTGTTCGAATACATTAACCATGCAAAGGATTATGGCATTACCGTAGGCTCACCGAAAGCGGACTTTCCAGCGATCGTTGCCCGCAGCCGCGATGTAGCAAAAGGCATGAGCAGTGGCGTGCAATTCTTGATGAAAAAGAACAAGATCGATGTGATCATGGGTACGGGTACACTGAAACCCGGGAAGAAGATCGATGTGAAAGGTGCGGATGGCAAAACCCAGACCGTTGAGGGTAAGAATGTCATCATCGCGACCGGTGCGCGTAGCCGCGAACTGCCTGCGTTGAAACAGGATGGGAAGAAGATCATTGGTTACCGTGATGCCATGGTTCTGCCTGAGCAACCCAAGAGCATGGTTGTTGTTGGCAGCGGTGCAATAGGTAGCGAGTTTGCTTATTTCTATAACGCGCTAGGTACTAAAGTTACCCTAATAGAGTTTCTTCCGAACGTGGTTCCCGTGGAAGATGAAGATGTGAGCAAGCAACTGGAAAAAAGCTTCAAGAAACAAGGGATCGAGGTAATGACCTCTTCCGAAGTGACCAAAGTGGATACCAGCGGTAAAGGATGCAAGGTGACCGTGAAGACCCCAAAAGGTGAGCAGACCATTGAATGCGATATCGTGCTGAGCGCAGTAGGGATCACACCCAATATTGAGGGTTTCGGCCTTCAGGAGATCGGAATTGTTACCGATAAAGGGAAGATCAAAGTGGATGACTTCTATGCCACGAACATGCCCGGTTACTATGCCATTGGAGATGTTACCCCAGGCCAAGCACTGGCCCACGTAGCTAGTGCTGAAGGAATCATCTGCGTAGAGCAGATCGCAGGAAAGAACCCGCAAAAGCTGGACTACAACAATATTCCCGGATGTACTTATTGTAGTCCTGAAGTTGCCAGCGTGGGAATGACCGAGAAACAGGCGAAAGAAAAAGGACTTGATATCAAAATAGGCAAGTTCCCCTTCATGGCCAGCGGTAAAGCAAGTGCTGCCGGCGCAAAGGACGGTTTCGTTAAATTGATCTTTGATGCCAAGTACGGTGAGCTTCTAGGCGCACACATGATCGGCATGAATGTTACCGAAATGATCGCGGAGTGCGTTAGCATCCGGAAACTCGAGACCACTGGACACGAGATCATTAAGACCGTTCATCCTCACCCTACTATGAGCGAGGCGATCATGGAAGCTGCAGCGGCTGCTTATGGCGAAGTGATACACCTGTAGATCAGGTCCTTTCACGTTATTATGGAAGGCCAACCTACTAATGCGCGCTGCTTTTTATTATCAGCGCGATCACCGTTGCTTTTCTAACACGATCGTTACAACTCATTTTGACCAAGGACAGCACTCTTGCCTCGAAGTTCTTCGACAGTGTTTCTGATCGATACAAGGAGAAGTACGGCAAAAAAAGCGCTTTCCACCATTACTTTTTTAACCAAAGGTTGCAGAAAACCCTCCAGGGGCTGGACCTTTCGGATAAGGATGTTCTGGACATCGGTTCAGGCACAGGTGATCTCTATGATGAGGTGATCAGCCGTTGGCCTACCACCCGCTTTTTTGCGACCGATATTTCTGGAGGCATGCTCGCCCAAAGCAGGGTGCCGAACGATCACAAATTCGTTGGGCACGGTTATGACAATCACTTCAGCACCAAAAAGTTCGACCTGATCACCATGCTAGGCGTTACGACCTATATGGATGATGAAGAATTGGAGAAGAACCTAGCATTTATTGCGAAAAGTCTTAAACCGAACGGACAGGTCATTGTGTCATTCACTAATTCCCATGCCTTGGATCTTTGGATGCGCAATTTGGCGAAGCCCTTTTTGGCCTTGACCGGTAAAAAGAATAAGGTAATGACAAGCGGTGTACCTATCTATCCTCGCTCTGCGGCGATCGCTAAAGGAGCCGTTGGTCGTTATTTCAATTCACCTGAACTTCACTTGCTTAACCAAACCGTGTTCCCCTTTTCTCGTGTGCTACCGAAGCCAGCAATTGTTATTGCAAAGTGGATCGATAGTGTGCCAGGAAATTCAGCATGGAAACGATGGCTAAGCTCCGACCTGCTATTAAAGTCCAGTATGATCACCTAAGTAGGCAACCAATATCATCTTTTGCGTCTTACTGCTTGAGATGCGGATCCGATCCAATAGCCCATTGACCTACTTTTATCACCAGATGCTCAACAATGCCTAAGGTTCTTCGAATAATCAACCGATTCAATCTCGGTGGGCCAACCTACAATGCCGCCTATCTATCCCGCTATATGCCAGCGGAATACGAAACATTACTTGTTGGCGGTAGTCAAGAGGATACGGAAGAAGGGAGCCATCACATCCTGGATGCGATCGGTGTAAAACCCGTGATCTTACCGGAATTGCAGCGGGAAGTAGCACCATGGCGCGATCGTGGTGCATACCGACGGATCAAAGAGTTGATCAAAGAATTCAAACCGGATATTGTACATACCCATGCCGCAAAAGCAGGCGCAGTGGGACGCATGGCGGCAGCCGACATGGGCGTGAAGGCCATTGTTCACACCTTCCATGGCCACGTTTTCCATAGCTACTTCGGTCCGGTAAGAACTGCTATGTATAAGAACATCGAGCGCTTTCTGGCGAATAGGTCCTCTAGCATAGTTGCTATCAGTGAGCTTCAAAAGACTGAACTCGTTGATGAGCACAGGATATGTAAAGCTGAAAAAGTGAATGTGATACCGCTCGGGTTCGACCTTAGCCGATTTCAGGATGACCGCGAAAAGAAGCGCGCCTTGTTCCGCCATGTTTATGGCATTGCCGCAGACGAGATCGCTATCGGGATCGTTGGACGCTTGGTTCCTATCAAGAACCATGACCTCTTCATTGATGTGATAGCGCGTATGGAAAGACGCACCGGTAAGAAAGTGCGCGCATTTGTTGTTGGGGACGGAGAGGAGCGTGAACGCCTTCAGCAGTCAGTCCAGGAAATGGGTCTTTCCCAGGTTAACGGACCGTATTTCAATGGACATGGTTTCGGCCACGGAGTTAACGGAAAACCCGCAGTGGACAGGGCTTCCATAACATTCACGTCTTGGATCAAGGAAGTGGATATCGTTACGGCCGGTCTTGACATCATGATGCTTACTTCCTTGAATGAAGGGACCCCGGTGAGCCTTATTGAGGCACAAGCGGCAAATCTCCCCGTGATCAGCACCAATGTTGGCGGGATCGAGAACGTTGTGGTACAAGGAAAAACCGGATTCCTGCATGACAGCGGTGATGCAAATGGCCTTACAGACAGTCTATTACAGCTTGTTGAAGATGAAGGACTGCGCAAACGCATGGCAGCCGAAGGGTGGGATCATGTTCGTGAAAAGTACCATTACACGCGCCTTGTAGCGGATACGGCACGCATGTACGACACGCTACTGAACAACTAAGTATTAACGTTGGGATCACCTTTCCGTTGCCTCTTGTTCATTCTTCATTCATCCCTATTTGATCCAGCCACTAGGGTTGGTTACTTTTGCCCACCTATGACCCGGTCCATACGAACCCACTGGCTAACTGCGCTCGCGCTATTAGCGTTGCTTTCTGGTTGCACGATCAACCGCGATATCATGTTCAAGACATCCACCGATCAGGTGTATGACGCATTCGCTGATTCTGCCAAAGCACCTCTAAAGATCCAACCCAATGATATTCTTCAGTTCCGCTTGTTCGCCAACGACGGATTCAAGATAATCGACCTGGTCTCTGAGGGTGCGTCGCGGGATGCGCAGATCCTATCCAAGATCCAATTCAACTACAATGTTGATGAGAATGGGAATGCTAAATTTCCACTTATAGGCATTACAAAGGTCAATGGTCTATCACCTCGTGAGGCGGAATCCATGCTCGAGGACCTTTTCAAGGTCTATTACAAAAAGCCCTTCGTGCAGTTAATTGTGGTGAACAGACGTGTCGTGGTATTCCCAGGCGGTGGTGGAGATGCCCGGATAGTAAGCTTGGATAATAATAACACCACATTGCTCGAGGTCCTTGGCCAGGCCGGTGGATTAAACAAACGAGGAGATGCACGTAAAGTAAAACTCTTCCGATTGCAGAAAGATGGAGGTGGCCGTGATGTCTATTCCTTCGACATGTCCACTATCGAGGGTCTCAAATATGCTGATATCGTAATGCAGGGGGATGACGTTGTTTATGTGCAACCGACCCCTGAATTAGCACGAGAAGCACTATCTGACCTTACTCCCATAATCACGCTTCTTACAAGCATAGTTCTTGTGATCGGCATCGTTAGAGGATTCAAATAAGGCTGAGCGCATGTTAGCCGACGATTCCAGCCAACGTAATCTCAACATTGAGAGCTACAAGGAGCGCATCACGAATTTCAGCAATGAGTTCGAGCTGGGGTTGTTCCTTTTCATTGTTCGCCGCAGTCTGCTTTGGATCTTTTTATGTGTGCTAACAGCGTTGGCCGCAGCACTCGTCTACCTACGATATACTGCTCCGATCTATGAATCCAAGGCTATTGTTCAGCTTCGGGCGAGCAATACCGCAAAGCAAGTTCTTGAAATGTCCACCTTCGGAGAGGACAATAATCTGTTGGCCGACGTGGAACTGATGCGTTCAGCTTTCTTCATGGCCAGGGTGATCAAGAAAATGCCGATGGAAGTCAGCTACTTCAATCGCGGCCAGATCCTTACTGAGGAGTTCTACACCCGTTCGTTCTTTAAGGTTGAGCAGCTGACCGTGCTGAACGAAAAGATCCGTGATATACCGATCTTCCTGAATTTTGCCAATACGGATCGGATCCTTCTGAGCTACTCGATCGGTGAGGAAACCTTCAATTTCGATGTTGCAAGGCAACAGATCGTCCGAACGCCACATTTCAGTTGCATCATTAGACTATCTGACCCTGATTATGCAGATGATGGTGATATCCGATCAGCGCTTTTCATGCGGATCAATTCCACAGGATCATTGATCTCCAGATTTGTTGCCTCCGTTCAAGTGCAGATCGCGGATGCAAATGCAAAAACGGTCGTTGTCTCTTGCAGGGACGAGAACCGGATCCTAGCAAGGGACCTGGTACAAGCCATGGTAGAGGCCTTCATCATATATGATGTTGAGCGCCAGAGTGAAAGTGCTGAGAACATTATCCAATTCATCAGTAGCCAAAAGGATACAGTATTCAATGAACTAAGCCAATCCGAATCCAGACTTCAGGATTTCAAAATGAAGAACAATGTGGCGAACGTTGAGCAATTAACGCCCATATACCTGGAACGCAGACGGGCATACGAGGATGAAATGGCCAACCTTTCCATGGACATTGCGCTTTTGGAACAGATCAAGATCGCAACTGATAAACCTATGCCGGAGATCAATGCGTACGACCTTGTTCCGCTATTGATCGGTACACAGTACGAAGGCTCGCTGAAAGGGCTGATCGACGACATGCAAAAGTTATTGAATGGACGAACGGCCATGTATCTGGAAGCCACCGATCAGAACTTGAGCGTCATGAGCCTTGAACACCAGATCGAGGTTCAAAAACGTGTAGTCATTGAGACGATCACTACGATCCGATCGCGGGCAGTGGACCGTATGCAAGAGCTGGATCAACACCTTCGCCATTTCGAGAGTGAATTCCTCTCGCTTCCCGAAAAAGAATTGGAATATGCGAGCGTGGAAAGGATCTTCAACATCAACGAGAAGTATTACACTCAATTGCTGGAGAAAGAAGTCGAGTATCGAATAAGTAAGGCCGGCTTCGTTGCGGAGAACAGGATCCTTGAGAACGCTAACCTTGCCAATGATCCGGTAAGCCCTAAACGTAACGTGATCTTTACCTCATACCTGGCCACCGGACTGATCCTGAGCTTTCTCATTGTGCTCGTCCGCTATATCCTCCATGATAACATTACGACCCTTCACGATATTGCCAAACTCTCCAACGCCAGCATAGGAATACTTGGTATGATCCCGAAGTACAAAAAGGAAATACCCATTAGCCAATTGCTCATTGATAAGAATCCCAAATCACTTATTGCGGAGTCATTCCGAAGTGTTCGTACAAATCTTCAATTCGTTGACAACACACCGGGGCCTAAGATAATAGCCATTACAAGTACGATCTCCGGTGAGGGAAAAACATTCGTGGCCATAAACCTTGCTGGTATAATTTCATTTGGTGGAAAGCGTGTGATCATTCTCGATCTCGATATGCGAAAACCCAAGATCCACCTCGGATTTGGTGTCGAGAATATCAAAGGTATGAGCACCTTGCTTATCGGAAAGGATGATCTGGAGAACTGCATCCAGCACAGTTCTTTGGAGGGTCTTGACTTCATAACCGCTGGACCGATCCCACCGAATCCTTCGGAACTTATTATCAGCCCACGAATGGACGAGTTGTTAGAGACGTTGAAAGAAACCTATGACGTTATACTGATAGACAATCCGCCTGTAGGGCTGGTCACTGATGGCATACCAATGATCCAACGAGCGGAGTACCCGATCTACATTTTCCGTTCGGATTACAGCAAGAAACAATTCGTTCAGAACGTGGACCGATTGATCAATGAGAACAACATCAAGCGATTGAGCACCATATTGAACGGTGTGGATATTGATCGTAACAAATACGGTTACAACTACGGCTATGGGTACGGCTACGGGTACGGCTATGGAACTGGCCAAGGGTATGGCGGCGGTTACTACGAAGAGAAAAGCACCTCCCAACAAAAAGGTTTCTTGAACTGGCTCCTCGGACGATAATGTGGGATGTACAAAGAACTGCACTGGATGGGCTTCTGCTCTTAACGCCCAGGATCTTCAGCGATCCGCGTGGTCATTTCCTTGAAACGTTCAATATCGTGGCATTCAAGGAGGCTACAGGTCTGGAAGTGGATTTCGTGCAGGACAACGAAAGCCTTTCGAAAAAAAACGTACTTCGAGGATTGCACTTCCAAGCAGAGCCCCATGCGCAAGGTAAACTGGTGCGGGTGGTGCAAGGCGCTGTGCTCGATGTAGCGGTGGATATCAGGAAGAACAGCACAACTTATGGGCAACATGTGAATATCCGATTGGATAGTATGAGCAAACGGATGTTCTGGATACCTCCTGGATTCGCACATGGCTTCGTTGCATTGGAGAATAATACCGTATTCGCATATAAGTGTTCGGCTCAGTACAATAAAGCCGCGGAAAGAACCATCCAATGGAATGATACTGACCTTGCAATAGATTGGGACGTAACAGATCCTATCATCAGCGAAAAGGATGCAGTTGGAACGCCGTTCAAAGGCAACTGGGGGTAACAACGCAGTGCAATGATGTACAGCCCCACACAACAATTCCTGATCTACACCGGCCTCTTCTTCGCGGCTTTGGTATTCAGCCTTATGATCAACTCGGTCTTTATGCGCTTCGCACGCAATCTGGGGATCCGCGAGCAGAACCAAGCCATGGAACGATGGAGCGCAAGTGCGAAACCGGCCTTCGGGGGTATCGGCTTCTTCATCTTGTTCCTTGTGAGCTTTACATTGCACGGTGTTCTTTTCCCCGAAATGACCCTCACTGCATTGAGGCCCGATCTGCTCGGTCTTCTTGCCGCTACTTCTTTGGGTTTCATTATGGGCCTCGCGGATGATGCGTACAACACGAACCCGCTTCTGAAATTGGTCGCACAACTTTGCTGTGGTGTGATCCTGATCGCTTCAGGTACATGCATCGACGTATTCGAAACACGATGGTTCAATATCGCACTGACATTGATCTGGGTGGTTGGCATGATGAACTCCATCAACATGCTGGACAATATGGATGGAATAACCACTGTGGTCAGCATCGGCATACTGGTCGCTGGACTGATCGTGCAACTCGTAATTGGACCATTGGAACCCGTCTATATGGTCCTGATGATCGGTCTGATGGCATCACTCTGCGGATTTCTCTACTTCAATTGGAACCCATCAAGGATGTTCATGGGAGACACCGGAAGTCAATTGCTCGGTGTTTTTCTCGCATTTGTCGGGATCCGATTTTTCTGGAACGCAGTTTCTTCAGAAGGTGAATGGGAACCGGCTCGTCAACTGATAGCACCCTTGATCGCTTTCCTCTTACCCATTGTGGATACCACTATTGTTTCATTCAACAGATTGGCGAAGGGTACTTCCCCATTCGTTGGCGGACGTGATCACACGACACATCACTTGAGCTATGCTGGGTTGAGCGATGCCAAAGTGGCCTTTACGTTCATTGGCATCTCCATGCTGAACGGGTTTCTTATCCTGGTCATGTTCAAATTTATTCCGGTCTGGGAAAATTTGTATACCGGACTATTCGTTCTTTACGCACTGGCCGTTTTCGTCCCCTTCTTCATTCTTACGAAAAGAACCCGGCCAGCATAATACCCATGCGATCAGCTACTGGAACATTAACTCATCTTGCTCGCGTGACCCTGATCACCTTGGTATTGTTGGGCGGAGGTCTTTGCATACACTGGCTTACTTTTTCCACCACTGTGTCAGATAGCGACCTGGAGCACCAACGGCTATTCAATGATAACTACAAGGTGTTCTCCCTGACCATTCCCGATCAACTCGAATTCTGTGGCGAAAAAGTTCCAATGGAACGGCTTGATGTACGTGAACGATTGGATAGAGAACTATTGATCAATACGTATTGGCAGAGCAGCACATTGATCGCCCATAAACGAGCGAACCGGTGGTTCCCGTTGATCGAAGAGATCCTGAAGCGCGAAGGTGTTCCTGAGGACATGAAGTACCTCTCCGTGATCGAAAGCGGATTGGCCAACGTAGTATCACCTGCAGGAGCAACTGGTTATTGGCAGTTCATGAAAGAGACCGGTACATTGTACGGTCTGGAGATCAGTGGCGAGGTGGATGAACGTTACGACATGGAGAAAAGCACCATTGCCGCTTGTAAATATCTGAAAGCCTCATACAAACGCTATGGGAACTGGGCGTTGGCGGCTGCATCGTACAACCTAGGAGTAGGTGGTGTCGACAAACAATTGGGCCGTCAAAAACAAGACAGTTATTTCAATCTGCAGTTGAATGACGAGACCTCGCGGTACGTGTTCCGGATGCTAGCGATGAAAGAAGTGTTGCAGGATCCTGAGCGTTACGGCTTCCATTTACGCGCAAAAGACCTTTACCAGCCTTACAGGACACGTGTACTGGAGATCAATGGAGCAGTGGATGACCTAGCTCAATTCGCCATCGACAACGAAACGGACTACCGCACTTTGAAACTGCTGAATCCTTGGCTGCGTGACTCCCGCTTAGCGAATCAGAACGGCAAGGCATACAAAGTGCTTCTTCCCGGCAAAGGGTTCGATGAAGGCGGAGCGGAGTAACTTCGCGCTTCCCCAGTTGTAATTCTCGTTTTGAAGAACATCCCGTTGATCGAGCCGAGCGCTCCTGACCTTACCGAAGCACAAGACGAATTCATTGAAGTTCTCGGTGCACGCGTCCACAATCTCAAGAACATCGATGTGCGCATTCCACGCGATAAGCTCGTTGTGATAACAGGTCTTAGTGGAAGTGGTAAAAGTTCGTTGGCATTCGATACCATTCACGCCGAAGGTCAGCGTCGCTATATTGAAACGTTCAATGCTTATGCACGACAATTCCTCGGTGGCATTGAGCGACCCGATGTTGATCTGATAACAGGTCTGAGCCCGGTGATCGCGATCGAACAGAAAACGATCAGTCGCAACCCGCGTAGTACAGTGGGGACCATAACAGAGATCTACGACCTCCTCCGTTTACTCTTTGCACGTGTTGCCATTGCATACAGCTATGAGACCGGAGAACCAATGGTACGTTACACTGATAAGCAGATAACGGACCTCATCAGTGCGGAGCATTCCGGAAAGGAAGTATTGATCCTTGCACCCGTGATACGTGGTAGAAAAGGACATTACCGCGAACTCTTCGAACAATTCCTACGCCAAGGTTTTCTTCGCACACGTGTAGATGGAGTGGTGATCGAACTCACTAGCCGTCCGCGCCTTGATAGATACAAAGTGCACGACATTGAACTCGTGATCGATTGCTTGAAGGTCAAGGATAGCGACCGAAAACGCTTGAATGAAACGTGCAACACTGCTTTGAAGTACGGGAAGGGAAATCTTATGGTGGTGTATGTGCACACCAATGAAGCACGCTATCTAAGCCGTCACCTGATGTGCCCTACCAGCGGCATTGCTTATGAGGAACCCGAACCAAATCTCTTCAGTTTCAATTCACCTTATGGTGCATGCCCACGGTGTAACGGATTAGGCCAAGTAACCGAGGTCGCATTGGACAAGATCGTTCCCGACAGGAGCAAAAGTGTGAAGCGCGGTGCGATCTCTCCCCTTGGTAGTTATAAGAACAGTTGGATATTCAAGCAGATCGAAGCCGTTATTAAGACCTTCGGACATGACATCAACACACCTCTTGAGGAGATGGAGGATAACGTGCTGACCGCTTTGTTGAACGGCATGGACGAACCGCTGAAAGTGACGAGCAGCATTGGACTCAGCGATCGGAATGTGCAGTTCGAGGGCATAATTCCTTTCATCCTGGAACAAAGCGATACGGGTACGAAAGGTGCACAGAAATGGGCAGCCAGCTTCACGCACATGGTGGATTGTCCGGTCTGCGAAAGCACGCGTTTGAAGAAAACGTCGTTGTACTTCCGCCTAGGGGATAAGAATATTTCAGAGCTGGCCAATATGAGCATTGCCGACCTGCATGGTTTCATGGAAGGTCTGATCGAACGCTTGGATGAGAAAAGTGCCTTGATAGCGCGCGAAGCGGTGAAAGAGATCACTGCGCGCAGTGGTTTTTTATTGGATGTGGGATTGGATTACCTCACGCTGGACCGAAGCTCCCGCTCCCTTTCCGGAGGTGAAGCGCAACGCATTCGACTTGCTACACAGATAGGCAGCCAGCTCACAGGTGTGCTGTACATTCTGGATGAACCAAGCATCGGCTTGCACCAACGCGATGATCAGCGGCTGATCGGATCGTTACGTAATCTGAGGGACGGAGGTAACAGTGTGATCGTGGTTGAACACGACAAGGAAATGATGATGAGCTCCGATCACCTCATCGACATCGGCCCTGGCGCCGGCGAGCACGGTGGCCGGATCATGGCTGAAGGTCATCCACACACACTGGCCAAGGGTGATAGTATAACTGCCCAATACTTACGCAATGAATTGCGGATCGAGGTGCCAAAGGAACGACGTAAAGGGAACGGTGAACGCATCATTCTACGCGGTGCGAATGGCAATAACCTGAAGGATATTGATGTGGAGCTTCCGCTTGGCAAACTGATCTGCGTTACAGGTGTCAGCGGAAGTGGAAAGAGCACGCTGATAGGTGATACGCTCTACCCTATTCTCAGTAAACACTTTTATCGCAGTACCAACCATCCTTTGGAATACAAGAAGATCGAAGGAATGGAACACATCGACAAAGTGATCGAAGTGGACCAGAGTCCGATCGGTCGCACGCCACGGAGCAACCCCGCTACGTATACAGGTCTGTTCGATCATATTCGTGAATTGTATGCGCGTTTGCCCAGTGCCAAGATCAGAGGATACAAGGCTGGTCGCTTCAGCTTCAATACCGTCGGCGGCCGATGCGAAACATGCAAAGGCGCCGGTGTACGCTTAATCGAAATGAACTTCCTACCCGATGTCAGTGTGCCCTGCGAAACGTGCCGTGGTAAGCGCTATGACCGTGAAACATTGGAAGTACGGTACAAAGGAAAGAGCATAGCGGATGTACTCGCTATGCCGGTTGAAGAAGCCTTGGAAGTGTTCCAGGACATTCCACAGATCGGCATGAAGCTTAGAACACTGTTGGATGTAGGCCTCGGATATGTGACGCTCGGACAGAGCAGTACCACTGTCAGTGGCGGTGAAGCACAGCGTATAAAGCTCGCCACGGAACTCAGCAAACGCGATACCGGTAGAACATTCTACATCCTCGATGAACCGACCACCGGCTTGCACTTCGATGATGTGAAACAACTGATCCGTGTGCTGGACCGCTTGGTCGATCATGGGAATACGGTCCTCGTGATCGAACACAACATGGACATCATCAAGATTGCGGACCACTTGATCGACATGGGTCCTGAAGGTGGCGCAGGTGGTGGACAAATTGTAGCACGAGGTACGCCGGAGGAAGTAGTGATGATGGGTCGCGGACATACCGCACCTTATCTCGAGAAAGAATTGGCTTAATGGTCACCTTGCGAATAACGTGGATCGCACTTCTTGCACCGTTCGACCATTGCGTAATTGGGGTCGTGAATTTGCCTTGCTCAATCGAATGACGTGGCCTGGATCAGTACGTACCCGTTGAAAAAGAACCGTACTATCCCGTTCTACAGTACGCGCTTCTTTTCTATCCTTGTTGGCCTGCGCAACCTAGTGCATGCATACTGCACCTACCAATGACCAAGAAGACCCCTAAAGCGCTGGAAGAAAGCGAACGACGAATTAAGAAAGCATTCAAGCGCAAAGGCTGGAGCGAAATAAAGGCCAATGATAGTTGGGTGATCTTCAAAGTAATGAGCGAATTCGTGATGGGCTTTGAGGCCATGCAACGGATCCGCCCATGTGTAAGCATATTCGGCAGCGCACGTACCAAGCCGGAACATGCCGCATACAAACTAGCAGAAGAGATCGCATTCCAATTAACGGGCAACGGTTACGGCGTGATCACTGGCGGTGGCCCGGGTATCATGGAAGCGGCCAATAAAGGTGCACAGCGCGGAGGTGGTACAAGTGTTGGTCTGAACATTGATCTACCCTTTGAGCAAGAACCAAATCCTTTTATCGATAAGGAGAAGAGTCTCGATTTCGACTACTTCTTTGTGCGAAAAGTGATGTTCACTAAATATTCGCAAGGTTTCGTTGTACTTCCTGGTGGCTTCGGAACATTGGATGAACTATTTGAAGCACTAACGCTGATCCAAACACAAAAGATCGGTCGCTTCCCGATCATCCTTGTCGGAAAGAAATACTGGCAAGGACTTATCGATTGGATGCGTGCAACAATGGGCGAGCAACACGGCAACATCAACGTGGCCGACCTGGATCTATTCACGGTAGTGGACAAACCCGAGGACGCGGTAAAAGCGATCAACGCGTTCTATAGCAAGTACATGCTGAAACCGAATTTCTGAATTGTTCGTCCAATGCGGATCGCTTTTCCGGTGGACGGAGCTCCTCACCACATTATTCGGTAGCAATGTCCGAGAATATCGGCCCTGTGATCTATTTCGGTCTGCTCTTTGAACAAGTTCCTCCTTGTAATGGGAGCTGGTTCTGGAATATCAATTCGAGCTTTGCATGCATCGCGATCGATCATATTCACCTGACTCTGTGATCCGTATGGGATCCCTTAGATGGATCAGCATTAACGATCCATCAAGATCAACACCAACTTGTTCGTATTGCTTTGAACCTTAGGTTGATCGCCCAACGCCCTGCCGATACTTTTGGGCACAAGCATAGGAGTCCATTCCGTGCATTCCATACAACCGCAACATGGCCCATCAACTCGTACTCTTCATCAATCTGATCGGTGTTCTATTATTCGATGCATTCCTGATCGGTGATATCAGTATCACGCAGAACATTCCATCAACCATGGATCCGGGAACCGAGGTGCGTGTTACGGTAACGGTGAATAAGGGTGACCTGAATGGTTTCGCGAAACTCCAACTGGACCTACCTGTTGGAATGACCGCAACAGCGATCGAGACCAAGGGTGCATCGTTCACGTTCGCGGATCAGAAAGCAAAATTCATATGGATGGCACTGCCTTCCACACCAACATTCAAGGTGACCTATACCCTATCCGCGGAGCCATCAGCTTCTGGAAATTTACCAATAATCGGCCGCTTCTCGTACATTGAGGACAACGAACGCAAAACATTCGACCTCCCAACGACCACGGTCAATCTTGGCACCTACAGCGCAGCGCAGATCACAGAGGAGCCCGCATCGAATTCCACAGAAGAAGTTACGGACGCAGCTGAAGAAGCTGAACATGGTGTTGTCGGTGATGAAACTTCCACTATGATCGGGATCGGTACCTCGAAGTCAGAGCCATCACCTTCCGTGGATCCTTCACCTTCCAATGTTCCAGTCCCACCAACACCAACCGCATCGAAACCTGTACCTGCGGTTACTATACCTCCGGTGACAAAACCTGCGGCCAGCACTACTCAACCAACGCCCGCTGCAAAAACACAGAACCAGACCGTCCCTGAAACAACACCTCCGGTTCCAAACGCTGCAGTTGTAAGCAATGCTGCTGGAACGGCACCAATGCAAGGCAAAGGCGAAGTGTCGAGCAAGCGCAAGGTCACGGTCATTACTGCTGAAGAAATGCTTGTTGAGGTCACCATTATCAAAGGAGCCATCCGCGGTTTCGGAAAACTTCAAGAGGTCATTCCTGCTGGCTTTTCAGCGGTGGAAAAGAACAGCGCGGATGCCATCTTTACGACCCAGGACCGTATCCTGAAATTCGTTTGGCTGAACTTACCCGCTAAGAACGAAGTAACCGTCGTATACAAATTGCGTAGCAATGATCCTGGTGTTACGGGTGAGCGCAGCATAGATGGTGAGTTCGGTTACTTGTTGGATGACGAAACGCAGAAATGCACGACCGGAACTACAAAATTCTTGGTCGGTCCGGATGCTTTGATCGCGAACGGACCTGAAATAACCGAGAACATTCCGACACCTGATCCAGTTGAGACCAGCGATGTACCTGTACCAACACCTGAGGTTGACCCAATAACACCATCGCAACCTCAGGAAACTGCGGATACCCCCGAGCCCGCAACGGAAAAGGAAATGCGTCCGGAAGTAACACAGGAACCTATTGTTGCCGAACGTAGTACGATCCCTTCACCTGAAAAAGGAATTACCTTCAAAGTGCAGATCATTGCGGGACATAAGGAAGTGAGCCGGTCATACTTCCGCGTTCTGCATAATTTCTCGGGTTCATACAGCATGGAGCGCCATCAGGGATGGATCAAATATGTAACAGGTAGTTTCACAGCATATAAAGATGCACGCGATCAACGCAACAGCTATGTTCAAGCAGGCAATAACTTTCCCGGCCCATTCGTAACTGCATATAACAATGGTGAGCGCATAACGGTGCAGGAAGCATTGGTGCTTTCCAACCAGAAGTGGGCATCGTAATGACCAACTGAACAGGAACATATGCCCCGTTCTCCACGCAACCTCATTGGCCCGCAAAAATTGGCGGGTCTTGGGCTATGGATAGGTGTCTGCCTGTTCAGCGCAACTTCAGTTGTTGCACAATCCGACAGTACAACTACTTCGTTGCCTGAAGCTGTCACAGAAGTGGAGGAATCCGGAACGAGCGGGTCCGGTATTCTTGGCCTTAAACCTCACATTGCAGTAGGGATAGGTATGTTCGCGTTTTATGGAGATGTCGGCAACGACCACAAGAATTATAACCCATTGGTAACGCGTTTGGGTTATGAATTGCGTGCTTCCGCACCACTGACACCTTGGCTTGAAGGAGGTCTCTACGCCATGCATGGGCGTTTGGGAATGAACGAACGAAGTCTGCTCCGGAACATCAACTTTGAGTCTCGCGTTACCATTGGTGGTTTTCAATTGAAGTATAATTTCCTTCAACTTCTGCCCGACGACCACGCAGTTGAACCGTATATTTCAGTTGGTTTCGAATCCGTGGAATTCCTCACCAAGACCGATCTACATGATGCACAAGGCAGGTCGTACAACTATTGGAGTGATGGAACCATACGCGATGTTGCAGAAAATGCAGCGAACGCTGGTGACGCAGTGATCATTCAACGGGATTATTCTTATGAAAGCGACGTTCGTGAACAGAATGTGGATGGTTTTGGGAAATACAGCGAAAGCACGTGGGCCGTTCCTGTCGGCGTAGGTGCTCGATTGGACATGGGCGGAGGGTTCGACTTCCGTATTGGAACCACCATGCACTTCACCTTCGATGATAAGGTCGATGGTATTACGGCATCGAGCCTTGGAGATCGAAAAGGTGATGCTAAGAATGACAAATTCCTTTTCTCATCGTTCTCCATCGGATATGGTATTTCCATGGATCGAATGAAAAAGAAGAAAATGAAAATGACTCCGCTCTCCAAGGAAGAGTTGGACCTTATCGTATTGAACGATGACGAGGACGCCGATGGTGTATTGGACATGAACGATATATGCCCACACACACCTACTGGTTTCCAAGTGGACATTCATGGCTGCCCTAGCGATCGGGACGGGGATGGTGTACCGGACGAATTGGATGATGAACCGGATTCCGCTCTAGGCGCTCTTGTGGATGTGAAAGGTGTGACCTATACTGATGAGGCATTCCTTCAACGCCACTTGTCCTACTTGGATTCCGGTGTGGTGAATGTCGTTGCATCGCGGAGGGAATCTTTCGGTCCAATGCCGCCAAAAGCCGCATCGAAACGAGTGTACGTTGTAAAAGTGGGTTCAAAGGTCGAAGGCATAAGCGAAGAACTCATCCAGAAGATATTGAGCATTCCTGATGTTCGCACGATCGAACGCGGAGACACTACCTTTTATGTGGTCGGTAATTACGACGCTATCCCCGAGGCATTGCGCCGTGAACTGGAATTGAAAGGCATGGGCATCGAGAGCTTGGTCATGGCCGAAGAGAATGGAAAGCTGATCGATGTTTCCAAGGAAACGGCATCGGACAGGGAAAAATTGAAGGGAATGGGCGCAGGCGATGTGAACCGGAATGTTACGGTCCGTGTTCAGCTAGGCGCATTCAGATACAAACTTTCGGATAATATATTCAAGGATATCAATGATCTTATTGTGGTGAAGGGCGATGATGGTCTTACACGGTACTACACAGGATCGTATACCGATATCAACATTGCTGCTGCACACAAGATCCAGATGCTTTTGAAAGGCTTTGAAGGTGCCTTCCTTGTGGCGTTCAAAGAAGGTAAACGTGTATCGATCGTTGAAGCAGGAGCACAGCTCACTGGTCCGGAGGATCTGAGTTCACTTGCTCCGAGCATCATCAATCCTGAAGTCCTCCGCTATCGGATCCAAGTGGGTAACTTCATAGGTGATGTTCCATTGGAGACGATGAAGAAATTGATCGGTATGGGTGATATTACCGCGATCCCTACTCCGCCCAGTGGTGTACGTTACTTCTATGGTGCATTCAAAGACCGTCATGCTGTTGATGATGCTACCATTGCGATCCAGAAAAAGGGCTTCCCCGATGCCTTTGTCGTAGGCGAAATGAACGGACACATTATTCCAGCGGATCAAGCAGACGAGCTGTTCGGGAAGTAAATTGTGAACTTCTTTGGTCGTTGCACTATCGGTCAGATCTTCGCTGCAATACCAACGCCACATTTTGCGTTCCCACTTAGCCTCCTAACTTGGCGGTACGCACAACCAATGGCGGCGAGTGCGGATCAATCAATTTGCTATGCATTCTATTTCTTGGAACCTGCGCGCTTTTAGTTTCAGTGTGATCCTATCCTTCGTGTTCATTGGTTGTAGGACCAGCGATACTAAATTCTCACCTGACGCCGCATTTACACCATACATCCCGGCCTTCACCACCGGCCATATTTCGGCACGCTCCCCTATTCTGGTGCGGATCACCCAAGATCAACGTTGGAAGGATTCTTCATTGGCCACTATCCAAAAAGTGTTCGACTTCAGCCCGTCGATCAACGGTACGGCATATTGGCACGATGAACTCACGGTAGGTTTCCGTCCGGCAGAACGCTTGCAGCAGGATCAGACCTATTCAGTGGAATTCGAACTTGGCGATCTCGTGCATGTGCCGAAGAACCTGAGCACCTTCAAATTCCAAGTAACCACCTTCCGCCAAGGCGTTGACGTGCGTATTACGGATATGCAATCGTTGAGTGCCACCGACCTCGAATGGCAGCGGCTTATTGTTTCGGTCTATACCAGTGACGATGCCACGGACCAGGATCTGGCAGGTTGTTTCAATGCGATACAGAACGGAAGGAATGGGGATCTGCCACTCACGTGGGAACACGAGCCGAATGGCCACTATCACCGATTCACCGTTGATAGTGTGCGTAGGAGCGATGCCGCCTCGGTAGTTGATATCAGTTGGAACGCCGACCGGATAGGCAGCGATGATAAAGGAGCCCTTCCGTTCGATGTGCCGGCGATCGGTGAGCTCGCGTTGATCAGTGCCACGACCTTCAGTGACGGTGAACAATATGCCACGCTACTGTTCTCAGACCCATTGGACCCTGCGCAAGACCTCAAAGGGATCGTAGGAATAGCTGGTACGGATGAACTACGCATTAGCATTGATGGCAATAAGCTGGTCCTCTACCCGACCGAACGGTTAAGTGGCGAGCAACAAGGCTATGTGAGCAAGTCGGTGAAGAACGTGAACGGAAAAGAATTGGGTAAGGATGTAACGGTAGAGCTCACCTTCGAAGAACTGAAACCTGCTGTGCGCATGGTGGGTAAAGGCGTGATACTGCCATCAGGTGAAGGAATGGTAATGCCGTTCGAAGCCGTGAACCTGAGTGCCGTTGACGTGCGCGTGGTCCGTATCTACGAGAGCAATGTCTCGCAATTCCTACAGGTGAACGCATTGGATGGTGATCGCGAATTGGCACGCGTTGGTCGTTTGGTTGCGCGGAAAACCGTTACGCTGAAAACAACTGATGCACCCGATCTTGGTCGGTGGAACAAATTCTACCTCGATCTGGAACAGTACTTCAAGGCTGAACCAGGTGCGATCTATCGCGTTGATCTATCCTTCAGCCGAAAGCATTCCGTGTATCCCTGCGAAGGAGTGATCACTGATGATGACAGCCCCGAACGCGAACAAAGTTGGGAACAGGAACAAGCCGCATACGACCTTGTGAACGACTACTATTACTACGACGACTATTACTACGAGGACTACGACTACAGGGAACGTGAAGACCCTTGCACGCCCTCCTACTTCGTGAACCGCGGCTCGGTCAGCCGAAATTTGATCGCCTCGGACCTCGGCCTGATAGCCAAAGTGGGCAACGATGGTTCCATGCTCATCGCCGTAAGTGACATTCGCACTACAACACCCTTGAGCGGCGTAAAACTCGACGTGCTGGACATGCAACGCAAGAGCATGGCTCAAGTGGTCACTGACCGTGAAGGCCTTGCCACACTGCCTCCAAGTAAACACAAGCCGTTCCTATTGGTGGCCAGCAAAGGCACCCAACGAGGCTATTTGAAATTGGATGACGGATCGTCATTGAGCGTTAGTGAATTCAGTGTTGAAGGGGCTTCCATCGACCGTGGGATAAAAGGTATGCTCTATGGTGAACGCGGCGTTTGGCGACCGGGCGATTCGCTCTATCTCAGTTTCATTCTTCAGGACGCACTGCATAAATTACCGAAGGATCATCCAGTGGTTCTTGAACTCACGGATCCGCGTGGAAGGCTGGATCAGAAACATGTTCGTACATCCAGCGTCAATGGTATGTACGTATTCCGGTGTGCTACGGCTGCTGAGGCCCCAACTGGTTTCTGGCATGCTACGGTGACCGTGGGCGGGACTTCATTCCACAATACGATCCGCATTGAAACGGTGAAACCCAACCGCTTGAAAGTGTTGTTGGAAGTACCGAATGATAGGATCGACGCCGGTTCGGGGAACGTGATCAAACTGAAGTCGCATTGGTTGCATGGTGCTCCTGCGCGTGATCTCAAAAGCCGCGTTACGGTGACCATGTCGCGTGGAACTCCAAAATTCAAAGGCTACGATAAATATGAATTCAATGACTTGCGGACCTGGGTGCCAGAAGAAGAACAAGTGGCTTTCGACGGCACGTTGAGCGCAGAGGGTGAAACATCATTTACCTTGAACGTGGAGACCGGTAAGAGTGCTCCGGCAATGATCAATACCAACATAGTTACACGGGTATTCGAGGCGGGTGGTGATGCCAGTATGGACCGCCAAAGTTTTCCCTATTACCCGTACACCAGCTATGTCGGCATACAACCGCCGACGCTCAATTCCGCGTGGGGTACCATGCACACGGATACGACCTATGCCATCGGTGTTGTCTCCATCGATGCGGACGGAAAGGCCTTGGGTGGCCATCAACTGAAAGCACAGATCTACAAGTTGAACTACAATTGGTGGTGGGATGGCGATATCGACGGGAACGCGAATTACATCAGCTCACCAAGCGTGGAACTTCGAAAAGAGGAGATACTGACCACCGATAGCAAAGGCAGAACAAAACTGAAATTCCGGATCGATAGGCCTGAATGGGGCCGATTCGCAGTACGCATTACCGACCCTGCAAGCGGCCATGCCAGCGCATTGCAAGTGTACATGGATTGGCCCGGTTGGGAGGGCCGTTCGCGCCGAGAAGACCCTGAACAGGCCGCGATGCTGAGCTTCAATGCCGACAAGGAGAAGTACAACGTAGGTGAGCAAGCAACGCTAACGATCCCGTCAGCAGGCACCGGACGCGCGTTGATCAGTTTGGAAACAGGATCGCGAGTGATCGATGCTGAATGGGTGGAATTGAAGGACAAGGAAACCAAATACACGTTCCTTGTTACGGCTGACATGGCGCCGAATGTCTATGCACACGTTACATTGATCCAACCACACGAAAAAACGTTGAACGACCTTCCGATCAGGTTGTATGGCGTGATACCGATCCTGGTGGAAGATGCCAATACGCATTTGGAGCCATTGATCACCATGGCCAGTGAAGTACGCACCGATATACCCTTCACTATTGAAGTGAGTGAAAAGAACGGCGACGGCATGACCTATACGCTCGCCATTGTTGACGAGGGCTTATTGGACCTTACGCGCTTCAAGACCCCGGACCCATGGAACCATTTCTACGCTCGGGAAGCGCTGGGTGTGCGCACCTTTGATCTGTACGATCAGGTGATCGGTGCTTTTGGAAGACAATTGCAACGTATTCTGGCAATGGGTGGCAGCGACGATGCCGGACCAGCAGAAGGTGCCCGTGCAAACCGTTTCAAACCCGTAGTGCGTTATGTTGGGCCCTTTACGATCGCTCACGGTAAGAAAGCAAAACACAGTTTCACCATCAGCAATTACGTTGGCTCGGTCCGTGTTATGGTAGTGGCCACCGATGGTGAAAAAGCCTACGGTAATACAGAAAAAACAGTCCCCGTCCGCAAGCCATTGATGGTATTGGCAACCATGCCGCGCGTGCTTTCTCCAGGTGAATTGGTCGATCTGCCGGTAACCGTTTTCGCCATGGACGCGAAGGTGAAGAACGTTTCGGTGAAACTGGAACCCAACGACATGCTCATCCCCGAAGGACCGGCAGAAAAGAACATCACTTTCAAAACTACAGGTGACCAGGTGGTGACCTTCAAAGTGCGCGTGAAGGAAGGTATCGGTGTTGCCAAAATGAAAGTTACGGTGGCCGGTGCGGGAGAAACAGCGTATGAAAAGATCGAGCTACAAGTTCGCCAACCTAACCTACCTGTTACGGATGTTACCGAAACGGCACTGGAACCCGGTCAGTCATGGACGCATACGCCACAAGCGCTTGGAGTGACCGGTACAAATAGCGCGTACGTGGAAGTAAGCACCATTCCACCGGTGGACATGACACGGCGCTTACAATATTTGATCGACTATCCCCATGGTTGCTTGGAACAGACCACCTCCAAAGCATTTCCACAATTGTATATCGGCAACGTGATGGAACTGCCCGATCGCTTCGTGCAACAGATGCGCGCGAACGTTGAGGGTGGGCTGCGTAAAATGACACAATTCCAACGCAGTGATGGGTCATTCAACTATTGGCCGGGTGGTGACAATTACGATACATGGACATCGGTCTACGCGGGTCATTTCTTGATCGAAGCCGATCGTCTAGGTTATGCAATTCCCGGAAACCTGAAAACCAATTGGCTCGCATTCCAACGCAAGGCAGCACGAGATTGGAACAATTCCACTTCGCAAGGCTGGACGCGACAGCAAACACAATTCACACAAGCATACCGTCTGTACGTTCTAGCATTGGCGAAGAGCAATGAGATCGCGGCCATGAACCGTTTGCGGGATCAGAGCGGCTTGGATCTTCGAACCAAATGGATGCTTGCAGCGGCCTACGCCCGAATTGGTCAAGTTGATGCGGCGAAAGCATTGGTGAAGGATCTGGAAACGAATGTGCCACAGTACACCGAAATGTACTGGACCTACGGCAGTGATCTGCGCGATGAAGCACTGATCGCCGAGGCATTGCTCGGTATGGGAGAGACGGCAAGGGCCGCAGCTGTTGTGCAACGCATTAGCAAACGACTGAGTGCAGAAAGTTGGTATAGCACACAAAGCACCTGCTTCGGACTTATGGCAGTAGCGCGACTTACAGAGAAGAGCCAACTCGGTAAAGGGCTGAGTTATTCCATAACCCTAGGTGGTAAGTCGCAGGATAAATTCTCCGAAAAAGCGATCAGCAGAACAGAACTTACAATACCCGATGGAAAGGCTTCTGTTGCGCTGAACAACACAGGCAAGAACCTGCTGTACGTCCGAGTGGTGCGTACAGGTACACCGTTGGCTGGTGAGGAGCGTGCAAGTAAGAATGGTCTTAACATGGCCGTATCCTATGAGAATCTTAACCACGACCCCATAGATCCGAAACGCATTGAACAGGGAACCGATTTCATTGCTGAGGTAACGGTGTCACATCCGGGCATACTTGGACCCTATTACCAGTTGGCGCTTACGCAAGTATTCCCCGGCGGTTGGGAGATCAGGAATTCGCGGATGGAAGGCAACGAGAATGGCACGGCCAGCGACTACTTCACCTATCAGGACATCCGTGATGATCGCGTTATGACCTACTTCGATCTGTACAAAGGGCGCTCGGTAACGTACCGGTTGATGATGAATGCTGCATACACAGGACGGTATTATTTAGCTGGCGCCCACTGTGAGGCGATGTATGATCACACCGTGAACGGAAGAAGCCAAGGACAATGGATCGAGGTAGTGAAACCCGGTAGAGCGCAATAACGCTCGTACTATTTACGGTCGGGCTTGGAGATCGGGCTGGTCGCTCCCAGGCGCGGTACCATCTCATTGGTCACCCACGGATAACCCTTATTCTTCAAGGGCAATACGGCCATCCACTTATCAGTCTCTGCGTACTCCTTGATCGTCCGGTTGCGGCGCAGCAAAAGACGTTTGAGATAACTGCGAACGAACAACCTGTCCGCGATCTGACCAAGGATCCCCAATGGACTCCGATAGTCCACGACATCGATCATCAATGTTCGTTCGTTCGATTTGGATTCGAACCGATGCACGTGTGTGAAACTCGCGAAGATCCCCTTCACCATCACATCAACGAAATGTGAAGAATTCTGGAATTCAGTTATCTGCGATGTCATCGTTTGATAAATACCGAAATGCCGTGCCCTCCAGGTCACCGTTTCACCCTCTTTGATCAATCCACTGGTTCGACCTGCGATAGCATTTTCATCTGTATGCACAGTGGAGATCTTATGAAGATCGATACTTCTTGCGAGATCGAAGACAAGTTGCTTTTCAGCACCGATCTCCGTGATCAATTTGATCCGTGGCATAGTCCATGCGGTGCGAGACGCGTTCTATTCCAATTGTTAACGAACGGCTAATCTACTACCTGAAACCCGTAATCCGCGCTCTTCCAAAGCGATCACGTAAGTCCCTGGTGCCCAATTAGCCACATTCAATTCCAATGATGAGCGGTTTCCAGTGCTGCTGGAATGAACGATACGCCCGGTAAGGTCCAGGACCACTACACGATCGATCCCGGCCAACTCCATGGGCCACGATACGGTAATATGATCTGTTGCAGGATTCGGGAAAACCTGTGGATCAACATCATGAACCAATTCCTCGATGCCGATCGCCCCACATGGATCGTATGACCCATCGAGCGTCAACGCTGTACTGTTCGGTGCTAACCAAAAATTCAATTTTTCATTGGCCGGGTTCAGGTTGCCAGTCCAGTGCTGAGAGAACTTTCCGAAATAATCCGGTTGGTTAGGGCCGGTCATGGTACCGCATGCGGATAGCGTGCAACATGAGAACCCGCCTGTAAGTGTTCCTATTACACGTTTCGAGGTATTCACCAAACTCGCACCAGAACTCCCCGGTTCCGTAACACCATGACCATTGGCAGTACCTGTCCATGCCACCCGCCAATGTGTATCAGGCAGCGTTGTACCCCATACCGCAGTGTACGTCTGAGTGCTGAAACTGCTGACCTTCTTTACGTCACCATCCGGGTGGTGAATGCACCTTCCGGCGTTAACCGTGCTCCCTGTAGCATCCCAACCGGCAAAATAGGCGTCGAATTCCGCTGGTACTTGTCCATTCATTTCAAGCAACATGAAATCCGATCCCTGAGCTCTCCCATTTGCATCGATATCGTTGCTACCCGCACGTTTCAAACAACCTGTCACTACCTGATCAAGTGCTCCGTCCGAACCACTACAATCCGAGCGTTGATAATTGAAGAAGAATTGATAGTTGTTGAAATTGTCTTCCGTTGATCCATCTCCACAGTGCATAGCGGTCAACACATACGGTTTACAGTCCAGGTCCGTGTTGTTCATCAGTGTCCCGGAACACCTACCGGTACCTGCCGGAACCACGACCCGGATCCGAACTACGGCATCTCGTACCGTTTCATAACCGACCCCTTCTGAACAGTTCACATCAACCTCGCAACTACCCGACTTCTCCTGTACTATATCGCGGTAAGCGTGTGATAACGCTGAGATAGTAAATGCCTCAACATTCGTTCGCAGCGATGGCCCACTATAGGTAACGATGCACGTTCCGCCGTAGACCATTGGCGTAGAGAACGAACCGTCTTGTCCGATATCATTCTGTGTGTATCCTCCAAAATGCTGTTCACCGCCTACATCGAATACATCCAACCGCGCTTCTTCAGCTAGCTGAACATTTCGGAAGAACAATTCCGTGGCAAGTGCTTCGCTGGATCTTATCCGAATTCGCCAAACCTTATCGCCATTGGCCAAGGTGCCCCATGCACCGTGTGAGGTCGTGCTCACTTCAATTGGTAGAAATCGGCCATATAAACGCAATGCGCCGTTCTGCTCTCGCAGAATATCATCGAGTTCGGCTGTTCGTTGATCGAATGAAGGTGCGGAATGTTCAGGGATGCGGATGTGATCCGCGTGCGCTGGATATAGGTCATTCACCTCACCAACCTGATCTTGGGCGCGGCTTACACACACTATCAAAAGCAAACCAAGAAATGCAAAAATGGATCTCCACATAGTTCGAACGCAATAGGGATCGAACGACGAATTTACGGCGTTGTTGTTTCCTCGTGTTTGGATCATTATCACAACGGTGCAATTTCTTTCGGGTTTCTGAGGTTATTTCAAACAACGGACCTTTGCCCTGCATGCCTCTTGTGTCAACAGAACGCCTCGTGACTGCTGAACCGACAATCGCTGTTGGAAAATTGGCCCCGGGCATATATCAACTAATCGCAACTGATAACGATCAACGCTATCTTGGTCGCTTGGTTGTTGAATAATATGAGTCTACGTCAAACTTGTATGCTGCTTTTTTCCACTTTTATTTGTGGCTCTCCTACGCTTCACTCACAGACGTTTTTTGAAAGTGTGGGGGGTGGGATGAGTAATGAGGTGCGGAACTTTACAATATCACCTGACTCGACACACCTTTTAACTGTGGGCAAATTCGCATGGGTGAGGAATGATAGCCTTAGAGCAAATGGGCTAGCGCAATGGGATGGGCAAACATGGGACATTGCACCTTTCGCTGGAGGCAGCGGTGATACTTCAGCTTATGGATATGAGAATATACCAGTGTTATCGGTAGAGGTTTTTCATGATACCGTTTTCATATCATTCCTTGGTTCCAACTGGCAACTTGATCCTGATATTGCAACTACAGCGTTCTTAGCTAATGGAGTATGGTACCCATGCGGTAACCCAAATAGTATGGATAACGTTTTACTTGAGAATAACCGTTTATTTACAGGAAGTCAAATTGACACTGTCACTAACCTCGTAGCTCACGGAATTCATGAGTGGTTAGGCGGCGAATGGCGGGAATTACCTAATTCGCCGATCAGCCCTAGTGCAGGCATTTATGCTTCGGCCTATTGGCATGACCAATATTATTTCGCTGGCGTGTTTATTGCCCTTGGTTCCAGAAAGGTTGTTGCATACGATGGTGATTCTACATGGTCGCCACTTGGCGAGGGTATAGTAGGAAATTACTTGAATTGCATTGAAGGTCATGGTGATTCTCTGTACGTTGGGGGGTTCTTCCAAAACCCCTCTCGGCATATTGCTATTTGGGATGGTTCCGACTGGCATCCGTTCTTTCCAGAGGTGGAATTTGTTGGTCAGGTGCAAGGTCTCAAATCGTACGACGGCTCTCTCTATATCAAAGGAATTTATCACTTCGTTGGTGATAACACCTTGTATGGGATCTTGCGCTGGGATGGGCATTCGCTTTGCGCTTTGGGTGGCCCATATGATGCCGATAGTGGCTTGGCATTTGAAGTTTTTCAAGGGGACTTATACTCTGGAATTGCTCCGGTATACATGCCTCTTTATCAACAATACATCGCCAAACTACCTCTTGAAAATATTGTCCCCTTCGCCTGCGTAGTGCCTTCACTTGTTGGCGTGTCAGAAATCGAACCCACCAGCGGCGAGCTATCCATATTCCCCAACCCTGCAAGTAGTTCGGTCAACATTTCGTTTCCCGCTGGGGTTATTGGGCAACGAATTGAAATTTCCAATGCCTTAGGGCAGGTTATTTATTCTGAACCGGTTTCTGGGTTCAACTCACAGATCTCTTTGACGCGCGTTGCTCCTGGTGTCTATCAAGTAACTGCGTACAGTAATGAGGGGCGTTATTTTAGCAGGGTGTTGGTGGAGTGAGCAATCCCCCTTCTCGATCTTACTCCGTTAGCACAATTTCTTGGAGGCATCTGAGGTTCTTTGAAACAACGGATCTTTGTCCTGCATGCCCCGCACCATCCAACGTGTTCTCCGAAGATCAAGATGGCCTGTACTGGTTCTCTCACTATTATGGGCTTGGGCGAAATGGGGCCCAATGGATCCACTTTTCAGTTCGCCTCGCTCCACCGTTCTGGAGGATAGGAATGGCGCATTCCTTGGAGCCACTGTTGCTGCGGATGGTCAGTGGCGCATGCCGGTTGCGGACAGTATACCTGCACGGTTCGAGCAGTGCATACTGGAATTCGAGGATCGGAACTTCAGATCGCATTGGGGCATTCACCTACCCTCTTTGGTACGTGCAGTGAAGCAGAACTATCGTGCTGGTAGAGCTGTCAGTGGTGGCTCCACCATTACCATGCAAGTTGCGCGAATGGCTACGCAGCACAGAAACCGTAGCTACATGAACAAGCTGCTGGAAGTGATCTTGGCCCTTCGTCTCGAGGTACGCTACAGCAAAGATGAGATCCTTCAGTTGTATGTCGCCAATGCACCATTCGGTGCAAACGTTGTTGGCTTGGAAGCTGCTGCATGGCGTTGGTATGGTCGATCACCAGTTGCGCTGAGCTGGGCGGAGAATGCATTGCTAGCTGTACTGCCGAATGCACCTTCACAATTGCACCCAGGCCAAGGTCGAGGCCCTCTGAAAAAGAAGCGGGATCGCCTGCTTACACGGCTGCTTCAAACACAGGTGTTGGACTCATTGGAATGGAAACTGGCAGTGGAGGAACCTTTGCCCGATGCGCCGCACCCATTACCGCGGTTGGCTCCACACCTGCTTGCTACACTGCAACATAGCGGATCCGAAGGGACACGGATCACCAGCACATTGAACGCAGCAATGCAACAGCGGTTCAGCACCATGATGGAGCGCTACGCGATCAGCCTGCAAGCCAATGAAGTACATAACGCCGCCATGTTGATCCTCGATGTACCTACGGGTGAAGTGCTGGCCTATGTCGGCAATCTTAGATCCGCAGGTCCGCAACACGCCGGTGCTGTTGATATCATTCAGTCCAGAAGAAGCACCGGAAGTTTGTTAAAGCCATTCCTGTACGCCGATATGCTACAAAGCGGCGAGCTGATGCCGGATCAGTTGGTTGCCGATCTCCCGACCCATTACGACGGTTTCGCACCGCGCAACTACGATGATGGTTATGACGGTGCTGTGCCAGCTTCGCAAGCGCTTGCCAGATCGCTGAATATACCGGCGGTGCGAGCGTTGCACGTGCATGGTATTGAACGCACATTGCGGATGTTACGATCCATGGGGCTGGACCATGTGGATAGAAGCGCAGGGAATTATGGCCTTTCATTGATCATCGGTGGCGCCGAAAGCACGCTATGGGAGCTGGCAGGTGCCTATGCTTCCATGGCGCGAGTTCTTCTCAATTACACCGGTGACCGGAGTTCAAGTTCTGAGGACATTCACCCTCCTTATGCGATCATGAACGCAGATCGTACACCCAATAATGCTGGACCACCTGCCTTATCAGCCGGTGCAATTCACCATACCATCGCAGCACTTCAACAATTGAACAGACCTGACATGGAGGCCGGCTGGCAGCACTTTTCCGGTAGCGAGCAGATCGCTTGGAAGACCGGGACCAGTTTTGGACATCGTGATGCTTGGGCCATCGGAATTACGGATCGCTATGCTGTAGGCGTATGGACAGGAAATGCCAGTGGTGAAGGTAGACCTGGGCTGACCGGGACGTTGGCTGCGGCACCATTGCTGTTCGAAGCATTCGGTGCGTTACCGGATGGAAGTGGATTCGACCCACCGTTCGATGAACTGGAACACATGAATGTTTGCCGTTCCAGTGGGTCTCGCGCAGGAGTTGATTGCAACGTAGTGGATACCCTATGGATCGTTGCGAACGCCTCACAAACATCACTTTGCCCCTATCACCAGCGGATCCTTGTCAATGAAACCGGTACCGAACGCGTTCGTCCTGGACCCAATGCGCACATGAAAAGTTGGTTCGTATTGCCTCCCGCTATGGAGCACTATTACGTAAAATCACATTCGAACTATAGAACAATACCACCATGGGCCGTAGGTGACATATCAGTGGAGGGTATTTCCCAGATCGAGATGATCTACCCAGAGAACAATGCCCAGCTCCTTATCCCCACACAATTGAAAGGTACCACAGGAATGATAGTGCTACAGGCCGCACATAGGGATCCAGATGCTTCGCTTCACTGGGATCTGGATGGTGAACCTATCGGAACAACTGTGCATGATCATGAGCTCACAACTCTATTGAGCAACGGATCTCACGCACTGACCCTTACCGATCAATACGGAAGAAAACTTGTAACGCACTTCGATAGTAAAGTAGGTGGATCAAGGGACTAAGTTCTATTTCACGTCATATACCATCAAGACAACGATCTTTACGCACCAAATGCGAGCATTCCTCTTCACTGCGGCACTTACCTTTTGTACGTTCAGTTACGCACAACCGGACACGCTTTACGTACCCGATGGCGATCGCACTTACGCGTATGCTGTCGTGTATGAGCCTATTGAACCCTCTGAGCAATACACGCTCATCGGGCACTATGCGCATGCACCTAATGCTGTTGCTGTTCAGCTGATGATGAAACGTGGAAAACCGAGTGGTGTTTATCGCGCATTCTATCCTAGTGGCAGACCATTGATCTTCGCCGTGTATGGATACGGTACGTTGCATGGGGATTGGACCGAGTACGATGAACAAGGCCGTGTAACGTTGAAAGGCCAATATCGGAACGGCACACGAGAGGGGATCTGGGCCTTCCGATCGCAAGGAATAGTCGGCCATTACAAAAAAGGACTCAAGCACGGCAAGTGGAAGTACTTCGAAAAACGAAAACTGGCACGTGTTTCGAAGTACTCCAATGGCAAGCTGCGAAAAGGAAGTGAATTCTACATCCGTTAACGCAACTTAACTCTGTTAGGAAACCGTTACCCACCATATCTCGTTACATTGCATCATGCGCTCTAGCTTCAATCCATTTTCTCGCGGCACTTTGTTTGTTCTATCCATGATGGTCTTCGCTGCTTCTGCACACGCGCAGATCAACACAGGATCCGCTGCCAAAGTGGAGTCGTTGCTCTACCATATCAATAAAATGTATGTGGATAGTGTGGACGACGAACAGTTGATCGATGCGGCCATTGTGAGCATGCTTGAGGAATTGGATCCTCATTCCATTTACATCCCCCGAGAGGATCTGGAAGATGTGAACGAGCCTTTGAAAGGTAATTTCGAAGGGGTCGGTATCCAGTTCAACATTGTAAAGGATACGATCTATGTGGTGGACGCCATTGCCGGTGGGCCCAGTGAACGTCTCGGGATCCGTGCAGGTGATCGCATCATTGGGATAGATACCGAAAATGTGGCCGGTGTCGGTTTCAAGAACAGCGATGTTATGGACCGCCTACGTGGCAAGAAAGGATCCAAGGTGAATGTATCCATACTGCGCAGAGGCGAACCAAACCCATTGGAATTTACGATAACGCGTGACAAGATCCCGATCTATAGTGTTGAAGCCGGTTATATGGCAACACCATCCATCGGATACATAAAAGTGAGCCGGTTCAGTGCTACCACGATGACCGAATTCCGAAGCAAGCTGGATGAATTGAAAGCACTTGGAATGGAGGACCTTGTGCTGGACCTGCAAGGGAATGGCGGTGGCTATTTGCGCACGGCCATTGATATGGCGGATGAATTCCTTGGTGACAAAAAACTCATTGTCTATACCGAAGGCCGCACATCTCCGCGTGATGATACCTATGCTACCAAGGATGGTCGAATGGAGAAAGGCAAACTTGTTGTGATGGTGGATGAAGGTTCAGCTAGTGCCAGTGAGATCGTTAGCGGTGCAATTCAGGATTGGGACCGTGGGCTGGTGGTCGGTCGTCGTTCCTTCGGAAAAGGGTTGGTCCAGCGACCGGTAATGTTACCCGATGGCTCTGCGGTGCGTCTCACGGTCTCCAGGTATTATACCCCTTCGGGCAGGTCGATCCAAAAACCGTATGATGAAGGTGTTGAAGCCTATCAGCGTGAACGGATAGAGCGTCTTGCAAAAGGAGAGTTATCAAGTGTTGACAGCATCCATACGACAGATACCGTTAAGTTCTTTACCATGAACAAACGCATTGTTTATGGTGGTGGAGGTATCATGCCCGACGTGTTCGTACCCATTGATACGACGTTGAGTTCACCCTATTTCGGCCAGCTGGTGCGAAAAGGCATACTGAACACATACGCCTTGGCCTATGTGGATGAGAACCGTAGAACACTGCTTACCCAATACCATAATGTAGCCGAGTTCGATAAGGACTTTGTCATTGGTCCGGACCTTTTCAAGGGATTGGAACGAGCAGCTGAACAGGAAGGCGTTGAGATGGACCCTGCCGATAAGATCCGCTCGAAGGACCTTATCGCCTTGCGATTGAAAGCACTTATCGCGCGTGACCTATGGGACACTTCTGCCTATTGGCAGGTGATCAACACTGATAATCCTGTTGACCGCACTTTCCAGCGGGCCATTGAAGCACTATCGGACAATACCTTCCAAAAATTAGGAATGGCGAAACCGTAGGTGCATTGATAAGTGGACGATCGACGGAAAAGTCAGCTTCTGGACGATAGATCAATTCTGTTAACAGTTTGCCAATCCTTGTCCTGATCGATCCGGAACCCTTAAATTTGCAATCCGAAACGAAACCCACGTTATGAAAGACAAGATCCAGATAGCCCTCCTTTCCGTTATCGCAATTGCTTTGGTGGCTTTGGCCGTGAAGCAGTTCAGCGGTGCGTCCGATGCAACCAGCGGTATTACTGCTTCGAACCCAAGCGGTTCATCGAGCATTGTAGCAAACCCAGCAACGCCCGGTGAGACCTTCGACCCGACCGCTGGTGCAACCGAGAAAGTAGATAATACGCCCAAGACCACTGCGACCTTTGGCAACTACGAGCACGATTTCGGTAATATCAAACAAGATAGCGAGAACGCATACACGTTCAGCTTTACCAACTCCGGTACAGAGCCGTTGATCATTGAGAATGCCGTTGGTAGCTGCGGTTGTACTGTTCCTGAATACCCGAAGGAGCCGATCCCACCTGGAGGAACCGGCGATATCAAAGTTGTATATAAGCCGGGCAAGCAAGAGAACGCGCAGACCAAAACGGTTACTGTTACTGCCAACACTGAACCAAAAGAAACCGTCCTACGGATCAAAGCGAACGTGGCACCTGGTGCTGGAGGAGAAGGGCCAGTAAAGGTTGCTGGTTAAATCTTTGCAATATTTAGTGAAGGGGCTGTCTCGAAAGAGGCGGCCCCTTTTTTAGTGGCAAGATGGCGGCAAAGGTTCAGTCAGTTGCAATGATCCGGTCGATTGCCGCTGCCAACTTGTGATCCTTCTCAGTGATCACCCCACCCGAATCATGTGTATTCAAGGCGATGTCCACTGTATTATAGACGTTTGTCCAGTCCGGATGATGCCCCATCTTTTCAGCGACCATCGCTACCCGCGTCATGAACGCGAACGCCTCGCTGAAATTCTTGAACTTGAATCTGCGGCATAGTTTACCGTCCTGTTCAGTCCATGTAGTATCGCTCATCGGTGTATGGGTAGGTCGATGACCTTTGGATCGTTGTTGCGTACCAATTGCATTTCGGACACTAAATGCGAAGCCCCTGCGTACTTATCCACCATGAAGAGCACGTAGCGAATGTCCACACTGATATTGCGGCATTTATCCGGATTGAATTGGATATCGCTCATTGTGCTCTCCCAACTTCGATCGAAATTGATCCCGACCAGTTCTCCCCTTCCGTTCAAAACCGGACTTCCACTGTTCCCACCAGTCGTATGCAAACTGCTTGTGAAACAGACCGGCACCGTCCCGTTCACTGCATACGCACCGTAATCCTTGGCCTTATGCAAGTCCAATAACCGCTCAGGCAGATCGAATTCCGCATCGCCTGGAATGTATTTCTCCACTACGCCATCCAGCGTGGTGTGTGGCAAGAACTCAACTCCATCCCGAGGGTTGCTTCCTTCAATTTTACCATAGGACAACCGTAATGTGCTATTTGCGTCCGGCCAGTAGGTCTTCTCGGGATATAACACCATCATACCTTCCACATATTTCCGCATTGCGGCCTCAATTTCATCACTCAGTTCCGTATGCCGCGGGCGCACCTTTTCCACAAAATTCGAGAACAATTCGCGCGATACCTTGTAAAATGGATCGGAGGCCAGTTTTTGCAACTTCTTGCCTTTCGGTGATGCGAATGCTTTCTTCAATTTCACATGATCCACGAACGGACTTTTGGCATACAAAGCCTCGATCCAAGCGTTGCTATTGCCAACATATTCAGTGTCGATCTCTTTCAAGAAGTCAGGTGCCAATTCCGCTGGTACATGTTTACGGTAGATCGGCAGAAGCGCTTTGAATATCCGTTTATCCACTTCTACATCATAATCCGCGAAATACCCTTCTGAGGCGCTTAACCTTTCCGCAATGGCCTCGGTCAATTTACCTTCTGCACTTAATCGCTCATGCCCTTCAAGGATGCCCCTGAAACCATCTGCGTAGCGCAATGCCTGCGGACCGTAGTATGCCATTTCAACGAAAATATCCCGGGCTTTCGCGTAGGGCATATACTCCGAATAGAGGACGTTCAATTCGGGCAACACCATGGCAAAGTCCTTTCGTCCATCAGCTAATGCCTTCGCCGTGTACCCTTTCTCATATTCGCGCTTCCGCTCCACCGTGTTCAGTTCCTTTAGACCACGCACTTCTCCGATCCACTTTTTCCATGCATTGCTAATGCCCGCTTGCTTATCCGCATATCGAAGACGGGTGAGGTCATCATTTCGCATGGCCGCGTCGATCACCTCCAGACTTGCGGTCCTCATTTCTATGCGCATGGGGTCAGAAATATTCACCACATAGTCCACGGCATAGGAACTCAGGTAACGTTGTGTACTGCCCGGAAAGCCGAAGATCATTGCAAAATCACCCTCCTTCACCCCATCCATGCTAATAGGAAGTACATGGCGCGGTGCGAAGGGAACATTTGAATCGGACACATCCGCTGGTTCATTGTTGGCTCCGGCATAGATCCTGAACATGCTGAAATCCGCATTGTGCCTTGGCCACATCCAGTTGTCGGTATCACCACCGAATTTGCCGATGGCACTGGGTGGAGCTCCTACCAAGCGTATATCACGGTAGGTTTCCGTTACGATCAGATAATAGCTATTGCCATAATTGAATGGCCGGACTACAGCCTGATAATGGGTGCCCGTAATGGCCTTCTTCGTGATCTCTTCCGTGAGTTGATCAACAGCATCCTGCCGTTCTGTTTCACTTAGGCTGCCTGCAAGCTCAGGTAAGACTTGATCCGTAACGTCTTCCATGCGTACCACGAATGTGGCCGTAAGCGATGGGTTCCGAAGCTCTGCTCGTATATCCTTGGCCCAGAATCCGTTCTTCAATAGGTCATTCTCGAGCGTGCTGTGATGACTGATCGCACTGAAACCACAGTGGTGGTTAGTCAGGATCAAGCCCTTACCGCTGATCACTTCAGCGGTACATCCCCCGCCAAATAGAACGATCGCGTCTTTCAAACTTCCGCTATTCAAGCTGTAGATATCCTCAGCAGTGAGTTGCAGACCGGCAGTCTGCATATCGCCTTCTATGCTCTTAAGGACCGTGGGTAACCACATGCCCTCATGAGCGGAAACGGAAAACTGAAGGGAAACAAATAATAGTACCGTGCTGACGTGACAAAACTTCTTCATGGAAATTGATCTTTCAGGACCGCAATGTATCGATCTGTACGCAGGTACCTTCATAAAAAAAACACATATTCCACACGCAAGTGTTATCCAAACACCAGTTGGAACAGCTGTTCTTGTTGAATGAACGAACACGCAATGATCGATCAGTAGCACACATGCGCAATTATGGATTCTATTAAAGTCGCATCCGAAATAACAGTAATACACGATCAATTGTTCATATCTCGATCCTGACACTTAAGTTTGCCGGAACTCTTGTGCTTTGCGCACCTCTTTAACTCCCGCCTTTGGACTGGCGGTCTAATTCTTGGACCATGACGATCTCTACCTGGTTTAAAGCTGTATTTCCTGCATTAGCCTTATCCATTTGTTCTATAGTTGCCTCTGCGCAGCCAGGGAGCTTGGATCTATCGTTTGACCCAGGGACAGGAGCGAACAATTCAGTCTTCGTTAGTAGGATCCAACCGGATGGAAAGATCTTGGTCGGAGGAAATTTAATCAATTTCAACGGTCAACCAGCTAACAATATTGTTCGTTTGAATGCAGATGGCAGCATAGATAACACGTTCATTCAGCAAGGAAGCGGATTCAATGGAGTTGTTCGTGATATTCAGTTGGACCCAGCGGGAACCATCATCGTTGCTGGAGATTTCACTTCCTATAATGGCACGACCAGATCCAGGCTTGCACGACTTAACGGTGACGGAACGCTGAATGGCTCCTTCATTCCGGTAACCATAAATAGCGCGGTGACCGACATCGCTATTCAAACGGATGGCAAGATCCTGATCAGTGGAATTTTCACTGCTATAGAAGGTGGGGCAATCGGTCGTATTGCACGACTGAACTCAAATGGTTCGCTGGATGCCGCTTTCACTATCGGATCCGGATTCAATGATCTGGTTACTTCATTAAAGATCCAAACCAATGAAAAGATCCTTGTTGGTGGCGAATTCACATCGTACAATGGCATTGCAGCAAATAGAATTACCCGGATCATGCCCGATGGGTCATTGGACAGTGATTTTGATATAGGTACTGGACCAAATGGAATAGTGAGGGCGGTATTGTTCCAACCGGACCACAAAATTGTCCTAGCTGGAAATATTACGGAGATGAATGGGAATTCGATCAATGGTATTTGCCGCTTAATGGAGGATGGTTCCGTGGATATTGGGTTCAATGCAAGTGGCTCAGGGTTCAATTCGTCCGTAGCAAATCCAATGGACCTTGCTCAGCAAGCGGATGGTAAGATCCTATTAGGCGGAACGTTCGACACATTCAATGGAGTAGCTAGACCAGATCTGGCCCGCTTGGAGACAAATGGCTCTTTGGATCTTTCTTTCGGAAGTACCGATCAGTTCGGACTATCGATACCAGGGATCGCGGTACAACTGATGTCGATCTCGATCCAATCGGATGGAAAAGCTATATGTGCAGGTCTATTCACTTCCTTTGGAGGAGTGAGCCGTAATCGCATTTTACGGCTGAATGGCGATTGCGTACAATCCATTTGGTACACCGATGCGGACAATGACAGCTATGGAGACCCCAATGCGGTAATAATGGCATGCACACAGCCACCAGGTACAGCGGCCAATGGAGAAGATTGTGATGATAATGACCCCATAGTTGGTGCTCCAACTGATCTTTGGTACCCAGATACCGATGGCGACGGCTACGGCAACTTTAGTGGAGAGCTGTTCGCATGTATACAACCCGCAGGATTTGTTGTGGATAATACAGATTGCGATGATAACGATCCTTTGCACCATGAAATTCTGTTGTGGTATTTTGACGCGGACGGAGACGACTTTGGCGATCCAAACTCCTCTCAAGGCTTCTGCACACCAATTCCCGGGTATGTTCTGGACAACACCGATTGCGACGACTTCGACCCAATGGTAACAACAGGTACGGTCTGGTTCATTGATTCTGACGGTGACGGGTTCGGTAGCCCTGTGGGCGCTACGGTAGCATGCACAATGCCACCCGGATATGCACCGGACCCAACGGATTGTGATGATAATGACCCACTGATCCTTGGTGCGATCACCTACTACATGGATCAGGACGGAGATGGTTCAGGAGACCCGAACAACTCGATCTTGTCATGTTCGCCAGTGGCTGGTTACGTTACCAATGGCAATGATTGCAATGACAACGACCCCTTGGACATTACTGGCCCAACATGGTTCGCGGATACTGACTTCGATGGATTCGGAGACCCGAACGTTACACTCATTGCCTGTTCACAACCTGATGAATACGTTGCCAACAGTGATGACTGCAACGATAATGACCCATTCGTGAACCTTGGCCCGATCTGGTACCCGGACGCCGATGGTGATGGTTATGGTGCATCTTTTGGCGAAGTTTTCGCTTGTTCTCAACCTGTAGGGTTCACTGCTGATAACACGGACTGTGATGATAACGACCCATTGCACCATGAGATCCTGATGTGGTACAGCGATGCCGATGGAGATGGTTTCGGTGATCCCAATACGATGCAATTCTTCTGCACACCATTTGCCGGGTATGTGCTGGACAACACCGATTGCGATGATACTTCGGAGTTCATTTACATTGGTGCCTCTTGCGATGATCTTAACCCGAATACCGCAAATGATCTGATCGATGCCACATGTACATGTGTCGGAACAGTTTCTCCGACGGTCGTGATCGACGCTACGGTCTGGTTACAAGGTGCAGATAGAATTACCTCCTTAATGGGTGGCGAACTGGCCACTGGCGGTTACATTCCGTTGCTGGAACCATATACAGAAATTGGCTATGTTTTTAATGGTGGTGGTGGAGAAACAACAACCCTACAGCTGCTGAACCCCTCTCCAGGGAATGATGCACTAATGGCGGTGGACTGGATCGTGATGGAGATCAGGGAGGCGCTTTCTCCAACAACGGTGGTCAGTTCACGTGCCTATTTATTACAACGCAACGGGCATTTAAGAGAAGCCAACAGCATGGAACCTCCTACGTTCTCCATCGACCTTGGGTCATATTACATTTCCTTCTACCATCGGAATCATTTACGGTTCTATACCAGCAATGTATACCTTTTGGAAAATGGAACTTCCCTATCGATCGACCTGACCGTACCCGGACAAGCAATGACCGCACCTGAAGCATTAACTTTGGTCAATGGCAGATCTGCCATGTGGGCTGGAGATTGTCGTGCGAATGAAGATGTCAAATACACTGGTGGCGGGAATGACCGGGATATCATATTGACCCGCATCGGAGGAGTTGCACCGACCAACTCGGTGAGCGGGTATTTTCTTGAGGATGTGAACTTGGATGGTATTGTGCGATACACAGGTAGCAACAATGACCGGGATCTGATCCTCCAGAATATTGGTGGGATTGTTCCTACCAATGTTCGATACCCAGTGGCTCCATAGACCAAATGATCTTCTTTTCTGGTCGTGATCGGGGCAATTACCCCTGGCGCCGATCAAAAAACACCAAAAGGAGATCAGTAGGAAGGATCAACCCTTAGCAACAATTGGTGGCCTGTTCTCGTAAGCAGGCCATCATGAACCGCACGCTCCTCTTTCAGGTCACACTTTTGGCCTCACTTTCGCTTAATGGGCAAAGCCTGACCGTTGATCAATCGTTCGGGACTGATGGTACCGTTTTCCAATCGGAACCAGCATGGACATCAAGTGCAAGGCCGATCGAATTGATCACACTGGCAAACGGCAAACTCCTAGGATTTCTTGTTGCGGGCCAATATGAGGTCCTGGTGGAACGATTTCTGACCAACGGAGACCCGGATAGCACGTTTGCTGCGGGAGGTGTATTCACAAGCCAGATCAGCTCGGACCAAACTTTTCCGGTGGCCATGATCGTTAGACCAAATGGAAAGATCGTTGTGGTGGCACAAAAAAATACACCCAATGCTCTGCGCGAAGCAGTACTTATCCAATTGTTGGAGAATGGATCGCTGGACCCTTCGTTCGGTGATAATGGAATGATCAGGCATGGCCTGACCGGCACATTTTGGCTCAATGATGCAAAACTACAGGAGGATGGAAAGCTGATCGTGGTGGGTGGAGCCAACTCAATGATGGCACTCCGGTATACACGGGAAGGCCAGGTGGATAATTCATTCGGCGAAAATGGCATTGGGCTATTTTCCGATGGAGGTAATTGTCGCGCAACTTCGCTCGATATCGCAGCGAACGGTGACATTTTCCTCGGAGGATATAGATCAAGTGGACTTAATGCACTGGCATGGATACTCATGAAGTTAACCCCGAACGGTCAGAAGGATACGACATTTGCTGAGAATGGTGCTTTGACGCTCGACCAGATACCCGACACGAATTATTGGACCTATCGACAGGAGGCCGTGTCTGATATACACATAGAAGCAGATGGTTCCGTTATTGTGGCCGGTAGACTTGCATTTGTTGCGAACAGAGAACAATTTGCAGTGCGCAGAATATCTGCGACCGGTTCGATCATTGATACGTTCGGCGACAATGGACTGCTCCTTGTTGGAGCTCCGGTACAGCGCAGTGTTTCGAAACGCTTGATATTCGACCCTACCGGTCAGTACATTCTATGTGGCGTGGATTTCCAAAATAATTCCGGATATAGATTATTGATCTTACGGTTCGACATGAATGGCAATGTGATCGATCCCAGTCCGGATAATAGCGTATTTTCGTATCAACCACCGGCACACCCATCTCCAGATTGCGCAGGCACATTGGATCACCTTGGCAGATTGATCGTAATGACAGGCTATTACAGCAAACCGAACGGCAGATCATCCCTCACAGCTTTCCAAATGAACATAGTAACGAGCGTAATGGACGAAACCGATCTTGAACGCGCCAATTTCAATATCTGGCCGAATCCTACTACGGGACACATTACGTTTGAAGCGCAAAAAAACTTAGCACGGTTCACTTCCATAGAAGTCCTTGATGCTACGGGACGATTGGCAGGATCAACTGAGTACGGTACATCCATGAATGCTGGTTTGCGAAATGGGAATTTGGAATTGGCATCAGACCTTAAGAACGGTAACTATTTCATACGATTTACCTCCCCTGACCGCGTGATCACCAAGCAGATAATTCTTTCACGATAACGCTACTCTTGGCTTTCGACCTTCGGGACGCTTTCTTCAGGCTGATACTTATCCATAACTACTTCCTGATTGGATGAACGGATCGTTGAAAAGCGGTTTCTTGGGTATTATTTGTGCCTTGTGGCAATTATGGAGCAGCAGATCCGCGTTGAGAAAGAATACGGTTTCCTTCACCGTAGACGCTTTGCCTCTTGCTTCCGGTGATATGCGATGATATGCCTTCTTTCTTTACGCCCAGAATGGTCACGTAGCATCATACGATGCGTGTGCATTTCAGCGGCATCCTGAGCAACCGTCTCCATCTCGGCATTGTTCATCCAGCGCCATCATCGTCTTCAATAGATCTGTTGGTCAGATCCGTGTAAAAGTGGCCACAGATGATGTAAACCTTCACGGATCGCGCCTACCTGTTCGTCGGATATTATCTTGTTATGCTCCGCCAATACAACAACGCAAAGAGCGCTTGCAAGTATCGCTGTATTCTGCGACTCGGTATGATACTTCATCGAAAACACTTGCTTATGGAATTGATCTTTCCGGAACTGCGATGTATCGATCAAGACGCATCACACCATCCAACTTCAATTCAATTCAAATACCCATTTGCTCCAAGTGGACCAGAATTAAAGACGGTCATGATGGAATGGACGTTCAGAACATCCCGTATCCACAAGATATTGCAGAACCACACGCAAAATCATAGTGATACACGATCAATTCCTCATGTCTCGATCCCGTCCCTTAAATTTACCAGAACTCAAGTGCTCCACACCTCTTAACTCCCGCCTTTGGACAGGCGGTCAAATTCTTGGACCATGACCAACCCTACCTGGTTTAAAGGTTTATTTCCAGCGTTCGTCCTATTCTTCTGCTCGGCCTTTACCTTCGCGCAACCAGGGAGTTTAGACCTATCCTTTGACCCAGGGACTGGTGCCAATAGTTCGGTTCTCGCTACTGTGATCCAACCCGACGGAAAGGTCTTGGTAGGTGGAGACTTTACCATGTTCAACGGGCAATCGGTTAGCCGAATTGTTCGATTGAATACAGATGGCAGCATAGATAACACGTTCCTTCAGCAAGGAAGTGGATTCAATAATACGGTTTATGAAATTCAATTGGAGCCAGGTGGAACCATGATCGTTGCCGGAGCTTTCACGGCATATGATGGCACGAATAGATCTAGGCTTGCGCGGCTTAACGGTGACGGAAGTCTGGATGGGTCCTTCATTCCAGGAACAATAAACAATTCCGTGTCCGTGATCGCCATTCAACCGGATGGTAAGATCCTGATCGGTGGAAACTTCAATAATGTCGCGGGAAGCCCGATCGGTCGTTTAGCTCGACTGAATACAGATGGATCGCTGGACGCTCCATTCAGTACCGGAGCAGGGTTCAATAATTTGGTAGCCTCCATAGAGATCCAACCCAATGGAAGGATCCTTGTTGGTGGCGCATTCACCTCGTTCAATGGCGTCACGGAGAATAGGATCACTAGGATAATGCCCGATGGTTCATTGGATAGCGGATTTAACCCTGGTACTGGAGCGAATGACATCGTGAGCGCGATAGTGGTCCAACCCGACAATAAGATCGTCCTAGCCGGAAATTTCACGGTTATCAATGGTCCATCGATCAATGGTGTTTGCCGATTGATGGAGGACGGTACAGTGGATACTGGATTCAACAATGGTGGCAGTGGATTCACCTCGACAATACCAGTTCCCATGGACCTCGCACTTCAAGCAGATGGAAAGATCCTGCTCGGCGGAAGTTTCGATACGTTCAATGGCGTTGCTAGACCATACGTGGCCCGCTTGGAGACGAATGGCGATCTGGATCTTTCTTTCGGAAGTGCAGATCAGTTCGGCTTATGGGTCTTGTCGATCGCGATCCAACTGGATGGAAAAGCCATTTGCTCAGGTTTCTTTAGCTCCTACAACGGGGTGAACCGAAATGGCGTCGCTCGCCTGAACGGCGACTGTATATCATCCACTTGGTACGCCGATGCGGATAGTGACGGTTACGGAGACCCCAATACACCAACTGCTGCATGCACGCAGCCGCCAGGCACCGTTGCAAATGCAGATGATTGTGATGACACCAACCCGGCGATCGGTGTGGCTCCGATCTGGTTCGCGGATAATGATATGGACGGTTATGGCGACCCCAATGTGACCATACTTGGTTGCACTCAGCCGCCCAACGGGGTTTCCAACAGCAATGATTGTGATGACACGGATCCAGGGATCACGGAACTCATGTGGTTCCAGGATGAGGACGGTGATGGATTCGCTGGGATATACAATTCCATTTTCAGCTGTACGCAACCACCCGGATATTATGCAGTCCCTGATGATTGCGACGATGTGAACCCGTTGATCAACCCGAATACGATCTGGTACGTGGATGCTGATAGCGACGGTTTTGGCGACCCCTTGAATACCGTGATGGGTTGTACCACCCCACCCGGTGCCACTGCGAATAACACCGATTGCGATGATACGAACCCAGCGATCACAGAGCTTTCCTGGTACCCCGATCTGGACGTGGACGGTTTTGGGGATATGTTCGGGTTTCCGGTCGTTAACTGCGCTCAACCGCCCGGTTATTCCGCGACCGATGATGATTGTGATGATCTCAACCCGCAGTTGAATCCGAATACCATCTGGTACGCTGACCTTGATGGTGATCTCCACGGCGATCCGCTAAGCCCGGTCATGGCGTGCATGCAACCGCCCAATACTTCCATGGACAATTTAGATTGTGATGATACCGACCCTTTGGTATATGAGGTCTTGTGGTATATGGACTTTGACGGCGATGGGTATGGAGATCAATTCAATTTCATCATACAATGCGACCAGTTGTCCGGATATGTTGCGAATGATCAGGATTGTAACGACTTTGATCCTGCTGCAAATCCGGAGACCGTTTGGTTCTCAGACCTGGATGGCGATGGCTACGGTGACGCGAATAACACCGTTACCGGATGCTTTCAACCTCCTAATTCAACAACCAATAACACGGATTGCGACGATACGAACCCAGCAATAACTGAGATCGTATGGTATGAGGATCTCGACGTTGATGGTTACGGAAGCCAATTCGGGTTCACGATAACAAGTTGCACTCAACCTATTGGCTACGTTGATACGAATGACGACTGTAATGACTTCGACCCGAGTGTGAATCCTGCTACGATCTGGTTCGCGGATCTTGATGGGGACGGATACGGTGATGCTTCGAATACAGTGACCGGATGTTTACAACCACCCAATACTTCAGCAAATAATACAGACTGTGATGATACCGACCCACAGATCACGGAGATCGTGTGGTACGAGGACATTGATGGAGACGGATACGGCGCACTTTTCGGGTTAACAATGATCAGCTGCACACAACCAATTGGTTTCGCGGCGACGCAGGATGACTGCAATGATTTCGACCCGCTCCTCAATCCTGCAACGGTATGGTTCGCCGACATGGATGGCGATGGATATGGTGATGCTGCCATTACGATCACAGGCTGTTTGCAACCACCGAACTCCTCAGCGAACAGTATTGATTGTGACGATACCGATCCATTCATAAACGCAACGCAATGGTATGCGGATAACGACGGTGATGGCTACGGCAGCTTCCCGCTTCCTGAATTGGGTTGCCCACAACCGCCCAACTCCAGTGCCGAAAGCACTGACTGCATGGACAATGATCCGGCCATTTACCTAGGTGCGCCATGCGATGATCTTGACCCATCGACCAGTAACGATATCATTGATGGTACATGTACGTGTGTCGGAACGCCAAGTTCTGCCATACTGTTAAGTCCGATCGTGTGGTTACAAGGAGCCGACAGGGGAACGACCCTTATGAGCGGAGATCTGTTCGCCGCAAATCATATCCCGTTACAGGAACCTTATTCTGCTTTGGGTTATCCGTTCGTTGGCGGAGGTGGTGAAACGGTCACCCTTGGCGATTTGGATCCGAACCCGGGAATTTCTGAGGATATGGCCGTGGATTGGGTGGTAGTGGAATTACGCGACGTTGCTGGAACTACGGTGATCGAATCGAGAGCAGGGATCTTGCGACGGAATGGAGCCGTGCACAAACCCAACTCTTTGGACCCATTGGAATTCACATCGCCACCGGGATCATATCGCGTTACGATCAGGCATCGCAATCACTTACCCGCGATCTCTGCTTTGCCGATCGCGCTAAATGCGTCAACGACACTTGTGGATTTGACCAATGGTTCGGTTGCTCTTTATGGTATTGAACCCATGAAAACAGTTAGTGGAAAAACGATGCTTTGGGCTGGTGACGTGAGCCGTGATGGGCATGTGGTCTATACCGGACCAGACGGCGACAGGGATCTGATCCTCTTACTGATCGGTGGCGTTGTACCTACCAATACGGTACTTGGCTACCATAGTGAGGATGTGAATATGGATGGTGTAGTGAAGTATACACTGCTTAACAACGACCGGGATATCATTCTCGAGAATATTGGAGGTATTGTACCAACCAATCAGCGACATCAGCAGATGCCTTAGAGGTACTGATACCATAGGGAACTTATCCAGGAAAGCCACTTGTGTTGGTCAATACTGGGATACTATGGCCCAGGGATCACCTATTGGACTTTCGCAAGGAATGTCCGGATCATGGTCTTAATCGGTATCCGTTTCAAATTGCTCGGTTGTATCAGAATCTTCACTCTGCTCTGAGTCGTTCGCTCGTTCGCTTAGAATATAGGCTAACATTACGATCACCAGTAATACCAAGAACGCCTTCGGGTCCTTATAGATCGGCTTCTTATGCAGCAGTTGCTGCGCCTTTTGATAGTTATGGATCAATTTCTTGGGGTCGCGATATTTTGCGATCTCAGCTTCAGTCGGCTCCTTATGGCCCTTAGGTGATATGTGATAGCGCTGCTTCATGCGCGTTGAACAAGGTACGTTCGTAATGTGGTCAATACACGATGAGTGCGCATCTTAGCTGCATCCTCACCAATACCGAGCACATCACCCATTTCTGCAAAACTCAGTCCGTCCATAAAGCGTAGTTCGATCAGTCGCGCCTTCTCAGCATTCAGTCTACCCAGCGCTAAAGCCAAGGGTTGCATCCGCTCATCCTCACTAGGAAGACCGACCACATCCGAGAGGCCTTTTGCCTCGAGAAAACTGATGTTGACGACCACTTCCTTCCGCTTCCGCCAATGCATGCGTAATTCATTTAGCGCTATCCGATAGAGCCATGCGCGAAATGGCGTCCCGCGGGCTTCGTACTTCGGTAATGCGAGCATCGCCTTGAGAAAAGTCTGCTGGGTAAGGTCTGCAGTGAGTTCATGATCCGTGGCTCGCCGGAGAATGAATCGGAAGATATCACTGAAATAACGCTGATATAACGGCGTAAATCGTCGACTATCCCCTTGCGCGGCCTGTATTTCTGCGATCTCATGTTGGGGATCCATTTACTCGGGTTGAACTCCTGAATGCGCGTTACCCGATAAAGTAACGCACGCGAAAGGGGGAATGTATCATTTCGTCGAAACCATTTGGCCGTTCGTCCGTTAAAAGCGATAGTTCACATTGGGCGCATTTCGCCCATTTGAGCTAAAAAGTCAACGAATGCCCATCAATTCAAGACAAATTCATGCGATCGGTCGCGGTGCGATCCTTGTCCTGTTCTTGGTCCTTTCGGGTCATGTACTTGTTGCTCAGTCCTATACATGGGCGTGGGCACAAGGCATCAATGGCAACAATGAAGATGTAGTGACCGGTGTGGCTAACGACAATGCCTCGGGTGCGATATACGCTGCTGGATATACCAAGAGCTCTGGGGCGATCACAGGTACGGCAGGTACCGTATCTGGTGGGCAGGATGCATTCTTGATCAAATACACTACGAGCGGCTCCCTAGCATGGAGCTTCACTCCAAGCGGCAATGGAACGAGCCAAGCCACGGGTATAGCTGTGGACGCTAACGGAAACAGCTACGTCACCGGTTGGTATAAGAATTCGATCGATCTCCACGGACTATCGGCGACCGGATCCGGCGTCCTGATCGGAAACGGAGATCTCAACTGGTTCATTGCATCCTATGCATCAGATGGTACTCTGCGCTGGTGTTCTCAAGTTGGAGGCCCAAACGACGACACCCCATCTAGTATCGCTGTGTCCAATGATGCTGTCTATGTACTGGGTACGATCAAAGGACGCATCACTACTCCGTACGGATCAGTATCCAATAGCCTACCAACTGGCAAATACAACCTCGTTCTCGTAAAATACAGTTTAAACGGCAGTGGACAATGGTTGGTCTCCGGAGGATCCAATGATGATGAATCAGCCCACAGTGTTGCTACTGACGAAGACCAGGTTTATGTGGCATTCAGAACCAAGAATACCGATCATAAATGGTACGGCCCCAGCGGCAATACCCTCGTAAGTTCTTCTGCGTTGGACAATTGGGATCTAAGGGTGAGTGCATTCACGGCAACAGGATCGCATAGCTGGATCGTTGCTGTTAATGAAAGTGAAGATTCATATGCAGGCCCAGCAAGCCTTGCTACCGGTTGTGGTGCGGTCTATCTCACATCGAGCACACACGCGCCCACCAGTTTCCCAGGAGTAGGTAATGTGAACACAGGCACGCATGATCTTTTCTTCCTCGGCCGCCTCTCCCGTGCGAATGGTCAGTTCGAATGGGTAACCACCGGTACAACAACAGCTGACACACATACCATCGGCGGCAGAGATATCGCGATCGGTCAGAACGGAATTATTCATGTGTCGGGAACGTACAAGAACGACCTTACCATCGGGAACCAAACTGTTACTTCCACGTCAAGTAAGCTACAGCCATACGTTGCAAGTTTCCGCCCTACGAGTGCGTGCATTGGGATCGCTGGCCTGGTCAGTTCCAGGGATGCAGCAGGCGTTTGTATCACAGCAGATCAGCAAGGTGATATAGCCCTAGGAGGATACTATCAACAAAACCTATCAGTCGGTGCGGCCTCGCTATCAGGAGCTCCTGACGATCCGAATGGATTCGTGCTAAAAAGTTCATTCTCTGCGCCAGCAGCATACGACCAAACGGTATGGACCGCCCCAGCAACGATGTGTTCCAATTCGGCATCTTTGAACCTCAATTCACTGCTCACACCTTACCAGAGTGGTGGGGCGATCGGATATACCAGTTATAGTTCAGTTTCTAGCCCTGCAGGTGCCCAGGGTATGGTCACCGGTAGTTATGCGACGTTCAATTCGGTGGGTAGTTATGTCACTATGGATCTTGGTGTCACCGTACCAGCTGGGGGGATCATTAGGATGCTTTGGAAGTCCGCCGGTGGTGCTGCAACAGCAACGGTACTTGCCGGAACCATCGACCCTCCGACCAACGCCCAAAGCTCGTTCACCACCTCATCCACATCGGATGTGTACAGTACTATCCAGCTCACTAACGCCGCTCGCTATTTGCGGCTCACTAGGGCTTCAGGCAGCAGCACTTTCTATGTGGATGGAGTGTACTACGAATTCGGCAATGACCTCAGTGGCACGTGGTCCGGGACCGGGGTTACCGGAAACACCTTCAACCCTACGGGGCTGTCCGGGCCAATGGACATTACCTACACGGTCGGAACAGCTCCGTGTGCAACGGCCACAACTAATTCGATCAACGTCCAAGCCGCACCCGTCGGAGGTACGATCAGCTCATCAGTCGTGGGCCCACATTGCCCCGGCAATAACTCAGGAACGCTCACCCTGTCCGGATACTCTGGGGACGTTCTTGCATGGATCAGTAGTACGGACGGATTTGTGACCAGCACGACCATAACGAACACAACGAATACACTTTCCTTCGCAAACCTCACAATGACCAGACAATATCGGGTCCGCGTAGGAGTGACGAATTGCGGAACCGCGATAAGTACGACATACACTGTTCTGGTCAATGACAATGTGCCCCCAGTGATCACAACCTGCCCACCGGCCCAGACCATTGTAGTTGGCACCACTTGTCAGGCATCCATCCCAGACCTCATTCCGAATGCCGTCGGCACGGATAATTGCTCAACTTCTTTGGTCTGGTCGCAATCGCCTGCAGTGGGCACGGTCGTAAGTAAAGGGACCCACGTGGTCATCGTCAAGGCAAGCGATGCAGCAGGGAACACTACGTCTTGCAATGTAACCATCACGGCTGTGGATAATACAGCTCCTGTGATGAGCGGCTGCCCAACGAATGTCACGCTGAATGCTGCTCCAGGTCAGTGTAGTGCTACTTATAACTTTGCAACTCCTACAGCTACGGATAATTGCGGAGCGGTCCTCAGTACGAGTGTCATCACTAATGTGGATGGCACTGCTGGTTCAGGTCCTGGATTAGGTAACGTGTACCGAGTTGGGGTTACAACGCGGACATTCACGTTCACTGATCAGTCCGGAAATGCGAGCACCTGTTCTTTTACGATCACCGTTGTCGACAACCAGAACCCTACCGTTACCAATTGTCTGACCAGTTTCAGCACGCCTACGGACCTAGGTAGTTGCGGGGCGAATGTTTCCTATTCCGTGCCTGTATTCTCAGATAATTGTTTGTTCAGAGTGGACCGTACCCAAGGCCCTGCGAGCGGAGACTTCTTCCCGGTTGGAACTACTCAGGTAACCTATGTGGCAACAGACAGCTCGAGCCGAACGATGAGTTGCACATTCAATGTGACCGTTCAAGACCTACAAGCACCTTTGATCAGCGGATGTCCGAGCAATATCTCAATTCAAGCGCCGCTCGCTAGTACCGGGACTACGGTCAACTGGATCGCTCCGAACGTAGCTGATAATTGCGGTGTCGTATCCTTGGTCCAAACAACAGGTCAAGCACCAGGATCATTCTTCACAGTCGGTGATCATACAATAGACTACTTGGCAACCGACGTCAACGGTAATTCTTCAGTGTGTACGTTCACTGTGACCGTGATCAGCAACGACGCACCGACCATCACATGTCCTTCGAACGAGGTCCTATACAGTACAGCCGCTTCTTGTTCACTGATGTTCACGTATGCCACTCCCTTGGTCAGCGACGACCAATCCCTGCCAGCCGGTCAACCAGTGCAGATCGACGGTAGCGGATATACGAGTGGTTCCGGGTTCCCATTAGGTACAACAGTTCAACTATGGCGTGTTACTGACAGCGATGCGAACAGCACGACCTGTTCGTTCACAGTTCAGGTGATCGACACGATAAAACCAACATTCACGAATTGCCCAAACAGTGTTGTATTGAACTCAGACGCGGATCAATGCGGAGCAGTGCACAACTACGGTTTCCCGGCTGCTACGGACAACTGTGCTGGACCAATTGTAAGAGTACGTACTGCGGGGCTGGCTTCTGGATCTCTGTTCCCAGTAGGTACAACACTCGTGCGTTTCCGCGCTACGGACAGCTCTGGAAATTTCAGCATTTGCACATTCACCGTAACTGTTGTAGACAACCAAGCACCCACGCTTACGGACTGCCCTACTGACATGAACGTAAGTGCTGATGCCAACACGTGCGGCGCACTGGTCACATTCGACTCTCCGACCTTTTCTGACAATTGCACAGTTACGCTATCGCAAACCGGTCCCGTGAGCGGAAGTGTTTTTCCAATAGGCGATACGCCTGTGCAATTCATTGCGACTGACGCTGCAGGGCATACGGCCACGTGTAGTATCAATGTGCACGTAGAGGACACAAGTTCACCGACATTCACCTATTGCCCAGGAACCATAACGGCAACATCCGACATTGGATCATGCGGTGCGATCGTGAATTACACACCTCCTGAGGCATCCGACAATTGCACGCTCGTCCTGAGCGTTCCACCAGCGGTGTCGAGCGGGTCTTTCTTCCCTGTCGGAACAACAATGGTCACGTACACAGCATCGGATGGGATCAACCCAACGGTAGAATGTTCCTTCACTGTCGAGGTTTCTGACAACCAGGATCCCGCTATCATTGACATGCCGAATAACATCGATGTGACTACCGACCCCAATGGTTGCGGCGCAACGGTAACATGGGTAGAACCCACGGCCAATGACAACTGTAGCGCTGCACTTGTCGCTGACCATGTTAGTGGAGATGTATTCCCTATCGGCAGCACGGTCGTCACATATACCGCGGACGATGGATCTAACACAACATCGGAATCGTTCCTTATCACGGTAACGGATCTTGAAATTCCATCCATTAGCTGTTCTATTGATGTGGAACTCATAATGGATGCCACATACTGTAATGTACTCATGCCGGTTGCAATGGCTATCGCCACGGGTAACTGTTCCATCGATTCCATTTGGCAGACCTCAGGACCGATCGCAGGTGATACGTTGGTCATGCCCGGTTCACCCTATACTATTGGCTGGTCTGCGGTAGATATTAATGGCAATGTCAACTCATGCACACATTCGATAACGGTGCTTGACGTTGACCCACCTACCATATCTTCTTCGCTATACGACAATATCGAATATTTCCTTGATGCCAACTGTCAGCTTGCGTTCCCCGATCTGCGTGACTCTGTTACTGTCAGCGATTGCAGCACATGGACGAATAACATGTTGCCATTGGCGGGTACCATTTTCACACAGGACACAGTGATCCAAATGACCATGGAGATCAACGACCTCCATGGCAACCAGATCGATCATGACATTTTAGTCTGGATCCGTGACAGCATTGCACCCGTGATCACTTGTCCGAGCACAGTGAATGTCATTGCCCCCCCTGGAGATTGCACGGCTATTGCCACGTTCAATGCAACAGCAATTGATAATTGTGGAGGAAGTGTAAGTATTGCATACAGCCATGCTCCGGGTAGTGTATTCAACATTGCATCAACCACTGTTACCGCAACCGCTACCATTGGTGTACTAACTGCAACTTGTGATTTTCAGGTCAACGTGATCCCGGCGACAGTGGATCTGGTCTATGACGTCGCAACCATCTGTACGAATGCTTTCGCCATATCCCCTATTACTGCTAGTCCGATCGGCGGAGTCTTTTCCGACGCGACCCAAGCAGGTACCATTGATCCCACTACAGGTCTATTTGATCCGAGCAATGCTACCCCTGGACTACATCCACTGCGCTATGAATTCATTTCGGGAGGTTGTGCGGTGCAGGAATCATTCATCATCGAGGTGATCTCTAGCCCTGACCCAGGAACCAATGGCACGCTCTCCATCTGTGCTAGCTCATCGGATGTATCACTATTCGATCACTTAGGTGGTAGCCCTCAGGCCGGAGGTAGTTGGTCCGGACCAAGCGTAGTAATAAACGGCCGATATGATCCGGCAACCATGATACCGGGAGATTACCTATACACCGTATCCGGAACAGCACCGTGCGGAGATCAAAGTGCAATGGTATCCGTCACCGAAATAGCGAACCCAGTGACGCCGACCATTACCGGACCAACCTTTTTTTGTGCAGGATCCAGCATAACCCTGACCAGTAGCAGCGTTACAGGCAACGTATGGAGTCCTGGAAACGAAACCACACAGAGCATAACGGTGAATGCAGCAGGAACCTATTCCGTAACCGTTACCACGAATGGATGCTCGACAACAAGCGCTGATAAGGTGATCACAGAGAGACCTCTTCCAAATACGCCAACGATCAGTGGACCGAATACGTTCTGCACTGGCTCATCAACAATGCTGACAAGTAGCAGTGTGCTCGGTAATTCTTGGAACCAATTTGGAGAAACCTCACAGACTTTTACTGTATGGGCCTCCGGGATATACTATGTTGTTGTTACTGCAAATGAATGTCAAGCAAGAAGTGCGGACTTTGAAGTTACGGAAATTCCAACTACCAGCAACACCACAACGGTGAGTGAGTGCGACAGCTACACCTGGAGCGTCGATGGACAGGCATACACCACCAGCGGCACCTACTCAAACACCGTTGGATGCCATACCGAGGTCCTTGAACTGACCATCACTCCAAGCACCAGCAGCACCACTACTATCACAGCGTGCGATACTTACACCTGGAGCATTGATGGACAGGCTTACACCACCAGTGGCACCTATACCAACACCGTTGGATGCCATACCGAGATCCTTGAACTGACCATTGTACCAAGTACCGGCAACACCACTACGATCACAGCGTGCGATACTTACACCTGGAGCATTGATGGACAGGCTTACACCACCAGTGGCACCTATACCAACACCGTTGGATGCCATACCGAGATCCTTGAACTGACCATTGTACCAAGTACCGGCAACACCACTACGATCACAGCGTGCGATACTTACACCTGGAGCATTGATGGACAGGCTTACACCACCAGTGGCACCTATACCAACACCGTTGGATGCCATACCGAGGTCCTTGAACTGACCATTACGCCAAGCACGAACAATACCACAACGGTAAGTGAGTGCGATAGCTACACATGGGCAGAGAACGGCCAGGTCTACACCGCCAGTGGAACATACTCCAATACTGTTGGGTGTGATACCGAGGTCCTTGAACTGACCATCACACCAAGCACCAGCAACACCACTACGATCACAGCATGCGATACCTACACCTGGAGCATTGATGGACAGGCTTACACCACCAGTGGCACCTATACCAACACCGTTGGATGCCATACCGAGATCCTTGAACTGGCCATTACGCCAAGCACGAACAATACCACAACGGTAAGTGAGTGCGATAGCTACACATGGGCAGAGAACGGCCAGGTCTACACCGCGAGTGGAACATACTCCAATACTGTTGGGTGTGATACCGAGGTCCTTGAACTGACCATCACTCCAAGCACCAGCAGCACCACTACGATCACAGCGTGCGATACTTACACATGGAGCGTGGATGGATTGGCTTACACCACCAGTGGCACCTATACCAACACCGTTGGATGCCATACCGAGATCCTTGAACTGACCATTGTACCAAGTACCGGCAACACCACTACAATCACAGCGTGCGATACTTACACATGGAGCGTGGATGGATTGGCATACACCACCACCGGCACCTATTCCAATACCGCTGGATGCCATACCGAGATCCTTGAACTGACCATCACACCAAGTACCAGCAACACCACAACGGTGAGTGAGTGCGACAGCTACACCTGGAGCGTCGATGGACAGGCATACACCACCAGTGGCACCTATTCCAATACCGTTGGATGCCATACCGAGATCCTTGAACTGACCATTGTACCAAGTACCGGCAACACCACTACGATCACAGCGTGCGATACTTACACCTGGAGCATTGATGGACAGGCTTACACCACCAGTGGCACCTATACCAACACCGTTGGATGCCATACCGAGATCCTTGAACTGACCATTGTACCAAGTACCGGCAACACCACTACGATCACAGCGTGCGATACTTACACATGGAGCGTGGATGGATTGGCTTACACCACCAGTGGCACCTATACCAACACCGTTGGATGCCATACCGAGATCCTTGAACTGACCATTGTACCAAGTACCGGCAACACCACTACGATCACAGCGTGCGATACTTACACCTGGAGCATTGATGGACAGGCTTACACCACCAGTGGCACCTATACCAACACCGTTGGATGCCATACCGAGATCCTTGAACTGGCCATTACGCCAAGCACGAACAATACCACAACGGTAAGTGAGTGCGATAGCTACACATGGGCAGAGAACGGCCAGGTCTACACCGCCAGTGGAACATACTCCAATACTGTTGGGTGTGATACCGAGGTCTTGGTACTGACCATCACACCAAGCACCAGCAACACCACTACGATCACAGCATGCGATACCTACACCTGGAGCATTGATGGACAGGCTTACACCACCAGTGGCACCTATACCAACACCGTTGGATGCCATACCGAGATCCTTGAACTGACCATTGTACCAAGTACCGGCAACACCACTACAATCACAGCGTGCGATACTTACACATGGAGCGTGGATGGATTGGCATACACCACCAGTGGCACCTATACCAACACCGTTGGATGCCATACCGAGATCCTTGAACTGACCATCACGCCAAGCACCAGCAACACCACAACGGTAAGTGAGTGCGATAGCTACACATGGGCAGAGAACGGCCAGGTCTACACCGCCAGTGGAACATACTCCAATACTGTTGGGTGTGATACCGAGGTCTTGATACTGACCATCACGCCAAGCACGAACAACACAACCACGGTAAGTGAGTGTGATAGCTACACCTGGCCTGAGAACGGAACAACCTACACTGCGAGTGGAACCTATACAAGCGTGACAGGTTGCGCTACGGAAACCTTGGTGTTGACCATTGGTTCCAGTACGAACAACACAACCAATGTGTCTGAGTGCGATAGCTACATATGGCCTGAGAACGGAACAACCTACACTGCGAGTGGAACCTATACAAGCGTGACAGGTTGCGCTACGGAAACCTTGGTGTTGACCATTGGTTCCAGTACGAACAACACAACCAATGTGTCTGAGTGCGATAGCTACATATGGCCTGAGAACGGAACAACCTACACTGCGAGTGGAACCTATACAAGCGTGACAGGTTGCGCTACGGAAACCTTGGTGTTGACCATTGGTTCCAGTACGAACAACACAACCAATGTGTCTGAGTGCGATAGCTACATATGGCCTGAGAACGGAACAACCTACACTGCGAGTGGAACCTATACAAGCGTGACAGGTTGCGCTACGGAAACCTTGGTGTTGACCATTGGTTCCAGTACGAACAACACAACCAATGTGTCTGAGTGCGATAGCTACATATGGCCTGAGAACGGAACAACCTACACTGCGAGTGGAAACTACACCAGCGTAAGCGGTTGCGCTACGGAGACCTTGGTGTTGACTATAACACCAAGCACGAACAACACAACCACGGTAAGTGAGTGTGATAGCTACACCTGGCCTGAGAACGGAACAACCTACACGCAGAGTGGAACCTATACAAGCGTGACAGGTTGCGCTATGGAGACCTTGGTATTGACCATTGGTTCCAGTACGAACAACACAACCAATGTGTCTGAGTGCGATAGCTACACATGGCCTGAGAACGGAACAACCTACACTGCGAGTGGAACCTATACAAGCGTGACAGGTTGCGCTACCGAGACCTTGGTACTGACCATCACGCCAAGCACCAGCAACACCACAACGGTAAGTGAGTGTGATAGCTACACCTGGCCTGAGAACGGAACAATCTACACGCAGAGTGGAACCTACACCAACGTAAGCGGTTGCACGATTGAGACCTTGGTTTTGACCATCACGCCAAGCACGAACAATACCACAACGGAATCGGCCTGTGATTCGTTCACATGGAGCATCAACGGTACCACCTACACACAAAGTGGTATATACACCAGCGTGAACGATTGCGCTACCGAGACCTTGGTACTGACCATCACGCCAAGCACCAGCAACACCACAACGGTAAGTGAGTGCGATAGCTACACATGGGCAGAGAACGGCCAGGTCTACACCGCCAGTGGAACATACTCCAATACTGTTGGGTGTGATACCGAGGTCTTGATACTGACCATCACGCCAAGCACGAACAATACCACAACGGTAAGTGAGTGCGATAGCTACATCTGGGCAGAGAACGGAACAATCTACACGCAGAGTGGAACCTACACCAACGTAAGCGGTTGCACGATTGAGACCTTGGTTTTGACCATCACGCCAAGCACGAACAATACCACAACGGAATCGGCCTGTGATTCGTTCACATGGAGCATCAACGGTACCACCTACACACAAAGTGGTACATACACCAGCGTGAACGATTGCGCTACCGAGACCTTGGTACTGACCATCACGCCAAGCACCAGCAACACCACAACGGTAAGTGAGTGCGATAGCTACACATGGGCAGAGAACGGCCAGGTCTACACCGCCAGTGGAACATACTCCAATACTGTTGGGTGTGATACCGAGGTCTTGATACTGACCATCACGCCAAGCACGAACAATACCACAACGGTAAGTGAGTGCGATAGCTACATCTGGGCAGAGAACGGAACAATCTACACGCAGAGTGGAACCTACACCAACGTAAGCGGTTGCACGATTGAGACCTTGGTTTTGACCATCACGCCAAGCACGAACAATACCACAACGGAATCGGCCTGTGATTCGTTCACATGGAGCATCAACGGTACCACCTACACACAAAGTGGTATATACACCAGCGTGAACGATTGCGCTACCGAGACCTTGGTACTGACCATCACGCCAAGCACCAGCAACACCACAACGGTAAGTGAGTGCGATAGCTACACATGGGCAGAGAACGGCCAGGTCTACACCGCCAGTGGAACATACTCCAATACTGTTGGGTGTGATACCGAGGTCTTGATACTGACCATCACGCCAAGCACGAACAATACCACAACGGTAAGTGAGTGCGATAGCTACATCTGGGCAGAGAACGGAACAATCTACACGCAGAGTGGAACCTACACCAACGTAAGCGGTTGCACGATTGAGACCTTGGTTTTGACCATCACGCCAAGCACGAACAATACCACAACGGAATCGGCCTGTGATTCGTTCACATGGAGCATCAACGGTACCACCTACACACAAAGTGGTATATACACCAGCGTGAACGATTGCGCTACCGAGACCTTGGTACTGACCATCACGCCAAGCACCAGCAACACCACAACGGTAAGTGAGTGCGATAGCTACACATGGGCAGAGAACGGCCAGGTCTACACCGCCAGTGGAACATACTCCAATACTGTTGGGTGTGATACCGAGGTCTTGATACTGACCATCACGCCAAGCACGAACAATACCACAACGGTAAGTGAGTGCGATAGCTACATCTGGGCAGAGAACGGAACAATCTACACGCAGAGTGGAACCTACACCAACGTAAGCGGTTGCACGATTGAGACCTTGGTTTTGACCATCACGCCAAGCACGAACAATACCACAACGGAATCGGCCTGTGATTCGTTCACATGGAGCATCAACGGTACCACCTACACACAAAGTGGTACATACACCAGCGTGAACGATTGCGCTACCGAGACCTTGGTACTCACCGTCACAACGCAGGCTACAGCAGAATTCAATTACGCACAGTCCATCTATTGCTTTGGTGAAATGCCACCAACGCCATCTACAGTATCCACTGGCACATTCTCATCCATTGAGAGTGGTCTGATCATTGACCCGACCACAGGTGAGATCAATATTCAGGGAAGCACACCTGGCACGTATCAGGTGCTCCATACGACCGACGGAATATGCAATGACATAGATACCGCAACAATTACGATCATCCGTCAATTGAATGCTAGCTGGACGCTGCCGTTATCCGTCTGCCAAGGGGCAGCTGCGATCACCCTACAATCCTATGTTACAGGCGATGCGAATGGTACATGGTCCGGGTCTGGGATGAATGGAGCCGAATTCAACCCAACGGCAAGTGGGACGCATGAACTCACCTATACTGTTGAAGAACAAGGTTGCAGTGCAAGTTCTACGCTGGAATACATTGTGCTGGGCATCGTACAAGCCAATGCTGGCCCTGACTCTGCCGTCTGCGGCAACTCCTACCAATTGGATGCGAATAATTCATCATTCGGTCATTGGATCGTTCCAAGTAACATCTCGGCCTCCTCAGCTACATCACCGAATGCCGTTATTATCACAAGTCAATCCGGTACGTATGCGCTGATCTGGTCTATGGATAATGGGTCTTGTTCAGACACCGATACGATCAACATTACATTCATGGATCCAGGAACTTCGATCTGGGTCGATGCTGGACCTGACCAGAACCTCGAAGTGCTCGATCACACTGAGGTGAACGGACAAGGGACCAGTGGTGCAACATTCGAGTGGAGCGTTCTTTCCGGAGCTGGTTACATCCATACGCCTAACAGCAACAATTCACCGATAACAGACCTTGGAGTTGGCGATAACGTATTCATTCTGACCGCTAGCATAGGTATATGCGCAACGATGCAGGATACCTTGGTGATCCACGTGGACGACCTGTTCATTCCGCAAGCCATTTCGCCCAATGGCGATGGTGACAATGACCTATTCGTGGTCACCGGAATGGAAGCTTATCCGAACAGTTCGTTCACTGTTTTCAACCGTTGGGGACTGAAGGTCTACGAGAACAATGACTATGCCAACGAATGGGACGGCAGATCAAGAAATGGAATGGAATTGCCCAATGACACATATTTCTATGTATTGAACCTTTCCAACGACAAAGCGTATAATGGGTTCGTAATAATAAAGCGTTGAAATTCGTCCACATCATATTAGCTCTTACATCCTCCATTGGGGCCAGTATCGGTTTCGCTCAGCACACACCGCTGACAAGCCAGTACTTGTTCAATGGTCTAGTAATAAACCCTGCGTATGCTGGAAGTCGTGAGGCGCTGGCCTTGAACATTACCCATAGACAACAATGGGTCGGATTCGATGGAGCACCTACCACAGAACTTGCAAGCATCCATGCACCAATAAAAAAGACCAAGCTTGGTCTGGGTCTTATGATCTATTCGGACCGCATCGGTGTGAGCCGCGAATCAGGAATTTTCACCAATTATGCCTACCGCCTTAAATTCAGGAAAGCCAAACTATCATTGGGTATAGGGGCAGGGGTTACAATGGTCCGTTCCAACTGGGACCAATTGGCTCTACAACAACAAAATGACGTTTCCTTCATCGCTCCGACAACAAGCGCGTTGCGCCCGAACTTCAGCGCAGGGCTATTCTACTATACCAAACGATCGTTCGTAGGTCTTTCAGCGCCATTCCTTATGACCCACAGGTATGCATTAATGGAGAACGGTTTTCGTGTCAGTTCCGCAAAGGCGGATCTCGAACCAATGTTGACCGGCGGACATGTGTTCATTGTATCGAAAACCGTCAAGATCAAACCTTCCACACTCGTGCGTTATAGGCCCGAATCCGGAATACAAGCGGACTTGACCGCCAACATGATCTACAAGGACCGTGTCTGGGCAGGGCTGAGCTATCGAACAAGTGATGCGATAGTTGGCATGATCGAAGTTCTGCCTACTCAGCAGTGGCGTATCGGCTACTCGTATGATATGGGTACCAGCTCACTTACACGGTTTCATGCAGGCTCCCACGAAATTATGCTTCAGTACGAATTCGGATACCGCATCCGTATCCGTGATCCTCGATTCTTCTAATGCGCCGCTTGATCCATATCGCCCTACTCTGCGCCGCGTGGCTCCCGCTGCGCGCCCAGGAGATCTTTGAGATCTCCCGCGTGGATACGCGTGCACAAGAAGAGGACTACTCACCAGTTCTTCAGGACAGCGGTTTCGTAATGTGTTCCATACGGGAAAATGCCGGTGGCGCCGTAGGTTTTACTGACAGCAACACGAACTTACCGTTATCTGATCTATACTGGGTTCCATATAAGAACGGGACTGCTGGCACACCCGTGATATTCAGTGCGAACCTATCAACGCCCGTAAATGAGGGGCCTAGTGCTTTCAATGGCAGCGGCAATATGATCTGTTTCACGCGCAACTTGAACCTTCCCAAGAAACTATCCAATCTTCGGAATCTGCACGGTCAACTTGGTTTGTTCTTTTCCGATCTGGTCGATGGGAATTGGATCGGACCTAGCGAATTCGAATTCAACTCTACGAAGTATTCGGTAATGCATCCTGCGCTCTCCGTGGATGGACAACAACTGGTATTTGCCAGCGACATGGAGGGGGGCCATGGGGGAATGGACCTTTACCGTTGCGAACGATCCGGGAATTCTTGGAGTGAGCCTGTGAACCTAGGCCCAACGATCAACACGGAGATGAACGAGGTCTTCCCCTCAATTGACCGTGCTGGAATGCTCTATTTCTCCAGCGACCGATCGGGTGGTACTGGGCAACTCGATATCCTTTCCGCGCCACCGCGTGTTATAGGTTGGTCCAGCCCATCGTTCCTTCCCGCACCAGTGAACTCGGAAGCGAACGACTACTCCTACTCGAACGACCCACTCAGGTACTTTGCACTATTCAGCTCGAACAGGGATGGTAAGGACCGGATCTACCGAGCCAAAAAGACCATACCGAAATTCCGGGATTGCGTTGAACAGGAACTGAATAACTATTGCTATGCTGCACGCACCTACCCACGAGCAATTGCAGGACAATTACCCTTGGAACAAGTGTGGGACATGGGAGATGGTACCCGTATTCCAGGAAATGTTGCAGAGCATTGTTATAATAAACCAGGCAGATATACGGTTCGAATACTTTTGATCGACAAAGCCACAGGAGCCATTTTCCACGAGGTGAGCCAGAACGAACTAGTGATCGAGAGCCAAACACAAGCGTTCGTCACCGCCCCGGACACGGTCAGAACGGGCAGAACCTTAGCGCTCGATGCCGTATTCAGTAATGTGCCAGGTTCGGCGATCGCAGAATACCATTGGGACTTTGGAGATAGTTCATCAATAACGGGTAATAGGGTCCAGCATAAATTCGCGAAAGCAGGTGTTTATAACGTACGATTGGACCTTGTCATGGAACCACGTTCCGATGGTTTGATCACCAATAAGTGCAATGTAAAACGGATCGTTGTTCTGGACCGTTTCCGTGATTCCGAGGATATGGCCGTTGTAGCTACCTATCAGGATGCCACAGGTAATCAGCACATTTTTGAATTCCAGGAACTTCCGTTCGATCAAATGGACATGACCGCTATGGTTGCGGATGACGCAACTTTTACCGTAGAACTCTTTGCTAGCAAGAACAGGATAAGCTTGGATGACCCACGCTTCATCGAGATCCGTAAGCTGTACCGAGTTGTAGAACGATTCGATCCAGAACGTGCTGTTTATACCTATTCCGTTGGAGAAACAGACTCGATGGAAGAGCTTTATGAGATCTTCAAGAAGGTACGCGAACTTGAATTCATGGAGGCCGAGGTATTTGCGCTTACAGAAGAAAAACTGGTTGATATGTCGCAGTTACAATTGGCCTCACTTGATCAACTTGCACATACTAAACTGATCACCAATTCGATCCAGTTCGAATACGGTAGCTCGGCAATCGGCGAAGGATCCGAGGAAGTTCTGGTCGAGATCTCAGGATTGCTGCGTCAGCATCCACAATTGCAATTGATAATTGAAGCGCATACCGATAACATTGGCGGGGACCAATTCAATATTGAACTTTCCCAAGAACGTGCCACTTCAGTGGTCAACTACCTTGTTGGAAATGACATATCCAACGAACGATTAATGCCGATCGGGCATGGTGAGAACCAGCCCATTGCATCCAACAAGTCGGAGAAAGGCCGCAGTCAGAATAGACGCGTTGAGTTCCGCATGGTAGTAAGGGGTCAAGAACAAGCTACCGCTACGCCTGGACACTGATCGGGTATTCTACTTTGGACTAGATCGCGTTACCACTACTTTCGTAGACGATGACGCTATGCCTTCGTCCATTCTTTAGCCTTTTCATTTGCACATTATTCCTGCATCCGATCCACGCGCAGCAGACACTGCGCTTCATCGAGAATAAGGGACAATGGCCAAATGCCGTTACGCACCGGGCCGAAATGGCGGATGCTTATTTCTACTGCGAACGCGGAAGCATTGTGATCGATAGGTACGATGCTGAAGCACTTGTAGCGCAACACGCCAACGTAAATGCCGACCCGAACTTGCGGTTGCAGCACCACGCAGTCCGATTGCGCTTTTTAGGTGCCGATACATTGTCAATTCCACGTTCCGAGCGACCTCTTTCCGGACGGACCAACTATTTCCTAGGGAACGACCCGTCCCGATGGGGATCAAATGCACGGCCCTTTGCGGCTGTTACCATGGAGCGTGTTGCCCCCGGTTGCGATGCCCAATTCTACGAAGGTCGATCTGGCTTGAAATATGACCTGATCGTTCATCCAGGGTGGGATCCAAGTGCGATAAAATTCACGTATGAAGGGGCTTCAGGAATTGAATTAAGAAATGGTTCGCTGATCATTTCAACTTCGCTTGGACGTTTGGTCGAACGCATACCATTGGCCTATCAGGACATCAACGGAGAGCGAAGAACCATCATGTGTGCATACACTTTGAATGATGGGGTCATCGGCATCGTCCCTGAAATGTACGATGACCAGCATGCATTGATCATTGATCCAGAACTATCCTTCGCAACATACTCTGGTTCGTTCAGTAATAATTTTGGATACACCGCATCCTTCGATGCAGCTGGATTTTTATATGCGGGAAGCACAGCTTTCGGCGCACAATATCCTATCACCATGGGAGCGTATCAGACCAATTGGCATGGAGGTGCAACGGATATTGCAGTAACCAAATATGATACGACCGGAACTTTTTTGATCTGGAGCACTTATATCGGTGGAGCCGCTGCGGAAATGCCACATAGTCTTATCGTTGACCAGTACGACCAACTGGTACTACTCGGCACATCCGCATCAGCAGATTACCCCACTAGTTCTGGTGCCTTTGATAATTCATTCGGGGGAGGTACAGCATTTACACCGGCCGGCCTCGGACTTACCTATCCCACTGGGTGCGATATGGTGGTTACCAAACTGAACTCAACCGGTTCGGCAATTCTGGGTTCTACGTTTCTCGGCGGATCCAACAATGATGGATTGAATTCTGCGACTGCGTTGAAGTTCAATTATGCCGATGAAGTACGTGGTGAAGTGTTGTTGAACAGTGCGAATGATGTTTGGATCGTGAGCTGCACGGAGAGTTCGGATATGCCGATAACCATAGGAGCTGCTCAATCCGGCTTTGCAGGTGGATCACACGACGGTTATGTAGCGCGACTCTCGCCCAACTTGGATCAACTTTTATATGCCAGTTATATCGGGGGATCAGGAGCTGAAGCTGCTTACAATGGAACGGTGGATACGCAGGACAGGCTTTACGTATGTGGCGGCACCACAAGCACGGACCTCAACGTTTCATCCACTGCTCTGAACGGGACGTTCAATGGTGGAAATGCGGATGCATTCGTTGCACGATTCACGGTAAACGGTGATGCGATAGACAGATTGACCTACTGGGGTAGTGCGGCTTATGACCAGGCCTATTTCCTGGACCAGGATGGCGCTGACGCGATCTATTTGTTCGGGCAAACCTCAGCGGCATCCGGAGCACTCAGCTTCAACGCTCCATATAATGTACTTGGCGGCGGTCAATTCGTTACAAAACTGGATCCGGATCTGAGTGCATTACAATTTTGTTCTCGAATAGGTGCAGGAGATGGAACGCCCGATATTTCCCCAACCGCATTTCTCGTGGATGTCTGCGATAAGATCTATACAAGCGGATGGGGAAGTAATAACGGTGGGCTTGGCGGTGGGCTTACAACTGCCGGTCTGCCTGTAACAACTGATGCGCATCAAGCAACCACGGATGGGCATGATCTCTACCTCGCAGTATTCGATATCAATATGGCGGGATTGACCTATGCAACCTATTATGGCGGATCACTTAGTCCGGAACATGTCGATGGAGGCACCAGTCGATTCGATAGACGTGGACGCGTATACCAATCGGTATGTGCGGGATGCCAAGGCAATAGCGATTTCCCTACTACCCCTGGGGCGTGGAGCGCTACGAACAACAGTGGTGGATGTAACAACGGAGTTCTGAAGTTCGATTTCGACGCACCCTTGGTGATCGCATCCTTCTTAGCGCCGGATACGATCTGTGGGCCTTATGTAACAACACTGACCAATCTTAGTAACGGCACGTCCTACCTCTGGGATCTCGGGGATCTGTCCACCTCTACCCTTCCTTCTCCGACCCATACCTATGCGAGTACGGGTACGTACACGATCACCCTCACGGCATACGACCCCAACGCATGCAACGCGCAGGACATGGTGCAACGGACGATCACGATCGCGGATCCTATCCCAACATTGCAAGCTTTAAATGATACCGTGATCTGTGGTCCGGTTGCAAGTATCGATCTGCTCGCGAATAGTTATGGAACAGCGTCCAGCTTTATTTGGTCCTCTGATCCGGATCTCATGAATATGCTGAATGCAACTACGTCCGATAGTACAGCAACCATTTCTCCAGCGATCGAGGGTACGTACTATATCCAGGCGAGTAGTTCCAATTCCTGCACGGTGTTGGATAGCATTTCCGTTTCGATACCGAATGCCCGGATCGCGTTGCTCGGCGACTCGTTGCTATGCGCTTCGGATACTGCACATTTATTGGTTTCCGGCGCGGCATCCAATGCCTCATTCTCATGGGAGCCTTTTTCCGATATCATCTCCGGACAGGGAACCGCGAACGTTAGTGTGGCACCGACGGACAATGCTGTTTACGGTGTTGACGTATTCACTCCTTCCGGCTGCAACTGGTCCAGCACTATCGCCGTTAACGTCTCCCCTATCAATGGCAATAGTGTATCAGCAAGTGCGTCTGAAACAACAGTACTTGCCGGTTCTACGGTAGAATTATATGCTACGCCATCCAATGGCGTTACCTATAGCTGGACTCCTTCAACAGGCTTGGACGATCCGTTCACTTCATCACCGACAGCTTTGGTGAATACGACGACCACTTACACCGTTACCGTTAGTGACGGAATATGCACACGCGATGCATCTGTGACCATCAAAGTGTTGGAACTTGTTTGCGACGAACCCGACATTTTCGTACCAAACACATTCACTCCGAACGGTGATGGCATTAACGATACACTCTATGTGCGCGGAATTCCGATCGATCACTTGGAGTTCATGGTCTTTGATCGTTGGGGAGAAAAAGTTTTCGCGACAACTGACAAGACCGTTGGATGGGACGGAACGTTCAACGGAAAACCAGCGGACCCGGCTGTTTTCGTCTACCACCTGACAGCCTTTTGTAAGGATGGGCAGCGCTACTTCACCAAAGGAAATGTCTCCGTAGTGCGATGATGCGGATCCGAGACATAGTGAAGCAGTCTTTCATTGCATTCGGGCTGTCAATTGCATTGATCCTTTTCATTACTGCAAGTGTGTTCTCGCAGGACATCCATTTCTCGCAGTTCTTCAACACACCACTTGCGCTTGGACCAGGATCCATCGGTGCGTTCAAAGGCAATTACCGATTGAACACACTTTTCCGACAGCAATGGCGTGCCGTAACTGTTCCCTATCGAACATTCGCGTTGGGCGGTGATGCAGCGAACATATTTGGCATAAAGGGACTTGGGCTTGGAGCATGGGCATTCAACGACCGAGCGGGAGATAGCCGGTTACAGCAATTTCATTTAAGCGTAGGTGCCAGCTATTCATTGCGACTTGGCCGATCCGGAAATAGTGTGTTGATCACCGGATTACAAGGCGGATTCACATCACTTAGCCTGGATAATAGCGCACTCTCTTTCGATGCACAATACAATGGATTCCAATATGATCCTTCACGTGCGACCGGAGAACAATTCTCACGCTCTTCCATGTTCCATCCTGACCTGAACGCAGGAATGGTCTATCGCTATGCACCTAATGATCGCCAATTGACCCAGGTCGGGTTGGGCCTATTCAACCTTACAACACCGAACATCGGATTCTTGGGTGAGCCCGGTGTACCATTGGATCGAAGAGCAGCCGTTCACGTGATCACCCAATTCCCTGTCACTACGAAATTGGACGTGCTACCGATGGCACGATACATGAGACAAGGTGCATACGAGGAGCTGGATCTTGGTGCGAACCTTCGTTACATTCTCCTCGACAAGTTCGGTCTTAAGCGCGCATTGCAATTTGGAGGGCACTATCGCGCAGCGGATGCAGGATATCTCTACGCTGGATTCGAGTACGATGATTGGACCTTTGGTTTATCCTATGACATCAATACCAGTGATCTCGTTCCTGCTAGTCGGAACCGAGGTGGGATCGAGATATCCGTGATCCGGATCTTCAAAAAATATCCTCCAGTGCCCGTTCGATACAAGGCATGTCCGGCTCAACTATGAAGATGGTGCACTGCTTTCATAAGATAGTATGCGTCTTGGGGTTGCTTATGGCTATGCATTCCAACGCACAATCGGTGGACCAATGGACCGCGTGGGGCGACGCTGCTTTTTCGAAAGGCGAATACTATGGTGCATCGCGGTATTATGATGGCGCATTGATCGCTGACCCTGGTCGTATGGCCTTACAATGGAAGCAAGCAGAAGCATGCCGCATGAGCAATCAATACGACAAGGCGCACATGCTTTACGATAAGGTGTATCGCAAAGATCAAGGACGCACTTACACTGAGGCGCTGCGCTGGCTGGGCGAAATGCTGCTTTGTGACGCACAGTATAAAGAGGCCGCAACCACATGGAAGAAACTATTGCGCAAAGAGAAAAATGACGATTCGGTGCTTTCCATGCGTGCCAAAAATGCGTTGTTAGGAATAGAATTGGCAGCACGCTTTGACAGCCTTCAACCCACGGATGTGATCCAGCATCTTCCCGAGCCCATCAATAGCTACAGTGCTGAATTCGCCGCATTGAACGGGCCGGATGGCAAACTCTATTTCTCGACATTACGTGGGGATGTTAATGCCGAAGGTGAAATACAGGACACGGTATTGTACAAGACCACCATCGTTCGAATAACAACGGACCCTGAATCAGTTCAGACCTTCGAAGTCCTCAATGAACCTATGAATACCGATGGCGATAATGCAAACGTAACATGGTCCATGAATGGAAAGTATGTCCTCTTTACCAGATGCGGTCAGCCATCAACCTGTAGCATTCACGTTGGTACAATTATCAACGACGTTGTGACGGACATTCACCCGCTCAAAGGGCTACCTGTAGAAGCGACGAATACGCAACCCATGTTAGCGATGCTGAATGGAAGTGAGACCCTGTTCTTCGCAAGCAATGCTGTTGGAGGCCAAGGAGAATTCGACATCTGGAATGCCGTGTTCACTAATGGTGAAGTGAAAGACCCCAAGCCGCTTGGAGCCTCAATAAATACGCCGGGTAATGAGCGTACACCTTGGTTCATTGCAGATAAGAACATGCTTTGGTTCAGTTCCGATTTTCTTCCTGGTCTAGGGGGATATGACCTCTTTAGTTCGATGTGGGATGGACATGAATACCTAGCACCGGTCAATGCGGAAACTCCATGGAACAGCCCAGCGAACGATCTGTACCCTTCTTTCGACCAGAAGACTGGTGTAGCCTTTCTTACGAGCAACCGAAAAGGGTCCTTGGCCGCGAAGGGCGAAACGTGCTGTAACGACATCTATAAGATCGAAGTACAGGTTCTTGTTGATCCACCTCAACTCGAAATGGTCGATACCACGATCATGGTCACATCTATCCCTACTGACACTACTCCTATCACCAGCAGTACGACTGTTGCAGCGCTACGCGATATTGTGGACCAATTCCCGATCAAACTTTATTTCGATAATGACCAACCGGAACCGAGATCATGGGCAACGACCACCTCTCATACATACGGCGCTACCTATGATGAATACAAGAAAAGGGTTCCGGAATATTCTCGGAATGGAACCGATGAAAAATTGACAGAGCGTTTCTTCATTGAGGAAGTGGATATTGGATATTCCAGGCTGAATGAATTGGTAACGGCCTTGGAAGTGGCACTGCGCCAAGGCGAGAGCATTACGCTTGATGTTCGCGGGCATGCCAGCCCGCTTGCTCGGAACGATTACAACGTTAATTTATCGACACGTCGAATTGAAAGCCTACGAAATCAACTTCGTATTGCACTGCAAGGAAGTTTGAGACCGTATATGGATAGTACGTCAACTAGTGGTGGCATTCTTCGCATACGCCAATTGCCCTTTGGTGAAGACCGTTCTGCCCAGGGAGTTAGCGATGACCTTAGCGACCTTGAACATTCCGTATACAGCGTAAATGCAGCTCATGAACGACGTATTGAGATCGAACGTATCAACGTATCGCGATCCCCCCCTTCAAACGAACCGCTATCACTTTTCTTTGATGTTGGAACCGTTCGACAAGGAGTGGAGGAACGTTTTTCGGTCCCGATCACGAACTCTGGACCGCTTCCTTTGCACATTAGTTCAGCGCGATCGGAATGTGATTGTATGCAGATCGGTACATTACCGGTAGTTGTTCCCCCAGGTGACTCTGCTAACGTGGAACTGATCTACACCGGACGCACGCGACCCGGACCATTGAGAAGACGGATAACGCTTACGACCGATGGCACACCGCAGAAACTTGAACTGATCATCGATGGCAACGTGATCGAATAATGAATTGAATGGAACTATTACTCCTCTCCAACTCTACACTTCCCGGCACACCGTTCTTTGAGTGGCCGAAGACCCATGTCCAGGAATTTGTGAAAGGTCGAGAACGCGTTGCTTTCGTGCCATACGCTGCGGTAGAAGAACAGCGAGATAATTATGCTGAAAAAGTTGTACCGATCTTCGGCGAATTCGGGGTTGAACTATTCAGCCTTCATCATGAAAAAAATCCTATCTCCGCGTTGGATAATGCAGATGCAGTTGTGATCGGCGGTGGAAATAGTTTCCTGCTGTTGCAAACGCTTTACCGCACAGGTCTTCTGAAGGCCATAGGAAACCGCGTAAAGAATGGACTACCGTATATTGGATGGAGTGCAGGCAGCAATGTTGCATGTCCGAGCATTATGACCACCAATGACATGCCAATCGTTGAGCCACCCTCCATGCGTGCGTTACACTTGGTACCGTTCCAGATCAATCCGCATTATACCGAAGCGACCATACCCGGTCATGGCGGTGAATCTCGGGATCAACGAATTGCGGAGTATTTAGCAACGAACCCAAAAAGTACGGTAGCAGGTCTGCGCGAAGGTTCATTGCTCCATGTAAAAAATGGTCAGTGTACGCTTGTGGGTAAGGATATGAAAGTATTCAATGCCGGTAAGGATCCAGAGATCATTGCAGCGGGTAGCGTAACGCACATGGACCTACGCTTGGTCGAAGGGTGATCGGCGGTTGCCAGATCGTTACTGGATCTGACATTCGCCTTCTCACAACTCATTGGCGAACACCTACTTCTCAAGGTATACCCCGAGTAGTTTCGCTGCATGCCACAAGTCCCCCCTTCAATTATTCCGGAGGAGCCAGGTCGTATCGTACAATTGCTGCATACGTTGGGCATGGACCTGCTTTTGCTGCTGAAGATCATCGCGATCCTTGGTGCAGCTTGGCTGGTGGAACGGCTGATCTATTTGATCCTACGACGTGGTTACGCTCGCAGAAAGGCGAAAGGGCGTAATGAATTCACACAATACCGGTTCCTACGGAATGCCGTTAGAACTGTGGTAGTGATCAGCGCATTCTTCGCGATCGTATACGCTGTTCCTTCCCTTCGATCCTTCGCTTTCACCTTGTTCGCAGGTGCTGGTATCCTCGTGGCCATCCTCGGTTTTGCTGCACAAAAGGCATTCAGCGATATCATCAGTGGTGTCTTTATCGTAGCATTCAAACCATTTCGTGTGGGTGATGTGATCCAAGCCGGCTCACAAGGTTTCTTCGGAATGGTGGAGGACATAAATCTTCGGCACACCACCTTAGTTACATTCGAGAATAGACGCGTCGTGATCCCGAATTCCATCCTTAGCGAAGAAAGGATCGTCAACAGTAGCATTCGTGATGAAGCCACCTGCCAATACGTAGAGATCCCGATCGCGATGGATGCGGATATTGATATGGCCCGGCAGATCATTCAAGAAGAAGCCATGGCACACGACCATCAGATCGATCGGCGCACACCTGATGAGAAAAAAGCCGGTGAGCCAGAGGTTCAGGTACGTGTTGCGGAAGTGAGTAACGGATTCATTCTAATGCGGGCCTACGTATGGGCAATGGACCCCGTGCTTGCTCGCATGATGAGGTATGATCTTCAGGAACGGGTCCTGAAACGCTTCGCGGCGATCCATTTGCCTGTTGCGGTACCTTATACCCATTACGTGAGCTACAACCCGTATGTCAAACCTGAACTTGATGGTAAGGAAGCGTAGTGAGAAGAAAGGTCTCTCACCGGGTTCACTCATTTCAGTGAGTGACGAAACAAACAGCAACACGGTGATGAAGGTGTTCTCCTATAACACGGAGACCTGTAAAGAATTGACCGCCACGCGTATCGAGGATCTACCGGAGATCAGCTCGGCAAAGATCACTTGGATAGATGCCGATGGACTTGCGGACGTGGAACTCATAAAAGCGCTTGGTGAACGTTTCGGTCTCCACGCTTTGTTGCTAGAGGATATTCTGAATACCGAGCATAGACCCACGATCGAGGAGTTCCAGGACCATCTGTTCGTAGTTGCCAAAATGCTTTCCATTGATCCTGTCTCGAATGATCTTGAGGTGGAGCAGATCAGTTTCGTTATAGGTAAGGATTACGTTCTTAGCTTACAAGAACATCCTGGCGATATACTTGACCCAGTGCGTGAACGATTGCGCAACGGGTTAGGCAGATTAAGGCGAAAAGGACCGGACTACCTGCTGTACGCATTATTGGATGTGATCGTGGATAATTACTTCACCATAGTGGATGGGATCGGCGATCGGATCGAACGGCTAGAAAAAAAGATCCTGGCCAAACCTGACAACCAAAGCCTATTGGAACTTCAAGAACTCCGTGGTCTTCTGATCACGATCAATCGCTATGTCCTTCCTACACGAGAACTGGCCGGCCGGTTCAGCACTATCCAATCCGCGCTGATCGATAAGGGTACACGCAGGTATGTGAGCGACCTACAGGACCACACCGTGTATATCGCCGAGAGCATTGGTATGTTCCGCGATATGTTGTCCAATTTGGAAAATACCTATCATGCCCAACTGAATGCACGTTTGTCACAGGTCATGAAGCTTCTAACGGTGATCAGTACCATTTTCATACCACTGACCTTCATCGTCGGAGTGTATGGCATGAATTTCAAATATATGCCTGAATTGGAGGCTCCAATGGGCTATCCGATCATTCTGATCGTTATGCTCCTTCTTTCTCTGGCTATGCTGTATTGGTTCCGGCGGAAAGGGTGGTTGTGAGAAATTTTCTGCTTTTGGCCGCTTGCGTTGTTCTCTGCTTTTACTTTGTACGGCACCAATGGAACGCTTCACCTTTCTTGCGAAATGCAAAAACTCCTCCGATCTGTTTGGGATCGGTAGCTATTGCGCGCGTTTCATTTCCCACGGTTTCCGCTGATGTTAGTGCGCGTTCATATCCGGATAGTGCACTTTTATGCATCCGTTCTCCGGTTCCTGAACAACCCTACGTCTACTTCTGCTGAGTTCGATCCATTCAGGCAACGCAGCAATGTGCATGCTGAGTTCATGGTGAACAAGCAACCATATTCCATTCCAAACCTCTTCGCGTAAAAGCGCTATGAAGACCCGCTATATCGACCTGATCGAACAAACCTTCGACTTTCCAAAAGACGAATTCAAGCTCAACGGTGATGATCTGGTCTGGAATGACCTGCCTTTGATGGACATCTTGGAAAAACATGGCTCACCATTGCGTATTACGTGGTTACCCAAGATCGGCGAGAAGATCGATCTTGCACGTGAATGTTTCGCCAAAGCGTTGAAAACGCACGATTACAACGGTACGTATAAGTACTTCTATTGCACGAAGAGTAATCACTTCAGCTACGTTGTTGATAAAGTACTGAAAAAAGGCGTTGATCTCGAAACAAGCAGCGCCTACGATCTTGAAATGATCGAGGTGCTCATCTCGCGTGGTCGCATTACAAAGGACTCAAAGATCCTATGTAACGGATTCAAGGATGAAGCTTATATCAAGGGTATAGGCTCGTTGGTGAACAGGGGATATAATGTTGTGCCGATCATCGACAACATGGCAGAAATGTACATGCTCGATGAAGTGATCGAAGGCACCTGCGATATCGGCATCCGCATTGCTGCAGAAGAGGCGCCAAAGTTCGAATTCTACACCAGTCGCCTAGGCATCGGGTACAAGGATATCATTCCCTTCTACATGCGTAATGTTAGCAAGCAGAAGAAATTCAAGCTGAAGTTGATGCACTTCTTCATCAATACCGGTATAACGGATACGGCATATTATTGGAACGAACTGAGCAAGTGCGTGAACGTCTACTGCGATCTGAAGAAGCTTTGCCCGACGTTGGACACCTTGGATATTGGTGGTGGCCTGCCGATCAAGAACAGCTTGAACTTCAATTTTGATGTGGAGTATATGATAGGAGAGATCGTAGGGCGTATCAAGGATGTATGCCACGAGAACCGTGTTGCAGAACCTGATATCTGGAGTGAATTCGGGAGTTTTACGGTCAGTGATAGTGGCGCAACTTTCTTCAGCGTTGTATATCAGAAAAAACAGAATGAAAAGGAACGGTGGAACATGATCGATGGAAGCTTCATGACGACCCTACCGGATACGTGGGCGATCAGCAAACGGTTCATCATGCTACCCGTGAACAACTGGAACGACGAATACGAACGCGTCTTTCTTGGCGGCATGACCTGCGATAGCGATGATTATTATAACAGCGAACAGCATATCAACGCGATCTACATGCCCAAGTATCAGGAAGATAGAAAACAGTACATAGGCTACTTCAATACCGGTGCTTACCAGGACACGCTTGGTGGTTTTGGAGGCATTCAACATTGTCTGATCCCAAAACCAAAGCATGTATTGATCGATCGGGTAGAGGATGGAACGCTGGTCGATCGTGTTTTTGCCGAACGCCAATCAGCCGAGCGGATGCTTCAATTGTTGGGGTACATTGAATAATGGATGTGCGGTGCTCCATGTTCTGCGGATGTATGCGGATCATTGGTCGGAACCAGTGGATTGCTCATGTTTCTTTTCTTTTTTCGGATCATAACTTAGCCGAACCTTCTTTTTATGCATCTTGCCTTCCAACCAGAACGACTTTGCCATAATATTGGCACCTGAAACATGAGTAGCAAACGCCCCCTTTCTGATTTCATGGAGAACAACTACCTGCATTTCAATGCAGCTGCTCTCGTGGACGCCGCAAAAGGATATAAGACCCACTTGGCCCAAGGCCGAAAAATGATGGTGACCCTAGCTGGCGCCATGAGTACCGCCGAATTGGGAAAGACATTCGCAGAAATGATACGCCAAGGGAAAGTGGATATTATCAGTTGTACAGGTGCCAATTTGGAGGAGGACGTGATGAACCTTGTAGCACACGACCATTACGAGCGCGTACCACATTATCGCGATCTAACACCAACAGAGGAGCGTGCACTTTTGGATCGTGGCATGAATCGCGTTACGGATACATGCATACCCGAACACGAAGCTTTCCGCCGATTGGAAAAACACGTAGTGGACCTTTGGACCGCCGATGATAAAAGCGGAAACCGTCGTTTCCCACATCAGTATTTCTACGAGATGATCAACAGTGGCGTACTGAAGCAGTACTACCAGATCGACCCGAAGAACAGTTGGATGGTTGCAGCCGCAGAGCGCAATATCCCTATCATATGCCCAGGATGGGAAGACAGTACGTTGGGTAACATTTTTGCAGGTCACTGCATGGTCGGGGACTGTAAACCCGGTATGATGAAAAGCGGGATCGAGTACATGATGTTCTTAGCCGATTGGTATACCAACAATTGCGGTGATGATGGCATTGGCTTTTTCCAGATCGGGGGAGGCATTGCAGGCGATTTCCCGATCTGTGTTGTTCCCATGTTGCAACAAGACCTTCAACGCGAAACCCCATTCTGGAGCTATTTCTGCCAGATAAGTGATAGCACCACCAGCTACGGAAGTTATAGTGGTGCAGTACCCAACGAGAAGATCACATGGGGAAAGTTGGACATTGGAACTCCTAAATTCATCATAGAAAGTGACGCAACTATAGTTGCACCACTGATATTTGCATACGTATTGGATATGTAGCCCCCCGCACCATGCAACGACTCATACGCTCCTTCGCCACCTTGACCGATGAACTCAAGGAAAAACTTCAGGTCCAGTTCCCGGACGGGATCGACAGTTCGCACATCAAGACAGTTCCCACTGCCAAGGGAGAAATGCTGCGCGTGATCGAACTGCACACTGCCGATGCCATGTACTTGATCAAGATCAACCCCGAAAGCCGTGCGGAGATCGACGAGTACCTGGACAATGAAGATGGTGATGTGCCGGACGATGATATTGGAGATGATGTTACCGATGATCTGGAGAACGACGACGACGATGACAATAATGACAACGACGCACCGGACGAGGATGACGATGACGACGACGAGGATTGACCAGATAAGCTACTTTTGGTAGTGTTTTTGTTCGGGGAAGTATTACTGTAGGACCCCAATGAATTTGATGGGGCTGTCTCAAAAGAGGCAGCCCTTTTCATTTTATTGAAAAGCCGTTGGAAGTTGATCTTGACAACTCGTTTTGGGTGATCGACCTTCGGGCATGGCTTCACAAAGAAAAGTCGTGTTCAAGGACTACGACCCGAGTCAAGCGATGCTCTTGCCACCATCGTTGGAAGAACTCATCTCAAAGACACATGCCGTACGTGTAGTTGGTTCGGTTATCGACCAGATCGACATCGGTTCGCTGGCCGACACGTACAAGGGTGGCGGCACCTCTAGTTACCACCCGCGTATGTTGCTCAAGGTATTGGTCTATGCTTACCTGAACAACATCTACTCCTCGCGTAAGATCGAGGCAGCGATCCAGGAGAACATCCATTTCATGTGGCTTGCCGGGATGAAGCGTCCGGATCACCACACGGTCAATCGGTTCCGTGCCCAGCGGCTCAAGAACCACATCAAAGAAGTGTTCAGCCAAGTGGTTCTGTTGTTGATGGAAGCGGGTCATGTGAATCTCAAAGCAGTGTACACCGATGGCACCAAGATCGAGGCCAATGCCAATAAGTACACCTTCGTTTGGGCCAAGAGCATTGCCACCAACAAGAAGAAAATGAAAGCCCAGTTGGAGGAGCTCTGGAACTACACCCAAGGAGTAGCCGCTGAAGAACTACAGGGCGATGACCCCGGTGAGATGGAAGAACTCGACCCGAAGAAAGTGGCCCAGACCATTGATGCGATCAACGCCGCGCTCAAGGACAAGAAGATCGATCCGAAGACCAAGCAAAAGCTCTCTTACGCCAAGAGGAACTGGCCGGACAACGTGCGCAAGTACAAGATGCAAGAGTCCATCTTGGGCGAGCGCGGTAGCTACTCGAAGACCGATCGCGGAGCCACCTTCATGCGCATGAAGGACGACCACATGGGCAACGGACAACTCAAGGCCGGCTACAACGTGCAATGGAGCACCCAGAACCAGTTCATCATACACTACAGCCTACATCAGGACACCACCGACACCAAGACACTGATCCCCCACTACAAGGAACTACAAGCCCAGTTGGGCAAACTGCCCCAAGCGGCTGTGGTCCGCCGCATGGCGGAGCTATGGCTCGGAGCAGAATTACGAATACTTGGAAGGCGAGGGCGTGGAGGCTTTTGTGAAGTACAACTACTTCCACCGTGAACAACAAAAGAGCTACTGGGAAAAACACCCCTTTGTACAAAACAGACTCCACTACAACGCTGCAAGGAACGAGTATACCTGCCCCATAGGCCAGCCCATGCGGCATATCGGTGACCAGCGCTCAACAACAAAGGCCGGGTATGTGCAAACCGTATCGCGCTACCAAGCAAGCAACTGCGCCACATGCCCCATGAATGGTGTTTGCCACAAGGCCAAGGGTAACCGGATCATCGAAGTGAACCATCGGCTTAACGAACTTAAAGCCCAAGCCCGAGAAAAGCTCACCAGCGAAGAAGGTCTAATGCACCGAAGCGCTAGACCGGTGGAAGTGGAATCGGCCTTCGGTAACCTCAAGCAGAACAAAGGCTTCACCCGGTTCATGCTAAGGGGACTCGACAAAGTCGCCTTGGAAACCGGACTACTTGCAACTGCGATCAACCTGAAGAAGTTGGTCAGGATCCTTCAAAAAAGGGCTGAGGAACGTCTAAAAAGTGCCTTGGGTTCGGTCCTGTCCTTTACACGGGCAAGGCCGCAAATAATCCCGATCTGGTAGGTCTCTGAATCAGCACCACATCCAATCCCCATCAAAACAAGAAGGGGCCATCCCTTTCGAGACAGCCCCTTCTCTTTTTGACCATCCGATCCTCATGGCCTAATTCCGCTTAATTTTGGTTACCGCAATACTCATTCAACATGAACAGCCAATTTCATCTTGCGTTTGCTACCACTGACCTGAAACGCATAAGAGCCTTCTACGGAAAATTCCTTGGCTGCACTGAGGGGCGTAGCGCAGAGACTTGGGTGGATTATGATTTCTTCGGACACCAATTGACCGTTCAGGAGGTACCTAAATTGACCAAGATCGCTAGGATCTACAACCCAAAAAGTAGCGTGCCTGCCAACCACTGGGGTATTGTACTAGGCATGGCGGACTGGAAGAAACTGCGTGATAAATTCACCAAACTGGGGATCACCTTTTTCATGGAACCACGGATAGTGATGAAAGGAAAAATGGGGGAACAAATGAGTATGTTCATCGAAGACCCAGAGGGCAATGCGATTGAATTCAAAGCATTTACGCATGCGGAAGAATTGTTCAAGAAAGAGTGACAGCGACCTGGGTTATTCATTGGTGCATGAAACAGATCGGCTGCGGCATTCAATGACCTTGAAGTAGAACGCCGATCGTTCCTGTACTGAACCCGGAATTACGTCATTACAACGCCAACCTACCCTGCTGCTCCATGGCCAGACGCAATTGGCTCACCTCTTTGCGCAGATCCTGCACGCTACGTGTAAGTTCGTCACGGGAAAGATTTGGCTCGGGTAGTTCCGCACTGATGAAGTGAACGAACTTCCAGATCTCCAATACGTTGTTGATCGGCACTTCATAGGGTACATACAATGGGTTGGTGCTGCACAGAAGAAGGTTGCCATTCTCCTTCAGCTTGTTGTAAAGTACCTTGAAAACGATACCATCATCCTTGGTGACAACGATGTATGGTTGCCCATCGCGGATGGTCTGCCAGTTCTGTACGTACTCGCCGGTAACCCAGGACCCATCAGCAACGGGTGGCATGCTATCGCCGCTGATCTGGAAGGTGCGGTACTTGCGATCGCGTGCCAAGAATGGCATCTGGAAAGTGGGCAGTATGCTTATGTATTCCGGATCGGCATAGCCCAACGCATAACCGGCCTTCGCTTTCTCCGGCACCAGTTCCACATTCTCGCGATCTTCGCTATTCACTGTGGTTGCCAATACGCGCAGGCGCTTACCACTAAGGTCGAGATCACCGCCACGCTCCAATATGCCGAGCTGGCTTTCGCTCAATGCCGTGAGGTCATCCTTGAGCAACTTGTCCACGCTGATCTTGAAGTATTCACTCAAGCGTAAAAGCAGATCGAACGACGGCTCTGCAGTGCCATTTTCGTAGCCGCTGTAGCTACTGCGTTTAACATCGAGGCCGACGGCGGTTTCTTCTTGGGAACGACCGCGGCGTGAGCGGAGGAGCTTGATGTTTGCTCCGAAGACGGGGTTGGTTATCATGGTGTTTTGGGATTATCGATCAGATGATCAGAAAATTAGCCCCGGATTACCGCTTCGCGCTCTCCGGGGTAACGAATTAGAAAATGGAAATGCGGACACTTTCCCATTTGAGTATATGAGAGAGCTGTTAGCGTGGGTCAATGCATTCATGCTTCATCGGTTTTGTAGCCGATCCGCGTGCGCGGTCCAGCGGGTTCGGTGAGGAGCTTCTTCAGGTGGTGAAACATCGCTTGGATGTCTGCCCTGTTGTCTCCTACCCCTTTCTCCAATTGCTCCAACCGAAGTAGAATATCCTTGTGTGCCATTAAAACTTCACGCATGCGCACGAAGAGGTCAATGATGCGTATGCTCACAGAGATGGCTGGCTTGCTCTTGAGCACGTTGGCCGCCATTAGGATACCGTGCTCTGTGAAGGCGAAAGGCAGGTATTTGATGTTCTCGCCCTGTTTCAAGGTCGCAAAATGCGACCTTGAATTTTCTGCCTCTTCCAGTGTCAATTCGAACATGAATGCTTCTGGGAACCGATCCATGTTCCGACGCACTTGCTCCTTGAGGCGCTTAACCTCGACACCATACAACTCCGCCAGATCGCGGTCCAGCATAACCTTCTGACCGCGAATAAAGCGGACCTTCTCCGTGATCAGGTTATCGGTCAGCGCCTTTAGACCATAGGTGGCAATGGGTTCGGACACCATGATCCGTTTGTACGGCTCCGGCTTTTCCACCACAAGCATCGATGCTTTTGGCCGGTGCACAGGTGGCTGCTCTTTCAGGTGTATTTCGTTGGTCGCATTCATGCGTCATAAGGTTTGAAACCAATGGACTTTCTCGGTGCTTCTGGCGGTGCGATCATCTCGGTCAGGTGATCGAACAGCTCTTGGATCTCACCATCGTGACCCACTACTTGTTCTTCCAGCCTTTCCAGCTTTTGTAGGATATCCTTGTTCGAAAGAAGCGCCTCCCGCATACGGGTGAAAATGCGAATAATGTGGATGTTGACCAAGATGGCCTGCTCACTACCCAAAACACTGCTTAGCATGGCAACACCTTGTTCTGTAAAGGCCATGGGCAGATACTTTATGTTCTCTCCTTGTTTCAAGGTGCCAAATTGGCTCCTTGAACGTTGAGCTTCTTCATTGGTCAACTCGAACATGAAATCCAAGGGAAAACGTCCCATGTTCCTGCGAACTTGTCGTTTTAGTTGCTTGGTCTCTACACCATACAATTCCGCCAAGTCGCGATCCAACATCACCTTCTGCCCGCGAATGACGTGGACTTTGGCCGCAATCGCCGCATCTGGCGGGGTGATGGAGTATGCCGTAGCAGGCTCCAACAGCACATTATTACTTGACAAAGTTTCTAACATTCTACTGACTGATTACTTGACATGACAAATGTAGTGACTAATTTACTGACCGCAACATGACGGATATATTGGCAATGAACAGGTCAAACAATTAGAAGATCAGATGATCAGAAAATGGGAATGCCCCTCACCCCAGCCCTCGTTCTCGGCTTCGCTCGAACAGCGCCCATGGAGAGGGAGAAATACCACCCTTGACCTGTAAGGGCGCATCATGATGCGCCCCGACGCTATGGAACGAACGATCCTCCATCTGGACCTCAATACCTTCTTCGTTAGCGTGGAACGCCTGCGCGAGCCGAAGCTGATCGGCCGGCCTGTGCTAATTGGTAGCGATAGCGATCGCGGCGTGGTGGCGAGCTGCAGCTATGAGGCCCGCACGTTCGGTGTGCGCAGCGCCATGCCCATGAAGATGGCCAAACAGCTCTGCCCGGAGGCGATCATTCTGCGTGGCGATAGCGGGGCCTACCTGCGAAAGAGCGATGAGGTCACCGAGATCATCCGCGCGCATGTACCGCTGTTCGAGAAGAGCAGCGTGGACGAGTTCTACGCCGACCTGAGCGGCACCGACCGTTTCCAAGGCAGTTGGAAGATGGCCACCGAACTGCGCCAACGGATCATCAAAGAGAGCGGGCTGCCGAACAGTTTCGGAATGAGCATCAACAAGACCGTGAGCAAGGTGGCCACCGGCGAAGCGAAGCACCGGCCCGATGGACAACTACAGGTGCCAGGCGGTACCGAAAAGCCCTTCCTCGCACCCATGCCGATAGAGCGCATTCCCGGCGTTGGCGGCAAGACGGCGCACCTGTTGCGCAGCATGGGCGTGGCCAAGATCCACACATTGCAAGAGCTACAGATGGACCTGATGTATCGCTTACTCGGCGAGCACGGCCCGGTGCTATGGCGCAAGGCGAATGGCATCGACAATAGCCCGGTGATCGCTTGGCACGAGCGCAAGAGCATCAGCACCGAACGTACTTTTTCACGCGACACGATCGACGTGGTGAAACTGAAGGGACTGCTCACCGCCATGGCCGAGAGCCTCACCTTCCAACTGCGCAAAGGCAGCAAGCTCACCAGTTGCATCGCCGTGAAGATCCGCTACGCCGATATGAACACGCACACCAAGCAGCTACGCATCGGATACACGGCCTGCGACCACATCATACTACCCTCGATCCACGAGCTGTTCCGCACGCTCTACGACCGTCGCCAGCGGATCCGTTTGATCGGTGTGCGCTATAGTCACTTGGTGGGTGGCGGCCACCAGATGGATGCATTCACCGATACGCAAGAGGCCATGAACCTGTACCAAGCGATGGACAAGGTGCGCAAGCGTTTTGGTGATCGCGTGGTGATGCGTGCGGCGGGGATGGATGCGAAGAGCATTGGAAGGATGGACAACCCGTTCGATGGGCAAGCACCGGTGCTGTTGGCGAATAGGAGGACGTGATCAGATGATCACTGGTGTCCGGTAAAAACCAATGATCGGTGTTTTATTGTGTTGAATGTTATGATTGACGTGGTTCTATCATCCGGGGTGAAAAGATAAGCCCCCTGATTCATAGGTTAAGTTGTAATTGTCTGTTTGGAGTATCCGGCGGCCTGTACTTGAGCAAGGCTTTATCAGGCTCGCGCAAAAAGTGGATCAGGTGTACGTAGGTGCCTAAGTGTTGACGGATAATCGCACTGATATTACTAAAGGCCCAACGGCGTTTTGAACCTCGTTCCACACGGTCCTTGATCACTTTTACCAACAAGTCCGCTATCAATGCGGACCAGATCTGGATCTTGATCGCATTAGGTGTATCGCCAAGAAAGTACCTCAAAGGGTTGCTCTGCTTGATCCGTCTAAAGAGCAATTCGATCTGCCAACGACGCTTATATAAGGCGGCGATCGTCGCCGGGGCATGAACGAAGTCGTTGGTCAAAAAATTGAACTTGCGTTTGTTATCCGCATCGTAGAATCGCACAACGCGCGCTTTGAGTCTTATGGTTTTACGATTGCTCAAACGCGAGAGTTCAACCATTTGGTCGGCGAGCACTCCTAGCTTTTTCTGATTGTCGGAAAGCGCTCGATCAGCTTCTATTCGGATAATGGAGTTCTCATTTAGCCGGGTGATGTAAGAGACTTGATCTTGGCCCCATGTGCGGTATTGCGCATAGCTATTATATCCCTTGTCCAGTACAATGATCGAGCCTGGAGGTAGTTTCAACAAAGGGAAGATCACTTTGTTGTTGCGCTTGGCCTCTGTAATATGCACGAAGCAGGGTACATCTTCTTGCGCACGCATAAGTACATGGGCTTTGGCACCGCCCTTTTTTCGACCATTCTTACCATAGCCCCCGGCACCGTGCATGGCCTCGGTAAACAAGCTTATAGTGGTTGAGTCCATAATGAATAACCGTTCCAACATCCGTTTGTTCTTCGGTAGGCTGTCCGGTAAACCCCCCATATGTAATCGATGCAGTCGATGAAATAGCGCTTCGAAAAATTCAGACGGCCGACGTGTAGGCGTGTGCAACAAACCCCAGTGTAGCAACCTGTGCTGGTTCACCTGTATGCCGCTTATCAATGCACGCAAGGAATCGCACTGGGTAAAGGAGTTGAACAAAAGCGTAACAAGGTGGTCATAAGCGAAGAAGTTCTTGCAGTATCGATCTGCTCCATACTCCAATGCCAATTCTTTCACAACACTCTTTGGAATCAAAGAAAGTAGCTGAGACATGACCGGCTGTCCGGTAAAAAAAGTACTTTCGACCATGTGAACGGGGTTTGGATGTCAGATACCCGAAACCTAACACATGATCGGGGGCTTCGGCCCCCTTTCTTTTGCCAATCGATTAACTTTCCCCGGACAATACTGATCAGACGATCAGAAAATGAACGGAATACAAAGGACTTCAATGGACGAAGATGGACCTTGGAAGATGGTAGAGGGAGGCTTGTCCATTTCTGTCCATTGAAGTCCATTTGACCAACATACCCTTACCTTAGAACCTATGCAACGCGGCGACCCTAAATACTCTGCCATAATTCCACCTAGCGGCGGGTATGAAAAGCTGAAGAGCTACCAAGTGGCGAAGCTGCTCTACTCGGTTACCGTGCGCTTTGTGGACCGCCACATACCCAACGGCAGCCGTACTAAAGACCAAATGGAACAAGCCGCCCGCAGCGGCGAAAGAAACATTGCCGAGGGCAGCAAGATCAGCACCACCACCAAAAAATTGGAACTGAACCTTACAAGCGTAGCCCGCGCCAGTTTGGATGAACTTCGTCTGGATTACGAATCATTTCTGGAGCAACGCAAACTGCCCGTGTGGGAACCCATGGACCCGCGCCGTAAAGAACTAAGCAACGCACGCTGCACAAATGCCGACGAGGTAGCGCGTTGGATCAAAATGCTTTGGGAACGCGAACAGGCCGAAAGACTGGCTGCACCGGAAGGACCACGCACCGCACGTACTCCACTAACGGTAAAGGACAGGGCCTACGCCGAAATAAGTGCCAATGCAGGGCAAACACTATGCAAGATCGCCATGCACTTGTTGGACAAACAAGTGGAAAGCCAAGCACGTACTTTCGAAAAAGAAGGTGGCTTCAGCGAGCGGTTGTACAAGGTGCGCTCAGAAATAAAGGCGCAGCAACGCAGGGATTGATCGATATTTGGGCGTGCCCCCGATCGTTCCCTGATCATTCACAACTGAACGAAAAATGCCTTCAGGGAACAACCGTAGACGGGCTTGGAGTTCACCCCGGCCAACGAGCCGGGGCTGTACTCCTCTCTTCAGGGCGCAAGGTCTTGCGCCCCTACGTTGCGGGGTGCCGCTGCTATCCCTCACGCGGGGATCATGTACTATTAACCTACAATCGCACCAAAACTACATTCATGAAATCAAGCACATCAACTTGGATGTACCTACTACTTGCCGTCATTCTTACAGGCAGTATTCCCATAAACTCAGCAGCCCAAAATAGCCTACCCTTCACCGATCGATTCACCCTAAGTGTTTATGAATACGAAGGGGAGAGCTACCTCAATTTTGAACCAGACAGTATGCCGGGCACAACGCAGCTCAATGAAAAATGTACCGCGCTATATAACTTCAACAATTATCTGTTCTCCAATTTTTCTAAAGCTGACGGCCAAACATGGAAATTGCGGGCCTTGCTCCCCGATACCAATGCGATCCGTGCCTCGTTGAATGCAACATTGATAGCAGACACAGCATTCCAGCGGTTGTACATGCGATCACTAAACCGCGAAATGGTTGAACCGTTACCCATCGATAGTGCCATGAAGATCGCGGCACACTTCTTTTACTTGCACCGTGTTGATGGAACTGCTTCGTTCCATATCTGTGTGGGGATCAACGAGGTCCTGCAATTGAGCAGGTCAGTCGCCCACCCTTACCATGCCGCGTTCTGTTACATGGCCATTTGGGCAATGGATGATGCAATGGAACTACTCTTGATGAACGTAGCACCATTCAGACCCGAACTAAAAAAGGATGATGTTACCGATGCCCAAATAAAGGCACGTGAACTGGAAACGTATGAGTTGATGGCCAACAGTCCGGAATTACGAAATGCCATTCTCGAGGAGTACGAGCGGAAAGCAAAGTACTTGAATTTTGAGTTGATCAAATAGTAGTACGCGCTGTATTTCTTAAATACATAGAATGATAGGGGTCGTCCTATTGGTTCACTCCACTGCCACGCGCACAGCAACTCCATCCGCCAATCGTAACAGGTAGACACCGGCCGGGAATTCACTCACGTCGATCGCATTGCGACCGGATCGCAAAACCACCGATCGCACCCGTTGCCCAGCGCTATTGAACAGATCCGCGCGGACCGGACGAAGCTCATTCAGCTCCACGTTAAGCACTTCACTCACAGGATTCGGCCAAGCCACAAGGACTCCGGCGTTGAGCGGCTCCTGCACCGAAGTGCTCAGCCCACCAATGCGGCCCACCATGGCGGATTGCGTACTCGCTGCACCGGTGGTGTGTGGGGTGAACATGAACTCACCCTGGATGTGTCCTGCAAAATGGACCGCATCGGTCTCCGCCAGCGCGGTGATCGTTTGCGCGCTGTGGAAAAAGCCGGTGGGGTTGCTGGTGGCAGCCCATTGCGGGAGGCCATCGGGCGCGAACGAGACGACTGATAAGGATTGCGCGCCGAGCGTTAGGCCGTTGCTTACTACACCATTGCCCCAATCCACCATGCCGCGTACATTACCGAAGAGATACGGGTAGTCGTTCGCATCCACGGCAACGCAAGGTCCCTTGCTGCGATCCATATCACCGGCGATCCCTCCTCCCGGTGGGTCGCTTTCCACAGCCCAAAGGAACTGGCCTGTGCTATCCAACTTCGCCAAGAACGTGGCGTAGACCCAATCAGCACCATTCAAGGGAATGCCACCCCAGGAAGTGGTATCGAACACCGCACCAGCAATGTACGCATGGCTCGTTCTGTCAGCTACTACAGTGGGGTTCTGGAAGGTGATGTCGCTCGCGAATTCCGCGAAACCCGCCGTACCATCCGGCTTGTAGCGTAGCACGAACATGCGGTAGCCCGAACCCGTTACGAATGGATGGATCTGCCCACCGAACGCAAAGGGACCATCATCGCACGAACCGCTTACATAAAGGCCGCCCCAAGGATCGAAGCTGATCGTGCCGACCTCACGAACCCCATCAATGACGCGCACTTCCACATCGTCCAATAACGCATCCACTCGGATCACTTTTGCCTGACCCCACTCAGAGAAGGTATACCAAAGGTCGCCATTGGGGTCAATAGCCAAGGAAGCATTGTCGATCGCTTGTTCATGAGCTAAGGAAATATTCCTAGCCCATTGAATAAAGCCGGTATTTAGATCGACTGCCACCAAGAAATGATTCTCGTTCCAAATGTCTTGCCCAGGAACACCACTAAGAGTGGACCCTTCACACAAACCCAAATTTCCAATATAGGATCCCGCGAAATAGGCTAAGCCATCATCACTTACTACGGAAGCTGAAACGGTTACGGAATCGAACAAAAAACAAGACCAGATCGGCGCTCCTGTAGACGGGTCCAGAGCTTCGAGCATTACTGTACCGTAAGCATGCTGACCGTATACGAACTCGATAGAGGCCTGACGCATACCTACGAGATAGCCCGGTGCGGAAGTAAGCACCTGGTCCGGTAGGCCAGGGTTCATAGTGTATGCTATTGGTTCGCTCGTGAGCCAATCCACTTGTTGCGCGGAAACTGACCCTAATGCGATCGAGAAAACGAAAAGTAGAACGTAGCGCATGTCCGGTGGTTGAACCAATAAGACACGTACCGAGCGATATCCGTTGCTTGATCCCGGAATATGCAGTTGAACTTCTACTACGGCCATAAATCGCTGCGACAGCAATCCGCCGTACGGCGGACACTTTCCTCTCGGCAGAATAGCTTAGGCTATTCCTACTCGATGAAAGTGTTGCTGCCATTGCACTTTTCGACCTCGCAACGAATCCAACTGCATAATCCGGGTTGAACGAACATCATTCCATTTTGGACCGGAAGCATCCAATAATAAATCTCGCCTTTCAAACGGCCGAGCGTGTCAGTACCAAAGCCGGATCAGAATTCGGCGATACAGCTCCTACCAGTACCCATAAACGCCTTATTAAGGTGGATACAAATTCAATTCGTGAGCGCGATAAAGAGAAGGAGCGTAAACTTGTGTATCATATTACAGCTCGTGTTCCTCACTCTCCACCTCCAAAGTACACGTGACCATTACCGAATGGAAGAACTTGCGTTGGATACTGAAATGGTCCACGTTTCGAAACCCACGCCAAGTATTCCATAATAACATGAGGAAGAGCTTGGAGCACACGATAGTTGGAATTGTTCTTTCGATCATACTTGGTCTTTGGGTCGGCCCTAGTGATCTGTTCGCGCAACAGAAGTCCGGTAACTCAGCTTCCCGAGCAGCTCCTTTCGCAGATGCCGTGCTGAACAAAAAATTGGTTGAGGTACTGCACCAAATGGACATTTTCAACGGCGATAGCGCCATGATCCTGATCGGAGCTGCGCTCTCCGACCTGAACGATGAAGCTATTGAAGAACGCTACTATTTGCTTAGTTATCGTGCAGAAGTGCTGTATTACGAAGGCCTCTTCAACGAAGCCATGCGCGACTTGGATGTTGCCGAAACGTTGGCCTTTCGGATGAACGATAGTCTACTGATCGCCAACGTGTTCAATATGAAAGGACTTTTGCACGAGAATATTCAGAATGGACAGCTGGCCATACCATTCCTGGAAAAAGCATTGCAGTGGTTTCCGCGCGATCCAAGGCCTCGCTATCCCCTTACTGAACTCCACCATATCCACGGAAACCTAGGCAGTTATTTAATGGCCGTGGACGACTCGGACAGTGCTGAGTTCCATATACGCAGATCGCTGGCCCTTGCTGAACGATCGGGAACACCAAGAGCCATAGCAGTAGCGTGGTGGACTTTGGGGAATTTGAGCTTAATAACGGATCAGCCGGATAGCGCATTGGTGTATTATGACCGGGCTGCGGTCACTTCACGTGCATCCAATGATCACGACGTTGCATTGGATGCTCTATCAGGAAAAAGCAATGCACTGATCAAACTGGAACAATACAATGAAGCGCGAAAGGAACTTGATAAGGCAAACACTTATTTAAGCGAGCACCTAGCTGGAATTGGTGGTGCTACGCAACGCAGTTTCGCACGGCAGGCATCCCATGCATACGAAGCATTGGGAGAGCCTTTGAACGCATTGGTCCAAACACATAAATGGCGCACGTTGGATAGCATGATCGCTGCAAGAAACACCAACCAAGCACTATCAACACAAGCCGAGCTTCTTAAAGCAGACAAAGACCTGGAAGTAGAAAGAGCAGATCGGTTCCGCATTGCGGAAGTGCTTCATCAGGAGCGCTACGAACGACAAGTATGGTTATTGGGAGGAGTATTGATACTAGCCGTTATCACGTTTATTTTCTTCGCCAACGCTTCACGTCAACGCAACAAGCGAAAGTTGGCAGAAAGCGAAACCGTTCGTGCCCAACAAGAACAGCTCATTAGGGAATTACACGTACGGGAAGAGATAGGACGTGACCTCCACGACGATCTCGGCGCAGGTCTTTCCGGATTGAAGTTACGCAGTGAAATGGCCTTGCGCATTGAAAAGGATCCCTCGAAAAGAGAACAGCTGATCAAGCTATCGGATACAGCGGGTGAGCTGATCGGGAGCATGCGCCAGATAATATGGTCCATGAATACCGACCAAGCAAGTGTGGAAGATCTGGTAGTATACACCTGCAACCATGCCCGCAATTATGCTGTTGAGAACAATTTGGAACTCACCATCGTGGCCCCCGGGCCATGGCCGAACCAAATACTATCATCAGAGCAACGTCGGAATATCTTTCTCGTTGTGAAAGAAGCATTGCATAACATTATAAAACACGCCAATGCAAGATCTGCAAGCCTTCATGTGCATGTGATCAATGACCTACTTATAGAGATCAATGACTACGGCTTAGGCATACCTTCCGGCTCTGAACTGGGCGAAGGGAATGGGTTACGTAACATGCGTAAAAGGATCGATTCTCTCCAAGGTTCCTTCGAAATTACCGGCGCCAATGGTACCTGTATCCAATGCAGGATCCCGATCCTGAAGTCAACTAACAAAGGTTCTATTGTATGAGCAGTACACAACCCGGACCTTCGCACCATGGGTACTAGAACGTCGATCACAATAAGCATCGTGGAAGACAATAAGATCATTCGCGAGACACTCAGATCGCTCTTTACATTCGAAGAGGATGTTACCCTTTTTACCGAGCATAGTACCGCAGAAGATGCATTGATGCGTTTGGAAGTGTCGTTCCCGGATGTGGTGATAATGGATATCAATCTACCCGGAGCCAGTGGTATCGATTGTGTCCGACAACTAAGCCAGCGAAGCAGCAGTACTCAATTCCTTATGTACACAGTGCATGATGATGACCACCGTGTGTTTGAAGCCCTGAAAGCTGGTGCGAATGGCTATATCCTTAAAAGTAGCACCCCGGATGAGATCCTCGCTGCACTGCGTGAACTCCATGCGGGAGGCAGCCCTATGAGCGCCCATGTTGCCCGCCGCGTAGTGGCCCATTTGCGGCCACTGAAGGAGAGTAATGCAACTTCCGATCATGGTCTGAGCGAGCGCGAGCAGCAAGTGCTTGCGCTTTTATCCGAAGGTCTATTGTACAAAGAGATCGGTGATCGGCTAGGCATAACCATTGGTACCATCAAACAGCATATCCATCGCATTTATGATAAGCTGCATGTGCAGAACAGAACGGAAGCCGTAAATCGGTATTTCGGTAGGTGAACGAAGCGATGCGGGGATCACTTCGCGCAATGCCCATTTGTTCGTAGATCCAATTATTCAGCAACCCTGTAACCTTTGGTCGTAACGATAGCTTACGACTCGACTTCCTACCAGTGGCACGAGCCATCTACCGTTCGTGTATCAACAGCTGGTAACTCGGCTATTTCATTCATCTTCGTGCCTCACTGATCGACCTGAACTATGCAGCTTACTATCCAGAACCTCAGCAAAACATATGGCAACGGAGTGAAGGCACTCGATAACGTTAGCCTAACGATCCCGACCGGAATGTTCGGCCTTCTTGGCCCGAATGGTGCCGGAAAGAGTACGTTGATGCGCATACTTGCTACGCTGCAAGAGGCCGATAGTGGAAGCGCGATGTTGGACAGCCTGGATGTATTGAACGACAAAGAAGCAGTGCGCAAGGTACTTGGCTATTTGCCGCAGGAATTCGGTGTGTATCCTCGCGTGAGTGCTTATCAAATGCTCGAGCACATTGCGTTGCTAAAAGGCGTAATGAACGGTAAAGAGCGCAAGGAGTTGGTTGAAGCGCTACTGCAAAAAGTGAATTTGTGGGAGCATCGCAAGCGCCGAATTGCAGGGTTCAGTGGTGGTATGAAGCAGCGTTTCGGGATAGCACAATCGCTGATCGGTGAGCCGAAGCTGATCATTGTGGACGAGCCGACCGCAGGCCTGGACCCCGGTGAGCGCAACCGGTTCTACAACCTCCTTACCGAGATCGGCGAGAACGTGGTGGTGATCCTAAGTACACATATCGTACAGGACGTGCAGGAATTATGCAGCAAGATGGCGATCATCAACAAAGGCAAACTGCTATATGCGGGAGCACCGAATGATGCATTGCATGAGATCGATGGGCGCGTTTGGGAGCGAACGATCGAGAAGGCGGAACTGGAAAATTATTCGAAGCAGCACCATGTGATCAGTAATAAGTTGGTGGCCGGGAAACCTGTGATCCATGTGTTGAATGATGCGCAGCTGGACGGATTCTCCCGCACCGCACCAACGCTGGAAGATGTATTCTTCAGCAAGATCATGGCCGGGACCGAAACACCTAGTGTAGCATGATCCTTCGTATTTTCCTCTTCGAAGTACGCTACTGGCTGGCGCAGCCAATGGTGTATATTTTCTTCTTTCTGCTCGCGCTGATGTGTGGCGCAGCTGTGGCTGTGGACAATATCCAGATCGGCGGAAGCATTGGTAGCGTTTACCGAAATGCCCCTGAAGTGATCTACAATTTCAGTGGGTTCATGTCCTTTCTGGGTTTGTTGATGGTGACCGCTTTCGTGAACGGAACAGCTATCCGCGATTTTGAGAACAACACGCAGCAGATCGCCTTCAGCACTCCGATCAAAAAACACCAGTATCTGATCGGCAAGTTCCTCGGAAGTACCTTCATCGCTCTGATCCCCATGTTGGGTATCAACATCGGGATCATAGTGGGCAGTTGGTGGCCAACCATCGACCCCGTGCGCTTGGGTCCCACCTTGCTTGGTGCGCACCTCTCCGCTTTCACGTTGATCACCTTGCCCAACGTGCTGTTCACATCAGCTGTGATCTTTGCTGTGGCGATCCTTTTGCGCAGTTCCATTGCTTCGTTCATCAGCGGAATAGTATTGCTTGTTGGCTACCTGATCTCGCAAAGTTTAATGACAGGTCTGGAGAACGAGATCAGCGGTGCTATGTTGGATCCATTCGGGCTTAACGCGCTGGAACAAGTGACCAAATACTGGACAGTGAGCGAGAAGAACACAATGATGCTTCCCACCTCCGGCGTACTCCTTTGGAATCGTTTACTGTGGATCGCGGTTTCCATCGGCATCTTCATTTTCGGGTACCTCCGTTTCAGTTTCCATGATCGTAAGCAGAAAGCGAAAGTGATCGTGGAAGAACCAACCTCTGCCTTGCAACCTGCATTAGTACTGCCCGTGGTGACCAGGACCTATACCGCTACCAACCGTTGGAAACAGATACGCGACCAGATCGGGATGGACCTGAAGCGGATCGTGACCGGTGGTGTGTTCATCATCACCATGCTCTTGGGATTGGCGCAGATGATCACCTCACTTGCCTTCGTGACGAGCATGTATGATAATGTCACGTACCCCGTGACGTACAGTGTGGTCGACATGCTTTCAGGTTCCTTGTTCATCTTCATCATCATCGTCGTTACCTATTACGCAGGTGATCTGGTATGGAAGGATCGCGAGGCGCGCATGAACGACATCAAGGATGCATTGCCCACGCCAAGCTGGCTGCCGTTGGTCGGTAATTTCTTGACCATGCTGGTCTTACTTCTGGTCGTATTTCTCATCGCCACATTAGCGGGCATCATCACCCAGGCCCTCAATGGTTATATGCATTTCGAGCTGGATGTTTACCTGCTCTATTTCATTGTGCCGGCGATGCTCAGCTTCGGTTTCTTCACCATGCTGGCTTTATGCGTGCATACACTCTCTCCCAACAAATACCTCGGCTACTTCGCATTCATCCTGGTGATCGTGCTCAACATCTTCCTGTGGAGCGGCATTGATGTGGAAAGCAATTTGGTAAAATTGAACGGTTCACCGGGGATCCGGTATTCCGACATGGCGCGTTTCGGTCCCTATTTGAAGGGTTGGCTCTTCTTCCGAGCCTATTGGTGGGTGTTCGGTGCACTGCTTCTGTTCATCGCCTTCCTCTTCGCTGTGCGCGGAAGAGAGAGCGGTACCGGGTGGCGTTTACGAATGGCAGGTGATAAACTGAAAAGAACTGGGCGATCGCACTTCCGCTTTTGGCCGGTTGGATCTTACTGGGCGCGTGGGGATACTACAATACCAAAGTGGTGAATACGTATAAGACCAGTGACGAGCAAGAGGAATTACAGGTGCGTTACGAGAAGGACTATAAGCGATACGAGAACCTTCCGCAGCCACATTACACCGATCTGGAATTCGTCATTGACCTGCAACCTGAGCTCCGCCAAGGTGATTTTGAGGTGAAGATCACGACCCGCAACGTGGATGCTATTCCTATCGACAGTCTTCACCTGAACTTGCCGAATACGGATGTTATCATTGATATTCCTGGAGCTGAACTGGTCACGGATGATGTTGACCTCGACTATCGCATCTACAAGCTCAACCCACCACTAGCTCCGGGGGCAGAACTTAAATTCACGGTAAAGGGAACTTACAGAACTGAAGGATTCGAGAACACAGTCTCCTTCGTTCAATTGGTGAATAACGGCACCTTCTTCAACAATATGAACCTGATCCCCCAGATCGGTTACACCACACAGAATGAACTTAGCGACCGCAATGATCGTCGCAAGCACAAGCTACCCGCCAAGGAGCAGATGCCGCCGTTGACCGCCGATCCATCGAAACGTATGCACACCTATTTGATGCACAACAGCGACTGGGTGAATGTGCGTACAACGATCAGCACTTCTCCTGATCAGATCGCCGTGGCACCGGGCACTTTAAAAAAGGAATGGACAGCAAATGGCAAACGCTATTTCCAGTACGAGCTGGATCACGCAAGCATGAACTTCTACTCTTTCCTGAGTGCGCGTTATGAAGTAGCACGCGAAAAGTGGACTCCACCCACAGGTGGCCGACCGATCGACGTTGAAGTATACTACCACAAAGCTCACGAGGTGAATGTGCCACGCATGATCAACAGTATGAAGAAGGCACTTGCCTACTACACGGAACACTACGGACCGTATATGCATGGGCAAGTACGCATTCTGGAGTTCCCGCGATACTTCAGCTTCGCACAAGCATTCCCCGGTACCATGCCTTACAGTGAGAGTATCGGCTTCATTACCGATCTTTCGAACGAGGAGGACATCGACATGGTGTTCTATGTGGTAGCTCACGAAATGGGTCATCAATATTGGGCGCACCAGCTGATCGGTGCCGATATGCAGGGTGCCACGTTACTCAGCGAAAGTATGTCGCAATACAGTGCGCTAATGGTGATGGAAAAGGAATACGGTCGCGATAAAATGCGTAAGTTCCTCAAACTCGAAAGCGACAAATACCAACGCGCCCGTGGTGGCGAGACCGAACGTGAACAGCCGATCATGAAGGTCGAAAGCCAAGGCTACATCCACTACAACAAAGGCAGCGTAGTGCTCTATTGCATGCGCGAATTCCTAGGTGAAGACACGCTCAACAAAGCTTTCCGCACACTGATCGACTCCTTCGCATACGGAGCTCCACCCTACCCTACTTCGTTGGATATGTATCGCGAACTCGAAACGGTGACACCGGACAGTCTTACCTATTTGCTCGAGGACAACTTCAAGTACATCACACTGTACAATAACCGCATGCTTTCTGCCACAGCAAAAAAGGCTTCGGATGGCATGTATGATGTAACCTTGACCTTCACTTGCGAAAAGAACCATGCCGATACGTTAGGACGCGAAACACCGGTTGCAATGAACGACTGGATCGACATCGGTTTGCTCGGTAAAGAAAAAAACGATAAGGAAGAAGGGGCGATCATCGTTCAGGAACGCTTGCGGTTAAAGTCAGGTGAGAACTCGATCACGCTGCGATCAACGGAGCTTCCAGTAAAAGCAATGATAGACCCAATGCACTTGTTCTTCGACCGCGTGCCGGATGATAATGAGAAGACGGTGGAATTGAAAGAGTGAGCGCACATCTGCTCCTCACATTGATGACAAAGAGAACGTAGTCACCGATCGCATAACGCATCAGTTACTACTGACCCGATCAGCGAACAGCTGGTAAAATGATATCGTATCGATCCGAATTGGGAGCTGCAGCAAATGAACCAATAGCGCATCACACCCATAATTCTCGAGCTCAGAAAAGAGAAAATAGAAAATAGTGATAGCAGATTCACGGTTTTCCGGTATTTTTATACGAGGCAGCAGCTAGGACTTTTGCCCCATCATGATCAACAGCTCTCCCGCTACCCTCTTATTAGTAGATGATCAGACCATGCTTTTGGATGGTATGGAAGCGCTTGTCGCTACCATGCCAATGGTCCAAGTTGTTGGCCGCTCCAATTCTGGGCAAGAAGCTATTGAAAAAGCAATATTGCTTAAGCCGGATCTCGTACTTATGGATGTTAACATGCCAGGCATGGATGGCATCGAGGCTACAAAACGATTATTGAAAGTAAGTCCGGAAAGTCGCGTGCTCGTCCTGAGCATGTACGGCCACAAAGAATTCGTATTGGAAGTAATTGAGGCCGGTGCCTATGGCTACATGTTGAAGAACGCTGGAAAGGCGGAACTGGTGACGGCATTGACTGATATCATTAATGGGCGGAAGTATATAACGCCCGAACTGGATGCCTTGATCAAACAAGGTGACCAACACAAGGATAGGCAAGGCGAGAATGGCCATTGCGCTCTTACGAAAAGAGAGATCCAGATCGTAAAACTCATATTGCAACAATACACTACCCAAGAGATCGCCCAAACATTGTTCCTCAGTCCGGATACCGTGGATACGCACCGCAGGAATATGATGCACAAGTTGGATGTCCGAAACGCTGCCGGTCTGGTTAAATATGCGATGGAACGTGGATGGGGTTAAACCAATCGATCAACCTAAAACCAAAGAAAAATGACTTGGAAAGCTTCAATAAATGTACCTGCAGTAGGTGAAGAGTTCGTTGTTACCGTGGACGTCTCCGAAGATGGCTACGTGATGGATGGCAAAAGCGTTATGGACGATAACAAGAGCTATTTCCTCCTCTTTTATAAGAAGGACCCGAGCGGAAAGAAGACTATTGACGAATGGAAACTGGGATGCTTTGCCCATGGTGAAGGTCCTAAGCATTTTATACATGTGATCGCGGTAGCCGATAAGGAGATCAAAGCCCACGATCGAAAGGAAGTAATGAACGGTCACGCTTGACCCTTTTCAACTGCATGACAAACAGCTCTCGCCTATGCTTGTTCGATCGTGCAGGGTCACGTTTCCTGTTTTCAATTCTTGCCTTCATCTATTTCGGTGTATCAAGTTCGAAAGCACAGAACGATGACGCGCTTTCACGAACCTATCAGCGTGCCACTGATCTCCTCACCGCACAGGATGACCCCGGAATGTTCAGGTTCTTGGATAGCCTGCAGAAGGCTGTGAATGAAGATGAGGATCTGGCATTGCTGCATGGCCTGTTGAATGCACGGCATCTTCGCTACTTGGGAAGGAATTTCGACGCATACCATGCTTTGGATACACTAGCGATAGATACGGTGCACGCACCGCCACTCCTGTTATTCTCATGGAATTCTGAACTCGCGCAGAACCTCCGGGATATGGATATGCACGTAGCTGCTCGAAGTTCTGCTCGTAAGGCATTGAGCTTCGCAAAACAACTGGGGTCAGTTGAGCAGCGAGTGAACACAATAAATATCCTAGGCGAGATCGAATTGCAAGCGGGTCTCTATGATGATGCCATGGCGTATTTCATCTCTGCCGAAAAAGAAGCTGTAGAAAAAGACTATCCGAAAGGTCGCTGCAATGCACTGATCGGGATCGGGAATGTGTTCTACCAGCAAGAGCGTGATAGTTTGGCATACACCTATTACGTGCAAGCTTTGGAAGGCGCACAGGCAGCAAAATTGCCACGTGTTGTGCAAAGCGCGTTGTTCAATGCAGGTGCTTCGTTGTCATACACTGAAGGTCCAGAAGCTGCGATCGCATTGTATCGCACATCATTGCTACGATCACCAGAAGCCGAGAGCGCAGATCTGCATGCGGCCATCCATTTGAACATCGGGAGCATGTACTCCGATCTCGAAGATCACGGATCGGCCTTGCTTGAGCTGGAAAAAGCGTATGACCAGTACGCAGTATTGCAAGACAGTTCAGGCATGGCTAAAGCACAGCTTTTTAGGGCCACTGCGCTTTGGGCGCTATCGCAACAGGATCGTGCCATCGAGGCATTGAGAGCATGTCAACGACTTACGCGATCGCCCCGCGTAAAAGCGGAATCCGCTGGAAAGGCGGCAGGATATTTACGGGAAATGGGACGCTTGCCAGAGGCCCTTGCACAACTGGATATTCATCGCGCATTGACGGATAGTTTATCCTCGCGAAAACATGGAGAGCGCATTGCCAGGGTCGAAGTACAGTATGGTGTGGAATTGAAGGACCGCAAGATCAAGGAGCAGGCGCTGTCCTTGGAACTGGAACGTACACAGAAAGAATTGGGAATACGTCAACGAAATCTTTTCGTTTTGGTAACTCTTGGCGCGATCATTATTTCACTTATGCTCTGGCGTGCCCTCCTAGCCCGACGCAAACTCGCGAACCAAGAACAAGAACTGCACACACAACGCGTAGATGAACTTATGCACACCAATGAGATCACAGCCATGAACAGCATGATCGAAGGACAGGAGAAAGAACGCGATCGCGTTGCGAAGGATCTTCATGATCGCTTAGGCAGCATGCTCAGCGCGATCAAACATCAATTGGGAGCGGTGGAAACCGACGTTCAACAAGTGAAAAAGGACCAAGGCACGCAGTATTCCAAAATGCACACTATGTTGGATGAAGCCGTAGGCGAAGTGCGTCGCATCTCGCACGACATGATCACTGTTGCACTATCACGCTTCGGGCTTACCAAAGCATTGGAGGACCTCTGTGATACAGTGCGCGTGAAAGGAAAAATGGATGTTGAGTTGCAGCTCTTCGGACTGGAACAACGCATGGAACGCAGCATGGAGATCGCCGTGTACCGCATCGTTCAAGAAGCCATAAGCAACGTGCTGAAACATGCCAAGGCAACCGAACTAAGTGTTGATGTCACGCGCGGTCCTGGTCGCATCAGTGTGATCGTTCACGACAACGGCAAGGGCTTCGACCCGGCTATTCCAAGCACCGGTATCGGCATGGAGAACATGCGTAACCGCGCTATGGCGATCGGAGCTGTTCTGCGGGTGGATAGTTCGCTGGGCAACGGTACTACCATTAGTGTGGAAGGCCCCGTGGTGGAGTAAGCGATGCATACCCGCACCTCCACTTCCTCATTACACTACGTAGATGGCGATCTATGCAAATGTGTTGAACTATCGCGGAAAGCAATTAGAACAATACTTAACAACTTTCTTTGGTATGCAACTCTTCGTCACTGGCATGCTATTAAAGGATACGTATTCACGTTCGCGCTCGTCATAAGCAACGGTATGGCATTTGGCCAGAGCAAAGTGCAGGAGAGCAATGTATCACACGCTATCACATTTGCAATAGGAGATACTGTATTGATCGACTCTTTGATCGACCTCACCGGAAGATATCAGAATACCGAGCCGTACAAGGCGCTCGATCTGGCGGCTGAAGCTCTTACCATCAGCCGATCATTGAAGGACTTAAGACGGGAACTCAAGATCGAGAACGAGATCGCTTATGTTAATAGGGCTACACTGAGTGACTTCGCCGAAGCACTTCGCCACTTGCAGCTTGCTCAAGAACTCGTTCAGCGGATCGGTGATCCTGTATTGCAGCTCGATGTGCTATACGAACTAAGCCAAGTATACGAAACACTGGGCGATACCGCGAAGGAACTATCAGCGCTGAAAGAGTCACTATCTATCGCAGAAGTGAGCCGAATACCGAAACATATAGGCACCCACCTGAGATCCTTGGCCGGCTTCTATAGCCGGAATGACGACCAGAAAAACGCACTTGACTTTTATCACAAAGCCCTGCAACGCATGTACGCAGCCGCCGATACGGCGGAGGCATGGTGGGCCATGCACGAGCTTGTCTTGTTCCACTTCAAATACGACCGATACGATTCCTGTAAGTATTACTTGGACACTAACCTTGCTTTGCTTGAAAAGTATCCTATCTCAGGTTTCGGAACCTTCGCTCACGTGATGTATGCCCGGGTAGAGTTGAAAAATGGAACTGCAAAGCGTGCTCTCGAGCATGCTGAACAGGCAATGATGATCGCAAAGGATGAAACACCATTCCACCGCTATTATGCATACATGGTAATGGGAAAAGTCAGATCGGAACTCATGGAACCAGCAAAAGCCCGGCAAGCGTATGTGTCCGCCCTTGCATTGGCGAGATCCATAAAAAGTCCGGAGTTCATCACCGACGCGCTCGAAGGGCTGTACCGATCCGAGAAAAAGAGCGGCAATATGGTGGCCGCAGTGCGCTATTTGGAAGAGTATCACCAGGCCGTGGACTCGTTGCATAAGACGGAGAACTTACAGGAAACCGCTGTCCTTATGGCACGCACACATCATCAGCAGGAGCGGTTGGCCGATAGCTTGGAACAAGTGGTTCGCGCTGAAGCACAACGCATCGTGTACGACAGCAGCTTACTACGCGAAAAAGAACGGCGCGAATTCTTGATCGCCTGTGGTACTGCAGGAACCGTCGTCTTCCTGCTCTTCGCCTACCTCATGCTGAAACGGTTACAGCAAACGCGCAAACTCGCGAACCAAGAACAGGAGCTGCATACACAGCGCATAGATGAACTCATGAACACCAACGAACTTACTGCAATGAACAGCATGATCGAAGGACAGGAGAAAGAACGCGATCGTGTAGCGAAGGATCTTCATGATCGCTTAGGCAGCATGCTCAGCGCGATCAAACATCAATTGGGCGCGGTGGAAACCGACGTTCAACAAGTGAAAAAGGACCAAGGCATGCAGTACTCCAAAATGCACACAATGTTGGATGAAGCCGTAGGCGAAGTACGTCGCATATCGCACGACATGATCACCGTTGCACTGTCGCGCTTCGGGCTTACCAAGGCATTGGAGGACTTGTGCGATTCAGTGAGAGTTAAAGGCAAATTGGACGTGGAACTGCAACTGTTCGGACTTGAACAACGCATGGAACGCAGCATGGAGATCGCAGTGTACCGCATTGTTCAAGAAGCCATAAGCAACGTGCTTAAGCATGCCAAGGCAACAGAACTAAGTGTTGATGTTACGCGAGGTCCTGGTCGCATCAGTGTGATCGTCCACGACAACGGCAAGGGATTCGACACTGCTATTCCAAGCACCGGTATCGGCATGGAGAACATGCGTAACCGCGCTATGGCGATCGGAGCTGTGCTGCGGGTGGATAGTTCCTTGGGCAATGGCACAACCGTTAGTGTGGAAGGGCCGGTGGTGGAGTGAGCGTGCTCAGTGCTTACAGATGCCGTTGGAATTTTTAGAATAGTGAAGGCAATGCTATCCAATGAAATTTACTGAAGCATAGTTATTGATCAACATCGCTGTATCCTTCATTATTTTAAGTGAATATGATCCCGCGCCATATTCTCCTCTGCTACCGTTCTTCATGATCGTATATCGATCTGTCGAGTTACGTCTTCGGTGCTTACCTCATCAAGCATACCGTAAGAATTAACGTGCCCAACATTGAGCATGATCTCATATCGTTGGCTAATGAGCATCGCGTTACGCGCCCTTCCACCCATAAAGATCGCTTACATTATAGCCACGAGATCGACAATATTCCCGTCGATGCGATCCACGTGCTCCTCAACACACATAGTTGGTTCAGTCTTAATCATGGCGTGCTTTCGCCGGAGCAAGTGCTACAAGAGGCACATGATCTGGGCCTGCAACAAGTGGCACTTACCGATGTGAACTGCACTGCGGGTTGGAGCGATCTGTTCCGCTTGGCCGATAAGTACAAGGTGCGTCCGTTGGCGGGGATCGAGTTCAAACGCGATGCACGAACGCTGTACATCGGCATTGCGCGTAACAACAACGGTGTGCATCAACTTGCCTCGTTACTTACCGATGAATTGTTGGATGGTGACCCACTACCCGACCGCGCTCCGCAATTCTCCGATGCCATCATCATCTACCTGTTCGGTGCCACGAACATTCCGGAAAAACTAGGACTGAATGAATTCATCGGTGTAAGACCGGGTGATGTGAACCGCTTGCGCTTCTCTCCTTTCATCCGTCAAAAAGAGAAATTGCTCGCGCTCGCAACGGCCACTTTCCGCAGTGATCCGCAACTGAACAAACGTGATCACAATGTGCACCGCTTGAAACGCGCCGTGGATACCAACACGTTGCTGAGCACTACGCCACCGGAGCATGTGGCACCACCCACGAACACTTTTATGAGCGAGGAACAGCTCTGTGCCGCCTTCGCGGATGTACCCGAGCTGGTATGGAATACACGCCGTTTGATGGATCAATGCGATGTGCATTTTGCGCACGGAAAAAGCAAGAACCGCAGGACATGGAGCAGTGATGCTTCCGCCGATCTGGAACTGTTGCGACAAGAAACACAAGCGGGTATCGTACGGCGTTTCGGTACGCCTTCGCAAGCGGTGCTGGACCGCGTGCATCGTGAGCTTACCGTGATCGCGCAAAAAGATTTCGTGAGCTATTTCCTCATCAACTGGGACCTGATCCGCTTTGCGAAGAATAAAGGATTTTTTCACGTCGGGCGCGGCAGTGGAGCCAATAGCTTGGTGGCCTATTGCTTGGGCATTACCGATGTGGACCCGATCGAACTGGACCTGTACTTCGAGCGTTTCATCAATCCAAGCAGAAGCAGTCCACCGGATTTCGATCTGGATTTCAGTTGGAAGGACCGCGACCATGTAACGCAATACCTCTTCGATAAATACGGCGCCGAACGCCGCGTTGCGTTGTTGGCGACATACAGCACGTATCAACGCCGCGCAGTGATCCGTGAGTTGGGCAAAGTGTTCGGTCTACCACCCGATGATATTCATGCATTGGCCAACGAAGGACGCATGCATTCGCAATGGGTAGGACGGCATGCCAACGCCATGGATAAAACCGCCGGCCCCGTTGTAGAGCACGACAGGGTCGTGCGCACCATCATGCGTTACAGTGAGCATTTCATCGAGCACCCGCATCACCTGAGCATTCATGTGGGCGGCGTGTTGATCAGCGAAAAACCGCTCACGCATTATACCGCGTTGCGCATGCCACCGAAAGGTTTCGCCACGACACAATTCAGTATGCTCGAAGCAGAGGATCTTGGGCTCTACAAGTTTGATATCCTTAGTCAGCGCGGGCTGGGACATATTCGGGATGCGGTGGAACTTGTTGAAAAGAATGAAGAATTTAGAATGGAGAATGAAGAATGTAGAATGACCGCTGTTGCTGACCCTGCGTCTACTTGGTCGCCACAGGACTCGCAATCAGTTGATAGTTCTTCATTGGAAATTCTACATTCTTCATTCCCACAGGGCTCGCATTCGGTTGATCACTCTACATTCTCCATTCTAAATTCTCCATTCCGCCCAAAGGCGGTGGACATTCATGCAATAGAACAATTCAAACACGACCCCAAGATCAAAGAGCTGTTGCGCACAGGAGATACCATCGGTTGCTTCTATGTGGAAAGTCCTGCGATGCGGATGCTGCTGAAGAAACTGGGTGTGCAGGATTACTTGACGTTGGTTGCGGCCAGTAGCATTATCCGTCCGGGAGTGGCGCAAAGTGGTATGATGCGCGAGTACATTCTACGCCACCGCGATCCCGAACGACGCAAGCAAGCACACCCCGCGATGTACACCATTATGCCGGATACGTATGGCGTTATGGTGTATCAAGAGGACGTGATCAAGGTGGCGCACTTGTATGCTGGCCTCTCACTGGCGGAAGCGGACATTCTGCGGCGTGGCATGAGCGGTAAGTACCGCAGTCGCGAAGAGTTCCAACGGGTAAAGGATCGCTTCTTCAGCAACTGCAAGCGCAAGGGATATCCGGATCATGAAAGCGCGGAGATCTGGAGGCAGATCGAAAGTTTCGCGGGATACAGTTTTGCTAAAGGACATAGTGCCAGCTACGCGGTAGAGAGCTATCAGAGCTTGTATCTGAAGGCATACCATCCGCTGGAATTCATGGTGGCCGTGGCGAACAACTTCGGTGGTTTCTATCATACCGAATTCTATCTGCACGAAGCACGCCGTGGCGGTGCTGTGATCGAAGCGCCTTGCGTGAATAGGAGCGATGAGTTGTGTAAGCTGGACCGCCTGCGGCGGAATGAAAAATGTAAAATGAAGAATTTAGAATGTAGAACGCGAACCACCGAAGATCTTGCGGCTATCGATAGTCCAGTAATAAGTGCTGATCACGAACAGAGCGCGCATTCAATTGAGAATTCTTCATTCTCCATTCGTCATTCTCCATTCCGCGAAGCGGCAGTCTTTCTCGGACTGCAGAACATCAAATCCCTCAACACGGAAACAGTGAACACGGTCCTGAATGAGCGCCGCCGCAACGGGCCTTTTGCCGACCTGCCAGACTTGCTGCATCGCGTTCACATCCATGTGGAGCAGGCGCGCATGCTGATCCGGGTAGGGGCTTTCCGTTTTACCGGAAGATCAAAACCACAATTGCTTTGGGACCTTACGCTGCTGCATCCTGGTGCTAAAAAAACCGATCATACCAATGATCTTTTCATCACCGAACCACCCAAGACCCGGTTGCCAAAACTCCAACACTTCGACCTTGCCGATGCGTACGATGAACTGGAATTGCTCGGCTTTCCGCTGTGTGATCCGTTCATCTTAGTGGAATGCGTATTGAACCGCAACCCCGTGTTAACCACGGGGCAGGCTGCAACGACGCAACGTACAGAGGCTTCAATTATTGACACATCTCCGGTGCCGAAGGTTTCCATTCAAAATCTGGGCAATGGCAGACTCAGGGTTGCCGATAGGCGCAACGCTTCCGGAGACCCGACAACTAATAACGGACAACCAACAACCATCCTCGCCAAACAAATGCCCGACCACATTGGCAAACGTGTTACCATGCTCGGCTACGTGGTACACATCAAACCCACTACCACACTCAGTGGTCAACGCATGAGTTTCGGGAGCTTCATCGACCCCGCCGGTGATTTCTGGGACAGCACCCAATTCCCCGATATCGAGCGGCGCTACCCCTTCCGTGGGCGCGGCGTGTACCGACTTACCGGCAAGGTTGAAATGGAATTCGAGCACTGTTCGTTGAGCGTGCAACACGTGGAGAAACTACCGTGGAAGGTGGATCCGCGGTATGGGGAGAAGTGAAATCATACCTTGGCAGGCAGCAGATCGGCACCAGAACGTGTCATCATAACTACAAACCAACCTCAGATCTCATGAACAAACTATACGCAGTAGTACTTTTTAGCGCCACATCACTCTTCGCAGGCGCACAGACCATTTCAACCACAGGGCAGAACACCTTCAACCCCTCCACCTTAACGATCGATCAAGGCCAAACGATCACCGTAACCGTTACTGGCATCCATACAATGACTGAAGTAGATCAGTCGGTGTGGGATATGAACGGCAACACGTCCAACGGCGGCTTCAACTATTCCGCAGGTACCCATATGCTCACACTCACACTACCAGGTACCTACTACTACGTGTGCATTCCTCATGCTGGTTCTGGAATGAAGGGGCAGATCACCGTACTTAGTACGGTAGGTATCGATGGCACTGAAGCCAACTCGGTATTCGCACTATTCCCCAATCCCGCCAAAGACATGATCACTGTAACTACAGCAGTTTCCGGAGGTATGGCTCTTAGCATAATTGATGCGACCGGACGCGAGGTGGCACATCAAAAACTGACCGGAGATGACACCATTGATATTAGCGCACTTGCCAGCGGCAATTACACGGTAGCTATTTTGAATAAAGAAGGAATGATCGAACAAAGCCAACAATTGAGCGTTGCTCGCTGATCAACTAACAACACACAGCAAAATGCCACCTACCGGGTGGCATTTTGCGTTGATCGCTTAACGAACGAAAGGCCACGCAGCCCCCTCAGGTTACGCAGCCTTCGCCCGCTCCGAATCGCGATCCTCCCGGCAGGTGGACCGACGCCCCATGAGATCAATTCTTGTACTTCACAGCACCTTGCTCAAGTAAATGCTCAATGTCATTGTTCACACTGAGGATCAATAGTGATGTTGCCGTGCAGAACACCGGACTCGTAATGCAATGATGTCCATTCCAACTTCCATCCTCGTTCTGTATGCTCACCAAGCGCCCTGTGGTCTGCTGGTACCAGTTCTTCCAGCCATCGTCCTTCGCGATCACGAGCGACTCACCGGTTTGTAGAAAACTCAAGAATTCCTCACCCCCGTTATTGCCAAAACCGCTGATCACATTTTCACTTTGTGCCTGCTCCTTGGCAGCATTGAAGACCTGGTATGCAGTATTCAACTTTTCCGCTTCGCCCTTGGAGTATCCGGCATCTTCCAATGTCTTCACTGACATTGGCGCGTCCGCCTTTACCTTTCCTTCCTTGCGCGCCTTAACGACCACTTCGTTCATTTCACGCGCTTCCTTCGCGCTGCTGCGGCTGCTTCCGCTCACTGCATACAGCGTAACGCCAGCAGCACGGTCCGTGGCAACTCCACCATTCTCCACATCAAAATTCGCTTTCTGGTAGTTGCGTGCAAGATCCAGAGCTTCCTCATCCACTTCAGCGCCAACTGACTTCGCGCTCTCCAATGCATTGGCCGCAAATGAAGACTGCAACACGCCAGCCCATCCATCACCTTGAACACTACCATCGCTATTCTGTGAACGTTGGATCATGCTTACACACGTGTTCAACGCACGCATGGTGCGCAACTTCATAGGATGTTGTTCGCCGAGTTTGGCCGAAAGGTTCGTGAGGAACTGAGCCGACAATGCCACATCGATGTTAGCACCCAATTTCGATTGGATCTGCGTGCCTTGCAACGTGGTGATGTTGATCGCTCCTTTCGGTGCCTTTTCAACTTGCTCCAGAATATAATCCGTTGCGCGCTTCAATTGGTTCGAATGTTCGCCTTTCTCCAAACTGTTGCCTAAGCGCAACAGTGCCATACCGACCATAGCAGTAGTTGCGGGATCAGCACTTACAGCATGCGGGTCAATAATATCCTGACGTACATGTGTCCCTGAACCGAATCCACCGTTAGCGGCCTGCGCTTGTACCAACCACTTCAACCCGCGCTCTTCCGACTTCAATACAGGTTGCGGTGTAGCGAGGATGAACGAGGGATCAAGCCCTTCACCTTCGTAAATGGTCTTGAACACACAGCCTTTTGCATCCGCACGCGCGGCCAGCTTCTCGCTATTGGCATTGCTTGGAAGATCGGGAACATGGCAATGAGCATCGGCGTCAACACCGCTGCGCTGTGCAAAGGAGACCAGCACAAAACCGGTTCCCACAACGAAAAGACTTAGGAAGAGAACGACAAGGAACTTTTTCATGATCGTAAGGTTTAGTTAGTATGGATAAGATGCACGGACAACGCCCATTGCATAACCCACTGTACACACTACTTCTGAAAAGGTTCGATCATCGTGAGAAATGTTGCTACCATGCAGAGGCGTGATCGACCATTTCGTATGCGTACATTGCCATATGCGCTTCACTGTTCCACTACTTCTATTCCTTACTTGCTACTATCTACAGGCGCAGAGCATTCTGCACTTTACGCGCACTTCCGGTTGGGACCACAATACACGCAGCGAATCCTTCGGCATGTTCTCTGCAATTGGCAATGAGATCGAAGCAACGGTCGTTGATGATGCTACGGGTGATCCGTTCTCGGATCTTACATCGCTGCTCCAATTCGATGTGATCGTGTTCTCCAATACCTCGGGCGATGCGATCTTGAGTGCTGATCAACGCCAGAATTTCGAAGCATTCATTGCCAACGGTGGATCGGTGATGGGTATTCATGCTGCGAGCGATACGTACAGACACAGCACAGCCAACGGCAATAATACCGGCACTTGGGACTTTTACCCGGAATTGATCGGAGCGAGTGTCCAGGAAAATCCGAACCACGTGGCCGGAACACCTCAGTATTCAATGCAACTCACCAACTCACACGCGTCAACTACCAACCTTCCTGAACCGTGGGTGAAGAACGAGGAATACTATTACTGGGAAGGTGGTTATTACAACGCCAACAATACGAATGTGCTCGAAGTTGAACAGACCGTTGGCCCTAACGGACAGGTGAATTCCTATGACGTTGAACGACCCATGAGCTGGTATCGGGAATTGCCTGAAGGAGGCCGGTTGTTCTACACGGCTCTAGGTCATGCTCCAGATAATTACACGAGCGATGCATTGTTCCGCACACATATCAAAGATGCGTTTGTATGGCTATTGGATGGTACGACCGGAATTGCAACATCGCACCAAGATCAATTGCACCTTTGGCCGAATCCAGCAACCGATCAGATCACGCTATCCAATTCCAACAAAGCCGGTAACGTGAATATCGCTTTATACAATTCCACAGGACAGGCCATTCTGGCCCGAACGATGGTCGGCAGTTCAATAACACTCGATCTACGCGAACTTGGTACAGGGATCTACTTCATTCGATCTTCGAACGGATCTGTACAGAAGTTCGTTGTTCATTGATCCACCTTGGATCAATGCTCCATCACGATCTTACCAGCTTTCTTGCGGTCGTTCTCGTCGAGTAGGATCTTACGCATACGCAGGCTTTTCGGTGTTACCTCCAAGTATTCGTCGTTGCTGATGTACTCCATGCACTCCTCCAACGAGAATTTGACCGCTGGTGCAATGTTCTCTTTGTTGTCCGAACCACTAGCGCGCATGTTCGTGAGCTGCTTGCCCTTCAACACGTTCACAACGAGGTCGTCCGTCTTTGGGTTCTCGCCGATCACTTGGCCGCCGTAGATGTCCTCTCCAGGATCAATGAAGAATTTACCGCGATCCTGCAATTTATTTATGCTGAATGCAATTGCAGTTCCTGTGCCTTGGCTGATGATACTTGCCGCACGACGCACGCCTAACTCGCCTTTGTATGGCTCGTAGCCTTTGAAGCGGTGCGCAATGATCGCCTCTCCTTCTGTTGCTGTGAGCAATGGATTGCGTAAGCCGATGATGCCGCGCGCTGGAATATTGAATTCGATCTGTTGGCGATCGCCCTTCAACTCTACGCTGGTCAATTCGCCTTTGCGACGGCTGACCAGGTCGATCACTTTACTCGCGAAGTGTTCTGGCACTTGCACAGTAAGCATCTCGATCGGCTCACAACGTTCGCCTTCGATCTCTTTGAAGATCACCTGTGGTTGGCCCAGTTGGAACTCGTATCCCTCACGGCGCATGGTCTCTACCAAGATGCCGATGTGCAGAATACCGCGACCATAGACCAACAATTTGTCAGGACTATTGGTCTCTTCCACGCGCATCGCCAAGTTCTTCTCGATCTCCTTGAACAAGCGATCGCGCAGATGTCGGCTGGTGACATAATCTCCTTCGCGACCAAAGAACGGCGAGGTGTTGATCGTGAACAACATCGACATGGTAGGCTCGTCGACCTTGAAACCAGGTAACCCTTCCGGCTTTTCGAAATCAGCAACAGTATCGCCGATATCGAATCCTTCCAATCCCATGATGGCACAGAGTTCTCCACTTCCCAATTCACGGTCCTTTACTTTCTCTTTACCAAGACCTTCGAACACCATCAACTCAGCAACTTTGCCTTTGGTGATGCGACCATCGTTCTTTACCAAGCTCACGTTCTGGCCGGGTTTTATGGTTCCGCGGGATACGCGACCAACAGCAATACGACCTTGGAAACTGCTGTAATCCAAACTCGTGATACGCATCTGCAGACTTCCATCGAGCTTCTTCGGCGCCGGAATGTGCTCGAGGATCATATCCAACAAATAGCTCACATCTTCGGTCGGGTTCTTCCAATCAGGCCCCATCCAACCGTTCTTGCTGCTACCGTAAACCACCGGGAAATCCAATTGGTCCTCGCTTGCTTCGAGCGTGAACATAAGGTCGAAGATCTGCTCATGTACCTCCTCAGGTGTGCAGTTCGGCTTATCTACTTTATTGATCACCACGATCGGCTTCAGGCCCAACGCAATAGCCTTGCCCAGTACGAAACGGGTCTGTGGCATCGCACCCTCGAACGCATCGACCAGGAGCAATACGCCATCGGCCATGTTCAACACGCGCTCCACCTCACCACCGAAATCACTGTGACCGGGGGTATCGATCACATTGATCTTGATGCCCTTGTAACGAACACTCACGTTCTTACTAAGGATCGTAATGCCCCGTTCACGTTCCAGATCGTTGTTATCCAACAACAGGTCGGAAGTGGCTTGATTCTCACGGAAGAGCTGGCATTGATGCAGGATCTTATCCACCAAGGTGGTTTTTCCGTGGTCAACGTGGGCAATGATGGCGATGTTACGCAGTTCGGTCATACTACAGTGCCGTTATCCGGCAGGGAATTGAATGCTATGGGTCTGAAAAAGGCCCGCAAAGGTACTGTTTTTCAGTGGACTTCAAGCGCGAATACTATCTTTGCCGCCCGCTAAGCGCCAGCTTGGCCTTTTGGCCCCGTAGTTCAACTGGATAGAATGACAGATTCCGATTCTGTTGGTTGGAGGTTCGAATCCTCTCGGGGTCACAAAACGGTTCGCCATTAGCGAGCCGTTTTTTCGTTTCTTGCAGTTCGATGCGGATCGATAAATTCCTCTGGTGCGTACGGCTGTTCAAAACGCGCAGCTTGGCTACCGACGCTGTAAAGCGTGAGCAAGTCCGCATCAATGACCGCATTGTAAAAGCATCGGCAGAGATCAAACTTGGTGACCTTATCGCCCTACGCGAACCACCCATTTGGCGGAGTTGGGAGATCATTGCCCTACACGCTTCTCGTGTCGGTGCGAAATTGGTGCCCGGTCTTATCGCAGAACGCACTTCCGTCGAAGATCTGGAAAAGCTGGAAATGGCCCGCTTGGTAAAAGCCCAACACAGTACTCACGGCGACGGCAGACCAACGAAACGGGACCGGCGGGACATGGAGTGGTTCAGGGGGGAGTGAGGACTATCCCGGCGGAATCTCGCTTTTGCATCTCGACCGTTCAACCCCAACAATAAGTCTTACGACGAGCTATACAGAGGAGATCCTGTGACAAACTGCACCGAACAACAATAGTTATTTTGAGAATTAGAATTCGATCATTACGGATCAATAGCCCCAAGATCAATTCCTACTTGCCCAATGGCACCATTTCTTTATGCCAATGTTGATAGCCACCCTTCAGATCAACGACACGCCGAAAGCCCATTCGCTTTAACTTACGTGCAGCCAGTGGACTGCGATGGCAGGTCTGGCAATACACGAATACGAGTTTGTTCCGATCGACCGCGCTGAACGCTTTTCGATAGTTGAATGCGAAGTAACTACGGTTCATAGCCCCTTCCAGATGCGAACGCTTGTATTCGCCCCTGGTCCGAACATCGATAAGCGTATGGTCCGTGCTGTCTGCCAGCAATGCATTGTACGCCGTCATCTCTAGTTTTTCATATGTAAAACCCGCGCTGTTCTTGACGGTGAAGCAACCAGTGCAGACGCATATGAAAAATGCTAATACAATATGAAGCGTAAGGTCATAGCGCGCACTTTTCATAATCTATCAAAAGTAGAACTTAACCTATAGCCTGCATAATAGGATACCGTTCCGGAAGTGATCAAAGTGCTGCATCCTTCTATCCCATCGTTTCTCGCAAACGCAAACATCAAATACCTTTTCGCAACTTTGCCATACCATGAACATTCTTTTGAAATTGATCATCTCTGCGATCGCCGTATTGGTTACCGACCTGCTGCTACCCGGCGTTAGCTTGGGCAACATGGATACCATGAACGGATTGCTGACCGCGTTACTAACCGCAGCAGTACTGGGGCTTCTCAATGCGTTGCTTAAGCCGATCCTCGTCTTCTTCACATTACCCGTAACCATTGTCACCTTGGGGTTATTCCTATTGGTGATCAATGCCGTGATCGTGTTGATCGCAGCAAAACTGGTCCCAGGCTTTACCGTCGATAGTTTCTGGTGGGCACTTGGTTTCAGCCTGGTGCTCTCGATCGTTCAAGGCATCCTACAAGGCTTCGATGGTGGTAAAAAGCGTAGCCGTGAAACGGAATGAACTTTTCCTGCTAATTATCCCCGTCCAATAGTCTACCGATCCCTCCAAGGAGACTGCCTTCTTCCTTGCCTTTTCCTCCGGCGCGAGGTGCGGCGGCGATTATGTTATCGGCCAAGCGGCTGAATGGCAAGCTCTGGATCCAAACGTGACCAGGTCCTGTGAGCGTGGCAAAGAATAATCCTTCTCCACCGAACAAGGTGTTCTTTATGCCACCCACCATCTTGATATCATAGTTCACGGTCTGTGTCATACACACCAAACAGCCGGTATCCACTTTCAAGGTCTCGCCGGACTGCAATTCCCGCTGAACCGTGGTTCCACCGGCATGGATGTACACTTGCCCATCGCCTTCCAAACTTTGCATGATGAATCCTTCGCCACCGAAAAGGCCAGCACCCAATTTCCGTTGGAACGCAATGCCGATGCTAACTCCCTTGGCTGCACAGAGGAAACTGTCCTTTTGGCAGATCAACTTACCGTGGTAGTCGCGCAGGTCCAATGGCATGATCTTACCTGGATAAGCTGCCGCGAACCACGCTGTACGTCGCGCACTGCTGATGTTCGTGTAGGTGGTCATGAACAAGCTCTCTCCGGTCAGCACACGCTTGCCGGCACCGATCATCTTGTCCAAAAAACTTTGTGGTTGTCCACGACCATCACCGAATATGGTCTTCATCTCGATGCCATCATCCATCATCATTAACGTGCTGGCTTCGGCGATAACGGTCTCATGTGGATCCAGTGTGATCTCTACACATTGCATATCATCACCAACAATGCGGTGATCGAGTTCGTGGGCTTGGCGGGTCATTGTGATATTGTTTGCTGTAAATCTACCAAAGCGAGGCAATGTTGTCGTTACGATCACATGAACGGTATGTATTGCGAATTTGCACGCTCATTTTCGTCCATGGATATTCGACCCAATGGTCAAAGGACATGATCATCGCATTCAACCGGTCCAAGTTTTCTCAGCATAGGTAGTCATCCGCACCAGACACACTTTCGGAACAAGAGAACTAGCACCTTACCCGGATCCTTTCATTCCAAAGATACTATCGATCCCCTACCTTCGCCTACCCTGCCTGAACAACGCATGTTAACGACAAAGAAGAGTACGCCAATAGCCATGGAGAAGTCGGCCCTATCCCAAGAAACCTTGTTGAAGGCGTGGGAGTTGATGTGTACCGCGAAGGCGATGACGGAGATCTATGAGGAAAATGCGAAGTTCACAGCAAAATATGTTCATGCTACCAGCCGCGGTCATGAAGCCATACAGATCGCATTGGGTCTGCAATTACTGCCTCAGGACTTCGTAGCACCCTACTACCGCGATGACAGTATCCTGCTCAGTATCGGCATAGAACCGTACGAGCTGATGTTACAGCTTATGGCGAAGCGGGACGACCCCTTCAGCGGTGGACGGACGTATTACTGCCATCCGAGCCTACGTCGTGAGAACATGCCGAAGATCCCGCACCAGAGCAGCGCTACTGGTATGCAGGCGATCCCGACAACAGGTATCGCACTTGGCCTATGGTATAAGGAACAAGCTGGCATTCCACATGACATTGGCGGGGAGCCACCCATTGTCGTTTGCTCGCTTGGCGATGCGTCCATGACAGAGGGTGAAGTATCCGAGGCTTTACAAATGGCGGTGCTGAAGAAATTACCCATCATTTATCTGGTACAGGACAATGAATGGGATATCAGTGCCAGCGCCGAGGAGATCAGAGCAGGTAATGCCAGTGACTACGCGAAAGGGTTCAAAGGCTTGGAAGTTCGTGAAGTCGATGGAACTGATCTCAGTGCTTCATTCAAAACGATAAGCGAAGTGATCGATACAGTGCGGAAGGAACGTAGACCGTTCCTGGTGCATGCCAAAGTGCCTTTATTGAACCACCATACAAGTGGCGTGCGTATGGAATTCTATCGCTCGCCAGAGAACATGGCGGAGCACCGCAAACGTGATCCATTCCCTAAATTGCTTCAGCTGTGTCTCGACAACAGGTTGCAAAAGGACGGTCTGCGTCAGATCGAGCAAAAGGCCATTGAACGTGTAAAAGCCGATTTCGAGCGGGCGCGTGCTGCGGATGACCCTACTCCTGCTGATCTGCTTACGCATATGTTCGCGCCAACTTCGATCACAGAGGAGGCCGGCGAACGCGCACCAAAGGACCGCCAACCTACAGTGATGGTGGATAGTGCGCTCTTTGCGATCCGCGAGCTGATGCAGGAGGACCCTCGTTGTTTGTTGTATGGACAGGATGTCGGTGAACGACTCGGTGGTGTTTTCCGTGAAGCGGCAACTTTGGCAAAAGATTTCGGTGGTCACCGTGTTTTCAATACACCGATACAGGAAGCATTCATAATAGGCAGCACTGTGGGCATGTCCGCAGCTGGTCTGAAGCCGATCGTGGAAGTACAATTCGCAGATTATATCTGGCCGGGACTGAACCAACTCTTCACCGAAGTTGCGCGTTCGTGTTATCTGAGCAATGGTAAATGGCCGGTAAGTTGCATTCTACGTGTACCCATCGGCGCTTATGGATCCGGTGGTCCATACCATAGCAGCAGCGTAGAGAGCGTATTGTGCAATATCAAAGGAATAAAGATCGCCTACCCTAGCACCGGAGCAGACCTAAAGGGGTTGATGAAGGCTGCATACCACGACCCGAATCCTGTGGTGATGCTCGAACACAAAGGCCTTTATTGGAGCAAGATCAAAGGCACAGAGGATGCAAAGACCATTGAACCTTCGGCGGATTACATAGTTCCGTTCGGTAAGGCGCGCATCGTGCAGGAAGCTGATAGCGCGAAGATCGAGAAAGGCGAAGCAGTTGTTGTGATCACCTACGGAATGGGTGTATATTGGGCAAAGGCCGCAGCCAAGAAATTCTCCGGCAGCATTAGCATCATTGACCTGCGCACACTTGTCCCGTTGGATGAAGAGACGGTAATGAATGCCGTAAAAGCACACGGAAAATGCTTGGTACTGACCGAGGAAACGCTGAACAATTCATTTGCTCAAGCATTGGCCGGTCGCATCAGCGATACGTGTTTCGAACAATTGGATGCTCCTGTTCGTACGTACGGCTCCATCGATATGCCGGCCATTCCACTTAACAGCACGCTGGAAGAAGCTATGATCCCGAATGCTGATAATGTGGCTACCGTGCTGGAGGAATTGCTCGCCTACTGATCATGCAAGAACGCTTCATCCGCGTTCGTCGTACAGCGCGATACCATGTTATCGGTGATGCTGCAACGGCCAAACGAGTTTGGATCGTCCTACATGGATACGGGCAGCTTGCACGCTATTTCCTGCATAAATTCGAAGGACTACAGAAAGACCTGTTGATCGTTGCGCCAGAGGGGCTGTCCCGTTTCTATGTGGATGAAGCTCACCGGCGTGTTGGAGCAACATGGATGACGCGTGAAGACCGTGAACAAGAGATCCAGGACTACGTGGAATACCTGGACCTACTAGCTTCTGAGATCCTACAGAATGTACCTAAGGATACCGGACTTGGCATTTTGGGGTTTTCCCAAGGCGTTGCAACGGCATGCCGGTGGGCCATGTTAGGCAGTACCAAGATCGAGGAACTCGTGGTCTGGTCAGGATCATTGCCTCTGGAGTTGGACCAGGACACACTAGCGTCCGAATTCGCTAAGATCCGGGTAACGGTGGTGCAAGGTTCCAAGGATAGGATCGTACCAAGAACAGTTGCCGAGGATACCGCGGCGCTGTTGCGCCTTGCTGGGATACAGCATAAAGTAGCAACTTTCGACGGGGGCCATGAACTGGAACCGGTATTGCTGCGGAAGGTACTTGTTGGCTGAACTCCGGCGTTGGGATCATGACAATCGGACAGCTTAAGCCGGTCGCATTGCTGTACACATCAGTATATTGGGAGCTTAAACTCAAAAACATGAAATCAAACCTACTCGCTATGGCGTTGCTCGCAATGCCTTTCCTTACCTCTGCGCAAACGAACAACTATGCCAACGGTGCAACTGTTGCGAACTTCACCGTAACGGATGTTGAAGGTGTTACACATACGCTGTATAACTATACCTCGTCCGGGAAATATGTGGTTCTGGACTTCTTTTTCGATACCTGCGGACCATGTCAAGCAACCGCTCCGTATTTCAACGAATTGCATGAAACCTATGGTTGTAATGACGGCGACCTTATTTGCTTAACGGTGAATAATGGTACGGATAGTGATGCTGAGGTGATCGCATACGAGAATACCTATGGAGGTAGCTTCAATCATTCCCCGGCTGTAAGTTCTACCGGTGGTGGTGGTGCAGTGACCAGCACTTTCGGAGTTTCAGCGTTTCCTACCTATTGCCTTATTGGGCCTAACAACACAATGATCGTGAACGACATTTGGCCGATCTCCAATATGAGCACATTCGTTGCTGCATTCCCAGCCGGAAGCAATATTACTCCGACGGCCTGTGCTGTTGGCATCGATGAGAATGATGTAGTAAGTTTCACTGGGGTCTATCCAGTGCCAAGCCAAGGTATAATTACCTTGAACGTGTCATCACGCTCGAGCAGTAACGTAACTGTAGAAGTTGTTGATGTACTCGGTCAGTTGGTCGCAACACATTCGTTCAACGGTCGCAATGGATCAAGCACACAAACACTTGACCTCAGCAATTTATCGGATGGTCAATACTTCCTTAAGCTGAATGCCGGCAACCAGACCGTCGATACACAGCGGATCGTGATCGCACATTGATCATTCGTTGGTCCTTGAACTTGGAAAGCCTCCCATACCGGGAGGCTTTCTTCTTTTGTACTGTAAAAGACCGAACGTAAACCCGTCCTTGATCAGAACGTCGCTGTGGGTTTAACGGCCTTCCAACTCAATAGATCATCCATTGTGTGCACCGCAACAGAATGGTAATTATTTCGGGCTTTCGCATAAATGACCTGGGCCATTAGTTTTCCCTTTTCGGTGGAAAGCATTGCTGTATACAATGGCGTAAGGAATTTTCTGCGGCCTACTTCGTTCAAGAAACGATCCAGCGTCGTGTATGCTGCCTCATGATCGTTCCGGATACACTGTTCCAACCATGCCGCCAATATTTCAGCATTACCACTTTGAGTAAAATGGAAGGCATTGTCCAGATCGTCCATTTGGGCCATGGACAATTGCTTCGGCAAATGGCGAATGAAATGCATCCACTCAAACGCGCTCCACTCATTGGTTTCCAGTGCTGCGGCAGGAATACCTTCTTTCCACCGCGCTATCTGATCTTCCACTTTCACAAAGCGATCAGAGAATGGAACCGGTGCATCCGTTGGTAATCCCGGACCATCGATCCACGCGGTCAGGTCTATGGTCGTATTGGTGGGTTCCAAGAGATCATTGTTCAAATGCCCAATGAAACGATCAGTGGTCATGCTCTGAAAAGCATACGTATCGAAATAATTCCGCAAGAATGCATCGAATTTTTCCCGACCCACCTTCTCTTCCAGTAAGAGTAGGAACGCAAAGCCTTTTTCGTATGCAATATCCGTCATACCGTCATCGGGATCACGGCCTTCCAAATGCAAACGTAAATGTGTATCCTCCGGATGAGGACCCTGTGCTATGTGCTCCAGTTCTGCCGTCAGGTCCTGTCTTCCGATCATCGCGCTCATATTGGCGAAGTCCTTGCCGAAAATGGCTTCCGTGATCCGGTTCTCGAAGTACACGGTGAATCCCTCGTTCAACCAGAAATCATCCCATGTTGCATTGGTCACCAAGTTACCGCTCCAACTATGCGCAAGCTCATGCGCTATCAATGATGTAAGTGAACGGTCTCCAGCAAGGATCGTCGGTGTCGCAAAGGTCAACATCGGATTCTCCATTCCACCGAAAGGGAAGCTCGGTGGCAATACGATCACATCATACCTACCCCATCGATAAGGTCCATACAAACCTTCTGCGGTCTCCAGCATCTTCTCCATTTCAGCGAACTCGTACGTTGCCTTATCGATCACGCTTCGTTCCGCGTATACGCCTGTACGCTTTCCTATTGGCTTGAATACTAGATCTCCGACAGCCAAAGCCATCAAATAGGCTGGGATCGGCTTGTCCATTTTGAAGACATACGTTCCATCAGAGCTGCGTTCCTGAGGATTGGTAGCGGACATTAGCGCCATTAATTCCACAGGAACATTCACCTTGGCATCATACGTGAACCGGATACCTGGACTGTCCTGTACCGGGATCCAGGACCTGGTCAGCGCTGCTTGCCCTTGTGTGAAGAGGAACGGGAATTTTTTATCCGCAGTTTGATCTGGCACCAACCATTGCAATGCTTTGGCCTTTTTCGTTGTATAGTAGGCAATCGTTACCCGATCCATGTGCTCTGGCAATACGATCGTCAAAGCCCTTCCAAGCATGGTACTATCGCCCAGCGAGAATTCCGCATTATTACCATCTGCTAACGTCACGGACTCGATCACGAGGTCCTCAGTGTCGAAAATGATCTTGCTTCCATGCGGTGCCTCTATATCATAAGAGGCAGTTCCACTAATGGCCTGACCTTCCATATCCACAGCGATCGCAAGGTCCAAATGCTTAATCACGGCCTCGTTCGGTCTCGCGTTGCTATGTGTATCCATAACATATGTGGGGGTTGAATGGTCACCAACTTCAGTGGTGGTGGACGTTTCAGAAGTGCAGGCGCTGAATATCATCAACGCCGCGATCGGGAAAATCGGATGGTGCATGAATTGTTCGGAGGGCGCAAAGGTAACAGGCTGTGAAAGTTCGATTAGCACGATCTGATCTTGTATAGGATTGTTAACGTTCATTTACCCTACTTTGAACTCAACCAGATAAAGATCCTTTGCTAAATTCGCCCCCCAATTCGGGGTGTAGCGCAGCCCGGTAGCGCACTTGCATGGGGTGCAAGGGGTCGCTGGTTCGAGTCCAGTCACCCCGACTGGAAAGAGAAGGGGCCGTCTCGAAGGAGGCGGCCCCTTATAATACCATGGCAACGTTTTACATTTTTTACTCTAAAATGCCGGATCGCTTCTATATCGGACACACTACCGAACCAAAGGAAGAACGATTGCGAAAACATATGAGCGCCCATCGCGGTTGGACAGCAAGAGCAAAGGACTGGTAAATTGTGTACGCCGAAGTGTTAATTGACAAAGCTGACACATATCAACGCGAACGAGAAACGAAAGGCTGGAAAAGCAGTGAGAGGATAAAAGCGCTGATATCCTCAACATAGAGCAACCCGATCGCGCATCCCTCTTTGGGCGGGAGGGTCGCTGTCCCGCATTCTTACTGCGGGACGAGTCCAGTCACCCCGACTGGAAAGAGAAGGGGCTGTCCAAATTGGACGGCCCTTCTTCTATTTGCAATATGAGTGCGGCGCGACCTCCTTCTTTAACTATTCAAAAATCTTGTGCGGTAAACGAATTCACCCGTACCAATTGGTACTGTTCCAACAGCTTCATTTCTCCTGTACCTGCTTCAAATGCGATCTCGGCCACAGGTCCGGTGTAATACATGTTCACATCGGGGTGGTCCGCATGCAACACCATATCGAACTTGATCGTGCGTTCGCCAAATTTCTTAGTGTTCGCATTGCGTCCATCAATTAGAACTTCTTTGGTAACACAACCAGATTGAGCAAACCGAAGAACATACGTATCGGATGCAGGAGCATTCACCTTGTATTTACCAGTACGCGAAAGATCGATCGGCATTTCAGTGCCATCCGAAGCGATCAATACGGCATGCACATGTGCATCTGCTATCTGCGTGATAAAGGAACCCTTTACTACCAACCGATCCTGGGCATGTATGGTTCCAATGCTAAAAAGTGTAAGAGCAGCTAAAATGCTCATCGGAAAGAAGTGACCGGAGTTTGATGTGCTGAAGGTTTTCATGGTTTCGTGTGGTTGGGAGAGTTCGTGTTAGTGACAATACAAAAGTCCGATACCATAGCCCCTTTCACAATACCCACTAAGTGGTATTTCGGTACCAATGGAGTTCAAGAATACGGATCTACACAACAACAAAAAGACCCACATGATGCAGGTCTTCTTCCAAGGAGATCGAGTGTCGCAATTTCTTCCTCGCGCGTATGGCTACTTATTCAGCATTCACAGCTTGGTCATTGAACGCTGCTATTGGAGTCAACTCGTTCAGTGCTTCGATCCGTAGGTCTCTGCTCATTTGTGAGAATGATACCTCAACCACTGGTCCACTGTACTGCATCGGATCATTCAGATCTTGTGTTTCCAACGTAATATCCAACTTTAAACTACGCTCACCATAACTCTTGGTGTTCGCATAATGGCCATCAAGAGCGACTTCCTTAGTAACGCAACCGTTCTTGGTAAAGCGTAGAATGTAGCTGTCCTGCGCTGGAACATTCACCATGTAATTCCCCTTTTTGGAAATGTCCATCTGCATCTGCTCACCGTCAGAGGCGATCAACACAGCTTCAGTACGTTCCTCTGTATTCACTTTTGAGGAAATGTTCCCCTTCACCACCAAGCGATCCTGCGCTTGTACCGAGGTGATCGCGCAGAGAGCGAATGCAGCGAACAATAGGTTCGTGATGGTTGTTCTAAGTGTGGAAGTGTGCTGAGCGTTCATCGTGTTGTGTTTTTTGGGGTGTGTTATTTGCGACACCACAAAAGTCCGGCTGGGGTAGCCCTCTCACAATACCTACCTGTGGGTATTTAGCAAAACCGAAGACTGACCTTATTACAGACCAGTTCGTCCAAGATCGGTTCGCCAGCGCCTCCCGATCGCTCGCTAATTATTCGAGACTCCCATTTCAGATCCAAGCTGAATAGTATAGGCTACATTCTCCTTCGAGCTGATATGGACAAAATAAAGACCCGCAACATGCAGGTCTTTTTTGATAAGGAAAATAGGTTGTCGCAATTTCTCCCTCGCGATCCTAAGCTACTTATTCACCGTTCGAAGCTTGGTCATTGAACGCTACCACAGGTACCAATGCGTTCTTTTCGAGGCGTAGATCCCTGTTCAGTTGTGAGAACGACAACTCCAACGCTGCTCCACTGTACTGCATCGGTGCTTGCTGATCTTGTGCATCCAATGTAACATCCAACCTCACGATACGTTCACCATACGTCTTGGCATTCGCATTATGACCATCTAATGCAACCTCTTTGGTTATGCAGCCATTCTTGGTGAAGCGTAGAATGTAGCTGTCCTGCGCTGGGACATTCACCATGTAATTTCCTTTTTTGGAAATGTCCATTTGCATCTGCTCACCGTCAGAGGCGATCAACAAGGCTTCAGTACGATCCTCTGTATTCACTTGTGAGGAAATGTTCCCCTTCACCACCAAGCGATCCTGCGCTTGTACCGAGGTGATCGCGCAGAGAGCGAATGCAGCGAACAATAGGTTCGTGATGGTTGTTCTAAGTGTGGAAGTGTGCTGAGCGTTCATCGTGTTGTGTTTTTTGGGGTGTGATATTTGCGACACCACAAAAGTCCGGCTAGGCTAACTCTCCCACAATACCCACCTGTGGGGATATTGATCTGAATGCTTTTACAATACAACGTTGATATAACTCGTGAACTTCTACTATATCCAGCGCCGCAGCACGCAATACAACACACGAACAGTCGTTCTAGGACCGCTACATTTGCGGCGCTAAAAGTTTAGGATACATCATGCCGAGGATCTTTCTTGCTATTTTTTCATTGCTTTTATACTTCTCGACCAGCGCTCAAGATCATAAAACGTTCACGGTAAGTGGATACGTTAAGGATGCATCCAGTGGCGAAACGCTCATTGGCGCATCTGTAGTTGATAAGGCATTGGGGCGAGGTGTAAATGCCAATACGTTCGGCTACTTCGTACTGAGCCTTTCTCCCGGTCAGCATACGCTTTCCGCGAGTTTCATCGGGTATGAAAACATCGATAAGGTGATCGACCTTCAGGCTGATCTGAAACTCAACATCGAAATGAAACCTAAGTCCATCCAGATCGGGGATTTCGAAGTAATAGCCGAACGGAGCACGAATAATACGGAAGGAACCCAGATGGGAACGGTTGACCTGGACGTGCAGAAAATGAACACGCTTCCTGCCCTTTTAGGTGAAGTGGATATTTTGAAGGTGATCCAGTTCCTGCCTGGTGTACAGAGCAATGGTGAAGGGAACAGTGGATTCTATGTGCGTGGTGGTGGACCGGACCAAAATCTTATACTGCTTGATAATGCTACTGTCTATAATGCGAGTCACCTCTTCGGTTTCTTTAGTGTATTCAATGCGGATGCCATCAAGAATATTGAACTGATCAAAGGAGGTATGCCAGCGAATTATGGCGGGCGTATTTCCTCGGTGCTGGATATCAATATGAAGGAGGGTAACGAAAAAGGATTCCATGGTCAAGGAGGGATCGGATTGATCGCTTCCCGTCTTACGCTTGAAGGACCTATTGTGAAGGACAGGAGCTCCTTCATCGTTTCTGGACGAAGAACCTATATTGATGTGCTCACCAAACCTTTCGTCAATAAGGAAGGTGCATTCAGCGGGAGCGGATATTATTTCTACGACCTTAATGCGAAAGCGAATTACCGCTTCTCGGATAAGGACCGCGTATTCCTCAGTGGTTATTTCGGGCGTGATGTATTCAACTTCGCTGGCCCCGACCCTGGTGACCCGGGCATCAAGATCCCATGGGGTAACGCTACACTCGCTGCGCGGTGGAACCACGTCTTCGGTCCTAAACTATTCCTGAACACGACCGCTACCTTCAGCGACTACAGTTTCGCATTCGATGCAAAGCAGGATCAATTCGGATTCAAATTATTCAGTGGGATCAAGGATTATGGTCTCAAAATGGATCTTAGCCATTACCCCAACGGACGTCATCGATTGAAGTATGGGGGGCAATACATTTACCATATCTACACGACCAGCACTGTGGAAGTGAACAGTGGAGACACGCAATTCAATATTGAAACACCACCGAAATTGCACGCACATGAAGGTGCGTTGTATGTGATGGACGATTTCGATGTGACCGAGAATTTCCGGATCAATGCGGGATTACGATTCACCACCTTTCATCATGTCGGTCCATTCACGTTGTACCAGCTCGATGACCAAGGCCGGACAAGTGGCAAAGTGGAATACAAGCCCGGTAAACCCATTTCATCCTACTCCGCCCTTGAGCCACGCCTTTCAATGCGGTACATAACCGGTAAGAACAGTAGCGTGAAGGCATCCTTCAACCAAGGCCAGCAATACGTTCACTTGGCCAGCTTCAGCAGCATTGCGCTTCCAACGGATGTTTGGATCCCAAGCAGTACCAACGTAAAACCGCAGATCGGCACGCAATATTCGGCAGGCTATTTTCAAGACTTCAAAGAGCACATGTTCGAGACCTCCGTAGAAGTGTACTACAAGAATTTCCAGAACTTGATCGAATACGCCGAAGGTGCTTCACCTCAAGATAATGGAAACACGAACTATGATTCGCAGCTTGTCTACGGCGATGGATACAGTTATGGCGCGGAGTTCTTTGTAAAAAAGGTAGTGGGAAAGGTGAATGGTTGGGTCGGTTACACTTGGAGCCGCACCAACCGGAAGTTCCCGGATATCAGCAATGGCAAGGAATTCCCGAGCCGTTGGGATCGCAGACATGACCTGAGCGTTGTTCTATCCTACGATGTCAACAAGCGCTGGAATATAGGTGCAACGTTTGTTTACGCTACCGGGCAAGCTGTGACCCTAGCTGTTAATCGCTATTTCGTGGAAGGCCAATTGGTAAGCGAATACACTTCGCGGAATGGTTATCGCATGATCCCCTATCACAGGTTGGATCTTGCAGCTACGCGCTATGGAAGAACATCCAAGATCCTAAAAGATCCTGTCACCGGTGAAACCACAGAGATCCCGAAGAAATTCACCAGCAGTTGGACCTTCAGCGTTTACAATGCTTACAACCGCTCAAATCCGTACTTCATTTATTATAGTGCCGATGGAAATCCGGCAGCAGGCACATTCCAAGTGCAGGCTAAACAGGTTTCGCTCTTTTCAATTCTTCCATCGATCACATGGAATTTCAAGTTCTGATGAAATACATTCTTCCACTCTGCCTCACCACTTTGCTGCTTGCTTCATGCACCAAGGACATTACCGTAAAACTTCCGGAAACGGAAGCGAAAGTTGTTGTGGAAGGCATTATCGAAACGGACGGTCCTCCATTGATCCTGCTTACTAGAACCCAAGGTTTTTTTGACCCCACCAGCATTGCTTCCATAGCGGCTGCCTACATCAGTGAGGCAGAGGTTACAGTTAATGATGGGTTCAACACTTACACACTGAATAAGATATGTAGCGACGACTTAATAAATGATTCACTTTTACAGATCGCCGCCGAACTGACCGGTATCGATGCAGGATTATTGGCACAAGCGAATATCTGCGCATGGACCAACTTGGACGGCACTCTGTTAGGTGTGGAGGGCAGAACTTACTCCCTCAACGTTGTTACGGACGGAAAAACACTCACGAGCAAGTCGACCATCCCGAATGGCATCGCACTTGATTCATTATGGTTCAAACTCGCCGAACAGAATCCCAACGATGATTCGCTAGGTTATATATGGAATAGACTACAGGATCCCGATACGCTTGGCAATGCCTATCGGTGGTTCTACAAGAGACTGAATAACGGTCCCGATGGACGGCCTAAGGATAGCCGGTTCATTGCACCGTTCTTTTCGGCGTTCGAGGATAAATACATAAACGGACTCGAATTCGACTTCGCTGCGCAACGCGGTACTGCACCATTCAGTGATGCCGTTGATGATGATAATGAAGAGCGAGGCTATTTTAAACGAAATGATACTGTTGCTGTGAAATTCGCCAGTATGGGTATTGCAGAATACCGCTTTTACAATACGTTCTACACCAACGCCTCATCGCAAGGTGACATCTTCAGCAACCCTGCGAATATTGTTTCCAACATAAATGGTGGGCTGGGTATATGGGCTGGACTCGCTACACGCTACGATACAGTCATCTGTGTGCCCTGAACAGCCTACAACTCTTTGTCAGGATTCCTTGGAACTCGTATTAAGAACTTAAATTCGCGATCTCACTTTACGCCATGTCCACTACTCCTGAACATCTTAAATGCCTGATCATTGGATCAGGTCCGGCTGGTTATTCTGCGGCGATCTATGCCGCACGTGCGGATCTTAAACCCGTTATGATCACGGGACCACTACCGGGCGGTCAGCTCACACAGACCACCGAAGTAGATAACTATCCTGGTTATCCTAACGGCCGCAGTGGACCGGAAATGATGGAGGACTTGATGGCACAAGCCAAGCGCTTCGGCACCGACGTACGCCATGGATGGGTTACCAAAGTGGACTTTACAGGACCCGTACACAAAGTATGGGTGGATGAAAAAACGGAGATCCACGCTGATACCGTCCTGATCTGCACGGGTGCGAACGCCAAATGGCTTGGCCTACCCAATGAAACGCGACTTCGCGATATTGGAGGAGGTGTTACTGCTTGTGCTGTTTGTGATGGCTTCTTTTTCAAAGGACAGACCGTTGCTCTGGTAGGCGCAGGAGATAGTGCTTGCGAAGAAGCGACCTACCTCGCCAAACTTTGCCCTAAGGTCTATATGATCGTGCGGAAAGATGAATTCCGGGCTAGCAAAGCAATGGTTCACCGCGTGGAGAACACGCCGAACATTGAAGTCCTGTTCAATACGGAGGTTACCGACGTGTTGGGTAAGGATATCGTAGAAGGAATTACTATCGTGAACAATAAGACCAAGGCTACCGGCAAGCTTGACGTGACCGGTCTTTTCCTTGCGATCGGCCATACGCCAGCAACTGAAGTATTCAAGGGTTGGTTGGACATGGACCCACAGGGCTATTTAACGCATGTTCCCGACCGCACGGTAACAAAGGTGCCCGGTGTTTTCGTGGCTGGTGATTGTGCCGATCACGTGTATCGCCAAGCAGTTACCAGCGCCGGATCAGGATGTATGGCAGCCTTGGATGCAGAGCGCTATTTAGCTGCGAATGGCATTCATTGATCGGTCCGGAATATCGCAGAGTTACTAGAGAACGCTTTTGGATCGTGGCTCAAAGAGCTGTATCCCAATCACTATACGCAAGCCAGAAGCGTACGATCTCGATCTTCTTGAAGGGGATGTCCCACACGCCTTCATAATCCACACGTGTGGGTACAAGCGCATTGCCGACTACCGTGTTCTCGACTTTGATGGCAATGTCAAAATCCAGGATCAGTGATGCATGCGTTATGCGGTATTGCCGTGCTATAACATCGTTCGTTTCCTGATCGAACCACGTTTCCATATTCTTGATCACGGTGCGACCATCCCGGAATTCCGGCTTTGCTACAGCGCTGAATACCCAACAGCTGTGTCCATTGCGGTCCTCGCCGCGTAATGCGAAGTCATAAAAGCGCGCCATGTCTGGTTCGAACAGAGCCAGTTTATCTCCAATGAATGGAACGCTCGCGATCTCTGAACCGGGATCGAACATGAATTTCTTCAACTCACTTTTGTATTTCTCGAACCGATCAACACGTACGATCTCGTTCTTTCTATCCTTCACACTGTTGTTGGCCACATATTCTCCTTTTGGGAAGAACACATCATTATACATCTCAGCCGTTAGGTACCGCCACTCCCCTTTTCGGTCCTTTAGATTGCCGGTCTCCACGTAACTATCCTGCACCCAATTGGCCATTATACCAGTGCGCACCAAGCGACCGGCGCGTTCAACCTTTGCGGTTTCCTTATCGCCTTTATTGCGCACTACCAATTCGCTTTTTACGCGGTTCGGATAAAACTTCGTGTTGAGAAAGGCTTTATGAAAGCTGGAATCCGTTCTTACATGGTGCATGAAACTTTCCACGTTGAAACCATTCTCAACTGCACTGATCACCACTCCATCCAGTTCAATGGTATTGAAGATCGTATCCACCTGGCCGTTAACTTGGTTGGAGCCCAAAAAGGCAATTGCCACCAAAAGCGTGATCGTTCTAGCGAACAATGATCTGATCAGCGCTTGGATCATTATCAATGCCTGCGCGTAGGTCCCAGACTAGAGTATAGCTCGTACTTCTTCTTCACATACAGCAAGAACTCGTATTGGGTCAACCCCTTGATCACCTCTTCCGGAACATCGCAGAAGTCGATGAAGTCATCGAATGCCTCCGGATTTAGATTAATGATCTCATAATCCACGTACTTCTTCAACAATTCTTGCAATAGATCCCGTTTACGATCATCATTCTCCAACTGCGCTACTAAACGCTTGCTCCGTTCTCTTTTGCTGAATTCCTGGTACAGAAAGGTGATCGGGCTTTGCAATGCATTCACCGTGCTCAATTTATAGTCGCGCTCATTGTAGCCCAACTTGTCAATGTCCTTTTGGATCTCTTTCAATGTGCGTTCCGGAAGGATCTCCACCGCAGCCAATTCCACCACATACGGTTTCATGGTGATCGTTACCGTGTAAGTGTCCTTCAGCACGCTGTCCGCCATGGTTATCCAGCGTGTCTTCTGACCGATCGACCCTAGCATTAACGTGTCGGTTTTCAAGGCACGTACCACGAAGGAACCATCAGCGTTCCCGAAGATCCCGGTACGCGTGCGTTTGTTCACGATCATCAGATCATACATCGCTCCGCTTCCTTCAGGAGTAACTACGCGGCCTCGGATGGTGACCTCTTGAGCGGTGGCATATGTGCCTACCAAGAGAAAAAAACTAAGAAGGGCAATTCGACTGTTCACGCGGCGAAAATAGTTGGGATCGTTGCTCAATTCTCTGTTGTGATCATTCTCACGACAGGATCACAACGAATTTAGGTGGAATTAACATCTTGACCGCGCTTGGAATACAAAGAACGGACCATGATCTTTTGTAGTGTATTTCTTATCTCAGGAAAAAGCGTTCCCTGGATAAACTCCTTAAATGGCGAAAGGCCCCTTCACTCGTTTCCGAGCGAAAAGGCCTTTCAAGTAGTCCCTGTGCATCTATAAGCCGGATCCTGTATCCATATTGCTATGGACCTCCACCATCTATCTGGGATCGCACTCACGTACGACCTCTAGCGACCTACCCTCCGGGATCGGGCGGACAACCCTTTTCCGATCACCTTGCGGCAACCGGAACCCCGGTATACATGGTCTTTCAGCCCGTGGGGTTTACCAAGCCGCTGATGTTGCCACCAACGCTGGTGGGCTCTTACCCCACCTTTTCACCCTTTCCCCGCCGAAACGAGGTGGTTTCCCTTTCTGCGGCACTTTCCGTAACGCTTCGGTTCCCCTTAGCGCCCCTTCCCGTTAGGAAGCACGGTGCCCTACGCTGTCCGGACTTTCCTCCCTCCGCCGAACGGCGGAAAGCGGTGGAGCGATGCACAGGAATTCAATGAACTTGCTTGCTGGTAAAGGTATTGGTTTGTTGTTATTGGTAGATGGTAACTAGAATTTGGTACAGGGTATTCTGACTGCTTGGTCGAATAGGGACTTGGAGTGTGATTGCAGGCTAGGACTAAATCCTTGGTCGAATACCCGAAGCAAAATTTCTAGCGTAGCGAAAAACTTAGGGACTGCTTACTGCCAACTGCAGACTGTTCTTCTTTCTATCACCGGTGTCGCAAGATCTCCACCTCCGTTGCACCGGATCCGTATTGGCGCATATCAGCATCATGGAAACGGACCCCTTCATAGAACTGCAACATGCGCCGCACTTCCTCGCGTAAAATGCCTTCGCCAACACCGTGGATCACGATCAGTTTGCGTTTGCCATCACGGATCGCACCTTCCAACGCCCGCTCGAAATAGGCCAACTGATATTTCAACCGCTCGCCTTGTTGCAACCGCGTTTCATCCTCTACCAATTCATGCAGATGCAGATCGACCATTGCAACGCTCTTGTCTTCTGGACGTTTAGCCATCTTCCCAATGCGTGGTGCGTTACCCGCTTTGCGCCGCGCGATCTTTTCATCTCGCACATCATTTGCCTTCACCATACCCGCTTGGTGATCCGTTACGCCATAGAATGATTGGTCCGCTACCAGAACCATCTCACGATTCCGGCGGTCCAGAATAAAGCCTTCGTCCGTCTTTACCCTGACATGCGCTACGCCTAGGATCTCCAGCACCACGCCACCACCTACCTCGTCTACGAAGGAGATGCGATCACCGGGTTTGAACGTGCGTGACATGGCGCGAAATTAACATGCTTCAACCGAAGGGGGGATGATCATCCGCCCAAAGGTGAATGTGCCAAATTGAAGGCCGTGTTTGGTAGTTTTATGCCAGTGCAGCTATTTGATCGATCATTATTTTAGCCCCATGCAAGAACGCAACCCTTGGAAAACTCTAAAGATCGAAGAACGGTACAGTACACAGTGGATCAGTGTGAGCCACCACGACGTGATCGACCCGAGCGGTGCAGAAGGGATCTATGGCGTGGTACATTTCAAGAACCTTGCTGTTGGTATTGTACCGTTGGATGAGGAACTGAATACCTGGATCGTGGGCCAATACCGGTACCCGTTGGGGGCATACAGTTGGGAGATCCCTGAGGGTGGCGGAAAACGTGACCGACCGCCGATCGAAAGCGCACAACGTGAACTCCTGGAAGAAGTTGGTATCGTGGCCAAACGCTGGACAGAAGTACTTCAAATGGACCTCAGTAACTCGGCGAGCGACGAAACTGCGATCATCTTCGTAGCCCAGGATCTCGAGTACCACACGCCTGAACCCGATTCCAACGAAGAATTGGCCATGCGCAAACTTCCGTTTCAGGAGCTCTATGAAATGGTGATGCGCGGCGAATTACGGGATAGTCTTACGGTTGCAGCCGTGATGAAGGTGAAGTTGCTATTGGATGCGGGAGAGTTGAGGTAAGATCGGAGGTGTCCGAGCTGTCATTACTGAATGTGGATCAGATCGAACCCACTGATCATCGGCGACGTCTGATCGGTCTTCGTCGGACCAGCGACAATCGATTCAACTCCACCTCGAAAACTGTTTCGTCTCCTATTGAGACCTTATCGCCGGTGGCGCTTTCAAATTCTGCGAATACCTTTTCCTCATCGATCACCTCAAGCACAACACCTTGGGTTCCCTTGGGGATCACGTCGAAGAGCACATCCCTAAGCACAACTCTTTTATGAGTGTAGATGCGCTTGATCCTTTCGAACTCAGCGTTCGGATACTTGACCCCAAAAAGTACTAAAGCAAGCCATCGGTATATGCTGCGAATGGCCCTGAAGAATCCTTTCAAGATCGTCTCGTAAACAATGTAGACTAACACTTCCGCAAAAAACCCAGCAATGGCTTCACCTATTGGCATCCCGTTTTAAAAATAAACCCAATGCCCAACCACCTTTCCCGTGCTTTGGAATTCCACAGCGGGCAGCGGAAATTTGATCCCGTTCAAAACGAAGAACACCGTACGTAACACTTTGGATCTTGTGCGGATCCGCGTAAAGTCGATATCAGGTGCCAAGTAGTATTGGCGGTAACGGTCTGACTGGTCACCGACCACCAGCGGTGTTATTGGAAATGCACTGACCATGTTCTCGCCTCCATATCCACCAGCAATATTCAGCCATCCCGGGATCCTGGTGCTCGGTAAAAAGCTCTTGAGGTTGGCGCTTAGCCAGATGGTCTGGCCGTTGTAATCCTTCAGGATCCGTTCGGGGAGGCTCTCGCCCAACAGATCAGGACGCTGCGCCGCGAAACCAGTTGTATGCGCGGAAAGTTTTACGCCGATACGTTGTTCGTTCCACAGTAATTCCTGCCCAATGAACAGCCCCGCACCGATCGTATTGGCCGCCATGTCGCTCCACGAGAAGCCCCATGCATCGGAGGTGCCATCCAGTACTTCTACGCCTGTGAGAAATAGAAAACCCAAAGATCCACCTGCCCAGTTCGCGGTTTTTCGCTTGGTGCCGCAACGGTTGTAGAGCGTATAACCAATGCGCCCTAGTTGGTAACCACTGAACGTGTGGCCCACCTTATCCATTTGCAACCACTCACCGCTATCATCGAATGTGTGGAACGGGCCGCGATCATAATCCGCATACCACGCTTGATCGAGTGCCACGAATGTTCCAGCAATTCCTGCTGCAACGGCGATCGTTGTATTCCGAACACACCGTTTGTTCGGTACCGCCGAGGTAGAATCCTGCGCAACGCCTTGAAAAGCGCAGATCGCAAGCATCACTACGACCCACGGCCGCGACCGGCTGGAATGGGTCAGTAGCATTGGGTAAAATTAGGGGATGGTAGATGGAACGCTGATAACGCAGGAAGAAATGATCAACGCAGATTGCTTGGGTTAGATTTTCGGATTAAAAAGACCAGCTGGAAGTTAGTCGTTGGTTATCCAGCTTCGTGGCCATCCAAACGGTCTAAACGGACAACCAACAACGATCTACACCAAAAAGCAAAACGCTCCGAAACCTTGCGGATAAGGAGCGTTGCTTTAACTTGTTCGGTTCAATTAAGCTCCGATCGCCTTCTGCGTAGCGATAAGGATCTTCCGTGCATTCTCAAGCGTGTCGCTTTCGGCATATAACCGGAGTACTGGCTCGGTACCACTTGCGCGGATCATCATCCATTGGTCATTGTCCATATGGAATTTGAATCCATCTATGGTCTCAACGCTGTTCACCTTGTAATCGCCGAAGCTGGTGTACTTACCACTTTCGCAGGCTGCAAGGACATCCTGCTTCACCTTTTCACTGATGTGCAGATCATTGCGCTCATACTTGAAAGGTCCAACGATTGCGTAAACCTCATTGATCAGGTCATCCAAGCTCTTACCACTCTTGGCCATGAACTCCCAAATTGTCAAGCCCATCCAGATACCATCGCGCTCGGGGATGTGGCCCTTTATGGCGATGCCACCGCTTTCTTCACCGCCCAAGAGTACGTCCTCATTGATCATGATACCGCAGATCCACTTGAAACCGATCTTGGTCACTTGGTATTCCAAGCCGTAGTGGGCGCAGAGTTTCTTCACTTTTGGCGTTGTGCTAACAGCTACTACCACCTTGCCTGTGAACTTCTTATACTTCACCAAGTAATGGATCAATAGAAGGATGATGTGGTGACTATCAATGAAATCACCTTTGCTGTTGTAAAGTCCGATACGGTCCGCATCGCCATCCGTGGCGAGACCACAATCGATACCTCCTTTTTTGATCAACGCGCTGAATTCCTGTAGGTTCTTGTCGATCGGCTCGGGAGCCTGACCCATGAAGGATGGGTTATAGTCGCAATGCAACATTTTTGCTTGTGGCAAAATGCGCTTTATAACGTTCTGTCCGGATCCATACATGGCATCATATCCCCAGCTTAGCCCACTATCGCGAATGGCCTTCATGTCGAAGTTCTTTTCGCAGTGGTCCACGTACATGGTCTCAAGATCAATATCCATGATCATGCCATCGGCCTTGGCTTTCTTTAGATCGATGGAAGCCAGGTCGATCCCGTGGTTCTCAGGAATGATGTCTTCAACTGCCTGCACGTCCTCTGGGATCAGTGGTCCGCCGTGTATGCCTTTCAACTTATACCCGTTATAGCTCGGAGGATTATGACTCGCAGTAAGGATCACTCCCATTGCGCTCTTCTTATTAAAAGCACCCAACGATACCATGGGCGTGCTCACAAAACCTTTAGCCAGATACACCTTGATCCCATGATGAACGAAGACCTTGGCACAGGTCTCTGCGAATAGTTCTCCCGCAAAACGGCAATCGTGCCCAAGAACAATACTTGGATCATTTGGGAAATTCTTCTTTACCCAATGGGCTACGGCCACGCTTACACGCGCTACATTATCCACTGTGAATTCCTGAGCAATGATGGCGCGCCATCCGTCGGTACCGAACTTGATCTTGGTCATACTGATTGTTCTAATGGGGTGCGAAAATAAGATCGTTTATTACGTAGGGTGTTTTCTTGGGGTTACGGAGATGGTAAGAATAACTCGACATGAACCGGCCAAGAGCTGGATATGAACCGAATTGGAACAGAAAGGATATCGATACGATCGCTAGGTGCCTTGGGTCCGCATGCCCCCACAGATGCAGAACAGATCAACCGAATGCCACTTTTCACCGATATATCTTTCTAGCATTCAACGCACGTTGATATTTACGGGCATTCACCAAATGCTGATCGTATGTCTTGGTAAAGTCACTGTATCCGCTGAGATCGGCTTTTGCACAGAAGTAAAGAAAATCGTGCTTTTCGGCATTAAGTACGGCATCCAGAAACCGTGGCTCCGGCATATTTATGGGGCCCGGTGGCAGACCAATGTGCTGGTAAGTATTGTAGGGAGAGTCCACCAGCTTATCACGGTCCAGTACACGGTTCAAGCTATCCATTCCTAAAGCGAATTTCAACGTAGGATCGGCTTGTAATGGCATGCCGATGCGTAACCTGTTCAGATAGACCCCAGCGATACGTGGTGCATCCGATATACGCATGGTCTCTGCTTGAACGATCGATGCGAGGGTTGCTACTTCCGCTGGATCCAAGTTGTATTTTTTTGCTTTGAGCATTCGTTCTTCGGTCCAGAATTTCGAATACTCCTTGGTCATGCGCTCGATGAATTTTTCCGGCGTTGTGGTCCACCAGAACTCGTACGTATTCGGTATGAACAAACTGATGAAATTATTCCGGTTGAGCCCCGCCTTTTGATGCTCCGTAGGATCGCGCAACGCACTCAACATCGTTAGCGAGTCCGTCTCCACGTAACGCGCCACACGACCCGCTAGTTCAGGCAGATCCTTCACGTTGGTGAACGTAAGATCTATGGGTTCCTGATCGCCGCTTCGCAATGTATTCAACAATGAATTCAAGCTGGTCCCACTTGTGATCCTGTACCTACCCGGTTTCACTTTGTTCACATAGTTCTTCCGCTCCGCCAACATCCGGAAACTTGCTTCCTCGGTGATAACTCCGGTCGCCTTCAAGCTATCGATCACCTGATCCAATGTTGATCCAGTGGGTATCAGTAAGATCCGATCCCCGGTTACGCCAGGTCCGAACAATTCCTTCCACGTACGCCAGCCGAAAATACCCGCTGCCAGAGCGAGAAAAAGTACCAACCAAAGAAAGATCTTCCACTGCTTCAAAATACGTGAGGGGTTGCGAACCTAATTGGTTGAAAGAGTGAAAAAGTGGTCTCGTACTGAACGTTATCGGGCTTAATAATATCGTAGAACTGCGTCCAAAAGTGCATAGGTCGGTTAACGCGCTGTGCTTCAATAGTTGAGTTGATCAAATGCATGTAGATCACTGATCTAAAATGAGAAATGGCCTTCAAAGACTCGCGTTACCGGGCCTATCAATTTGATGCGACCAAAAGTATCAGCAGCGATCAGCTCTGCTTCCACATGTAAGGTACCTCCGCGTGTATTCACAGTAACTGGTGTTTGGGTCACATTCCTTTGTAATGCACTGAGCGCAGCAGCAACAACTCCTGTTCCGCAACTTAATGTCTCCGCCTCCACTCCGCGTTCGTAAGTGCGCATATGAATGGATCCATCTTCCGGCTTCAGAAAATTGACATTCGTGCCACCCGGAGCATGTTGTTCATCAAATCGCCGACGTGGACCATCCTGCATGATCTCAATAGCCTCCGGATCAGCTACCCAGACCAGTTCGTGTGGTGAACCATTATCAACGAAATCCACATCGTCCCCATCGAAAGCCAATTGCACGCAACCCTCGAATCCCAGTGAAACCGCCACTTCATCTCCTCTCCAAGATCCATTGTGGATACCGTCGATCGCTGTGAAATTTGCTTCTCCCCTACCCTTGCTCAACTCGCTCCAATAAGCAAAAGCACACCGACTTCCATTGCCACAAAAACTCTGACTGCCATCTGGATTGAAGAACTCCATGTGGAAATCATGGCTTAGTCCTTTTCCTTTCTGGATCAGGACCAACCCATCACTACCAATGCCAAAATGGCGATCGCACAGCTTTCGGATAAGATCAAGATCACCGGACGGGAATGAACCATCACGATCGTCGACAACGACGAAATCATTACCTGTGCCGTGCCATTTTACAAAATTGATCTGCATGAATTCCGGTGGAAAATTACAACCACTTCCAGAACCTATTGATCTTTCTTATCTTAGATCATTGATCCTTTGATCAGCTTGTGGGTTTGGCCAAACTGCCGATCACAGATTTTAACGCGACAATTAGACAATTTCACACTGACATTCCGTTCACCGAATGTTCCGGGCACGAACTTTGATCCCGTTACATCACAACAAAATGAAGATCATGAAACAAGCGTTCGGATATTTCACAATGGGTCTCGCCGGAGCGATCCTCGCGATCGGAGGTAACCATTTGCTTTCAAAAAATTCCAATAGTGCAGCGCTCTCGCAAGAGCGACCTGTCGTGCGTTACGTGAATCTGCCTAACGCAAATGGCGGGACCACTTCAGCACTCGACTTTACAGTAGCCGCGGAGAATACCGTGAATGGTGTAGTACACGTGACGACTGAAACAGCGGTTAACGTTCGTGACCCGTTCGCTGATCTCTTTTGGGGCAACCGAGCACCCATGCAGCAGCAATTGAGGCAAGGTGCGGGCAGCGGTGTTATTGTTAGCACGGATGGATATATCGTTACGAATAACCACGTGGTTGAGGGTGCGGATAAGATCCAGGTACACTTGAATGATAACAGGATGTATGAAGGTACTGTTGTCGGTCGTGACCCGAGTACTGATATCGCATTATTGAAGATCAATGCGGAAAACCTTTCTTCCGTTTCCTACGGGAATAGTGATAATGTACGCGTTGGTGAATGGGTGCTTGCTGTTGGTAATCCGATGAATCTTACAAGCACGGTAACTGCAGGCATCGTAAGCGCCAAGGCGAGGAACATCAATCTCCTCCAGTATGACCCGACACGGGATGTATTCCCGATCGAATCGTTCATACAGACCGATGCTGCTGTGAACCCCGGCAATAGTGGTGGTGCGTTGGTGAACGTAAATGGTGATCTTGTGGGGATCAACACGGCCATCGCAAGTAACACAGGAACCTATACCGGGTACTCTTTTGCAGTACCTGTGAACATCGTTAAAAAGGTTGCTGCGGACCTGCTCGAGTTCGGTAGCGTGCAGCGGGCATATCTCGGTGTGAGCATTCGTGACATGGATCAGAAATTGGCCGACGAGACGAAAGTCGGCCAAATACGTGGGGTCTACGTGAATGGTGTCTCTGATGGTGGAGCCGCACAACAATCCGGAATGAAGGCCGGTGATGTGATCATGAAGGTGGGCAATATCGACGTGAACAACGTACCACAGCTCCAAGAGCAGGTGAGTAAATTCCGACCAGGCAACAAGGTACCGGTTACGGTTATGCGCTCCGGGGAAGAGAAGGTCTTTGATATGACACTTCGTGGAAAAGAAGGTACAACAGTGGCCAAAGTTGAAACACGAAGTGAGGGAATGACTGCTTTAGGTGCTGAACTGCGCGCGGTAACGTCAGATGAAATGAAGGCACTTGCGATCCAAAATGGCGTTAAAGTCACCTCCATCAATGGTGGGAAATTCAGGAGCTCCGGTATACGCGAGGGTTTCATAATAACCCGGATCGATCAGGAAGCAGTGAACCGACCTGAAGATGTGGAACGAATTCTGGCCAATAAAAAAGGTGGCGTATTGATTGAAGGAGTGTATGCCAACGGCACCAAAGCATACTACGGATTGGGTCTTTGAAGAGCCTGAGGATCAGGTCATTAAATTAACAGGGTCATTATTCACGAATACCCCTTGTCCTGTACGACCGTCACGTTGTACCTTTGCGGCCCGAAGCGAAGTCTATTCGTAGCATCTTCCTTCATCCACTGTTTCCACATAACCACCCTAAACCCCGGACACCATGGCATCAAGGATGCGTCAGCTCAAGATCACCAAATCGATCACCAACCGGGAAAGTCAGTCCCTTGACAAGTATTTGCAGGAGATCGGCAAGGAGGGCTTGATAACCGCTGATATAGAGGTGGAATTAGCCCAGAAGATCAAACAGGGCGATGGCGTAGCCTTGGAGAAATTGGTAAAAGCCAACCTACGTTTCGTGGTATCGGTTGCAAAACAATACCAGAACCAAGGTCTAAGTCTTCCCGACCTGATCAACGAAGGGAACCTAGGTCTGATCAAAGCCGCTCAGCGCTTTGATGAAACCCGTGGATTTAAATTCATCTCGTACGCCGTATGGTGGATCCGCCAGAGTATTCTACAAGCATTGGCCGAGCAGAGCCGTATCGTGCGCTTGCCGCTGAACCAAGTAGGTTCATTGAACAAGATCAACAAGGCATTCGCTAAGCTGGAGCAGGAATACGAGCGCCCACCAAGTGCGGATGAACTCGCTGTGTTTCTGGATCTTCCAGCCGAAAAGGTTGCTGATACCATGAAGGTCAGTGGTCGTCATATCAGCATGGATGCACCCTTTGTTGAGGGTGAAAGCAATAGCCTACTGGATGTGTTGCCGAACAACGATAGCGCACCAGCTGACCGTTTGCTATTGAACGAATCGTTGAGCAAAGAGATCGATCGTGCCTTGAGCACGCTTACCGAACGTGAGCGTGATGTAGTGAAATTGTTCTTTGGTATCGCCATCAACCACGGCCTCACCTTGGAGGAGATCGGTGCCAAATTCGACCTTACACGAGAGCGTGTTCGCCAGATCAAAGAGAAAGCGATACGCCGCCTACGCCATACCAGCCGCAGTAAGTTGCTGAAAGCGTATCTCGGATAGGCAATTCTGCGTACAACGCCCAAAACTTTTATTGAATTCGATGGAGACTTTGGAGAGAAAAGGCTACGAAGCTGGCCTACAGGATTACGTAGATCGTGAAAAAGCTGCGGTGGATCTGATGAATTCAGTTGGTCGGCTTATGTACGACCGTGGAGTTGAACTTGTTTTTTTCCGGAATCACTTGCTGGATATCAGCATTTCAGAGGTTATGAAGCATTTCGACTATGCTTCAGAGGTCGTCAAGAAGCCCATAGACGTTCATGTTACAGCCAATGTAGCGCGTGGGTTACTCGAATTGGACCTTGCGCCCAGTAAGATCGATATCGGCAAATTGACCTACGAATTCATTGCTTCCAAAAGCACTTCCGTGAACGACTTTCTTAGCGGACATCTGAAGGATTTCATTGGTCAAGATAAGCATAAATTCAAGCCGCAGGACGTGGTATTGTACGGATTTGGTCGCATTGGCCGAATTGCTGCTCGTGAATTGGTGAAACAAGCCGGTAAGGGCCAACAATTGCGTCTTCGTGCAATTGTTACACGCACGCTAACGGATGAGGAGATCGTTAAGCGAGCTGCGTTGTTACGGAATGATAGTGTGCATGGTGCATTCAAAGGAACAGTTATCGAAGACATTGCAAACAGGACCTTGATCATCAACGGCCAAGAAGTGCAGTTGATCGCAGCTAGCAAGCCAGAGGATATTGACTACACTCAGTACGGCATCAACAATGCTCTTGTGATCGACAATACGGGTGCATTCACCAAGCGTGCCGATCTGGAGCGCCATCTGAAAGGGAAAGGCGTTGCCAAGGTGTTATTGACGGCTCCTGGCAAGGAGATACCGAACATCGTTTACGGGATCAACCACAAGGAACAGGATATCGAGAACGAGAAGATCTTCAGTGCAGCTAGCTGTACGACCAACGCGATCTCCCCTATACTTAAGGTGGTTGAAGATGAAGTGGGGATCGAGAAAGGACATATCGAAACGGTTCATGCTTACACCAACGACCAGAATTTGTTGGATAATTACCACAAGGGACCTCGCCGTGGCCGCAGTGCTGCCATCAATATGGTGATCACCAGCACCGGAGCCGGTACTGCCGTAAGCAAGGCAATTCCTAGTTTGAAGGACAAACTGACCGCTAATGCAGTTCGTGTACCTACACCTAATGGTTCATTGGCGATCATGAACCTCACGCTGAAAAAGCCCATCAAGGATCTTGCAGCTATGAACGAGATGATCCGTAAAGCGGCTCTCGAGGGTGAATTGGTGAACCAGATCCATTATCAGGTAGATCCAGAACTCGTTAGCAGCGATATCATTGGTGATACATGCTGTAGCGTTTTCGACAGCAATGCAACCATAGTAGCCCCGGACGGCAAAAGCGTTGTACTCTACACGTGGTACGATAACGAATTCGGGTATACCAAACAGGTTATCCGTTTGGCAAAGCACGTTACCAAGGTGCGCCGGTTGGTGTACTACTGAGATCATTCAAATTTCGTAAAAAAGCCCCTGATCCATCGGGGGCTTTTCCTTTACTCTAACCTGATCCAGATAGGACATTCAGAAGGTCTCGCCATTCGTTTTGTCCATTAACCTGACTTAGCCACACAGAATAGCTTACCTCATATTGGTCAGATAGGTGCTTAGGCAAGCACTTTCCATCGCTTACTGGGAGAATCGCCATAAAGGTTCGGGGTCTGAGCATACTGGCGTGAGGGAAGCGCAGTGCGGATAGCTTTGTACCATGCAGTATAGTTGGAGCCGGCTGGTAGTGTTTTCAGCGTCTTCAATGCTACGAATGTGAATGCCCCGTTCGGTCTTCCGTTGAACCAAGCATCATAACTGTATTCATGGTCTTGGCAACCGCTCAACAAAAGTCCGGCATATCGCCCAGGTGCCTTGCTGGCCCGATAAGCGCTACCGATCCCCATTTTCTTCAGAGCCGCTGGTTTCATAAAGACCGATGGAGGCAGGAACCGTACCGTACGTTGCGGGGCATTTGCTGAAGTTGTCGTTGCAGGCGTGGTAATTGGTGCGAATCTGCTCACCGTGCCGCTATGACAACTGTCGGATAGGAAGGCAAGATGCACTCCTGTACCGCGCGCGTTGAACATCAGAAAAAGCTCATCATCAGTGATCACACCTTTGGTATTGGTGTCGTGCGGACAAATCGCCTCGTCCAGACCATCTGGTTCATCTCCATTGAGGTCGGGGACGTACGTGCCGTGTCCAGAGTAGGTGATGATCACAGTATCTCCGCGCTTCGCTTTTGCAATGGTCGCATTTATCCCCTTGCGAATATTGGCTCCATTTGCGTTCTTGTCCAATAGCTTTTCCACATTATATCCCCGGGAGTTAAGCTCTTTCGCCCAATCGTTTGCGTCATTAACACATCCGCTGAGATCACTACCTGTACCTGGGTAGTTATTGATACCGATACATAAGGCAAGTAAACTATTCTTGGAGGCAGTTGCTTTCGTTTTCATGTGATGGATCGATGGTACGATCTTTCTACAAAGCTCTCCACATCGACGTTGATCTGAAATACCCAGTTTCCGGTAATTCCTTCCTGATCGCGCTACAACTACTACCCATTCGAACTGAACATTCAGTCACATTGAGCACACCTAAATCGTAATTGTTAGCCCGGGTGGATCCATTCAGAAAGAACATAGCCAACGCAAAAGGGCCGCCTCTTTCGAGACGGCCCTTCAGTTTGTTCAATTACCGATCAATGCTGGATGACCAGACGCTCGGTAAATACTTTCTCTCCTGCGGTAATGCGCAACATGTACATACCACTGTTCATTGATCCATTGAGGTCCATGACCGTATTCATGTTACCATCCTGTGCAGCGAACTGACGTGAGATCACACGCTTACCTGTAAGATCGAACAGGTCTACTGTCACTTTGTTCACACCATCCTGTAAACCGATGATATTCACGTGAACTTGATCACCCTGGTTCGGGTTAGGCCACACGCTGAGTGTCGTATTCAGGTCAAGAGCAACGTTCTGTTGGCCACCATTCGCCTCCATGCCGCATGGCGGAGCGTTGCAGATGGTCACTTGGCAGGTCTCACCCCAGATGCACCATATTCCTCCTTTGAATGCGCGTACCTCAACATCGTAGGTGTTACCATCGACCAAAGGAACATCATTGGTCCAACCCAAGGTGGCATAGTAGTTATTCGCAGTACGCGTAACCAAAACACCTTCACCAGGTATTGAGAACCGGAACTGATACTGCGTTGCACCAGATACTGGGCGTGCATACAAGCGCTGCGAAGAACTAGTTACGAATTGACGCGTAACACCGCAGCTATAGAACACATAACCAGGGATGTCGAACAACTTTGTAGGTGTGCAGATCGCCAACGCTTCGTTGCGTGCAAAGCGACATGCCGGACCCCATGAACTTGCAACACCATTTACAACACCGCGTACTCGAACGTTCAAGTTCATTTGATCCGGAATATGGTTAGCTGTAGCCCAGTTGTTCACTTTCATATGACAGGTCCGTGGTGAACCAATATTCGCGAAATTGTCAGACACGTTGTGACGACGCTCACGGATGAAGCTGTAACCTCCATTCGGGTTGTAGAACCAGAAGTCATAGCCCGAATCCGCACCAGCAACTCCACCACCGTTGAAATCAGCAGCAACTTCAGCATCTTCGTTACAAACGATGTATTGGCCATTTGCCCAGAAGTACTTATCGCAGCTGGACGATAATAGCTCAACACCTCCCAATGGCAGACAGAACGCACCGTCCTCTAGGCTCGTGTTGATCGAACTTGAACCAACCGTAAAGTTGTTGCTGTTGTCAATGATGCGCATTCCGTTGTTTCCTGCCATGCGTAACACGTATCCACCACCGGCGATACCATCTCCACCAGCATCAGTAACTACCAATCGGTAGCATCCATCGGATAAGCAGCATACATCAGTAACATAGGCTGGTTGGTTATTCGGCAAGTTGGAACCGCTGCAACTTGGGGTTCCTGCACCTACGGCCGTGATCGACCAGCTAACATCAGCTGCGTTATTATCCGTAGCAAATTCGATAACCACATTGTTATCGCAACCCACAGTGCAAGGTGCTAATCCGGTGTTTCCACCTACGCAAATATCGCAATCATCCAAGAAGGCTGTTCCGCCAAAGTCACCATTACAGTCAGCTACACATGCTACTTCGCCGGTGTTACCACCAACGCAGGTTGCGCAGTTGTCGATGAAGGCTGTTCCGCCAAAGTCGCCGTTACAGTCAGCTACACATGCTACTTCGCCGGTGTTACCACCAACGCAGGTTGCACAGTTGTCGATGAAGGCTGTTCCGCCAAAGTCACCATTACAGTCAGCTACACATGCTACTTCGCCGGTGTTACCACCTACGCAGGTTGCGCAGTTGTCGATGAAGGCTGTTCCGCCAAAGTCGCCATTACAGTCAGCTACACATGCTACTTCGCCGGTGTTACCGCCTACGCAGGTTGCGCAGTTGTCGATGAAGGCTGTTCCGCCAAAGTCTCCGTTACAATCCACAGTACATGCTACTTCGCCGGTGTTACCACCAACGCAGGTTGCACAGTTGTCGATGAAGGCTGTTCCGCCAAAGTCACCATTACAGTCAGCTACACATGCTACTTCGCCGGTGTTACCACCTACGCAGGTTGCGCAGTTGTCGATGAAGGCTGTTCCGCCAAAGTCGCCATTACAGTCAGCTACACATGCTACTTCGCCGGTGTTACCGCCTACGCAGGTTGCGCAGTTGTCGATGAAGGCTGTTCCGCCAAAGTCTCCGTTACAATCCACAGTACATGCTACTTCGCCGGTGTTACCACCAACGCAGGTTGCGCAGTTGTCGATGAAGGCTGTTCCGCCAAAGTCTCCGTTACAGTCAGCTACACATGCTACTTCGCCGGTGTTACCGCCTACGCAGGTTGCGCAGTTGTCGATGAAGGCTGTTCCGCCAAAGTCGCCGTTACAGTCAGCTACACATGCTACTTCGCCGGTGTTACCACCTACGCAGGTTGCGCAGTTGTCAATGAAGGCTGTTCCGCCAAAGTCGCCGTTACAATCCACAGTACATGCTACTTCGCCGGTGTTACCACCTACGCAGGTTGCGCAGTTGTCGATGAAAGCTGTTCCGCCGAAGTCGCCATTACAGTCAGCTACACATGCTACTTCGCCGGTGTTACCACCTACGCAGGTTGCGCAGTTGTCGATGAAGGCTGTTCCGCCAAAGTCGCCGTTACAGTCAGCTACACATGCTACTTCGCCGGTGTTACCACCAACGCAGGTTGCACAGTTGTCGATGAAAGCTGTTCCGCCGAAGTCGCCATTACAGTCAGCTACACATGCTACTTCGCCGGTGTTACCACCTACGCAGGTTGCGCAGTTGTCAATGAAGGCTGTTCCGCCAAAGTCTCCGTTACAATCCACAGTACATGCTACTTCGCCGGTGTTACCACCAACGCAGGTTGCACAGTTGTCGATGAAGGCTGTTCCGCCAAAGTCACCATTACAGTCAGCTACACATGCTACTTCGCCAGTGTTACCACCAACGCAGGTTGCGCAGTTGTCGATGAAGGCTGTTCCGCCAAAGTCGCCGTTACAATCCACAGTACATGCTACTTCGCCGGTGTTACCACCAACGCAGGTTGCACAGTTGTCGATGAAGGCTGTTCCGCCAAAGTCACCATTACAGTCAGCTACACATGCTACTTCGCCGGTGTTACCGCCTACGCAGGTTGCGCAGTTGTCGATGAAGGCTGTTCCGCCAAAGTCGCCGTTACAGTCAGCTACACATGCTACTTCGCCGGTGTTACCGCCTACGCAGGTTGCGCAGTTGTCGATGAAGGCTGTTCCGCCAAAGTCACCATTACAGTCAGCTACACATGCTACTTCGCCGGTGTTACCGCCTACGCAGGTTGCGCAGTTGTCGATGAAGGCTGTTCCGCCAAAGTCTCCGTTACAATCCACAGTACATGCTACTTCGCCGGTGTTACCACCAACGCAGGTTGCGCAGTTGTCGATGAAGGCTGTTCCGCCAAAGTCACCATTACAGTCAGCTACACATGCTACTTCGCCAGTGTTACCACCAACGCAGGTTGCGCAGTTGTCGATGAAGGCTGTTCCGCCAAAGTCACCATTACAGTCAGCTACACATGCTACTTCGCCGGTGTTACCGCCTACGCAGGTTGCGCAGTTGTCGATGAAGGCTGTTCCGCCAAAGTCGCCGTTACAGTCAGCTACACATGCTACTTCGCCGGTGTTACCACCAACGCAGGTTGCGCAGTTGTCGATGAAGGCTGTTCCGCCAAAGTCGCCGTTACAGTCAGCTACACATGCTACTTCGCCGGTGTTACCGCCTACGCAGGTTGCGCAGTTGTCGATGAAGGCTGTTCCGCCAAAGTCACCATTACAGTCAGCTACACATGCTACTTCGCCGGTGTTACCGCCTACGCAGGTTGCGCAGTTGTCGATGAAGGCTGTTCCGCCAAAGTCTCCGTTACAATCCACAGTACATGCTACTTCGCCGGTGTTACCACCAACGCAGGTTGCGCAGTTGTCGATGAAGGCTGTTCCGCCAAAGTCACCATTACAGTCAGCTACACATGCTACTTCGCCAGTGTTACCACCAACGCAGGTTGCGCAGTTGTCGATGAAGGCTGTTCCGCCAAAGTCACCATTACAGTCAGCTACACATGCTACTTCGCCGGTGTTACCGCCTACGCAGGTTGCGCAGTTGTCGATGAAGGCTGTTCCGCCAAAGTCGCCGTTACAGTCAGCTACACATGCTACTTCGCCGGTGTTACCACCAACGCAGGTTGCGCAGTTGTCGATGAAGGCTGTTCCGCCAAAGTCGCCGTTACAGTCAGCTACACATGCTACTTCGCCGGTGTTACCGCCTACGCAGGTTGCGCAGTTGTCGATGAAGGCTGTTCCGCCAAAGTCACCATTACAGTCAGCTACACATGCTACTTCGCCGGTGTTACCGCCTACGCAGGTTGCGCAGTTGTCGATGAAGGCTGTTCCGCCAAAGTCTCCGTTACAATCCACAGTACATGCTACTTCGCCGGTGTTACCACCAACGCAGGTTGCGCAGTTGTCGATGAAGGCTGTTCCGCCAAAGTCGCCGTTACAGTCAGCTACACATGCTACTTCGCCGGTGTTACCACCTACGCAGGTTGCACAGTTGTCGATGAAGGCTGTTCCGCCAAAGTCGCCGTTACAGTCACATGGACCATTGCTGATCACTACATCATTCGCTGACGCTGCACATCCAGCATTTGAAATAGTCCACCTAAATGTATTCGCACCAGCGCCCAATGAACTAACCGTTGTTGTCGGGGAAGATGCATTAGCAAATGTTCCAGATCCACCAACAACAGACCACGATCCACTTCCAACTGTCGCAATATTACCGGCCAATGTTGTGGATGAAGCGCAAATATTTTGATCCGGACCAGCATTCGCAGTAGTTGGAGCTTGGTTAATAGTGATCGTGGTTAGTGCGGCGGCTGCGCAATTTCCGGTTCCGACCGTATAGGTCAATGATTGAGTTCCAGCACTTGGATCGAAAACGTAAGGACCTGATCCGCTAACACCGGTACCTGTCCAAACACCACCTGAGGGCGTACCACCTAGGCTAACATCTGCATCCGTCGAACAAAATGGACCGTAGGATCCTGGTGATGGTGTAGCTCCAGTTCCCATAGCCGCTCCCGGCAGAACAACTTGGGAAGCCGTAGTAATATCCGGCCCACCCATACTAATGAACCATTCACCATCCTGAGAGATCGTATAAGCATCTGAAGTTACCACTTCGAAGCTCGTACACCCTGTTAGCCCTGTTAGCGGAAGTTGTGCATATCGGGCCCAAGTATTAGCTGGGATAGTACATGCTACAGGAATAATATTTCCCGTTGTGCCGTAAGCTTTATATCGAAAACCGCCATTATCAGCATTGTTCAGTGCATCGCCTACCCCAGGGTTCTCTGAAAGGAAAAGTGGATTCGAAACACATGAGAATCCCGTAAAGGACTGATCAGGTTCACCCAATTGACCTCCAGCCGCTGTTTCCCAACGTACCGTGAAGTTCAAATTCACAATTCCATCGGCACGCTGCCAATCTGCGTTCGGTCTTAACTGTACCTCAACAGTATTAGCATCAAAAGAAACCAAACGGATATCGATCCTATTGACATCGCCTGGCTGTGCAAAGCCAAATTGAACCCATCCCAGCAAAAGGAATAAGGCCGCAATACTTCGCAGCACTGCGTTAATTGGTGTTAAGATCTTCATGGTATTTGGTTAGGGGATTGGTTACTGGAAAATTGAGGGTTCTAAGGTAGTTGTTCGGAACGAGTCTGGGTCGGTGCAACGCCACCGATATTGGTCAGGATCAGGTCGCGGTCATTGTTTACGCCCGTGTAGCGTACGATCCCGTCCAAATTGGTATCGCACGTATGATACATTGAAACCGTATTGGTCGGTGCTACACCGCCGATCATATTCAAGATCGGGTCACGGTCATTATTTCCACCGGTGTACATAAGAGCATTATCCTTTACCACATTACCGGCGTAGAGCACCGCAGTGGAGTTGATCGTTTTACGTGCATTCGTACCCCAAGTAAGTAAACTTGGATTGCGCAGATCCACGGAAACCGGAGATGGACCGAAGCTGATCGGAACCGAGGTCATTGTACCCAAATGATTGCGATGACGGATCGCCACGTAGTAATTGTCCTGTGGGACTGTAAAACGCAACTCTGTTCCAAGCGCTGAAACGATCTGACCATCGCGTCGCAACAGTGCGGTCTTCGTAGCGACAATGGTTCCAGGTTGTGTTGCACTTCTCAGCTCAACCAATACCCAATCCACAATTGCACTGGATCCAGTGACGGACAATACTCCACCACCAATGGTCTCTCCACCACCACCTACTTGTACGAATCCTAGTTGAGTATAAGGCTCAACTGAAGGGATCAAGCTGGATGTACGAAGACCATCATTCATCAATCCTGTACCTGGATCATATGGACCCTCCAGCGCTACTTGAGCGTTCAGGATGAATCCGTTGGTAACCGTTGCTACAACCTCGGTACGAGCACTTGTGCAGACTACATCCTGCCCCGTTACTTCCCAATCATAGCAAAAATAATAGTACGCGGATCCGGCGCTGGACCCAGTAATACTTACAATTCCTGCATATGTGTAAGGATATGCAACACCATTATTATTCCGGTACATATCAGTGTATGCATTTGTCACTTTCAAGCGATGCGCTGTACCCACCGGAACGCTAAGGTTCAATTGTACTCGCTGTTCACCAGCGGGGACGTTCACTGTGGTCTGTGCGATAAGGTTTCCGCCTTCATTCAGCACTTGAAATGTCCGGTTGCTTGCACTATTTGCATAGACCTTTACACTTTTGAGTACGAATGCTTCCATTGCATTGAACGTTAGGTGCTGGTCATACGAACCGTAAGCGCCACCACCACTATTGTTCTGTTTCCCTACATTGACGAGCAAACCCGTTTGGGTTGCCTCATTCTCTGCCCAATATGACGTAGTTTGAGAAATAACCGGTGAAACAAATTGGTTTCCTGTCCCTAACATATTACCACCTGTTGCCGCATCGTACCAGCTCACATCAGCACCTGACGCGTTCAATGTGGCTTGCCCTGGGCCACTTAATGTAGCACCTGTTCCGTTAGGAGCAGGGGAATTGATCAGCGTTACCGTAAAAGGATCAGAAGCATCTACGCCACATTGACCTGTAACCGTGCATGTGTATGATCCCGATGTATTCGGTGTTATGGATCGTGTTGTTGCACCATTACTCCAAGCATATGAAGTACCAGCACTGGCGGTAAGTACCATTGCAGACCCAGCACAACTCGTTGATCCGACATCAGAGGTGATATTTGCGAATTCGCCACCACCAGGTACTTGTAAAGTTAAAGTTACAGGCGCTGCCGTCCAGTTGTTATTCTCATCCTCCTCAACGAAGTTGTTCAACGGATCCACCTCCATTACCACCCAGTAGTTACCATTACATGTACCTGGGGGGATATTCACCCACATTCCATCAAGTGTCTCACCATAAATATCTGTGTACCCCACTGAAATACCTTGCGAGATCTGGCTACAGTTGTACGAACCGCCACCCAAGCCGTAATTCGGAAAATTCGACGTTGAATTCAACGCTGTACCCGTATTATAGGCTTGTGCAGTGCGGCAATGTCCGCTGGCACTTCCACTCGAACAAGGGTAGTAATCCATCAAACAAAACCCTACTTTGGCACCAGTCCCTACGATCGGCCAATTCAGTGGGTTGGGTTCTCCAACCACCTCTGAGCGCAGTGAGAACGTCGCCCAATCATCAACGTGATTATGCCCATGCGTAGGATGATAGGTCATTGTACCAGCAATATGCTCAGTAAACGACATGGTATTGCCGTTCTTATGATAGACCCGCTGAAGGATCAACTGTTTCATATCCGCACAGGCCGAATTGGTATAATCGTTCGTACTGTTGGGATCATAGATCGAAATGGTATCCGAATTACAAAGGAACCAGCGGTACCCATTTCGATCGACACCGCGCACGTTCAATGGGCCATTCCCGATGTTCGGTGTGGAACCTGTTACGCGCAACCGCCCAGGATTGGATCCGTCGGTTTGAGAATATTCACTAGGACCTCCAGCATAATCCTGCAAGGCTTTCCAGCTAATTGTAATATCTGGTAAGAGGTCACAGTTGGTCTGACCGGTTGTTTCGCACACACAACTAGTAGCATTGGTTAACGTACATTGCGCCAGAAGATCACTGGCAGCGAGTACTGATGTTGCAACTGAAAGCAATGCCAAAATGTAGTTATTCTTCATTCTACTAGTGTTGTTTATTCGTTCGACGGCCGTAAATCTACTTAGATCGATAGGGTCAGGTCAAGTGGAAAGTTCGTTCACAATACTATAAAATGCTTGGATCGTAACGAATTATCTTGACCAATTTGGAACACATAAACACCGCTTTCCAAACTTTCAACGCTGATCATACCCCCATTTCCAGTGACCCTTCCGGTCAATACCACACTTCCCGTAGCATCGGTGACCCGATAATTGTCCAATCTGTTCACACCAACTGCCCTAATGTTCAACTCAGTAGTTGCAGGAACGGGATAGATCTCGAACTCTGCTCTAGGAGCTTCAACTGCGGACAAGCTTGTTGCCACATCCCAGCGGACTGCTCCCCCGCTGGCTGTTCCTACCCATATTGAACCATCCGTGCAGAATGAAAGCTGATTGACCACGTTATCCGGAAGTCCGGAATTGGCCATATTGAACACCTCCCAAGTATCGTTCGTTGATAATATGGCTATACCGGCCTGTTGCGTGGCGATGATCTTACGATCCTGGCCATCTATGATAATATCGTTCAACGAATTGCTGGGAATACTGGAGTTGGAGCTATAATATTGGGACCAGAAACCGTTGACATAATCCCCGAAATTATGCAGCACACCTCCAAAAGGACAGGCTGCCCAGCGTTCACCATTTGAATCTATGGCAACACCAAGCGCGGTATTATCCGGCAAACCCGTTGTAGTCGTTGAAAAAACCCGAACGAGCGTATCAGTTAGATAGACGAACCCCGCATTCAATGTTCCAACACACACAAGCCCATCATTGCGAATAGCAATATCGGAAATATTATTCCCTGGTAGAATTAAATTATCATAGCTGGTCTCGCTGTCGTTATAGATGCGCCAATCACTTAGATCCGTGCGTACAACGCCATCCGCAGTGGACAACCATCCAAAACCATCCGCAGCAAATACGATGTTTCGCACGGTCATTGTAGGCAATGGGCTATTGGTCATATTGAAATGCTGCCAAGAAACACCGTCATACACAGAAAGACCTTGAGTAAAAAAGCCGACCCACAATCTATTCTGATCATCCAGCGCTAAAGCACGAACATCGTTCTCGGGAATATCTGAATTATCAACCTGAAAAACCTCCCATGTCGAGCCATCGTACTTACAAAGCCCCCAGTCCGTACCTACCCATGTGGTCCCATTGTCCTCATGAGCGAATGCGTTCACCGTATTACTTGGTAAGCCCGCATTGGCCATATCGAATACCTCCCATGTTTGTCCATTAACAGAAGATGCCGTAAAAAGGAATGTCAGAATTACAAAACAACAATTAACCAAGAATCCGAGACCAATGGCTCTCATGCTCATCGGGCATTAACAATTCGCAGAAATGAAACGTCATCACCTGAGCGAATGCTTAAGGTATATGCTCCCTCAGCAAATCCGGTAAGATCGATCGGAAAGCGTAAAGTACCGGTTGCAAACGCAATTCGGTTGGTCCACACCGAACGACCAGTAGCATCCAACAATGAAAACCGTAACATTTCATTCGCTGCACCAGATAGCTCAACCCAAGCGATACCGTTGGTCGGATTCGGTGATACACTGATCAGTGAAGAAAGGTCGTTGGTTCCAATGTTAGTGCTGACCGTATAGATCACACCTCCGCTTGTCCCTCCACCCACTGCAATTCCATTGAAGGATATATAGTAATCACCATTGTTGGCGGGTTCCCCGGTCCAGTCATCTTCAACGATCTCGTATACGGTTCCATCAATAGGCACAGGAATTGTACAGAGCAACACTTCTTGACCTCCGGTCCATGAAGAACCAGATCCACTAAGTGGCGCATTGCCAAAACCCGCGTATATCTGATATCGATAGATTCCCTCAATAGCCATGTCCCCTGATTCCGATACGTAGTGTATCGGTGGCGGCAATTGATTTACAACTGCACCTAATGTGACACCGGATGCATCGAGCCAACGAACAGTAAAGACCGACGCCGCAAAGAACCCATCAAAATCTCCGGATGGACGAATACGTACTTCAAGCTCCCCTGTACCTGTATTCACTATTGTAATATCCGTAGGAGGTTGAGCACTCGCCAGAAGTGGCATAAACAGTAAAGGAACCAACGTAGTGCGCAATGCAAACATGTTTTTGGTGTTATGGACTATCCTCCAAAACTAATCGATCCCAAGCACAAGTCAACCATGCACGCCAGAAACTTCTTCAGCATAATAGGCTTCTTATGACGCTTTTCTGCGAAACGAGTAGTCCCAGACCGGATCAAAGGATCGTGTTAATGATCTTATCGGTGGTAACACCTTCCGCTTCGGCTCTGTAGTTCCGAACCAATCGGTGCCGTAGGATGGGTAATGAAACCGCTTGAACATCGGCAATGTCTGGTGAAAACCGGCCTTTGGATAATGCATGCGCCTTGGCCCCGATGACCAAATACTGTGAAGCACGAGGGCCAGCCCCCCAGGATATATGCTCGTTGATGATCTCAGGTGCATCCTTAGTTCCAGGACGCGTTCGAGTTACGAGCTTAACCGCGTACTCCATTACATTGTCCGGAACAGGGATACGCCGCACGAGTCCCTGATAGTGTACGATCTCCTCATGTGTGAGGATCGGTGAAAGTTGAGGGTTATTATCGCTGGTAGTCGCTTTGACCACCGCAAGTTCCTCTTCATAACTTGGATAATCAACCCAGATATTGAACATGAACCGATCCAATTGCGCTTCGGGCAAAGGATAGGTTCCTTCCTGCTCAATTGGGTTCTGGGTCGCCAGGACGAAGAAAGGATCAGGTAATTCATGTGTCTGACCAGCCGCTGTTACAGCTTTTTCCTGCATGGCCTCCAATAATGCAGCTTGGGTCTTCGGAGGCGTACGATTGATCTCATCCGCAAGAACGATGTTCGCGAATATTGGTCCTTTCAAGAACTTGAACTTGCGGTCCTGATCCAGTATTTCACTGCCTATAATATCACTAGGCATCAGGTCAGGGGTGAATTGGATCCGACTGGATGTAAGTCCCAATGCTCGACCAACCGTGGTGACAAGCAATGTTTTCGCAAGGCCGGGCACCCCCACCAACAAACAATGTCCGCGACTAAAAATACCAAGCAGGACCTTGTCCACAACATCTTCCTGACCAATAATGACCTTTCCGATCTCGGACTTCAACCGTTGGTATTTATCACCGAATTCTTCTACGGCACGTACGTCATTGGAAGGTGTGGTCATAATTCAGTTCACGTTGATCGATATAGGTTACAAAAATGAAAATCCATGCTCACTCGTTGGTCATGGCAATGCTCCAACCATGGAGAAACTGACAATTTCGGTAATCATCCGCTAATCGGACGTAGGTGTTACCTACTCTGGTCTTAACCCATTCATCAATAGCCTCGCTGCGCAATTTGCCTTCCGTGGCTTGTTGGATCAATCGGTAATCATCCTTCATATTCGCTCTGTGCGGTTCAGTACGAGCCAATAGTTTCAATACCCGGTATGCTTTGGAGGCATCCTGCTGCACAACAAGTTGAGGTTCACTTATATCCCCTATCCGTAATTTATCCAGAACGAAGAACGTTTGTTGATCCAAGGAGCCAAGATCCCATCTTGCTGAATTCGAATTCGGTTCGATCATCAGGCCGTTGGTCCCTTTGCTTTCCTCGTCATCTGAATGATCGATCGCGGCTTTTTCGAAGTCCAACCGTTCAGCACGGATCTCACTTACCAGACTATCCAACAAGACCCTTGCTCCTTGGAGGTCCTGCGCACCAACTTGTGGTCTCATAAGTACATGCCGCGCGTTGTATTGTTCACCCCTTCTTTCGATCAACTGCATGAAGTGATATCCATATTGGGTCTTGAAGACCTGCGATATCTCACCATCCTTCAAGCTCATTGCAACGGCATCGAATTCAGGGACCATTACGCCTAATGGCACCATACCGAGCTGTCCGCAATCCTTGGCTGATCCTGGATCTTCTGAATAAAGTATGGCGACGGTGCAGAAATCCTTCTCTCCTGCGATGATGGCCTCCCGATACTCATCGATCTTGCGTCTTACCCTGCGTTCCTCTTCCTCATTGGGCTTGGGGACTTTCAGGATCATGGCGTACTCCACCTCCGTATTTATGAATGGTATACTATCGGCGGTAATGTTATTGAAGAATCGTTGCACATCACGCGGTGTAACACGGATATCGCCCGTGACCTTCTGCTGCATGTTCTGGATCAGAAGTTGATCTTCTACCTGGGTTCGGAAATCCGCCTTGATCTCCGTTATGGATTTCCCGTAGAATTCCTCAAGCTTTTCATCTCCGCCGATCTGTTGAGAAAAATACCGGATGCGCCTATCCAACTCGGCGTTGACCTGAGCTTCTTCCACGACAACACTATCTATGCGGGCCTGTTCCAATAGAAGTTTCTCGTACAGCAGATCCTCAAGCTCAACACAGTCAGCACCTTGTTCCAGATCTCCGCCCTGTCGTGCTTGTTCCATTCGTGCAACCAGGTCCGAAGCCAGGATCGGCTTCTGCCCAACTACCGCAATGATCCGATCGATCATAAGGCTTTGTGGCTGAGCGGTCCCTGTTTCGCAGGTACCGAAAACCAAAAGGAGTACGAGCAGTTTAGAATATTTCAACATCTTTCTGTTCAAGCGCTTCGCGATAAAGGTCTTCACGGATCTTCTCAACGAACTGAAGCTTTCGTTGATTGATGATAATGGATCGAATATCCTGCACCACCATATTCAGTGGAGCAACGCTATCCCGGGAACGAAGTTCCAATATATCCATGAAATATGCATCACTTCCATTCTCGATCACCATTTTACCAGGACCTGTAACCAAGTCGCTTAAGCTTGATCGACCTGGAATGACCTCAGTGCCCAATTCTTGGATCGATATCCACTCCGAACTACGGTCGACTATAGGTATACCACGCGAAGCAAGCCATACTTCGTATTCACGAAGTTCTTCATTGTCTTTGCTATTGAATGCTTTCTTCAATCGACCCAATGAACGCTTATCCTCTCCGTGAACCTTCGACCATCTGACCCTGAGCATGCTATCCTTAAGTCCAAAGTCCGCTTCATTCTCCTTCCAATATGCTTCGATCTCCGGATCACTTACCACCGTATCCAATTTTTGGCTTACCAATGCTTCTTCGTACGCATAGATCAAACGGTCCTTTCGATAATCTTCCAATTGAGCTACAAAATCCTTCTGCTCCTCGCCCAGGTTCTGCTCCGCTCTGTGCACCAATACTTGATCCCTGCTCCAATTGGTAATGTATCGCTGAGCTAGTGCAGCACTGTCCATTTCCGTGGAGCTTACCGGTATGACCTGCCTAAGGTCGCTCCAATGTAATTCATTATCGAATGCACGTGCCAGAACTGGATCATTCGTATCATCCGTTCCACAGCTCATAAGTACCAGGACCGAAACAATGATCGTTGTTCGATCCCGCTGTAGTTCAGGATGCCATAAAGAATGACTCACTTTATCGAATAGAGCACGTCCTTTTCAATGACCACGGGGTACTTTGCGCGTAACTCGCTTACCCAGGCCTTTTCCAAGCTATCCTGATAAGCTGCAGTTATCGCTCCGCGTGCTTCGTCCAAGGTCTTCGGAGAAGGTGGTATGATCTTCTTCATATCCACAACTATCACCCTTCCATCCAAAGCTAGATCAGAAGACATCCCTGGCTTGGTAACCTGAGATAAGAAGGGTTTCTGTTCCAATGAATACAGCCCGGTCTCTATGGAGAGCGCCAACGGGTCGTTCTCGTTCAAGGCCTTGGTAAGCTCCGCACCACGCTTTCCTTTTTTATACAACGAACGGAGGCTCTTGGCAACGGCCGCATCCGAACACGTGTAAATATCAACGTCGTAGCGCGTATCCCACATGAACTCATCTGCATGTGAAGTGTGAAATGCTTCCAGACCTGCTGTGTCCTTAACAGCACGACCCCATACCTTTTCATCGGTCAATTCAAAAAGGAGAATGCCATCGCGGTACTCTTTCATGAGCATGCGGAAATCCGTGTACTTCGCTTCGAGATGCTCGTCCTCATATTTCAATACCTGCTCATCCACGAACTCGTCGAACTTGGCGTTAACATATTCCTTTACAGGAATGGATCGCTCACGTCGCTGTTTCTCTTCCAACGAATTGAGGAAGTCCTTCTGCGTGAACGTGCGATCACGGATCACCACCAAGGGTTTCGTAAGCTTCGAGGTAATAGCACGATTATAGGACCAACCTTCAACCATATCCCGCACAACGATCGTGTCTTCCATGGTCTGGGTAAGTTCATCATATTGTCTGCTTCGGCTGGTTACCAGCTTACCATCTTTTATCATACCCGACAATTCACGCTTGTAGGTGAGGCCACCCTTTTTGTAGATGCCTTCCTCCAAGTTCTTACGGATCAGCGTATCATTCAGTGTCTGCCCTTTCATGAAGATGGTAGTATCCACTAATGCATAGATCGGTTTGATATTCTCCTTCTTAACCTGCACCCCGTAATCCTTTTTCAATTTTTCCAAGAAGGCATTTCGCGTGATCTCCGCTCTACTATCCTTACCGATCTTGTTCTTCAGTTCACCCTTTGCTTCATCGAACGTGGGGGGTGCTTTGTATTCCATGCGTTGGATGATATGCCAACCATACCGGGTCTTTACCGGCTCACTGATATCGCCATCCGCTTTAAGAGCGAAAGAAGCATCCTCGAACTCCTCGATCATTTTTCCCGTACCGAACATTGGCAGTTCCCCACCCTTCGTATTGGAACTTTCATCTTCGCTGTACTTAACTGCAGCATCTGCGAAGGAGATCTCACCAGCTCTGATCTGGCGGTTTATCTCAGCGATCCGGTCAGCATCCGTCTTTTGTTTTTCACTTGGATCCTCCTCCGTACTTCTCAACATTATATGGGACACTTTCACCTGACCACGTGCCGGGCGTTTGTCCGAAACCTTAATGATATGGTACCCGAACCGTGTTCGCACCGGATGGCTAACCTGACCTACCTCAGTAGTAAATGCAGCAGTTTCAAAGGGATAGACCATTTGAAGTGCGCTGAAATACCCCAGGTCTCCGCCATTCTTAGCAACACTAGGATCATCTGACCCGCCTTTTGACTTGGCTATGGCTGCAAAATCTTCTCCTTTCACAACGCGTTCACGCAATTCCGAGATCCTTTTCCATGCGACCAGCGTGTCCTCCGGTGTTGCATCAGGCCCAACTGAAACGAGAATATGGCTTGCACGAACTTCTTGCCCCATACGGCCGAAAGCCTCTTGCATGAGTGCTTCGTTCAATTCACGATCGATCAAATACGGTCTGGCCAATTGTTTGCGATATCCTTCAAGTTCGTTGCGGAATTTGGTAACGGTATCCATACCCAATGCCTCTGCTTCGCGAACCTTGAGCTTGTAATTCATGAACAGCTCCAAGTATTCATCCAGCGCTTCCTTGGTCACGCTTGCGTCCTTATTGTTCTTCTTATAGATCGCTTCAAACTCACCGCGCGTAACGGGATTGCCATCAACGGTCATAAGAACCGGATCGGCCACTTCGGTCTGAGCATTAACAGAGATCGTGGCCAGCACGAGCAGGGCCAGAGAATAGAACTTTCGCATCTTCATTGCTATGTGCATGTATAACGTTAATTATTCCACACGTTCGTTATGCTTCCAAATGGCGGAAAGGGTGGCAAATGTAACCGTTATCAACAACGTTGCCGTCAACTTTCGTACCGTTAAAAAGATCCAACGCTAATGCAGATCACCTTATGAGCTGTCCTTGGCTAAGGGAGAAGCATACATGGTCCATGCGGATCCTATGCACGTCAACCGTCCATTCAGAGGACGAACTTGAAGAAATTCGTGCGGCTATTGCCCAAGAAACCCACTGGACATGAACCGTATTCCAGATAGGTCCACGAACTTAAAGGTGACTATAATTCGGCGCCTCCCTTGTAATGAATACGTCATGCGGATGGCTTTCTTTCATGCCAGCATTGGTGATCCGAATGAACCGTGCATTCCTTAACGCCCCCATATTTCCCGCACCACAATAGCCCATTCCCGCTCTTAAACCACCCACCAACTGGTGCACGACTTCTTCCAGTTTGCCCTTGTACGGTACTCGACCACTGATCCCCTCAGGTACGAGTTTCCTAATGTCATCCTCCATATCCTGGAAGTAGCGGTCCTTGCTGCCCTGTTGCATGGCTTCTATCGATCCCATGCCTCGGTATGCCTTGAACCTGCGCCCTTCATAAATAATGGTCTCACCTGGGCTTTCCTCGACGCCAGCGAACATGGACCCAACCATTACAGTGCCGGCTCCGCAAGCAAGCGCCTTCACAATATCCCCAGTGTATCGAATACCACCGTCCGCTATTACCGGAACACCGGTTCCTTCCAACGCTTTAACACAATCCAGAACAGCGGTAAGCTGGGGTACACCAACCCCGGCGATGATCCTTGTGGTGCATATACTACCAGGTCCAATTCCGACCTTAACGGCATCTGCTCCTGCATCAGCAAGCATCAATGCTGCCTCACCGGTTGCGACGTTACCAACGATAATATCCACATCATTGATCTCCGCTTTTATGCTCTTCAGCATTTCAATAACTCCTTTGCTATGCCCATGGGCAGTATCGATCACAAGCGCATCCACTCCGGCATCGCGCAGTGCTTTTGCACGTTCGAGAGAGTCTGATGTTACCCCCATTGCAGCCGCTACGCGCAAGCGGCCGTGTTTATCCTTGCAAGCATTTGGCCGTTGACGGAGTTTCAAAATGTCCTTGTATGTGATCAGGCCCACAAGGGTCCCATTCTTATCCAACACGGGAAGTTTCTCGATCTTGAACTCTTGAAGGATCTCTTCGGCCTGCGCCATTGTGGTATCCGGCTTCGCGGAAATGATGTTCTTGCTGGTCATCACTTCAGCAACAGGCTTGTTCATTTTCTTCTCAAACCGAAGATCACGGTTCGTAACAATTCCGACGAGCTTTTTACTCGCATTGACCACTGGAATACCACCGATTGTGTGTTCCCGCATGAGTTTCAATGCGTCCCCGACCAGCGCATTCTCATCGAGTGTTACCGGATCCATGATCATGCCGCTTTCTGAACGTTTTACGCGTCGTACTTCGGCCGCTTGTTCAGCGATCGTTTGATTCTTATGTACTACACCAATACCTCCTTGTTGAGCTATGGCAATTGCGAGGTCAGCACCCGTAACGGTATCCATCGCAGCTGAAACGATCGGCACATTGAGTGTGATGTTACGCGTGAATTGAGATCGGATATCCACTTCGCGAGGCAACACCTCACTGTATGCTGGTACGAGTAAGACATCATCGTACGTGAGTCCTTCTCCTACGAATTTATCTTCTTGGGAATAGCTTTTAACTGCAACCTTCGGAGAGGTCCGTTCAGACCGGAGTGCCGTGGATCGTTCCATGCACAAAAGTACGGCAAGAAAACGAATTCAAACGTCCTGGGATCCTAGATCCATGGAACAATGGAAGGAGGTCTTACTCTGAAGCAGTAAGCAAGGTTACCGTACCTCTTCGTTCGATGTGACGGCCTGCACCATTCTTGACTGAAAGGTAATAACCATAAACACCGATCGGTGCACATCCGCTCTCGATCCTGCCATCCCAAGGCTCGACCGGATCGTTGGTGGACCAAATGACCATTCCCCAACGGTTGATTATACTTAGCTCGTATTCTTCCACATCAACATAGGACAGTACCGGGAAGAATGTCGGATTATATCCACCGATAACGAATGCGTTCGGGATGTACACCAATTCCTCTTGTATGGCACATGAAGTATTGCTTACGGAAGTACTATCGATACCTGAAGGATTTCCAATTTCACTGGCTACTACAAAGTAGCAGAATTTCCCATCGGTCGCTGTGAGGTCCTGAACCGGATCGGTATATTTCCATGGCAATGAAGGAACAACAGCGAGCACTTCAAATGGCAAATCCTCTACGCTTCTATAGATCGTATAAGAACCAACACTGCCCGCCCAATCCTCATACCCGTTCCAATCCAATTTGTTGGTACCATTCAGGTCCGGTGTTGCCCGCAATAGGATGCTACCTCCTGTGTTGCTTGTAAGTGCCGGCACACCACAACTATCCTGCACCACTACTCTGTAACGATAGCCGCTCAAGGAGGTTTCCACATCGTTATCCGTAATTGTGATCGTCGGTCCTGACGAACCGGGTGCAGTCGCAATACTGAGATATGGCCCACCATCCCTGGAACGCTCGAATCGATACTCACTTACCGTTGCACTCATATCCACACTATCGACTATGGTGATCTGATCCTCACCAGTAACCGTCACTGTTTGGATGTAATTGAACGATGGCGCGTTCGGATAATAAGTAAGGACGCATATTTTATTGCTCAATGAAGTCACTGCACCTGTTCCTCGAATTGCCATGATCACATAACAATAACTACGGTCCGGAGCAACGTCGTGAGCATATCCGGTTTGAGTTGACGGCACTGTCGATAGCACGTTCCACGGCCCGCCATCCACCTGCGCGTAGATCTGATAGGACTCTACTTCCCACCCAATGTATTCTGACCAGGAAAGATCTACCTGGGCTCCGCAAAGATCATATTGTGCGTCCACATGAACGGTACCGTGGGGCGCACGCGTGGCACTCGTATTCGGGCTGGGAGGAACTCCTACTTCACAGGTATCAAAGGCTGCAACCGTAAATGATTCGCTTCCGATATCAGAATTACTATTGAGCCACGTATAGCTGGTATTGTTCTGTCCGTATAATGTATCGATGATCACCCCTCCGGTGGGTGTTACCCACAGTACGATGTATCCGTCCGTATCCGGTTCCGGACTGGGTGCCCAAATAACGGAGGTAAGGCCGGTCAGCGTATCCACGGTCACAGCCGTAAGAATGGGCATTGATGGGGGTGTTGCATCTGCGAAAACGTCGCCGTTAAGGTTGCTGAAAGAGGTACACCCCGTGGCGTCCGAAAGACCAATGCGGAACGTGAGCGAATCTTCACACACGTCCACCACATGCTGGTAACTGAATACAGTGTCCGCTACATTCCCCAATATCGACCACGTTCCAATTGGGTATTCCAACCATACGGAGAATTCATTATCCGCGGTGGGTGCGGTGGCTGGTGCATTCCAGGACAGGTTCGCACTGCCGAGCGGGGTGCTTTGAAAAACTTGCAGAAACAACGTCGCTATGGTATCACTTGGCATGGATACCTCTGGTGGCACCGCATTATTGGTGGTGGTGATGTAGTAGAACTGTGGTCCTACATCGGCCGCAGCCCCAATATGAACGAAGTTACTTTGGCCGATCGCGAAGATGGTGGTAAGCGGAGCGAAGGGACCAGCTACAAGTGCCGAGTGGTAAATGTCGTATTGCTGAAACGCTCCGCCTGGATCGGTGATCGGTGTCCAGGAAATCGTAACGTTCCCGCTCGCATCAACATTAGCGCAATGCACAGCAGGCGGATCCAGAGGTGCCGCAATGAGGACACCTACGATCACGACCTGAATACAGATCGAAAGAACACTACGTATGACCAAACGCCACATTAATTCAGATCAACGTTATATAGACGTCCGAACAGATCACTTTGTTGCCACATTCAGCCTATTGAATGAATGAAAGGTCCGCCATTCCGGTCAAGTTGTTCTTCATCCTATTGAAATCCTTAACGATCTCCTGAACGATCTCTCGCGCTGACAGTACATTTCCGATGCGCCCGGCGACCTGTCCGATCTCCAACTCGCCTTGTTCGAGATCACCTTCGAACATGCCTGCTTTTGCTCTTGCCCGACCCAATAAAGTACGCAACTCCTCGGGCGTTGCACATCTGGCATAGGCCTCTTCGATCTGCTTATAAAAGGAGTTCCGCAATAATCTAACCGGAGTCAACTCCTTCAGTGTCAATTGTGTAGCCCCTTCTCCTGCTGCGACGACCTGTTCCTTGAAACCTATATGCGCCGAAGATTCCTTGGAACAAACAAATCGACTTCCGACCTGGACGCCATCGGCACCCAAGCACATGGCAGCAAGCATAGAACGACCATCTGATATACCACCAGCTGCAATTACAGGTATCTGCACTGCATCGCAGACCATCGGCACCAGCACCAACGTTGTGGTTTCCTCTCGCCCATTGTGGCCACCTGCCTCAAACCCTTCTGCTACAATTGCGTCAACACCAGCTTGCTCAGCTTTAAGGGCGAATTTCGTACTGCTCACAACGTGAACAACTTTCACTCCTTTCTGTTTCAGCTTATTCGTCCAAACCGCTGGATTCCCAGCACTTGTGAAGACAATTGGCACTTCTTCCTCCATGATCACTGCCATATGCTCCTCGATATTCGGATAGAGCAATGGAACATTCACAGCGAATGGGTTGTTCGTAGCGCCCTTGCATTTCCGAATATGTGCTCGAAGTACATCTGGATACATTGAACCGGAACCTATTACACCTAAACCACCTGAATTACTCACGGCTGAGGCCAGCTCCCAGCCTGAACACCAGATCATTCCAGCCTGGACCAGAGGATATTTGATTCCAAAAAGTCGAGGGATCCTATCAAACGTCACCATATCGTGGTCGCAAAGGTATCTGCTCTTGACAAGTTTGAATGGATTCTCCACAATGTTGATATCCTCTCTGTGGAAATTACGTATGCGTAACGGGATCTTTATTAAGTTTGCCCAATTGACCGTAGACCTATTTCTCTGAAATGATCCGTAATCTTACTCGTTCTGTATTTGTTCTCAGTGTTTTCTTCATGGGAACATCGAACGCTAATGCCCAGTATCTCTGGGATGTAGGTCTCCACTTGGGTGGTGCCAATTACCTTGGTGAGATGGGTGGAAAAGACCAACCTCGCAGGGATTTTGTATGGGATATGAAGCTGAACCAGACCCGTTGGGCGATCGGCGGTTTTGCGCGTCGTAAGATCAATCGGTTGATCAGCATCAATGCCGGACTTCTTTATTTCCGTATTCAGGGAAGGGATTCTGAATCCACATATCGCCCTCGTGTGGGTCGTAACTTGAATTTCCGAAATGACATGTTCGAGCTTTATGTTCGTCCAGAGTTCACTTTATTTCAGGACAATGACCTTGGTGGAAGCGGACGCTACAAGACGGATTTCCGTTTGTTCGGATATGTAGGTCTAGCTGCTTACTATAGCAACCCTAAAGGACAGTTGAACGGTGAGGGTGAGTCCTATGCACTGAAACCTCTGGAAACGGAAAATGTGGCTTATTCCAATATCGGCATAAGTATTCCTGCAGGTATCGGAATGCACCTAACATTCAAGCGTAGGCATCGGATCGGTTATGATTTCGGCTGGCGTACGACTTTCAGCGATTATTTGGATGATGCAAGTACTGTTTATGCGGACCCCGCTGATCTTAGCAGCCCATTGGCCATTGATCTCGCCAACCAATCCATGTCCCAAGCAGAATACGACGCGCTTCCGGAATCGGTTCAGCCTGATTACGTGAATCCGAAAAATTATGGTCCTGGAGCACAGCGTGGAGATGCGTCCCATAATGATAGTTATTTGACAATGACCTTGACCTACAGTTACGTCTTGCGTGGTCAATCCAACTTCTACCGCCAACGGTATAACTGGATCCGCGGTAACAAGCGTGTAGGACGCAAATCCCGCGCTAAGTTCTAGATCAGTAGGGTTCAACATTTTTTTGAAGGGGGAGGCTTTTCAGCCTCCTTTTTCTTTTTTGCATTGGTTGCTGAACAGCAAATGGCGTGAGCATGCCAGCAGTGTGCACAGGCTCCAATTGTATTGCGACATGAAATTCGTGTGCTTGATGGGTAAGACAATGCCCGCTCGCAGTGTCTTATACCATTTTGTCATACAAAATCATCCGACCTACTCGCTCTTTGGATGCCTTTGTATGACTAAATGGTATTATTCCTCGATACCGTGCCGCTGCAACCAATCCTGCAGAACGACCAAGGACCAGAGCCTAGACCAATTGACGCGTGGATCATTGGCTAAGAATTGATCCCACAACTCCAGAACCGCTCCTTTCCTGAACATACTTCGTTGGCCCAATTTTTCCAGACGCTCGGTACAGAACGCACGCAGGTCGTTCCGCATCCACACTTCCCAAGGCATTACAAATCCCATTTTGGGTCTGTTCACCACTTCATCAGGTAGCAGATCGGCTAGGGCTTTTGTAAGCAACTGTTTCGGCGTGTGTGGGTATTTCAATTCATCCGGTACACCTAATGCGAATTCGATCAATTCATGATCCAGGAAAGGTACACGAACTTCAAGGGCATGCGCCATGGACATCTGATCCGTATCACGCAGCAACACATGCTGCAAGTACGTTCCGATCTCTCCAAGTGATACTTGGCTGAGCAATGGTAGCCCAGCTCCCCCATCGCGATGAATGACTTCATCCATGTAACGAGCAACACTGCTTTTTGGAAGTTCAGCAATGACCAAGAGCCGGCTCAGGTCCTGATCAGAAAAAGTAAGCCGTGATACCGGGTAGGTATCTTGAACTGAAAAGCTATCTGCACGCAGAAGCTCACCGAATTTCTTGGAGGTTATCCCCGGTTTTAGTTGCATCATCATCGACGCCGCTCCCTTTCGAAGAATCTTCGGCAGGGCCATTAAATAGCGCTTTTCGTACATCGCCAAACTGCGTTTGAATACCGGATATCCAGCGAACACTTCATCGCCTCCGGTGCCACTCAGTGCCATGCTGACCCCCGCTTCTTTGGTAACCTTGGAAACCACATAGGTGTTGGGACCGTCTGCACTTGGATGGTCCATTGCCGCTAGGGCATCGGGTAGCATGCGCAACATCTCCGTAGGCAGAAGTCGTATTGCCGTATGCTTCGTATTGAACCGATCGGCGACTATGCGCGCAAACCGCTCCTCACTGAATTCCTCTTCATCAAAAACAACCGAGAACGTATGAACGGGCGTGCTACTGGCCTGCGCCATAAGTCCCACGATAGCGCTTGAATCGATGCCACCGGAGAGAAATGCACCAAAAGGCACATCCGCAACGAGCCGACGTTCTATAGCAACGGACAAGCGTTGCTTTACTTCTTTATACACAGCCTCCGGAGCCATATGGGCCGCTTCTTTCGAAGTTGAAGCAACAAGGTCATACCAGCGTTCCTGTTGTATCCCTTTGCTTGAGATAAGCATCCAGTGGCCTGCTTGAAGCATGCGCACACCTGCAATAATGGTAGAAGGAGCTTGAACCGTCTGATACCGGAGATGGTCCACGAGTGCATTGCGATCCAGCTTACGCGGTACAAGGCCAGATGCTAGTACCGACCTTATCTCCGAAGCGAAGATGAAATGTCCATTGGCATTGTAGTAGTAGAGCGGTTTTATGCCCATCCGGTCCCGTGCAATGAAAAGATCGGAAGTGGTATTATCCCAAATGGCGAATGCGAACATTCCCTGTAGACGATCAAGACATTTCGTACCCCATTCTGCGTACGCTGCCAGCAACACTTCCGTATCCGACCCCGTTCGGAAACTATATGGGTGCTCAGCATTTTCCAATACCGACCGCAGTTCACGGTAATTGTAGATCTCTCCGTTGAAAATAATGGTATAGCGACCGTCCGTACTATGGAACGGTTGGTTCGATGCTTCAGAAAGGTCGATGATGCTGAGACGGCGATGCCCGAGAATTGCATTTGATGTGCGATGGATGCCGGTCGCATCCGGCCCACGGTGCGCGATGGCATCCGTCATCCGACCAACAACTTCCTCAGCCTTATCAAGCCCCACAATACCGTAGATCCCGGCTATCCCGCACATTATGCTTTCACGGGCATGCTTTTCAGGATCTTCTCCAGGCCCTGTCTAAGCGGTAGTAGATCATGTCCGAGAAGTGCACGCATGCGTGTGTTATCCGGCATACGACGTGTCATATCACCTTCTTCCAAAGCAGGTAAATGAACGATCCTGGAACTACTTCCTGTAACGTCAATTACCAATTCCGCCAATGCTTTGATCGTGAATTCCTTATCGGAACCGATGTTGATGACGTCATTCATCACTTCCTTGTTCCGGTAGGCGTTCAAGCACGCTTCGGTATTGTCATCGATGAAGCAGAACGTGCGTGTTTGATCACCTTCACCATAGATCGTAATATCCTCACCTGCCTTCGCTGCGCGCAGGAATTTCGCAACAACGAAATCCGGGCTTTGATGAGGGCCATAGGTGTTGAAGAAGCGAAAGATTGTATAATCCAATCCGTATTCACGGTGGTAGGATCTGAGGAATGCTTCTCCGATGTTCTTCACGATCGCATAAGGCAATTTAGAATTGAGCGGCGTTGTCCGTTCATTCTGCGGTATCTCCACAGGCTCTCCATAGACCTCACTCGAAGATGAGTAGAATACGCGCTCCACACCCGTGTTCTTGCTGAGATCCAATATGTTCCGGATACCATCGATATCGCGCAGCACCATTACCGGATTGTCCGTGGTCCTTTTTACACCAACAACAGCGGCGTAGTGAAAAACGGTCTGAAAACGATAGGCATAGAAAACGCTACTAACGTCCTCAAAATGATTCACATCACATTTGATGAAATGTAAATTTGGTATGCCCTTGTGTGGCAATTTTCGCACATCACCCGTTAGTAGGTTATCGACCACGACGACCTCATTAGTTGGATCCACGGCCAATTTCAACGCTAGATCACTCGCTACGAAGCCGGCGCCACCAGTTACTAGAATACGTGCCATGTATTGCTTTTATAAGGTTGTAAAACTATTGAACAGGGAATGAATGGTTCAATTGGCAGTGTTTGATCGAGAATACCGATCCCACTGACCAGTATCCATTGAGATGAGAGATCCGATAACTACCCCATTTCACGGCGATCACTATCACACGATCCGAGCGGAGCACAAACTTGGTTCTAATGATCAAAATCCTCTTTTTAGTATTCTGCGGATCACCCATCCACTGATCAAGGCAACAATCACTCCGAACCAGAAATGTGGACCGGTAACGGCCAAACGGATCAAGTATGGTATTAGTCTCCAATTGAACTCAGGAACCTTACTTTGATGGGCCTGCCAATAATCCACATTGTAGGTCGTTGGAGCGGCCAATGTTTGGCCGGTCAGTGATATGCCTTTCCATTCCACCGTGCCGTTCTTTACTTCTGCAAGTAGCAGGGCATCCCGTGGTTCATCACGAATAGCACACTGGATGTAAGTGATATCTGGTGCGTGTTCCTGAAAAAAAATACTGGCAGGTGCCATACCGGCCATGCTACCACTGATCCAAAATACTTGGGCACGCCCTGCTACCTTTTTTACCAAGGGGTAAACATCCTTCATGTAATTGTTGCTGAATGCCGAGCGTGTGTTTCCAGCGAATAAAGGCGCATACCGTTCATTGTTTTCGGACCATATAGGACGGTGCGAAACGATGAATATGTTCTGTCCAGTGAAGCTCTCCAATCGATCTTGCAGCATGGCAAATTGCTCACCCTCCAGATTCCCGTTATTCAGCTCAGTATCCAGCAGAATGACACGATCCGGACCAATATCGAAGGATGTGTAGGTAGGGCCATACGAGCGTAGGTAGACCTTCCCTTCAACATCATGGTTCCCTGGTGCATTGAATAGCGGTGTGTTCAACTTCTTGAAGAACGAATCAACATACCTTGCACTGTCCTTATCCGCACTAAGGAACAGGTCTCCTGTACTTAGCAGAGCAGTCGCATTGAGTGCATTGATGGTATCCAAATTGGCCAATAGTGTGGCTGCCGGATAACCGCTTCTGCCAAAACTGGATCCGTGAAAATGGCCGCCGAACAACAATCGGAAATGGCCGCTGCTATCCGCAGGAACCACGGCCCTATCGTTGAACGGTGATGTTTGTGCACTCGTATTGATCACCAGCATCACGGCGCTGAAAAAACCTATCACTATTTTCCCGATCCTGATCATTTCTGGGGACCAACTGCTTTACCATCCATGTTAACTGTGTTGCCTTTACCTACGGTGATCGCTTTTTCCGCCTTTGTTGCATCCACTTTGACGAGATCCACGGTGCTTGGGCCGTAACGCATTTCCTCACCGTTAACGTCTATACCTATGGCGGCGCTTGTGATCACCGTGTTACTTGCCTTCAGTAAACTGGCCTCATTCACTTCTATGCCCTTGTTAACAGCACCGATGATAACGGACTCCAAGGACACGATCGCTGCTGCGCTGATCTTTATGCCAATGCCCGCGGTGTTGTTCAATTGGCTGTTCATCACTATTAGATCACCACCTTTGACCACTAGTGCTTCATCGCCCGCAGCATTTACTCGGCAATTCTGGATCATGGTATGGGCATACACCAATGTGATCTGGTCTTTACCACCTAGCACTTGACCATTGGTGATCGCCACGGAAGAACGTATTGCGAGAAGCAGATCTCTTGAGCGGTCTTCGCTGATCGTGCATTCTAGGAGTGTGATATCCGCTTCCTGGAACTGGAGTGATGCCTGTGTGGTATTGGGCGAGGAACCCATACCCTCGGAACGGACGTGCCGCCATTTACTTGGCGCACTCGTATTCTGTAGTCGCACATACCCACCACTACGATCGGATGAGTGTATGACGATCGGAGCATCCTCCATACCAAGCAGATCAATAGGCGAGTTTGAAATGATCCGTGCTCCTTTTTGTAGATCCAGATGCAATGGTGCACTGCCAGTGACACGATAGCCGGATGGAATGATCAGGTCTTTGTCCAGAACATGGTTTCCGGAACCGAATTGGATCGTTCCAGCGGCTTCATCAACACGCAAGAAACTGAAAGCGGACAATGGCGCAGGATCCTTATTCGGCCAAACGTCTGCTTTCATTCCGTCAACAAAGGCGAACGGCAGAATGCTCATTTCACGGAGTTTCGAGCTACCAACGACACTATAGATCAACTTGGTATCTTTTGCGAACACGGTGGTATCGGCAGTTGCAAATCTCAAGGTGAAAGGATCTCCTGCCCTGCGCTGGGTTCGAATGGGTACAATTGCCGGCCCTACAGGCATAACCTCTGTTCCGTTGCCAAGTTTCAGCATATGGACTTCGATCGGTAGCGTAACGATGGGTACTGCAATGACCGAGGTCGTATCGTTCCTAGTACCTCCTCTGTACGCATGGAATCCTTTGGGCACATCCAATATGGTGTTGATCACACGTCTGTTCCTGTTGTAGGTATCCAACTCGAGTTCTTTGTAAGGAAACTCCGCATAGATGGTCGCAGCAGCACTATCCAATGCGGGTTTCAACGCGGCCAAAGCACTATCCAAGTATTTTGGATCTGCAAAACGTTCCAGATGATGTATATAGGCACGGAACAGGACCGGATCACTGAACCATGCGGCGTGAATATCCAGTGCTTGGCTTTGTATGCCGCTCCATTGTCCAGAACCGGCAATATCAACGATAGCTTGTGCGCTGAAACTCTCGTAGGCAACCGGTTCGATCCGCTGTAGAACAGGATCATAGTAGAACTTGGCATCACTCCAATCCAAACTGCGATGACCGCCAAGGATATCCAATAACGCCAACCGACGGGCCACCTTATCGGCATCAAAAACCTTGGAAGCTGGCAAACGTGCGTGGCGGAATTCGCTCATAAGCGCCACGGCTTCTTCGAAATATCCGAGCTGCCTCGGGTCTTTGGCCAAACCTCCGGTACCATATGCATCAACGGCTGCTGCTTGGTACTCCGCGAATGGTTCATTGAACCGCAGGCTGTTCATTTCATTGAGCCGGTGAGCCCAGAAAAGACCTGGATCAAACCGGAAAAGCGGGCCTTCTACCCGACTATTGTTCTCCAGTAGATCCGGACCAAAATGCTCTTCGTACGCATATACTCCACGGTCTTCGCCATTGAATTCCACACGTATGAAACCGTATCGCAATGCCACAATGCCTTCCCCTTTTGCAAGTTGTTGGTGGAACCATTCATACAGGTAATTCCGTGTTCCCGGATGTTGTAGGCTGAAGCGCTTCATACCCAAGAATCCACCGTCCTTCTTTGCAATTACACGGAACGACCATTTATCGCCTTTCACGTGGTCGGTCATTTTTCCTTTTATGCGGATCTTAGCTTTGAATGTCCTGCCTTCCGAGGTAAGTTCTGCGGAGACGTAATCATTACCCTCCGGTATGATAACTCCTCGTTCCCTTGCAGCATCCACAACACTTTGCAACCGATCCAGTTCGTACTGACCAACTGTTATTGATAGCAACTTGGGCTCTACTGCAAAACTCTTTGGATAATTATGGTACCACTGTGACAAGAACGTTCGAAGACCGGGATGATCACGCTGCTTCAACATTCGATCAGCTACCCAACCGCCGCAGACCACCAAGATCGATGAAACGATAAGGATCCATACTACCTTTTTGCTCTTATTCTTCTTTTTGGCCATTATTAAATACTCGGTTTATATCCCGGTAGCACTTGCGGTACAGCATTCTCAGCTTCCGCGTTCAACACATTATCAGAACCTTGGAATTCAGGATCGGCAAGAACGATCTCTTCTTCGGAAAGCAGCGTCATGGAAATAACGAACAAGATGGTGAACGGATTGAGAGACCCCACCAACCACGACTCATAGGTAACTGAAAAGAGTACAGAAAAAAGTACGGCCATGCTCATCGGTGCGAATCGACTTGCCTTTATGAACACAAGGAACAAGCTCCTCATGTAGATGACCAAGCCCACGATCCCAACGTCGAACCATAATGAGAGGTAGGAGTTATGCACACCTCCTTGATGCCCCATGCTTTCCAAATATTCATAAAAACCACGCATGACATTCTCATCCGTACCGAAACCACCACCGAAAACGATGTATGCCTGCAATTGCTCCCAAGCAAACGCCCATGCAAAATACCGCCCACTACCTGACTCTAGCGTATCGAAACGGAAATACTCTTCTGCACCAAGGAACGCGACGATACCTTCAAGGTTGCTATACATGTACTCAAACAATCCTATGAACAGGAGCAGGGCCATGAACCCAACGAATACGGATCCCGAAAAGAATCGTTGGAAAATGAACATTATTCCCAATGCTATTAATGATGCACGTGATCCAGAGGATATCAGGAAATAGAGCAACGCTCCATAAATGATCCACTTTTCCCAATACCGGAAAAGCTTCGGATTGATGGAATTCATGACCGCGAATAGGATGGCTGTCAAATAGCAATAGAGTCCCAGTCCATTCGGATTACCGAAAATGCCACGGAAGCGTCCGTTCACGAACCCGTCCGGACCCAATCGAAAATACAGCCCAATGATCAGGACGGACATTAAAAAGAGCATCAAGTTCCGCATGAAAGGCCAGCCCTGCGTTCGAAAACTATACAGCACGTAATTGGGCACAACAAGGATCAGCAAAGAATACGAAAGGGTCTTCTGTACACTAATGATCAGAGAAGGTGAAAAAACCAATGGGAAAATACTGTAAATGGAAAAGGGCAGGAAAAGGGTAAAGACCTTTGCTAATGGCAAATAACGTCCGGAATCATTGAGGAAGAGCAAACTCATGAACACGATATAAACATTCTTCGCATTCTTGAATGCGTTGAGTGCGTGAATATCCTTATGTGCATCGGAGAGCACCAGAACCATGATGAAGCCGAACAGGATCTCCGGAAAATGTTCTCTATGTCTGAAGATCAGTATGGATAGCGGCAAGAGTCCATAGACCAGCACTGGTATGAATGCTGAGGCCAACACCCAAAAAAGGATGAGAACAAAAAGCTGTATTTCCTGACGAAGAAAGGTTAGCATAAGTGCTGGATGCTATTGGAACAATCCAGGGATCTGGGAACGTATACGCTCCGGTCGCGCTCGCAGGTAGGTGCGTATACGATCCACCTCCAGATGCCAGGTGACCATGTCCTTTGGCCTGCGCCAACGCGCTATATGCCTTGGCATTTCCGGTTCCATTCTTGATGCTATCCGATCCAGAACTTCAATGGTCCTTTTCGCTGAAAATCGCCCGTTGATCAATTCGTTCACTTTTGAGATGAAAGTCTGCCGAAGTTCAGGTGATCCCATACATGCGTTGAACAATTTCGGCATCGGCGAAGTTCGGCCCTTTATCCTTTCCAATAACGGGGCTTCGGGTTCTCCATAAGCACCAAGTCCTAGATCCATATCCGTGAGAATGAAATACCACCTACCATCCAGCGGAGCATCCATGGCCTGTTTTCCTGTGTATCGCCAGAATTTGACATTGGCATCAGGCCAATCCTTGTTATCCAAGATCATGACGGACGCCATGTAACTCAGGAAACCGTTGAGATCCAGCCGACCATTGATCTTCTTTACAAGATCCGGATCTGAAGGATCCAAAGCCAAAATGCTATTCAGGTCATTGTTGAATCGTTCGGCTTCCTTGGCCTTACCCAACAATTCATTGTTTCGCACCTCCAACATCGCGATCTGTTTCTTTTTTACCCCTGAACGCCTGGCCAATTCCTCCTCTTCTACTTTTTGGCGCAACTGGTGTAATCCCCAATACGTTCCGTTCACATATACGACACACGTTCTATTTTGCGAAATATCAAATGGCAGATCATTGCACAGTTCATGTGCCACTGCATCGCGGAGCATGGCTTTCATTTGATCATTCCCTGCGCTTCGCAGCAACAGCACCGTAGAACCTATTCCATCGCCATCATCAAATACCGGCACACCCAATGGTGTCTCGAACAACAACCGCAACGCATGGATCGGAAAACCACGGGTCAACTGACCATTTATCCGAATACCTACGGCCGTGTTGATGGTCTCATTTCCAGTTCCGTCCAGAACTTGCAGGAGACCGCTGCGTTGCCATGCTTTGCCCCGGAAATGGTAATTGCCCGGGTAATTCCACCAACGATTACTTTGAAGATGCGTATTGATCATATCCGGTGTTGGCCGTAGAACAGCGTTACCAGTAACATAAATACCGGTGTCCGGGTCAAAGAAAGCTCCTTCAGGAACCAAGATCGAGTAAACCGGTAGGCCATGGTGGTCCGCATTTATGAGCGTGATCAGTTGGGGTGGTTCGATGTGCCCGGTTTCCAACTGTTCCGCCACACGCACTATGGTTGCTATTGGCAACCCTGGATACGGATGTTTCCACGCCACAGATGTCGGATAGACCAGCAGCTTTTCCGCAGCGCGTCCATCAGAACCTGAGATCCTCACTATTCCGCTGGCTGGTAGATCTTTCCACGGACCGGCATCTCCCACAGCATATACCATTCGGCCACCTCCCGTTACCGTAAGATCAATGTCTCCATTCGCCAACGGCATGGCCTCCGTAGTAATCGGATCACGCACATGGTTTCTTGCGCTTGATACCGACAACGATGCGGGTGCACGAAAGACGGTCGCGGCGACACCACAAACACTTGCTGCTATTAATAAAGAAACTACACCTTTCATCCTCTCACCAAAAAGAACTTAGGATGATGCCTTCATTACACGCAAGATCAAGATCAGCGGCAATACCGCAATAAATGTAATTAAACCAGCACCACTGCCGCAGCCGAAACCAATTATCATGGCCATAAGTACTGCATGACCAGATTGCTTGGAACTATCAGTTCCACGTGCAAAAAGCAGAACTCCAACAAAGACCAAGGCAAATGCCAATTGCCCTTTGACCAGCCCTACACCGAGCGCTACTAAAGCCGCCCATATCACCAGTACGCGCATATCGGCAGGTGTAGACCGCAAGCCGAACCTAGCGCTGATGAATACAAGCAGCCCGGCAAGTAGTATGGCAAAAAGAAAATTGGGAATGTCCGTTACCGAAAAATACCCCATGTGATCAAGGAGGAATCCCTTCCAATTCATGCGCAGTTGATTTGTGCCAAAGCTAGTCGTTGGGCAGGCAATATGGGAATATCACGAATGGCATATTGCTCAGTATTGGACCCTAAGGTCCGCGGTCACTAGTGCAATTCGTCATATTCCTCCCTGCTAAGGTTGCCTCCTTCTGTTCGTTCGATCTTAAGACGTTTCTGTGCTTTGGATCTTATACCGATCGGAAGTTAGCCTGGCAGAACATTTTCCCGCATGAAAGTAAGGATAACGTACATCTGAAACTCCTTCCGATAAGCTTATGGCACGAGTAAAAACCGATCGCACTTACACGCTACTCCTGAGTACTCGAATCCAAATGGGATATCTTTGATACCGTTGGGAAGAAGGGCCATTGAAAAAACCATAACGCACATTCCCGTGTAACTGATGGCGATGAAAATTATTGGGACGAACTCTACCGGCTATCCTCAAACTCGAAACTTTCATGGTCTTCCTTTTCTGAAGTATAGGGTCGAGAAAAAATACAATCTTTATAAAATACCTGAATTCATTTACTTCAAGTTCGCTTCTTCCAGTAATTTCAAGATCAGCAATTCATTTTCTGATCTTGACATACATAATGTTGAGATGTACCATTTTTTCAATGCTCTCAGCTATGGTAAAACCCCTTGGGTCACCACATTCGAGACATCCTTACCTCGCTGGGGCAACAAAAACACGCGCAAAGGTCTGGAGTTGATCGCAGGTGCCTCGTGTAAAAAGATCATTGCATTATCTAATTGCTCAGCCGATATACAACGGGCCTATGTCACCAAAAACGCTTCGGAACTATTGGCTACCATAGAAGAGAAACTAATGGTACTGCATCCTCCGCAGGTATGTCCGCCGATCGAGACAATAAAAAAGGGTGCACAGGACAAACTCGTATTCACAATTGTGGGCAGCGATTTTTTCCGAAAAGGAGGTAAAGAAGTGCTCACTGCGTTCGATAGGCTTTATAAGAATGGAACGACTGATTGGCATTTGAACATTGTATCAAAACTGCACTATGGTGACTATGCATCGCGGAGCACTTTGAATGACCTGGAGTTCGTAAAAAAGATCATTTCAGGCTACCCGGACCATATCACACACCATACATCCCTTCCAAATCCTGAAGTATTGGAACTGTTCAGGAAAACGCATATCGCCCTGCTACCTACGTATGCTGATACATATGGCTATTCTGCTCTAGAAGCCCAGTCGTATGGTTGCCCAGTGATCTCAACGAACATTCGCGCACTGCCTGAGATCAACAATTCCGACATCGGTTGGTGTATAGATGTCAAAAAAAACGAACTAGGAAATGCTATTCTTAAAACCGAAAATGACCTTATTTCATTTTCCGATCACCTGACGGATGAATTAGAACGGACCTTGCGAGGCATTTTCGATCATCCTGAAGATATTGCCGTCAAGGGTTTGAAAAGCTTTAAAAAATTAGAACATTCCATTTCCAATAACACGAAGGTCCTGGAGCAGTTGTACGATGAAATAACCGGAACAGGTAAGTCCTAATTCAACCTTGGATCACGGCCATTTACTTCGATCTCTTCCATATATCTTTGCCAACATGTACAGTGCACGTACCTTCCTGTTGATCCCTATGTTCGCTGCCCTACACACGCAGGGACAAACCATGACCTTGCAAAGTGGGAATTTGACCATCGGATCTGGTACTACTGTTGAACTTGTTGGCCCAGTGGACTTTGAGATCATTTCGGGTGCTTCCATAGTGAATGATGGCCTGATCGAATTCGGTACGGAAGCCACTTTGACCGAACCAGCAAATGGACCGATCACAGGCACAGGAACGGAACATGCCTCACGCGACCTCAGCTCGGCATTCACCGATAATAATATCGCCGGTCTTGGGCTTTCTCTTACAATGAACACTGCCCTTGGGCCAGTAGATGTTACGCGTGGACATGAACCCTTGTTGGCGAATGGCACCATACCGAGCATCGCACGTTGGTACCGGCTGGACGCAGCCCCTGTACAGGGTTCTGTTCTGGACATTGCGATGCATTACGATACTTCAGAGCTGAACGGTGCGGATGCATCCGATCTTGTAATGCATAAAGCGCCTCTACCGACCGGCGACTGGTACGCATTACCCAGCATTTCACAAGTAGGGCCGCAACTCGTAACGGTGACCGATCCCGGACCATGGGATCATTTGACCTTATTCTCGCAGGTGATCAATGTTTCAGTGACCGAATATGCCAGTGCTTCCTCTTTCACTGTTTTCCCCACCGCGACCTTGGATCAAGTGCACGTGAGATCGATCGGAAACGCAACCATTACGAAGTGGGAGTTGTTCTCTGCGACCGGAGCATTGCTTGATGGAAGTAATTCACAACTGAGCGAGCGATCGTTCATTATCGACCTTTCAGACTACCCCACCGGTGCGCTCGTTCTGCGCTTGAACGAGACCCTTCGCTATCGCCTGCTTAAATTATGATCCTTAGGGCCATAGTCTTGTTTTCGACTGTTTGGCCTTTGATCGCAAACGCCCAATTGGATGTACCGGTGCGTTTGGAATTGAATGCGACATTGGAAAGTGACCGCCATGTTAGTGGAGTTGCAGAACCACAGATCAGAGATGCAGGAATTTCACTTCGCTCTTCACGGGAAATGAGCACCACTTTTGCAGTGGGTACGGGTAACACAATAATTTCTGCCGACCTTGTTCCTTCACCATTGCTTTATGCGGAAGGCATGGTGGTTACTGTGACCCCAGGTTCTGCAAATTCGGCCAATGCTCAATTGGACCTTAATGGCCTTGGCGCAATGCCGATCCGAACATTCAATGGTACGCCATTGGACAGTGCGGTGTTACTACCGGACATCCCTGCTCGTTTTGTTTTTGACGGCCAGTATTTCGTTCTGATCAGTGAAATAACGATTCCTTGTCGTTCAGGTTATAAGGCAGTTGGAGTTGACCTCTGTATAGAAACCCAAGCCCATGACACTGCGACTTTTTTCGAGGCCGTGGGATTCTGTGCAGCAGGTGGTGCACGACTTTGCAGGTACACAGAATGGATCGCTGCATGTCGCGCCGATGTAAATTTCATGTCTACAGTACCCAATATGGAATGGGTGGATAGTGCTGGGAATAACATCGGCGATGCAAAAACTGTAGGTATAGGATTCGATGGGCAAACACTTATACCCGGGGCTGGCTGTGGTTACGGTTCTACCATACCAGCCTTAGGTTATGCCGGGTACCGATGCTGTTCCAACAGATAATGAAGTGGCTCTTGCCAATAAGCTTTCTGACGATCAGCCCCTGTGTAGCGCAGGTCGGGATCGATGTGCCCCTCCAATTCACTGGACCCACTGGTCAACGTGGTATCGATGGAATTGCTTCACCAACTTCTGCTGATCAATTGATAACCGTGGGTCATGCCGTGTCCGGAATGGCGCATTGGTGCATAGCAGTGTTAAATGCGGATACCTTCGAACTATCTATGGATCCTACATCCGGCCCACTGGCCAGTGGCACCATGCTCCGATTTATTGCAACACAGGAAATCTCAGGCCCGGTCTTTGTGCGGATCAATGAATTGAACCCATATCCGCTACTGCGTGGTGATGGCATAGATCCGGTGGCCGGTCAGATCGAAGCTGGAGCGATCTGCGAATTGGTATTGAGCGATGGCGTGTTTACCCTTACAGCACCAAGCCGCCGCGGTTGTCCAGCGAGAACCGTTCAACTCAACACTCAAGTTTGCGTGGATAGTACGGTTCTGAATACTACACTCTATTACGAGGCCATAGACCATTGTGCATCCAAGGGCGGAAGACTTTGTACATGGCAGGAGTTCTTTTTAGCATGCACTCATACTGACCCTCCCCTTGGCGATGTCCTATTGAATTGGGAATGGGTGGATGATACCGCAAACCACACGCATACGCTGGGACAGGCAGGTGGTACTTCATGCATGGGCCAGCGCTCGGTGCCTACGTTGGATATTGTTCCGGGAGCAACACGTTGTTGTTATCATATCCGCCAGTGAGCAATGCGACCCATCCGCACCTTCATTCTATCAATCGCATTGATCGCATCCTGGGCTACGAACGCTCAGGTCAAAGTAGATGCGGAGATCATATTACAAGGTATTGGCATTGCAGATAAACAAGTCACCGGGTTGGACTCAACCACTGAAGAAAATGCCGCATTACAAGCAGGAATAGAACAAGATGGCACCCATAAGCTCGCTTTATCTTCAGCTAATGACTGGAACGTTACGGTAAATGGATCGACCGGACCACCTACCGTCGGGATGCAATTAGTACTCCGCACACCACTATCAATTCCTGGAGCGGTTGAACTTTTGGTTAACGGACATGGTCCATTTCCAGTTCGATATGGCCCGGATCAGCCGGTAGATGGTGACGATTTCCAGGTATCGACTTTTCTCTCCGTGGTGTTCGATGGTAATGCATTCCAAGTAATGAATGGCACAGTGAACGAAAGGCGTAACTGCCCGACCGCCACTGTGGCCGTAACTGATCAGTTCTGCATAGCGAATGAACTTTTCCTTGGAAACCCGATGACCTTCTTTGATGCCATACAGGCTTGTGACTCGGTTGGTCTGCGGTTGTGTTCATGGGCGGAGTGGTATTCAGCTTGCACTGTAAGCGATGAACTTAATATTTCCAGTATGTCCACTGCGTGGGAATGGACCAATGACTCTGCTAATGAAGACGGCCATGCACGCTGGGCCGGATATCAATCCTGCATAGCGCGTGGCAATGGCCCAGTAGCTGTACCTGCTCGGTTCCGTTGCTGTTTTTCACGATGAGCCATTTCGACCGATACCAATGAAAGATCGATCAACCCCGAGCAACGTTCCATGACCATTTCGATCATCATACCTTGTTACAATGCGGCAGAATACATTACGCGATGTTTGGAAAGTGTGTTCAGTCAAACCTACGCACCACTTCAGGTGATCTTGGTCGACGACGGTAGTACCGATACGACTGTGGATCTGATCCGTTCGACACCGGTACCGGTTGGAATCGAATTGAAATTGATCGAACAATCCAATAGTGGAGCGGCTCAAGCGCGGAATGCAGGCCTTCAACACGCAGATGGTACGTATATCCAATTCCTGGATGCCGACGATGAACTGCTTCCCGAAAAACTACACCGGCAAGCGCTGCTTGTGAACGCGAACAACGGTCCTGACCTGGTCGTTGCGAGTTATCGGATCATCTCTCCCACTGGCGTATTCGTGCGCGACGTGATCCAAAAGAATGAAGATCGCGATGCTTGGTCGGATGTAATGCAACACGGCCTGGGTATCACTTCAGCGATATTATGGAAACGCAGCGCCGTTCAGGATGCTGGGGGATGGGATGCTACCCTTGGGAGTAGCCAAGAATATGACCTCCTGTTCCGGATGATCAAGAATGGCGGATCGATCGTTCATGACCCTGCTGTGAATACTTTGGTCCATAAGCGGAATGATAGCATTTCACATACCAACCTCGCAAGGAATTGGGCGCGTTTCGTTGAACTTCGTGGTCGAATGATGGATCACGTCCGATCCTTGAACGATGGTCGGGACCTTCAACCCTATTGGCAAGTGATCTTTGATAGTATCCGTATTCTCTATGCACATGACCCAAAAGCTGCATTGAGCTATCACAAGACACTTCTACCTTCTGATTTCCAGCCTTCAGTTTCCCCAACCTCCGGCCGTTCCTACATAGTGCTTCACAGACTTTTTGGGTTCCGTGGCGCACAGAGGATCAGAGCCTTGATCACGAGATCTTAGGGTTACTGCACCAGAAGTGCGCCGATGGTCTTATTAACTCCAGGGATACGGATAGGCGCCATGTTGAACACCCGTGAGACCCGAAAAAGGAACCGCTTCCATAGTGGAATTGAACGCCAGATCTCTTTTGGGAAGAGCCGTTTCTCAAGCTGTGTTAATTCAGCTCTCGAGATCTGTTCTTCACGTCCGTGGTACAGTAGCTGAAGTTGGATCCTGTGCAACGTACCGACCAACGCGCTGCGCATACCCAATCGATCCGCATCAGGCATGAATCGTTCATAATAATGCAGCGTGGCATCCACTAGTTTCTCAGATCTTCGCGCAATACCGTCAGACCTTCTTTCTTCGCCTACACGATAATAGCAATCAATAGGGCCGGGGAATTGTTCTACCCGTACGGAAGGTAACATGAGTGCACGCGTATGCAGTTCCACATCCTGATGTCGGGCAAAACCTTCATCGAATCCGCCTAACTGTTTAACGAATTCTTTCTTCCATATCGGTTGCATTGTTTGCCACGGAAGATCGTGACGAAAAAAATCCCGTAGCGGCTTTTTGTGTTTGGGAACCCAACGTCGTGTGTCATCACCTAACCGATGCCTGAATACGCGCATGGTGAACACGCCCATATCCGGATCCTTGGTGCGGATCATTGCACTTACACGAGTGCCTAGGCAATGAGGGGCCAGTTGATCATCGGCATCCAGGAAAATTACATAATGCCCTTTCGCTTTCGCGAGACCGTAGTTCCGACAGCGGTTCGCTCCAGAATTCTTGTCCAACACATCCACCGAGATCCGGGGGTCACTTTTTGCAATCTCCCGTATCAGATCTACCGTACCATCCGTGGAAACATCATCCACGACAAGCAGTTCCCAATTGCCATAGGTCTGTGCTTGCACCGATGCTATGGTGTCCACGATATAATCCCGCTTGTTATAACTCGGGATTATTACTGAGACCAACGGCGCCTCGCTGCGAGCGAAGGAAACAGGATCTTTCATATGCCGCAATTCAAAACGATCTCAACCAAGGCGAGTTCATCCTTTAACGCAAACAGAACTGACATTCTCGAATTATCCGACTTGACTCCAACTTCATTGATACACCAGAATCGATAAGCGTCATCAACGATCAGGACTGAGGAGTGGGTTGCCATAGGTCTTGCGAAAGGTAAATACGAGGCGCTTATCGGCTCTGCTCAACTTTGTGTTGAAACAATATTCCTGAACAATTCCACTGTCCGTTCGGTGACCTTCGGCCATGTGAAATCCGCTTGCACCCGCGCCAAGGAACGAGCACCAAGAATCGCTCGCTCCGACTGAGTGAGCTCCATGAACTCGATCAGTGCGCGATAGAGTGCATCAGCGTCACCGGGTGGGAGAAGCCAGCCATTGTCCCGGCCAACCAATTCAGCGGTTGCACCAACATCGCTCACGATAATTGGCATGCTTCGCGCCATGGCCTCCAATACCACCGTGGGCATTCCTTCGAAACGGGTCGGCAAGAGGAACGCATCGCATTGGGTGTATAGCGCAAACAGTTCATCGTCCTCCACACGCCCCAGTAATTGTACGTTCGATGGAAGTCCTTTGCTCTTGAAATGCTCCAGTAATGATCCACTTCCAGCCAATTCAAACTGTAGTCGGCCACCATGTCCTTCGGCAACGAGCCGTTCAGCTACCGACATCAGCACATCGATGCCTTTGTTGAACGCGAACCGACCAACGAAAAGGATCCGCAGCGTTGCGTTCCGATCCTGAATTACTTGTACGGAAGGAACTTCAACTGCATTGGGAAGTACTGCGATCTTTCCGGTTGTGCCTTTCGCCAACTTATTCAATATACCCGTCAGCTTACCGCCTAACGAGATCGTCACACGACTCCTTGCTACCAAATAGCGAAGTAACATGCGGAATGGAAGTCCTATCAGTTTATCCTTCACGGTCAATCCTTGGAACATTTCGAGACCATGTGGATGCACGATCAAGCGACCCTTGAATCGATCGACATCCTTCCAAACACAGAATCCTTGGGACATGATCACATCACCTCCGACCCTATCCAGCACTTGGGCAACCGCAGCACTGTAGCGCCACAATTCGCGCAAGTATAATTTCTCCGGATCTATCGGTGGAACGTGCACTTCCTTGATACCCAATTTCGCATCGAACAATGGGACCGTATGGGGATGAAGCACGGTCAATTCCACATCTTCACGTTGCGCCAAATGCATAGCGAGCAGACTTGAGTGGCGCTGCATACCGCCCATGGCATGCGGAAAGACGCCATCCGTGCAGAGCGTTATTTTTATCTTACTGGACAATTTTCAGAATGCAGTAACAGGTGAGCTTCCTGAACTGGCTCCTATCCGATAGGAACTTCCTTCAATAACGTTGCAATACCCTGGTCGAGATCCTGTTGTGGTTCCCAACCCGTCTCCTTCTTCAGTTTGGATACATTCGCTAGGAGGTGCATCCGTTCAACTTTGCGCACCCTTGTTGGATCCACTTCGATCGTGAGGGTTTCACCGAGTTGCCGTTCGAACGCTTCAACTACTTCGCGAACGCTGTATTCGATGCCTCGACCAATGTTGAATTTCGGGTTTCCTTTAAGCCCTTTCGTCAACAAGGCACGCATTGCACGGCCCATATCGGAAGTATGAACGAAATCGCGTTTTGGGTCCAAGTTGCCCAACTTCAATGTACGGGCGCCTGCTAACACTTGCTTCTGGATCTCCGGTATCAAATGCGCATTGGTCTCATTGGGTCCGAATGCATTGAAGAACCTTCCGATGATCGCCGGAATACCCGTACGATAGTGGAACTCACCGACCAAGCGTTCACCTGCGAGCTTCGTGGTTCCATAAATATCCATTGGTCCGGTGATGTGTTCCTCATCAACAGCTCCGTCCGAGATCGGATAAACCGCAGCCGTGCTGGCGAAGAACACTTGCTTCACGGAAGATGTTTTTGCACATGCGTCCAGCACATGGATGGTTCCGTTGATATTGATATCCGCAGCTTCAACCGGGTGTTGATTGCAGAACGGAATGAAGTGGATCGCAGCCAAGTGTAGTACCCAATCCGGCTGAATACGCTGGATCACTTCAAGGACCGCTTTACGATCCCGAATGTCAACCTTGTAGAAGCGCTCATCCGGAACACCGGCCAAGGCTCTCCTACCGAACGAAAGATCATCCAATACATGCACCGTGTGACCATCCGTACTCAATAACCGGCCTAGTTCAGACCCGATAAATCCGGCACCACCGGTAATAAGTATGTTCCTTTTTTCCTGCATTGCCGCGAAGGTAGGGCTATGGCTCATAATAGCGGCCATCTCAGGATCATCTTAAAGTCTGATCGGGAAATTTCAGATAAGGACTCTAACGCAATGCCTCAAGTACCCTTGTGTAAGACGTAAGATGTGCTCGCTTTGTGAATTGCTCACGTGCAACGCTTAACAATCGTTCGCGTTCCTTTTGATCAGGACAATGGATCGGTGGAACGCTCCCATCTTCAGCGACCACCAGACCAAGCCGGTGCTCCATCACGAGGTCACTAAGGTCTCCCAGATAAGGAGAGATCAATACGGGCAGACCGGCGCTGATATACTCCGCAAATTTGGTCGGCGACGCAACTCTGTTCGTTAAACTATCCTCTCGCAATAGTATTCCAATATCGCAAGCCATCAGAAAACGTCGTACCTGTTCATGTCGTAACCACCGTCTTTCAACCTGGTCCGGAAATTTCTTCATGAGCGAAATGGTCTCAGGCGACTCTTCGCAAAGGAACAAGAGCTTTAAGGATGGTTCCGCCGCCAAAAGAGGTACCAATTGCTTTTCCACCAATTCCAACGACTGCCAACCGACCGTGCTACCAGCATAGACCATGATCCTATCTCCCGTTGACCAACCAAGCTCCGCGCGTACCGCATTTTGATCCTGACCCACCGGGTCAATGATATCAATGCCCAGCGTACAAGGGATCACTACATACGAGCTTCCCGCGTATCCATAACGCGCTTTCCAGTGTTTAACAAGGGCTCGGCTAACGGAGATACGCATGTCGCTACGATGCAAAGCATCCGCCTCCAACGGTCGGCATTGCTCGATCAATCGTTCATCATCCACAACTCGATATTCTTCCCACTCTGCTGCATAAGCTCCTCGGCCATCCAAGCACACTTTCGCGATCTTACCACGTTCGCGCATTTCAAGCGCCATGTGTGTTGCAAAAATGCCACGGCCAATGATACCCGACGGTTTAAAACGCCGACAGACCATGGATACCCACCCCAGATTCATGCGCCAATAGCGGGCACGTGGCATCATAGGTAGGACTATTGCATCCGGTACACGAAGCCGTATTGCCTTCCGCGTGCTCCAGAACTTCCGGATCGAGACCAGTGCGACCAAACGCACTGGCTCCATCCCAAGCGTATTGAGATGCATGACCACGTCGGTCACTTGGCTCCAGTAAACACCGGATGGACGGTCGTTATAGGTCAAGTAGAGTATCACAGCGAACGATCCAATACATCGAAAACGCGTTCCGTTGCATGGCCGTCCCAAAGATGCGGAATCTTGCTCTCCTTGAATCGTTTATCACGAATTCTGTTGAGTGCATCGGCCAAGGCATCTCGATCAAATGGCACCAATTCATTGGACCCTTCGGTTACGGTAATTGGTCGTTCCGTATTGGGGCGGAGCGTCAAACACGGGATCTGTCGAAATGTTGTTTCTTCCTGAATTCCACCACTATCCGTGATCACTACCTCGCTGTGTGCGATCAATTTCTGGAATGCAAAATAATCCAGTGGGCCATGTAATTGAAGGTTCTTAATGTTCTCCAATTCCTTGAACGAGCCGAATCGTTCCATATTCGTCCGTGTGCGCGGGTGTACGGAGAATACCACGGTACGGTCCTTTGCTGCCACTTCGATCAACGAGATCATCTTATCGAGTTCTTTCGGATCATCCACGGTCGCGGGGCGATGCATGGTCATCAACGCATAGCCACCGGTCACGAGTTGTGAGCGCTCCAAAATATCATTGGCCTGGACCAGGTCATCGTATGCCACAAGACTATCGATCATGGTATTCCCGACCAAGTGAATGCTATCGGCACTCGTGCCCTCGGCGATCAGATTTTCTCTTCCACTTGGTTCCGTTACGAACAAATGATCGCCCAATCGATCCGTGACAATGCGATTGAATTCTTCCGGCATACCACGATCACGACTTCGAAGTCCACTTTCCAAATGCGCTAAAGCAATCCCTACTTTATTGGCAGTTAAAGCCGCCGCCAAGGTGCTATCGACATCTCCAACCACCATCATTACATCCGGTCGCTCCTTGATCAGAACCGGTTCCAAGGCCAACATCATACTTGCGATCCCTGGCATTTGGCGTATTCGCGTGAATACCCAATGAATGATCAGGAACCATGCGCAGCTGCTGGAAAAAGATCGTACTCATACGATCATCCAGATGCTGACCGGTATGCACCAACACTACTTGCCAATCACCGCGTTCCGATGCGACTTTCTTGAACCGAGCCACCTTCATGAAGTTCGGGCGAGCGCCTATGATGATCACTAATTTCTTCATTGTTATCGTTCACTTCCGGGGCACTATCGATTCATATCAGCTTACTGCGAAAGTAAGCCCATCACCAATGCAGCTCAAAGCAATTCACCGATCCGCCGATAGTTCGTTGCACAATTGAACCCATCCTGCCAAGCGCTGCGAACACCTAGCCTGAACTCTTGTGAAAGTAGACGGTCCAAATTCGATGGTTGAAGTGCCTCCAGTATTTCGGATACGTTTGGGTGGCCATTCAATAAACAGCCTATTGATCCATTAACGATCTCACGTACGCCACCTACATCATTCGCCAATAATGGTATCCCAAAACTAGCGGCCTCCATCAAGGCTATAGGTAACCCTTCACTGTCGCTCAGGTGAATGAAAAGGTCTACCGGTCTGGTGGCATACCATTCCAGAACATCGGCGTTGGATGTATTTCCACGCAGGTCCGCACGGATATTCCGTGGTAACCGATCCACCGCTTTCTGGATAGGATCCCGATCAGGCCCATCTCCAAAATGGGTCCATTCCACCGGTCTATCCAATTGTGCAAGTGCTTCGACAAGCAGATCTACTCGTTTGGGTTTGCGCAGGTAGGAACAACTTGCAATACGCAGTGTAGGTGAGGGTGCCCATGGTGCAAGACCATGATCCGGTGTTCCCAAACGGGCCAATATGGTTTTATACGCGTGTTGCGGATAGTTCTCTTTTATATGATCGACCCCGGGACCCGATACCAAAAGAAGTTGATCCGCAGCATCCAACTGATATGTCCTGAATGGAATGTTGCCACTGGCTCTGCGATGTTCGAACAAGTCCCAACCATGGCCCATTGCCGAAAACCGGAACCCAGGATTGCGCTCTTTCACCAATCCTAGTACGGTAACCCAGTCTTCCAACCAAAGAGATAGAACTACGACTCTATCAGGATCATAGCTCTTGCCCATCCGCGCCCAGAAAACCGTTGCTTTTCGTACCAATTGACGCGAAAGGCTCAGAACATAACGCCGCGACCGACCCTCGCGATCTCCATACCTGCTCATGGTCCGCAGAACTGCTGGAGCATTTAGGAGCGTCCCGTGTTTCGATAATGGGGTGTAATCGTCATCCTTCCATAACTGCAATACTTCAATGCCGTCGGGTACGGGAAACTCCCCTTCTCCATCGAACATGGGAATGACCACAACACGACTGAACTGCTTCTGCCAGATCGGTAGCGCATGTTGCAAGAATGCTTCCCCTCTCCCATTGGGATACTGACGTGTACACAACCAGAGCTCTTTCATTTCTTTGGTGTGTTGATCTTTGGCTGTGAACCTAGCATGGTTCGAAGGATAAAATATATTCTTCGAAGATCGAGCGCTCCACCTTCCTTGATGTAAGCAATGAGGGGTTCTTTGCCATGCTTAGGCAATTGATAAAGGAGTTGTCGCCAGGCATCATGAACCCGCATATGCAACGCTTCTGGATCGAAGGTTCCCGCCCTGGAATTGATATGTTCCAATTTATTCAACCATTGCCGAAAGAACTTCACCGAATGGCCGGTTGGCGGTTCCGAGAATAGGTTGATGACCATAAATGGACGTTCATTTCAGCCGGCGAGGGGTGGTGGCCATCCCAATTCCTCGAATGCAAAATTGATGCACTCCGGAAGCTCATTCGATCGATCCCTTCCGAACGAAACGCCTTGCTCTCCACGTCTGTATTCGACCGTGACATCATCCAAATTCGAGAATTGCAATTTGCGCGATGCACGCGCTTGGAACATCCAATCCTCGCCATACCGCGGCCACTCGGGTTGATAGCGCAGATCATGTTCCTGCAATAAGGATCGACGATAGATACTCGTTGGTTGCATAACAGCTACACCAAAAAGCAATTGCACTTTGCAGGTGTTCGGATGCGTAGGCCTTTTGATCACCTCGTTGCGCCCGAGAATCTTGATATTGGTACCGCTGATGCCGATCTCCGGATGTGCATCCATGAAAGCGATCTGTTCTTTGAACCGGTGGGGCAACAAAATATCATCCGCATCCACACGAATGATGTATTCACCTTCTGCCTGATCCATCGCATGCTGAGCAGTAACACCAGGCCCTTTGTTCGTTGGATTCGACAATACGCGCAATCGTGGATCAGTGAATGACCTTAGTACGTCCAAGCTATTATCTGTACTGGCATCATCCACCGCGATCACCTCTAGATCGGTGAATGATTGCGCGAAAATGCTTTCGAAACATTCCCTTAGAAAGGTGCTTTGTTGTACACCGGAACTACCACGCTCACCTTCATCCCCATAAGTGCTGCCATTTACGCTTTGCACGAAAGGCAAGCCAGCTTCCAGCACTCACCTGATCGGCAATCACCTTAAGGCGTTCTTGCTGTTCTGCGTTGAGAGTGATCGTATGAACGAAGCGTGTTGAAAGGAACAACCGCATAGCATTGAACCTTCGTTCGGAGTGTATTACTCTATTCCATTTCAACAGAAAATGTATCACCATCCGCGAAATGCGATCCTGCTCCATCATGCTTACCGGTATGCCCCGCAAGCCATTGGGCAGTTCATGTCCGACGGAGAGTATCTGCGCTAGATCCAGAAGCTCCACTGCACAACATAACCCGTGCAGGACACCCGCCATTTCGTCCACGAACGCTTCAGGTGCCGTGGCCGTTTTAGCGTCTTCATGCATCCTGAACATGGCCAGCCGTACGGGTTCAATACGCAGGTGTTCTATTCCATATCGAAATAGAAATTGCAACCAGAGTTCGTGATCCATCACGTATTTCAACGCTTCATCAACACCGCCGATCTCCTTGACCTTATCCAATGCGTAAAAGGTCGACTGCTGATTGATCTTCGGAGAATGATAAAGTGCATCGGTTTGCGATAAAATATCCAAAGGCAACGGCTCTCCCGTTCCATCTTTCTGACGAACCATTCGAATACCTTCGAAGATAAGTAGGTCGGGATCCTGGGCGAATGCTTCCGATACGATATGCAACGCACCCGGTAGTAAAGCATCATCGCTGTTGATCCAACTGAAGACCTTGCCCGAGGCATGCTCCAACCCTTTATTGATGGCATGGCTTTGTCCACGGTCCTTTTCACTGCACCACCATTTCAAATTCTTCTCGTTCTGTTCAATAATGTACGGACCCATCAGTACTTCCACCATCCACAATGATGTGTTCCGTGATGGAACGGTCCTGAGTGCCGACCGAAGCGATGCACTCCGGCAAGAATGCCGCTTGCTGAAAACTTGGGGTTATTATGGAGACGACAGGGAGGTTCATAGACCGTGACAGACGCTATTGCGTGCAAGATACTGGAGTCTTGCAACAATTATTCAACCTCTTCCCACCCAACGTTTGAGCGTGACCTTCATTAAGTAGACCAACCGATCCAACGGCCATTTTCCGGATAGCCGCATGTGTGTAATGGCAGCACCAATTCCATCGTCAGCTAAGAGGAAATATGCCGTATTCCAACAGTATTCGACATGCTTTTCGAATAAGTCAACCGGAAATAGCTGGCGTGACCGGTTCATGACGATCAATTTGCACCGCCAGTTCCACAAGGATCTCACCCGAGCACTGTTGAATGTTCCTTTCTTGAGCTTGTGGAACATGAGCTGTAAGGCGAATTCCTCATCCGTTGCAGCGATCCCATACGATCCGAAACCATACCGACAGACCTGCTCTTTGTCGTGGACCGGGTCTCTTCCATGGCGTTGATTCTGTTCACCTATGCGGTAGTTCAACAAAGGCTCCGGCAAGTTCGCGAATTGAGCATACTCACTTACTCTCACCATGAAGATATAGTCTTCGCCCGGAAACCGCCAATCCGCGTTGCTACGCAGACCATTGTCCATAATGACCGACCGCCGGATCATTGAAGACCCATACAGAACAGGATCGGTGAACAACAGTTTAGCACGGCATTCGCGATCCGTGGCCGGCCAACGATCAATACCCGTACGCGCCCCGAAATAACGTGCAGCAGTGCCACAAACACCCACTTCCGGATGTGCATCCATGAACGCGACCTGCTTGGCCAATCGGTCCGGGTGCGCTGTATCATCCGCATCCAGCACTGCAATGTATTCGCCTCGTGCAGCTTCATAGCCCCGGTTGGCTGCGGCTGCCCTTCCTCCGTTCTTTTCGGCGGTAACAAGCCTGATCCGCGGATCATTGATCGCTCGCACCTTTGCAGGACCGTCGTCCGTACTGGCATCGTCCATGACCAATACCTCAAGATCGCCATATGTCCCTTTCAAGATGCTATCAATGGCCTCTACAACAAATTCTCCTTTGTTGTAGAGCGTCATAAGAACGCTGACCTTGGGCTCTTGATCCATTGCAATTGCTTGGTGTACTCGGAGCGATCCTACTACTTATCACCTGAAATTCGTCGGACCATGCGCTTACCAATATGGGCGATGGCATTCAGAGAAACCGTTCTGGAACAACGCGCATGAGCCAGTGCAGCCGCGGCATCCTGATCGGCCAATAAATTGAACAAACGCTCCCAGTGACGTTCCACTTCATTGGAAAATATGGGTTCCGGAAATACGCCTTTGCTCTTGTTGATCTGCTTGATTTCATTCACCCATTTCCATAACTCAGGAACTTTGCTGACCGATAATCCTGTAGGATCTCCTTCACTTGGGTAAACATGGAGCTTTAGCTGTTCCTTCGTGAGATCCCGTAATGTATTTTTCACAATGCTCTCCCATGTCTCACCTGCGAACTCGCCTTTGTTGTAAAGCGTGATCAGCGAGATTATTTTTGGAGGCAAAAGTTGAACACTCATGATATTGAGTCAGTGTGCAAGACCTTTATAAAGTGCTAACACTTGGGATTGGAACGGGCGGTGCGCTACCCTTGATCTTCCAGAGGATCCTGTAAACCACGTTGGATGCGTTCTTTAATGTTCGAGTTGTCCATGTGCCTTTCCCGTTACTAGTTCTATGAAAGCGTGGGCGGAATCAACGCGCTTCCATTGTGATGGCGTATGCAGCATTAGCTTGATCGCGTTACGCTTCTCAATCGGTGATCCGGCACTTTTCAATGCACCATGCACCACTTGGGATCTCAGTTTATTGATCACACGCTGATCCTTCACCTCCTTCATTGCCCATTCCAACAGCACTTCATTGTAGTGCCAACGCATGCGCGGTGAGCGTTCATTCGCCGTAATGCGATTCTCGCCATGCACTCCTCTTAGCGCCACTGCTTTCTCTATACTGCCCGGATACATGCGCAGATAAAATGCAAGACGAACTGTGAATTCAGAATCTTCGTGCATGGACATTCCCTCTCTCAATAGCTGAGGCATCTTGGCCAATGCGCTTCGTTTCAAAGTAACTGCATCCAACGAAAAATTCCCAAGGTCATGAACCGGCTCACCAATGCCCATGAAAGCTTCGAACAGGCGTTCCGGAGGCAGCCTTTTACGCAATGTCGTAAGCTCACTTGCAAATACCTTATTGAATTGTTCACGGCCTCCTTCATCGTGGTAGTGCACGCCTATTGCGCCATAGACCCCTTCGGCATCCGCATGTTCCGCAAATACCTGTCGGTCCACCTTGAATCGATCCGGTAGGAATAGGTCATCCGAATCCAAAAATGCAATGAACTCCTTCCTGGCTTTCTGCATACCCAGGTTCCGGGTTGCGGAAACGCCTTTATTCACGCTACCGGGATGATGGTAAACGACCACACGTTCCTCGCTCGCGAATAAGCGGTGGACAAGTTCACGGGATCCATCCGTTGAACCATCATCCACGATCCACCCACCTCAGCAACTTCTGGCACAGCGAGTATGGAGTTTACAGCCGCTTCGATATACTGTATCGCATTAAAGACCGGAACCACTACCGACACTTCCATTTTCTGAGCGCGAAGATACCCGATATGGAAGAACAATTCTTCTGCAAAAGCTCTGCAGATCGTATCAGAACCGACCACAGGATCCAATTGTCAGATGATACTGTAGATTTTACTTACGCTTCACTATTTTTGCACCGTCATTGAAGGTCCAGTATGGTCACATCAACATTCGAAAGCGCTATATACTACGTGTTGTTGCCGTTGGTCGCACTAATAGGAAACGTCCATTGGTGCAATGCACAATTGATGCTCCCTGGGCCATTGGTACTCAACGGTGCCAACCCGAATGAGCGACAGATCACCGGCTTAGCCGACCCCCTTACCGCAGATGCGGCAATTAGTGTGGAGGCGATTCGAACTAATCGGACCACGTATACGACGGTCAATGGAACCACTTTGTTGAACGGAACTCTTGTTCCTGCCCCAGTGAACTATTCTGCTGGGATGGTAGTGACGATCCTACCTACATCGGCAAATGAACCCGGAGCGACACTGGATCTGAATAATTTGGGTGCAAGACCCATCGTAAAAGCAGGTGGCATACCATTGGATAGTGCTGATCTATGGCCCGGAGTGCCTTCCCGGATGATCTATGATGGCCAGCGTTTCATCGTTCTTGGGAGTTCTTCGATCCCCTGTAAGAACGGATTCAGTGTGGGTGCAAGGGAATATTGCATCGAAGATTCCTCACGTTCAGAAGTTTCCTTCTTTGATGCAGTGGTCTTCTGCAAGAACCGTGGTGCGCGATTGTGCAAGAATAGCGAATGGGTCCATCAGTGCCTGCGAATTCCCGGCTTCCTTGGCACAGTGCTCGATTATGAGTGGGTGGACGATGCCGCTAACCATCTGGACGGAGGCAAACGAATTGGTAATGGAGGAAATGGTGAGACCGGAACGATCCCCGGAATAGATTGTAAACACGGCTCCTCTATAGCTTCAACTACTAGTGTACGTTTCAGATGTTGCATGACCAGATAAGAACCTCGCTTACTGTGCTCGCAGTAACCGCTTTATTAGGCTGCTTTGCACAGGTGACTTATGACAAGCCGATCCAAATTACCGGGAACGATGCACAGCGTACCGTGCAAGGTGTTGGTGAGCCAGAGTCCAATTCCTCTGCGATCACGGTGAACGGAGTTGTTGTTTCAGGAGGTTACACTTGGTGTTCCGCAACTATGTCCTCTGACACGATCTTGCTTGTTGCACTGCCGGACGTGGCTTCACTATCGGACGGGCTTTTGTTACGGTTCCTGTCACCTGTCGATCAGTTCGGGCCGACCTATGTGAAAGGTGCGAACGGCTTGGCCTCGGTCCCTTTGGTCAGGCCTGATGGTCTACCACCCACTAATGGTCAATTGCTTGCTGGCGCTGTTTGTGAAGTGCTCTACGCGAATGGCTACTTCATACTGATGGACCGTACGGAGACGGGCTGCCCTCCAGTTTTCTGCAAGCGACTGACCGCTTATGTATTGAAGCCGACGTTGTTACTGGCATGTTGTTCCACCCGTCACGGGATCGTTGTGCCAACCTTGGTGGCAAACTATGTAGCTGGGCAGAGTATGTTGTAGGTTGCACAGTGCTCGCTGGGCAATTGCAGGGATTGTTCTCGGAGTGGGAATGGATGGATGATACATCGAACCACGCCCATGGATCAGACCAGGTTGGTCGTCTTACGTGTGGAGCCAGCGCAACACTGGGTTACTGAGCACATTAACGGCTAACAATCGCTGTTGCTACCACCCGCGATGATGATGCGATCGACCATATTAATGCTGGCCTGTTGCTCGGCAGTCGCTGTGAATGCACAAGTGCGTTCTGATGGCCCATTGATCTTAAATGGGCTTGGCAGCATCGACCGACAACTGAACGGTCTTTCACCGTCACTTACACCCGGAGATGTATTAAGCGCGGAAGTGGAACAAAGCGGCACTCATCGTTTTGTGAATAATACAGCTGGAACCACTTGGCAAATTACGTTGACCACATTCGATACTCCTATCGAAGCAGGTACCCAATTCATGATCACTGCTCCAACGAGCATCACCGGCCCGGTACAGATCCAGGTCGGGGCACAGGGACCTTACCCTTTGTTTTGGAAACCCGGTGAAGCGATTGTGGGTGAGGATATTCCGGATGGCATGATCATATCCGCGGTTTTTGATGGCGCGGTTTTCCAAGTGCTCAATGGTCGCGCGCATAAGCTGAGGGAGTGTCCAACGGGCATGATCGAGATCGGTACTCAGTATTGCATTGATCCGAGCAACAACCACAAGGAACAACCGATTTCTTTGACGCGGCCAACAATTATGCCCTAAGCGGAGAGCGCCTGTGTACCTGGGCGGAATTTGCAGCCGCATGCCCGGATGCTGGCATTTTGGGGCTAATAGCAGCAAGCGGGGATTACGAATGGGTGGACGATTCTGCCAACGAGGTGTTGAATGTTCGTGTGGTGCGTTTGTTGACTTGTCAATTCCCGAGCCACCGTAGTTCAACTACCAGTGTGGCACCGTCACGGTGTTGCTATACACGATAGGTCGGTAGGTGCTCTGTACCTTCAAACACCACGTATTCCTCCGATTGCGTTATCGATAGTTGGAGCGTAAGCTTTGGTCCAGTTCGACACCCTGCGGCTTTTCGATCCAGATCACACCAACATTCAGTAATATCCCTGCGTCAGTGATCGGCGCTACTTGTCCAACAGTGAATAGCCATTATACACGAATTACAGCGCCCAAGAGATCTTCTTCTTCTCCGAGGAAGGTTGGGCCGGGAACACGTGTACGCGCTCTTAGTTCCATGACTTGCTGGCGATTCGCTCTCAATAAGGATTGCTTGCGGGCGTCGCTCCGCTTAAGTTCGCTTGATCGTCGAACCAGTAAAGCTTTGTATCGAGCACGGGCCAGTACCGCTAATTCTTCACTTCCGGTCCGTTCATCAGCCGGATCGGAAAGGTTTCTCACGAAGATGCGACGGTCATACTCCATCCGGTCCGTGAAATAGGAACTCTCCGGACGATCTTCCCGATCATGATGGACATATGTGCCTGGAAGTACCCCGATACGTGAACCATGATAATGCAACCGATTTACGTAATTCTCATCCTCTCCATAGTGATAGAAAACAGGACTGAACCCACCGACGCGCTCCACGCAAGCTCTGGACATCAACCACGCTGCTGCATTAACGTTCGTGGTGGCGTAGATCCCGGTCTTCACCTTGCCTAGAACGAGGTCCGATAAATATCCAGGGCATTGTGCAGGTATCAACGAACGGGAGAAAAAGACATCAAGTGCATCACCGCTGCCGTTCAAATGCATTGGGCTAACGATCCCGAACGATGGATCCTTGTCCAACTCCGTTGCAAGCGCAGCCAATGAACCCGGCACTACCCAAGCATCTTGATTGAGCAAAAAGAAATGGGTGGCACTTCGATCCAAAGCCATTCGAATGGCCACATTGTTCGCCTTGCCGAACCCTAGGTTCGCATGGGCGCGATACACTTCCACAGATGGGAACCCGGCCCGGATACGTTCTACCGTTCCGTCCGTTGATCCATTATCGACGACCAGAACCGTACAGGGAGCATCGGCGGACATTAGTGACGCGAAGCAGCGATCGACCCAATGCGCGCCGTTGTAAGTAACAATTATGGTAAAGATCCGCATGGGTTTTTCAGTGCTTATTCTTGAGCATGATGAAAGACTCTAACTTGTCCGTTGATTCGAAATGCCGTGCGATCCGCTGAACTACCATAGTCAATAACTGCTGGTCAGAAAGGATCCTGGCTTCCCTTTCACGCTTCAAGAACCAGAGGTATTCCAAGTGAAGGTCGCGCAGGAATCGCAGCATGAGATTCTGAAATAGGTAGGTTTCAAGGCGGTCACGATGTTGCATGGTCGTGCTTCTTACTTCGAGGCGCATGGTGATTTCATCTCACTTCAAGCAACGAATGCGGCGAATATAGTGTATTGATGCACCTTGGCTGAAAGACCGATCGTTGCCGATCGTCAGTCCACATTGAAAGAAAGCCTAGTCTCCGAGCAACTCGTTGATCAACGTGCCAATTGAAGGGCAACCGTCTTCTAGGGTGAACAGGCCAAATGCCGATCTCACCTTTTACGAGTAGCGCTTCCGGCGACCCGGATCAGAATAAGCGTTAGCTCCAATTGAAGCGACCTATATTCTTCATTTCTTGAATGTGATCTTCTTGAATAGAAGTCTTAATATGTCACGGCCACTTTTTCGTTTAAGCAAATTTGAATCCTCTGTCGCGTTCTGCTCAATGACCTTGATGTATGTGTTCAACGAACGATCAAACTTGGCCAAAGCGATCATTCTGTGCTCTTCTTTTGTAAGCAAAGACAATACATGAGCTTGATTGACCACAATTGCATGATGCGTTTCTATTTCAGACTTCGATGAAAAAATGCCAACCCCTACTCGATATACGGACATGGCGTCATCCAACCGATGGATAAAACCTTTGGAGGCGCTTATTACATGAAATAAATAATCAGCCATCGGTGCAGAAAACAGCTCAAATGGCAAGTTCTCACGAAAGTTTCTGAATACCACCGTATTCGTGTGCATTAGATTACCGTGTTCCAACAATGCGCTGATCCCAACTGGTCGCTCTTTTATCAGGTCGAATCTAGGCTCGGTGATTGAATCCGGAACCAATTGACCATTCTGTTCCAACATAGCTCGGTGAAAGCAAATGGAATGATCCGGGTTGGCCTCAAGAAAGTCCACTTGTTTCTGGATCTTCAATGGGTCCGTCCAGTAATCATCTCCATCGCAGAGCGCAATGTACTTCCCCTTTGCAGCGTTCAAAGAGTTCAGAAGGTTGTATCGCCCTGTTGGTTTTCCTTGTATGTAGATCACATCTTCCCTGGAACGTAAGAAAAGCCGAATTCGATCCGGATGTTCATCCGCTATCCGCTTACAGACCTCTCTTGTTCCGTCCGTGCTTTCATCTTCACCGATAAGTATCTCGAAAGGAAGATCCGTACGCTGCATCAATGCGCTATTGATGCATTGCTCAATGTATTTTACATGATCATAAGTGGAGATCACTACGCTCAGTAAAGGCTCGGTCATCGAATTTTGTTCCATGGTCATGCTCTTTCAAGTGGAGATCGACAAGGGCTCTTATACATTCCACCATGGTTGTTTTGTCGTGTTTTCTCCGAAGACTCACTGAACGGACATAAGGTTCAGAGGCTTAACAACAATTTGACACCCACAGCAATGAGCACCAATACGAGTATGAAACGCAGTGCAGCGTGCGGCATTCTAGCGGACAACATCGCGCCGATAATGACAGCGGGAATGCTACCCATCATCAGATTGAGCAGCAAGCCCCCTTCTACATGTCCTAAGAACAAATGACCCAACCCAGCAAATATGGCTAAGGGGATCGCATGCACGATGTCCGTAGCGATCAAGCGAGGGGGAGTTAAGCGAAGTGGATAGAGGTAGACCAGGAACACCGCGCCCAGTGCGCCTGCCCCAACGGATGTGAAGGTTACAAGGATCCCCAGAAATGCTCCTGCTGCAACGGTGAGCGGACCTTGCACTGATTTGAATTTCACGCCTTCAGTGGTCCTTTGGCTGCGCCCTATCCCGTGCAGTTGTTTTTGAAAAAGCATGGCTATGGCGGTGACCATTACCGTAATGGCCACTGCTCCTTTTAATGTATTCATGGATGAGCTATCGATCGGATGGTAACGCAACCAGATCAAGCTTAATGTGGAAGCTGTCAACGACCCGGTCCATAATCGTTTCACGACTTGCCAATCGATCAAGCCATGACGTTGATGTACAGGTGTGGCGAACAACTTAGTGATCGCTGCAAACCACAGATCAGTGCCAACAGCTGCCATAGGTGCCATCCCGAATACGAGCAACAAGATCGGGGTCATCAGGGCACCACCGCCAACACCGGTAAGGCCAACAAGAAGACCTACCGTTGCACCAGCAATGATCAACCGCCAATCCAAGAACATTATGACAACGTCTGGATCACGTTCGTTACACAGTCTACCAGTTCCGTGCGCATGGTATGCAGATGTACCTCCGGGGCGAGAGGCGGCTCGTAATCACTATCGACTCCTGTAAAATTCTTCAACTCCCCTCGGCGTGCCTTTGCATATAATCCCTTTACATCGCGGCGCTCGCACTCCTCCAACGGTGTATCCACGAACACTTCGACGAATTCTCCTTCCGCGAACAGGTCCCTTGCCATGCGGCGTTCATTACGATAGGGTGAAATAAAACTCACCAGCACGATCAAACCAGCATCGACCATCAACCTGGCCACTTCCGCAACGCGGCGCACGTTCTCTACGCGATCCCGCCTCCGTAAATCCAAGATCAGGTTCAACCCGTGGCGCACATTGTCACCATCCAAAATATAGGTGTGTTTGCCTTCGGCATGAAGGCGCTTTTCCAAGAGGTCTGCGATTGTGGATTTTCCTGAACCGGAAAGCCCAGTGAACCAGATACAGCGAGGCTTCTGGTGTTTGATACCGGCACGTGCCGCACGGTCCAGTTCCAACGCCTGCCAATGAATATTGCTCGCCCTTCGCAAGGCGAAATCGATCATTCCGGCTCCAACGGTCTCGAAGGTGAGCTTGTCGATCAGGATAAAACTACCCAGGATCCTATTGGTTCCATACGGTTCGAAAACGAGTGGGCTGCTTGTTGAAATATCTACCGTTGCGATCTCGTTGAGCTCCAGCGTTTTTGCTGCCAAATGCCCGCCCGTATTTACGTCCTCACGGTACTTGATGCCGGTTATGGTCGCAGTCACCTCCCTGCACGCTTGCTTCATTAGATACTGCCGTCCGGGTGACATTGCATGTTCACCCATCCACAACAACCGTGCTTCGAACTGATCGGCAACTTCAGCGGGTGCCTCATCAGCAACAAGTACATCGCCCCTACTTGCATCAACCTCCTCATTCAACGTAATGGTCACCGAGGTCTGAAGATCTGCCATTTCAACTTCATCGAAGCCGACATGGACCGCTTTCACAGATGCTCGCACACCAGAGGGTAAAACCCGGACCTTATTACCAGGCCGAACCGTTCCTTCGGCGATCCGGCCACTGAACCCGCGAAAATCCAAATTCGGTCTGTTCACATATTGCACCGGCATCCGGAATGCTTCACGCTCTGCTGATCGCTTGGCATCCACTGTTTCCAAATAACCGATCAAGCTCGGTCCGTCGTACCACGAAAGACGCTCCGTGCGCTCTACCACATTATCACCATCCAGGCCAGAGAGCGGAATGGCCTGCATTCCATCGAAACCCAGATCCTTGGCAAATGCCTTGTAGTCCGCAACTATTCCATCGAAGGCGTTCTGATTGAACTCCACCAGATCCATTTTATCAACGGCAAGCACGACATGCTTGATGCCCATCATGGCCGCAATACGGCTATGGCGCCGGGTCTGTACGAGGACACCTTTGCGCGCGTCGATCAGGATCACAGCAACATCCGCAGTGGATGCGCCGGTGGCCATGTTGCGCGTGTACTGTTCATGTCCGGGTGTATCCGCTACAATGAACCGCCGCTTTTCCGTGGCAAAGAACCGATAGGCTACATCGATCGTAATTCCTTGCTCGCGCTCGGCCTGTAAACCGTCCACAAGTAACGCCATGTCCATCTTCTCACCTTGGGTTCCGTATCGGCGAGAATCGCTCTCGAGCGATTGTAGTTGATCGTCAAAAATATTCTTGCTTTCGTAGAGTAACCTCCCGATCAATGTGCTCTTACCATCATCCACACTTCCGCATGTGATGAAGCGCAACGTTTCCTTGTTCGCCTGTTCTCTTACGAACTCGAGGACATCCTTTTCGTGTGCCTTTTCCATCAGAAATACCCCTCTTGTTTCTTGCGCTCCATGGAACCGGGTTCGTCCACATCGATCATTCTACCCTGCCGTTCCGAGCTACGGGCATTCAGCGTCTCGGCGATCACGGCTTCCAAGGTATCGGCATCCGACTCTACCGCTGCTGTTAGCGGCCAGCACCCCAACGTCCGGAACCGAACTCGCTTGATCACTGCCTTTTCTCCTTCCTTGAACGGGAAACGATCATCATCAACCATGATCCATTGACCATCCCGTGCAACAACTGGCCGGTCTGCTGCCAAATACAGGGGAACGATGGGTATGTTCTCTTGCAGGATGTAGTTCCAAATATCCTGTTCGGTCCAATTGCTGATCGGGAACACTCGGATCGATTCATTGGGCTGTATCCGCGTATTGTATAGGTTCCATAATTCCGGACGCTGGGCTTTTGGATCCCAACGGTGACCCGCACTGCGGAAGGAAAAGACTCGTTCTTTGGCTCTGCTCTTTTCCTCATCACGCCGCGCACCACCAAAGACCACATCGAATTTATGCATGTCCAAAGCCTGCTTGAGGCCTTGGGTCTTCATAACATCGGTGTGGTAACTACTCCCATGTGTGAACGGGCCAACTCCGTCGGCCTTCCCTTCCGGGTTGGTATGTGAGATGAGCTTCATACCGCTTTCTTTGACCATGCGCTCCCGGTGCGTATACATGGACTTGAACTTCCAGCCTGTATCTACGTGCAACAACGGGAATGGAGGCGGCGCAGGATAGAACGCCTTACGCGCCAAATGCAGCATTACCGATGAATCCTTGCCCACGGAATACATCATGACCGGGTTGCGCGCCGTGGCTACTGCTTCACGGATGATCTCGATGGACTCGGACTCTAGTTGTTTCATAACACTGAACTTCGCCTTGTAACTTCACTAACAACCCTAAGAATTGCGCCGTATCGCGCTTAAAAAGAGGGGCACAAAAGTATACTTCCTATTATCAAAGAACCAGTGTTGTCAAGTAAATTAGATGCTTCTGATCGATCCTGGACTGTTTTTGTAGGCTTACAACCGACCATCAGCCTACGGAACGCTCACGGCATATAACGGCCGCTTTGCGTCCCGCTTCATGTTGCTAGAGTATCACAACAATCCGGTATACCGAAAATTTGCTCTTCCTTATGGCCAAGTGTGTTGAATGTAGCCCTTGACAGGCCAACGCACTTCTTAACACCACAGGGCCAAAAGAGCGTTACCTCCAGTTATGAACGGGCGAACTACCTTGAAGCCTACATCAGCACCTCGGCAATGCCGGTGGCTCCCTTGAAACAGATCACCAGTGTGTCCAACATATCGGCCTCGATGCAAACCAATGGGAAGGAATCATAGCATTACATCCAATTAGGTAGCGATCATTAAATGATCAATCCTACATCCATTTGATCCCGATCAGAATTAGCATTCGCTCCGAATGAACCGACCTGTAATATTCATTTTTTGGATGTGATCTTCTTGAATAGAAGTCTTAACAAGTCACGGCCACTTTTTCGCTTGAGCAAATTTGCATCCTCGATCGCGTACTTCTCAATGACCTTGATGTAGGTGTTCAACGAACGTTCAAACTTGGCCAAAGCGATCTTTCTGTGCTCCTCTTTTGTAAGCAATGACAATACATGAGCTTGATTGACCACAATTGCATGATGTGTGTCCATTTCAGACTTCGTGGAAAAGATCCCGACCCCAACACGATAAACCGACATCACATCATCCAAACGATGGATGTAACCGTTCGAAGCGTTTACAACATGAAGCATATAATCGCCGATGGCTGCGGACATGAATTCTACCGGATACGGGCGTTGACCATTCCTGAACACCACGGTATTCGTATGCATGATATTCCCGTGTTCCAATAATGAACTGATACTAATAGGCCGCTCTGTGACACGATCGAACCTGGGTTCTGTTATCGAATCAGAGATCAGCTCGCCGTTCCGGTCAAGCATCGCCGGGTGAAAGCAGATCGCATAGTCAGGGTTGGCTTCTAAGAAATCAACCTGTTTTTGAAGTTTCAAAGGATCCGTCCAGTAATCATCTCCTTCACAAAGCGCTATGTACTTACCCTAGCGTTCGCTAGTAATGACAGTAGGTTTGCACGGCCGGTAGGTTTGCCCTGTATATGAATAACATCCTTACGTTCCTGCAGGAATAGCCGAATATGGCCCGGGTGCTCTGCCGCTAAACGTTGGCAAATTTCTCTTGTACCATCAGTGCTTTCATCTTCTCCGACAAGCAATTCATATGTGAATTGTGTTCGTTGAGCGAGTATGCTATTTATACTCGATTCAATGAACTTAACATGCTGGTAAGTGGGCATGATCACGCTGACCATGGGAAGATTCAAGGACTTATTCATCAAGGGCAATTCACTGTTGAGATAATCAGTGGAGCGAGGCTGTGAGCTTAATGATATTCCATCGCTCTGTAACCTGTCCGATAAGCATTCTATGTTGTCGCGTCACTGACCTATGATCATTGCCCAAGTGCATTACGCAGCGACGCTTTCAATTCCCGCCCTTTTGCAGAACAAGAAATATAGAATCGCTGTAGGTGACATTCTCACCCTTCTCCGCCAATCCTTGAAGCCCAATGATGTGCTCCTTTTTAAGCACATTGGACTTCAATAGCCCGTTAAGCTGAAAATCGGCAAGGATGCTTCATTACTATGCCTTGCTCTTTAACGACCTTGAACCCTGCCTCCTTTACCTCACTCCTTAACGAATCTGCTGTGTAAGTCCTTCTGTGACCGTGTTTGTGGTCATTCTCCGTCAATGCGGACAATGATGAGACCAGACCCATTTCCAATGCCAACCTACGCGACAATGCCAAGGAGTTCGGGACCGTAATGAACAGTAAGCTCTTGTCATGCATCATGCTCTTAATATTGGCCAGGATCGAGGATGTATCGTAAACATGCTCCATGATATAATTGCATGAAAGAAAATCGTAGGTACGCCCAACCGTTCCATGATCGAAATCCTCGAACAAGGCACAATGGTAGTTGATATTGCTGCCGCTGTCATTGGCTTTCAATCTTTCAATAA